>NZ_JACCHQ010000011.1 GCF_016031655.1 Bradyrhizobium glycinis
ATCGGCGGCGTCTGTAAACCTGCCGCAGACAGCCGTTCCGCTGCTGCGATCTGGTCCCGCAGCGAGAGTTCGCACTTGGCGTAGACGGGCGCTCGCTTCCCATTCACCACCCAATAGCCATCCCCGGCGGACGGGTTGCGGACCGCCACGTAGTCGCATTCCTCGAACCGGTGCGGGATCTTGCGACGATTACGACGGTCTTGCAGCCATTCGCCGAAGCTCGAGGCGGCTCGCGTCAAGACGTGCCCTACGGTAACCGCGTCGGGCTTTCCAAGCGCATCGAGCGCGTCGGCCATCTCCGCATCCTCAGGAGCGCGAGAGCTGTCCACCATCTCCCAAAAGGCGCGCGTCTTGGGCGGAGGCGCCTTCGGATCAAAATCGGTCAGGTCGAGCGTTGCAAGATGATGAGCCACGATCTCGGAGCCGCCGTGGCCGAACCAATTGTAGAGCTTATTCCAATAGTCCGGTCCAAAGTCGTCTTTGGTGCGTGCGGACCAGGCCACGAAATGGCGGCGGTCATCGGCCGGCAGATGCATGGAGTCCTTGTTGTTGGTCGTTATGATGACGCCACAGACGTTGAGCACTGCGTGTTCCCGCAAATGTTTCTCGTCAACACGAAGCACGTCGGGCGGTGCCGCAGTGAGTGTTTTCATGTGCTCATAGAAGCCGTATCGATCCACTTCACCGAGATCGCGAGCTTCGCTGATGCGTAGGATCACAGACTTGACGAATCCGTTGAAGCGCCCGAGCATTTGTACTGGCGAGACCTCGGTGAAATTCCATGGCCCGATGGCCTGTTTCACAGGCTCAAGCATGGTATCTTTGCCGATGCCCTGAGGGCCTCCAAGGACGAGCGCGTGATTGATCTTCTGTTCGGGACGCTGCACCCGATGAGCGAGCCATTTGATGATGTGGGCGGCATCGGTCTCGAAAATGCGCGCAATGTGTGCGGTCCAAAGCGATGCGTCGCCGGCTACCGGTTTGATCACAGGCGCACGGTATAAGTTGAACACGCTGCACCCCTGACGATCGATCCAACCGCCGTCGGCAATCAGTTTGTCGGCAATGACCATGGGGCGCCCGGGTGCCCAAGTCATTTGCTCAACGGCGCGGTGCTTCGCGAGCCACGTAGAAGCTTGAATCGGCTTCTCCCGCATTGGCACGGTGACCGGCCCGATTTTGGAATTAACGCTGGTCGATGGCCACATTTCCCGCGTTGGCGTGAAGATATAGGCGCCGGCGGGCAGGCACGCGTAGAAGTCTTCCAACGCGACTGCCTGTTGCGCTGTCAGATTGGGATGGCCAGGGAGGGGGAGCGGGCACGGTATGGCTTTTTGGGCCTCGTAGCGGGCCATCATGATTTCGTTCTCAATGCGTAAGCGGTCGCGAATGGACAAGGCCGCTAAATCGGAGTCGGTCAGCCTCAGTAGGCCCTTGGCCCGCATCGCGGCCAGCGCGGCGGGATTCGTAACGCCTGCTGCTATCTCCAACTGCTCGATTTCTGCAGAGTCGAGTTCGTAGAAAAGGCGGTGGAGCTGCTTGATTGCTTCCACCTCATCGGAGGCGCCTTCGTCGCCATCCGGCAGGAGCACCCACAACCCGCCTTCGTCGTCTTCCTCGTGAGATAGTGAAGCCAACGCACGAAGGACCAGAACGTCTTTGCCATCCTCATACGGGCGATCCGCTTCGGTCCACAGCGCCTCCAGGTCTTCGGGATCGCCCCATTCAGCCAGTACGGGCGCAAGCCACTCCTCGGCGAATTCATAGTCGCCATGGACCAGCCTTCGAATGTCCCAAACAAAATGCCGGATGGGGAAAACGGGAGGATGCTTTTCGCAATAGAACAGCCATGAGGCCACGAGATTGCGCGGGATCGCCACCACCAGAGCATCTTGCAACGTAGCTGGCATCGCATATGCGTGCCCCTGTTCGTATTGGAAAAGGCGCTCATGCGCGCGCGCCCATTGTTCGACGTTCTCAACTCTCACTGTCGGGTACTCCTACTTTGCGGAGCCCCGAACCAACATCTGATTGCAAAAGTCGCGGAACGTGCTAGGTAAAGGCCGCCAAGCAATTTACCGAAGACGTCTGCGGCCCTGCGATCAGTCCTGATCCGGGGCCGTTTCGTTTGTTGCCAGTTCCTCGAATACGATTCTGTTGAAGCGGACGATGCGTTCGATCGCTGCTTCCGCTGGCGAGCGGTGTCCCGCTGGTTCAAAAATGAATATTGCCGAGTTGTTGACCTGTGGGCGGTCCATCGTGATTGCAGCGCTACGATCGTCATTGAAGTCCACCACCACGTTGGCGCGAACTCCATCTTCCCAGCCGCTGAAAGCGCCGCTTCGCATACTTCCGACAATGCCGTCGAGCGCCCGCCCTAAGTCATCGAATTTAATTCCCAATCCTTCTACAAATTGAAACGCGGCACGCGCGTTGTCTTTAGGAGACAATTTCGTTCGCAGCGGATTGTAGGTGGCTTGAGCAAGTTTGAAACGCCGGATGCGCTTCACGTTCGAGACACGGGACTCACCTCGGCCCGGATCGAAGGCGAAGCCGAGAAGCGTGTTGATCCGATCGGAGTCGGTCATCGTCACGCCGCCATACCGGCCGGGTTCGCCCTTCGATACCAACTTACCGGATTGCAGATCCCGGAAACGATCTGCGGCCGTCCCTGGTGGAATGGACGTCAGCTTTGAAACTGTTGCCTTGAGCAGATTTGCCTTCATGGCAACAGAAGGTAGCAGGTTAAATGTTGAAAGTCAATGTTTAGAAGATTAATGCCAAAGCCGGCGAGTGATGTTCAGGAAGCCAGCCAGAGGCACGCCTATCAAAATGCCAGCCATGCCGTATGCAAGCCCGAACAGCGTCGCTGTCCATGGTCCAGTGCTTGTGGCGATGCCATAGGCTGCCCCGAGAGTGCCAAGCGTCCCGGCGACTACGAACATATTGCGGTCATTGCGGGCCTCGACGTTGTGGGTGGGCGGCCTGCGACCCAGCTTAGGCGGCCCAGCCAAGTGCTTTGAACCACAGCTCGGGCACGCGGTCGCATTGAGTGAAACCGCATTCCCGCAGTCGTAGCAATCGACAAGTTTCCGGATCTGACCCATAGCCTTGTACCGTAGGGCGTCACGCTCCCGGTGTCTATTCCCTGTCCTTCGAGCGCGACGCTTTCAAACCCATCTCAATCAGCTGCCTGATGGCGTCCGAGGCATTGGGAATCGGCCGCTGTTTGGCGCGCCTACGTCTGAACAGCCGGTAAACTTCCCCGAATCCCCGCGCCTTGAGCGTTGGGTGGTAGGAAGGTTATGCCGGCTCCACTTAGTGCCCGGCCGATTTTTTCAATCGCTTCGTCGCGCGCAGCTGATCGCCACTGCAAACTAGATTCGATGCGCGGTTCGCCGTCTATCTTCTCGATCTCTTGGACGGTTGAAATTCCGACGCCAGCAGATTTCGCCAGATCGGCGGCCGTCCATCTGAGAAAAGCCCTTGCCGCTCGGATTTGTGCACCAGTGATACGCATTGTCGTCTCCGACATTGATGTTGACAATCAACATAGAAAACAAGGGCGGCAATAGTCAACGAAAATCATTGACTATTAGAATCGAATCCTTATCCTCGACGACATCGCCAAGCCAACGAGGAGTCCCCGCCATGATCAATCCTTCCACCTTCAATCCTGCCCGCAGCACGCACATCTACACCCTCCCGGGTGCTTACTTTCCCGGCGCAGGCGCCTTCATGGAATTCGCGCTCGAGCGCCGCCAATATGAGGCGGCCGTACAGACGTTCGCCAAAGAGGCGAGTCCGGCCGGCATCGCTGCATCGATCGCGGCGGCTCGCCGATCCGGCTTCAAGATGAGCAGGGCCGAAGCCCGCGAAGCTGCCGCCGTCGGACTGCGCGAGAGCCTTTTGGCGCTCGGCTATGACGAAGAGGAGATCCAGTGGCATGCGGCCCGCCGCGGCCGCCGTGATCGCCAATTCTACTTCACGGACCTGCGCACGGTAGCCGCGCATTGGGATGAACTGAGGAAGCGCGGGACGCATTAGGGCTTCTTGCGGGGCGGCCCGGCTCCTCGCTTGGCCGCCTTTCGCGCTTCGTATCTGGCTTCCCATTCATCCTCTCTACGCTGCTCCTCCCGACGCCGCAGCGCTTCGCGTGCCTCCTCAAGGGCAGCATGGGACAGTTCGACGGCGGAAAGATCACCGGCAGACGGCTTTGCACCTAACCGGCCCGTGAATATCCTATCGAGCGGGTTCGCCTGTTGCTCGGAAAGATCGGTGAACGCAGCATCGAGCTGCAATCGGTCCCAGATCAGGCGTGAGAATACCCGCTTCGGGCCGGGCATCCAGCCGGCCTGCACCATCCGGTCAAACGTGGTGGTGCTCACGCCAACGTAGCGCGCAGCTTCATCACGCGACATGCCCCTTGGAGGGTAGGCAATCTGATCGGGCCAGAGCGTCATAACCGCGCGAATAGCATGGCCGCGGGCGGTCTATGTTGACAATTTCCAATAGGTGCTTGTTTTCACAGAAATTTATGGTTGCACCATGCAGGCAATTGCGTTTGAATGTCCCGATTGGGGGGAATTCATGTTTATTCGCAATTGCACAGCGGCTGTTTTGGCCGTCGTTCTCGCTGGATGTCAGACGGCCGTACAAGCGCCGAACACCGCGAGCGGAAAGCCAGAGGTCACGATCCGCGCAACGACTGCCGCGATCAAAGCGCGGCTGCTGTCGCTCGCGCTCGACAAGCGATTCAACGTGACCAAAGACACCGAGTACCTATTGCAGATCGAAAAGCCGTCCGAGAACTTCGGTGCCACCCTCTTGCTCGGTTCGAGGTACGACGGCATCCCGGCAGAGCGGATCGTGTTCACATTTGCGCCGATCGGCGACTCGACCCGCGTTGTCGCCGCCGGGATGTTCGTCACGAACCCGGGGTCGGCTTTCGAGCGCATCACTCCGGTCAATGGCGGTGAAGGCGCAATGCGAACACAGCAGACGCTTGATGAACTGAAGGTAAGCATGGAAACGCCCACACCGCCACCGGCCGCCCCAGTTGCCGCCGCTCGCAAGCCCGCAAAGCCGGCGAGTTAGGACATCTCCGCAGCTCGCCGTTCCACCGGCGTCAGCCCCGCACCTCGACCAACAGCGCCGAGCGCAGGCCGTCGGCGGCCGAATTGAAATACAGATTGACCGACGTCGAAGCATTACCGCCGCCGAGCACGGTTGCGTAATGATTTCCCTCCGATAGTCGCTTCTTTGCGGTGCAGCCGAGAGGCCGAAGCGCGCCAGCTGTGCCGTCCGAAATCGCTGCCATGCCGGGTTCCGCCGTCGCGCCGTCAAAACCGACCGCAAAAAAGCCCGCCTGATTGGCTGTGCTGACATATCCTGAGCCGACGAGGCTCGCGATCACCAGTTCGTCTGGCCAGGTCAAGAACGGAACGCGCATTTCGCTGTGCAACTCGACAAACGCGGCGTTTGTAGCCGCGCGCGTCGCCGTGTTGTTGGCGACTGCGCTTTTGCCGGATCGATTGAACCAGGATAGGACTAAAAAATCAGTCCAGGCCGGACCCGAGATCGGCTGGGCCATGCCGACCAGCGAACGCGTGTTGTCGCCACTCTTGATCTCGGTTCCTTTGTTGCCTGATGTTGTCGACGTGGCATGTGTCGTGGTCGATGCCTCGAGCGTCATCGTGCCGGCGCTCATATAGGCATAGATGTAATAGAGCATACCCGCGGTCAGCCCGGTGGCAGAGAGGGAAACGCCTGCGTCTGGGACGGCGTAGGTCGCGCCCGCGATCGTGAGCATATTCCCATTGAATGGCGACAGGATAAGGTTCGAACCCGATTTCGTCAGCTTGCATTGCCCATAGGTTTGGGGAATTCCGAGATTGCCGCGGGCCGTCGCCGCATCGGCCAAGTCCGAAAGATTGTTCGCGCTCGACAGATCACCGGCGCCGGGTTGGCCGACCACGTTGAAATTCCAATGGGCGAGCGTGCCGCTGCCGTTGGTCTTGTCGACGCTGATTGTCAACGTCGTGCCGCTGTAGGTCGCAAGCCCTTCCATCCAATTCGACGTATTTGCGGCCGAACTCGCCCGCACGCGCGCTCCGTTCTGGTAGGCGAAGCCCGACTGCGTGGTAAAGGCTTTCGAGCCCGTGCCTATAGTGAGTGACGTGGTCGACATGCCACCGTAGCCGGCGCCCGTTGCGCCCGTCGCGCCGGTGTCGCCCTTGCTCGCCAGCAGTTGCCAGTAGGTCGTATTAGGCGGGATGTGGTTGGTGTGGTCGAGCACGCACACGTAGCTCGAACCACTGAGCGTCACCACGTCGCCGACAGCATAGCCGGTCGCGCCGCTCCATGCGCCCTTGAGTTGGAACGCCTTATAGATTCCGAGATAGGACCACACGCCTCCCGACTTCACCCAGGTATTGCCCGTGGTCGGCTGGAACGCATATTGGCCCTCATTGCCAAGCGACGGGTCGGGCTCTGCGAGCGACGAACCGACGAAGACGAAAAAGCCGGATGTATTGAGCGCGGCGACGAGTTGGTTCACGTCCGCCATCGCCTGCGCGCCGGCAAATCGCTGCGGCGACACCTGCCAGATCTTGTAGGCGACCGCCGTTTGCGCACCGCCGCCCCACGGCGGAATGGTCAATGTTCCGGTGTCCACGACATCCGAAATGATCGACTGATAATTGCCAATCTGCAGAATGTCGCCTGCACGCACATTGACGCCCGACCAGATCGTGCCGGTGCCTGTGACGGTCGTTCCGCCCGCCGAAACGGTTGCGGTGCCAGTGGAATAACTTACGAGTGCGGTCATTTCTTTTGTTTCCGTGCTTCGGCTATTGCGTTTGCTTCGTCGATTGGCAGCCAGGCTCCATCGATCTTTCGCCAGGCTTTGCCGCTCGAGTGTTGAAAGGCGAGCCAACCGCACGCGTGCGGCGGCGGAGCGGATAGATCGGGCGGAAGGTTGTGGAGTTCGACTTTCATTGCTTGGTCCTCGTTGTGATCGGATATCGAATGCTCAACGCGCGTCCGCGGTGGCACACCCGACGTGACCGAACCGGCGGGCGTCCCTGCCAGCTCAGCCGCCGGACTGCTGCAATTGATCGTCACCAGCTGCCGCAGTCACATTTGCCAAGTTGGCGGTCATCTCGACCGCTTCCGCTCGGCAAACTCTCAAAAACTCTGCGTATTCCGTATCTCCAACATGCTGCGCAAGCGCAGCGCGAAAAGCTTCCGTGTGATCCGCTCGATTTGGAGCGCTCACCGCAATGCGCGATTTTCAGGCTCACTCATCGGATCGCTCCGGCCAGCGCCAGCGGGTGAACTCGGCTTCTGCTTCGTCCGATTGGTCGAAGTCCGGATCAACCACGTCGCTCGCTATCTTTGGCGGCGCGATCGGATCGCTTTCGCGCTCGTGTCCTGGCGTCATAGATCCCGCCTTTTCTTCGCGCTCTGCACGATTCGCACCGTGTCCGAGTAGCGAGCGGCGCGATCGCGCGCCAACTCCTCACGCAGTTGCGTCACGGTCTCGGCGGAAGCGCCTTGCCCAATGTTGATTTGCCGATTGTCCTGCATGACCACGGCGGGGCTGCTGCCGCCGCCCGCGGCGCGGCTCATCTGTCCGACCAATCCGCCGTCCGCGTAGCCGCGCAAGCTGTCCAGATTGGCCACGCCGACGCGCCGCACGGTCACGGCATCCATCACGTATTCGCCTTTGTGGACAATGCCGGCCGGCTGATACTTGCCGCCGTGTCCGGTGTAGCCGCCATTGGCAAACCCAACGGTCGGCATCATGTAACTGCCGACGTCGACCGATCCGGTGACGCCGCCACCCAGGCCGAACAAAGCCCCAATGCCGCCGGTCGAGCCGCCAAACGCATTCGCAAAGAGCGAGTCTGCCGCCATGGATGCGAGTTTGTCGGACAGCTTACCAAGGGCATCGAGGCCCGCAGACTTGAACGCGTCCCAGGCGCTTGCACCGCTACGCAATTGCTGGCCGAACGACGTGAAGAACCCGCGATTGACGCTCATTCCTTCGGTCATCAGCGAGTCGAGTTGCTTCCGAGCATTGCCGGCGTCGTTCAACGCCTGCTGCAACTGGGGAAGTGCAGCCCCCGCGACCCGCGCCTGATCGGCCAGATCCTCCACTTGCCGGGCGCTGTAGTTCATCGCTGCGGAGAATTCTTCCAAGTTTTTCGGATCAACGAGGCCGCGGTCGATCCAGCTTTGAAACTGATCGCCCATAGCCTTGGCGGCGTCCTTCGTCCGGAAAATGCCGATCTGCGCCATCGGTCAATGCTCCTCGGTCGACATACGATGCCCAATTAGATCGCCCGGCCAACGGTGGAATATTCGCCGCTCGATTCCGTTTGGTCTCAGCACCGTCAGCTCAGCGAAGCCGCCCACACGCGAAAAGCCGTCGTCTGCGGGTATCCTGCGCTGCAGCTTGATCAGCTCGAGCAGGCCACGCTCGATGTTTTCGGGCGTGTGGTCTGGATCCGGCTTGATGAAGCCGGCTTCAGCGATCAATTCGTCAGATGGCCAGGGGCCAAAGAAGGTCGGGCCGACTGGCAAGGGCAGATACGGTTGCGAGCCAAATCCTGTGCTGTCGTGATCACCCGGAGTTCGAGCGAAAACGATCATCGGGCTACCGCGGAAGAAGCCGGCGAAACTGAGTTCGAACGGACGGTCGAGCTTGAATTCCTCAACGACCAACCGTAGCTCGCGGTAGGTGATGCCGACCATTTCCTCGAAACTCGATGCGCGTCGGCTCAATTCCCGAGCTGCGGTATCGAGACCAAAGCTATTGCCTCGTCCCGTGATCACGGCCGGCCACTCTGGAATGGCGCGGACTTTCGATCCAAATTTGCAGACGAAGCCTCGGTCGTCGTAGCTTGCGGCATCTGTTGCGATCCAAACGCAGTTGTGACGCTTCGATGCGATGAGATTGTTGGCGGTCATCGGCGCTGCCTCTTGAGGCGGCGTTCGGCGTCGACACGGCTTATCGTCTCAAGCGCCATTTTGAATTTGGTATGGACCTCAATCGCGGCCGAAAAGTACGCCTCGTCACGCGCCTCGCTGTTGAACTCGCGCAACCGCTCGCAAGCGAGGTCGAATATCTGCTCGAGATCGGATTCATCCGCCCCGCTGCGGACGCCGTCCAACAGCGCGGCTTCGAACTTGAGCACGATCGTTTTCAGGGCGCCGGTCATCCTCAGCCGCCGCTATAGGTTGCCTGCTGCGTTCCGGACGTGCTGACGATCTGCGCCTCCCAGTCCTGCGCCTGGTTTGCGGCAAACTCGGCGTGCTGAAGCATCCGAACCATGTCGTTCATCGCAGCGTGATCGTCGGGAAAGCCGAGCACAGCCGCGCCGCCTCCGATGTTGCGATTCCGCAACTTGGCGGCGAGCGCGTGTTTCGCAGCGAGAACGATAGGCTCCATGCGCGAGTCGTTGTCGCAGCGCGCAGCGCGTTCGAGGATTGTGTTGCGGAACTGGGGATTCATCGATTTGACCTATGTTGCGGATTTGCGGTGAATGTTGATTGTCAACATCAGGCCGCAACGGGCTGGCGGCGCGCGGCGACGGCGCGCTCCCACTCGACGAGATCAGCGAGACGCCAGAAGCGGTTGCGGGCGATGTAGAGCGGGCGAGGGAAGGCGGGATCGTCTTTCAGACGACGCTCGACCCACATATGGCTCACGCCTCCGTAGCGGGCGCGGAGCTGCGACGTGCGGATCAGGGCATCGGGATCGTCGGCGGACATTTATGATCTCCTGTTATGGGCAGGAAATCACGTCTCCGAACATCTGTAATCAGCAGCTAAAAGCGGATTTACGTGCTGCGGGATTTAGTTCGCGATTTGGACGATCGACGCACGATGTTCTCAAGCACTTCCGGATCCATTTTGAAGTGTCGCGCGGCAGCCTCCAAGAGGGCGCTATGACCGCGATGCGCTTTCTTATTGTCGTGCATCCACTTCTTGATTGTGAGGAACTGGCTATCCCGCTTGTCGATCCACGAGACGCGGCCTTTGCCGTCAACAAAGAATGTGTGCTGTGGCCGGCGGGCCGGCTTTCCTCTCGGCCGTTTTTCTTTGTCTTCCAGTACATTAGCCAGGAAGGCGCGGACGTCCTCATCCGACAGGGAATGTTCGCTGCGGAGCATCGCGGCGAGCGAGCGGCGGTCGCCACGTTTTGCCCAATCAAGTGCCTCCTGCCAGGCGATTGAGATTTGAGCTGCGGCTGCATCGTTGTCGCGGGCCGATTCTTCTTCGTGAGACAGCGGCGCGCTCTGGGGCGGCGGGGGTACTTTCGCGCTCATGCTGGCTCTCTCTGGAATGGGACCACATTGCTCGCTGAGCGGTTGTTGACCATATCCTCGACATACCGGCCCCAGGCGGCAAACGCCTGGGTCTTCTCACGCAGATATTTATGGCGAGCGTAGACTCTGGCAACGCCGCGGATCGCGCCCGATGAGTGGTTGACGCACGCTTCGGCGATCTCGATCGAAAACCCGAGCGCCTGCAGGCCGGAATAGAAAGTCCGGCGTAGATCGTGTAATGTCCAAGGCTCCAAGTGCGCGTGCGGATCGCCCTTGCGCAGCTCGGCAAGCATAGCTTCATCGAAGCGCTTTTTAGCCTTCGAGAGACCGCTAATCGGCGTTTCGCCGGTCGTGGTGAACAGCAAACCCTTTCCCTTGATGGAGGGCAGGGACTTGAACAACGCGATCGCTTGCGGACTGAGGGGCACAAGGTGCTCGCGCCCGTTCTTGGTTCGCTCTTTCGGGATTGTCCACAATGGCTCATTCCAGCGACTCCCGTCATCGAGGACCACTGACGTGCCCTGCAAGTCCAGTTCCGATCGAGGCAGCTCGCGCAGCTCGTCGCGCCGCTGTCCAAGAAGGATCAGTCCCTGCACGAGACGTCCAAAGGGGTAGCCTTCCCGATCGGCCACTTTCCAGGCCGCGACCAGCTCGGCGGCGGTCAACTTGCGCTCGCGCTCGGTTTCATGAGCGAACGCATCGAGCGATGCGACGGGAGAAGATTCCCGCATATCGCGGTCGACGCACCAGTCAAAAAAGGTCTTGAGGGTCGTCAGGGTCCGATTGGCCGTGACGCCGCGGCCGGAATCGACAAGCGCGTCGAGCAGCACGATCGCGTCGTGCTTGGTGATGGAGGCGAGTGTTCGACCTGACCATTTGCCCAGCACTCCATTTCCCGTCGGCTCCCATTCGCCCGGCTTCTCCGGATCGGGCTTCAGGCCGAAGTAGTGGGCCGTTAGGAGGCGGGTCGACTCGCGCAGCCCCTGGCGCTTTCGGCCTTTGTAGCGCTTCAGGAACTCGACCATAGTCGCGTCTATGGTGTCGTCGCGAACCGCCTCCCGCTTCGCCTCAGCCTTTTCTTGGCGCCTGACATGGGTGGGGTCGATCCCGCGCCGGACATCCTCCGCGGCGGCGGTGGCCAGCATTCTGGCTTGGCCGGGCGTTAGGGGGTGACCGATCTGCGGCTGAGCCGGGGAGGGGGTGAGCGCCAGCGGTCCAAGTGTCAGCTTCTTGGGGGCGCGCTGACCGACTTCGTCGCGCTCCACCGGGGAGCGGAAGCGAAAGACCCACGATTTGATGCCGGAGGGGTGAACCACCAGAAAGAGGCCGGCGGCACCGCCGTCCGACTTCTCATAACGGACCGCGCGGGGCTTAAGCTGCTCGATAGCCAGGTTGGAGAGCGCCCTAGTCTTCGCCATGCCGTTACCCCAAGGTGCCGTGGGGTAACGTCTCGATGCTGTTAGCTCGTGTTACCCCACGTGCGTAACATGACGGAACAATCGGAAAAAATCAATGAAAAACAAGCAGATTTTGGGTGCAGGACGTTCTGTGTTGTTACGCCTCGTTACGGTGTAGCGTTCGTCTGGGAGACTAGGGGTCGGAGGTTCAAATCCTCTCGCTCCGACCATTTTTTCAACATCTGTCGGGTTGACCGTCGGCGTGGAGCCTACTCCGGGCCGCGAGGGATGCCTGTGACCAAAGCGCGGCCTGCGGCGGGCGGTACATCAAAACGCCGAAAACAACCCCATGCACAGTAGCGATGTCATTGGGGCATAAGGGTTTTCCGAATCGATTTGACGCGTCGGACCGGGGTAAGGAGCGGATCGTCCAGAGGACAATGACGATCGAGCTGTCGGCTGGAGGCTCAACTCTTGACCCTTCTTCTCGCAATTCCGAAAACCGTCGTGTCCGATACGAGCATCGATGCGTGGCATCAGGACGCTTCCATTTAGGTGCGAGGGCAACATGTTTCAGCTATCGTGGAGCGAGATCTTCGTCCCGACGCATTCTGTCATGGAAATGATCGTGCGGGGCACCATCATGTACCTTGGCGTCTTCACCCTGATGCGCTTCGTTTTGAAGCGACAAACCGGCGGGCTCAGCATCCCCGATCTGCTTCTCGTCGTCCTGCTGGCGGACGCGGCACAGAATGGCATGGCGGGTGAATACCACTCGATCACAGAAGGTATCGTGCTCGTTGCCACCATCATTTCCTGGAATCTTGCCATCGACTGGGTCGGGTATCACTTGCCTTTCGTGGAGCGGCTTGCTCGGCCCGCGCCGCTCCTCCTCATCAAAAACGGGCAGGTCCTTCGCCGCAACATGCGGCAGGAGCTGGTGACGATGGATGAGTTGATGAGCAAACTTCGCGAGGAGGGCATAGCGAGTCCCTCGGACGTCGTAGAGGCATATATCGAGGGCGACGGAAATATCAGCGTGAAAAAGAAGGAAGCCTGACGGCCTTCGTCTGCCCGCCGAAATGATCGGCGTTGCGCAGCATCGTAAGTGCCCTGGCTTGACGCCCACCTACCTCAAATACCCCACCACCATCCGCGTCGTCTCGTCCACCAGCACCTTCACCATCTTCTCCGACAGCATCTCGGCGCCGTTCAGCACCGTGTTGTGCGCGATGGCTTCGATCGTGCTCACGCACATGAACGCTGCGAGAGCGGGGTCGAGCTTGCGCATCTCCTTGCGGTGGCGCTCGAGATAGGTGCGCACGAGGGCGTTGATTTCGTGACTGTAGGCTTCGACCTCCGCGAGGTGGCCGGAGCGGGGGATCTGCTCGGCGAGGATGCGGTGCAGATCGGGGTCGATGTGATGGGCCTCGATCACGACCGTGACGAGGCGGCGCACGGCTTTCTCGATCGGCAGGTCGGCGACCTCCGCGAAGGCGGCGCGGACGAGCCTCATGATCGCCTCGTTGTGACGATCGATCACGGCGGCGACGAGCGCCTCCTTGCTGGGAAAATATTGATAGAGTGAGCCGACGCTGACGCCGGCGACGTCCGCGATGCGGTTGGTGCTGGTCTTCTCGAAACCTTCACGGACCAGAATGCGAGCGGTTGCCTCGACCAGCGCGTCGACGGTGGCGCGCGAACGCGCCTGCGAGGCTTTTTTCCGGGGATTTGTCGGAGGTTTGCGGGCCACGGTCTTGTGATCTGAATGCGAGTGGAAAAAGCGAGTGAATGCTCGCATTATATCGACGAGTGGCGGCGGGTCGGCAAGCCTCTTCGTCGCCAGGTCGAAACAGGTGGATGGGGATGTGGCGATGAGCGTTGCAAGACTTGTGTCGGCGTTTCAGTTCTGCCCGGGCGCTTGCGTGTTCGGTGCACGAGCCTCGCGCGATCCCGCGCCGAGCCTGCAAAGCCGCGCCTTCAACCTGCTGCTGCGACAGCTCCCGTACAAGGCGCAGCTCGCATCCGCCGAAGCGGTGCAGGCGCATGTGCAGAAGCTGGCGCTGGCGCCGGCCTCTCACGAGCCGATCGGGGTCGGCGGCAGCGTCGAGGTGACGCTGACCAAGATGGGCGGATGGCCGGTCTATTACACCGCACCGTCCTCAGGCCACGAGGGCTGCAACTACGTCATGTTCCTGCATGGCGGCGGCTACATCAACGAGATCGTGCCGGCGCATTGGCGCTTCGTCGGCGAGATGACGCGCAAGGCGCGCGTCTCGTGCGTCGTGCCGATCTACCCGCTGGCGCCGCGGGCGACGGCCAAGGACGTCGTGCCGGCGACGGCCGAACTGCTGCGCATGCTGCTGGAAGACGCCGGCGAGGCAAAGGTGACGGTGGTCGGCAATTCGGCCGGCGCTGGCCTCGCGCTCGCCGCCTGCCAATGGCTGCGTGATCGCGGTCATCGGCAGCCGAGCCGGATGCTGCTGATCTCGCCCGCGGCCGATGCCTCGGTCAGCCGTCCGGAGCAGGTTGCGATCGCCGCGCGCGACCCGATCCAGGATATTCCGGGCATCGTCGAGGCGGCACGCCTCTATGCCGGCGAGCTCGAGGTCGGCCATCCCTTCGTCAGCCCGCTCAACGGCGGCTTCCGCGCGCTGGCGCCGATGACGATCTTTTCAGGCACGCGCGATCTGCTCTATCCCGACAGCGTCGACCTTTCCGCAAGAGCGAGGGCAGTGGGCGTGCCGGTCGAGCTGCATCTTATGCGCGAGCAGCCGCACAACTTCGCGCTGATGCCGACCCCGGAAGGGCGGCGAGCGCGCGCGATCATCTGGCGTGAGGTGGCTTAGAAGGAGGGCGTGATCATTGTCACATAGCGCCTGCCGTGATCGGTCTGGCGCTGGCAGTGTCCGCAGGGAGGGATAAGCGGCCCCCGGGGCGTTTCCTCTTCGATTGGTCGTCCTGGTATCCGTGGTCTCGGTACCAGTCGTTTTGCGGGGCCTTAGGCGTGGCCCTTGATCTCATAGTGACCCGGCACGCATTTGTAGCGCTCGAGGCGCCAGTTCGCGTGATAGATCGGATGCTCGCCCATCCACTTCGCGAGAGGCGCTTGTGCGCCGATCGCGCACTGCATCAGCGAAATCTCGGGTGTCATGTTGCTGTCGGTCACGATTTCCTCGACGCAACTGCCTGAGCTGGCTGCGCCAAGCCGGCAAAGCACGGCAACGACGGTCACGAACATTCCTATCACCTCGTCGGTTGTTTCTGACCACGAAGAGGATGCAAGCGGAGTGCCAGAGCCTGTGACACGCAAACAACACGCTGGCCTGGCCGACTCAACCCAGCGTCCACCCCCATTTTGGCGATTCGGATTGTAAAAAAATCGCCATTAACCCGAAGCCGGACAAATACGGGGAACCCCCAGGAAAACACCCGGGAATGATCGATTGTTCGGGTCGCGTGGCCTATGAGCTACTTCACATGGCCCGCGCAGCATCGCGCGTAGTCCGCCCGCCGAAATAACCGAGGGCGAAGATGGCAGCACACGGCTTTTACCCGCGGATGTCGCGCTGCTACAGTTTTGCGCGCGCCTCGGTCAGCGGCGCCGTGACCAAGAAAACACACCGACAAGGGGAGGGACCGAAGTCCCATGAACGATTTTGCTGGAAAGATCGCAGTCATCACCGGCGGCGGCACGGGAATGGGGCGCGAGCTCGCGCGGCAGCTCGTCGCCGAAGGCTGCAACGTCGCGATGTGCGACGTCTCGGAAGCGGCGATGGCCGAGACAAAGCGGCTCTGCGAAGTCGAGAAGCTGCCGCAGGGCCTGCGCGTGACGACGCATGTCGCCGACGTCGCGATCGAGGATCACCTGAAGCGGTTTCGCGATGAGCTCGCCGAGCAGCAGAAGACGGACAAGATCCATCTCTTGTTCAACAATGCCGGCATCGGTGGCGGCGGCAGCCTGTTCACCAACACCCGCGAGCAGTGGGAGCGCACCTTTAACATCTGCTGGGGCGGGGTCTATCTCGGCGTGCGCACCTTCCTGCCGATGCTGGTGGCGGCGGACGAGGCCCACATCGTCAACACCGCCAGCGTCAACGGCTTCTGGGCATCGATCGGCATGGGGCAGGCGCACACCGCCTACAGCGCGGCCAAGTTCGCGGTGAAGGGATTTACCGAAGCGCTGATCAACGATCTTCGCCTGCACGCCCCGCACGTCAAATGCTCGGTGGTGATGCCCGGCCACATCGGCACGTCGATCGTCTCCAATTCGCGCAAGGTGCAGAGCGGCGACGGCTCGGAGCGGCTCAATGCCGACGAGGTGGCGCTGACCCGCAAGCGCATGGCCGCGGCCGGCGTGCCCGATGCCGACAAGATGTCGGACGAGGACATCCAGGCGGCGTTCGCCGAGCGCGCCCGCAGCTTCCTGGAGGACGCGCCGACCACCGCCGCGCAGGCGGCGAAGATCATTCTCGACGGCGTCAAGGCCGAGCGGTGGCGCATCCTCGTCGGCGAGGATGCCAAGCGCCTCGACGAGCGCGTGCGCGCCACGCCGGAGCAGGCTTACGACCGCGCCTTCTACGAAAGTTTTACTCAGGAGGTCGGCTGGCGGCTTGGTTGAGACCGCCCCCGGGGCACCCGCCTATCGCACTCGAGAGCTTTCCCCCTGCGGCCATCCTTCGAGACGCCGCTTTGGGGCGGGCTCCTCAGGATGAGGACGGAGTGCGTGGCTGCAGTTTAAAAAGGCACGGACGCCAATTCGCCTCATCCTGATGAGGAGGCGCGTCAGCGCCGTCTCGAAGGACGAGGCGTGCGCGCAGGCCGCCGCTAGGTCATATTCGTTAGCGCGCCCAGCGAGGCGCGCCAATATGGGTATGATGGTCGTCATGGCAAGAGATGCTCGGACAATTCTAGGTGCCAGCTGCTGCCAATGTTCGTCGCGCACCATGAGCTGTTGGAATGTCACCCATTCGTCATGACGATGTTCAAGCGATGTTGATCTCAAATGCCTGTAATGACGCGCGGGGCGGCTTGGTCGGCGACTTGAAATGGTTTAGTCAATCGGGGTAACGCGACGACCAGAGCGTAGCTCCCGATGATGCCCGCATGCCTCTCCGACGACTGGACCTTTTGCCCGGAGCGAGAGGACATTTCAGCTGAGTTCACGCGGCTGCTCACGGCGGCGCAAGAGGGCGGCGCCACGATCGCGGAATGCCTCATGATCGCCCGGCAGCTGAAGCGCGGCGATGACCGCTCCTGGCACCGCGAATGGAAGAAGCTGGCGCAGACCAATCGGCAGCGCGCGGAGACCGCGTTCGCGGAGGGCCACCGCGCCAGTGCGCAGCGCAATTGGCTGCGCGCGATGAACTATTATGGTGCCGCAGCGATGCCGCTCGA
This sequence comes from Bradyrhizobium glycinis, assembly GCF_016031655.1. Classification (GTDB taxonomy): domain Bacteria; phylum Pseudomonadota; class Alphaproteobacteria; order Rhizobiales; family Xanthobacteraceae; genus Bradyrhizobium; species Bradyrhizobium glycinis. The sequence continues at coordinate 17,132 of NZ_JACCHQ010000011.1, forward strand.
CCCCGCCGACGAGCGCCGCTGGGTCGCGGTGCTGGCGATGCAGGAATGTGCGCGCCGCTACCTCGCCGCGCGCAGCCCGGCCGGCGAGGTGGTGACGGTACCCTGGCTCGACGGGCATTCGCTTCAGGGCTACTTCCTGCCTGCGTCATCGGGGAAGGAGCCGGCTCCGACGGTGATCTGCATCGGCGAGCCCGGCCATCGCAAGGAAGAATTTCTGTTCAAGCTCGTGCCGCACGCGCGCGAGCGCGGCTTCTCGATGCTCGCGCTCGACCTGTTCGGCGATCAGCGCGACGACTTTCTCGAGGCGCTATTGCGGCGCCAGGATCTCGAGAGCGCGATCCCCGGCGTCATGGATTATCTGGAGACGCGGCAGGACGTCGACTTCGCACGCGTCGGGATCATCGCCGATGGCTGGGGCTCGTCCTTCGTGGCGCGCGCGGTCTTGCAGGAGCCGCGGCTTGCCGCCGCCGTCTGCGACGGCGGCCTGTGGGACCTGCACGAGCGAGCCTTCTTCGCAAGCCGATTCGCGATGAGTGACGTCAGCATCGTCCCGGTGCCACATGCGCCGCTGATGGCCTCCAGCGCCGATTGCCCCGTGCTGATCACGCTCGGCGAGGACGGCTGGCTCAAGGCCGATCGGGCGCGTCAGCTCGTCCGGAACTCCCGGCTCGGCAGCTCGGATGTCATGCTGAAAGTGTTCACCGCGGCGGAGACCGGCGCGGCGCAGGCCCACGCCGACAATCCCACCCTTGCCAACGAGTACATCTTCGACTGGCTCGAATCGCGCCTCCGCGCCGGCAGGCGGATCTAGCAGCCAGCTCCCGCGTCAGAAGTCGAGACTGAGGCGGACGCAGGCCTTTTCGAGACGGGTCTTCAGCGTCGCGAGCTTGGTGGTGAATTCCGTCAGCTCGTCCTCGTCGAACTCCTGGAAGACGAATTCCTTGATGGTCTTGTACTGCTCGTTGAGGCTCGCAAGGTGCTTCTGCGTCTTGTCGGTCAGGGACAGCCGGACCACGCGCGCGTCGGTCGGCGAGGGGCGGCGGCGCAACAGCCCCTTCTTTTCCAGCAGCTTGGACTGGGTGGTGACGAAGGACGGATCGACGTGGAGGAGCTTGGACACGACGTTGACCGGAATACCGTCGTCCTTGTCGAGGTCGGAGATGGCCATTAGGATCAGCCATTGCGGGCCGCTGATGCCGAGCGTCCTCGCCCAGAACTGACGCAGCTCCTCGAGATACATGTTGATCGACGATATCTCCCAGGTGAAGCGCCTGATGATATCCAGGTTGCCGATGGTGCGCAGGCGCGCTCCTTCCTTCCTTGTCGCGGACACAGCGTCACTCCCGCAAGCTGATTCTCTTCCGATCGTTCATTTGCGGCGGGCATAGTCCACGCAACTCTGCTCTGACGCAAGTGCAGAGCAGGCTAATTGCGTCACGAAAACTACAAATATGATCCCATCAGCATTTTCGCTCAACGCCGGTGTTGCGCCGCAGACACAGGGCTCGTGAAACCATAAAGCTGATCTAATAAACTATTTTGATTAATGGAATGGCGCGCGCATATTGCGTGGCGACGGTGGGGGGTTCTCGATCGTCCCGTTGCAGGTGGTTCGCTCACGTCGCTCGCGAATGCGGGTACGTCCGAAAACGCGAAGCGGCCGAGCGGATTTGATGAAGAGACGGGGATCTGGGGGGCCTTACGGTCCGGTCTCCGTAAATGAGCAACTTGGAGGTTTTTAAATGAAAGTGGTGAAGAGCCTTTTGCTCGGCACTGCGGCGGGATTGATCGCCGTTGGTGGAGCTCAGGCAGCCGATCTTCCCGTGAAGGCCAAGGCGGTCGAATACGTGAAGATCTGCTCGCTGTACGGCGCCGGATTCTACTACATGCCGGGCACCGATACCTGCATCAAGTTCGGTGGTTACGTCCGCGCCGACATGATCCTCGGCGGCGCAGGCGATTATAACTTCCAGCAGGGCGCCAACGCGGGGTCGAACAACCGTTTGACCAACTACTATTTCGGTCGCGCTCGTTTCGACTTCAACGTCGACACGCGCACGGCGACCGAGTATGGCGTGGTCCGCACCTATGCCGACGCGGTCTTCACCTGGGATACGCAAAGCGTCACCGGCAGCAACCCGTCGGCCATTTCGGGCACGCCTAACACTTCGGCCGCGCTCGGTCTGTACCATGCGTTCATCCAGTTCGCCGGCTTCACCTTCGGCCGCACGGTCTCGATCTTCGATGCCCCGTGGCAGAGCTATCCGGCTGGCGGGCCCGACACCATTCCGGGCGGCAGCAATCACACCAACGGTGTGAACCAGGTCGCCTACACGGCCGACTTCGGCCAGGGCATCACTGCGTCGTTCGCGTTGCAGGATGAGACGTCGGCGACGAACGGCCAATCGAACCTCTGGAACGTGTCTTCGGGCACGGCTGCCCAGTTCGTGACGGGCGTCTATGGCGCCAACGCCTGGGGCGGCACGCGTTCGCCCGACATCATCGGTCAGGTTCGTGTCGACCAGGCCTGGGGTCTCGCCCAGCTGTCGGTTGCCGCGCATGAGCTCCATACAGCCTATTACGGCGCGACTGAAGTCACCGGTCATCCCTCCGACAAGTGGGGCTGGGCCGTGCAGGGCGCTTTGTCGATCAAGAACATCCCGACCGGCGCGGGTGACGTGATCAACCTGCAGGCTGTCTACACGGACGGTGCGACGCGCTACAACTTCCAGAGCCTGTTCCCGCAGAGCTTCTTCATGTTCAGCGGAAGCAGCAATGGCGCGTATCAGAGCACCGGGTTCGCTGGTCTGGCTGACGGCGTGTTCGGAACTGCTACCGGCATCGATACCGTCAAGACCTGGGGCCTCCGCGGTGGCTATACCCACAACTGGAGCCCGAACTGGGCCAGCGCCATCTACGGTGGCTATGCCCAGCTGAGGTACGGCACGACCGGCAAGGCCCTGATCTGCACCAACTTCGCGGCGATCGCGTTGGCCGGCGCGACCTGTAATCCGGACTTCAACTTCGCGGTGGTCGGTGTGAACACCGTGTGGACTCCGGTCAAGGGCCTCGCCTTCACTGCCGACCTGAGCTGGTCGCGTCTGGACCAGAAGTACTCTGGCTCCATCGCGAGCCCGGGCATTGCCACCGCTGCGAAGCCGGCGGCCGTGTACGAGCTGAAGGACCAGAACTCGGTCGCCATGATGCTGCGCGCTCAGCGCAACTTCTGATCATCGATCGCGCAAAATCGATCGGAGAACCCCGGCGGGAAACCGCCGGGGTTTTTTCACGCGCAGTGGTTTCGGAAAACCGAATGGCCGTTGCGGAACACGAAGGCTAGCCATGCGATTGGATCGCGTCAGACTTATTTACTTACTTGAGCTACTAAGCTATATAGCACCCAGCCAGATACGAAAGTTGCGGCTCTTAGCTTCATGCTAAGCCTCCAGAGACCTCCGGCGATGCCCCGCCGGAGGTTTTTTGTTGTCGCGATGCGCACTAAAGCGCGATGAGATTTGGACGAATTGTCATCGCGCTTTAGGTCTTTGTTTGAGCATGATCCTTTCGGAAAACCGCTGCACACTTTTCCGGATCATGCTCTAGCTCAGCCGCGTATCGCGCGGGCGCGCAGAGGCGGCCGGTAGGCGAGGCGGCTATGGCCGGCGCAATAGGGCTGGCCGTCCGGCGCCGTGTTGCCGCAGAAGCAGAAATCGTCTGCGCCCGGGGTCGAGATCGGCCAGCGGCAGCGATTCTCGGACAGCTCCAGCAGCGAGCAGCGGTTGGTCTCGTCGATCGGGCCTGCAATCACCGGCGCATCGTTTTCGCCATAGAGCGTGGCGAGCATCTCGTATTGCAGCCGCGGCACGGCCTTGCGCATCCGCGCCGGCGCCAAGCCTTTGTCCTGAACCTTGCGGTCGTCGACCGTCCGGCCGCGCGTCAGATTCAGCCGCGACAATTTGCCGATCACCGCGTTGCGGCTGACGCCGATGTCGGCGGCGATCTCGCGACAGGAGAGGCCGGCCTCGAAGTGCTGCTTCAGGAGCTCGATTCGTTCGTCGGTCCAGGTCGGTGAGAGAACAGGCATTTGTTGGCGATCCCAGGTTGCAGATGTCGGCCATCCGCCGTCTCGAGATCCGTCCGCCTCACGCCCCGAGTGCGCTCACGTCCTGCCATTGTCGCGGATCGACAGAAGACCGTCCTTGATGGCGAGACGGATGCCTTCCTCGATCAATGTCCGTGCGACGCCGGGAACGCTGGTGCCGTGGGTGCCCTGTCTCACCAGCTTCTCCAGATACGCGATGGTCGAGAGCGCCAGGGTTACGGGAATGCGGTCAGTCTCGGCTTTTTCGGTGGCCATGGCCCGAACGCTAGCCTCTTACTCGGGTACATAAAAGTAACGATTAAGACTCTATTTAGGTTCGGGGGTGGAAGTCAAATCGGCGCCAAAGCAGCGGCCCACCCAATTGGAATCGCTTGGGAATCGGACACGGCACGGCGCGCCGCGGGGAAGACCGGGCGGCGGCGTGAGGTCGGCAGGTCAGGGAAGGGCGCGGCGGCTCAGCCGTGCACGATCGCCTTTTCGATCATGCAATGGATGCCTTTGGCGCCGTTGACGGTCTGGGTCACCCGGAGATCGGCGGCGAGGCTGCACAGCGTGTAGGCATCCTCGCGGGACAGATTTCGCGTCTCGCCGAGCAGCGCGATCATATCGCGCAGCGCGCGCACCACGCATTGGTCGAGATCGGGGTCCATCGCCATGGTCATGTAATGCGTCGGCGTCTCGGCGCGGGGGTAATCGAGCTTCAGGTCCTTGCGCAGCGTCAGGCGGAAGCGACCCTGCAGCGCGGTTTCGATCGCGGTGACGCAGACCTCGCCGTCGCCCTGCACGCCATGGCCATCGCCGCAGGAGAACATCGCCCCCGGCACGAACACCGGTAGATACAGCGTCGCACCGGCTCCTAGCTCCTTGTTGTCGAGATTGCCGCCCATCGCGCGCGGGATCAGCGAGGAGATGCGGCCCCAGGCTGGCGGCGGCGAGACGCCCATCACGCCGAAGAAGGGCTTGAGCGGCAGGTCGAGGCCCCATGGCATGCGGCCGACCATTCGCGTCCGGTCGAGCGGGATGTTGAGGATCCGCGTCTCCTGGAAATCGTCGGGCAGGGTGCCGGACAGAGGCTTGATCATGTTCCAGCCCCAATCCTGCCGGAGCTGGACGTCGAGGATCTCGACCGCGAGCACGTCGCCCGGCTCGGCCCCTTCGACAGCGATCGGTCCGGTGAGGATGTGGCCCGGCAGCATGCGCTCGTTTTTGGCATGAACCTGGTGCATCTCGGGCGGAATGTGAAACTTGTCGCGATCAGGCAGCTTGTCGGGACCGCCGCTGATGGTGTCGACCGTCACCTCGTCGCCGCTCTTGACGGTGAGGACCGGATTGAGTGCGGCTTCGAAGAAGCCCCAGTGGCAGGTTTCGGGACTGGAATGCAGGTGATGATGGGTCATGGCCGGGTCCGCTTCCGTTTCATCAGCGCGGGCTTGACCCGGCGATCCATCCTCTTTCAAGAAGATTTCTGAAGATGGCGGGGCCGGTCAAGCCCCGCACAGAAGACCAAGTCATTCAGGCCAAGTCCTTCAGGCTACTCGATTTCAGCGAGGCTCCCCTGTTTTTCGTTCTTTCCAAGACCCTGGGTACCGCGCTGCTGCCGATCAATCTTCTGGTCGAGCTCGGAATTGTGGCTGTCGTGCTGATGGCGACGCGCTTTGCCGCATTTGGCCGCAGGCTCGCCATAACCACGCTGGTGCTGCTGGCGCTCGCGGCGTTCTCGCCGCTCGGCAATCTCCTGATCTATCCGCTGGAGTCGCGCTTCCCGGCGTGGGACGCCTCGCGCGGCGCGCCCGACGGCATCATCGTGCTCGGCGGCTCGGTCGACACCGACCTGTCGGCGGCGCATCGCACGCCGGTGGTCGCGCACGCGGCCGATCGTCTGTTTGCGCCGGCCGAGCTTGCGCGCCGCTACCCCAATGCGCGCATCGTCTTCACCGGAGGCTCCGCGAACCTGGTGTCGACCGATGCCAGGGAGGCCGACTATTCCGCGCCGATCCTGGAGAATCTCGGCATCGCGAAGGACCGCCTGATCCTCGAACGTAGCTCCCGCAACACCTGGGAGAATGCGATCTTCACCAAACAGCTGGTATCTCCAAAGCCGGGCGAACGCTGGCTGCTGGTGACGTCGGCCTATCACATGCCGCGCTCGATGGGGATCTTCCGCAAGGCTGGATTTGACGTCGAAGCCTATCCGGTCGACTGGCGGATGGGGGGACGCGAGGATCTGTTCTCCTTCACCAATGTGGGCGCGGACGGCTTGGGACGAACCGAAGTTGCGGTGCGCGAGTGGATCGGTCTTACCGCTTACCGTCTGATGGGCAGGATCTCCGAGTTGCTTCCGGGACCCGCGAAGGACTAGAACGAAGCCGCAAAACAAGAATACGCGGCGCACCATCGCCGGCGCGGAGGAAGCCATGCAACAGCAGACTGCAGACAGGATCGATCTTGCCGGCCTGGTCGCCGATCTCAACAGCCTGCTGCGGCTGAAGACGAATGTGATCGGCATGAAGTTGTTCGCGAGCGTCGCAGAGATGGAGGCGATCCCGAAGATCCGCCGCCCAAACGCAATTCACACCACCGACCAGATCGTCAGCATGGCCGCGCGCCTGGGGTGGACCGTCGGCATCACCGCCGACGATCTCGTAGGCGCGCAATGCCGCGCGGTGATCGGTCTTGCGCCGCAGGACGAGAAATGGCTCGCCGGTGAAAATTACGTCGGCGTCTGGCACGGCACCGCCGAGGACGCGCGCAAGCGCCAGGAGGCGCTGGACGTGGTACCGTTCGGGCACTATCAGGCGCTCGCCGTCAGTCCACTCGCGAGCGGCCGGCTCGATCCGCCCGACATCTGCCTCGTCTATGCAACCCCGGGGCAGATGATCATCCTGATCAACGGGCTGCAATATACCGGCTACAAGAAGTTCGAATGGGGCGTGGTCGGCGAGACCGCCTGCGCGGATTCCTGGGGGCGGGCGCTCAAGACCGGGGAGCCCAGCCTGTCCTTGCCATGCTATGCCGAACGGCGCTATGGCGGCGTGCCGGACGAGGAGATGCTGATGGCCTTGAAGCCCTCGCATCTCGCCAAGGCAATCGAAGGCATGAAGGCGCTGGCGAAGAACGGCCTGCGCTATCCGATCCCGCCCTATGGCATTCAAAGCGATGTCCGCGCCGGCATGGGCGTGAGTTACGCGAAGAAGTAAAGGCTGATCATGAGCTCTGCGAAATTCGACATCGTCGTCTACGGCGCGACCGGTTTCACCGGCCAGCTCGTCGCCGAATATCTGGCGGCGCATTACAAGGACGACAAGGCGCTCAAATGGGCGATGGCGGGACGCAGCCTCGACAAGCTGAAATCGGTGCGCGACGCGATTGGTGCGCCGGCCGACACGCCGCTGATCACAGCCGATGCCTCGGATGCGGCGTCGCTGAAGGCAATGGTGGCGCAGACCAAATCGATGATCACGACGGTCGGCCCCTACCAGTTCTACGGCGAGGATCTGCTCGCTGCCTGCGTCGCTGCCGGCGTCGATTATTTCGATCTCTGCGGCGAGCCGGTCTGGATGCGGCAGATGATCGACAAGTACGAGGCCGCGGCCAAGGCGAGCGGCGCGCGCATCGTGTTCTCCTGCGGCTATGATTCCGTGCCGTTCGAGCTCGGCACCTTCTTCGTGCAGGAAGAGGCCAGGCGCGTGTTCGGCGCGCCGGCACCGCGTGTGAAGGGCCGCGTGCGCGACATGCGCGGCACGCTGTCAGGCGGCACCGCGGCGAGCGCGAAGGCGACCTTCGATGCCGTCGCCAAGGACCTCAGCCTCGTCGCCATCCTCAACGACCACTTCGCATTGACGCCCGGCTTCACCGGCCCGAAGCAGCCCAAGGGCAACAGGGCGGTCTTCGAGGAGGACCTGCAATCCTGGGCCGCGCCGTTCATGATGGCGCTGATCAACACGCGCAACGTCCATCGCTCAAACATGCTGATGGGTTTTCCCTACGGGAAGGACTTCGTCTACGACGAGATGGTCCTGACGGGTGCCGGCGAGAAGGGCGAAGCCAACGCCAAGCGCGTGATGGCGGCCAATGCCGAGAAGACCGGGCCGAACGCGCCGAAGCCGGGCGAGGGGCCCTCGAAGGAAGAGCGCGAGAACGGCCTGTTCAACCTGCTCTACGTCGCGATCGCCCCCGATGGCCGCATGGTCCGCGCCGGCGTCACCGGCGACCGCGATCCCGGCTACGGGTCGACCTGCAAGATGATCTCCGAATGCGCCATCTGCCTGCTGCGCGATGCGAGCGATGTTCCGGCGGGCTTCTGGACGCCGGGCGCGGCGATGCAGCACAAGCTGATCAAGCGGCTGCAGGACAACGCGGGGCTGACGTTTGGGGTGGAGAAATAGGCGCCTCCTTCGCCTCGCCCCGCTTGCGGGGAGAGGCCGACGCGCGCAGCGCGGCGGGTGAGGGGGCTCTCCGCGAGTCCAATGCTCACCATTTTTGCGGAAGCGCCCCTCACCCCAACCCTCTCCCCGTAAGAACGGGGAGAGGGAGAAGAGATCACACCGCCCGCGCATCATACACGTACATGAAATCCATGCCTTTGGCGCCCAGCGGCAGCAGCCATTTCAGCATCTGATTGCGCATCCAGGCGCCGGCGGCGCTGAACTCGCGCTTGTTGTTGCCGTTGCGGCGGGCGATCGCGACGATCTTCTCGGTGCGCGGGCGGCGCTCGGCCTCGAAGGCCTGGAAGGTGGCGCCGAGCTCCTGTCCGTCCTGCATCAGCCGCGCAAGCCGCATTGCGTCCTCCAGCGCCAGCGAGGCGCCCTGGCCGGCATGGGGGCTGGTCGCGTGTGCGGCATCGCCGATCAAGAGCGAACGCTTGCGCGACCAGGTCGGCAGGGTCGCGACGTCGAGCGTGTCGGTGACCACGATGTTCTCGGCCGCTTCGATGATGGCGGGGATCGGATCGTGCCAGCCATGATGGAAGCCGCGCAGATGCTGCTTCAGCGTCGCATGGTCGAGCGCGCGGAACGTCGCCGCGTCCATGCCGTGTGCCGGCTGCGTGCTCCACCACATCACGCCGTCCATCGGATCGGGGCTGCAATAGCCATAGCCGAAGAAGCCGCTCTGGCCGAACGTCGTTTCGACGTGCTTGCCAATCGATCTGCCGTCGAGCACGGCGTGCGGCACGAAGCCGCCGAAGCCGATCAGGCCGGTGTCGAACGGCTGCGGCCCATCCGGCACGACCTGGCGGCGCACAACGGAGTGCACGCCGTCGGCGCCGATCAGGAAGTCGCCTTCGGCGGTGGTGCCGTCGGCGAAGTAGGCGATGATCGGCTGGTCGCCGCGGTCCTCGATCTTGATCAGGCGCTTCTCGAAATACAGCGAGACGCAGGCGCACCAGGCCTTGTCGATCAGGATCTCGTTCAGCGTGGCGCGCGAGATGTTGACGGCCGGCTGGCCGAAGCGCCGCGCCATGTCGCGATTGATCGAGCCGAGCTTCTCGCCGCCCTGCGAATAGAAGTCGAAGGCTTCCGCGACCGAGCCGCGGCTGATCAGCTCCTTCGCGAGCCCGATCTCCTCCAGGACATGCATGCCGTTCGGTGCGATCTGCAGGCCGCCGCCGATGCCTTTCGAATAGGGCCAGGCCTCGTAGATGGCGGATTCGATGCCGGCGCGGCGCAGCAGGATCGCGGCGACGGGTCCGGCGATGCCCGCGCCGATGATCAGCGCCTTGCGGGGACGGTGGGCCATGGCTTGCTCCCGACGTTTCCGTGGTGCTACGAGAGTGTTACGGTCGCTAAATATCTTAGTGGCTAAGATATATATTGATTAAGATAAGAGGCCGGTCTTGTCAAGGACGAAGGTGCGCGCGGCGCTGTTGCTGGAACTCGAGGAGGCGATGCGCAGGTCGTCGGCGCAAGGCGTGCTCTACGGCCAGACCGTCGCCAACGTTGCCGGAATTGCCAATTCCGACCTCGAATGCATGGACATCCTCTATCTCGAGGGCCGCGTCACCGCAGGCCGGCTCGCCGAGGTGACGGGCCTGACGACCGGTGCGATCACCGGCGTGGTCGACCGGCTCGAGAAGGCCGGCCTGGTGCGCCGCGAGCGCGACGAGAAAGACCGCCGCAAGGTGTTCATCGCGGTCGTGCCCGAGGCGATCGCAAAGCTCGGACAATTCTACGTGCCGATGCAGCAGGCGATGGAGAAGGTCTTTGGCGCCTATTCCGACGAGGAGCTGCGCCTGCTGCTGCGCTTTGCCAATGAGGCTTACAAGGGTGTGCTGGCGGCAACCGAGGCGCTGAAGGGGCTACTCGATACGCCCCCGGAGAAGCGCCCCGAGCTCAAGCTGAAGAAGCGTCCTCGCCAGCCCTAGTCTTATAGACCTGCGCGGCCGCGATCATGCCCCACATTGCGCCCAGCATCATCCAGAAGTGCCGCCAGTGATCGGTGTCGATCACGAAGCTTTCGCCGACGGTACCGAGGAAGGCGGAAAACATCGCGAGGTAGGCGCGCTGCCACGGCACACGGACGAAGACGTGGCGGAAACCCATGATGACGGTGGTGAAGACCAGCGCGGGATAGCACACACCTGACAGCCAGCCGCCGGACATGAAGGCGTTGAGATAGGAATTGTGGGTGTCTTCGGGGAAGTAGCGGTGGAATTGCAATGGACCGATGCCGAACGGCAGGTCGAGTGCCATCTCCGCACCGAGGATGTGCCGGCCGAACCGGCCGAAGCGGCCTTCGTCATAGCTCTGGCCAAAGCTCGCGCGCTGCTTGAACATCTCGGCCGTGGCATCGAGCGACAGCAGCACGGCGATCAGCGCGAGGCCGAGCACGGCGGCGACGATTGCCATGATGATGATGCGCGAGCGCTGCGCGTTGGTGCGGCTGGTCAGCACCATTAGCGCCAGCATGAAGGCGGAGGTCAGCACCAGGCCGCCCCAGGCGGCGCGCGAGAAGGCGAGCAGGATCGCCAGCGACATGATGCCGAAGGCGATGACGTTGCGGAAGGCCTTGGCCAATTTGTCGGAGACCACGCTCTGAAGCGCGAACAGCGCCGGCAGAATCAGGAAGGCGCCGAGCACGTTCGGGTCCTTGAACGTGCCGCGCGCTCGGCCGTACAGCGTGAGGAGATCGTTGCCGCCGGGAACCAGGTGGAAGTAGCCGGCGATCGCCAGCAGCGCGGCAATCATCGCGCCGACCACGAGGCCGCGGCGGAGCATGTCGAGCCGGGCCTCGGTGTCCTCGGAGATGACCATGGCGAAGAACAATACGGTCGCCGCCATGTACCAGGAGGTCGCGATCCAGCTCACCACCTCCGTCTGCTCGAACAGCGGAATCGCGCTGATGGTGTAACCGACATTGAGCAGGATCAGCATCAACACAAGCGGCATCAGCACCAGCCTCAGGCGCAGGCCGGTGGCGAAAAAGGTGACGGTCGCGAGCAGCGTCGCGATCTCGTAAGGGCTCGGCTCGATGAAGACGATGGCGCCAGAGGCGCCGACCAGCCACACCAGCGCGCGCTGCAGCGCCAGCACGCCCGGCGCGGTCGTCGCGGCGACATTCACTCCACCGGCTGTCGCCGCATACGCCATCACACGCTCATACGCTTACGCAACTCGTCGTCACAAACACACCTGTTATCGCCCGGCTCGACCGGGCGATCCAGTACGCTGCGGCGCCTATTGCGGAAAACAGCCGGCGCCGCGGCGTACTGGATGCCCCGGTCAAGCCGGGGCATGACGAAGCAAACTCAATACGCGTTCTCGTTCTTGGTCAGCAGCGAGATCGGCGTCTTCAGGAGAATGACGAGGTCGAACAGCACCGACCAGTTCTCGATGTAATAGAGGTCGAACTCGACTCGCTTCTGGATCTTCTCTTCGTTGTCGATCTCGCCGCGCCAGCCGTTGATCTGGGCCCAGCCGGTGATGCCCGGCTTGACGCGGTGGCGGGCGAAATAGCCGTCGACAGCTTCGTCGAACAGCCGGCTCTGCAGCTTGCCTTGCACGGCATGCGGGCGCGGGCCGACCAGCGAGAGATTGCCGGCGAATACGACGTTGAAGAGCTGCGGCAGCTCGTCGAGGCTGGTCTTGCGGATGAAGCGGCCGACGCGGGTGACGCGCGGATCGTTCTTGGTCACGACCTTCGAGGCCGTCGGATCGGCCTGATGGTGGTACATCGAACGGAACTTGTAGACGTCGATGCGCTCGTTGTTAAAGCCGAAGCGCTTCTGTCGGAACAGCACCGGGCCCGGGCTGTCGAGCTTCACGGCGAGCGCGACCAATCCCATCACCGGCAGCGCTGCGAGCAGCGCAAGACTGCCGACGATACGGTCGAACAGCCATTTCATCACCAGGTCCCAATCGGTGATCGGCGCCTCGAACACGTCGAGCGTCGGCACCTCGCCGAGATAGGAATAGGAGCGGGGCCGGAAGCGCAGCTTGTTGGTGTGCGCCGACAGGCGGATGTCGACCGGCAGCACCCAGAGCTTCTTCAGCATCTCCAGGATGCGCGTCTCGGCCGAGATCGGCAGCGCAAACAGCACGAGGTCGACGCGGGTGCGGCGGGCGAACTCGACGATGTCGTCGACCTTGCCGAGCTTGCGCGCGCCGGCGCAAGTGTCGAGCGCGCGGCTGTCGTTGCGGTCGTCGAACACGCCGAGCACGTGGATGTCAGAATCCTCCTGTGCCTTCAGCGCTTCGACCAGCTGCTCGCCGTTGCTGTCGGAGCCGACGATGATGGTGCGGCGGTCGAGCCGACCCTGGCGCGCCCAGGCCCGGACCAGCGAGCGCAGCACCAGACGCTCGGCGATCAGCGCTGCGAGCCCCAGGAAATAGAAAGCGGCCAACCACAGCCGCGACACCTCGCTGCCGAACTTGGCGAAGAAGGAGATGCCGATGAAGAGCAGGAAGACGAACGACCAGGACGAGATCATCCGCGTCATCTGCCGGAGCTGACCACGGAACAACTGCACCTGGTAGATGTCGGCGGCCTGAAAGCAGACCACGGCGGCAATGGCGACGGCGATGACCTCGGCTGGATAGATCCAGCTGAACGCCCCCGCCAGCGGCATGACATAGCCGAGATAGACTGCAATACCGACGAGGCTCAGCAGCGCGAAATCAGCAAGGCGCACGAATCCGGCGATCACGATCGGCGAATAGGCGCGGGCGACCTTCTGGTTGACGACCTCGAGCGCGGCAGGCGAGAGCCGGCGACGGCGCTCCACGAAGGGCTGGTCAGCAGGCTTTGCCGCAGCGTTGGCCGCGGCATCGAGCATCGAGCGTGCGTTGAGCGGTTCCACGGGCGTTCACGTCCATTCCAGAACCCGTGGCACGGCCTTGCGCGCCCGGGCAAGCATCCCCTCGCGCTTCGATTATCGAACAAATCGGAAGATTTTCTAAAGCTGGCTTAAGGATGGTTAATGATTGGCAAATGCGTCGCGATAGCCGGCGAGCACGCCCTCGACCATCGCGGCTTGCGAGAAGTGTGTCGAGATGCGCTCGCGCAAGGAGAGTGCGCGTTGCGCGGTCGTTGGCGGATCGTCCAGCGCTGCGGCGATCGCCTCCGCCATGGCTTCGGGATCGCTGGGCGCGAACAGCGCGGGGCTGTCGATGCCCAGGATCTCGGGGATGCCGCCGATCTTGGATGCGATCATCGGAATGCCCGCGGCGCCGGCCTCGATCACGACGTAAGGCATGGAATCGCCGCGCGAGGGGACGACGAGCAGCCGTCCCTTGGAGAAGCCGTAGCGCGCCTTGACGTGACCGATGAAGCGGATGGCGCTCGAAAGGCCCAGCCGCTCGACCTGCGCCTTCAGCGCGGCGGTCTCCTCGCCGTCGCCGCCGAGCGTGAGCGTGACCTTCCTGCCGCCTTCATGCAGGCGCGCCACGGCGTCGACCAGCAGGTCGGCACCCTTGATGTGCCTGAACTCGCCGACATAGCAGAGGTCGGTCGCATCCTCGGCGGTGATGACAGGCTCGAACTCCTCCGGCGTCACGCCGTTGAAGACGCAATGCACCACGCCCTTGGGCGTGCCGACGATACGCTGATAGGTGTCACGGGCAAAGGCACTCTCGAACAGGAACAGGTCCGTGGAGTCCATCAGCGCGCGTTCGAGCCGCGCGTAGGACTCGCCCTTGAAGGTGTTGAGCGGATAGTGCAGCGAGCCGCCATGCGGGGTGTAGATGCGGATGGTATCGTCCGAGCGCCGCCGCATGCGGATGAAGGCGCCGGCCTTGGCGCCGTGGCCGTGCATCACATCGGGCTTGAGCGCGGCGATAAGCCGCCGCATGCGGAGCCATACCAGGACGTCGTCAGGCGACGGTTCGCGGCGGATCGCCATGCGGTGCACGCCGAGCTTCAAGCGCGGTGCGAGCTCGGTCAGCGCCTTGTCGGCGCGCTCGCCGCCGGTGAGGCTGTCGGCGAGAATGCCGACATGATGGCCCCGGTCGACCTGGCCGTTGGCGACGTCGAGGATATGACGGAAGATGCCGCCGACCGGGGCGCGCACGGCGTGAAGGATGCGAAGCGGCCGGTCAGGAGAGGGGGGCATGATCAAAACCAGCTCGACGGCGACTGCCGAACAATTCTCACGAAATAATCGAGATGGATTAAGGGGTGTCGTGGTTAACAAACGGTGACGGGCGCACGCGCGCAAGGCGCATGCGGTCACGATTAACCCAGCGGCAACCTTAATGGAGTGTAATCGCCCCGGTTGAGGTAGAGTCGCAGCATTGCCCTGCGGGAGTGTTCGATGCGTTTAGCGTTCTGGCGTGCCGGCAAGGACAAGGCTGTGATCGCGCGAGCCGTCGCGAAGTCCAAAGGCGAAGCTGCGCACAAGACTGAAGCGAAGGCCGAAAGGATCGAAGCCAAGGTTGAGGCCAGGATCGAAGCGAAGCCCGAAGCGAAGTCCGTGCCCGTCATAGCCAAGCCTGCGCAGGTCGAATCCGGCGACATCGACCTGCACGCGCTCGGTGCGGCCCTGACGCGCAAGCGCGGCTGGGTCATCGTTCCGACGGTGCTGGCGCTCGTTGCGTCGCTCGCCATCGTCAATCTCGTCACGCCGCGCTACAAGTCCGAAACCCGCATCCTGATCGACGGCCGCGAGAACGTGTTCCTGCGTCCGAACAGCGATCGCACCGAGGAGCGGCAGACGCTCGATGCCGAGGCCGTCACCAGCCAGGTGCAGCTGGTGCTGTCGCGCGATCTGGCGCGCGAGATCATCAAGAAGAACAAGCTCGCCGAGCGCCCCGAATTCGATCCCGTGCTGCAGGGCATCTCGCCGCTGAAGTCGCTTGCCGCGCTGATCGGCATCGGCCGCGATCCGTTCGCGATGACGCCGGAAGAGCGCGTGCTCGATTCCTATTACGAACGGCTTCAGGCCTACGCCGTCGACAAGTCGCGCGTGATCGTGGTCGGATTCCAGTCCGCCGATCCCGAGCTTGCCGCGCGTGTCGCCAACTCGATCGCCGACGGTTATCTCGTGCTGCAGCAGGCGGCGCGCCAGGAGCAGGCCAAGAACGCCAGCCAATGGCTGGCCGGCGAGATCGAAAGTTTGCGCAAGAAGGTCTCGGACGCCGAAGCCAGGGTCGAGGACTTCCGTTCCAAGTCCAGTCTGTTCGTCGGCACCAACAACACCACGCTGTCGAACCAGCAGATGGGCGAGGTCAATACCCAGCTCAACAATGCGCGCTCGATGAAGGCGGATGCGGAATCCAAGGCACGGCTGATCAAGGAGATGCTGCAGAGCGGCAAGCCGATCGAGGCATCCGAGGTCGTGAACTCTGAATTGATGCGGCGGCTGTCGGAGCAGAGGGTGACGCTGCGGGCGCAGCTCGCCGAGCAATCGTCGACGCTGCTTGGCAATCATCCCCGGATTAAGGAGCTGAAAGCGCAGCTCGGCGACCTCGACAATCAGATTCGCGACGAAGCCGCCAAGATCTCGCGCTCGCTCGAGAACGACGCCCGGATCGCCAGCGGTCGGGTCGATGGCCTCACCGTCAGCCTCGAACAGCTCAAGAAGCAGGCGGCCTCCACCAACGGCCAGGACGTCCAGCTCCGCGCGCTGGAGCGCGAGGCCAAGGCGCAGCGCGATCTGCTCGAGACCTATCTTGCCAAGTACCGCGAGGCCAACACCCGCGAGACCATCGACACCGCGCCGACCGACGGCCGCATCATCTCGCGCGCCATCGTCTCGAACACGCCGGCCTATCCGAAGAAGCTGCCGATCGTGCTGATCGCGACGATCGCAACGCTGCTGCTCTCGTCCGGCGTCGTCGTCACCGGCGAGCTGCTGCGCCAGACCGCGCCGCGCGCGGCAATGGGCTCCGCGCAGGCGCCGGTGCGCCAGGAGCCGCTGGTCGTTCAGCGGACGATCGAGCCCGCAATCGACCGGAGCAGCGAACCAATGTTGGATCCGGTGTTGGCGGAGTCCGCGCCGCTGCAGCCTGAGATGGCGGCCGATTCGGATACGAGCGAATTCGCCGAGATCGAACGTCTGGCCGACGATCTGCGTGCCGCGGGCGCCGCGGCCAAGAAGGTCACGGTGCTCGGCACGGCGCCGGGCGAAGCCATTACGCTGTCGACGCTGACGCTGGCGCGGAACCTAGCGCGCGATGCACGTGTCGTCGTGGTCGATCTCGCCGCGTCCTCGCCGACGCTTGCCGCGGTATCCGCCGATGCGCAGGCTCCCGGCCTTGCCGAGCTGATGCAGGGCGAGGCCTCGTTCGCGCAAGTTATCACCCGTGATAAACTCTCGCGGCTGCATCTGGTCTTGGCCGGTCGTCCCGGCTTCGACCGCAGCCTGCTGCAATCGCCGCGCGTCGCGCTCGCGATCGACGCACTGCTGCGGGCTTACGATCACGTGCTGATCGACGCCGGCAGCGCCTCCGATCTTCCGGCCGAGCTGTTGACGGCGCATGCCCGCGCCGTCGTGGTGCCCGACGCCGCGATGGCGCCGGATGCGCGTGCGCAGATGTCCGAGCAGCTGAGAGCCGTCGGCTTCAGCGAGGTGGCAATGCTGAGCAAGCCGGTGCAGGCGTCGGATGCAATGGAGACGCCGCGCGTCGTGGCGGCGTAGGCTTTTCTGTCTCTCTCCGCCCACTCGAACTCGTAGGGTGGGCAAAGGCGCCCTTGCGACGTGTCCACCGCCTGTCCAATGCAGTAATGCAAGACGTGGGCACGCTTCGCTTTGCCCACCCTACGATGTTGGCGTTTGCGGAGAGATCTTACCCGAACGCCTGCCGCAGCCGGCGGGCCATGTCGAACAGCATCTGGTTCTGCTTAACCAGCCGCTTGCCGTGGCTGAGCGAGGACAGTGCCATCGCCGCGAGCCTGCCGCGCGAGGTCAGTGGGACGAAGCTGTCGAAAATCTCCTCGTCGTCCTTGCAGAACATCCGCTTGTAATCGTCCGAACCGATGCCGAGGTCGAGCGAGCGGTAGCCGCGCTCGCCGTAGCGGTCGATGATGTAGCGCATCAGGATCAGGCCGGGGCTGTAGCGGGCCCGCTCGCTCATCGTGTAGGTGTTGAACATCATCGAGAAGCGCTCGCCGTCGGCGACGCCGGCGAAGATCGCGATCACCTCCTCGTCGCATTCCAGCGCATGGATGTCGATGATATGACCTTCGCCGCGTGGCGCAAGGCAGGCGCTGCGGACGAATTGCTCGACGCCGGGTTCGGCGAAGACGTTCGGGAGCTTCTGCTCCGCCATCCGCGCCGGCTTGATGCGGAAGAACCAGTCGAGCAGGCGGGTAATGTCTGCGTCCGACGTGGCCAGGTGATAGCGATAGCCGGCGAGGGACTGAAGTTTCTTCTCCTTGCTCTTGAGGCGGCGGCGGAGGGAATTGCTGATCCGCGATGCCGGCGGGCCGCCCGGCTCCATCACCAGTCGCGGACAGCCGTTGATCGCGCGCTGCCGCGGCAGGGCTGCAAACGGGTTCTGCTGGTCGTGCCAGCGCTCGGGCTGCTGCGTCAGCGCGAGCACGTCGACGTGCTCACCGAGCGGCGCAAGCAGTGCATCGAGATCGGCGCCGGCGGCCTCTGCTGCGAACTCGGCGTTCCACAGGCCCATGTTGAATGTCGTGTGCTTGCCGCCCATGAAGCCGGCGGTGCGCATGCCGTGGCCCTGGCGCAGCGAGAGCGGCAGCAGCAGGAGCGGCCGGCGCTCGGCATCACGCGCGATCACAATGAAGGGGCAGGCACCTTCACGGGCGCCGACCAGCCGCTGCCAGGGGCCGAGCAGGTCGAAGCGCTGGTAAGGCGTGAAGAAATGGCCGCTCGCCTCGAAGCCGCGCCAGACCGCCTCGGCCTCGGCGAGATCCGTGACGATCTCCACTCCCGCGATACGGCTCGCTTTCGACCGCGCTGGCGCTTCTTCCGTCCGGCCTTGCATCGCCGCAGCCATGGTCATTCGCGAAACCTGTCGAGAAAAACGAAAATACGGAGTTCGGCCTGTGGCCGACCTTTGCAAACAAAGGTCAACAAAGGGTAATGACGAGGGCAGAGGGAACTGACCGCCGGCGCGCGCGAAGGGTGGGATCTTGGCTTCCGACGACAGACAGCTGGAACGGCTGCGCCTCGAGCTGGCCTGGTTCACCGGCCAGGCTATGCTGCGCAGTCGCGGTGCCGGCGCCATCCTGTGCTTCCAGCATGTGCGGCCGCGGCGGCGCGGATTTCAGCCGCTGCGCGAACACGAGATCACGCCGCAATTCCTCGATCGCGCCATCCGCGCGCTGAAGCGGTGGAAGTACGATTTCCTCGGCATGGACGAGGTCTGCCGGCGCGCGGTGACGCTGCCGGAGAAGCGGCGCTTCGTGGCGCTGCCCTTCGATGGCGCGCCTAAGGATCTCATCACGTTCGCCTATCCGGTGCTGGCGCGTCACGCCGTGCCCTTCACGATCTATGTGCCGACCGCTTTTCCTGACGGTGTCGGCGAAGCCTGGTGGCTTGGGTTGGAGCAGGTGATCGCGCGCGAGAGCCGCATCAGCCTGATGATGGGCGAGAAGGAGCAGCGCTTCACTGTTGCCGACAAGGCCGGGAAGCAGGCGCTGTTCTCGTATCTGGAGAGCTGGCTGCGCTCGCTGCCGCCGGCGGATCTGTCGGCCGCGATCGCCGATCTCTGCACGCGCTACCGGATCGACCTCGCCGCGCTCTCGCGCGAGGCGTCGATGGATTGGGAAGACCTCGCCAGGCTCGCCGCCGATCCGCTCGTGACGATCGGCAGCGCAACGGTGAACTATCCGGTCTTGGCCAACATGAAGGACGCAGCCGCCCTGCGCGAGATGACGATGGGCAAGGCCGTGGCGGAATCGGCCTTCCAGCGCGAGATCAGGCATTTCGCCTATCCGTTCGGCGACCGCGCTTCGTTCCGGCGCAGCCACGTCGTGATGGCGGAGCAGGCGGGCTTCGCCAGCGCGGCCTCGACGATCCCGGGCATCGTGGAGGCGGAGGGACGCACGAACTTGCGCGCGCTGCCGCGGATCTCCTGGGACGGGCGTGTGCGCTCGCTGCGGATGCTGCGCGTGCTGGTGTCGGGCGTCGCCTTTGCGCCGGTGAGGCCGACCGGGAGCGCTACGAGCCGGACCTGACGCGATCGGGCCGCTGCATCCAGCTCACGATCGGCATCGCGGGCAGGACCCAGCCCATGCCGACCACGACGTAGTAGATCGCTTGCCGCCAGCCGGATTCCGCGATCCACGGCATCTGCGCCGCCGCCATCCCGAGCAGGGCCCAGACGGTGGCCAGCACCAGGAGCAGGATGGCGCCGAGGAACTTGCGGGTGCGGATCGTCATGGCGGGACTTTAAGGCTTTCACGTAACTTGCGCTGCGGGAGCGGGGGACTATAAGGGGCACGCAATCCGGTTCAAGTCTCTTCGCCACAGGCTTGGTTTTGTCTCTGAAATGACGACGATTTCCGCCCCATCCGAGCCGCATCGCGCCGTGCGCTGGTGGCTGATCGCCGTGGCCGCGCTGATCGCGCTGATGGTGCTGGTCGGCGGCGCGACACGGCTGACGGAATCGGGCCTGTCGATCGTCGAATGGAAACCGGTGACGGGCAGTGTTCCGCCGCTGTCGGAAGCGGCGTGGGCCGAGGCGTTCGAGGCCTACAAGAAGATCCCGCAATATCGCGAGCTCAATTCAGGCATGAGCCTGTCCGAGTTCAAGACGATCTTCTGGTGGGAGTGGAGCCACCGGCTGCTCGGCCGCTTCATCGGCGTCGCCTATCTGCTGCCGTTCCTGTTCTTCCTCTGGCGCGGCGGATTGTCGGGTGAGCTGAAGCGCAGGCTGTGGCTGCTGTTCGCGCTCGGCGGCCTGCAGGGGGCGGTCGGCTGGTGGATGGTCGCCTCGGGCCTGACGGAGCGGGTCGAGGTGTCGCAATATCGACTGGCGACGCATCTTTCGCTCGCGCTCCTGATCTTCGCCGGTATCGTGTGGACGGTGCGGCGGCTCGAGCAGCGGCCGCAGATCGCAGCGTCCGCGCGGCTGAGATTCACGAGCGCGCTGCTGCTCGTGGTGACCTTCGTGCAGATCTATTTCGGCGCGCTGGTCGCGGGCCTGCGTGCCGGGCGGGCCTACAACACCTGGCCTGAGATCGATGGGGCGCTCATCCCGTCGGCGGAGCGGCTGTGGTTCGAGACGCCGTGGTGGCGCAACATGTTCGACAATGTGCTGACGGTGCAGTTCGAGCACCGCATGACCGCCTATGCACTGTTCGCGCTCGCGCTGCTGCACGCGATCGACGCGGTGCGCTCGCGTGCAGGCGCGGCAGCAAGCGGCGCGCTGTGGCTGTTCGCAGCTGTGAGCGTGCAGGCTGTGCTCGGCATCCTCACGCTGCTCAACCAGGTGCCGATCGATCTCGCGCTGACCCACCAGGCGGTTGCGATCGTGGTGTTGACGCTGGCGGTGATGCAGGTCGAGCGGCTGGCGTCACGGCAATCTGCGCAGGTGCAGCCGCGCGCGGTTCCCGTTGGGCAGCCCGGCTGATCAGCAATAGCCGTAGACGCCGCACGCATAGGGCAGGCGCCAGAAATAATCGACCTGCTTCCCGCCGTAATAGGCGCCCTGATAATCGTAGCTCCAGGGGCGGCCGTAATAGCCCGGCAGCGTGTGGGAGCCGGGCAGCAGCGGCGTGCCCGGCAGGTTCCGGATATAGCTGCCGATGCCATAGGCCGGCGAGATCAGCGCATCCGGATCGGTCTCGACATAGACCTGCGGCGGGTCCTGCGGCAGCCCGGCCGCGCGCCGCTTGTACACCGGCAGATCGGCGGCCATGGCAGCCGAGACCGTCAGCATCATAGCCAGGGCGGGCACCATCCAGCGCAGCATTATCGGCTCCGAATCAAGAGGGGCGATCCAAGAGCGATGTATGGGGCCGATATGGTTAATGAGGGTTAACTGACGATCATGAATGTCATTCCGGGGCGGTGCAAAGCACCGAACCCGGAATCCAGAGGTTGCAGCATAACGTCGAGATTCCGGGTTCGCGCTGCGCGCGCCCCGGAATGACGATGAGGATTACGCCCCCAGCGCCTGCTCCAGATCCGCGATCAGATCTTCCTTGTCCTCGATGCCGACCGAGAGCCGGACCACGTCGGGACCGGCGCCGGACTTGATCTTGGCGGCGTCGTCGAGCTGACTGTGCGTGGTCGAGGCCGGATGGATCACCAGCGAGCGGGTGTCGCCGACATTGGCGAGATGCGAGAACAGCTGCAGCTTCGACACCAGGCTGACGCCGGCGTCATAGCCGCCCTTCAGGCTGAAGGTGAACACCGCGCCGGCGCCCCGCGGCGCGTATTTGCGCGCGAGCTGGTTGTACTTGTCGTTCGGCAGGCCGGCATAGCTCACCGAGGCCACCGCCGGATGTCCGGCGAGATATTCGGCAACGGCCTTGGCATTGTCGCAGTGCTTCTGCATGCGCAGCGGAAGCGTCTCGATGCCGGTCAGGATCATGAAGGCGTTGAAGGGCGACAGCGCAGGGCCGAGGTCGCGCAGGCCCAGCACGCGGCAGGCGATCGCGAAGGCGAAATTGCCGAAGGTCTCCTGCAGCCGGATGCCGTGATATTCGGGGCGCGGCTCCGACAGCATCGGATATTTGCCCCCCGTGGACCAGTCGAAGGTGCCGGCGTCGACGATGATGCCGCCGAGCGAGTTGCCGTGGCCGCCCAAAAATTTCGTCAGCGAGTGCACGACGATGTCGGCGCCATGATCGATCGGGCGGATCAGGTAGGGCGAGGCCAGCGTGTTGTCGACGATCAGCGGCACGCCCGCCTTGCGTGCCACCGTCGAGATCGCCTCGATGTCGGTGATGCTGCCGGCGGGATTGGCGATGGACTCGATGAAGATCGCCTTGGTGCGCGGCGTCACCGCACGCTCGAAGCTCGCAATGTCGTCGGGATCGGCCCACACCACGTTCCAGCCAAAGCTCTTGAAGGCGTGCGTGAACTGGTTGATCGAGCCGCCATAGAGCTTTCGCGCGGCGATGAATTCGTCGCCGGGTTGAAGCAGCTGCTGCAGCACCACGACTTGCGCGGCATGGCCGGACGCCACTGCGAGCGCGGCCGTGCCGCCTTCGAGCGCGGCGACGCGCTCTTCCAGCACCGCATTGGTCGGATTGCCGATGCGGGTATAGATGTTGCCGAACGCCTGCAGGCCGAACAGCGAGGCGGCGTGATCGGCATCGTTGAAGACGAAAGAGGTCGTTTGATAAATCGGAGTCGCGCGCGCGCCGGTGGTGGGGTCGGGCTGTGCACCGGCATGCACGGCGAGCGTTGAAAATCCCGGAAGGCGATCGCTCATTTGGGCGTCCTGTTCTTGTGGTCTGAAAATCGCGCGGCATGCTGATCGGCGCCGTGCCCGCCGTCAAGGCGCGGCTTCACATCAGGATCATTTTGGGAATGCTCGTGCTACGCATAGTCGCGTTCGCGAAACGAAACCTTCGCGATTGCGTCAGCTTTGCTCGCTCTTGTTCTTCGCGGCGCGATCCGATGCGGCAGTGTCGCCACCGCCGACGCTCATCCGATTGAGGGACAGCCGCATGCCCTGCGTCGGTGCCGGCGCGCGCTTGGAGCTGAGCGTGCGCGAATTCACGCCCATCCAGGAGATCTCCGACGACAGGCGGCCATATTCGATCTTGGGGCAGCGGTTCATGACCACCTTGATACCGACGGATTCTGCTTTCGCCGCCGCCGCATCGTCGCGCGCGCCGAGCTGCATCCAGATCACCTTCGGCAGCGGGTCGAGCGTGAGCGCCTCCTCGACTACGGGCATGATGTGGCTGGAGTTGCGGAAGATGTCGATCATGTCGACGGGACGGCCGATGTCCGACAGCGACGCGACGAAGGGCTTTCCGAGCAGCTCCTTGCCGACATGGCCGGGATTGACCGGGATCATGTCGTAGCCGCGCTGCATCAGGTATTTGAACGCGAAATAGCTCGGCCGCACGTTGACCGGCGAGGCCCCGACCATCGCGATCGATTTCACGCTGTTGAGGATGCCGCGGATGTAATTGTCGGGATAGGCGTCGTGGTTCATCACTTATCTTTTCGTGTTGGCGGGGATCACTCATCCCGCCATGTCGGAGCGCGCTTCTCGATGAAGGCGCCGATGCCTTCCTCGGCGTCGCGCGCCATTATGTTCTCGGTCATCACCTCTGCGGCATAGCGATAGGCGTCGGCAAGGCTCATCTCGGCCTGACGGTAGAAGGCCTCCTTGCCGAGCTTGATCGTATGGGCCGATTTCAACGCGACCTGTTGCGCGAGCTCGATCGCGGCGCCGAGTTCGGTGCCGGCGGGAACGACGCGGTTGACGAGACCGATCTCGCGGGCGCGTTCGGCCGTGACAGGCTCGCCCGTCAGCAGCATCTCCATGGCCTGCTTGCGCGGCACGTTGCGCGACAGCGCCACCATCGGCGTCGAGCAGAACAGGCCGATGTCGACGCCGGGTGTGGCGAACTGCGCCGCATCCGATGCGATCGCCAGATCGCAGCTTGCTACGAGCTGGCAGCCTGCCGCGGTGGCGATGCCTTGGACGGCGGCGACCACGGGCTTGGGCAGGCGCACGATCGCCTGCATCATGGCACTGCATGCGGTCATGATCTGCGCGAAATAAGCCCGGCCGCGGTCCGCATCGGTGCGGCGCGCGGTCAGTTCCTTCAGGTCGTGGCCGGCGGAAAAAGCGGGGCCGTTAGCCGCGATGACGGCCGCACGGATGTGCTTGTCTTCCGCGATGGCATTGAGGCTCGCATGCAGCTGTCCGATCATCGCCTCCGAGAGGCTGTTGCGCGCCGCTGGTCGGTTCAGTGTGAGCACAGCGACGCTGCCGACGATCTCGCGCAGCAGGATCGGCGGTTGCGGGGAGGGAGCGCGGGCGGCCTGGACGGACATTGACGCGATTTCCGCTAAATGATTGCAATTGGATGACACCGATAACTTAATGTAACAGGGCAGCCGAAGCGAGGGTGGGGACGGCATGGCGTTAGCGAAAATGAGCGTGGCGGAGCTGGAGCAGTTCCTCCGTGACGAGTTTCCCCAGGCCTTCAGCGGTGACGACATCACGATCGAGAGCGCGGACGGCCAGACCAGCCTCTTGCGCCAGCGCTACAGCGAACGGATGCTGCGGCCCGGTGGAACCGTGTCCGGACCCACATTGATGGCGCTCGCGGATTTCGCGATGTACGTGGTGCTGCTGTCCGCGATCGGGCCGATCGGGCTCGCCGTCACCACCAATCTCAACATCAACTTCCTGCGCAAGGGCCAGCCCGGGCAGGATGTGCTGGCCGAGGCCCGGCTGCTCAAGCTCGGCAAGCGCCTCGCGGTCGGGGAGGTGAACCTCTTGTCCGGGACCTCACCCGATCCGATCGCCCACGTCACCTCGACCTATTCCATTCCAAATGTTTGAGCTTTTTGCAGGTAACATCGCACCTTATTTTTAAGCCATTGATTTTGAAGGCCTAATTTCCGATCTGAGGCATTGACCGTTGCGCCGCTCTTCTCTAGAAACCCGCGCAGTCCGGCGCGGTGTTCGCGCCGATATCTCCCGTCCACGGAAACTCCGACATGAAAACCTTTTCGGCAAAGCCGGCTGAGGTGACGAAGAAGTGGGTGCTGATCGACGCCAAGGGTCTGGTCGTCGGCCGTCTCGCCACCATCGTCGCCATGCGCCTGCGCGGCAAGCACCTCCCGACCTACACCCCGCACGTCGATTGCGGCGACAACGTCATCATCATCAACGCGCAGCATGCGGTCCTCACCGGTCGCAAGCGCGAGCAGAAGACCTACTACAAGCACACCGGTTACGTCGGCCACGTCAAGGAGCGCACCGCGCGCCAGATCCTCGAGGGCCGTCATCCCGAGCGCGTGCTCGAGAAGGCCATCGAGCGCATGATCCCGCGTGGTCCGCTCGGTCGCGTCCAGATGGGCAACTTGCGCGTCTACGGCGGGGCTGATCATCCGCACGAGGCACAGCAGCCCGAGAAGATCGACATCGCCAAGTTGAACCGCAAGAACATGAGGGCCGCATAACATGGCCGAATCCATCCAGTCGCTCGACCAGCTCTCGCAGCTCAAGACGGCGGCCGCGCCCGAGGCGCCCAAGCACGAGAAGAAGGTCGACAAGTTCAACCGCGCCTATGCGACCGGCAAGCGCAAGGACGCGGTCGCCCGGGTCTGGATCAAGCCGGGTGCCGGCAAGGTCACCGTCAACTCGCGCGAGGTCGAGGTCTATTTCGCCCGTCCCGTGCTGCGCATGATGATCGAGCAGCCGTTCTCGGTGGCCCAGCGTTCGGGCCAGTACGACGTGATCTGCACCGTCGCCGGCGGCGGTCTGTCCGGCCAGGCCGGCGCGGTCCGTCACGGCATCTCCAAGGCGCTCACCTATTTCGAGCCGGAGCTGCGCGGCGTGCTCAAGAAGGGCGGCTTCCTCACCCGCGACTCGCGCGTGGTCGAGCGCAAGAAGTACGGCAAGGCCAAGGCCCGCCGGTCCTTCCAGTTCTCGAAGCGTTAATCGCTTTTGTCGCATTCGCCGCGAAAGCGGCTTCAATGAGATGCAAAAGGGCGCTGAATTCAGCGCCCTTTTTGTTGTTCGTTTGTATGCAAATTGATGGCGTGTTTCCCGAAAACTTGGGGACCTTCGAAAACCTGAATGGAACCCGCGAGACCTAGCGTCGCCTTCGGAAGGGCGCGCAAATCGGCTGGGCCGATCGCGTAACTGCTATGTTCTAGAGGGGGCCGACATGATGTCGCTCGATAGCATCACGCTCTATTTGGTCGCCACCATGGTCGCCGCATTGCTCGGCGCCATGATGGTGTTTTTCGGCAAGCAGGAGAACAGCCCGGCGCTGAAATGGTGGGGCACCGCCTATCTGCTCGGTGCCGCCTCCGTCGCGCTATGGACCGCGGCAGGCGACAGGCTGGGGCCGCACATTTACCTCGCACTGAACGCCGTCGGTTTCGTCGCCTGCGGCATGGTCTGGAACGCCGCGCGCGTCTTCCACGGCCGCAAGCCGAACTGGCCCGGGCTCGTGCTCGGCGCACTCGCCTGGGTCGCAGCTGCGACGCTGCTCGATCCCGCGGCATCGATGCTGCGCATGTTCGTCGGTGCCGGCATCGTTTCGGTATATGCGGCGCTGACTGCGAGCGAGCTCTGGACCGAACGGCGCAAGAGCGTGCAACGGCGCTGGCCCGCCTTCGCGATGCCGGTGATGCACGGCTGCGTGTTGATGCTGCCGATCCTGATCGGCAGCTTCCTGCGCCCGCATGATGCCAGCTTCTCCTCGAGCATCTGGGTCACCGTGTTCGCGGTCGAGCTCATACTCTATGCCGTCGGTACCGTGTTCGTGATCTTCATGCTGGTGTCGGAACGCACCGTCACCGCGCACCGGACGGCGGCATCGACCGATCCTTTGACCGGCATGCTCAACCGGCGCGGCTTCTCGGAGGCCTGTGCGCGCGTGATCGAGCGCGAGGCCAAGGCCGGGCGGCCGGTGACCGTGATGATCTTCGACATCGACCACTTCAAGTCGATCAACGACCGCTTCGGCCATCCCGCCGGCGACGAGATGCTGAAGCTGTTCTCGACTGTCGTGGTCAGCAACTTGCGCATTTCCGACCTGTCGGGCCGCATCGGCGGCGAGGAGTTCGCCGCGCTGTTGCCGTGCTCGCTGGAGGAGGGCGTGCTCGTCGCCGAGCGCGTGCGCGAGGCGTTCGAGACCTCCGGCGTCGTCGTCGACGAAGGCCCGGTCGATACCACCGTCAGCATCGGCGTTGCCGGAGGTCCGGCCGGCACCGAGCTCGAGGTGCTGCTGGCCTCCGCGGACACCGCGCTCTATCAAGCCAAGCGCGGCGGCCGCAACCGCGTCGAGGCGGCCGAGGAGCTGCCGCTGTCGCTGGAGAACTGGCGCCGCCAGAGCGCGGCGCGGACCGGCGCATCGCAGGCGCGCCCGGCCACTGCGTGAGAATGCAGGGCGGGCTTGCGTAAATCTCTGTTTACCATTCGATTCCTACCATCGTGGTCATGGAATCGATCCGTCGACAGAATCCGCAAGCCGCCCTGATGTCGCTCGAGGCCGAGGCTGCCTCGGCCCGCGGCGGTTTCGCCTGTCTGTTCTCCACCACGGACGAATACGAGACGGCGCTGATCACCGAGCGCCGCGCGCAAGGACGCTACACGCAGCAACGCAGCTACTGGCCGTTCGTCTTGTTCGCGGGTTGTGCGCTGATCGTGACGGGCACTGTCCTGCTGTTGGCCTGACGTATCAGCAATTTGGCCGGGCAGGGCGCCGTTTCGGCGCCTTTTTCTTTGGCGCCGGCTACGCTAAAGCATGATCCGGACCCGAAGGGCCGCGTTAGCGCAAAGTGCGAAACGGTTTTCCGGAAAGGTCATGCGTATAACGACCGAAAGCGCGATGACGATCCCAAATCGCATCGCGCTTAAGACACGGGCATCGAACAAACAGGGTGGAAAGCCGATGATCACCGAGATCGCGCAAATCGACGTCAAGCCCGGCAGCGAGAAGGACTTTGAGGCGGCCGTTGCCAAGGCCAAGGCCGCTTTCGGCCGCTCCAAGGGCTTTCACGGCTTCGAGCTGCACAAGTCGATCGAGAAGCCGCAACGCTACCGGCTGATGGTGAAATGGGCGACGCTGGAGAACCACACCGTGGACTTCCGCGGCTCGGAAAATTTCACGGAATGGCGCGGCCTGGTCGGCCAGTATTTTGCCGCGCCTCCCGAGGTCGAGCACACCGAGACCGTGCTGACGACCTGAGGCTTTATGTCGGGAGCATGATCTTATCGGAAAACCGCTCCACACTTTGCGCTAACGCGGCCCTTCGGGTCCGGATCATGCTCTAGGCCGCCTCCGCTAGAGCCGGCGCCTCATACGTCTTGACATGGTCGATCATGACCTTGGCGATGGCGACCAGCGGGAGCGCCAGCGCCAAGCCCCAGATGCCGAACACGACGCCGAGCAGGATCTGGAACGCGAACAGCGTGGCCGGCGGGATGTCGAGCGCCTGCCGCTGCAGGATCGGCGTCAGCACATAGCTTTCCATGGCGTGCACGCCCATGAAGAGCAGAAAGGCCGACAAGGCGGGGATCCAGCCCGAGGCGAGGCTCGCCAGCACCACGATGACGCCGGCGATGATCGCTCCGACGGTCGGGATGAAGGCGAGCAGGCCCGCCTGGATCCCTAAGATGAATGCGCCGGGGATGCCGATGACGGCAAGTCCGATCCAGGTCACGGCGCCGACCGCGATCATGACGATGATCTGGGCGATCAGCCAGCGCTCGAGCGTTTCGGCGATACGGTCGATGACGATGGTGACACGGGTACGGTGCCGCGCCGGCGCCAGGAACAGTAGGCCGTCATGATAGACGCTGGGCTGGGCAGCGAAGGCGAGGCCCAGGAACAGCACGATGAAGATGTTGCCGACGCCGTGAATGGTGCCGAGCAGCAGCTTGAGGGTCTGGCTCACGATCGCCCCGCCGCTCGAGGCGAGCGTGCCGGCACTAGGCAGCGGAGGCCGCGAAGGCGCTGCGGGCGCGGGCGTCGCCTCCAAGGACGCGTTGGTCGCGGGGTCCGAGGCAGCGTTGCCGAGATCAAAGAAGCTGGTGTCGATGCCGTGGCTCTCGAGCAGGGATCTGACATTGGTGATCTGCGACTTGATGGTCTTGCTCAGCAGGGAGGCCTGTTCGGCAATGGTGGCGCCGCCGAGATAGGCGACGCCCGCGAGCAGCACGGCGAGCGCGACGCAGACGATTGCAAGCCGGATCGTGTGAGGCAGGTGGACCCGGCGGCCGAGCGCATTGACCAGAGCGTTGAGACCGAGGCCGAGCAGCATGCCGGTGAAGATCAGCAGCAGGGTGGCCGCAAAATACCAGGTGAAGGCGAGCAGCGCAGTGAACAGCACGACGCCGATGCCTCCGACCGCGATCGCCCAGGCCTGATCCCGCGCGAGGTCGCTGCGGCTCGGGGGCCTCTTGTCTACGGGGCCCATCACGTCACATCTTCCTTCTGGACATCGTGCTTGCGCGTCTGCCAATGACATCGACGGGAAAGTTTGCCGGAAGCGTGCCCCGGAGCCAAGCTCTTTCGTGGAAATCAAGGCCCCTGCACGGAGTGCGACCCGCTCGGCCATCGTCAACTTGGACGAGAGCCGGGTGCCGAATGCGCTTGAGAAACGGATGTCGGCCTGCTAATTCGGCTGAAGAAAAAGGGCAGGTTCCGTGGTCCAAGTCTCCCGTCCTCTGCAGCCTGTCCCGATCGACTCTCTGAAGACCGGAGCCGATACGTATTCCAGCGCGATTGCAGACGCGCAAAACTACATGAACTGGGTCATCGACCAGTTCCGTCCTTATCTGCGGGGACAAATCGTCGAAGTTGGATTTGGCCACGGCCACTACAGCAAGGTGCTGGGCGAGCTTGGCGATTATTGCGGGGTGGACCACGATTGCGAGAGTGTCGAGCATGCCGCGCGGACCATGCCTGACCGAAAGTTCGCGGTCTGTGACATCTTGGTTCGGGATCAGCTGCGGTCGCTGTTTCCAGCCGGCGTCGACGCGGTCTTCTCCATCAATGTTCTCGAGCACATCGAGGATGATGCCACCGCAATCGCCAATCTGGTCGACGTGCTGAAGCCGGGAGGCCACCTGCTAATCAGCGTTCCCGCCCTGATGCTGCTCTACAACGACCTCGATCGTCTGGCGGGACACTGCCGTCGCTATACTACGACGCGCCTGGCGAGTCTGTTGGCTGATCAGCCGGTCGAGCTCGTTCGGCTCAGCTACTTCAACCCCATCGGCGGATTGGGCTGGCTGGCCAATCGCCTCAAGCGACACCATTCGCTCAACGATAACGCCGTGAACGGCCAGATTGCACTGTTTGACAAGTACATCGTGCCGCTATCGCGGGCGCTCGATCCGCTCTCGCGAAAATTCTTTGGTCAATCGGTCACCTGTATTGCTCGCCGCTCATGATTTCGATCGTCATTCCCGCGCTCAACGAATGCGACGGCATCGTTGAAACCATCGATCGAGCCAAGCGAGCTCTCGACGGCGCTCAACTAACCCCTTACGAAATCGTCGTTGTCGACGACGGGTCCGCCGACGGGACCGGTGCGCTCGCCGAACAGGCGGGGGCCAAGGTGCTGAGGCATCCCCATAACATCGGCTATGGTCGCTCGTTGAAGGATGGAATCCGCGCCGCGTCCTATGACACGATCGTCATCAGCGACGCGGACGGCTCCTACCCGATGGAAGCGATTCCGGCGCTCGTGGCACGCTACAACCAGGGCTTTGACATGGTCGTCGGCGCCCGGACCGGGCCCAATTATCGCGAGTCCACGCTGAAGTCGCCGTTGCGCGCGATCCTGAAGGCGATCGTCGAATTTACCGCCAATCGCGAAATTCCCGACATCAATTCTGGCCTTCGCGTGTTCGGCAGGAAGGTTGCCGTCTCCTATTTCGAGCATGTCAGCGACCTCTTCAGCTTCACGACGTCGCTCACACTTGCCTACATGATGAACGCGAAATTCGTCGATTACATCGACATCGACTACAAGGAGCGGATCGGTCGCTCCAAGGTGAATCTCTTCCGCGACTCCATCCGGACCCTGCAATATGTCCTGGAGGCTTGCACCTACTACAATCCGTTGAAGATCTTCGTGCTGCTGGCCATGATGTGCATGGCGCTTGCACTGGTCTCGCTCATTGGCGGCGTCATCCTCCAGCTCCTTAGCGCCTTTGTCCTGGGTGTCGGAGCGATCCTGCTCGGCATTCTTGTGGTCGCTATGGGGCTGCTCGCGGTGCTTCTGAAGCAGATCATGAACCAGCGACCATGATCGCGCTCGGCAGGGGAATGCGATGTGCGGCATAGCAGGTATCTTTCATCGTGACGGTCGCGCCGCCGACGGTGACGCAGTCGCGGCGATGTCCGCCGCTTTGGTTCATCGTGGGCCCGACGGCGAGGGTACCTGGCTGGAAGGGGCCGTCGGTCTCGCCCATCGCCGGCTCGCCATCCGCGATCTCTCCGATGGCGGACGTCAGCCGATGCTCGATGCCTCCGGCCGTATCGTCGTCACCTACAACGGCGAGATTTACAACGATCAGGAACTGCGACACGAACTCGAGCGATCGTTCGGTTTCCGGTTTCGCAGCAGTTGCGACACCGAAATCCTTCCCTACGCTTATCTCGCCTGGGGCGATGCCATGTTCGAGCGACTCGAAGGCTTTTTCGCCATCGGGCTGTGGGATCGTCAGGAGCGTCGCCTGATCCTCGGGCGCGACGGGATCGGGATCAAGCCGCTGTACTATTCCGAAGGCCGCGACGGCGTCCTGTTCGCGAGCGAGATCAAGGCCATCACCGCGAGTAAAGAGGTCGCCGCGCGGATCGACCCCGTCGCGCTCCACACTTTCCTCGCCGCTGGCCACACCGGCACGCGGCAAAGCCTTTTTCAGGAGATCAGGCACGTTCCGCCCGGCACGATAATCGCTTTCACCGAGCACGCGCGAACCGAACGATGCTTCTGGCGCCCGGTGCGTTCGCCTGCGATCGACGACCTCGATGAAGCCGTTGCCCGGCTGCAATCGACGATCGAGACGGTGGTGAAGAGCCAGATGGTGAGCGATGTCCCTCTCGCGGTGCTTCAGAGCGGCGGCATCGACAGCTCGCTGATCAGCCTGACCCTCGGGCGGCTTGGATTGAAGCCGCCCTTGTTCACGGCCGGCTTTACCGAGAAGAGCCATGACGAAACGGAGGTGGCGCAGCAGATCGCCGCCGCTGCCGGCCTGCCGCTCAACGTCATCGACGGGGAAGCGGGCGAGCGGGCCGAGGCTGCGCTGCGGGCAGTGGTCTATCACTTTGACGGTCAATGCGCCGACACCGGCGCGCTCGGATTCTACCACCTGGCCGGTGCCGTCCGGCGGCATTCCACCGTGGTCCTCTCGGGCGACGGAGGCGACGAGTTCTTCGGCGGATATGAAACCTATGCCGCAACCATGATGGCGGAGGGCGCGCGTCGTCTCGTTCCGCGCAGCGTCGCTGGCCTGACCGGGCGCCTCGCCTATGCGTCCGTTCGTGGCAACGAGAAGCGGCTTCCCGCGACGGCACAACTCGCCCGCTTTGCGCTCGGTCTCGGCGAGGGCGGTTGCAGCCCGCATCTGCAATGGCGGCGGCTCGTTCCCCGATTTCTCGCCGACAGGATCTACGATCGTGCGATGACCGATCTCATACAGACCAACCCCTTCTCGGAATACGCCGAATATTACGCGGAGCCGCACGAGAAGGTGCTCGATCGGGCTCTGATCGCTGACCAGCGCTTCCATCTCCAGAGCGTTCTTGCCAAGGTCGATGCCATGAGTATGGCCCATGGTCTCGAGGTGCGCGTTCCAATCCTCGATCGGCGCGTCATGGACCTCGCCGGCAGCCTCGATGTCTCGCTGCTCAATCCCTGGCCGAAAGGGGCGCCCAAATACGTGTTGCGCAAGCTCGCCGAGCGCCTGGGTATGCAGGGGGCGGCCGCGTGGTCGCGCAAGCGCGGCTTTAACGTACCGATCGCGCAATTGATGAGGCGCGGCGGATTGCGGCCGATCTGCGTTCGGGTGCTCGATCGCGAGGCTGACGTATTTGCCCCCTTTCTCAAGCCCGACGCAATCCGGCGGCTGTGGCACGAGCATCTGGAGCGGAGGAGCGATCATGCGTTCGCGCTCTGGCCGATCCTGACGCTCGGAATCTGGTTGACGGGGCTGGCGGCGCCCGCGCCGCGCCAGGCTAGCTGACCGGGAGCGAACGCGTGCCGGACGTGAAGGATCAGACGATCAGGGATTTCGGGGAGCAATGGACCGCGTTCCGCGACAACCCCGGTTATTATGGGTCGGCGGATCTGCTCGCCGACCTGTTCGGTCCGTTGCTGGCCCTTGACGATGTGAGGGGCAAGCGGATCGCCGACATCGGAAGCGGCACCGGACGCATCGTCAACATGCTGCTCGATGCCGGGGCGGAGCGTGTCGTCGCCGTCGAGCCCTCCGACGCCATGCAGGTGCTGAAGGACAACACCTCGGCGCGCGCCGACCGCATCGATTATCTGCAGGGGCCGGGCGATCGGTTGCCGCCTGATCTCGGGCTCGACTATGTGGTTTCGATGGGGGTGCTGCATCATATCCCCGAGCCGGCGCCGGTGGTCCGCGCGGCATTTGCTGCACTCCGCCCCGGCGGACGCTGCATCGTCTGGCTCTACGGCTATGAAGGCAACCAGGCTTATCTGTCGCTCGCGATTCCGCTGCGCAAGCTCACGATTCTGCTGCCGCACCGGCTGCTCGTGGTGATGTCCCACGGGCTCGAATGGGCACTGACGGCCTATATCGGCCTCTGCCGGATCTTGCCGCTACCGATGCGGTCTTACATGCGTTCGGTGCTGGCGAAGTTTCCGCGCAGCGTCCGCCGCCTGACCATCTACGACCAGCTCAATCCTGCTTACGCGAAATATTACACGCGCGCCGAGGCTGAAGCACTGTTGTCGGATGGCGGATTTGGCGACGTCAGGCTCTACCATCGTCACGGCTATAGCTGGACGGTGTCCGGCACCCGCCCGGCATGATCTGATCTTCCTGAGGGCCGCCGCCTTCGCGCCGCCAGTGCATTTGGAGAATCAATTTGCCTGCTATCGACATCGGAGGTGAGTGGGGGCCAAGTCGGAAGTGGCAGGCGCTCCTCGCATGGGCAAGCCGTCTCACGTGGTTCGGCATCTGGGTCTGGGCGATCGGTCTTGCACTGATGGTTCATCTGGCGTTTCTGGTGGCCTGGCCGGATCATTTCGTCCACGAGGATAGCGATGCCTATCTGGACGAGGCGCAGGCCATTCTGAGCGGCCATTACATCGATAATACCGGAAAGCGGCCGTACGGCCTGGCGGTGTTCCTGGTACTGCTGTCCAAGCTGTTCGGGCCGCATATCGTGGTCTTCGTCATCGTCCAGCATCTGATGAGCATCGGCACGGCTCTTCTCGTCGCCGCGACGGTGCGCTTTGCCGGTGCTCCCCGAATCCTGTCGGTCCTGGCCTTTCTGATCGCCGCGCTCTATGCGCGCACGGTTCACTACGACAACACGATCGGCGCCGAGAGCATCTCGAACTTTCTGGTCAGCCTTGCGGCCTTCCTCGCCGCAGGCATCGCCTTCAGGAAGTGGTCGCCATTCGTCGCTGCAGCGGCGCTCGGGGCAAGTCTGGGAGCCGTCATGACGTGCCGGTCGGCCGCGGTCGGACAAGCTGCGGTCATCCTGCTCTGGTTGGTCGTGGTGCTGGATGCCGGATGGCTGCGCCGACTGAGC
This sequence comes from Bradyrhizobium glycinis, assembly GCF_016031655.1. Lineage (GTDB taxonomy): Bacteria > Pseudomonadota > Alphaproteobacteria > Rhizobiales > Xanthobacteraceae > Bradyrhizobium > Bradyrhizobium glycinis. The sequence goes on from NZ_JACCHQ010000011.1 coordinate 52,041, forward strand.
GTGGTCGCGCTGGCAGGCGGCCTCGCCACGGCCGTGTACCTGATCCCGACGGCGGTCAATTACGCGATCGGAAAGCGTCCGGCCGGCAACGAAAGCGTGGCGGTGATGGCATTCGTGGTTGGCTATTCCGGCGACTTCGATCACGGGGTCCATCTCGACAGGAAGGCCAAGGCGCGGGCCTTCGTCGAGCGGATGCGGGCGCAGGATACGCCCACCGGCTGGTCCGATATAGTGGTCTATCAATGGCCCTTTGGCGCCCTGGAGGAGCTGAAGAAGCCTGGCGACAGCGCGGAAGAATTCGAGAAGGTGGTTCGCGACATCTTTGTCGAGACGCTGACGACTCCGTCGACGCTGTATCGGCACATCAGCAGGCATTTCCTGCGCGAAATGTACTTCCTGCTGTTTGACGGCAATAGCGCGGCGCGGCGCGCCATCAATCCGCAGGGCTACGAATTCTTCGTGCGCCGAGACGCGTACCCTTTTTTTGGAAGCCCGACCGGGCTCAAATATCGGCGGCTGGTCTACGACTATTACAAGCCTCACTGGCGGCTGGAGCGGTGGCTCTTGCCGACGTCGGATCAGGTGCAGGTGAGGCTGGACTACCTCTTGACGCTCGGCTACCAGCCGCGACCGGATCTGGCCGATCTGTGGTTCGGATTGACCATCTCGAGCGAGTATGATGATTTCCCGGGGCCAATCCGCTGGATCTCCGCGGCGACGCTGATCCTCGCGATTGTCCTGTTGTCAGGTGTCATCGGCGCCCGTATCGGATTTGTGTCGCCGCTGCCCACGAATCTGGTCGCAGGCGGCAGCTTGATGATCCTGCTCGCGCTGGTCAGCGCCGCGTTGCCGTGCTTTCTGATCTATGGGCTCAACCGCTACGCCTACTATGCCGTCCCATTTCTGGGCGGCGCGAGTGCCATTCTGGCGGCGGTTCTGTTTGACCGGATCCGGCTTTTGGTCGCTGGAGCGTGGAAGCATCTGCGAGGCGGCCGGGCGGCCGGGGCGGAGGCATTTGCGCGAAAATAGCATTGCCGTCCCGCGATCCCCTCTGTTGAATTTGTTCCATCGGAGGGGCATGTTTGGGGAATCTTCTTATCGGGAGGCGCGGAACGACAGATGAGAAAGCCGGTCGTCGGCGTGATCGGGAATTCCTATCGCGTCGAGAATCGATTTCAGGTCCAAATGGTTGGCGAGCGAAACCTGCGCGCCGTGGCCGAAGTCTCCGGCGGCCTGCCGCTGATGTTCGCCGGGTCGCCCGATATCACCGATATCCCGGCGCTGCTCGATACCGTGGACGGCATCATCCTGACCGGGGCCCGGGCCAACGTTCACCCGACCCGCTTCAACGTCGATCCCTGCGAAAAGCACGAGCCCTATGACATCCACCGCGACGAAGTGGCTCTGGCCCTTTCGGTTGCCTGCGTCGCCCGCGGCGTCCCGCTGTTCGGCATCTGCCGCGGCCTGCAGGAGATGAACGTCGCCTTCGGCGGCTCGCTGCATCCCGAGATCCGCGAGATTCCCGGCCGCATGAACCACCGCATGCCCCGGCTCGAGAACGGCGAGATCCATCCCGATCCGACCGTGGTGTTCGCCGACCGTCATGACGTGGAGCTGACGCCCGGCGGCGCCTTCGCCAAGATTCTCGGCTGCGAGAAGATCCGGGTCAATTCGCTGCACGGACAGGGCATCCTCGATCCCGGCAAGCGCGTGCTGATCGAAGGCATCGCCGAGGACGGCACCATCGAGGCGATCCGCATCGCGGACGCCCCGAGCTTTGCGCTCGGCGTGCAATGGCACGCGGAGTACGACCCGCAGCACAATCCGATCAACCGCAAGCTGTTCGAGGCCTTTGGCGAGGCGCTGGTGACAAGGCAGAAGGCGGCGGCGTAGCTCACGCTCGTGTCCCGGACAAGCTGCAACCCGGGAGCGATGCGGGCGTAGAGCCGGGAAGCCGGCTTCTGCCACGTTGCACAACTCGGCTTGGACTGAGTAGGGCGGATTAGCCGAAGGCGTAATCCGCCATCTTCTTGACGGGGCAGCTGCAGTGCCAAATTACCGCCGTGCATTTGTTCCGGGTGGCTGCTGGTTCTTCACGGTCAATCTTCTTGACCGTAGGCAGCGGCTGCTCGTCGAGCACATCGCAGCGCTGCGCGCGGCCGTTGCAGCGACGCGTCGGGACTATTCGTTCACGATCGATGCGTTTGTCGTTCTTCCGGACCACCTTCATGCGGTCTGGACGCTTCCCGGCGGCGATACCGACTTTTCGATGCGGTGGAGATTGATCAAAACCCGCTTCGCGAAATCCCTGCCGAAGACAGAACCTTTAACCGCTGTACAGATCGCAAGACGGGAGCGTGGCGTATGGCAGAACCGATTCTGGGAGCACCTCATCCGCGACGAAACCGACTACGCACGCCATGTCGAGTATTGCTACATCAACCCAGTCAAGCACGGATATGTGACCTGCGTGTTGGATTGGCCGCATTCGTCATTTCACCGAGATGTCGAGGCCGGACTGTTTCCGGCGGATTGGGCGGGAGATAGCAACGCGGACGGTAACTTTGGCGAACGTGCGTGAGCGTCGCAAGCAGTCGGCGGATTACGCCTTCGGCTAATCCGCCCTACGAGGACTGGCCATCCAAGGCGCATCTCAAATCTCGGGCCGAATAAACCAATCGGTAGGAATTGCTCCGATGCGATTTTTGCGGCTCTGATTTGTTCTTTGAGAACGAAGTGGAGTCGGATGCAGAACGAAAGCTGACATCAGTGCCAGCTTGCGGAATGCCTTGCGAGCTGCAGAAGGCTTTCACGGCGACGTGGTAGAGTGGAGGCAGATCCCATCTTCGTTGCACCGTTCGAGGGGATGGGACTCACCCTTCCGTCCCGACCATTCGGTCCGACCGAGGAATTGCCATTGTCGCTCATCACGTGCTGCCGACAGGGCACTCGATCACGGAGGACGATATTGGCCTGACGCGCGAATGGTTGAAGCCGCTGCTGGGCCAGGCAGAAGGTCGATAGAGCCACGCCGCGAGCGCGTCGGCAATCCTGCATGGGCATTCCCATTGCGTTGCACAATCGCAATGTTGATCTCCACGCGCAGCATTGAGGTTCATGAGAAGGATACCATATGCTCTGCAAGGGAGCCCGTGCCGTGCAGACCATGAAGGCGGCCCTCGTTGCGGCGATCACCGTCGTGGCTTTGATCTGCTGCCTCCTTCCCAGCTCAGCGGAGGAGAGCCAGCGCGTAGCCCTTGTTGTTTCGATCGACGGGGCAATTGGCCCGGCGTCAGCCAGCTACGTGCGGGAGGCTTTGGCCACGGCGAGCAAACGGCGCGCCGAGGTCGTGCTTCTGAGGATGAACACGCCCGGCGGGCTCAATTCCAGCATGCGCGAGATCATCGCGGATGTGCTCGCCTCGCCGGTCCCTGTCATTGGCTACGTCGCTCCCTCCGGCGCCCACGCGGCGAGTGCGGGGACCTATATCCTTTATGCGACCCACATCGCGGCGATGGCACCAGGTACCAACATCGGTGCGGCGACGCCGGTCCAGATTGGCGGGCCGCTGCCGGGCCTGCCGAGCGGCACACCCGACAAGGATGGCAAAGACAAGAAGGATGAGCCGAAGGACGCGATGACGGCGAAGGCCACGAACGATGCCGTCGCCTTCATCCGAAGCCTCGCCGAGCTGCGCAACCGCAATGCGGAGTGGGCGGAGAGGGCGGTCCGTGAGGCCGCAACACTCTCTGCCAACGGCGCGCTGGAGGCACGTGCCATTGATCTCGTCGCGCGCGATCAGGCTGAATTGCTGCGGCACTTGGACGGCCGTGTGGTGGAGCTCGCAGGCGGCAGGACGCAACGCCTCGCAACAAAGGATGCTGTCGTCGAAGCCATCGAGCCCGGACGGATATCCCGGTTCCTGGCGGTCATCACAAACCCGAACGTGGCGTTCATTCTCCTGATGGTCGGCATCTACGGCCTGATCTTCGAGTTCATGTCTCCCGGAGCCGTCGCCCCGGGAGTCGTCGGCGCGATCTGCCTGCTGATCGGCCTCTATGCGCTCAATTTGCTGCCGATCAACTATGCCGGCCTCGCCCTGATGCTGGTGGGACTCGTGCTTCTCACCGTTGAAGCCTTCAACCCGACCGTGGTGGTCGGCTTCGGCGGGATCATCGCTTTCGTGCTGGGAGCAATGATGCTCTTCAGGAGCGAGGCGCCTGGCTATCAACTGTCCTGGTGGGTGATCGGCACTACTGCGGTCGTGTTCAGCGGCTTTGCTCTGATCGTGCTTGGCTCGCTTCGGCGCGTCCGCAAAGCTCCTGCGCTGGTCGGCGCACAGGCCATGCGCGGCTTGCCCGCCGAGGTTCTCGATTGGAACGGGAACGAAGGTCATGTCTTCGCCCATGGTGAGCGCTGGCAGGCGCGCGGCGCCGAAACCTTTGAGCCCGGAGAGACAGTGGAGGTCGCCAATGTCGTCGACCTGACGCTGCTGATACGCCGCACACCCGCCCGGACAGGCGAGGGAGGTACATCATGATGCTGGAATATTTGACGTATTCGGCGCTTGCGCTGCTTGTCATCGTGTTTCTATCCCAGGCTATTCGAATCCTGCGCGAATACGAGCGCGGCGTCGTCTTCACGCTAGGCCGCTTTACCGGTGTGAAGGGCCCCGGCCTGATACTCCTCATCCCGATCGTGCAGCAACTCGTCAAGGTCGATCTGCGGGTGATGGTGCAGGTGGTGCCGCCGCAGGACGTGATTTCGCGGGACAACGTCTCCGTCAAGGTCAACGCCGTCCTATACTTCCGCATCGTCGACCCCGAGCGCGCCATCATCAAGGTCGGCGACTACATGGCGGCGACCAGCCAGTTGGCCCAGACCACGTTGCGTTCGGTGCTCGGCAAGCATGAGCTCGACGAGATGCTTGCCGAGCGCGACAGATTGAACGCCGATATCCAGGAGATCCTCGACAAGCAGACTGATGTCTGGGGCATCAAGGTCACCGGCATAGAGATCAAGGACGTCGATATCAACGAAACCATGGTTCGCGCGATTGCCAAACAGGCTGAGGCGGAGCGCTTGCGGCGGGCCAAGGTGATCAATGCGATGGGCGAGCAGCAGGCCGCCGAAAAGCTCGTCGAAGCCGGCCGGATCCTGGCGCAGGAGCCTCAGGCAATGCAGCTGCGTTACTTCGCGGCTCTGCACGACATCGCCGGTGAACGCTCGTCAACCGTGGTGTTTCCGCTCCCCACCGGCCTGCTCGACCATTTGATGCCGCGACCTAACAACCCGTAACAGAAAGCGGAGGTGCTGATCGCGAGCGGCGCCACTGCTCCGGCCGAGCCGCAGCGGCGAGGCGGTAGCGGTCGAGACTTCTCAAACGAAAAGGCGCCTCCTTCCGGAAGCGCCTTTTGCCTGTCTCGTCCTGAGCGGGCCGCTCAGCCCGAATAGTACATGTCGAACTCGACCGGGTGCGGGGTCATCTCGAAGCGCTCGACCTCGGTCATCTTCAGCTCGATATAGGCGTCGATGAAGTCGTCGTCGAACACGCCGCCGGCCTTGAGGAAGGCGCGGTCCTTGTCGAGGTTTTCGAGCGCCTCGCGAAGCGAGCCGCACACCGTCGGGATCTGCTTCAGCTCTTCCTTCGGCAGGTCGTAGAGGTCCTTGTCCATCGCCGGACCCGGATCGATCTTGTTCTTGATGCCGTCGAGGCCGGCCATCAGCATCGCGGCGAAGCCGAGATAGGGATTGGCGAGCGGATCGGGGAAGCGCACCTCGACGCGCTTGGCCTTCGGCGAAGCGGTGTAGGGGATGCGGCAGGAGGCCGAGCGGTTGCGCGCGGAATAGGCGAGCAGCACGGGGGCCTCATAGCCCGGGACCAGACGCTTGTAGGAGTTGGTCGACGGGTTGGTGAAGGCGTTGATCGCCTTGGCGTGCTTGATGATGCCGCCGATATAGTGGAGGCAGGTCTCCGACAGGTCGGCGTACTTGTTGCCGGCGAACACCGGCTTGCCGTCCTTCCAAATCGACTGGTGCACGTGCATGCCCGAGCCGTTGTCGCCATAGACCGGCTTCGGCATGAAGGTGGCGGTCTTGCCGTAGATGTGCGCGACCTGGTGGATGCAGTATTTGTAGATCTGGATGTGATCGGCCATCAGCGTCAGCGTGTCGAACTTCATGCCGAGCTCGTGCTGGGCGGAAGCGACCTCGTGGTGATGCTTCTCGACCTTGACGCCCATCTTGGCCATGGCGCCGAGCATTTCCGAGCGCATATCCTGAACGGAGTCCTGCGGCGGAACCGGGAAATAGCCGCCCTTGGTGCGGACGCGGTGGCCGAGATTGCCGCCTTCATATTCGGTGTCGGAGTTGGTCGGCAGCTCCGAGGAGTCGAGGCGGAAACCGGTGCTGTAGGGGGTGGCCGAGAAGCGCACGTCGTCGAACACGAAGAACTCGGCTTCGGGGCCGACGAACACGGCGTCACCCACGCCCATCGACTTCACCATCGCCTCCGCCTTCTTGGCGATGCCGCGGGGGTCGCGATTGTAGGGCTCGCCGGTGGTGGGCTCGAGCACGTCGCACGTGATGACCATGGTGGTCTCGGCGAAGAACGGGTCGATCGTCGCGGTCACCGGATCGGGCATCAGGCACATGTCGGACTCGTTGATCGCCTTCCAGCCGGCGATCGAGGAGCCGTCGAACATCGTCCCTTCGGCGAAGATGTCTTCATCGATCATGCTGACGTCGAACGTGACGTGCTGCCACTTGCCGCGCGGATCGGTGAAGCGCAGGTCGACGTACTTCACGTCGTTGTCCTTGATCGATTTCAGGACGTCTTTGGCGGTCTTCATGCATACCCCTTATGGCTCTGCGGGTCGGTTTCCAGGTGAGCAAGATTGTTCTCGCTTTTGGCGAGTTCGCGCGCGACCGCACAAACGAAATCAGGCCGCCGAAGCAGCCTTATTTCTTGTCAGAGTGTCGCAAAATGCGGGATAGCACCCGGCTCAGATAGCGTCCAGCCCGGATTCGCCGGTTCTGATGCGGATCGCCTCTTCGATGTTGGAGACGAAAATCTTGCCGTCGCCGATGCGGCCGGTCTGCGCGGCGCGGCGGATCGCGTCGATGGCGCGCTCGACGAGATCGTCGCCGATCACGATCTCAATTTTGACCTTCGGCAGGAAGTCGACGATGTATTCTGCGCCGCGGTAAAGTTCGGCGTGACCCTTCTGCCGGCCAAAGCCCTTGGCCTCGGTGACGGTGATGCCCTGGAGACCGACTTCCTGAAGCGCTTCCTTCACCTCGTCGAGCTTGAATGGCTTGATGATGGCTTCGATTTTCTTCACTGCGCGACTCCCGGCCTTTCGATCCAATAGCAACGTCTTCGTCAGGACGCGCATTTCTCAACGCACGATCTTGTCTTCTCTGTGCCGGGATCCCTGACCTGTCCGGCAACAACGGCCGGTCATACCCTTCAAGATGTCAGTGAGCACGACGAACCGAAGCGGCTTCCTCGAAAGCAGGGTCTATGCCAAGTTGCAAATGCCCTGATTATCGGAGCGTTATCAGCCTTTTAACGAGCATCTCTGAGGGTAGTGCCGACTTGCACAAAATACCGAAGACTACGAAATAGGCAAACGGTTCAATATGTGTGCAGATCGACGCTCCCGTCGTCCGATCGGCGCGAAAGATGCCTGTTGAACAGGCGTTTGTACTAGGAAGTGGCATGGAAGTTCTGACCAACGCCGAAATGCAGCGCGCTGACCAGCTCGCCATCGCGGCCGGCACGCCCGGTTTCAAGCTGATGCTGAGCGCCGGCCAGGCGGTCGCCGAGGCCGCCCATGCGTTGGTGGAGGAGGGGCCGATCCTGATCGTGGCCGGACCCGGCAATAATGGCGGGGACGGTTTCGTCGCCGCCGCCGAGCTCGCCGCGCAGGGGCGCGAGGTCTCGGTCATCCTGATGTGCGAGCGCGACCAGCTGCAGGGCGATGCCGCTTCCGCCGCGCGCGGCTGGAAGCATCCGGTGCTGCCCTTCAACCCGCAGGCGATCGGCAGGCCTGCTCTGATCATCGATGCGCTGTTCGGCGCGGGCCTCAGCCGCTCGATCGAGGGCGAGGGGCGGGAGATGATCGAGGCGATCAACGCCAACGGTGCCCCGGTGCTGGCGGTCGATTTGCCGAGCGGCATCAACGGCACCAGCGCGGCCGTGATGGGCGTGGCGGTGAACGCCACCGAGACCGTCACCTTCTTCCGCAAGAAACCGGCGCATCTGCTCTTGCCCGGGCGCAAGCATTGCGGCCGCGTGCGCGTTGCCGACATCGGCATCGATGCGCAGGTGCTGGAGGAGATCGCGCCGCAGACCTTCGAAAACGATCCGGATGTCTGGGGTGCCGCCTTTCCGGTCCCGCGCATCGACGGCCACAAATACGCGCGCGGTCACGTGCTCGCGGTCTCTGGCGACGCAGCCGCGACCGGCGCGGCGCGGCTCGCGGCGCGCGGCGCGTTACGGGCCGGTGCCGGGCTGGTGACGCTCGCCACACCGCGCGATGCGCTCGCGATCAATGCAAGTGCGCTGACAGCGGTGATGGTGCGCCCCGTAGATACCGTGGTCGAGTTCGGCGAGCTGCTCGGCGACAAGCGCTACAACACCTGCATCATCGGTCCCGCCGCCGGCGTCGGCGAACGCACCTGTGACATGGTCCACACCGCGCTTGCGGCACAACGGCATCTGGTGCTGGACGCGGATGCGCTGACCAGCTTCGCGGCAACGCCAGAGCACCTGTTTGAAGCAATCAAATCCTCGCACGACAACGCGGTGGTGCTGACTCCGCACGAAGGCGAGTTTCCGCGCCTGTTCTCCGACCTCAGCAACAAGCATCCCGGCCGCTCCAAGCTCGAGCGCGTCCGCGCCGCCGCCGAGCGCTGCGGCGCCGTCGTGCTGCTGAAGGGCCCGGACACCACAATCGCCGGCCCCGACGGCCGCGCCACCATCGCCGCCAACGCGCCGCCCTGGCTCGCCACGGCCGGCGCCGGCGACGTGCTGTCCGGGATCATCGCGGGGCTGCTGGCGCAGGGCGTGCCGGCGTTCGAGGCCGCCAGCATCGGCGTCTGGATGCACGGCGAGGCGGCGAGCGAAGCCGGGCCGGGCCTGATCGCGGAGGATCTGACCGAGACGCTGCCGGCCGTGCACCGGCGGATCTATGATGCGCTTGGGGTGGAGTACTGAACGTTCACTCCACCCCATACCACCGCACCAGGCGCGGCGCGGCCCAGTCGGTCGCGACGGATTCGATCAGCCAGCGTCCGGCCGAGGTCGCGGCGAAGGCGATGCGCTGGGTCTGGCCGGGCTCGATCGCGAGCGTGTCGAGCCAGTAGGGCTTCCAGCCGTCGTCGAGCTTGTCGAGCAGCCGGAAATGGTGGCCGTGCAGGTGAAACACGGTGGTGATCGGGGCAGGGTTCTGCAGGGCCAGCACGACGGTGCGGCCGGTCTTGGCGCGGAAGGCGGGGGCGGAGGCGGTGGAGAAGGTTGCCGGCCGAACCCAGCCGGAATCGGCTGCTCCGAGCGCGACATCGAACCGCAGGGCGCCTCTCAGATCGAGCTTCTCGGGGAGATCATTCGATGGGAGCGGCTGGGGCGGTGGCAGCGGAGCACGCTCCAGCTTCCCGGAGACGGTCAGATTTCCGACCCGGCGCGCCTCCTTGCCATCATGCAGCAGAAATGGGGCCGAGGCGGCCGCATCCACGTAGACGTCGGCCCGTGCACCCGGGGCCAGCACCAACGCGCCGTTGCGCGCGGGAAACGGCTCGCCCGGCTGGCTGTCCAGAGCCATCACGTTGACCTCGTGGTTTTCTAATTTGATTGCGAGAACAGTGCGTTGGGAGCCGTTGATAAAGCGCAGCCGCAGCCGCTCGCCCGCCGAAGCTGAGAGTTCGAATGAGGTCTTGCCGTTGATTGTGTAAAGCGGCGTCGTGTCCTTGGGATCTTGGCCCGGCGGGACTGCGGTGCCATCCGGCCGCAGGCGCCATTCCTCGATAAATAGGACCACGTCGCGATCGACGGGAGCGCGACTGGGCTCGGCCACGATGATCGGAAGCGCGCGTGCGGGCTGCTTCAGGCCGCCTTCGAAGAGGCGGAAGTCGGCCAGCAATGTCCCTGCGTTAGGTGCTGAAATAATTGATGTTTCCGTCGTATCCGGTGCTGCCGGGGTGCGGCCGCGGAGCGGGTCGGCCGCCATCGGCGCGTGAAGGCCGTACCAGACTGGCGCAAGCGGCACAGGCAGGTTGTTGCTGAAGACCACCTGGCAGCGGTCGAAGCGCTTGAGACGCACGTCCCCGATATGGCTTACGGCGGCCAGCTCCCAGATCGGTGTAGCCGACTGACCCGGTCTCAGGGACAGCGTTGCCGACCTCGCCTGAAGCGCGAGCTGGGCCGTCACGGAGGGGCCTGCGCCGCCAGCGATCAGCCCGGCTGCCGAGGCCCCCAAGCCGGCCAAAACCTCGCGCCGATGTAGAGCATGGATCCGCATTGTCATGGCACGATCCGGACCACGCCGGGCTGGATAAGTCCAGCCGCAGTGCCTACTTGAAGCCTGCCTCCATCAGGCCATTTTTTTGCTGCGAACAGTCAGGCACATGCTATAAGCCCGGCCGCCCGCGGCATCGCGGCCGGTCTTGATGCAAATTCACGCGGGCGTGGCGGAACTGGTAGACGCGCTGGATTTAGGTTCCAGTGACGAAAGTTGTGGGGGTTCGAGTCCCTCCGCCCGCACCAAGCGCTTATCGCGTTTGCACGGATTACGAGGCCTGCTTCCGCGCGGATGATCGTCCGCAGGAAGCGGGTCCGATGAACCACCGGCGTGGAGGCGTTTGCCTCGCGCCGGATCGATTAACGACAGCGTCCCGACGCGCGACGTGCCGGGGCCGAACGAAAAGAAGATTGGACGCCATGCAGGTCACAGAAACCCTCTCGGAAGGTTTGAAGCACGAGTTCAAGATCAGCGTTCCCGCGTCTGATCTCGACGCCAAGGCCGGCGCCAAGCTCGTCGACCTCAAGGACAAGGTCCGCATCAATGGCTTCCGTCCGGGCAAGGTGCCGGTCTCGCACCTGAAGAAGGTCTATGGCCGCTCGGTCATGGCCGAGACCATCGACCAGACCATCCGCGACACCAACACGCAGCTGTTCTCCGAGCGCGGCTTCCGTCTCGCGACCGAGCCGAAAATCACCATGCCGACGGAGCAGAAGGACGTCGAGGAGCTGCTCAGCGGCAAGACGGATCTGACCTACACGGTTGCCATCGAGGTGGTGCCGGCGATCGCGCTCGCCGACTTCAAGAGCTTCCAGGTCGAGAAGCCCGTTGCCGAGGTCACCGACGCAGACGTCGACGAGGCGATCAAGCGCATCGCCGATTCCAACCGCACCTATGCCGCCAAGGGCGAGGGCGCCAAGGCGGAGCAGGGCGACCGCGTTACCATCAACTTCAAGGGCACCATCAACGGCGAAGTCTTCGAGGGCGGCACCGGCGAGGGTATCCAGGTGGCGATCGGCTCCAACACCTTCATCCCGGGCTTCGAGGAGCAGCTGATCGGGATCGGTGCGGGTGAGACGCGCACGCTGAAAGTGTCGTTCCCGAAGAACTACATGAACGACAAGCTCGCCGGTCAGCCGGCGGAGTTTGAGACCACCGCGACGCTGATCGAGGCGCCGCAGGACCTTGCGATCGACGACGAGTTCGCCAAGTCGCTCGGCCTGGAATCGCTGGAAAAGCTGAAGGAGGCCGCACGCGAGCGGCTGACCGCCGAGTTCGCCACCGCAACGCGCCAGCGCGTCAAGCGCGCGCTGCTCGACCGCCTCGACGAGGCGCATCGCTTCGAGGCGCCGCCCTCGCTGGTGGACGAGGAGTTCAGCCTGATGTGGAACTCGGTCAAGGCCGAGATGGACTCCGCCGGCAAGACCTTTGCCGACGAGGACACCACCGAGGAGAAGGCGAAGGAGGAGTATCGCAAGATCGCCGATCGTCGCGTACGGCTCGGCCTGGTGCTCTCCGAGATCGGCGAGAAGAACAAGATCACCGTGACCGACGACGAGGTCGGCCGCGCCGTGATCGAGCGCGCGCGCTCGATGCCCGGCCGCGAAAAGGAGGTCTGGGACTTTTACCGCAACAACGCCCAGGCGCTGGCCCAGCTTCGTGCGCCGATCTACGAGGACAAGGTGGTCGACTTCATCCTCGAGCTCGCCCACGTGACCGAGAAGAAGGTCTCGCGCGAGGACCTCTACAAGGACGAGGACGCGGAAAAGACCGCAGCCTGAACGATTTGGGGCAGCCATCTATTAATGATGATCGACGAAGAGGCCCAGCTAGCCAGGTGGCCGGCTGGGCCTCTTTGTGCGAATCAGCTTCAACTGCCCCTACGGATTAAGCCTTAATGCGCTGCGCACTTGTCAGAAGCGAAATGGGCTATATCTGTCGCTACGCCTTCTACTTCGTACCCAAGTTCCTGCATCACGGGACGTCCATTCGCCTCTCGGCCAGTCCAGCCAAACTGGCAAACCTGCCCGGCGATGTCCGTCTCCGAAACCCTAGGTGACTCATGCGCGATCCGGTTGAAACCTACATGAACCTCGTGCCCATGGTGGTCGAGCAGACCAACCGTGGCGAGCGCGCCTACGACATTTTCTCGCGCCTCTTGAAGGAGCGCATCATCTTCGTGACCGGCCCGGTCGAGGACGGCATGTCGACGCTGATCGTCGCGCAGCTCTTGTTCCTCGAGGCGGAAAATCCGAAGAAGGAAATCTCGATGTACATCAACTCGCCGGGCGGCGTGGTGACGTCGGGCCTTGCGATCTACGATACCATGCAGTTCATTCGCCCGCCGGTCTCGACCCTGTGCACCGGTCAGGCGGCTTCGATGGGCTCGCTGCTGCTCGCCGCCGGCGAGAAGGACATGCGCTTCTCGCTGCCGAACGCGCGCATCATGGTGCACCAGCCCTCCGGCGGCTTCCAGGGCCAGGCCACCGACATCATGCTGCACGCCCAGGAAATCCTGAACCTGAAGAAGCGGCTCAACGAGATCTACGTCAAGCACACCGGCCAGACCTACAAGTCGATCGAGGACGCGTTGGAACGCGACAAGTTCCTGACCGCGAACGACGCCAAGGAGTTCGGCCTGGTCGACAAGGTGATCGACAAGCGCGCCGAGGAGCCGGCGCCGGCGAAAGCCCCGTAGCACTACTGGGGCTCACGACAATCCCTCGGTTTGCCGTGGATCCGTCAGGGCGGCGTTCACGTTAGGTGCGCGTGCGCGCGGCGCAAAACGCGGTTTTGCGCTCTGCGACAAGCAGAAAGTTCCGCTTTCGTGCTTGTTTTTCGTGGTAATCCAGCAACGCCGGGGTGTTTTCGATCACTTCGCCCGTGCCAAGACCGGAAATCACGGTATTGTCACGGGTAGCCGGCGACCCCCGATTAGCGAATTCTTGATAGTCGGGTGACAGCATGGTTGGCTACGATTGATCGGCTATGATCGCGGGAGAATCGAACGACCGTGATTCGCACGGGATGTAGTAAAGCGTAGGGTCTTTTTTGGTACGGAATTTGCTCTACTTAAGCTTCATGCCGACTGTCGTGTCGGAATGGAGCGATCGAGCGGAACGGGATCGAACCGCGGACGGAGACATGAATGAGTAAGGTCGGCACGAGCGACTCCAAGAACACGCTATATTGCTCGTTCTGCGGCAAGAGCCAGCACGAAGTCCGCAAACTGATCGCGGGTCCCACGGTCTTCATCTGCGACGAGTGCGTCGAGCTCTGCATGGACATCATCCGCGAGGAGAACAAGTCCTCGCTGGTCAAGTCGCGCGACGGTATTCCGACGCCGAAGGAAATCTGCAAGGTGCTGGACGATTACGTGATCGGTCAGAGCCATGCGAAGAAAGTCCTCTCCGTCGCGGTGCACAATCACTACAAGCGCCTCAACCATCAGACCAAGCACAACGACGTCGAGCTCGCGAAGTCGAACATCCTGCTGATCGGTCCGACCGGCTCGGGCAAGACGCTGCTCGCGCAGACGCTCGCCCGCATCCTGGACGTGCCGTTCACGATGGCCGATGCGACCACGCTGACCGAAGCCGGCTATGTCGGTGAGGACGTCGAGAACATCATCCTGAAGCTGCTCCAGGCCGCCGACTACAACGTCGAGCGCGCCCAGCGCGGCATCGTCTACATCGACGAAATCGACAAGATCAGCCGCAAGTCCGACAACCCCTCGATCACGCGTGATGTGTCGGGTGAGGGCGTGCAGCAGGCGTTGCTCAAGATCATGGAAGGCACGGTGGCTTCGGTCCCGCCGCAGGGCGGCCGCAAGCATCCGCAGCAGGAGTTCCTGCAGGTGGATACCACCAACATCCTGTTCATCTGCGGCGGCGCCTTCGCCGGCCTCGAGAAGATCATCTCGGCGCGCGGTCGGTCGACCTCGATCGGATTCGGCGCCCAGGTGCTCGCGCCGGAGGATCGCCGGACCGGCGAGATCTTCCGTCACGTCGAGCCTGAGGACCTCCTGAAGTACGGCCTCATCCCCGAGTTCGTCGGTCGTCTGCCCGTCGTGGCGACGCTCGAGGACCTCGATGAGACCTCGCTGAAGAAGATCCTGACCGAGCCGAAGAACGCGCTGGTGAAACAGTACCAGCGGCTGTTCGAGATGGAGAACATCGAGCTGACCTTTGCTGACGAGGCGCTTGGCGCGGTCGCCCGCAAGGCGATCGAGCGCAAGACCGGCGCGCGAGGCCTGCGTTCGATCCTCGAGGCGATCCTGCTCGAGACCATGTTCGATCTGCCGGGCCTGGAAGGTGTGGAAGAAGTTGTGATTTCCCGCGAAGTCGTGGAAGGCACGGCGCGTCCGCTCTACATCTATGCCGATCGATCCGATCGCGCCGTCGAGAACGCCAGCGCCTGATCTGACGGCGCTGGAACGCTCCAATCGTCTCCTCAAACTGGGCTGTGGAACTGGTATTTCCGCAGCCGATGTTGCGTCGCTTACTGCGCGCGTAAGCGCCTGATGGCGCGCGTCTTTCGATGACTTGACACCCCCCGGGTCGATAGCCACCTAATGTCGGCGGCGAGCGAAAATTCTCTTCAAGATTCGCCTCAGTTCCGTTCCGGCGAGCCGGTCCAACTTGTAGAGGACCGACCGGTTCTGCGGATCACCTCGGCACCTTGTGGCGGTTGCGCATGATCGGCGGGCTGCGTGCAAGGGGGCAAAGCAAAAGGAAAAGGCCATGACTAATCCAAAACCCCGGCCAACCATCGTTCACGGCGAAGCGCACGCCTATCCCGTGCTGCCGCTGCGCGACATCGTCGTCTTCCCGCACATGATCGTTCCGCTCTTCGTCGGTCGCGAGAAGTCGATCCGCGCGCTCGAAGAGGTGATGAAGAACGACGCGCTGATCATGCTCGCGACGCAGAAGAACGCGTCCGACGATGATCCGGCGCCCGATGCGATTTACGAGACCGGGACGCTTGCCAGCGTGCTGCAGCTCCTGAAGCTCCCCGACGGCACCGTGAAGGTGCTGGTCGAAGGGCTCGAGCGTGCGCGCGTGGCGAAGTACACCGATCGCGCCGACTATTATGAGGCGACCGCCGTCGCGCTCGCCGACACCGATGCGAAATCGGTCGAGGCGGAAGCGCTGGCGCGCTCGGTCGTGTCCGATTTCGAGAGCTACGTGAAGCTCAACAAGAAGATCTCGGCCGAGGTCGTCGGCGTCGTGCAGGCGATCACCGATTTCGCCAAGCTCGCCGACACGGTTGCCTCGCATCTCGCGGTCAAGATCGCCGATCGCCAGGGTATCCTGGAGACGCTGTCCGTCACCACGCGCCTGGAGAAGGTGCTGGGCCTGATGGAGAGCGAGATCTCGGTGCTGCAGGTCGAGAAGCGGATTCGTTCTCGTGTCAAGCGGCAAATGGAGAAGACCCAGCGCGAGTATTACCTCAACGAGCAGATGAAGGCGATCCAGAAGGAACTCGGCGACGACGACGGTCGCGACGAGCTCGCCGATCTCGAAGAGAAGATCTCCAAGACCAAACTCTCCAAGGAAGCGCGCGAGAAGGCGCAGCATGAATTGAAGAAGCTGCGCCAGATGTCGCCAATGTCCGCGGAGGCGACCGTCGTGCGCAACTATCTGGATTGGCTGCTGTCGATCCCGTGGAACAAGAAGTCCAAGGTGAAGAAGGACCTGGAGCAGGCGCAAGCCATCCTGGACTCCGATCACTACGGCCTTGAGAAGGTCAAGGAGCGTATCGTCGAGTACCTCGCGGTGCAGTCGCGCGCCAACAAGCTGACCGGGCCGATCCTGTGCCTGGTCGGGCCTCCAGGCGTCGGCAAGACCTCGCTCGGCAAGTCGATCGCGAAGGCGACGGGGCGCGAATTCGTGCGCGTCTCGCTCGGCGGCGTGCGCGACGAGGCCGAGATCCGCGGTCACCGCCGCACCTATATCGGCTCGATGCCCGGCAAAATCATCCAGTCGATGCGCAAGGCGAAGTCGTCCAATCCGCTGTTCCTGCTGGACGAGATCGACAAGATGGGCGCCGATTTCCGCGGCGATCCGTCGTCGGCACTGCTCGAGGTGCTCGATCCCGAGCAGAACGGGACCTTCAACGACCATTATCTCGAGGTCGACTACGATCTGTCCAACGTGATGTTCATCACCACCGCGAATACGCTCAATATTCCGGGGCCGCTGATGGACCGCATGGAGATCATCCGGATCGCGGGCTACACCGAGAACGAAAAGGTCGAGATCTCGCGCAAGCACTTGATCCCGAACGCGGTCTCGAAGCACGGCCTGGACTCCAAGGAGTTCTCGATCGACGACGAGGCGCTGCTGCTTCTGATCCGCCGCTACACCCGCGAAGCGGGCGTGCGCAATCTGGAGCGTGAGCTCTCCACACTGGCCCGCAAGGCGGTGAAGGAGCTGATGATCTCCAAGAAGAAGTCGGTCAAGGTCACCGAGAAGACTCTGGAAGAGCTGCTCGGCGTGCCGAAGTACCGCTTCGGCGAGATCGAGAGCGAGCCGCAGGTCGGCATCGTCACCGGCCTTGCCTGGACCGATGTCGGCGGCGAGCTGCTGACGATCGAAGGCGTCATGATGCCCGGCAAGGGCAAGATGACGGTCACGGGCAATCTGCGCGACGTCATGAAGGAGTCGATCTCCGCGGCGGCGTCCTACGTCCGCTCGCGCGCGATCAACTACGGCGTCGAGCCGCCGCTGTTCGACAAGCGCGACATCCACGTGCACGTGCCGGAGGGTGCGACGCCGAAGGATGGCCCGTCCGCGGGCGTTGCGATGGCCACGGCGATCATCTCGGTCATGACCGGCATCCCGGTCCGCCATGATGTCGCGATGACCGGCGAGATCACGCTGCGCGGCCGCGTGCTGCCGATCGGCGGCCTCAAGGAGAAGCTGCTGGCCGCGGCCCGCGGCGGCATCAAGACGGTGCTGATCCCCGAGGACAACGCCAAGGATCTCACGGAGATTTCCGATGCGATCAAGGGCGGCATGGAGATCATCCCGGTCTCGCGCCTCGACGACGTCGTCGCCAAGGCGCTGGTGAAGAAGCCGGTGCCGATCGTCTGGGAAGAGGACACCAAGGTGACGGTGAAGCCGGACGGCGATGAGGCTGCGGGCGGCCTGACCGCTCACTGAGGTTCAACGCAAATGATAAAACGGCGCCTTCGGGCGCCGTTTTTGTTTTGGAGCTGGTGATGCGGATCGACGGACAATGCCATTGCGGGAAGATCACCTATGAGGCCGAGGTCGATCCGGAGGCGGTGTCGGTCTGCCACTGCACGGATTGCCAGACCCTGACCGGCTCGCCGTTCCGGGTGACCGCGGTCTGTTCGGGCGCAGACGTCCGCCTGACGCGCGGCGCGCCCAAGATCTACGGCAAGCGCGGCGACAACGGCCGGATGCGCTTTCAGCATTTTTGCGGCGACTGCGGTTCCCCGCTGTTCACCAGCGGCGAGGGCGATCAGGCCGACGATTGGGGCATTCGTTGGGGCTCGATCCGCCAGCGTAGTCAGCTGCGGCCCGTTCGGCAGATCTGGTGCCAGTCGGCGGCGGTGTGGATCGACGCCGTGCCGCTGCTGCCGGGGCGGCCGCAGGATTGAGGTCGGGCTTGCCCAGCGAGGGCGGGTAGGGATAAAGAGGCGGCACGGGGCGGTTAGCTCAGCTGGTTAGAGCATCTCGTTTACACCGAGAGGGTCCGCGGTTCGAATCCGTGACCGCCCACCATTCCTAAAAGACCCACCATTCCTAAAAGACATGTCGGCTTGGCGATCTACTCGCCCGCTGGATTGCGGCAGAGCTGAACGCTGGTGGCAATGCGCGCAGATGGGACTCGCTGCGCGCACCTGCCGCGCTCGTCCGATCTCCACCCCTCAAGCCCTGCGTTGTACGGTCACGTCAACGGCTTTGCCGTTTCCTTCACCGCCTGCGCTGTCGTTGCCATGCCGGCGGCATAGGCAGCTCCTGCGCCGAGGAGAAGCGAGCAGAAGCTTGCAAACATCACGTATGAGAAGTGTTTGCGGGCCTCGTCGAGCTGGGCCGGCGTCGCCGGCCGAGCCGTCGCACCGACCGTGTCTCGACCCGTATTGTTCGTCCAATAGGCGATACGGGCGCTCGCTGTATATGACGGGCCTACAAGGTTGCTGGCGATGCTGGTCGCAGCCGCCGGCATCATCGCTGCCGCAGCCACCACGACGACGGTTGCGACCGCCCAGGCGGCAAGTGCGTGGCCGACGCGGCCGAGTCCGGACTGATCCGGCGAGTTGGCTGCCGCAACGGCACCGCCAACAAAGGCAGCAATGATTCCCGACACCGCCCACCACACGAATGCGGCCCAGCTAGCGCCAGCGGGTGCCGTCGAGGCTGTGGGAATGTCGATTGCGAGCAGACCGATGCCGAGACCGAGCATGGTCAGCAAGATTTGGACGACCAACGATGCGAACATGCCAGCCAGTACGGCCGACCAGGTCCAGCCAAAGAAGGGGTTGGGTATTGCACGTGTCACCATGGCGAGATCCTCCACGAACTTCCATTTCCCGTTCCAACGCGCCCTTAAATCTTCCGTTCCTGGATCGGGAACTCCCGCGGGCTTCGTGGCTTGGTTTACGGCAAAGCTAAAAGAGGCCGGACACCATGACACTTGGTCGAGGCGCCCTATTGTGGCTGCTAGGAATTCCGCTCCCGGTTATCCTGCTGCTTGCGCTGTTCTGGCGCTAGCTTGCGGATCGGAAGGAGGGAGGAGAAGGCGCGGCGCTCGATGGCGGGCCCAGCGCACAATTCGGTTTTGCGACAAGGACGGGCGCGTCGGTCACCCAATCGGCAAATCCTGGCGCGCTACGTCGCCTCTGCGCTCGGTGGTGGGGTAGTCGCGTCGCGCCATTGCCGGCTGCCACCGGCCAAGCCAGGCGAGCGGATGGGCCAAAAAGCCGGTCAGCGGCTTGATGGTGGGTTTTTCGACCAGAACGTAGACCAGCCAGGCGACGGCAGCGAGGAATGCGGGAAGGACGAACGCGCGGATCAGCATGTCGCCCGCCGAGTCACGGCCCACATGGGCCCAGTGCAGGATCATCATCCCGACGTCCTGATGAATCAAATAGAGCGGGTAGCTGATGACGCCGATGAAGGCGAGGGCGCTCGACCAGCGTGGCAGCAGCTGGTCATACCGCGCGGCGAGATAGACGGCGGCCGTTCCGGACCAGAGCAGCAGCGAGCGGTACACCTCGAGCGGCACCGACGGTTGCTTGACGTTGAATGTCAGGTGATAGAGATCGACGGAGAACGCCACGAGGATTCCCGCCATCGCCTCCCTGGTGCGTCCCCTGACGAGGGCAGCCACGCTCATGCCCGCGATGAAAAACGGGAAGAAATCGTTGGAGGTGTAATAGTCCGTGCTGGTGGCCACCGTCCGGAAGATAGTCACGGCGCACAAGAGTGTCAGCAGACGTTGCTTGAGGCCCAACGCCATCATCAGGAAGCAGAAGAAGTAGAATTGAAACTCGATCTGCAGCGACCAATAGGCCCCGTCGGGCAGATTGTAGTTCACCTGCAGGACGTTGAGCGTCGGAAGCGCGATCAGCGTGTAGACGTAGTGAACCCATTTCAACCCGCGGCCGGGCTCCACCAGCTCAGGCGCGACAATCTTGAACAGCGTCGTCAGGAAACCGCAGACGATCAACGCGGGAAGCAGACGGCCGAGCCGTTTCGCGTAGAAGTGCCAGGCCGTTTGCGACGTCTCGGCGCTGAATGCGATGCAGTAGCCGCTGATGATGAAGAACAGCAGGACGCCGAACGCGCCCCGGTTGAACGCCTGCACCGGGACGAAGTGATAGAGCAGTACCCAGATGATGGAAATGGCGCGCAGGCAATCGATGCCGACCGATCGTTCCGATTTCAAGGGCTTTCTCCTGTCCGGGCCACTTAGCACAGTGGCTTGCGGTTGTGTCAACTTGGCGTGACAGCGGCATCGCCGGTCAAGCCGCATCGTGCCGGAATCGGTCTTGCGGCGGAGAACGACATGCGGCTAAGCCTCTTTGGGCCGATCGGAGCAAATCGGCATTGTCGCGGAGAAGTCGATGCAGCAGCCCGGTGGACAGGCGGAGAATGCCGACCAGATTGCGTATTGGAACGGCCCGAGCGGGCAGCGCTGGGCCGATCGCCATGCGGTGCAGGAAAAGCTGCTCGGGCCTATCGCCGATGTTTTGATCGAGCGAGCAAAACCGAAGCCGGGCGAGCGCGTGCTCGATGTCGGCTGTGGCTCCGGCGCGACGACTTTTGCCTTCGCGAAGGCCGTGGCGCCTGATGGCTTTGCGCTGGGGCTCGATGTGTCCGCGCCGATGCTGGCGCAGGCGCGGTCGCTCGCGCCAAAGGACCTGCCGCTCGATTTCGTGCTGGCGGATGCGACCGTTTATCCGTTCGAACCGGCGAGCTTCGATCTGCTCGCCTCGCGCTTTGGCGTGATGTTCTTCGCCGATCCGATCGCGTCCTTCACCAATCTGCAGCGCGCGCTTAAGCCGACCGGCCGGCTCGCCTTTGCCTGCTGGCGCGAGCCGAAGGAAAATCCATGGATGATGGCGCCGCTGATGGCGGTCTACAAGCACGTGCCGAAGATGCCGCCGGTCGGGCCCGAGGAGCCCGGTCCATTCGCCTTTGCCTCGGAGGAGCGTGTCACGCGCATCCTGAAGGGCGCCGGCTTCGTCGATATTGCGATGGAACCGCACAATCTCGCCATGGACATCGCGATCGGCGGCGGGCTCGATGCTGCCGTCGAGGGCTCGCTTCAGATCGGCCCTGCCAGCCGCGCGCTCCAGGGCCATCCGCCGGAAACCTATGCGGCCGCGGAGGCCGCGATCCGCGACATGCTCGCGCCGTTCCAGAAGGGCCAGTCGGTGGAGTTGCAGGGCGCGATCTGGATCGTGACGGCGAAGGCGGCATGATGTTGCGCACCGGTATTGATCGATGACGGTGACAGATCGCGTCGGATGCGGCAATTGGCTGAATTGCGCAATCAAATTCCCAAACGTTGCGGTTGCAGTCGATTGCGTGGGGAAGAGCACACTGCTAGGTTCGCCATGAAATGGCGGATCATCAACTTCATGGCCGGCTGCCCGGCATCCAGCTCGGGCGCGCATTCGCCGCCTTGGCGGTTTTCTACTTCCACACGCATCTCGCGCTGAACTACTTTGATCCGGCGCGGCTCTACACTTGGCAGTTTCTCGCCGACCGCGGCGCCGCCGGCGTAGATCTCTTCTTTGCGATTTCCGGCTTTATCGTCTGCTACGTCTCGAAAGCGCCGGGCTATACGCCCCTCAACTTCCTCGCCAAACGCTTCTTCCGAATCTATCCCCTCAATGCCTTGGCGACGCTTGTCATGGTCGTGCTGTTCAGCCGCAGCATCGGCGGTCCGCCGCATGAGATCGAGCCGGGCCGGCTGTTGCGGTCGCTCCTGATTCTCCCGCAACAGACTCCGATGAATGCGGTGGGATGGACACTCGAATACGAGGTGATCTTCTACGTGGTCTCCGCCATCCTCATTCCGCTCGGGGGCGTCAGACTGTTGCTGGTCTGGTGCGTTGCCGCTGCTGCGATCGGGACCGGAATTGCGCCGCAGCCTCCGATCATCTCGCGTTTCGGTGACGATCACTACGCAGACTTTGCCGCCGGGGTGTTCGCCTACATGATGGTTGCACGGCTTCCGCCGCGCTGGAGTTCCAGCCTGGTGCTGCTGGCGCTGGCGATCGGCACCTATGTTTTCGGGCTGCGCTTGTCGCCGTGGATGACACCGGCGGCGTGCTGCCTTGCCGTTGCAGGCCTCGCGCTCCTGCCGTCTGCGCCGCGGCCGATCGTCAAGCTTGGCGACATCTCCTATGGACTCTATGTCTGGCACTGGCCCTTGTTCATGATCCTGCCATGGCTGGCGCTGCGAAAGCAATTCGACCCGGGAAACGGCGAGATCTGGCGCTGGATCCTGCTCGCGTTTCTCGTCGCCATCGCGTCCGCGTCCTGGATCTGCTTCGAGCGCCCGATCAATCGTTGGGCGGCGCGCTGGCTGGACGAGCGATCGAGAACCGGCACTGTCGTTGGCGCATCACGCTCCGACGCGATAACCTAGTCGGGCGTTCCGGCATGTATGCGGCGCAATCGCGCGGCCGATCCGTCGGCGATGATAGCAAAAGCGAGCATTGCGGATGAGCGGAGAACGGGGCGGGCGCGCCGGGTTGTTGCCTGGATGGCTCGGATGGGCGAATTCCATTGCCTGGTTCTGGGTTTGGATCTGCGCGATCGGCCTCGTCCTGATGGTTCACCTTTCCTTCCTGGTGGCCTGGCCGGATCACTTTATCCACGAGGACAGCGGGGCCTATCTCGCTCAGGCGGAATCCATCCTGAAGGGTCACTATCGCGAGGACGCGGTGAAGCGGCCATACGGCGTGGCGATCTTCCTCGTGTTGCTGTCGAGGCTGTTCGGCCCTCACATCCTCGTCTTTGTCATCGTCCAACATCTGATGAGCGTCGGCACTGCTCTGCTCGTCGCCGCTACCGTGCGTGTTGCCGGCGCACCCCGCTTTTTTGCGGTGCTAGCCTTCTGCCTTGCAGCGCTCCATGGTCGTATCATCCACCACGACAACACCGTTGGGGCGGAGACGATTTCCAACTTCCTCGTCAGCCTTGCGGCCTTCATTGCCGCGGGAGCGGTGTTGCGAAAATGGTCTGCGTTTCTCGATGCGGCGTGCGTGGGCCTGGTGCTTGGAGCGCTCCTGATTTGCCGGTCGGCCGCGATAGTACAGGCCGCGGTCATCCTGTTGTGGCTGGCTCTGGCATTGGACGCTCGCTTCCTGAGTCGGCTCGGCGCGGTTGGATTGGCGGCTCTTCTTGCTTCGACTGTCTATCTCACTCCGGCGGCGGTCAATTTCGTGATTGGAAAGCCTCCTGCCGGCAATGAGACGTTGGCGGTGATGGCCTTTGTCGTCGGCTATTCGGGCGATTTCGATCATGGTTTCCATCTTGACCACAAGGCGCAGGCGCGCGAATTCGTCGAGAAGATGCGGGCCGCGGATACCGGTGAGGGATGGCCCGACACGGAAGCGTATCAATGGCCGTTCGGCGCGGTGCACCGATTGAAGATGACCGGTGAAAGCGATGCGGACCTCGAACGGGTCGTGCGCGATATCATCGAAACGCTCACGACGCCGTCGACGCTCTATCGGCACCTGACGAAGCATGTCCTGTGGGAAATGTATTTCTTGCTGTTCGACGCGAATGCGGTGGCGCGGCGGACGCCTCCTCCACAGGCCTATGAGTTCTTCGTCAACCGGGATAGATATCCATTGTTCGGAAGTCCGACCGGTTTCAAGTCCGGCCAGCTGGTTCACGACTATTACAAGCCGGGGTGGCCGCTGGTGCGGTTTCTGCCGACGGCGGCTCAACTGCAGGGCAGGCTGAGCTGGTTCATGGGGTTCGGCTATGCGCCAAGCCCGAACCTGGTGCCGCTGTGCTGCAGGCTGCAAGTCTCGACTGAATACGACGACTGGCCGGGGCCGATCGTCTGGCTGTCCACGCCGACGCTGTGTCTCGCGCTTGTCCTGCTGATCGGCGTCGCGGCAAGCCGTGCCGGTGTCATTGGCCGCAGCTCCGGCGGCCTTGCTGCCGTGGGCGCCCTGATGGTCCTGCTCGCGCTGGTCAGCATCGGATTCCCTGCGTTCCTGATTTACGGCTTCAATCGCTACGCCTATTACGCCCCTTCCTGGGAGGTTCGAGCGCCATTCTGGCCAGCCTGTTATTCGACCGGATCAGGACTTGCTTCGTCGCTGTGTGGGCGGCGACGTCCCGGCGGCTGCGTGGCGGGGGGAGCGCCAGAGCCGCTCAGATGACATCATCCGGCGCCAGCGCGCAGCCGTTGTCGGGATGCGTCTCGACCTGGAGCGTGGTGTGGTCGATGCGGAAGGATGTCTTGAGGAGCTGCGTCGTCTGCATCAGGAATGCGTCGTCGCTGCCTGCCGGCATCACGAGATGGCAGGTCAGCGCGGTTTCCGTGGTGGAGATCGCCCAGACGTGGAGATCGTGAATCCCTGAGACGCCCGGTCGCGCCAGCAGGAACGCCCTGATTGCGGCGAGGTCGGTACCCTTGGGCGCGGCCGCCATCGACATGTCGATGGAGCCGCGCAGGAGGCTTGTCGTGCTCCAGAGGATCACCGCGCAGATGACGAGGCTGGTGACGGGATCGAGCCAGAGCCAGCCGGTCCAGATGATCAGCGCGGCCGAGACCACGACGCCGAGCGAGACCGCGGCATCGGCGGCCATGTGCAGATACGCGCCTTCGATGTTGATGTCGTCCTTGCGGCCGCTCGCGAACAGCAGGGCGGTGAAACCGTTGATGAGGATGCCGATACCGGCGACCACCATCACGGTGACGCCTGCGACCGGCTCCGGCTCGCGCAGGCGCAGGATCGCCTCCCAGCCGATGGCGCCGGTCGCGACCAGCAGGAACACGGCATTGGCCAGCGCCGCCAGGATGGTAGAGGCGCGAAAACCGTAGGTGAAGCGGCCGCTGGGCGCGCGGCGGGCTGCGATCGAGGCGCCCCAGGCGATGACGAGGCCGAGCACGTCCGACAAATTATGGCCGGCATCGGCGAGCAGGGCGGTGGAGTTGCCGACATAGCCGTAAACCGCCTCGGCCACGACGAGCGCGATGTTGAGCGTAATTCCGAGCGCGAACGCCTTGCCGAAATTGGCGGGCGCGTGGACATCGCCATGCCCATGACCATGATCGTGCCCATGCGCATGCGAGTGGTCCGCATGATCATGGTGGTGATGACCGTGGTGGTCGTGGCTGCCCAAACCTAGCGCTCCGCGGACGCCGCCAAATCAGGGGCCATTGTAGGCGTTTCGTGTGCCACGTCACGGCGGAACAGCGTGTAGAGCGCCGGCAGCACCAGCAGCGTCAGGATGGTCGATGAGATGATGCCGCCGATCACCACGGTCGCGAGCGGCCGCTGCACCTCGGCGCCGGCGCCGGTGGCGAGCGCCATCGGCACGAAGCCAAGCGAGGCGACGAGCGCGGTCATCAGCACTGGACGCAGCCGCGTCAGCGCGCCCTCGCGCACGGCCTCCGCGACCGAGCGTCCCTCGCTGCGCAGACGCTCGATAAAGGCGATGATGACGAGGCCGTTGAGCACGGCAACGCCCGACAGCGCGATGAAGCCGACGCCGGCGCTGATGGATAGCGGGATGTCCCGCAGCAGCAGCGCGGCGACGCCACCGGTCAGCGCCAACGGCACGCCGGAGAACACCAGCGCCGCATCCGCCGCCGATCCCATGCCCATGAACAGCAGCAGGAACACCAGCAGCAGCGCCACCGGCACCACGATCGTCAGCCGCTTGGTTGCCGAGACCAGCTGCTCGAACTGGCCGCCCCAGCCGATCCAGTAACCCGGCGGCAGCTTGACCTTCTCGGCCACCGCGGCCTCGGCCTCCGCGACGAAGGAGCCGAGGTCGCGCGCACGGACATTGGCGGTGACGACGATGCGCCGCTTGCCGTTCTCGCGGCTGATCTGATTCGGCCCCGGCGTCGCATCGACGGTGGCGACCGACGACAGCGGCACGTAGCGCATCTGGGCGAGCGGAGAGCTGGCTAGCGTCGTTCGAACGGCGCCGCTGATTGCCGCGTCCTCACCGGGCGGCAGCGGGATCGGGATCGCCCGGATCGCCTCGAGATTGCCGCGCAGGTGCTCGGGCAGGCGCACGACGATGTCGAAGCGGCGATCGCCTTCGAACAGCTTGCCGGCCGACTTGCCGCCGACCGCGATCTCGACGATGCCCTGCACCTCGGCGACGCTGAGGCCGTAGCGGGCGAGTGCCTGGCGGTCGAGACGGACGGTGAGGATCGGCAGGCCCGCGACCTGCTCGATCTTGACGTCGCTTGCCCCGCGGATGCCGCGGATTGCGGCTTCCACCTGTCTTGCGGCGCCTTGCAGGATGTCGAGATCGTCGCCGAAGATCTTGACACCGATATCGGTGCGTACGCCCGAGATCAGCTCGTTGACGCGGAACTGGATCGGCTGGGAGATTTCATAGGCGCTGCCGGGAATCTCGTCTGCAGCATGCTCGATGGTCTCGACCACCTCCGATTTCGGCTTGCCCGGGTCGGGCCATTCGGTGCGCGGCTTCAGCATGATGTAGCCATCGGTCTGCGCCGGCGACATCGGGTCGGTGGCGATCTCGGCGGTGCCGATGCGGGTGAAGAACTCCTTCACCTCGGGGATCTGCTTGATGCGCTTTTCCAGCGCCTTCTGCAGGTCGAGGGATTGCGTGAGGCTGGTGCCGGGAATCCGGATCGAAGCCAATGCGACGTCGCCTTCGTCGAGGCTCGGAATGAACTCGCCGCCCATCCGCGCGGCGGCGATTCCGCTCGCGGTCAAGATGAGCACGGCCATCACCGCGACCACGGCCCGATTGTCGATGGCAAAACGGAGCAGGGGGAGGTAGGCGCGCTTCGCCATCCGCATGAACAGGTTTTCGTACTCGGACACCTTGCCGGTGACGAAGATGGCGACGGCCGCCGGCACGAAGGTGATGGAGAACAGCACGGCTGCGCCGAGCGCCATCAGCACGGTCAGCGCCATCGGCGTGAACATCTTGCCCTCGACACCGGTCAGTGTCAGCACGGGCAGGTAGACCACGGCGATGATCAGCGTTCCGAACAGGCTCGGCTTGATCACCTCGCTCGACCCGCGCAGGATCGCGCGCAGCCGTTCCGAGGTCGTCAGCAGGCCGCCCTTGTCGCGTTGGGCCGCCGCCAGCATGCGCAGGCAATTCTCGACGATGATGACGGCCCCATCGACGATGATGCCGAAGTCGATTGCGCCAAGGCTCATCAGGTTCGCGCTGACCTTGGCCTCGACCATGCCGGTGATGGTCATCGCCATCGACAGCGGAATGACGCAGGCTGTGACCAGCGCGGCGCGGATGTTGCCAAGGATCAGGAACAGCACGGCCACCACCAGCGCCGCGCCTTCCAGCAGGTTGTTCTTGACCGTGCGGATGGTGGCTTCGACGAGGTCGGTGCGGTCGTAGACGGTCCGCGTCACGACGCCCTCGGGCAGCGACTTGGCGATTTCCTCCAGACGGGCCGCGACGCGGCGGGCCACGGTCCGGCTGTTCTCGCCGATCAGCAGCATGGCGGTGCCGAGCACGGTCTCCTCGCCGTTCCACGTCGCAGCGCCCGTGCGCAAATCGCGCCCCTCGGTGACAGCAGCGACGTCCCTGATCCTGACGGGATTGCCGCCGCGCGAGCCGATGACGATGTCCTGGATTTCGCTGATAGTGCCGACCTGGCCCGGCGAGCGAACCAAATATTGCTCGCCGTTGCGCTCGATATAGCCGGCCCCGACATTGGCGTTGTTGGCGGCGAGCGCCGTCATCACGTCGCGAAAGCCGAGCCGGTAGGCCATCAGCTTGCCGGGATCCGGCAGCACGTGGAATTGCCGCTCGAAGCCGCCGATCGTGTTGACCTCGATCACACCAGGCACGTTGCGAAGCTGCGGCCGGATGATCCAGTCCTGCACGGTGCGCAGATCGGTCAGCGAATAGTCGCGGCCGCCTTGCGTCTTCGCGCCCGCTTTGGCCTCGACGGTGTACATGAAGATCTCGCCGAGGCCGGTCGAGACCGGGCCCATCGCGACCTCGACGCCAACAGGCAGCTGGTCCTTGGCCTGCTGGATGCGCTCGCCGACGAGCTGGCGGGCGAAGTAGATGTCGGTGCCGTCCTTGAACACGACCGTGACCTGGCTGAGGCCGTAGCGCGACAGCGAGCGGGTGTAGTCGAGCTTGGGCAGGCCGCCCATCGCGGTCTCGACCGGGAAGGTGATGCGCTGCTCGGTCTCGAGCGGCGAATAGCCGGGGGCCCGGGCGTTGATCTGGACCTGGACGTTGGTGATGTCGGGGACCGCGTCGATCGGCAGGCGCTGGAAATTCCAGGCGCCGAAAGCGACGGCGCCGAGCGCGAGCAGGAGGACCAGCCAGCGCTGGGCCAGCGAGACGGCGATGAGGCGCTCAATCATGCTCGGCCTCGCCCTTGCCCATCTCCGCCTTCACGACGAAGCTGTTCTCCGCGACGTAATGCTCGCCGGCCGCAAGGCCGGCCTTGATCTCGACGTGGCGTGGATCGGAATCCCCTGTTTCCACCGGGCGGGCCTCGATCTTGTCGCCGTCCTCGCGCACGAACACGATGGTCTTGTTCTCCAGCGTCTGGATCGCGCTGCGCCGCACCGCGACCGCGACATTGCGCGCCGCGAGGATCAGCCGCGCTGTGACGAACAGGCCGGGCCGCAGGCGTCCGTCCGGATTTGGCAGCACCACACGCGCCAGCGCGGTCTGGGTCTCGCTACTGCCAATCGGCGCCATGTAGGAGATCGTGCCCCTGATCTCGCCGCGGCCGTCGTCGGGATCGATCAGCACCTCGTCATTGAGGCGGACGCGGCGGAGATCCTGCCGGTAGATCGACAGGTCGACCCAGATGGTGGAGAGGTCGGCGACGACGAAGGCCGGCTTCTGCTCGGAGGCGTATTCGCCGAGCGAGATCTGCCGCTCGACGATGGTGCCGGCGATCGGCGCCTTCAGCTCGTAGACGGTGAGGCTCTGGTTGCTCTCGATCGCGGCGAGCAGATCATCCTTGGCGACCTTGTCGCCGATCCGCTTCTGGATCGACTTGGCGAGGCCCGGAAAGCGCGGCGTCACCTGCACCACGGCTTCCTGGTTGGCGCGCAGAATGCCGTTGAAGGCGAGCGTGTCGGTCAGTGTGGCGCTCGCGGCTTCCGCCAGCGTGACGCCCGCGGCCGCCAGCTTGACGTCGGAGATGCGGATGCGGTCGGCGCCGTGCTCGTCCTGCTCGACATGGTCGTTCGGCTTCTTCTGTACGGAATGCTCGGCATGCTCGCTGTGCACAGGCTTCGCCGGCGCGAGCAGGGAATAGCCGTAAGCGCCGAGCGCAGCGGCAATGACGGCCACGAGAACGGTGGAGGAGATCTTCATCGTGCGCTCTCCCGCGCCAGCGTAAAGGGATTGCCGACGAGACCTTCGATGGTCGCGACGCCGGCGTGAAAATTCTGCAGCGCCTCCTGCTCGCGCAGCCGCGCCTGGGTGACGCTGGCCTGGGCGTCCAGCACTTCGAGCAGGGTGAAGCGGCCCTGGCCGTAGCCTTGAGAGATCGCCTCGGAGGCCTCGACGGCCTTGGGGATTGCGGTCTCGCGCAGCACCGCGAGCTCGCGCAGCGATCCCTGGAGCGAATCGTAGGCGCGGCCGGCGATCACGATCAGCGCGTTGCGGTTGGCCTCGCGCTCGGCTTTGGTCTTGGCGAGGCTTTCCTGGGCCGAGAGGATGTTGCCCTGGTTCTGGTCGAACACGGGGATCGGCACCGAGACGGAGAGCCGGACCGCATCGTCATTGGTCTCGCTAAAGTGGCGCCAGCCGGCCGCGATCCGCACGTCGGGATAGGGCTTGAGCCGCGCCAACAAGAGCTCGGCATTGCGCTGGGCGTAGACCGCGGTCCAGCGCACCAGCTGCGGATTGGCATCGATGGCGGCAACCACCGACTGGAAGGTTGGCGGCTTGCCCATGGTGTCGAGCCGGCCGGACACCTCGCCGAATTTCGCGGACGCATCGCCCATCAGCACCGCAAGCTCGCGCCGGGCGCTCGCCAGCGTCGCCTTGAAGCGCTCGCGGTCGGCCTTCACCAGGGCGGAGGCGACCTCGGCGCGGCCCGTCTCGGCCGGCGAGGACGCGCCGGCCTCGACACGGCGGCGCAAAAGCGGTGTCAGCCGGTCGATGGCGGCGATCTGCTCGTCGAGGATCTGGATGCGCCGCTGCGCCCCGAGCACGCTGAGAAAGGCGATCGCGGTCTCCGACAGCACTTCCAGCCTGATCGCCTTGCGCTGGATCGCGGCGACCTCGACGCCGGCGTCTCCGGCCGCGATCCGTGCGTCGCGCTTGCCGAACAGCTCGAAGGCCTGGCTGATCTGGAGCGTGGTCTCGGCCGAGCGCGTTCCGCGATATCTGCCGGAGCCGAATGAATCGTCCTGTTCATAGGACAGTTCCGGGTTGAGCAGGGCGCCCGCCTGGATGCGCTGGCCCGTGGCGATGCCGACATCGCGCTCGGCTGCCGTCAGGCGCGGGCTCGCCGCCAGCGCGCGCGACAGCGCGCTCCGCATCGTCAAAGTCTGGGCGTGAGCCGGTGCAAGCGTCGATGCTGCAATCAGGCACGCTGCCGCGCACGCCAGGCGCGCGGCCATTCCCCTGCAAAACATGAAATCGACCTGTGAAGGATGAACCTAATGGGCGCGGGGGCGCCGGACCAATCCGTTCAGGCAATAGGTCTGGGAGGGGGAGAGTCGGTATCGGGCACAATTCCGGCGAGGCGGGGGGCCTGTTGCGGGCTCGGGGCCGACACGAGCGCGATCGCCGCGGTCGACGGTGCCGGCTGTGCCACCGTCAGCGAGAAGCAGCCGTGGCAATGATGTCCGCCGGTGGCCTTGTGGTCGCCATGGCTGGAAGCGCCATCGAGGACCGCGGCGATCTCCGAACCGCCGCGGGGCGTGGTGACGTCGATGTCGTGCGCGCCGTGCAGCGCGCCCGCGAGCAGATAGACCGCCGCGATCAGTACGGACAGCAGCCCGCGCCGGAAACGCGAGCGGCAGGATCCTGAGGGCCGGCGGTTTGCGAGCACGAGGTCACTCTGGTTGCGGTCTGTGCCCGGCCTAGCATGGGTGCGGGAACAGTGTCGACCCGCAACATTGTTACGTTCCTGGAACAATTGCCGCAGCAGCGCATGCGCTACTAGCGCCTCTCACTGGCGGACAATGACGCGCCGAAGTGGCGCCACGGCTTCGATCGTGGAGGCCGGAGCTTCGCTGCCACAGTCGCCTTCCATGGTGATAACGGCGTGACAGCTCGCTTCCATCGCCCGTTCCAGCCATTTGATGGCTTCGTCGATCCATTGGTCGTGGTGCTCGGGATCGGCGAGGGCCTTCTCCCGGAATGCATTCGCCTGATGCAGGCACGCCGTTCTGCGGTCCACGCGCCTCTCCTGATCTGGAGGTCCCGCCCTGATCGCATCATTGATGATCCCGGCTCCGGCGTCGTTAACATACGACAGGAGGGGACGAGCCGGCCGCAACGCGGAAAGGCCCCAGCCGGACGAGCCGGCTGGGGCCTCATGTGCTCACAATCTCTATCCCTAGGGCTTGGACAGACAACCCCCATCTTCCAAGTTCGTTCCATGCGATCTGTCCAATTTGGAACGTTCCTCATACCTCGCGATTAGCGAGCAGAAGAACTGAGGAGGACGGACTATGGACGGATTGATCTATCTGATCGGCTTGATCGTCGTCATCATGGCGATCCTGTCGTTCTTCGGCCTGCGCTGAGTGCGCCGCGATGACGGTTGAAACTCTGATGCGGGAAGAGGTCATGGAAGGCGGCCTGGCAGGCGAGGCGCCTCGAACCATCCAGTGGAGCTCGGTGTTCGCGGGCGCGCTTGCTGCGAGTGCAATGTCGTTCATCCTGATCGGATTTGGTGTCGCGATCGGTCTCGGTGTCAGTTCGGCCTCGCCGAGCTGGCGCGATGCCTCGGCGGCGCTGGCGCTGCTTTCCGGGCTGTATCTGATCATCCAGGCGATCGTAAGCTTCGGCTTCGGCGGTTACGTCGCCGGCCGGACCACCCGGCCCGAGCCCGCGCTCACAACCATCGCGGATGACGGCGAGCGGCGGGACGGACTCCATGGCCTGACTGCCTGGGCGCTGGCGGTCCTGGCCGGCGCGGCTCTGCTGGCGCTTCTCGGCGCTGCCGCGATCGACCGTTCGCCGATGCGCAGTTCGGCGAACAACACCTCGGCGGCCGAGCCCTTGTTGAGCTACGAGCTCGACAAGCTGTTCCGCGCGCCGCGCCGCGCACCGAACACCGACCTGAGGGAAGCGCGGGCGGAAGCGGGACGTATCCTGATGACGTCGTCCAGCCACAGCGGCGTCAGCACCGATGACCGAGCCTATCTCGTGCAACAGGTCGCCGCCGTCACGGGACTGGCGGCCCCCGAGTCCGAGCGGCGGGTTGATACGCTGATCGCAGCCTCGAAGACGGCCATCAACCGGGCGCGACGTAACTCGATCATCGTGGCCTTCTCGGTCGCAGCCGCGACCCTGATCGGCGCCGCGGTGGCCTGGGCTGCAGCCGTTGCCGGCGGCCGGCATCGTGATGGAGCACCGTTGCCGAACTGGATGGCGAGCGCCAACCGCTTCCATCGCAATCCGCGCGCAATGCCGGTGCCGTAGGCCAACCGGGGGGTGGACTATCCGTCCGCCCCCGCATGTCGCTGAACGAACTCGGCAACGAGAGCTGTGATCTCCGGCGGGCGCTCCAGGCTGGGCAGATGGGCCACATCATGCACTTCACGGCCTTCCGCGCGCGGAATTGCCGTGACGAGATGACGGCAGCGGTCCTGCACATGGGGGAAATCGAGGTCACCCCAGATGATGAGGGTCGGCACTACGATCTCATGAAGCCGGTTGAAGAAGGGTCTGATGTCGATGTCCGATCCAAAAGGTGGCGAGCGGAGTGCGATGCCGTTCATCTCGAGGAACAGGTCGCGAGCTTGACCGCCAACGCGACCTTCGGCAGCCCGTGGTCCGTCCAGCCAGAGCCGCGCCTTCATCGCGTTCATCCGATCTAGATCACCTGACGCTTCGATCTCCTTCCATTGCATCATCAGTGTCTCGATGTCGGCGGGATAGACCGGATCGGGTGCACCTGCGACATTGGGGGCGATCAGAACCAGCGCACGAACGCGCGAGGGGTGCCGAACGGCGGCATCAAGCGCGATGCGCCCTCCGAGAGAGCAGCCGACGAGGATTGCGGGCTCGCCACCTGCGGTCGCCTCCAGCACTGCGACGAGATCGGCGAGCGCGGAAAAGTCTTCGGGCTCGGCGCGGGTTTCGCCGAAGCCGCGTCGGTCATACCCGACCGCCCTGTGCGTGGCGCTGAATTCATCGAATTGAGCGCGCCACATGCGTCGGTCGCACACATTGGCATGAAGAAAGACGATGGCAGGGCCGTCCCCCGCCACTTCTGTCGCAAGGCTGGCACGGCCGGATACGATGTATTGCATGGAAGCGCGGTGATGATTCATTCCAGTCTCGTCGCGCTTCAGGCTTTCTCTTCCCAGATCATCGCCAGATGCACGATGGTCTCCACCGCCTTTTCCATGTCCTGCCGGCTGACCCATTCGAGCCGCGAATGGAACGCGTGCTCGCCGGCGAAGATGTTGGGGCAGGGCAGTCCCATGAAGGACAGGCGCGAGCCGTCGGTGCCGCCGCGGATCGCAGTGCGCATCGGGCGCAGGCCGGCGCGGCGGATCGCCTCGATGGCGTATTCGAGCGCGTGCGGGTGACGATCGATCACCTGCTTCATGTTGCGGTACTGCTCCTTGACCTCGAACGTGTAGGTCGAGCGCGGATAGTCCTTCATCACGTCCTTGACGATGCCCTCGAGCAGCGCCTCCTTCTCCTTCAGCCCTTCCTCGGTGAAGTCGCGGACGATGAAGGAGAGCGTCGCCTGTTCGAGCGCGCCGTCGATGCCGATCGGATGCAGAAAACCCTGCTTGCCTGACGTGGTCTCGGGCGAGCAGCCCTCCTTCGGCAGACGCTCGATGATGGCGGCGGCGATCTTGATGGCGTGCTCCATCTTGCCCTTGGCGTAGCCGGGATGGGCGCTGACGCCGTTGATGGTGATGGTGGCGCCGTCGGCCGAGAAGGTCTCGTCCTCGACGCAACCGGCGCTCTCGCCGTCCATCGTGTAGCCGAAATCGGCGCCCAGCTTGTTCAGGTCGACATTGTCGACGCCGCGGCCGATCTCCTCGTCCGGCGTGAACAGGATCTTGATGGTGCCGTGCTTCACGTCGGGGTTGTTGAGGAAGAAATGCGCGGCATCCATGATCTCGGCAACGCCGGCCTTGTTGTCGGCGCCCAATAGCGTCGTGCCGTCAGTGGTGATGATGTCGTTGCCGATCTGGTTCTTCAGCGCCGGGTGCTCATTGAAGCGGATCACCTGGCTGGTGTCGCCGGGCAGGACGATATCGCCGCCGCGATAGTTCTTCACGATTTGTGGCTTGACGTCCTTGCCGGTGACGTCGGGCGAGGTGTCCATGTGCGAGCAGAAGCAGATCACCGGCACCTTCTTGTCGGTATTGGCGGGGATCGTTCCGTAGACGTAGCCGTAATCGTCGAGATGCGCGTCCACAACGCCCATGGCCCGCAGCTCGGCAGCGAGCACGCGGCCGAGATCCTTCTGCTTCTCGGTCGACGGCGAGCTGGGCGATGCCGGATCGGACTGGGTATCGATGGTGACGTAGCGCAGGAAGCGTTCGGTCACGGTATGCGAAAAGGAGAGGGAGGACATTTCTGGTCAAACCGCCGGGTGTTCGGGAAGCTGGCGGTATATCAGAAAAGCGGGCCGTGATGCGGCCGGAACGGGCTCGGCTCAGGGGTAGGTGGCCTCAGATCGCCTCCTTCAGTTCCTTCACCGGGCGGAATGCGACCTTCCTGGTGGCCTTGATGTGGATCGCTTCGCCGGTGGACGGATTGCGGCCGGTGCGGGCGGCGCGCTTGCGGACCTGGAGGATGCCGAGGCCGACGATGCGGACCCGGTCGCCCTTCTTGAGGTGCTTGGCGATCAGATCGACCATGTCGGTCAGCACCGCCTCAGCGTGCTTCTTGGAGACATCCTGGCGCTCGGCAATGTCGGCGGCGAGGTGCTTGAGCGTGATGGTGGCGGGCGCGGCTGCCTTCTTCGCCGAATCCTTCTTGGCCGGATCCTTCTTAGCCATGTCTGGCCTCCTATCGTCCAATGACAGGGTGTCCCGGAAAAGCCGAGATGATTTGGGCATCCCTCTAAGTCCTTCCAGGCGTAGACGATTCGGACGCGGGCTGACTATGCCGAGAGTTCCCGATGGCGGCCAGAAATTGCGCGCGGAGCCGTGAAAGGCGTCGAGAAGTTCGGGCTAAGCTGATGAGGGGATTGCCAAAAATGGCGCGAGAGACGGGGCTCGAACCCGCGACCTCCGGCGTGACAGGCCGGCGCTCTAACCAACTGAGCTACTCCCGCGTGGTTCGCTGGACGCGCGCGGAACGAGGGGGGACTTAAAGGGGGGACATGGTGAAGTCAAGGACGTTGCGCTTCCCCAGGGCATCCCCGCTAAGCATTGCTCTGGAAAACCAAAAAGGCCGCCCGGCGGCGGCCAATTGTCAGCCCAAAAGGACAGGCATCAGCGAATCTCGGACGTGCCAGCGCTGGTCACCACCACCGGCTTGCCGGCCTTAATGACGTGGGTGGACTGGGCAGTCTGGCTGTAATCGGCATGGGTGCGGGCCGCGATCCCGAGGCCGGCCACGGCAATGCCGGCCACCAGCGCCACCACCACGATCTTCAGGTGGGTCGCACGATCAGCAGAATGAATTGAGTGGTTCATCTGAGCCTCCCGACGGGCTTGGCCGCCGTCTATGGGCTCATCTTCTAGGCGCCATCTGTTTCCGGATGGTTTCGCGGGTTCCGCAAAATGGTTTCATCGGCCGCTTGGCGGGGCTCGTCCGGAGTTAGGTGGAGGCGGTTGCCCCAAGGCGGGCACGTCGATCCGGAGTGAGGACGTCTTCGACGCGGCGGAAGCTAAGCTCATGTAGAGCGGTCCAAACGCTGGAGTACTTCTAAGAGTCTTTCTAAGAAGCTTTCAATTAGGGAAATCGCGCGCCCTCACATAAGCGTCACCACAAGCGCATGCCGTCGGGGAACAGGCGGCATGATGCATCGAACATGCAGCTTTGGGGTGGCGCGTTGAACAGTCTTGGAATGTTGCGGTCGGCCGTGTTGGCGACCGCATCCGCTTGGGTCTTGATGCCTCAGGCATCGCTTGCACAAACTTCCACGCAGAGTGGCGCGCAGAACATTCCGTCGGTCACGGTGACGGCGCCGGAAGCGCGCCGCCGCGCGGCCGCCACGTCCCCTCAGCGCCGCGTGACGCGGACCTCGGTACAGACCCCCGCCAGGAACAGGCCGCAGCCACGGCGCGAAGTTGGCTTCGTGGAAACGCCGCGCGGGCCGGTGAACGGCTACGTCGCCGGCCGCAGCTCGTCGGGCACCAAGACCAACACGCCGATCATGGAGACACCGCAGGCGGTATCGGTGATCGGCGCCGAGCAGATCCGCGACCAGAAGCCGAACAAGCTCGACGAGATCGTGCGCTACTCGCCCGGCATTCACGGAGAAACCTACGGCGCCGACAACCGCAACGATTGGTTCCAAATTCGCGGATTCAAGGCCGAAGATGTCGGCCTGTTCCTCGATGGACTGCAGCTTTTCTATACCTCTTACGCCAGTTGGAAGCTGCAGCCGTTCAACCTAGAACGCGTTGAGATCCTGCGCGGGCCCTCGGCGGTCCTGTACGGCGGATCGAATCCGGGCGGCATCGTGAACG
This sequence comes from Bradyrhizobium glycinis, assembly GCF_016031655.1. Lineage (GTDB taxonomy): Bacteria > Pseudomonadota > Alphaproteobacteria > Rhizobiales > Xanthobacteraceae > Bradyrhizobium > Bradyrhizobium glycinis. The sequence continues at coordinate 89,094 of NZ_JACCHQ010000011.1, forward strand.
CCATTTCGAAAACGCCGCCTGCCGAGCCAGTCCGCTATCTCGAGGCTGGCGTCAATAACTTCGGCAACACTTATCTGTCGTTCGATTTTGGTGGTCCCGTTGCAACCGCGACCGAACCGGGCAAGCTGTTCTACCGCGTGATCGGGCAGGTCAAGGGCGGCGGCACTCAGGTCGATTTCACGCCGGACAACAACTACTTCATCGCGCCGTCCTTTACCTGGAAGCCCGATGAAGACACGTCTTTCACCGTCTTAGCGTCGGCATCCAAGTACGAGACGCGCAGCCTCAACTTCCTTCCTTATGTCGGCACGGTCGTGAATGCGCCCTGGGGAAAGATTCCGACCAGCCTCTTCGCCAGCGATCCGAGCGTCGACACCTTCCAGCGGGAGCAGGAAATGATCGGCTACCGTTTTGAGCGAAATCTCTCTGACAACGTCACTGTGCGGCAAAACGCGCGCTTTGCACATGTCGACGTAACCCTTTCGACCCTTTACGGCCTCGGCTACCTGACGACGCCTGCCGCGGCAAACCTCAACCGGGGCAACTTCCTAACCCACGGCATTGCAAATCAGGCCAATCTGGACAATCAAGTCGAGTATCGCTTCGCGACCGGCCCGCTGCAGCACACATCGCTGTTCGGTGTGGACCTCAAACACTACAAGATCGACGATTGGCAGGGCTTTGGCGCGGCAACGCCGCTCAATTTGCTGAATCCGACCTATACGCCCACCGCACGCTTCGCCGGTGCCCCGTATCAGAACGCCACGCTGACCCAAAGGCAGGTCGGCGTGTACGCGCAGGATCAGATCAGGCTTGACCGGCTGACGCTGGTGCTGTCGGGTCGCAACGATTGGGTTGACACTGACAACGACAACCATATCGGCTCGAGCATGGGGCGGAACGACAGTGCGTTCTCTGGCCGCGCCGGTCTGATCTATAATTTCGACAATGGGATTGCTCCTTACGTCTCCTACGCGACGAGCTTCAATCCGATCATCGGCACCAACTTCACGCTCAATCAGCTCTATCTGCCGGAGACAGCAAGGCAGGCGGAAGTCGGCCTGAAGTACCAACCGCTCGGCTTCGACGGTCATTTTGGTGTCGCGCTGTTTGACCTCAAGCGCGACAACGTGCTGACCACCGACCCGAACAATGCGTTGTTGTCGGTGCAGACCGGGCAGGTAACCTCGCGCGGCATCGAGCTCGAGGCCGTGGCCAACGTTATGCCCGGGCTGAAGGTAATCGCGTCGCATACCGTCTTCGACATCTTCGTGAGCCGCGACCTCAACAGCGCACTGATCGGCAAGGCGCCGACCAACACGCCAAGCCAGCTCACCTCTGGCTGGGCCGACTACACCATCCAATCCGGCCCCCTGGCCGGGCTCGGTTTCGGCGGCGGCATCCGCTATGTCGGCAAATCCTACGCCGACAACATGAATACGCTGGAGGTCCCGGCCTATCTCTTGGGCGATGCGGCCGTTCACTACGAATGGCAGGGCTGGCGATACGCGCTCAACGTGTCGAACGTCACTGATAAGACCTTTGTGGGAAGCTGCTCTTCTCCCACCGCCTGCTTCTACGGCGACCGCCGGCGCGTCACCGCCAGCGTCTCCTACAAATGGTGAGGAGGGGCGAGGGCAGGGCCGGAAGGCTCTGGGAACCAAGCGCAATTAATCGTGACGTTCGCTCGGCTCCGCCTGGGCGTCCGCTGATCCGCCGTCACGATGAGCTCGCGGGCCATGCCCCCGGCCCGAAGCTCATCCGAGCGCGGCGCGCGCGACCAGCAGGTCGCCGCCGCCGTGCCCGCGGCCGGCTTGGAGCCAATCGCGGGCACATTCGACGGACGAGCCCCGGTCCTGTGATGACGCATGGCTCCTCTGATACTCTGAGCTGTGGACAGGTCTTTCCTGCACCTGAGGCGGCGGCACCAGCATTGGTGTCCTGGCCACGCCCGCTTGGAGGGCCATCAGCAAACTATGTCGCCGCGACAACGGAGAAGTTGCCCCTGCGGCGCTGATTGCCGGGGCCGGGTGCGCAGCCGCACCAAAACCTGAGCATTTTGGTCGGTCAGCGCACAGCGAATAGCTGCCTCGGCGCGAGCGCCGCAATGCCCGAACGGCTGACCTGCGAGACCGTGGCAGCCCTTGCTGGCCATGGCGATCTGCTCCATACCAGCGCGGGGTGATTCCGGGATTTTCACCGTTCTGGGGGCGGCAAAGGGCCTGAAAACAGCGTGTCTTGCGCCCATTGGTGCACTGCGCTAAGGCTCAGAATAATTCCAAATCGGACGAATCCGTGGCTGTCCCGAGGCTGCGGGAAAAAGGGCTCGCCCATGAGCGGCATTCTGCAGAACTATCTTCCACTCGTCGTCTTTATAGGGGTAGCGGGCCTCATCGGCCTCGTGCTGCTGATCGCGCCCTTCATCGTGGCGTTCCAGCAGCCGGACCCCGAAAAGCTGTCGGCCTACGAGTGCGGTTTCAACGCCTTCGACGACGCCCGCATGAAGTTCGACGTCCGCTTCTATCTCGTCGCCATCCTCTTCATCATCTTCGATCTCGAGGTGGCGTTTCTGTTTCCCTGGGCGGTGGCGTTCGGCAAGCTTGGCGCGACCGGCTTCTGGTCCATGGTGGTGTTCCTTGCCGTGCTGACGGTCGGATTCGCCTATGAATGGAAGAAAGGGGCCCTCGAATGGGATTGAACCCGGCTACGCAGTCCGCAGGTCCGGTGATCGCACCGGCCCCCAAGGGCATTCTGGATCCGTCGACCGGCAAGCCGGTCGGGGCCAATGATCCGTTTTTCCTCGAGGTCAATTCCGAGCTGTCCGACAAGGGCTTCTTCGTGGCCGCGACGGATGACCTCATCACCTGGGCGCGCACCGGCTCGTTGATGTGGATGACCTTCGGTCTTGCCTGCTGCGCGGTCGAGATGATGCAGGTGTCGATGCCGCGCTACGACGTCGAGCGCTTCGGCTTCGCCCCGCGTGCCTCGCCGCGTCAGTCCGACGTGATGATCGTGGCGGGAACGCTGACCAACAAGATGGCGCCGGCGCTGCGCAAGGTTTACGACCAGATGCCCGAGCCGCGCTACGTCATCTCGATGGGCTCCTGCGCCAATGGCGGCGGCTATTATCACTATTCCTATTCGGTCGTGCGCGGCTGCGACCGCATCGTGCCGATCGACATCTACGTGCCGGGCTGCCCGCCCACGGCGGAAGCGCTGCTCTACGGCGTGCTGCTGCTGCAGAAGAAGATCCGGCGCACCGGCACCATCGAACGCTAAGGTTTTACGTCATGGACGACGCCAAGCTCGACGCCCTGGGGCAGACGATCGTTAGCGCGCTTCCGGGCGCCGCGACCGGTCACTCGGTGGCCTTCAACCAGCTCACCGTGGACGTCGAGGTCTCCAGGATCGTCGAGGTGGTCAAGTACCTCCGCGATGACCCGAACTGCCGTTTCGTCAACATCACCGACATCACGGCGGTCGACTACCCGGATCGCGAAAAGCGCTTCGACGTGATCTACCACTTCCTGTCGCCGACGCTGAACGCGCGGATCCGGCTCAAGGCGCAAGCGGACGAGACCACGCAGGTGCCGTCGCTAATCGACGTCTTCCCCGGCGCCGACTGGTTCGAGCGCGAGGCCTACGACCTCTACGGCGTGTTCTTCGTCGGCCACCCCGACATGCGCCGCATCCTCACGGATTACGGCTTCGAGGGCCATCCGCTGCGCAAGGATTTCCCGCTCACCGGCTTCGTCGAGGTCCGCTACGACGACCAGGAGAAGCGGGTGGTGTACGAGCCGGTCCGGCTCAGCCAGGAATTCCGCAAGTTTGACTTCTTGTCGCCGTGGGAAGGGGCGGACTATCCGCTGCCGGGGGACGAAAAAGCGGGGCCGAAGAGCTGATCATGAACGAGCAACCGCAGAATCTCCGCAACTTCACCATCAACTTTGGTCCGCAGCATCCTGCGGCGCACGGCGTGCTGCGCCTTGTGCTGGAGCTCGACGGCGAGGTGGTCGAGCGCGTCGATCCCCATATCGGCCTGCTTCATCGCGGCACCGAGAAGCTGATCGAGCAGAAGACGTACTTGCAGGCGATCCCGTATTTCGACCGGCTCGACTACGTTGCGCCGATGAACCAGGAGCACGCCTTCTGCCTCGCCGCCGAAAAGCTGCTCGGCATCGAGGTGCCGCGCCGCGGCCAGCTGATCCGCGTGCTCTATTGCGAGATCGGTCGCATCCTCTCGCATCTGCTCAACGTCACCACGCAGGCGATGGACGTCGGCGCGCTGACCCCGCCGCTGTGGGGCTTCGAAGAGCGCGAGAAGCTGATGGTGTTCTACGAGCGCGCCTCGGGCAGCCGCATGCATGCAGCCTATTTCCGCATCGGCGGCGTGCACCAGGACCTTCCGCAGAAGCTGATCGACGACATCGAGGCCTGGTGCGATCCGTTCCTCAAGGTGGTGGACGATCTCGACCGGCTGCTCACTGCCAACCGCATCTTCAAGCAGCGCAACGTCGATATCGGCGTGGTGCCGCTGAGGGAAGCCTGGGAGTGGGGATTCTCCGGCGTGATGGTGCGCGGCTCGGGCGCGGCCTGGGATCTGCGCAAGTCGCAGCCCTATGAATGCTACGCCGAGATGGATTTCGACATCCCGATCGGCAAGAACGGCGACTGCTACGACCGCTATCTGATCCGCATGGAAGAGATGCGCCAGTCCGTGCGCATCATGAAGCAGTGCATCCAGAAGCTGAACGCGCCCGACGGCAAGGGCCCCGTCGTCGTCGAGGACAACAAGGTGGCGCCGCCGCGCCGCGGCGAGATGAAGCGCTCGATGGAAGCGCTGATCCACCACTTCAAGCTCTACACCGAAGGCGTCCACGTGCCGGCCGGCGAAATCTATGCCGCGGTCGAGGCGCCGAAGGGCGAGTTCGGCGTCTATCTCGTCGCTGACGGCACCAACAAGCCCTACAAGTGCAAGATCCGCGCGCCGGGCTTTGCCCATCTGCAGGCCATGGATCACATCTGCCGCGGCCATCTGCTGGCCGACGTCTCGGCGATCCTGGGCTCGCTCGACATCGTGTTCGGAGAGGTCGATCGGTGATGGCGCAGGCGCCAATCCAGTTTGACCGCGCCTCGGGGGCCCTTGAAGGGGCCAACCTGTGGGAGCGGACGGCTGCCTTGGCGCTGGTGACGGGATCGAAGATCTCCTCGCACTTCTCGCATATGGGCTACATCGCCTGCGCGAATTTGCTGCGCAAGACGCTGCCCGAGCGGAACATCGCGATCAGGCTCAATCCCGACGCCGTGTTCGAGTTCCCTTACGGCGACGGCTATTGGAGCAAGCTGCTCAACCGCTCCTACATTTACGAGGACGAGCTCGAGCTCTTGTTCGCCAACTCCATCGACGTCGACTACACGCTGCTCGATTGCGGCGCCAATTACGGCTATTGGTCGGTGCTGGTCTCGAGCAAGCCGTTCGGCGCGCACAAGGCGATCGCGATCGAGCCGTCGGGCCAGAACTATTCGAAGCTCGCCAACAACGCCCGCATCAACGCTGGCCGCTTCGAGACCATGAAATGCGCCATCGGCGCGGCGCGCGGCACCGCGCGTCTGTCGGGCACCAAGCACGAGGCCTTCAGCATCGCCGGCGATCAGTCGGCGGGAGGCGAGGAGGTGCCGGTGATCGCGCTCGACAATTTGATCGAGGACGGCAAGGTCGCGGCCACCGGCAAGTACCTGATCAAGCTCGACGTCGAGGGCGTCGAGATCGAGGCGATCAAGGGCGGGGCACGACTGCTTCAGGCCGACAGCGTCATCATGTGCGAGGAGCACGGCAGCGACCGTTCTCATGCCGTGTCGCGTTTCATCCTCGAGCAGACCCCGCTGAAGCTGATCGTGTTCGATCCGCGCAGCAACCGCATGGAGACCGTGACCGAGCTGTCGATCCTCGATCGCATCAAGGTCTCGACCCACGTCGGCTACAACGTCTTCGGCACCGCAAGCGCATTCTGGCAGGACAGGATCGAAGCCCTCAACGCCAAGAACCTGAATGCCAAAAATCTGAATGCCAAGTCCGCGCGCCGCATGCAGTGAGAGATTGAAGAGATGTCCGTTCGCCGATTAGCACCGAAGGAAGTCCAGCCCGCGAGCTTTGCGTTCACGGAGGAGAACCTGGCATTCGCCCGGCAGCAGATCGCGAAATATCCCGCCGGCCGCCAGGCCTCCGCCGTCATCGCCATCCTCTGGCGCGCGCAGGAGCAGAACGAGGGCTGGGTGTCCGAAGCCGCGATCCGCGTCATCGCCGACATGCTCGACATGCCCTATATCCGCGTGCTGGAAGTCGCGACCTTCTACACCATGTTCCAGCTGGCCCCGGTCGGCAAGAAGGCCCACGTCCAGGTCTGCGGCACCACGCCGTGCCGGCTGCGCGGCGCCGAGGACCTGATCCACGTCTGCGAGCACCGCATCCATCACGAGCCCTTCCATCTCTCCAAGGACGGCAATTTCAGCTGGGAAGAGGTGGAGTGCCTGGGCGCCTGCGTGAACGCTCCGATGGTGCTGATCGGCAAGGACACCTATGAGGACCTGACCAAGGAAAGCTTCGGCAAGGTGCTCGATGGCTTCGCTTCGGGCAATCCGCCGAAGCCCGGTCCGCAGAACGGCCGCCAGTTCTCGGCGCCGATCACCGGGCCGACCACGCTGAAGGAGACCACCTGATGCGTGATCTCGCTTCGTCGGTAGCGCAGGGGAGCGGTGGCATGAAGAAGTGGGGCTTCATCGCGATGCACGCCGTGGTGGCGGCCGCCTTCATCTTCCTGCTGCAGCGCTTCGGCCTGAACGCATCGCTGGAATCGGCTTCGCTCTGGGCGCTGACGTTTGGCATCTGCGCCGCCGGACTTGCCTACAAGCAGTCCAATCGTTGATCGGAAAGCACTGATATGCTCGAGGACAAGGACCGCATCTTCAAGAACCTCTACGGCCTCCACGATTGGGGGCTCGAGGGGGCGCGGCGCCGCGGCGCCTGGGATGGCACCAAGAATATCATCGACAAGGGCCGCGACTGGATCATCAACGAGATGAAGGCGTCGGGCCTGCGCGGCCGCGGCGGCGCCGGCTTCCCGACCGGTCTCAAGTGGTCCTTCATGCCGAAGGAATCGACCGACGGCCGGCCGAGCTATCTCGTCGTCAACGCCGACGAGTCCGAGCCCGGCACCTGCAAGGACCGCGAGATCATGCGGCATGATCCGCATCTGTTGGTCGAGGGCTGCCTGATCGCCAGCTTCGCGATGAACGCGCATGCCTGCTACATCTATGTCCGCGGCGAGTTCATCCGCGAACGCGAGCGCCTTCAGGCCGCGATCGACCAGGCCTATGAAGCCAAGCTGATCGGCAAGGACAACGTCAACGGCTGGCCGTTCGACCTCTACGTTGCCCACGGCGCCGGCGCCTATATCTGCGGCGAGGAGACCGCGCTGCTCGAAAGCCTCGAGGGCAAGAAGGGCCAGCCGCGGCTGAAGCCGCCGTTCCCGGCCAACGTCGGTCTGTTCGGCTGCCCGACCACGGTCAACAACGTCGAGTCCATCGCCGTTGCGCCTGATATCTTGCGGCGCGGCGCGGCATGGTTCGCCGGCATCGGCCGGCCGAACAATGTCGGTACCAAGCTCTTCTGCATCTCCGGCCATGTCGAGCGGCCCTGCAATGTCGAAGAGGCCATGGGCATTCCGTTCCGTGAGCTGATCGACAAGCATTGCGGCGGCATTCGCGGCGGCTGGGACAACCTCAAGGCCGTGATCCCCGGCGGCTCGTCGGTGCGCATGGTGCCGGCCGAGCAGATCATCGACACGCCGATGGATTTCGACTCCCTGAGCAAGCTGCGCTCGGGCCTCGGCACCGCCGCCGTGATCGTGATGGACAAGTCGACCGACCTGATCCGTGCGATCGCCCGCATCTCCTATTTCTACAAGCATGAGAGCTGCGGCCAGTGCACGCCGTGCCGCGAGGGCACGGGGTGGATGTGGCGCGTCCTGACCCGCATGGCCGAAGGCCGCGCCCACAAGCGCGAGATCGACATGCTGCTCGAGGTCACCAAGCAGGTCGAAGGCCACACCATCTGCGCGCTCGGCGACGCCGCGGCCTGGCCGATCCAGGGCCTGATCACGCACTTCCGTCACGAGATCGAAGCGCGCATCGACCAATATTCGCACAAGGCCGATGTCGACGACATCGGCGTCCGCGATCCCGTGAACATGGTCGCGGCGGAGTAGGACAATGGCCAACGAACCCGACAGCATCGTGCTCGCCTTGCTCCGCAAGATCGATCAGCGAACCGAGAGGATGGCAGACGATCTGCAGGATCTGAAGGTGCGCGTGACCGCGGTGGAGGAGGGGTTGGCCGGAGTGAACCGCCGACTTGACCGGCTGGAGATTCGCGTCGACAGGATCGAGAGACGCCTCGAACTGACCGACGCCACGCATTGAGAGAACTGAGTCTATGACCAAGCTCATCATCGACGGCAAAGAGATCGACGTCCCCGCCGAGTACACGCTGCTTCAGGCGTGCGAGGCGGCCGGCGCCGAGATTCCGCGCTTCTGCTATCACGAGCGGCTGTCGATCGCCGGCAATTGCCGGATGTGCCTCGTCGAGGTGAAGGGCGGCCCGAAGCCGGTCGCGAGCTGCGCCTGGGGCGTGCGCGACTGCCGTCCGGGCCCCAAGGGCGAGCCGCCGGAGATTTCGACGCGGTCGCCGATGGTGAAGAAGGCACGCGAAGGCGTGATGGAGTTCCTTCTGATCAACCATCCGCTGGACTGCCCGATCTGCGACCAGGGCGGCGAGTGCGACCTGCAGGACCAGGCGATGGGCTATGGTGTCGATACCAGCCGCTTCGCCGAGAACAAGCGCGCGGTCGAGGACAAATATCTCGGCGCGCTGGTCAAGACCTCGATGAACCGCTGCATCCAGTGCACGCGCTGCGTCCGCTTTTCGGCGGAAGTGGCCGGCGCGCCCGAGATGGGCGCCACCGGCCGCGGCGAGGACATGGAGATCACGACCTATCTCGAGCACGCGCTGACGTCGGAACTGCAGGGCAATCTCGTCGACATCTGCCCGGTCGGCGCGCTGACCTCGAAGCCCTATGCCTTCGCGGCGCGCCCGTGGGAGCTCGGCAAGACCCAGTCGATCGACGTCATGGACGGTCTTGGCTCTGCGATCCGCGTCGACACCCGTGGCCGTGAGGTGATGCGGATCTTGCCGCGCATCAACGAGGCCGTGAACGAGGAGTGGATCTCGGACAAGACCCGGCACGTGGTCGACGGCCTGCGTACCCAGCGTCTTGACCGGCCCTATATCCGCGAGGCCGGCAAGCTGCGCGCCGCGAGCTGGCCCGAGGCCTTCGCCGCCATTGCCGCCAAGGCGGCCCGCACCGACGGCAAGCGCATCGGCGGAATCGCCGGTGATCTCGCCGGCGTCGAGGAGATGTTCGCGCTGAAGGACCTGCTCGCCAAGTACGGCTCGAGCAATCTGGCGGTGCAGGGCGGCGATGCCTTCGATCCCGCGCTCGGCCGCGGCTCCTACATCTTCAACCCGACGCTCGCCGGCATCGAGCAGGCCGACGCGCTGCTCATCATCGGCGCGAACCCGCGCAAGGAGGCGGCCGTGTTCAACGCCCGCATCCGCAAGCGCTGGCGCGCCGGCGGCTTCAAGGTCGGTGTGATCGGTGCCAAGGCCGACCTGACCTATGATTACGACCATCTCGGTGCCGGCACCGAGACGCTGGGTGAGCTCGCCGCCGGCAAGCACTCCTTCATGGACGTGCTGAAGAACGCCAAGAACCCGATCATCCTGGTCGGTGCGGGCGCGGCCGCCCGTCACGACGGCGCCGCCATTCTCGCAGCCGCCGCCAAGCTCGCGCTCGATGTCGGCGCGGTGAAGGACGGCTGGAACGGCTTTGGCGTGCTGCACGAGACCGCCTCGCGCGTCGGCGCGCTCGACATCGGCTTTGCCGCAACCAGCGGCGGCCTCAATGCCGCGCAGATGACGACCTTCGGCACGCTCGACTTGCTGTTCCTGCTCGGCGCCGACGAGATCAAGGCCCCGGACGGCACCTTCGTCGTCTATATCGGCACCCACGGTGATCGCGGCGCACACCGCGCCGACGTCATCCTGCCGGCGGCTGCCTACACCGAGAAGTCCGCGATCTACGTCAACACCGAAGGCCGCGTGCAGATGACCGGCCGCGCCGCGTTCCCGCCGGGCGAGGCCCGCGAGGACTGGGCGATCATCCGCGCGCTGTCGGAAGCGCTCGGCAAGAAGCTCGGCTACGACTCGCTTGCGCAGCTGCGCCAGGCGGTGTTCAAGGCCGTGCCGCATCTGATCCGTCTCGACCAGATCGAGGCCGGCTCGGCCGACCAGGTCAAGAAGCTGGCGGGGAAGGGCGGCTCGCCCGAGAAGGCGCCGTTCAAGCCTCTGGTCGAGGACTTCTATTTGACCAACCCAATCGCGCGTGCGTCCGCCGTGATGGCGGAATGCTCGCGCCTCGCCTCCGGGCAGATGCTGACCGCAGCAGAGTGAGCGTGATCTGATGGAATTCTTCGAAAGCGCATTCTGGACCGGATTTCTCTGGCCGCTGATCATCATGGTCGCGCAGAGCGTCCTGGTGCTCGTCGTCCTGCTGGTGGCGATCGCCTACATCCTGCTCGCCGACCGCAAGATCTGGGCGGCGGTACAGATCCGCCGCGGCCCGAACGTGGTCGGTCCGTGGGGCCTTCTGCAGTCTTTCGCCGACCTGCTCAAGTTCGTGCTGAAGGAGCCGATCATCCCGGCCGGCGCCAACAAGGGTGTGTTCCTGCTGGCGCCGCTGGTGTCCTGCGTGCTCGCGCTCGCCGCCTGGGCGGTGATCCCGACCAATCTCGGCTGGGTGATCTCCGACATCAATGTCGGCGTCCTCTTCATCTTCGCGATCTCGTCGCTGTCGATCTACGGCATCATCATGGCCGGCTGGTCGTCGAACTCGAAATATCCCTTCCTGGCTGCGCTGCGCTCGGCCGCGCAGATGGTGTCCTACGAAGTCTCGATCGGTTTCGTGATCATCACCGTGCTGCTCTGCGCCGGCACGTTGAACCTCACGGCCGTGGTCGAGGCCCAGCATGCGCGCGGCCTCGCCAGCCTGATCGGGCTGCCGCAGCTCACGATCCTGAACTGGTACGTCTGGCCGCTGTTCCCGATGTTCGTAGTGTTCTACGTCTCGGCGCTGGCGGAAACCAACCGTCCACCCTTCGACCTCGTCGAAGCCGAATCCGAGCTCGTCGCCGGCTTCATGGTCGAATACGGCTCGACGCCCTACCTCTTGTTCATGCTCGGCGAGTATGTCGCGATCGTCACGATGTGCGCGTTGGCGACCATCCTGTTCCTCGGAGGCTGGCTGCCGCCGGTCGATCTGCCGCCCTTCAACTGGGTGCCGGGGATCATCTGGTTCTCGCTGAAGCTGTTCTTCATGTTCTTCCTGTTCGCGATGGCGAAGGCGATCGTGCCGCGCTACCGCTACGACCAACTGATGCGCCTTGGCTGGAAGGTATTCCTGCCGTTGTCGCTGGTGATGGTGGTCGTGGTGGCCGGCGTGCTGCATTTCGCCGGCATCGCGCCGAAGTGAGGGCCGTCATGGGTATCAACGTCAACGCCACTGCACGCTCGCTTCTGCTGTCGGAATTCGTCTCGGCGTTCTTCCTCGCCATGCGCTACTTCTTCCAGCCGAAGCCGACCATCAACTATCCGTTCGAGAAGAACCCGATCTCGCCGCGGTTCCGCGGCGAGCACGCGCTGCGCCGCTATCCGAACGGCGAAGAGCGCTGCATCGCCTGCAAGCTGTGCGAGGCGATCTGCCCGGCGCAGGCCATCACCATCGAGGCCGGCCCGCGCCGCAACGACGGCACCCGCCGCACCGTGCGCTACGACATCGACATGGTGAAATGCATCTATTGCGGCCTCTGCCAGGAAGCCTGTCCGGTCGATGCCATCGTCGAAGGCCCGAACTTCGAGTTCGCGACCGAGACCCGCGAGGAACTCTATTATGACAAGGCCAAGCTGCTCGCCAACGGCGACCGCTGGGAACGCGAGATCGCGAAGGCGATCGAGCTCGACGCGCCGTACCGGTGAGGTGAGGGCATGATCCTTCCCGCGCTGTTCTTCTATCTTTTCGCCGGCGTCTGCGTCGCCTCGGCCGTGATGGTGATTGTCTCGCGCAATCCCGTGCACTCGGTGCTGTACCTGATCCTGGCCTTCGTCAACGCCTCCGGCCTGTTCGTGCTGATGGGCGCCGAGTTCCTCGGCATGATGCTGATCGTCGTCTATGTCGGCGCGGTCGCGGTGTTGTTCTTGTTCGTGATCATGATGCTCGACGTCGACTTCCTCGAGCTGCGCGAGGGCTTCATCGAATACTTGCCGGTCGGCCTCGTGATCGGCGGCATCTTCCTGTTCGAGCTGCTGCTCACCGTCGGCTTCTGGGTCATCAATCCCGGCGTCTCCAAGGCGATCACGGCGGCGATCCCGGCCAATGTCAGCAATACCGAGGCGCTCGGTCTCGTGCTCTATACGAAGTACATCCACTACTTCCAGCTCGCCGGCATGGTGCTGCTGGTCGCGATGATCGGTGCGATCGTGCTGACGCTGCGGCACAAGGCGAAGGTCAAGCGGCAGGACATCAACGTTCAGAACGCACGCACGCCCGACATGGCGATGGCGATGCGCAAGGTCGCGTCGGGGCAGGGGCTCTCGGACGCCGATGCTGCGGAGTGGGTGAAATGACGATCGGGCTCGGACATTATCTGGCGGTCGGCGCGATCCTGTTCACGCTCGGGATCCTCGGCATCTTCCTGAACCGCAAGAACATCATCGTCATCCTGATGTCGATCGAGCTGATCCTGCTCTCGGTCAACATCAACCTCGTGGCGTTCTCGACCTTCCTCGGCGACATCGTCGGCCAGGTCTTTGCGCTGCTGGTGCTGACGGTCGCTGCTGCGGAAGCTGCGATCGGTCTCGCCATCCTGGTGGTCTATTTCCGCAACCGCGGCTCGATCGCGGTTGAGGACGTCAATCTGATGAAGGGCTGAGCTCTCAAATGGTTCAGGCGATCGTTTTCCTGCCTCTGCTGGGCGCCATTTTGGCCGGCCTGATCGCGCTTGTGGGCGCGCATGCCCGCAACCCCTCGGGCGACGAGGTCGAGCATCACGGCGACCACGGCCACGGCGCGCATGCGCATGCATCCGATACGATCAACGAGGATGCATCCGTCATTCACGAGACGCATCACGAGCCCGGTGACGGGCATGACGGTCACGGTCCGGCCGAGCCGCCGGCGGCGGGCTCGCGCGCGGCCGAGCTGATCACCACCGGGCTGCTGTTCGTCGCGGCGGCGCTGTCCTGGATGACGCTGGTCGATGTCGGCTTCATGCACCATGACATGAGGATCCAGCTGCTGCCCTGGATCTTCTCCGGCGACCTCCAGGTCTGGTGGACGCTGCGCGTCGATACGCTCACGGCCGTGATGCTGGTGGTGGTGACGACCGTGTCCTCGCTCGTGCACCTCTATTCCATCGGTTACATGGACGAGGACCCGAACCGGCCGCGCTTCTTCGGCTATCTCTCGCTGTTCACCTTCGCCATGCTGATGCTGGTGACGGCCGACAACCTGGTGCAGCTGTTCTTTGGCTGGGAGGGCGTGGGTCTCGCCAGCTACCTCTTGATCGGCTTCTGGTACCAGAGGCCCTCGGCGAACGCCGCTGCCATCAAGGCCTTCGTGGTCAACCGAGTCGGCGATTTCGGCTTCGCGCTCGGCATCTTCGCGGTCTTCATGCTGGTCGGCTCGACCGATTTCGAGACCATCTTCCACGCCGCGCCCGGCCTCACCGGCAAGACCATCAACTTCCTGGGCTGGCACGCCGACGCGCTGACCCTGACCTGCCTGTTGCTGTTCATGGGCGCGATGGGCAAGTCCGCCCAGTTCCTGCTGCACACCTGGTTGCCGGACGCGATGGAAGGCCCGACCCCGGTGTCGGCGCTGATCCACGCCGCGACCATGGTCACCGCCGGCGTGTTCATGGTGGCGCGTCTGTCGCCGCTGTTCGAGCTCGCGCCGAATGCCCAGGCCGTCGTGATGTTCTTCGGCGCGACCACGGCGTTCTTTGCCGCGACCATCGGCCTCGTCCAGAACGACATCAAGCGCATCGTCGCCTACTCGACCTGCTCGCAGCTCGGCTACATGTTCGTGGCGATGGGGGCAGGGGCCTATTCGGTCGGCATGTTCCATTTGTTCACGCACGCCTTCTTCAAGGCGCTGCTGTTCTTAGGCTCCGGCTCGGTGATCTACGCGATGCACCACGAGCAGGACATCCGCAACATGGGCGGCCTCTGGAAGAAGATCCCCTACACCTATGCGGTGATGGTGGTCGGCACGCTGGCCCTGACCGGCTTCCCGCTCACGGCCGGCTATTTCTCCAAGGACGCCATCATCGAGTCCGCCTACGCCTCGCACAATCCGTTCGCGGTGTACGGCTTCCTGATGACGATCATCGCGGCCGGCCTGACCTCATTCTACTCCTGGCGCCTGATCTTCAAGACCTTCCACGGCGAGCCGCATGACGAGCATCACTACGAGGCCGCGCATGAGGCTCCGCTCTGGATCCTGATCCCGATCGGCGTGCTCGCTGTCGGCTCGATCCTGGCTGGTTTCCCGTTCAAGGAGCTGTTCGCCGGTCACGGCATCGAGGAGTTCTTCCGTGAGTCCGTGAAGATGAACCCGCACATCATCGAGGAGATGCACCACATCCCCGCGACCATCGCTTTCCTGCCGACGGTGATGATGGTGGTGGGCTTCCTGATTTCGTACCTGTTCTATATCCAGCGGCCCTACATCCCGGTCCAACTCGCCAAGGAGCAGCCGGGGCTGTACCAGTTCCTGCTCAACAAATGGTACTTCGACGAGCTCTACGACTTCATCTTCGTCCGTCCGGCGAAGTGGATCGGCTACCAGCTCTGGAAGAAGGGCGACGGCTTCATTATCGACGGCTTCGGCCCCGACGGCGTCTCGGCCCGCGTGCTGGACGTCACCCGCAACGTCGTCAAGATCCAGACCGGCTATCTCTATCACTATGCATTCGCCATGCTGATCGGCGCCGCCGGCCTGATCACCTGGTTCATGTTCGGCTTTGGAGGCCAGTAAATGACAACCTGGCCCATTCTTTCGGTCACGACGTTCCTGCCGCTGGTCGGCGCGCTGATCGTCTATCTCAGCCGCGGCGATGATGAGGCGGCCAAGCGCAATTCGCGCTGGATCGCGCTCTGGACCACGCTGATCACCTTCGCGGTGTCGGTGATCCTGGTCATGCGCTTCGATCCCGGCAATCCCGACTTCCAGTTCGTCGAGAAGGCGAACTGGCTCGCCACCGGCATCACCTACCACATGGGCGTCGACGGCATCTCGCTGCCGCTCGTGATCCTCACCACCGCCGTGATGCCGTTCTGCATCATCGCGAGCTGGAAGGCGATCACGAGCCGCGTCCGCGAATACATGATGGCGTTCCTGATCCTGGAAACGCTGATGGTCGGCACCTTCTCGGCGCTCGATCTCGTGCTGTTCTACCTGTTCTTCGAGGGCGGCCTGATCCCGATGTTCCTGATCATCGGCGTCTGGGGCGGTCCGCGCCGGGTCTATGCCTCGTTCAAGTTCTTCCTCTACACGCTGCTCGGCTCGGTGCTGATGCTGCTCGCCATCATGGCGCTGTACTGGAACGGCGGCACCACTGATATCCCAACCCTGATGCACACCGCTGTGCCGCGGTCGTTGCAGACCTGGGCGTGGCTCGCCTTCTTCGCCTCCTTTGCGGTGAAGATGCCGATGTGGCCGGTGCACACCTGGCTCCCCGACGCGCACGTTGAGGCGCCGACCGCGGGCTCTGTGGTCCTCGCCGCGATCCTCCTGAAGATGGGCGGCTATGGCTTCCTGCGCTTCTCGCTGCCGATGTTCCCGCTGGCCTCGCACGATTTCGCGCCACTGATCTTCACGCTTTCGGCGATCGCCATCATCTACACCTCGCTGGTCGCCCTGATGCAGGAGGACATGAAGAAGCTGATCGCGTACTCCTCGGTCGCGCATATGGGCTTCGTCACCATGGGCATCTTCGCCGGCACCATGCAGGGTGTCGCCGGCGGCATGTTCCAGATGATCTCGCACGGCATCGTCTCCGGCGCGCTGTTCCTCTGCGTCGGCATCGTCTACGACCGCCTGCACACCCGCGAGATCGCGGCCTATGGCGGCCTCGTCAATCGGATGCCGCTCTATGCGATGACCTTCATGGTGTTCACCATGGCCAATGTCGGCCTGCCCGGCACGAGCGGCTTCGTCGGCGAGTTCATGACGCTGCTCGGCACCTTCAAGGTCTCGATCCCGACCGCGTTCTTCGCCAGCTTCGGCGTGATCCTCTCGGCCGCCTATGCGCTGTGGCTCTACCGCAAGGTCGTGTTCGGGGCGTTGGTCAAGCCGTCGCTGGCGAGCATGAAGGATCTCACCTTCCGGGAGTGCCTGACGCTGTTTCCCATGATCGCGCTGACGATCCTGTTCGGCGTCTGGCCGAAGCCGGTGCTCGACATGTCGGCCGCCTCGGTCCAGCAACTCGTCAACAATTACAACACCGCCGTGACGGCCGTGAAGGCCGCCGCACTGCTCCAGTGATCGGGCAGGTCAGGATATCGCCATGAGCTTTTCGACTGCAGGTTATCAACTGGCGCCCGTGCTGCCCGAGCTCGTGCTCGCGGTCGGCGCCATGGCGCTTCTCATGCTCGGGGCCTATCGCGGGCAGGAGACGACCAGGACCGTCACGTCGCTGGCGGTGGTGCTTCTGATCGTAGTCGGCGCGCTCGTCTACATGCAGCCCGCGGGCAAGCAGGTGACGTTCGGCGGCAGCTTCGTCGTCGACGACTTCGCCCGCTTCATGAAGATCCTTGCGCTGATCGGCTCGGCGGTGACGCTGATCCTGTCGACCGAGTTCCTGTCCGACCCGTCGCGCCGCATCTTCGAATATGCCATCCTGGTGCTGCTCTCGACCCTCGGCATGATGGTGCTGATTTCGGCCGGCGACCTGATCTCGCTCTATCTCGGCCTCGAATTGATGTCGCTGGCGCTCTACGTCGTGGCGGCCTCGAACCGCGACAACGCCAAGTCGACCGAAGCCGGCCTGAAGTATTTCGTGCTCGGCGCACTGTCCTCGGGCATGCTGCTGTACGGGGCATCGCTGGTCTATGGCTTCACCGGCACCGTGAGCTTCGCCGGCATCGCCGCGGCCGCGACGGTCTCGAATGTCGGCCTCGTGTTCGGCCTCGTCTTCCTGCTCGTCGGCCTCTGCTTCAAGGTTTCGGCCGTGCCGTTCCACATGTGGACGCCAGACGTTTACGAGGGCGCGCCGACCCCGGTTACCGCCTTCTTCGCCTCGGCGCCGAAGGTCGCCGCGCTCGCCGTCTTCACCCGCGTCACGCTGACTGCATTCCCGGGTATCGTCTCGCAATGGCAGCAGATCCTGGTGTTCGTGTCGATCGCCTCGATGGCGCTGGGCTCCTTCGCCGCGATCGGCCAGAGCAACATCAAGCGCCTGATGGCCTATTCGTCGATCGGCCACATGGGCTTCGCGCTGGTCGGCCTTGCCTCCGGCACGGTGGAAGGGGCGCAGGGCGTCCTGATGTACATCGTGATCTATGTCGCGATGACGCTCGGATCGTTCTCCATCATCCTCGCCATGAAGCGCAACGGCCAGGCCGTGGAGCAGATCAGCGATTTCGCCGGCCTGTCGCGCACCAATCCGCTGCTCGCCTTCATGTTCGCGATGCTGCTGTTTTCACTCGCCGGCATCCCGCCGCTCGCCGGCTTCTTCGCCAAATGGTACGTCTTCGTCGCCGCGATCAAGGCGAACCTGTTCACGCTCGCTGTCATCGGCGTCCTGACCAGCGTGGTCGGCGCCTATTATTATCTCGCCATCGTCAAGACGATGTATTTCGACGAGCCGGCCGGCCGGGTCGATCCGCTGCGCATCGAGGTGCGGACGGTGCTGGCCGTGGCGGGCCTGTTCAACCTGCTGTTTGCGCTGTTCGCGGGGCCCGTGGTGAGCGTCGCCTCCGCCGCGGCAAAGTCGCTGTTCTAGGATGGCATTCGCGCTCGGTCCTTGCGCATCGGCCGCGGGCTACAAGCTCGCGGCGTTCGAACGGACCGGCTCGACCAACACCGAGGCGATCGAGCACGCCCGCTCCGGCGAACGTGGCCCGATGTGGTTCGTGACCTCCGAGCAGACCGCCGGTCGCGGCCGGCGCCAGCGCGCCTGGATCGCGCCGCGCGGCAATCTCGCCGCCAGCATTCTCGAAGTGATGGACGTCGCCCCCGCCGTCGCCGCCACGCTCGGCTTTGCCGCAGGGCTGGCCGAGGAGGCGGCGCTGGAGAAGGTGAGCGCCGAGGCCGCGCTCCGTCTCGGCGAAGGCCGGCCCCGCTACGCCCTGAAATGGCCGAATGACGTGCTTGCCGGCGGCAAGAAGTTGGTCGGAATCGGACTTGAGGCCGAGGCCGTCAATGGTGGCCTCGCCGTCGTGGTCGGCATCGGCACCAACGTGGTTGCCGCGCCCGAGGGCACCCCGACACCCGCGGTGTCGCTTGCGGCGCTCGGCGTCCAGATCAGCGCCGAGGAGCTGTTCACGGCTCTGTCCGATGCCTGGGTCGAGTTCCGCGGCATCTGGGACAATGGCCGCGGCTTTGCCGAGATCCGCAGGCGCTGGCTGAAGCGCGCCGCCGGCCTCGGCGAGAAGGTTGCCATCCACACGGGAACCATGACGCTGGAAGGTGTTTTTGACACCATCGACGACGCCGGCTGCCTGATCGTCCGCACTGCGGAGGGCCGTCTTGTGCCGGTGGCGGCGGGCGAGGTGTTCTTCGGCCCCGTCGCCTCGGTGGGAGCTGCGTGATGGCAAGGCCGGACGAATTGGTGTTTGCGCCGCTCGGCGGGGTCGGCGAGATCGGCATGAACCTGTCGATCTATGGCCTCGGCAACCGCCACCAGCGCGCCTGGCTTGCCGTCGATCTCGGCGTCTCCTTCGGCGACGAGGAGCATCTGCCGGGCATCGACCTGATCATGCCGGACATCTTCTTCCTGGAGAAGGAACGCAAGAACCTGATGGGTCTCGTGCTGACGCACGCCCATGAGGACCATTTCGGCGCCATCATCGACCTCTGGCCGAAGCTGAAATGCCCGATCTACGCCACCAGGTTCAGCGCGGCGCTGTTCGAAGCCAAATGCGCCGCCGAGCGCAACGCGCCAGAGATTCCGGTCACCGTGGTGCCATCGGGCGGCCGTGTCGATATCGGCCCGTTCAACGTCGAATTCATCCCCGTCGCGCATTCGATTCCGGAAGCGCATGCGCTCGCGATCCACACCGAACCCGGCATCGTGCTGCACACCGGCGACTGGAAGATCGACCCGACCCCGACGCTGGGCGCGCCGACAGACGAGAAGCGGCTGCGCGAATTGGGCGAGCAGGGCGTGCTCGCTTTGATCGGCGATTCCACCAACGCCGTGCGCGACGGCCGTTCGCCTTCCGAGGCCGAGGTCGCCAGGACCATCATCGACCTCGTCAAATCCGCCAAGGGCCGCGTCGCGGTCACGACGTTCGCCTCCAACGTCGCCCGCGTCAAAGCGGTGGCCGACGCCGCGAAAGCCGCCGACCGCGAGGTCGTCGTGGTCGGCCGGGCCATGGAGCGTGTGGTGCAGGTCGCGCGCGAGACCGGCTATCTTGAGGGCGTGCAGAACTTCCGCTCGCCCGAGGTCTACGGCCACCTGCCGCAGGACAAGGTGCTGGCGCTGTGTACGGGAAGCCAGGGCGAGCCGCGCGCCGCGCTGGCCCGCATCGCCAATGACGACCATCCCGAAATCACGCTCAACCGCGGCGACAGCGTCATCTTCTCCTCGCGCACCATTCCCGGCAACGAGAAGGCGGTCGGCTCGATCATCAACAATCTGGTGCTGCAGGGCGTCGAGGTCATCACCGACCGCGATGCGCTGGTCCACGTCTCCGGTCATCCCCGCCGCGACGAGCTGCGCGATATGATCTCCTGGGTGAAGCCGCAGCTCCTGATCCCGGTCCACGGCGAGGCGCTGCACCTGCACGAGCATGCCAAGCTCGCCCGCGCCGCCGGCGTGCCGCGCGTGCTGGTCTGCCGCAATGGTGACCTCGTCAAGCTCGGCCCCGGCGATCCCGGCATCGTCGGCGAGGTGCCATCGGGCCGTCTCTACAAGGACGGCACGATCCTGGAAGACTCCAAGTCCCGTGCCGTCATCGAGCGGCGGCGCATGGCGTTCTCCGGCTGCGCCTTCGTCGCCATCGCCATGACCGCCCAGGGGGAGCTGGTCGACGAACCCGAGGTCGATCTGGTCGGCATCCCCGAGAAGAACCGGGCCGGGGAGACCTTCGACGACATCGTCTTCGATGCCGTGATGTCGACCATCGAAGGTCTGCCGAGGGCGCGACGGCGCGATCCGGACGCTCTGGCCGAGTCGGTGCGACGCGCTGTCCGGGCCGTGATCAACGAACATTGGGGCAAAAAGCCCCCCTGTCTGGTACATGTACTGACGGTATAGGGAGGGGAATATGCTGGGCCGGCTCAACCATGTCGCGATCGCGACCAAGGACGCGGTCAAGGCCGCGAAGATCTACGGTGCGGCGTTCGGCGCCCCGATCTCGGAGGCCGTGCCGCTGCCGGACCACGGCGTCACCACCGTGTTCGCGACCCTGCCAAACACCAAGATCGAGTTCATCGAGCCGCTCGGCGAGGACTCTCCGATCGCGAAGTTCATCGAGCGCAATCCCGACGGCGGCATCCACCATGTCTGCTACGAGGTCGTCGATATCATCGCCTCGCGCGACACGCTGGTGAAGGAGGGCGCCAGGGTGCTCGGCGACGGCGTGCCGAAGATCGGCGCCCACGGCAAGCCGGTGCTGTTCCTGCACCCCAAGGATTTTTCCGGCGCCCTGGTCGAGATCGAGCAGGCGTAAGGCCGCGTCATGGCCATCCAGATCTCCACCGCGCTTGCGATCTACTTCGTCATCTGGTGGGTCGCCCTGTTCCTGACGCTGCCGTTCGGCGTGCGCAGCCAGCACGAGGATGGCGTCGGCGCCCCCGGCACCGACCCCGGCGCGCCGATCCTGACGCGGATGGGCCGCAAGCTGATCTGGACCACGATCATCTCGGCCGTGATCTACGGCCTCGGCATCGCGGCCTATCGTGCCGGCTATCTCTCGATCGAGCGCCTGTCGAAATTGATGGGAATGCCGTTTTAGTTTCATCTCTCCCTTCGGCTACACGCTGGTGGCGGACAGCGTCTATTGTGATTACGATCCGGTCAAAAGAACGGCTGGGATCGGCTCGAGCTTCCTGGAGCGGGAGTAACGATCCGGCCATGCCAAGCATGGGATGGGATCGTCATGGGGCAGGGGGATTACCAGATTCTGCATGAGGCCGACTTGCGGGCCTATCTCGCCGGCCTGCCGGACCTGAAGGGGCTGCTTGGCGGCGAGCCGGCCGCGTGGGCGATCACCGAAGTCGGCGACGGCAACCTCAACCTCGTCTTCATCGTCAAGGGCGCGCGCGGCGGCATCGCTGTGAAGCAGGCGCTGCCTTACGTTCGCCTCGTCGGCGAGAGCTGGCCCTTGCCGTTATCGCGCGCCCATTACGAATATCTCGCGCTGATGCGGCAGGCCCAGCTCGCGCCGGGCCTCGTGCCGGCCGTGCTGCACCACAACGTGGCCCTGGCGCTGATCGTGATGGAGCTGCTCGAGCCCCACATCATCATGCGCAAGGGGCTGGTCGCGGCAACGCGCTATCCGCGTTTCGTGGACGACATCACGACCTTCATGGCGCGGACGCTGTTCTTCACCTCCGACCTCGCGCTATCAGCGGCCGAGAAGAAGGAAGCCATCGCCGCCTTCGCCGGCAACCACGCGCTGTGCAAGATCACCGAGGATTTGATCTTCACCGATCCCTACCGCATCGCCGAGCAGAACCGCTGGACCGCACCCTATCTCGACGGCCTCGCCGCGAGCTTGCGCGAGGATTTGGAGCTGCACGTTGCGGTCTCCCGGCTGAAGCTGAAATTCATGGCGAGCCCGGAAGCGCTGATCCATGGCGACCTCCACACCGGCTCCATCATGGTCACGAACAGCCAGACCCGGGTGATCGACCCGGAATTCGCATTCTACGGTCCGATGGGCTTTGACGTCGGTGCCGTGCTGGCCAATCTCCTGATGGCCTATTTCGCCTCCGCCGGCCACGAGCGCGCGCCGGGCGAACGGGCGGCATTCGAGGCCTGGGTGCTGGAGACGGTCGAGCAGGTCTGGACCGAGTTCGCCCGAAAATTCCTCGATCTCTGGCGCGCCGGCGCGGCCGGTGACGCCTATCCGCCCTCGCTCTTTCCCGGCGAGAAGGGGGCGGCGCGGCTGGAGGCCGAGCGGCAGGCCTACATGCAGCGCCTGTTCACTGATGCGGTCGGGTTCGCCGCCGCAAAAATCATCCGCCGCATCTTCGGTCTTGCCCATAACATCGACTTCGAGCTGATCGAGGATGCAAAGAAACGCGCGATCAGCGAGGCCCGTGCCGTGCGGCTGGCGCGCGTGATGATGGTGGAGCCGGGGGCATTTCCCGTGATCACCGACGTCACGGCCGCCGCGCGAAACCTGCGCGATTGGGTGCCGGAATTGTCCGGCTGAGAGGGCTTCGCTCGCGCGCGCTCCACGGTGCTTCTGGGGCCCCCGTCGGCATGCCCGCCCGATGACGCACCGCGTCAATGCCCCGCCGAAGGACTGCCTCAGGAACCGGCATCGCCTGCCGTCAAAACGAAGCTTGCCTTCGGCCGCCGACGAGTGATCAAATCTGGTTTCGGAATACGCCTGCGTCGGGGGGACATATGATGTTCAAGACCATCGCGATCGTTGCCGGTTTGGGACTGGCGCTCAGCGCCACGGCGGAGGCGCAGACGCCGCGCAAGGGCGGAACCATCCGCATGACGGCGCCCTACGGCTCGAGCTTCACCAGCCTCGACATTCACACCACGCAGCGAGCCCAGGACGAGATCTACGCCAAGGCCTTGCACCGTTCGCTCTACATCTGGAATTCGGCGGAAGGGAAACCAGTGCTGGAGCTTGCCAAGGAGGACGTGGTTTCGGGCGGAGGCCTCGTTCACACCTTCAAGCTGCGCGATGATGCCTATTTCCACAGCGGCCGCAAGATGACCGCCGACGACGTCATCTGGTCCTACAACCGCATCATGGACGGCAGCAAAGCCTATCCCGGCGCGCGGTACGTCCGTGTGATCGAGGGCGCGGCCGCAGTGGAGAAGGGCCAGGCCAAGGAGATCTCCGGCCTGAAGAAGATCGACGACTTCACCATCGAGATGAAGCTGACCGAGAAGGTCGATCCGGGCTTCTACTTCTTCACCGCTCTGACCTCGATCTATCCCGCCGACGAGGCCGCCAAGGAGAGCTTCATCCAGAAGCCGATCGGTCTCGGGCCCTTCAAGTTCGTCGAGCACGTGCCGGGATCGCGCATCGTCCTGGAGCGCTGGGACCGCTTCTACAAGCCCGGCAAGCCCTATGCCGACAAGATCGTCGTGTCGGTCATGGGCGAGGCTGCGGCGCGCGACGTCGCCTTCCGCAACAAGGAGATCGACACCTCGGTGCTGGGACCTGCGCAATACGTCGCCTACCAGTCCGACGCCGAACTCAAGGGTACCATCGTCGAGGTTGCCGAGGTGTTCACCCGCTATATGGGGATGAATCCCGCGTTCAAGCCGTTCTCCGACAAGCGCGTGAGGCAGGCGATCAATTACGCCATCGACACCGACTTGATCATCAACAAGCTGGTCAAGGGCAAGGCCTACCGCGCCACCAGCTGGCTGCCGCTGACCGCGCCGGGTTACGACAAGACGATGAAGCCTTATCCCTACGATCCCGCCAAGGCCAAGCAGCTGCTCACCGAGGCCGGCTACGCATCCGGTTTCGAATTCGAATGGACCACCAGCCAGAATGAGAGCTGGGGCCTGCCGATCGTATCGGCCGTCATCCCGATGCTGGACAAGGTCGGCATCAAGGCCAAGGTCAAGCAGGTCGAGACCGCGGTGCTGGCGGAGGTGGTTCGCACCGGCGATTACCAGGCCTTCATCTATTCCCAGGCAAGCGGCCCGGATCCCCAGGCCGCGCTGAAATGCTTCCATTCGGCGACGCCGCAGTCGGCCTGCAACTACACGACCTTCAAGAATGCCGAGTTCGACAAGATCATCGATGAGGCCGGGCAGGCCGACGACATGGCCAAGCGCATCCAGCTGCTGCAGAAGGCCAATGCGCTGCTCTACGAGGAGGCACCGGTCTGGTTCTTCAACTACAACAAGGCGGTCATGGCGGTGCAGCCGTGGCTGAAGGGCATTCAGCTGAACGCGACGGAGCTGACCCACCAGAACGTCGAGGATCTCTGGGTCGACGAGACCTCGCCCGCGAAGTGACACGCGCGCTCCCTCCAGCGCGACGGGCGAGGGAGGGAGCGGGGAAAAGTTGAGATGCTCGCGTTCCTGATCCGCCGCGTCCTGCAGACCATCCCGACCGTGCTCGCCGTGGTGCTGCTGGTGTTCGTGCTGTTCAGCGTCGTTCCCGGCAGCATCGTCTCGAGCATGAGCGACGACAGCGATCCGCAAGTCGAGCTGCGCATGAAGAAGCAGCTCGGCCTCGATCAGCCCGTCTATATGCGCTTCGGCGCCTATGTCGCGCGACTCGCGACCGGCGATCTCGGAGCCTCGTTCCGGACCCGTGAGCCTGTCACGGCCATGATCGCCAAGCGGGCCTGGCCGACACTGCAACTGATCTTCGCATCCATGGCGTTTGCGGTACTGCTCGGCGTGCCGCTCGGCTTCGTCGCGGCCTTGCGGCCGGGCAGCCTCGTCGACACCGTCTCGATGATGCTGGCGGTGTCGGGCCTGTCTTTGGCCAAGTTCTGGCTCGGACTGCTGTTGATGTACCTGTTCGCGCTCAAGCTCGGCTGGCTGCCGAGTTTCGGCTATGGCGATGGCAGCCTCAAATATCTGATCCTGCCCGCCGTGACGCTCGGCGTCTCGCCGATGGCGCTGCTGGCGCGGACGACGCGCGCCGCGGTGCTCGAGATCATGACCGCGGACTTCGTCCGCACGGCGCGTTCGAAGGGCATGAGCGAGACCAGGGTCGTGAAATGGCACGTGATGCGCAATGCGCTCGTTCTCATCCTCACGACCATGGGTCTGCAATTCGGCGCGTTGATGGGGCAGGCGGTCGTGGTCGAGAAATTGTTCTCCTGGCCGGGCATCGGCTCGTTGCTGGTCGACAGCGTGCTCCAGCGCGACATTCCCGCCGTCCAGGGCTCCATCCTCGTCGTGGTGCTGTTCTTTCTGTCGATCAATCTCTTGATCGACGTGCTCTACGGCGTGATCGATCCCAGGATCAGATACGCATGAAGCTCCGCGCCAATCTCGTCATCGGCGGGTCGTTGTTCGCGCTGGCGATCCTCGTCGGCCTGCTCGCGCCCTGGCTGGCACACACCGATCCGGTCATGGACGCCAACCTCATGAATGCGGAGGAGCCACCGAGCTGGACCTGGTGGTTCGGCACCGACGCGCAGGGCCGCGACATCTATTCCCGCGTCCTCTACGGCGCGCGCGTCTCTCTGACGGTCGGCATCGTCTCCCAGCTCATCAACAGCGTCATCGGCGTGGCGCTCGGCCTGAGTGCCGGCTATTTCGGCGGCTGGTGGGACGATGTCGTCAATGCCCTGACCAATCTCATGCTCGCGATTCCCTCGCTGATCTTCGCGCTCGCCATCATGGCGGTGCTGGGTCCCGGCCTGACCAGCCTGTTGATCGCGCTCGGGCTGACCAACTGGTCGTTCACCTGCCGGCTCGCACGGGCCTCGGCGCTGTCGCTGCGGAGCCAGGGTTATGTGCAGGCGGCAACCGTGCTTGGCTACGGCGATGCGCGCATCATGATCACGCAGCTGCTGCCGAACATGCTGGGACCGATCGTCGTCATCGGCACGCTGGGCATGGGCAGCGCGGTGCTGTCCGAAGCCGCATTGTCGTTCCTGGGCCTCGGCGTCCGCCCGCCCTTTCCGAGCTGGGGCAGCATGTTGTCGGAGGCGCGTGAGCAGATCACGACGGCGCCGTGGCTTTCGATTTTTCCCGGTCTTGCCATCTTCCTGACCGTGCTCGGCCTCAATCTGCTCGGCGACGGTCTGCGCGACATTCTCGATCCGCAATCGCGGAGCCGGCGCACATGACCGGCAGTCCGCTGCTCGAGGTCGAGGATCTCCGCATCGATCTCGATGACGGATCGAGGCGCGTTGCCGCGGCCGAAGGCGTTTCATTCCGCATCGATCGCGGCGAGACGTTCGGCCTCGTCGGCGAGTCCGGCTGCGGCAAGAGCATCACGGCGCTCGCCTTGATCGGCCTGCTGCGGCCGCCGCTCTCGATCGGCGGCGGCGTCATCCGGTTCGAGGGACAGGAGATCCAGCACCTGTCCGCCGCCGGGCAACGGCAGCTGCGCGGCAATCGCATCGCCATGATCTTCCAGGAGCCGATGACGGCGCTGAACCCGGTCTCGCCCGTGGGGCGGCAGATCGCCGAGATGTTCGTGCTGCACAAGGGCAAGAGCTGGCGGGAAGCCAACCAGCTGGCGGTCGAGGCGCTCGCGAGCGTCCGCGTCCCCGCGCCGGAGCGGCGCGTCAAGGACTATCCGCATCAGCTGTCCGGCGGGATGCGCCAGCGCGTGATGATCGCGATTGCGCTCGCCTGCGGTCCGGACCTCTTGATCGCCGACGAGCCGACCACCGCGCTCGACGTCACCGTGCAGGCGGAGATCATCGAGCTGATGCGCAATCTGTGCGCCGAGCGTGGAACGGCGATCCTGATGATCAGTCACGATCTCGGCCTCGTTGCCAATGTCTGCCGCCGCGTCGCCGTCATGTATGCCGGCCGCATCGTCGAGGAGCGCGGCTCCGCCGACATCTTCCGCGCGCCCTCCCATCCCTATACGCAGGGCCTCGTCGACTCGCTGCCGCGGCTCGGCAGCCGCGCCGCGCACGGCCGCAGCAGGCTGAAGGAGATCGCCGGCGTCGTGCCTGCGATTACGCGCTTCCCCGATGGCTGCCGGTTCAATCCGCGTTGCGCGCAGGCGACCGATATTTGCCGAACCACCGCGCCGCCGATGGAAGAGCTGGAGGCGGGCGGTTTCGTCCGGTGTCACCACCATGCATGAACCGCAGGGCAGAGCGGACGACGACGTCATCCTCAGCGTGGAGGATCTCGCCGTTCATTTTCCGCTTCGAGGCGGCCTGCTGGGCCGCGGCCGGCGGCTGCTCCGCGCCGTCGACGGCGTTGACCTTAGGCTGAAACGCGGCGAATGCCTCGGCCTCGTCGGCGAGTCCGGCTCCGGCAAGTCGACGGTCGCGCTCTCGATCCTCGGCCTGCTCACGCCGACGCGCGGCCGCATCGTGCTGGACGGGCAGGTCGTCACGAACCGGCAATCCGGCGACCGCAAGGCGCTCGCCCGCATCGTGCAGATCGTGTTCCAGGATCCCTACGCCTCGCTCAATCCGCGCCAGACCGTTCGCCGTACGCTCGAAGATCCCCTGCGTGTGCATGGCGTGACCGCGAAAAGCGAGATCGAGGACCGCGTCGCGACCATGCTGAGGCATGTCGGCCTCCGCCCCGAGCAGGCCGACCGCTATCCGCATGAATTCTCCGGCGGCCAGCGCCAGCGCATCGGCATTGCCCGCGCGCTGATCCTCAACCCCAGAATCGTCATCTGCGACGAGCCGGTCTCGGCGCTCGACGTCTCGATCCGCGCCCAGATCATCAATCTGCTACTGGAATTGAAGGACACGCTCGGCCTGTCCTACATCATGATCAGCCACGACCTCGGCGTCGTCGAGCACATGAGCGACCGCGTCGCCGTGATGTATCTCGGCCGCATCGTCGAGAACGGCCATTGGCGCGAGATCTTCGAGCGTCCCGCGCATCCCTACACGCAGGCCCTGATCGCGGCTATCCCCGATCCCCTGCGCCATGCCCCGCTGGCAACGACCGGCGGCGACCTGCCCAATCCACTCAACCCGCCGAACGGCTGCGCCTTCAGCCCGCGATGTCGGTATGCGGAAGCGGTGTGCCGAAGCGAGCCGGAGCCAACGCTGGAGATGCGGGCGGATGGGCATGCGGTGCGG
Source organism: Bradyrhizobium glycinis (assembly GCF_016031655.1). GTDB lineage: Bacteria > Pseudomonadota > Alphaproteobacteria > Rhizobiales > Xanthobacteraceae > Bradyrhizobium > Bradyrhizobium glycinis. The sequence goes on from NZ_JACCHQ010000011.1 coordinate 117,398, forward strand.
TGCTGGCGAGCTGACGAGATCGCCAGTCAGACGGCATTGGCCGCGACCTAGCGACTTGCTCAATGTCCGCTTCGACCCGAAAGCGACCGAATTGCTGTGCCGCTGCGAAGTGACGCGATGGGCCGAGAGGCGACATCAAAGATTTTTCGATGTAGCGGGCCTATTTTGGTGGCGGACTGTCAGCGTTCCAAGTGTCGCGCCAATAGAGCCATTTACCGCCGACCTTTTTCGATACTGACAGAAACTTGCCGGTCTCGACCACATTCCCTGCCTTGTCCTTGATCGTATAGGAGCCCGAAGACCAGCCCTGGTTGCCGTTGGCGCCGCCATCCTGTTTGTCGGCGAAACTGAACACAAGGCCGGCCTTGGCTGCTTCCGACGACATGTTCGCCAGGAAAGTGCGAATGGCGTCGCGACCCGTCACAGCCGGTGCGTTGGGCGGCATCAACACTGCGCGTTCGTCGTACAACTTCGCCATCGCATCGCCGTCGGCGGCCGTGAAGCCTTTTAGCCAAGCCTGATCGGCCGCATGGAGTGCCTTCACCTCCGCCTCCGGTCCGGCAGCCCACGCCGGCAAACCTACAACGGAGAACATCATGAAGAACGATATGACATTTGCGACTTGAGCTACTGTGCGCATAGCTATTCCTCCGCGTGGCCCACCCGCGCGCTCAAGGTAGCACTTCAGTCGCCAGAGGGAAGGCGGCTCAGGCGGTCGCATCTCGGCCTCGGCCTAGCAGCGCTGAAAAGCTCCAGGCCTCAATGCGTAAGCTGACGGCCGCGTGCGAGGCCGAGGTCAAGTGCCGGAAAATCAGCAACAGATTGGTGGGTCATATAGAAACGGGAAATGTCCCTGCCATACTTTCTGGGATGCACCCCATCCCGGTCAAGCATCATTGAGGAAGTCCGTGGTCCTCAGCAACGGCCGCCTCGCCAGCCGCACTGTGACCGCAGCTGGTATTGAAGCAGGCGGCCGGTAGGTCTTGCGGATGTCTGCGTTGGGTCAAAAACCAGTCTACGCTGCCTGCAAGCCGCTTCCGGTCTACACGAGACAGCCGACGCTTGGGCAAGCTTTGAGCTAGGCAACACCGGGCCATAATCGGACAAACGTCCGGCTCCGCAGCTACTTCGGATTGCGCGGGAACGGGATGAACCCGTCGCGGTTCGGCATTCGCACCTCCGGCAGCGAGTGCGCATCGATTACATCGTTCGGCCCAATGATCCCGTTGAGATTGAGGATGTAGGCCGAGACTGCGTAGACTTCGTCCGCGGTGAGCGATTTTGTATCTTGGAATGGCATTGCGCGACGGACATAGTCGAACAGGGTTGTTGCATAGGGCCAGAAACTTCCCACAGTCTTTATCGGCGTTTTATCCGGCGCCAGTGTGCCGATGCCGCCGACGAGCGCTCCAGCGAGCGCGACGTTGGGCCTCTCTCCCTTCTCGCCGTGACAGGCCTGACATTTCGCTACATAGATGGCCTCACCCTCGATTGCGGTACCTCGGCCAGGCGGCAGACCTGCGCCATCCGGTCCGATGCTGATGTCCCACGGGGCGATATCGGCCGGCGCGATCGGTTGCCCGAGCTGCGGGGCTTGGGCCTGTGCCGCCGGTGCCAAGGTCAGCATGGCTATGCAGACTGCAATGGGTTTAAGCGTAAACATTGCTGACCTCCCCCATCTCGTCAATTCGCCAGCTTGCGATGGCGTTGTAGTGGTAGACCCCACGAAAGCCGCGCTCAGCCGCGAACTGCGCGCGCGTTGGCTGCACCATGCCGGTGTCGTCAGTGGCGCGACTCTGCAGCACGGCGGGACTCCCGTTCCATTGCCACGCTGCGCGGAAGCGTACAGGCGCCTTTGGCAGGATCGGGCCCTGCAAAGCCGCCGGCGCCCAGCTTCGTCCACCGTCAGCCGACACGTCGACCTGCCGGATGCTGCCGTTGCCCGACCAGGCAAGCCCGGAGATCTCGTAGAATCCCGGTTCCCTCAGCGCGAGCCCCGGCGACGGCCGCGTGATGACGGATTTGACTTCGATCGGAAACACGAACTGCCAGGCCTTTTCGTCTTTGAGCAGGATCGTGTACTTCGATGTTTCGTCTTTGGTCATGGCGGGGCCGGCAGTCAGCTTGAGCCGACGCAGCCACTTCACATTCATGTTGCCCTCGAAACCAGGCAGCAGCAGCCGCACGGGGTAGCCGTTCGAAGGCCGCACTCGCTCTCCGTTCTGATAGAGACAGAGCAGCGCATCATCCATCGCCTTGGTGAGGGGGATGCTACGGCTCATGGCGGCAGCATCAGCGCCCTCGGCGATCACCCAGCGTGCCTCAGGTTCGATGCCGGCTTCATCGAGCAAAGTGGACAGCCGCACGCCAGTCCATTCCGAGCAACCCAGCAGGCCGTGAATAGCCGCCACATTGAGCGGCTGGGCCTGAGGCGCGTTGAGCGCCAGGCTGTTGCCGCCACACTCGATGAAGGCGATGCGCGATTGCATCGGATAGCGAGACAGCGCTTCGAGCGTAAACACAAGCGGGCGCTTCACAAGTCCATGGATCACCAGCCGGTGTTGATCGGGATCGATTTCTGGGACGCCGGAATGGCTACGTTCGAAATGCAGACCGGATGGCGTGATCATTCCTTCGAGCATGTGCAGCGGCGTGCGTGACGAGCCGACACCGGGTGGGTTCGGGGGCGGCGGAAATACTTTGACCACCTTGCTCTCGAACGGTGACGGCTGGCCATAGCCGGCAAATCCCGTACCCGGCACCTTCATCCAAGGCTGCACCGCAAGGGGTTCTGCCGATCCGCAGGATAAGCCCGCACCGGTCGCACCGATAACGAGCGTGCCTTCGAGAAAGACGCGGCGGCTTAGAATTCCATTGCCCGCCGCCGGATCGCCTAGTTCGGGATGTGTTCTTCTAATCATGAGCAGCACTCCCTTATCGCGGTCAATGGAAGCATATCGTTGCCCGCGCGCACGGCTAGCGCTCGGTGAGAGACCGGCACAAGAGGACTGTCGGTTTTATTGAGCGTACGATGCCAGCCGACGGCATTCCCTGCTGCCATTCGCCTCGAAGGAGACGTCGGCACGTCTCGAAAGCAGCTCCAAAGAAGCGTACAAGATCCCACGCCTTTTCAAAAGACGTCGATGTTGACCAGAATGTCGCACAAACAAGTCCGGTCAAAACCAGCGACTCGGATGTCCGAGTTGGGTCATTTTCGACCGATGCAGCGGGCATTGTCGGCCGGTCGATTCCGCTTTGCTACAAGGAACACCGCTGCCGGGGTAGCTAGACGCCGAGTTATTACGGTTTTGCGGTCACCTCAACTCCCGACGCCGCCCACCAGACGCGGGCGCCGGTTTGCGCTTGGCTTCTCGGTCGCCAGAGCGCGCAGCCACGCGCGAAAGCTGACGACCTCCGGACAGTCCGCCGTGCCTTCCGGCGCAACCAGCCAATCACCCGCGCCTGATCCCTCATTAATCCGTTCGCAGCGATAGCCCGGATGGTGGCTCACGCCGCGGGCGATCAAGAGATCGACCTTTCCCTCGACGAGCTCGTGCAGGCCGGCGGGCTGCAGCACCCGCAAGCCGATCTCCGCATGCGCGCTGCGAAACGCCGCTAGGTCGAGGCGACGCAGGTCGTAACTGCCGTGGACCCCCAATTGCAGCAGCGCCGTGCCTGATGGCTTCAACTGCGAGGTCGCCTCGGCAATGTGGCGAAAGCCTTCGGAGATCCCGGGCAGATAGGCCTGGCCTGCCTCGGTCAGGATGAGCTGCTTGTGCAGCCGTTCGAACAGTTGCACGCCGAGGCGCGCCTCCAGGGCTTTCACCTGCTGCCCCACGGCCGCGGGCGTGACGTGCAATTCGTGCGCGGCGAGCTTGAAGCTGAGATGGCGCGCGGCGGCCTCGAAGGCGCGGAGCGCGTTGAGCGGGGGAAGGGCGTAGGTCATCGCAACCGCACTTTGACACCGATGGGCCGCGTCCTTGCAATAGATTTTCTTGCGCTGAACCGCAGCAATGATGCTTTGCGCTAGCGCGATGCCGCCGGATACGGTCGACCCGCAAATCCGGAGAAATGCCATGTCCCCAGCCCACATCGTCAGCCACAATCCCGCAACGGTTCACCCGCCTGCCGGCGGCTACTGCATGGGACTTGAGCTGGAGCAGCATCGCCGCCTGCTTTTCATCAGCGGCCAGGTCCCTGAAAAATCGGACGGCACCGTACCCGACGGCTTCGAGGCGCAATGCGAGCAGGCCTGGCGCAATGTCAGGGAAGTGCTCGCCGCGGCAGGCCTCGGCGTCGAGCACCTGGTCAAGGTTACCACGTTCCTGACCGATCGCAGTCAGGTCGTCACCAACCGCGCCATTCGCCGCGCCATGCTCGGGGAGCACCAGCCGGCGCTGACTGTCGTGGTCGTCGAGACCGTCGACAGCAAATGGCTGCTGGAGATCGAGGCGATCGCCGCGGAGTGAGGCGGCGTCGTCGATGTTGCAATGAGCCAATCATATCAGGTGTCCAATGGCTGAGATCCATCCGTTCTACCAGACGCACCGGCACGCGATGGAGGCCTCCATGCGCGAGCGACTAGACCTTGCCGAAGCGATGCTCCGCGAGCACGCGCATCTCTCCGATATCGACGCAATCAGGCAGGAGGTGATGGACGAATTCGAGATCGTCCTCACCCAGATGCCCTATGTCGGCGGCGCGGCAAGCCGCATGAGTGATTTCTTCATGCGCCTGACCGGCTTCATGGCCATCAGTCGGGTGCTGCGGCGGCGTGGCGTGCCGGTGCCCGTGATCGGCGAGATCGAGCGGGAAATCTACAAGGCGCAGCTGCTGACGACACCCGAAGCCGAGCGTCTCGCCGCGGGGCGTCAATTCATGTCACGGGAGAACCAGGCCTTGATGCGCGAACAGGCAGCAAGGAGCGTTACAAACGCTCACCAAACCGAGTTTCCGGAAGACTTCGTCTACGATTTCGTCGAGCCGGGTCCGCAGGACAGCTTCGAGTTCGGCATCGACTACAAGGCCTGCGGCTTCTGCAAGCTCGCGGCGCGCCACGGCGACAAGGAGATCCTGCCGAACATCTGCGGCCTCGACTTCGTCGCCTACGCCACGCGAGGCATCCGCCTGGAGCGGACCCAGACGCTGGCGGGCGGCGCCAGCCACTGCAATTTCCGCTTCTCGCGGCTACCGTCGAATGTGAAGGCTGAGAGTTAGCCCCGCATCGTCATTGCGAGCGCAGCGAAGTAATCCAGACTGCCGCCGCGGAAAGACTCTGGATTGCTTCGCTGCGCTCGCAATGACGGGGTAAGCCACGGCTCTTGGACGTGCCTGCCGATGATGACATCATACCCCTGTTTTGCCCGACGGAGCAAATCGACTTCGCCAAATCGGCAATTTCACGACATTCGCCGGCAAGTCATTGATTTCGCTGGCCCCGGCTACTGTGCATGGGGTTGTTTTCGCACTTTTTGTTTGCCGGCCGTCTACTCCGCCGCTTTCTCCCTCAGGCGCTGTGCATAGACGTTGATGACCAGCGCCGCCAGGAGGATCAGGCCGCGGATCAGGATCTTCAGGAAGCTGTCGATGTTGACGTGGTCGAGGCCATTGTTGAGCACGCCGAGCACAAAGAGGCCGACGATGGTGTTGCCGATGCCGCCGCGGCCGCCGAACAGGCTGGTGCCGCCGACCACGACGGCGGCGATGGAATCGAGCAGGTAGGTGTCGAACTCGTTCTGCTGCGCGCTGCCGAAATGGGCGACGCCCAGCATGCCGCCGATGCCCGAGCACACCGCCGAGATGACCATGACCGCACCGAGGATCAGCTTGACGTTAAGGCCCGAATATTCGGCTGCCTCGCGATTGCCGCCGACCATGTACACGTAGCGGCCGAAGCGTGTGTAGGTCAGCACCAGATGGCCGGCGAGCAGCATGATGGCGGCGACGATGACGATCCAGGGGATGCCGCCGATCGAACCCGAGCCGAGCGTCGTGATCAGGCTCGGCACCTTGTAGGCGATCTGGCCGCGCACCAGGAGCGCGGAGATGCCGGCGGCGATCTGCATCATCGCCAACGTCATGATGAAGGAGGGGATGCCGATCACGGTCAGCCCCAGCGCGTTGACGAGGCCGAGCAAGGCGCAGAGCAGGAGCGACAGGATGATCGCGACCGCGCCGGGCAGGGGGACGTTGGCGATGTTGACGTAGGATTCCTGCAGCGTGAAGTAGGCGACCGCAATGCCGGTGACATTGGCGATGGCAGCGATCGACAGGTCGATCTCGGCGCAGAGGATCACGAAGGTGAGGCCGACGGCGATGATGCCTGTCACCGATACTTGGGTCAGGATGTTGCCGAGATTGTCGAGCGTCGCGAAGGAGGGACTGGCGAACGCGAAGAAGGCGGTGAGGAAGATCAGCGTCAGGAACGGAGCGATGTTGCGCATCTGCGAGCGCAGGAAGGGCGCAAGGCCCCGCGTCCGTTGTCCCGTCGCCATGGCCGTCTCGCTGCTCATGTGCTTCTCCGTCACGCCGCTTCCAGCAGGCGGTCCTTGCTGACCGGCTCGTTCTTGAATTCACGCACCAATGCGCCGCGCTTGAGCACGAGGATGCGGTCGGCCAGCGACAGCACCGTCTCCGGCTCAGTCGACAGCACGATGATGGCGAGCCCTTTTGTGCGGAGGTCGCGGACGATGTTGATGACGTCGTTCTTGGCGCCGACATCCATGCCGCGGGTCGGCTCGCACAGCACCAGCAGCTTGGGCGGGTAGGTCAGCCACTTCGCCAGCGCCACCTTCTGCTGGTTGCCGCCCGAGAGCATGCCGAGATCGAGGCCGACCACCGGCGGCCTGATCTGCAGCTGGTCGACCTGGCGCTTGGCGATATCGCGCTCCTGCGCCGGCTTGAGCAGGAGCGAGGAGATGCGGTCGAGAATGCTGATCGAGATGTTCTTGTAGACCGGCTCCTGGTGAAACAGCATGTCGCGCCGGCTCTCCGGCACCAGCGCCACGCCGGCGCGCCGCGCCGCCGCCGTGCTGGCGAAAGTTTTCGGCACGCCTTCGACTGCAAGCGTGCCGCTGTCCGGCTTCAGCTTGCCGAACAGGATGCGCGACAGCTCCTGCTGGCCGCAGCCCATGAAGCCGTAGATGCCGAGCACCTCGCCGGCACGGGACTCGAACGAGACGTCCTGAAGGCTGCGGGACAGCGACAGCTGGTCGGCCTTGAGAATGACCTTGCTACCGCTCGGCTGTGGCAGCATCAGATCGTCGGTGTAGCTATGCTCGAGCGCCTCGCCGCCGCGGCCGATCATGGCCTCGATCAGCGCGCCCTTGCTGGTTGCGGCGCTCGCTGTCTCCGCAACCTTGCGTCCGTTGCGGAACACGGTCACCGTGTCGGACACCAGCAGGATGTCCTCGATGAAATGCGAGATGAAGACAATGGCAGTGCCTTCCTCGCGCAGCCGCCGCAGCGTTGTGAACAGGCGCTCGACCTCGGGCGGGGAAAGGGCGGAGGTCGGCTCGTCCAGGATGACGATGCGCGCGCCGGAGAACAGCACGCGCGCGATCTCGATCAGCTGCTGCAGCCCGATCGGAAGGTCGCCGAGCCGCGCCATCGGATCGACATCGATGCCGAAGCGGGCGAGCTGCTCGCCCGCTTCGCGCGCCATCCGCCGCCATTGCACGAGGCCAAGTGCGTTCGTCGGCTGGTTGCCGAGGAAGACGTTCTCCGCGACCGTCAGGTCGGGCGCGACGCTGAGCTCCTGGTGCACCATGGCGATGCCGGCGGCGTGCGCATCGCGCGCCGAGCGAAAATGCATCTCCCGGCCGTCGACCAGGAAGCGGCCGGAGAACTCGGTGTGCACGCCGGCGATGATCTTCATCAGCGTGCTCTTGCCGGCGCCGTTCTCGCCGACGAGACCGTGGATCTCGCCGGGATAGAGCGCGAAGTCGACACCACGAAGCGCTTCGACGCCGCCGAAGCTCTTCGTGATGCCCTGCAGTTCCAGGATGGGCTGTTGTCCCACGCTCATGAAAGATCTGGAGGCTCAGATCAGGAAGTGATCCTGCATCCACTGCATCCCGGCGGCGTTGGCCTTGGTCACGACCGGGCCATCGGTGACGACGTTCTTCGGGATGCCCTGTCCACTCTTCTCGCCGCCGACCACGGCGGAGACGCCCGCGACGATCGCGCCGCCATGGATGCGGCAGGACGGATTGCGGACGGTCGCGAACATGCGGCCTTCGCTGACCGCCTGGATTGCCGGCGGCATGGCGTCGACCCCGCCGATCAGGATGTTGGTACGATTGCGCGCCTTCATGATGTTGTAGGCGGCGAGCGCCATGTCGTCATTGTGGAAGAAGGCCGCGTCGATCTGCGGGTATTTTGTGAGGTAGGTTTCCCAGAGGCGGGCGGTCTTCGACACGTCCCAATCGGCCGGCTGGGTGTCCAGCACTTCGATGCCCGGGAATTGCTTGACCACCGAATTGAAGCCCTTGGCGCGGCCCTGCGCACCGGTATGGCCGAGCGCGCCCTGCGTCATGATGATCTTGCCCTTCCCGCCCATGGCGTTGCACAGCGCCTGCGTTACCGAGGCGCCCATGAACTCGTTGTCAGGAGCGAGGAAGGAATGGACGTTGATCTGATCGAGTGGCGCGATCAGCGTGTCCATGTCGATCACGGGCGTGCCGGCGTCGATCATCTTCTGTACCGGCTGGGTGAGGGTGCCGATGCCGAAGGCCTGGATCGCGACGAAGTCCCATTTCTGCGAGGCCATGTTGTCGATCGCCGCGCGTTGCTTCACGGCGTCGAGCTGGCCGTCGAACCAGGTCACCTCGACATTGAACAGCTTGCCCCAGAATTCCGCGGCCTGCTTGCCTTGCGCGCACCAGGTCGCCTGAAGGCCCGCATTGGAGAAGGCCGCCTTCAGCGGCTTTTCGCTGCGTCCGACCTCGGCGGCCAGTGCAGGGTTTATGCCCATGCTGCCGAGGAGGGCAGCTCCGGCGCCGGCGGTCGCTGCCGCCTGAAGAAGATCGCGCCTCGTCGTCGAGAAATCTTTCGTCCCGGACATCGCTCGCTCCCATATATTTGTCGTCGGCGCGTCATTGGTTGCGCTACCGATGTCCGAAAGTCTCTCACAAGAGTTGTTCGCACTCAATCTTCAATCAGCCGCGAGATCGCGGCAGCCTGAGTGCATCGTGCGAGGCGATCAGCCGGAAATTCCCGCCGCACTCGCCGGCCACATCGAGAATGCCGCCTGCGTTTCCGGATGCGGTTCGAACGGAGCTTGATCAACGAGCGGCGTAACTTCGGCGCAGCGCGAGGCGGCACGTTCGAATCTGTCCTGGATTAGATGAATGGCCGCGTTCATCGACAGTTCAGCCGCGTGGGCAAAAAAAGAGCGGGGCCCTGGCCCCGCTCAAAAATTGTGTCGACCCTATTATCCCCGATCTTAAGAATTGATCTTGATTGACGGGGCGACGCTGCGTTTTGCGCGCCAGGGGCTCCTCCCGAGACTTGGACCACTAGGCCTCGACCTCGCGGTCAGCGCCTGAGCAAGAGGGATGCTAGATCAACTTTTCTCACTTGTCATCATTTTCGGCAACGAATGTTCAAAATAGGAGCAGCTGACGAAACGATCGGGCTTCCGGTCCCCTAAATATATGACAAGTATAAGAAATTTGTGGATGGCCGGGCGGTTTCCCCTGCCTTAGATGCCGGCCGACGGGAGGGTGGGGTCGCCCGACCAAAGTTTTCGGGCAGTTTGCGCAGGGCCAAGCAGGCGGCTGAACTGGCCTCGACTCGGCTGCATCCGGGTGATTAGTTAGCGCACGAACGAATGGTCCGGCGGATGCGCGCGCGCCTGCAAAAATTCCTGCCCTTGGTCCTGCTCGCCCTGGTGATGCAGGTGCTGGCACCGATCGCCGCCTGTCTCGCGGCCGGCCAGGCTGCGGCCGATCCGTTCTCTGCAGGCGTCATCTGCCACAGCGCAAGTGAGCAGGGCGGCCCGGTCGATGAGACCGGGACGCCGGCCGCAAAAGCTGGCACATGTGCGCTTTGCTGCCTCGCGCATGCTGACGCCTCGCTTGACGCGCCGCCCCATGCGCCGTTCTCAACTCCCGTCCGCCCCATCGCCCGCATCGTCTGGCACGTGGCGAACGCACCCGTCCTCGCCGCCGTCGACGGTTCGAGCGCTTGGGCACGCGCTCCCCCTCGCATTTCCTGATCCGCGAAACCTTCAACTCCGAGCCGGCTTCGGCCGTGCCGGGGATCGCAATGCGCCGGCTCTCTGCCGGCATCAGGAATGACCTCATGCCTCGTTCGGGCTTCTTTCGACTGCTTTCCGCACCCGGAATTCTGCTTGCCTCAACTTCTGCCCTCGTTGTGCCGTCCAATGCAATCGCAGAGGAAAACCGACGCGAGCTTCCCCCCGTCACGGTTGACGCGCCGCGGGAGAAGCGGGCCTCACCAGCCCGCGCACAGCGAACGACCGCGCGATCAACGCGGGCCCGCGCGCCTGCAATTGCGCCTGCGCAACCGACGGCAGCTTCCGAAGGGGGCCCCGGCCCTGGTGCCCTGACCGTTCTCACCGCCCAGCAGGCGCTGAGCCAAATCAACCAGACGCCGGGCGGCGTAGCGCTGGTCACAGCGGAGGCCTACCGGAATTCGACTCCCGCCAGCACGATCAAGGATGTCCTGGACTACGTGCCCGGCGTGTTTGCGCAGCCGAAATGGGGCGACGACACGCGGCTTTCGATCCGCGGATCCGGCCTGTCGCGCAATTTCCATCTGCGCGGCGTGCAGCTTTACATGGACGGCATCCCGATCAACACGGCGGACGGCTACGGCGATTTCCAGGAGATCGACCCGACCGCCTACAAATACGTCGAGGTGTACAAGGGCGGGAATGCGCTGCAGTTCGGAGCCAATTCGCTGGGAGGCGCCGTCAACTTCGTGACGCCATCGGGACGCGACCGATTTCCGAATGGCGTCTCGCTCGACGTGGGAGCCTTCGGCTTCAGGCGACTGCAGGCCAATGCAGGGGGCGTCAACGGGCCGTGGGATGGTTTCGTCACCGCATCGACGCAGGCCACGGACGGCTTCCGCGATCACGGCTTTGGCTCGGGCAACCGCGTGAGCGGCAATGTTGGCTACCAGTTCTCGCCGGATTTCGAGACGCGGTTCTATCTCAACGCCAACGAGGTGCGGCAGCGCATTCCAGGAACCGTCACCAAGGCGTCTGCCTTGACCAATCCGGAGGCCGCGGCTGAAGCGAACGTTGCCCTGGACCAGCAGCGCAACATCGACACGGTCAGGCTGGCAAACAAAACGACGATCCGCTTCGACGACACCAGGCTCGAGTTCGGCGCCTTCGGCGTCGACCGGCACCTCATGCATCCGATCTTCCAGTGGCTCGATTATCGCTACAAGGATTACGGCGGCTTCGCGAAGGTTACGGACGACCGCATCATCGGCGGTTACCGCAACAGGCTGGTCGCGGGCATCAACCTGTTGAATGGCAGCATCGACAATCAGCAATTCGCCAACATTGCGGGACAGAAGGGGGCATTGCTGTCGTCGTCGTTCGATCGCTCGGAGAACACCTCGGTTTACGTTGAGGACAGCTTCTACTTTCTGCCCAACGTCGCCGCGATTGCCGGCACGCAATTTCTGCATGCGACCCGCAATCGGCGGGACCGGTTTCTTAGCGACGGCGACCAGTCGGGAGCAACCCGCTTTGATCTTTGGTCGCCGAAGACGGGCCTGCTGTGGCAGATCGACCCGACGTGGCAGGCCTTCGCCAACGTTTCGCGTAGCGCCGAAGTGCCGAGCTTCGGCGAGAGCGCGCGCGGTCCTGGCATTCCGACGATTCCGTTCACCAGCATCCGCCCGCAGATTGCGACGACCTACGAGATCGGGACGCGCATGAGACGGCCCGACTATACGTGGGAGTTGACGGCCTATCGCGCCAACATCCACGATGAGCTGCTGTGCCTCTACAGCGCCTTCGGCAATTGCAACGTGACCAATGCCGACCGAACCTTCCACCAGGGCGTGGAGGCTGGGGCAGGGGCAGCAATCTTCCGCGACATCTTCGTGACAGGAGGCGCGCCCGACAAGGTGTGGCTCAACATCGCCTATACTTATAGCGATTTTCGCTTCGATAGCGACACGAGGTTCGGCAACAACCAGCTGCCTGGTGCGCCAAGTCACTATCTGCGCGCCGAATTGCTCTACAAGCATCCGACCGGGCTCTACGCTGGTCCGAACGTCGAATGGGTGCCGCAAGCCTATTTTGTCGACAGTATGAACACGTTGACGACGGAGTCCTATGCGCTGCTCGGATTGAAAGCGGGCTTCGACAATGGCGGGCCGTTCTCCGCCTATATCGAGGGTCGAAACCTCACCAACAGGACCTACATTGCAAGCGCCAGTATCATCGATCGCGCCACCGCGACGTCGGCGTTGTTTGAGCCAGGCGCCGGCCGGGCCGTCTACACCGGAATGAGGTATCGATGGTAAGCGCACTGAGGCTGCCGAAAACCACCACGACCGACCATGCTCGATCAGATCAAAGCCGAGGGAACCAAATGAACAGGATCAAGCTATCACTTCTCGCCGTCGCCATGCTGCTTGGCACCAGCGCGGGGGGCGCAGCCGAGGACGTCAAGACCGGCGATCTCGTCATCTCGCAGGCCTGGAGCCGGGCGACGCCGGGCGGCGCCAAGGTCGCCGGCGGCTATCTGACCATCGAAAACAAGGGCAACGCGGCCGACAGGCTTGTCAGCGTGTCCGCCGATATCGCAGGCAAGGCCGAAATTCACGAGATGGCGATGGACAATGGCGTGATGAAGATGCGCCCGCTCGACAAGGGACTGGCGATCGATCCCGGCAAGACCGTGAAGCTCGCGCCCGGCGGCAATCATTTGATGCTTCAGGAGCTGAAGGGACCGTTCAAGCAGGGCGACAAGGTGCCGGTGACGCTTCAGTTCGAGAAGGCCGGAAAGGTCACTGTTGCCCTCGACGTCCAGGGCGTCGGCGCGCAGGCGCCGGGCGATGGCGGACACTCGGGTCACATGGACATGAAGAAAATGCCGGATCATTCGGGAATGAAGATGAAATGACACTGTTCTGGATTCTCGGGAGACCGAATATGTCGAAGCGATCCTGCCTGATCCTGATAGCAGCGCTGGCCGCATCACCAGTGGCGGCGCACGTCTCGCTCGAGACCAAACAAGCCATCATCGGCGCGTCCTACAAGGCGGTCTTCACCGTGCCGCATGGCTGCGCGGGTTCGCCGACGGTGAAGATCCGCGTGCAGATTCCGGAAGGGGTCATCGCGGTGAAGCCGATGCCGAAGGCCGGCTGGATCATCGACCTCGTCGAGGGCAAATATGCCGGGGAATACGACTATCACGGCAATAAGCTCTCGTCCGGCGTCAAGGAGGTGGCGTGGTCCGGCGGCAAGCTGCCGGACAAGAACTATGACGAGTTCATCATGCACACGGTTCTGACCGACAGGCTCAAGCCGAACACGACCCTGTACTTTCCTGTGGTTCAGGAATGCGAGACTGGCGTCAGCCGCTGGATCGAGATCCCTACCGAGGGGGCAGGGCATTCGCATGAGGGCAAGTCGCCGGCGCCTGGCGTGAAGCTCCTGCCGAAACCCTGATGCGTCTCCTCGCCGCGCTCGCGACGCTGCTCTTCGCTGTCGGTTTCGCGAGTGGTGCGCTCGCGCATGCGGCGCTGATCTCGGTCGAGCCGGCGAGCGGCAGCACGCTGGCAACCGCGCCGGAGGTGGTGGAGCTGCGCTTCAACGAGCCGGTGACGCCGGGCGCGATCCGGCTGATCGACGGGGCGGGCAGGGTGCGGGACGATCCGCGTGTCAGTGCGTCGGGCGAGACGATTTCCGTGGCGATGCCGGCGGATTTGCCTGAGGGGACAGCGGTCGTCAGCTATCGCGTGGTCTCGCAGGATGGCCATCCGGTCGTGGGTTCGGTGATGTTTTCGGTCGGCACGCCGTCGGAGACGAAGCCGCCCGCGAGTGCGGACCATTGGTTGGGCGCGCTGATCTGGCTGGCGCGTGTCGGCCTCTATCTCGGGCTGTTCGTCGGCGTCGGCGGTGTGTGGTTCGCGCGCTGGATATCTCGGTCGCTGACAGGCACGACCGTGCCGCGCGCGGCGCTCGCCGTCGGCCTCCCGAGCGCGGTGGTCTCTCTCGGCGCGCTGGGCCTCGATCTCCTCGGCCTGCCGCCGGCGGCGCTCGCGACGGCCGCGCCTTGGAAGGTCGCGGTCGCAACCAGCGCCGGCCGCGCGTTTCTTGTTGCCGCCGCCGCGATGCTGTTCGCTCTGCTGGCGCTGCGCAGCGCATGGTCTTCGCGGGCGCTTGCGATCATTGCCATGGTCGGTGTGGGCTTGTCGCTTGCCATGAGCGGGCACGCCGCAACGGCGCCCCCTCAAATGATAATGCGAGCGGCGATGTTTCTTCACGGGCTGTGCGTTGCGCTGTGGATCGGCGCTCTTGCTCCGCTGGCGGCATTGCTGTCGAAGCCGACGCCAGCAACACTTGCCGTCGTGAGCCGCTTCTCGGGCATCGCCACTCCGGCGGTCGGCGTGCTGGCATTGACGGGCCTTGTCCTTGCGATTGTTCAGCTCGAGAAAGCTTCGGCGTTGGTCGAGACCCGCTACGGCCTCATCCTCTCGATCAAGCTCGCGCTGGTCCTCCTGCTGCTCGCACTTGCGGCGCTCAACCGCTTCCGCCTCACTCCGGCGTTCGCACGTGATCGCGGTGCCCAGGTCATCCTGAAGCGCTCGATCCTCCTCGAATGCGTGATCGCCCTCGCCATCTTCGCCGTCGTCGCCGGCTGGCGCTTCACGCCGCCGCCGCGAACGATTGTTCCGGAGACGCCTCTGGCGATCCACATCCACAGCGACAAGGCGATGTTCCAGGTGCTGGTGTCTCCTGGAAACGTCGGCAAAGACGATTTCGTGCTCCAGCTCATGACCGGCGAGGGGACGCCCCTGGCGGCCAAAGAGGTGACGTTGACCCTCAGCCTGCCCGAGCGTGGCATCGAGCCGATGGAGCGGGACGCCTCGCTCGGGCCCGATGGCTACTGGCACGTGCGCAAGGTCGAGCTGCCCTTCGCCGGCCGCTGGCGTATCCGGATCGAAGCGCTCGTGAGCGATTTCGAGAAGGTCTCGCTTGCGGATGAAGTCGAGGTGCCGCCGCCCTAGGCTCGCCCGCTTTGCAGGGCACGCTGCTCCTCAAGTCAAACCTGAAGGCAACGGAAAAATGACAGGTATTTCGCCGCGTTAGCGGCTTTTCCTCAATCCCGTCTTGTGTTTTCGCTCCCAATCCGGTTTCACTGCAGGCGATCACTGATTCCCAGAGTATGACCATGCGGTTGTCGCGGTTCTTTCTGCCCATCCTGAAGGAAAATCCGAAAGAGGCGGAGATCGTCTCGCATCGGCTGATGCTGCGTGCCGGCATGATCCGGCAGGAGGCTGCGGGCATCTATGCCTGGCTGCCGCTCGGGTTTCGCGTGCTGAAGAAGATCGAGCAGATCGTGCGTGAGGAGCAGGATCGCTCCGGCGCGATCGAGGTCTTGATGCCGACGCTGCAGCTCGCCGATCTCTGGCGCGAGAGCGGCCGCTACGACGCCTACGGCCCGGAGATGCTGCGCATCGCCGACCGCCACAAGCGCGAGCTGCTGTACGGGCCGACCAACGAGGAAATGATCACCGAGATCTTCCGCGCCTACGTGAAGTCCTACAAGAACCTGCCGCTCAATCTCTATCATATCCAATGGAAATTCCGCGACGAGCAGCGTCCGCGCTTCGGCGTGATGCGCGGCCGCGAGTTTCTGATGAAGGACGCCTATTCCTTCGACCTCAACGAGTCCGCGGCGCGCGTCGCCTATAACAAGATGTTCGTCGCATATTTGCGCACCTTCGCGCGGATGGGGCTGAAGGCAATCCCGATGCGCGCCGAGACCGGCCCGATCGGCGGCGATCTCAGCCACGAGTTCATCGTGCTCGCCGAGACCGGCGAATCCGGCGTGTTCATCAATCGCGACGTGCTGGACCTGCCAGTGCCGGGCGAGGACGTCGATTATGAGAGCGACCTGACGCCGATCATCAAGCAATGGACCTCGCTCTATGCGGCGACCGAAGACGTCCACGACGCCGCGCGGTTCGAGCAGGAGGTGCCCGCGGACAAGCGGGTGAACACCCGCGGCATCGAGGTCGGCCAGATCTTCTATTTCGGCACCAAATATTCCGAGCCGATGAAGGCGCTGGTGGCGGGGCCGGACGGCGTCGACGTGCCGATCCATGGCGGCTCGTACGGCGTCGGCGTCTCGCGCCTGCTAGGTGCCATCATCGAGGCCTGCCATGACGATGCCGGCATCAAATGGCCGGAGGCGGTGGCACCGTTCCGCGTCTCGATCCTCAACCTGAAGCAGGGCGATGCCGCGGTCGATGCGGCCTGCGAGAAGCTCTATGCAGAGCTCACGGCCAAAGGCGTCGACGTGCTCTATGACGACACGGATCAACGCGCCGGCGCCAAATTCGCCGCCGCCGACCTGATCGGCATCCCCTGGCAGATCATGATCGGGCCGAAGGGGCTCGCCGACGGCAAGGTCGAGATCAAGCGGCGCAGCGACGGCGCGCGCGAGACCATGTCGCCTGCAGACGCGGTCGCAAGACTCGTGGGCTGACAAGGCTGGTCGGCTGAATATTGTTCATCGCGCGATATCGCGGCCGCCAATCCGGCCACAATTGACCCCGAATCATGGGATTATCGAGCGATGGATGAGACCATGACCGACACCGTGCAAACCGCGCCTTTCGCGCCATTCGAGTGGATGCTGTCGGCGCGCTATTTGCGGGCGCGCCGCAAGGAGGGATTCATCTCGGTCATCGCCGGGTTCTCCTTTCTCGGCATTATGCTCGGCGTCGCGACGCTGATCATCGTCATGGCCGTGATGAACGGCTTCCGCAAGGAGCTGCTCGACAAGATCCTCGGGCTGAACGGCCACATCCTGGTCCAGCCCCTGGAATCGCCGCTGACCGACTGGAAGGACGTTGCCGACCGCCTCAGCCAGGTCGAGGGCATCCGGCTCGCGGCGCCGGTGGTTGACGGTCAGGCGCTGGCGTCATCGCCATGGAATGCCTCGGGCGTCCTCGTGCGCGGCATCCGCTCCGACGATCTCAACAACCTCACCTCGATCGCCAAGAACATCAAGCAGGGCTCGCTCGAGGGGTTTGACGAAGGGCAGGGCGTCGCGATCGGCCGGCGCCTCGCCGACCAGCTGTCGCTGCATGCGGGTGACAGCATTACGCTGGTGGCGCCGAAGGGCGCGGTCACGCCAATGGGCACCACGCCGCGCATCAAGCCGTACAAGATCGTCGCGGTGTTCGAGATCGGCATGTCCGAGTACGATCTCGGCTTCGTGTTCATGCCGCTCGCCGAAGCGCAGGCCTATTTCAACCGTAGCAACGACGTCACCTCGATCGAGGTGTTCACGACCAATCCCGACAGGATCGACGCCTTCCGCAAGGCGGTGACGGAGGCGGCGGGCCGGCCGATCTTCCTGGTGGATTGGCGGCAGCGCAACTCGACCTTTTTCAACGCGCTCCAGGTCGAGCGCAACGTGATGTTCCTGATCCTGACAATGATCGTGCTGGTCGCCGCGCTCAACATCGTCTCCGGCCTGATCATGCTGGTGAAGGACAAGGGCAGCGACATCGCGATCCTGCGCACCATGGGCGCCTCGCAGGGATCGATCATGCGGATCTTCCTGATCACGGGCGCCTCGATCGGTGTGGTCGGCACGCTGGTCGGCTTCTGCGTCGGCCTCGTGATCTGCCTCAACATCGAATCGATCCGGCAGTTCCTGTCCTGGCTGACCTCGACCGAGCTGTTCTCGCCGGAGCTCTATTTCCTATCGAAACTGCCGGCCGAGATCGACGTCGGCGAGACCACGGCCGTCGTCATCATGGCGCTGACGCTGTCGTTCCTGGCGACGCTGTATCCGTCGTGGCGCGCCGCGCGCCTCGATCCCGTCGAAGCGCTGCGGTACGAGTGAGGGCCTGATGGAGCAGCAGCAGGGGGCGGAAGATGTACCGGTCATTTATCTCCACGAGATAAAGCGGCAGTACTTGCAGGGCGAGGTGCCGTTGACGATCCTCGACGGCGCCAAGCTGGCGCTGTGGGCCGGGCAGTCCGTCGCCCTGGTGGCGCCGTCTGGCTCGGGCAAGTCGACGCTGTTGCATATCGCGGGACTGCTGGAAGCGCCCGATTCCGGCGAGGTCTACGTCTCGGGCGCGCCGACCTCCCAGCTGCCCGACATTGAGCGCACCCAGCTGCGCCGCACCGATATCGGCTTCGTCTATCAATCGCATCGGCTGCTGCCGGAATTCTCGGCGCTCGAGAACGTCATGCTGCCGCAGATGATCCGCGGCCTGAAGAAGTCCGAGAGCGTCAAGCGCGCCAAGGAGATCCTGGGCTATCTCGGGCTCGGCGACCGCATCACTCATCGCCCGGCCGAGCTGTCGGGCGGCGAGCAGCAGCGTGTCGCCATCGCCCGCGCAGTGGCCAACGCGCCGCGCGTGCTGTTTGCGGACGAGCCGACCGGCAACCTCGATCCTGCGACAGCCGAGCACGTGTTCCAGGCCCTGATGCAGCTGGTCAAGGCGACGCACGTGTCGATGCTGATCGCCACCCACAACATGGAGCTTGCCGGCCGCATGGACCGGCGGGTCTCACTGTCGCACGGCCAGGTGGTCGAGCTCGACTAAGAAACCTCGAAAACAACCCCATGCACAGTAGCCAAGTGCTTGGTGGGACTTGCGAAAAAATTCGGCGGCGGCGCTCCGCCGCCGCCTCGGTCTTCAAGGCCTGATCACCGTCAATTTGAACGGCCCGCCATTGGCCGCTGCGTGCTCCACGGCCTCGTTGGCATGATCGAGGTCGAAGGCTGTGGTCTCGTACTCCTCCAGCTTGAGCAACCCCGCGCGCACCAGCGCGATCAGGCGAGCCGCGGCATCGCGCGGATACATCCAGACGCCATGGATCGTGATGCATTCGCGCATGATCCAGTTGTAGGGCAGCTCCAGGCCCGGGCCGCCCTGCATGTTGACGCCGCCCATCAGCACGACACGGCCATTGGGCCGCACCGTCATGATCGCGGCGCGCACCACCGTCGTGGCGACGGAGGGCGGCATAATATCGAGCGCGCAATCGATGGGGCCAGGCGCCGCGCGCTTCATCAGCTCGCGGTCGTCATTCTCGTTGCCCGTCAGCTTCACCGGCCTGACGCGCGCGCCATAGCGACGCACGAGTTCGGCGAGCATCTTCTCGTTGCGGCCCGGCGCCACGACACAGGCCGCGCCCATCGCGAGCGCCACGGCCACGGCGGCGCTGCCGAAATTGCCGGTCGCACCGCTCACGAGCACGGTCTCGCCGGGCTGCAGCCTTGCGGCAAGGAAGCCGCCATAGGGCACGAGCATGGTGCCGAGCACGCTCCATTGGGTGGCCTCGGCCTCGCTGAGTTCGCCGAGCCGCGTCACGTTCTCTGTCGGCACCCTCATCCGCTCGGCGAAGGAGCCGTGGTGGAAATATTTCTGCAGCCGCATGCCGCCTTCGCCGCGCGCGCTCACACCCTGCAGGTGAATGTCGGGAGCGATCGCGTCGTCGCGCGAGCGCACCGTCGGATCGCAGAGCACCCAGTCGCCCACGGACAATTTCGTTGCGTCCGGGCCGATCGCGCGCACGCGGCCGACGCCGCCGGCTCCGGGAATGACGGGCAAGTCCAACGCGTATTTGCGTTGGCCGCTGAACACCTCGTTGGAATAGGACAGCACGCGGTGGCGACGACATCGACGATCACCTCGCCGGTGCCGAGCACAGGTTCGGGAACCTCCTCGACGACCAGTGGGGATCCGAAAGATTTGAGTACGGCAGCCTTCATGATGTTGACCTTCGTTCGCACCTCATTGTGAGGTGCACGGAATATGCGAGGGCTGTTGTGCGGCAGGAAGGCCTGGTATTATCCTAGTATTCCGAGGGCCCTCCATCGAGGAGCGAAATCAATGGCCGATCCACGCCGCGTCGAGTTCGGGGATTTCCTGAGGTCCCGCCGCGAAAAGCTGTCGCCAAAAGCGGTCGGACTCCCGATGGGCAGGCGTCGGCGCACCGCAGGGCTGCGCCGCGAGGAGGTCGCGCAGCTCGCCGGCATCGGCGTCGACTGGTACGTCCGTCTCGAGCAGGGCCGCACGGTCAGCCCGTCCGTCACCACCGTGGATGCGCTGGCCCGGGCCCTCCGTCTCAGCAAGACGGAGCATGCGCATCTGAAGGCGCTGGCCCGTGATGGTGCAAGAAGCGCGTTCACGCGCGAAATCGTGCCACCGTCGATCCGGCGGATGATCGAGAGTCTGCATCAGCCGGCTTACATCACCGGGCGGCGCTGGGACGTGCTGGCCTGGAATGCGGCGGCGGAGGAGGTCTTTGGCTTTAGCCAATTCCCAGAGCGGGATCGCAATACGCTGCTGCTGGTCTTGACGAACAAGCAGACTAGAAAATTCTACGGCGCGAGCTGGACCGAGGTCGCCAAGCGCATGGTCGCGATGTTCCGCGCCACGCACGACGTCTGGGCCGGCGATCCCGCCTTCACGGAGCTGCTGACGCGACTGCGCGAGGGCAGCCCGGAATTCGTCGAATGGTGGGAGGCGCACGACATCCGCAGCACCATCTCGGGCAGCAAGACCATGCACCATCCGACCAAGGGCGTGCTGCACTTCGAGCACACCAGCTTCCAGGCCAACGACGACCCGGCGCTGAAGCTCGTGATCTATACGCCGGTTGATGGTAGGGACTGATCGACGCAGGCTTCAGCTTCTGAACAGCGACTGGCAAGCCTCGTCGCTCGCAGCGCGCTCATGGCGCGGCTGCGGCGGAAGGCGCTGCGCTGGCGTTCGGCAGGGGACCTGCTGTCCAGGGAGTATCCGTCCAGGTCGTCGGCTGCAGAGGATTCGCTGGCCAGGCTTTTGCCGGGGCTGTCGTCGCCGATGTGCACGACGTCCCGAGCTGCGTCCACACCGACGGCAAACCGGTCAAATCGATGTTGAAGCGCGTGACGTCTGCCTTACCCTCTGGTTCCGGTGTGGTTTCCCGGACCTGCAGAGAGTGCGAGGCCAGCACCGCTTTAACCATGTCGGGATCGACGGCGCCGTTCCAGACCTCGTACTTTCCGAACCGCACCGGAGGTCCTCCCGCGTGCTTGCTGAGATCGGCACTGGCTGCCATCTGGATCGTTCTCTGGCCGGTGCCGGCTGCGTCGATCTCGCCCATGAACAGCAGCGGCACGCGATTCTTGCTTTCGCAATAGAGGCGCCATTCCATGGTCCGGAACGACGCAGCGCTTTCCTTCTTCACCGCAGCCATCTTGCTGATGAAGGGCCGCGCTCCTTTCTCCAGCCGCCACATCGTTTCGGCGAGCGGTCGCGTGTCGATGCCGAAACCGTAGAGCTCGGATCGCGTCAGCACGTGCAGGCTTTCGAACTTCACCGTCCGGATCAGGGAATCGAGCTCGCGACTAATTCCCATCGCTGCGATGAACGCGGCGCGATCGCGATCTGCCGCCAGGAGCCGGCGACGCCTGTATTCCGCGACGGCCGCCGGATCAGGCCGTCCAGCAAAGGCGAGCACCAGCCTGGAATTATGCACCGCCATTGTTGCGTCGGGGGCGACTTCGCGCGATGTCGCCCCGAGAAGCACGTATCCACAGGCCGAGTTGCACATGGCACGGTAAGTGGTGAGCTCGGCCTCGATCTCGCCGCTTGCGTTCTTGAGCTTCAGGCACGCGGCGTCCGCCTGCGTGCCCGCCGCGCAGGCGGTCGCGATCGTCCGGCCAACCCTGGCGATCGCCTTGCGGCTGCGCAGCAACCGCGCGATCGCGTAGGACTGCTCGACGTTGCCGCCCGGCGAATGGAGATAGATCGGACGCTGCAGGTCCTTGACGGTGGCGAGGAAGCGGCGAACGCGCAGCGCAGCCTCCCGATCGATCTCGCCCTCGATCGCGATCCAGCGATCGCAGCCCGGACCGCATACGTCGGCCGGCCCCTTGGCGAGATAGATCGTCAGCCTGGAGGCAAATCTGGCTTTCTCGGCCGGCGTTGCTTCGGCACGTAACGTGCCCGGAAGCAACAGCAAGGCAAGGAGAAGCAGGATGCGGGCGAGCATGTAAGGATCGACTGCGCGAAGGACGGCTGGGATGGACGCTATACGATGACTGGCGCGGCCACAACTTGCGGCCGCGTGCGCGATGCGCATTGTTTCGGATCGACGTCTGGCGCGGTGCGCATGAGGCGATGTGAATCGCCAGCGGGATTCCTGATCAACGAGGGCGGCTTCATTCCCGGGAGGTCGGATTCAGGCCACTTGAACGCTCCAGCTTCATCTGTGTCATGGCGACGCCGGAGATTGCGAGCAGCCCGCCGACGATCAGTTTCGGCGTCATCTGCTCACCGAGGAACATCACGCTCGACATCAAGGCGAACACCGGAAGCAGCAGGCCGAAAGGTGCGATGCGGCCCATGGAGCAACGCGCGATCAGCCAGAACCAAAGGCCAAACCCGACAATTCCGCCGATGAAGATGGTGTAGGCGAGCGCCAGCCAGCCACGTCCATCCGCCGTGACGAGGCTCGTCGTTTGGCCGTATTCAAGGAGCAGCGACATCAGCATCACCTGTGGCACCGTTAGCAGCGACGACCACCCCATCAGCATCAGGGGATCGAAAGGCCCGTAGCGCTTCGTCAGGACGTTGGACACGGCGAATGCGAAGGCGGCCCCGATCACCAAGAGGAGCGGAAGCGGCTTTGCCGCCAGGTCGGGCCCCGCTGCCAGCACAATCACGCCAAGGAATGCGAGCACCACGCCGGCGGAGCTGGCGAGCGACGGCCGCTCCGCGAGCAACGGCCAGGCCAGCAGAACCGCGAAGGGCGGGGCGAGCTGATAGGCAACGGCCGACATGCTTCCCGAGCCGAGCTCAAGGCCGACATAGAACAGCCCGAAATTCAGCCCACCCAGGAAGATCGAAATGGCAGCGACAGGGCCGAGCTGCTGGCGCGTGGGCCTCTTGACGAACGGAACGAGCAGCAGCGCGATCGCCAGGAAGCGCATGGCAAGGAAGAAGAGCGGCGGAAACTCCGCGACGCCCACCTTGATGACCACGAACTGATAACCCCAGAGCAGGGGGACGGCCACCGCACAGACCATCTGGATCGCAGACATCGCATTGTTCCTTTCACGACCGATCGGTCTAAATATCGACGCGCCGACGCCGGAGGGGCGTCTGTTGGTGGTTACGTTACGAAGCGGTCGAGCAGGGCGTCAGCAGTGGCTTGCGATGCGGCCCGTGCGGGCGCCGTCTTGCTGACCACGCGCAGCCCTTCGACGAAACAGACGAGAATGCGGGCGGCGCTTGCGGGCTCGACGCCGTCGGCCAGCCTGCCGGCCGTCTTCGCACGGGACAATGCATCCACCAGCCTGGCCTCCATCGTCTTGAAGAAGCCCGCGGCGCGTCGCGCGACCTCGGCGTCCTTCCCGGCCAGCTCCATGGCTGTGGCCACAAGCAGGCAGCCGCGGCGCCCATGGGCGCCGCTGGTGCGGTCGACATAGCCGGCAAGGAAAGCCCGCAAGCCATCGACCGGATCCCTGTGTGGGGCGAGTTCGACATCCATCCGTGCGATGGCTTCGGCGATGTAGCGATCAAGCGCGAGCAAGAACAGCGAATGCTTGTCGCCGAACGCGGCGTAGAGGCTGCCGCGCGACAGCCTGGTCGCGCGAAGAAGATCCGGCAGCGCCGTAGCATGGTAGCCGCGCGACCAGAACACGTCCATCGCGCATCCGACGGCGGCGTCAATGTCGAAGCTTCGCGGTCGGCCGCGGGGCGATTGCACTGAGGTCTGTCGGGCCATTCTAGATATATAGACTAATTGGTCCATATATCGCAAGGGAACCTTCGACCCCGCGCTTACGGCGCCGCCCGCGGGAGGTCTACTGCGAAAAATACGGATTGGCGACACAACTCGCCGAACGTCCCACCGCCAGAAACCTGGATTGCGCGAGCGAGTGGAGCGGCTGGATCCGTGCCGAACATGCGCAAGCGAGCTTGCGATTGATGCGCGCACGAATGTGATGAATGCCAGCGAAAATATGGCGACAATGGGATGAGCAACTCACCCGCGCTTTGCGACTTTCCCATCACGCGAATGTGCGCGCGACGATGTTACGCGCGCATGCAGTTGATCTCGTCGCGTCGACGCTGAAACGGCTGAAAACCCTTGTTTCAAAGGGTTTCCACGCACGCGTCGATTAACATTCGTTAATGAGCGAGGTCCTTTCGATCGCACTGTGGCGTCGGGGTTACAGCAATTCCGTCGATCGCTGTTATGACCAACGCCACGGCCCGGGGGCCTCTCTGAAGAAACTGGAACGGGAATCAAATGAAGAAGAAGTTGTTGCTCGCCGCTGTCAGCCTTGTCGCGCTCAGCGCGGCTGCGCCGGCGCTGGCTGCCGATCTCGCGGCGCGGCCCTACACCAAGGCTCCGCCGGCGGCGATCGCCGCCGTTTACGACTGGAGCGGCTTCTACATCGGTCTCAACGGCGGCGGCGGTTCGTCGAACGCGAAATGGGACCTGGTCGGTTTCGGCCGTGATGGTTCGCACGACGCGACCGGCGGCACGGTGGGTGGCCAGATCGGGTATCGCTGGCAGTCTGGGCAGTTCGTGTTCGGCGTGGAAGGCCAGGGCAACTGGGCCGACTTCTCCGGCAGCCATGTCGGCGCGATCTCCGGCTTCACCAATAACACCAAGATCGATGCGTTCGGTCTGATCACCGGTCAGGTCGGCTACGCCTGGAACAACGTCCTGCTCTACGTCAAGGGCGGTGCGGCTGTGGTCAGCACCAAGTACGACGCCTCGTTCGCGGGCACGTCGCTGGCGTCGGGCAACGACACCCGTTGGGGCGGCACCGTCGGCGCAGGCCTCGAGTATGGCTTTGCCCCGAACTGGTCGGTTGGCGTTGAGTACGACCATATCTTCCTGGATGGCGGCGACAAGAACCTGACCGGCCCCATCGGTGTCCTGCCGGTCAACGTCAAGCAGGACGTGGACATGGGTCTGGTCCGCCTGAACTACAAGTTCGGCGGCCCGATGCTCGGCCGTTACTGATCCTGATCGCTCCCACTGGAGCGGTGGTCGAAAGCCCCGGCCTTGGCCGGGGCTTTTTTGTTGTTTGTATTCAGCGAGTTAACCATCTCCTTTCGGCAGCTTCCGGACCGCTTGACTCCATAGAACAAAATGAGAACTATGTTCTTCATTCGTTCCACCAAGGGGAGCAGGCCATGTTCAGGGTTTTCGTGGAAGAAGCCGCCGCACTGGCGTCCATCACGCTGTTCGTCGGGATGATCGCGATCTGGGCTCAGGTCATTCCGCAGCTCTAGTCTGGCTTCCTCTGACCTCTTGGGGAAAAGCGGGACGACGCGGCGAAGCGGCCGCTCCAGCGTGGACTCTGAAGCCGTGAGACCCCACCATTGAGAGGCGAGTCGGCCGCGCGGGTGCATGATGCCTTGAGGCGCCGGCGACCGCTCCATTTCATCTGCAAGAGGCCGTCACGCGACCATGCCGAGCGCCGGATTTGTTCACCTTCACGTTCACTCGGCCTATTCGCTGCTCAAGGGCTCGATCAAGATCGCCAAGCTCGCCGAGCTTGCCAAGAAGGACCACCAGCCGGCCCTGGCGCTGACCGACACCGACAATCTGTTCGGCGCGCTGGAGTTCTCCGACAAGATGGCGGGTTCCGGCATCCAGCCGATCGTCGGCTGCGAGCTCGCCATCGATTTCGGCGATCAGGATCCCAATGCGCGCAATGCGATGGGGCCGTCGCGCGTGGTATTGCTCGCCGCGCAGGGGCGCGGCTATCGCAGCCTGATGCGGCTGAACTCGCGCGCATTCCTGGAATCGCCGGACAGCCATGCTCCGTTCATCAAGCTCGACTGGCTTGAGGGCGAGACCGAGGGCCTCATCGCGCTGACGGGCGGGCCGGACGGGCCGATCTCGCTGGCGCTCGCCGGCGGCATGGTCGAGCTCGCCGGCGCGCGCTGCGAGCGTCTGGCTGCTTTGTTCGGCGACCGTCTCTACGTCGAATTGCAGCGCCACAACACCGAGAAGGAGCGGCGCGTCGAAGGCGGCCTGATCGACATCGCATACGCCAAGGGACTGCCGCTGGTTGCGACCAACGAGCCGTATTTCGCGACCACCGACGACTACGAAGCGCATGATGCGCTGCTCTGCATCGCCGGCGGCCGGCTGATCGCCGAGACCGACCGCGTGCAGCTGACGCCGGATCATCGCTTCAAGACGCGCGCCGAGATGGCGGTGCTGTTCGCCGACATTCCGGAGGCACTTAGCTCGACGGTGGAGATCGCCGAGCGCTGTTCGTTCCGGCCGATGACGCGCAAGCCCATCCTGCCGTTCTTCACCGTCGGCGCCGCCTCGAGCTCGGATGCGGCCGCGGTCGAGGCCGCCGAATTGAAGCGGCAGGCAGAGGAGGGGCTCGCCAAGCGCCTCAGCGTCCATGGCCTGTCGCAGGGCACGACGGAGGAGACCTACGCCAAGCGGCTCGCCTTCGAGCTCGATGTCATCACCCGCATGAAATACGCGGGCTACTTCCTGATCGTGTCCGACTTCATCAAATGGGCGAAGAGCCAGGGCATTCCGGTCGGGCCGGGCCGCGGCTCGGGCGCGGGCTCGCTGGTGGCGTGGGCGCTCACCATTACCGACCTCGATCCGATCAGGTTCGGCCTGCTGTTCGAGCGCTTCCTCAATCCGGAACGCGTCTCGATGCCGGACTTCGACATCGACTTCTGCCAGGACCGCCGCGGCGAGGTGATCAGTTACGT
Organism: Bradyrhizobium glycinis; assembly: GCF_016031655.1. Lineage (GTDB taxonomy): Bacteria > Pseudomonadota > Alphaproteobacteria > Rhizobiales > Xanthobacteraceae > Bradyrhizobium > Bradyrhizobium glycinis. Next base: position 144,356 of record NZ_JACCHQ010000011.1, read on the forward strand.
GCAGCAGCGCTACGGCCGCGACCAGGTCGCGCAGATCATCACCTTCGGTACGCTGCAGGCGCGCGGCGTGCTGCGCGACGTCGGCCGTGTGCTGCAGATGCCCTATGGCCAGGTCGACAAGCTGACCAAGCTGGTGCCGCAGAATCCGGCGGCGCCGGTGACGCTGGCGGCCGCGATCGAGAGCGAGCCGAAGCTGCAGGCGTTCCGCGACGAAGATCCCGTGGTGGCGCGCGCCTTCGACATCGCCCAGCGTCTCGAAGGCCTGACCCGCCACGCCTCGACCCACGCGGCCGGCATCGTGATCGGCGATCGTCCGTTGAGCGAGCTCGTGCCGCTCTACCGCGATCCCAAGTCCGATATGCCGGTGACCCAGTTCAACATGAAATGGGTCGAGCCCGCGGGGCTCGTCAAATTCGACTTCCTCGGCCTGAAGACGCTGACCGTGCTCGACGTCGCCTGCAAGCTGCTCAAGCCGCGCGGCATCCATGTCGATCTCGCCACACTGCCGATCGACGATGCCGAGAGTTATGCGATGCTGGCGCGCGGCGACGTGGTCGGCGTGTTCCAGGTTGAAAGCCAGGGCATGCGGCGGGCGCTGATCGACATGCGGCCGGACCGTTTCGAGGACATCATCGCGCTGGTCGCGCTCTATCGGCCGGGCCCGATGGCGAACATCCCGACCTATTGCGCGCGCAAGCACGGCGACGAGGAGCCGGAATATCTGCATCCCGTGCTGGAACCGATCCTGAAGGAGACCTTCGGCGTCATCATCTACCAGGAGCAGGTGATGCAGATCGCGCAGGTGATGTCGGGCTATTCGCTCGGCGACGCCGACCTGCTGCGCCGCGCCATGGGCAAGAAGATCCGCGCCGAGATGGACAAGCAGCGCGACATCTTCGTCGCGGGCGCGGTGAAGAACGGCGTGCCGAAGGGGCAGGCCGAGACCATCTTCGAGCTGCTCGCAAAGTTCGCCGATTACGGCTTCAACAAGAGCCACGCGGCGGCCTACGCGCTGGTGTCCTACCACACCGCCTACATGAAGGCGCATTATCCGGTGGAGTTCATCGCCGCGTCGATGACGCTCGATCTGAACAACACCGACAAGCTCTCCGAATTCCGCTCCGAGGCGCAGCGCCTCGGCATCAAGGTCGAGCCGCCGAACATCAACCGGTCGGGCGCGACCTTCGAGGTCGGCGAGAACACGATCTACTACGCACTCGCCGCGCTCAAGGGCGTCGGCATCCAGGCGATCGAGCAGATCATCGCGGAGCGCAACAGAGGCGGCCTGTTCACCTCGCTGGCCGATTTCGCCGCGCGCGTCTCGCCGCGCGCGATCAACAAGCGCATCATCGAAAGTCTCGCCGCCGCCGGCGCCTTCGACACGCTGGAGCCGAACCGGGCCCGCGTCTTTGCCGGCGCGGACGCGATCCTCGCCGCCTGCCAGCGCGCGCATGAAGCTGCGACGATCGGCCAGAACGACATGTTCGGCATGTCGGCGGATGCGCCGACCATCATGCTGCCGCAGGTGGAGCCGTGGCTGCCGGCCGAGCGGCTGCGCCGCGAATACGACGCGATCGGCTTCTTCCTGTCGGGACATCCGCTCGACGATTACGCGACCGTGCTGAAGCGGCTGCGGGTGCAGAGCTGGGCCGAGTTCTCGCGCGCGGTGAAGACCGGCGCCACCGCCGGCAAGGTCGCCGCGACCGTGGTCTCGCGCATGGAGCGGCGCACCAAGACCGGCAACAAGATGGGCATCATGGGCCTGTCCGATCCCACCGGTCATTTCGAGGCGGTGCTGTTCTCGGAAGGCCTTGCGCAATATCGCGACGTGCTGGAGCCAGGCGCGGCCGTGCTGCTGCAGCTCGGCGCCGAGCTCCAGGGCGAGGACGTCCGCGCCCGCGTGCTGCATGCCGAGCCGCTCGACGATGCCGCGGCCAAGACGCAGAAGGGCCTGCGCATCTTCCTGCGCGACACCAAGCCGCTGGACTCGATCGCCAAGCGTCTCGCCGGGCCCGATATGGCTGCGTCGAACGGCGGCGCGCCGAAGGTTGGCAGCCCCGGCATCGCACCGCGCGGAAACGGCGACGGCGAGGTCTCGCTGGTGATGATGCTCGACCTCGAGACCGAGGTGGAGATGAAGCTGCCAGGCCGCTTCAAGGTCTCGCCGCAGATCGCCGGCGCGATCAAGGCGGTGGCAGGCGTGGTGGACGTGCAACAATTGTGAGCCTCGTCCAGGGTTTGCAAAAGATCCATTGCAACCACGCGATGTTGTCCGATATGCTCGCAATCGGGCGAATTGGGGCATTGGGGTAATGACGTTCTGGCGGGGGGTGTTCGCGCTGCTCATCGCGGTTTGGCTGGGCGGCTGCGAAACTGAACGAAAAGGCTTGGACTTCTCGGGAATGATGCAACGCGTCGGACCTCCCGCCGCGGGACGGTCGCGCATCGTCGTACTTCGCGAGAAGGGGTATGCCGGCATCGGCGATGCCGGGTGGGATGTCAAGCTGGACGGCGGACCGATGGCCGACCTCAAGACCGGAACCTATGTCTATCTCGATCGTCCAGCGGGGCAGCATCAGCTTTCGGCGACGGCTGCGATGTTTCCGGGCACAAGCCAGCGGGAGTTTTCCACGCAAGCTGGCCGCACCTATTTCTTTCTGGCACGACCGAGCGAGAGGTCGAAAGTTCTGGGTGGAATGGCAATGGCGGGCGGCGTCGCCGGCCTGCTTGTCGGGGCCGCAGTCACGTCCAACAACAGCAATCCCGGGCCGCTCGATTTCTTTCCCCTGGAGGAAGATGCCGCCCGCACCACGATTGCCGAGCTTCGCCTCGCGCCGTAGCGGCAGGTCGCTCACGCGTCGCTGATCCCGCGACAGTACAGGCCCCGCGCTTGATGGCGGGTGAGGCCCGGCCATGTCGCTGCCTCAATCCCGGCATCTCGTTCAAGTGCCATTCAGCTGGCCGCGCGCCTGATGCGCGGTGGCCACCTCAACAACAAAGCGGGCACAGCCATGCGCGGGACGCTCAAACTCTTTCTCTGCCTTCTCCTGCCGATGGCCGTCCTTGCCGCGGGCGCGCCGCATCAGGCCCGCGCGCAAGCGCAGGAGAAGCGCATCGCGCTCGTGGTCGGCAACGGCGCCTATGCCAAATCGCCGCTGGCGACCACCGCGAACGATGCCGGCCTGATCGCACAGACGCTCCAGGCGGCCGGCTTCGACGTGGTCGGCGCGCGCGATCTCGACGGCGACACGCTGCGCAAGAGCTTGCGCGATTTCATCCAGAAGGCCCAGGCGTCGGGCCCGGGCACCGTCGCGATGATCTATCTTGCCGGCTACGGCGTGCAACTCGCCGGTGAGAACTATTTCATCCCGGTCGATTCCAACATCAGCCGCGACACCGACATACCGACCGAGGCCCTGCGCATCAGCGACTATGCGCGCCAGCTCGCATCTAGTCCGCTCAAGGCCAATATCGTGGTGCTCGACGCGGCCCGGGCGCAGCCCTTCATCGAGGGCGGTCAGCCGATCGCAAGCGGTCTGGCGCTGGTCGAGCCCGAGGCGAACATGCTGATCGCCTTCAATGCCGCGCCCGGCACGGTGGCGCCGGAGGAGCCGGGGCCCTACGGCATCTATGCGCAGTCGCTCGCCGAGATGATCCGCACCGGCGGCCTGCCGCTGCCCGAGGTGTTCGACCGCGTCCGCCTGCGCGTCAACGAGGCCTCCAAGGGCGCGCAGGTGCCCTGGAACGAGCAGAAGATCTCGGCGCCATTCTCGTTCTTCGAGCGCGCGCCCGATGCGCCGCCGCCACAGGCTGCGCCCGACCAGGTCGCCGCGATCCGCAGCAAGTCGATCCGCGATCTCGGCGTGCAGGACGCCTATGCCGCCGCGCTCGAGCGCGACACGCTGCCGGCCTATGAGGAGTTTCTCGCGGCCTATCCGAACGACCCGCTCGCCAAGCGCGTGATGGCGATCGTTGCCGCGCGCCGCGAAGCCATCACCTGGCGGCGGACCTACCGGACCGACACGCCAGAGGCCTATTGGTCGTATCTGCGCCGCTATCCGCGCGGGCCGCATGCGGCGGACGCGCGGCGGCGCCTTGCGATCCTCACTGCGCCGCCCGAGCCGCCGCCGACCTTCGCGATGATCGACTACGACGTGCCGCCACCGCCCCCGGAGGAGGTGGTCTATGTCGACCGTCCCGTGCTGTACTTCAGCGATCCCGATTTCGGCTTCGCGCCGCCACCGCCGCCGCCGGTCTATTATCTGCCGCCGCCGCCGCCGGATTTCGTCGTGCTGCCGCCGCCGCTGCCGGTGGTCGGCCTGTTCGTGCTGCCGCAGCCGGTGTTCGTGCCGATCCCGGTCTTCGTGAGGCCGCCGGTCTATGTCGCGCCGCCGCCGAACAACATCATCTACCAGAACATCCACAACACCACGGTCATCAACACCGTGATCAACCAGCCGCCGGCGCCGCCGCCGGCCGCGGGGCCGGCACCCGGACCGGCCAATCTGGCGCCGGCCGTTGCCGGCCGCGCGACGCCGGCAGGTCCGGCCGTGCCGCAGGCGGTCGCCCAGCGCGCCGCCCTGATCCAGCAGGGCAAGGCGCCGATGCCGCCGAGCGCGACGGTCCAGCCGACCGCGAGGCCGGGTATCGCGACACCGGCTCCGGCCAATGTCGCGCCTGGCACGACAGCGCCGCCGCCCGCAGGCGCCAAGCTGCCGCAGGCCAATACGGTGCCGCCGCCGGGAGCTCCCGGCAGCCCACCGGCCGGTCCGGCGCCCGGAGCTGGGACGCCCAGCGGCACATCCAGCCCGACCGCGAACGCTCCTGCCGGTAACGCCGCAGCAACCCCGCAAGCGCTGGCCCCGACCAAACCGCCGCCGGCCAATACGCTGCCGGTGCCCGGTACTCCCGGTGGGCCGCCGCCGGCCGCGGCCGCGCCGGGGACTATCCCGTCCCCTGGCAAGCCCGCCGCGACCGCCACGGCGCCGAGCGGCAACGTCCCACCGACGCAGCTGAAGGCGGCAACGACGCCCAATCAGCCGCCAGGTTCCGGAAACGCGGCGACCCCGTCAGCGGCCCTGCCCAAGCCGCCGGGGACGACGACCCCGCCCGCGCCTGACCTGCGCGGCAGGCCCGGCGCGCCCCAGCCGGGTGCCTTGCAGCCGCCGAGCGCGGCTTCCGGCAAGCCCGCGGCCCCGACCGCGCTCAAACCCGCGACACCTCCGCCGCCCGTGGCGGCACGGACACCGTCCGGAGTTCAGGATCATCGGCCCGCGCCACCGCCGCCGCAGGCCGCCAGGCCCGCCGCTCCACCGCCGCATCCCCAGGCCTTGGCAAGGCCGACGCCGCCGCCTCCGCCGCGCGTTGCTCCACCTCCGCCACCGCGAGCGGCGCCTCCGCCCGTGGCCGTGGCGCGGCCGGCGCCACCTCCACCTGTGGCCCGGCCGGCGCCGCCTCCGCCAGCGATGGCGCGGCCGGCACCACCTCCGCCGCCTGTCGCACGGGCAGCGCCGCCGCCACCACCTCCGGTCGCCCGACCGGCGCCGCCGCCGATGGCCGCCGCGCCGCGTCCGGCACCACCTCCGCGGCCAGCCGGCCCGCCGCCGAAGAGCTGCCCACCGGGCCAGCCCAAGTGTTAGGAGTGTTAGGAGGCTCAAGGGGCAGGGGACGGTGGGATGCGACAGCACCCTAGAGGCGTCCCCAAAGGCGGTTATTTCCTTGCTTCTGGCCGAAATGGCGCTATATAGCGCGCCATCTCACACGGAAACATGGCTCACAAGGCCGTCCGGTGGCAGCCGGGGCGAGAACGCTCCGTTTTGCTCACACGTTTCCGGAGGAACCAACCGGAGAATTAGAACGATGGCGCTTCCCGACTTCACCATGCGTCAGCTGCTCGAAGCTGGCGTGCACTTCGGCCACCAGGCCCACCGCTGGAATCCGAAAATGGCTCCGTTCATTTTCGGCACCCGCAACAACATCCACATCGTCGACCTCGCCCAGACCGTGCCGATGCTGCACCAGGCTCTCCAGGCCGTCAGCGACACCGTGGCCAAAGGCGGCCGCATCCTGTTCGTCGGCACCAAGCGCCAGGCGCAGGACGGCGTTGCCGACGCGGCCAAGCGCTGCGCGCAGTATTTCGTCAATTCGCGCTGGCTCGGCGGTACGCTGACCAACTGGAAGACGATCTCGGCCTCGATCAAGCGCCTGCGTCACCTCGACGACGTGCTCTCGGGCGGCGAAGCCAATTCCTACACGAAGAAGGAGCGCCTGACGCTTCAGCGCGAGCGCGACAAGCTCGACCGCTCGCTCGGCGGCATCAAGGACATGGGCGGTCTGCCCGACCTGATCTTCGTGATCGACACCAACAAGGAAGACATCGCGATCCAGGAAGCCCAGCGGCTCAACATCCCGGTCGCAGCGATCGTCGACACCAATTCGGACCCGAAGGGCATCACCTATGTGGTGCCGGGCAATGACGACGCCGGCCGCGCCATCTCGCTGTACTGCGATCTCGTCGCGCGTGCGGCCATCGACGGCATCTCGCGCGCGCAGGGCGATTCGGGCATCGACATCGGCGCCTCGGCCCAGCCGGTCGCCGAAGAGCTGCCAGCAGCATCCTCGAGCGGCTTCCAGGGTCTTGCGGGTCCTCGCGGCACGGCCGACGACCTCAAGAAGCTCCCGGGCGTGTCGGGTGCGATCGAGAAGAAGTTCAACGATCTCGGCATCTTCCACTATTGGCAGCTCGCCGAGCTCGACCACGACACCGCGCACACGATCGGCGAAGAAGTCGGTCTGCCGAGCCGCGCGGATGCCTGGGTGGCCAAGGCCAAGGCGCTGACCGCGGAAGCGGAATAGTCAAAAAGAGTGATGGGTTGGCCGGATAGGATCCGGCCACCATTTCAGTTGACTCGAATTCCTGAGATGGACCGCGGCGGGGCGCCTCGACGCCACGCTGCGGCAAACCGGCAGGCACAAAGGATTTTCAACGATGGCAACGATCACTGCTGCGATGGTCAAGGACCTGCGCGAATCGACCGGCGCGGGCATGATGGACTGCAAGGCCGCGCTCACCGAGACCAATGGCGACATGGAAGCGGCGCAGGATTGGCTGCGCAAGAAGGGGCTGTCCAAGGCCGCCAAGAAGTCGGGCCGCGTCGCCGCGGAGGGCCTGATCGGCGCGCTCACCAAGGGCACCAAGGGCGTCGTGGTCGAGGTCAACTCCGAGACCGACTTCGTCGCGCGCAACGGCCAGTTCCAGGGCCTGGTCAAGATGATCGCCCAGGTTGCGTTCGACGTCGGTGCCGACGTCGAGAAGATCAAGGCCGCCAAGGTCGGCGACGTCACGGTCGAAACCGCCATCAATGATGCGATCGCCACCATCGGCGAGAACATGACGCTGCGCCGTGCCGCCCAGCTCGAGGTGAGCCAGGGCGTGGTCTCGCACTACGTCCACGGTGCCGTCATCGAGGGCGCCGGCAAGATGGGCGTGATCGTGGCGCTGGAATCGCCGGGCAAGGCCGATGAGCTCGCCGCGCTCGGCCGTCAGATCGCGATGCACGTTGCGGCCGCCAACCCGCTGGCGCTCGATCCGTCCGGCCTCGATCCGGCCGTGGTCAAGCGCGAGAAGGACGTGCTGGCCGACAAATACCGTCAGCAGGGCAAGCCCGAGAACGTGATCGAGAAGATCGTCGAGTCCGGCCTCAAGACCTACTACAAGGAAGTCTGCCTGCTCGAGCAGGCCTTCATCCACGACACCGGCAAGTCGGTGGCGCAGGCGGTGAAGGAGGCCGAGGGCAAGGTCGGTGGCGCTGTGAAGATCGCCGGCTTTGTGCGTTATGCTCTCGGCGAGGGAATCGAGAAGCAGGAAAGCGACTTCGCGGCCGAGGTCGCCGCGGCCAGCGGCAAGAAGTAAGCGCCGGAACGTTCCTTCCGGCGAGCCGCCGGAAGCGGCGCCCGGAGAAGGAAAGTGCTCATGACTGATCCGGTCTATCGTCGCGTCGTGATCAAGCTGTCCGGCGAATATCTCGCGGGACAGCAAGGCTTTGGCATCGATCAGCCGACCGTCGACCGGGTTGCGGACGACCTGATCGCCGCCCGTCATCTCGGCACCGAGGTCGCGGTCGTGATCGGCGGCGGCAACATGGTCCGGGGTGTCGAGGTCTCATCCCGCGGGGTGTCGCGCACCACCGGCGACACCATGGGAATGCTCGCCACCATAATGAATTGCCTCGCGCTGGAAGCGGCGATCGAGCGCAAGGGAACGCCGGCACGGACGCTGTCGGCCTTCGTCATGCCCGAGATTTCCGAGCTGTTCACCCGCACTGCAGCGCACAAATATCTGGCCGAGGGCCGGATCGTGCTGCTCGGCGGCGGGACCGGCAATCCGTTCTTCACCACCGACACGACCGCGGTCCTGCGGGCCGCCGAGATCGGCGCGCAGGCGGTCCTGAAGGCCACGAATGTGGATGGGGTCTACTCGGCCGATCCGAAGCAAGATCCGACCGCGACTCGGTTCGACCGCCTGACGCATTCGCAGGCGATCGAGGGCGGTTACAAGGTGATGGATGCGACCGCCTTCGCGCTTGCCCGCGAGACATCGCTGCCTATCATCGTATTCTCGATCGCGGAGCCGGGCTCGATCGGCGCGATTCTGCGTGGCGTCGGCCACGGAACCATCGTCGCCGGCTGACGGCTCATCTGGCGCGCCGAAAGGGACGGTGCGGAGCGGTCGCCGGGATTTTGAAGGAGAAACGTGATGGCCACGGGTAATTTCGACCTCAACGAAGTGAAGCGCCGCATGCAGGGCGCCGTCCAGTCCCTCAAGCACGAGCTCGGCGGCCTGCGCACGGGACGCGCCTCCGCCTCGATGCTCGATCCGGTGCAGGTCGAGGCTTATGGCAGTCACATGCCGCTCAATCAGCTCGCCACCGTCAGCGTGCCGGAGCCGCGGCTGATCTCGGTGCAGGTCTGGGACAAGTCGATGGTCAAGGCCGTCGAGAAGGCGATCGTGGATTCCAATCTCGGCCTGTCGCCCGCGACCGAGGGCCAGGTGCTGCGCCTGCGCATTCCCGAGCTCAACGAGGAGCGCCGCAAGGAGCTGGTGAAGGTCGCGCACAAATATGCCGAAGCCGCCAAGGTCGCCGCACGTCATGTCCGCCGCGACGGTCTCGACGTGCTCAAGAAGCTCGAGAAGAATCACGAAATGTCGGAGGACGATCAGAAGCGTCACGCCGACGAGGTGCAGAAGGCGACCGACGGCACCATCGCGGAGATCGACCAGTTGCTGGCCGCCAAGGAAAAAGAAATCCTCACCGTTTAAGGCATCGCCTTCATGTCCAACGCCGCCGCGCCCGCAACGGAAGGACCTGACAGGTCCGAGGCGCCTGCGCATGTCGCCATCATCATGGACGGCAACGGGCGTTGGGCGGCTGCGCGCGGTCTGCCGCGAGCGGAAGGGCATCGCCGCGGCGTGGACGCGCTGCGCCGCGTGGTGCGCGCCTCGCACGAGCTCGGCATCCGCTATCTCACCATCTTCTCGTTCTCTTCGGAGAATTGGTCGCGCCCGGCGAGCGAGATCGGCGACCTGTTCGGCCTGCTGCGGCGCTTCATCCGCAACGACCTGGCGAGCCTGCACCGCGACGGTGTCAAGGTCCGCATCATCGGCGAGCGCGAAGGGCTCGAGAGCGACATCTGCGCCTTGCTGAACGAGGCCGAGGAACTGACGCGCGACAACACGCGCCTGACGCTCGTCGTCGCCTTCAACTACGGCTCGCGGCAGGAGATCGCCAAAGCGGCGCAGAAGCTGGCCCGCGAGGTCGCGGAGGGTAGGCGGGATCCTGCCACGATCGACGCCGAGACGCTTGGCGCGCATCTCGACGCGCCCGACATCCCGGACCCCGATCTCATCATCCGCACCAGCGGCGAGCAGCGCCTGTCCAACTTCCTGATGTGGCAGGCCGCCTATAGCGAGCTCGTGTTCGTGCCGATCCATTGGCCCGACTTCGACAAGGCGGCGCTGGAAAGCGCGATCGCCGAGTTTGGCAGGCGCGAACGCCGTTTTGGCGGCCTGGTCGCGAAGACCGCCTCGTGAACGAACCCGATCCTGCATCGGCGGGCGTCAAGCCTGCCCCGAGCAATCTGGTGATGCGGGTCCTCGCAGCGCTGGTGCTGGCGCCGCTGGCCATTGCGATCGCCTATGCCGGCGGCTGGCTGTGGGCGCTCCTCGTCACGCTGGTCTCGATCGGGCTGTTCGCGGAATGGCTGATGGTGGTGGGTGCGGGATCGGCCGCGCTGACCGGGGCAGGGACGGTCGCGATCGCCATGATGGGAGCCTCCGTCGCTTTCGGCGCGCTCAAGACGTCCGTCGCCACCGGCCTCATTGGCGGAGCCATCGTGACGCTGATCGCCCGGGGCAAGTTCTTATGGGCGGCCAGCGGATTTGCCTATGCGGCGGCGGCGCTGCTGGCCTCGATCCTGGTGCGGAAGGATCTCGTCAACGGCTTCTCCGCGCTGATGTTCGTGCTCCTCGTGGTGTGGGCGACCGACATCGGCGGCTATTTCGCCGGACGCAGCATTGGTGGTCCGAAATTATGGCCGCGCGTGAGCCCGAAGAAGACCTGGGCCGGCGCGCTCGGCGGCTTTGCGGCGAGCCTTGCGGTCGCGGCCGGCTTTGCCGCGGCCGGGATCGGAAAGGCGGTTCCACTGCTGCTCGTCAGCGCCGTCCTGTCGATGGTGTCGCAGCTCGGCGATCTCTTCGAATCCGCCGTGAAGCGGCGCTTCGGTGTCAAGGATTCCAGTCACTTAATTCCCGGCCATGGCGGGCTTATGGATCGTCTGGACGGTTTTGTCGCCGCCATCCTGGCGGCCTGGATTATCGGCTTTTTCCGCCATGGTGTGCATAGCGCCGGAAGCGGTCTTATGGTTTGGTGAGGATATGAGTGCCGTTCCCTTGCGTAACAACAGGCTTGCTGCGTCCGACATTCGCAGTGTCACGGTCCTCGGGGCCACTGGCTCGATCGGCGACAGCACGATGGATCTCTTGCGCGCCTCGCCCGAGCGCTACCGTGTTGAGGCGCTGACCGCGAACGGCAATGTCGCGGCGCTCGCCAAGCTCGCCAAGGAATTCAACGCGCGCTACGTCGCGATCGCCGACGCCTCCAAGCTCGCCGAGCTCAAGGCTGCGCTCGCGGGCACGAGCACGGAATGCGGCGCCGGCGAAAGCGCGGTGATCGAGGCCGGCGCGCGTCCGGCCGACTGGGTGATGGCGGCTGTCAGCGGCGCTGCCGGGCTGAAGCCGGCGCTCGCCGCGGTCGATCGCGGCGCGCATGTCGCGCTCGCCAACAAGGAGTGCCTGGTCTGCGCCGGCGACTTCTTCATGCAGCGTGCGGCAAAAGCGGGCGCCTGCATCCTGCCGGCCGATTCCGAGCACAACGCGCTGTTCCAGGCGCTGAGCTCAGGCAATCGCGACGAGCTCGTCCGCGTCATCATCACGGCCTCCGGCGGCCCGTTCCGGACCTGGAAGCCTGTCGACATCGAGCAGGCGACGCTCGAGCAGGCCCTGAAGCATCCGAACTGGAGCATGGGCCAGAAGATCACGATCGATTCGGCCTCCATGATGAACAAGGGGCTCGAGGTGATCGAGGCGTCCTATCTGTTCGCGCTCTCGCCGGACGAAATCGACGTGCTGGTTCATCCGCAGTCGATCATCCACGGCATGGTCGAGTTTTCCGACTGCTCGGTGGTGGCCCAGCTCGGCGCGCCCGACATGAGGACGCCGATCGCCCATTGCCTCGGCTGGCCCGATCGCATCAAGGGCCCGGCGGCCAAGCTCGACCTTGCCAAGATCGGCCAGCTGACCTTCGAAGCGCCGGACTTCGAGCGCTTCCCCGGCCTGCGGCTGGCCTACGAATCGCTCCGGACCGGGAAGGGTGCGACCACCGTCTACAACGCCGCCAACGAGGTCGCGGTCGCCGCCTTCATCGGCGGCAAGATCCGGTTCGGCGCGATTGCCCGGCTGGTCGAGGCGACCCTCGAGGATTGGATCAAAGGTGGCAACCAGGCGCCCCTGACCTCCGCGGACGATGCAATCTCTGTTGACCATGTTGCGCGAAATAGGGCTGCCGCCCTATTGCCTCAAATTGCCTTAAAGGCATCCTAGTTGGTTCGGGACCAGGGCCTTGCGGCGCTGGGTGAGGGAATTCGATGATCGACTTTTTCGTCCATAGTTTCAATACGTTGAGCCATGGGCTCCTCGGCTACGCGGTTCCCTTCCTGTTCGTCCTGACCATCGTCGTGTTCTTCCACGAGCTCGGCCATTTCTTGGTCGCGCGCTGGGCGGGCGTGCGCGTGTTGACCTTTTCGCTCGGCTTCGGCCCCGAGCTGGTCGGCTTCAACGACCGCCATGGCACCCGCTGGAAGATCTCGGCGATCCCGCTCGGCGGCTACGTCAAGTTCTTTGGCGACGAGAGCGAGGCCTCGACCCCGTCGGCCCAGACGCTGGCGGCCATGTCGGCCGAGGAGCGCGCCGGCAGCTTCCACCACAAGAAGGTCGGCCCCCGGGCGGCGATCGTCGCGGCCGGACCGATCGCCAATTTCATCCTGGGCGCGCTGATCTTCGCCGGAATGGCGCTCTATTACGGCAAGCCGAGCACGATCGCCCGGGTCGATGGTGTGGTCGCTGACGGCGCGGCGGCCGCCGCCGGCTTCAAGGTCGGCGACATCGTCGTCCAGATCGATGGCAAGCCGATCGAGAGCTTTGCCGACATGCAGCGAATCGTTGCGATGAACGCCGGTTCGGCGCTTACTTTTCAGGTGAAGCGCGACGGCGGGATCGTCTCGCTGACCGCTACCCCGGCGCTGCTGGAGCGCAAGGATCCGTTCGGCAACAGCCACCGCCTTGGCGTTCTCGGCGTCGAGCACAAGTCGCAGGCTGGGGAGGCCTCGACCACCCCGGTCGGCGTCGGTGAAGCGCTCAAGATCGGTGTCGAGCAGGTCTGGTTCATCATCACCAGCACCTTCAAGTTCCTGGGCTCGCTGTTCGTCGGCCACGGCAATCCGAACGAGGTCAGCGGCGTCCTGGGAATCGCGAAAATGTCGGGGCAGGCGGCCAGCGCCGGGTTCCAGTTCGTGATCAATCTCTGCGCGGTGCTGTCGGTCTCGATTGGCCTTTTGAACCTGTTCCCGATCCCGCTGCTCGATGGCGGCCACCTGATGTTCTATGCGGCCGAGGTGGTCCGGGGCCGGCCCCTGTCCGAGCGGACCCAGGAAATGGGGTTCCGAATCGGGCTTGGCCTCGTGCTGATGTTGATGGTGTTTGCGACCTACAACGACATCCTGCGGATGGCCGCTTCCTGATAGGGGCTTTTTTGTGGCGTTGCTGTTGAGCAACGTCTTGGAATGAAATTGAAATTACGGCGCTTTCGGCCGTTTGCGGCGTCGGCGAAATTGGCTACAAGCGGCCAGAACTTGGGGAATCTCCGGACCGGCGTTGGGGTTGGGTCTGGCAGGGAATGATAAGGGCGCGTTGCGCGATGAAGTTTGGACTGCGACTCCGGGGGGGCTTGCTCGCAACCCTGATCTTGTTCGGCGCGCCGGTGGTTGCCCCGGTTGGGGCTGTTTTCGTGTCTTCGTCTGCGCTCGCTCAGACCGTTCAGTCGATTACCGTCCAGGGGAATCGCCGCGTCGAGGTGGAGACGATCCGCTCCTATTTCAAGCCGGGTCCGGGCGGCCGGCTGGATCAGGCCGCCATCGACGACGGCCTCAAGGCGTTGATCGAGACCGGCCTGTTCCAGGACGTCCGGATCAACCGCGGTTCCGGCGGCCAGCTCATCGTCTCCGTGGTGGAAAACCCGGTGATCGGCCGCATCGCCTTCGAGGGCAACAAGAAGATCAAGGACGAGCAGCTCACCGCTGAAGTCCAGTCCAAGGCCCGCGGCACCTTCTCCCGCGCCATGGTGCAGTCGGATACGCTCCGTATCGCCGAAATCTATCGCCGCTCCGGTCGCTACGACGTGCGCGTCACGCCCGAGATCATCGAGCAGCCGAACAATCGCGTCGACCTGATCTTCACGATCGAGGAGGGCGTCAAGACCGGCGTCCGGTCGATTGAGTTCGTCGGCAACAATGCCTTCTCGTCCTACCGCCTTCGCGACGTGATCAAGACGCGCGAAACCAATCTGCTGAGCTTCCTCGGCAGCGGTGACGTCTACGATCCCGACCGCGTCGAAGCCGATCGCGATCTGATCCGCCGATTCTACCTCAAGAACGGCTTCGCCGACGTGCAGGTCGTCGCGGCGCTCACCGAGTACGACCCGGAAAAGAAGGGCTTCAACGTCACCTTCAAGATCGAGGAAGGCGCGCAATACCGCGTCGGCGCGGTGGATTTCCGCACCAGCATTCCGAACTTCGATCCGAGCTCGATGCGCGCCTATTCGCGCGTCAATGTCGGCTCGCTCTACAACGTCGAATCGGTCGAGAAGTCGGTCGAGGAGATGCAGATCGAGGCCTCCCGCCGCGGCTATGCTTTCGCCGTGGTGCGGCCCGGCGGCGACCGCAACTTCGAAGCGCACACCGTGTCCGTCGTGTTCAACATCGACGAGGGCCCGCGCACCTATATCGAGCGAATCAACCTGCGCGGTAATACCCGCACGCGCGACTACGTGATCCGCCGCGAGTTCGACATCTCGGAAGGCGACGCCTACAACCGCGCGCTGGTCGACCGTGCCGAGCGGCGCCTGAAGAACCTCGACTATTTCAAGAACGTGAAGATCACGACCGAGCCGGGCTCGTCGAGCGACCGCGTCATCCTGATCGTCGACATGGAAGAAAAATCGACCGGCGACTTCTCGGTCTCGGGCGGTTACTCCACCACCGACGGCGCGCTGGCCGAAGTCTCGATCGCCGAGCGCAACCTGCTCGGTCGCGGCCTGTTCGCCAAGGCTGCGGTGACTTATGGCCAGTATGCGCGCGGCTACTCGCTGTCGTTCGTCGAGCCGTATCTGCTCGACTATCGCGTGGCGCTCGGCCTCGACCTCTATCAGCGTGAGCAGAAGTCCAACAGCTACATCTCCTACGGCACCAAGACGCTCGGCTTCTCGCCGCGCCTTGGCTTCTCATTGCGTGAAGATCTCGCGCTCCAGTTGCGCTACTCGGTCTATCGGCAGGAGATCACGCTGCCGAGCTACCTGGCGAACTGTAACAACAACATCTTCGATCCCAACTACAATCCGAGCCCGGCCTTCATTGCGGCCGGCAACCCGCCCAGTCCCTCGAACACCTCGACGCTTGGTTGCTACAGCGACGGCGAGGCCTCGCTGCCGGTGCGCAAGGAGCTCGCCAACGGCAAGACGCTGACCTCGGCGCTCGGCTACACGCTGACCTACAACACGCTGGACAACAACAAGAACCCGACCGACGGTCTGCTCGTCGACTTCCGGCAGGACTTCGCCGGCGTCGGCGGCGACGTCTCCTATCTGAAGTCGGTCGTCGATGCGAAGTACTACACCCCGCTCGTCTCAGACATCGTCGGCCTCGTCCGCGTGCAAGGCGGCATGCTGAACAAGATCGGCGACGATCTGCGCATGCTCGACCACTTCCAGATGGGCCCGAACCTCGTCCGCGGCTTTGCCCCGAACGGCATCGGTCCCCGCGACTTGAATCCGTTCGGTACGCAGGATGCGCTCGGCGGCACCAAGTACTGGGGTGCTTCGTTCGAATTGCAGATGCCGTTCTGGTTCCTGCCCAAGGAAGTGGGTCTGAAGGGCGCGGTCTATGCCGACGCCGGCGGCCTCTACGACTACAGGGGACCGACGAGCTGGACCACCACCAACGAGGTCAACGCGCCGGGCTGTATCCCGTCGACCATCAATCCCTCGAGCACGGGAACCTGCACCGGTCTCGTCTATGACGACAGCAAGGTCGTCCGCTCGTCGGTCGGTGTCGGCGTGATCTGGCAGTCGCCGTTCGGACCGCTGCGCTTCGACTACGCCGTGCCGCTCAGCAAGGGCAAGTACGACCGCACGCAGGAGTTCCG
Organism: Bradyrhizobium glycinis; assembly: GCF_016031655.1. GTDB lineage: Bacteria > Pseudomonadota > Alphaproteobacteria > Rhizobiales > Xanthobacteraceae > Bradyrhizobium > Bradyrhizobium glycinis. The sequence continues at coordinate 160,386 of NZ_JACCHQ010000011.1, forward strand.
GTTCGGCGGCGGCACCACGTTCTAATTCGATCAGCACGGCACGATCCGGATCACCGGAGCCGGTTTCCGAAAGGAATCGTGCCGATCCAAGAGATGAGGCATGATGCGGCCTGACCGCTTCATGCCGAAGCCGGACCGCGACGGGGTGGAATGGCGCAGCCGACCTTCTTCACAAAGCCGCCTGCCGCAGCGTTGGCCGACATCGCCACGCTGACCAAGGCGCAGCTGGTCGATCCCGCGAGGGGCGGCCACGTCATCACGGGCGTTGCTTCGCTCGACGAAGCGGGCCCGATGCATCTGGCGTTCTTCGACAACCTCAAATACGCCGATCAGCTCAGAGCGACCAAGGCGGGGGCCTGTCTGGTCAGTCCGCGCTTCGAGGCCGAGGTGCCCGAACATGTGGCGGTGCTGCGGGTGGCGCAGCCATTCCGCGCCTTCGTCCGGATCGCGCGGGAATGGCACGCCGACGCGCTGCGGCCGCAATCCTGGGTTGGCAACGACGGTATCGCGCCGTCGGCCATCATCGATCCCACGGCCCGGCTCGAGGACGGCGTGGTCGTCGACCCCCTTGCCGTGATCGGCCCGGAGGTCGAGATCGGCAGCGGCACCGTGATCGGCGTCGGAGCGGTGATCGGCCCGGGCGTCAAGATCGGCCGGGATTGCAATGTCGGCGCCCGGACCGCGATCCAGTGCGCATTGATCGGCAACAACGTGCTGATCCATCCCGGCTGCTCGATCGGCCAGGACGGCTACGGCTTCATCTTCTTCGGCCCTGAAGGTCATCTGAAGGTGCCGCAGACCGGACGCGTGCTGATCCAGAACGACGTCGAGGTCGGGGCCAACACCACGATCGATCGGGGGTCCTTGCGCGACACCGTGATCGGCGAGGGGACCAAAATCGACAATCAGGTCCAGATCGGCCACAATGTGACGATCGGCCGGCACTGCCTGCTCGCGGCCCAGATCGGCCTCGCCGGCAGCCTGACCATCGGCGACAACGTGGCGCTTGGAGCGAAGGTTGGCATCAACAATCACCTCAAGATCGGCGACGGAGCGCAGGTGACGGCGATGAGCGCGGTCAAGGACGACATCCCGCCGGGCGGCCGCTGGGGCGGGCATTTCGCCAAGCCGACCAAGCAATGGTTCAAGGAGATCATCGCGGTGGAGCGCCTGGTACGCGACAGCAAGGCCGATCCGAAGGACGAGGGACGGGAATGACGGCGGAATCACCTGTTAAGTTCGAGCTGGTGGACATCAACGCGATCCTCCAGACGCTGCCGCACCGCTTTCCGATGCTGCTGATCGACCGCGTGATCAACATCCGCGCCGATTACAGCGGCATCGGCATCAAGAACGTCACCTTCAACGAGCCGGCGTTCCAGGGGCATTTCCCCGAGCGTCCGGTCTATCCCGGCGTCATGATGATCGAGGCGATGGCGCAGACCGCGGGCGTGATCGGCATCAAGTCGGTCGAGGGCACCGAGAAGCCGCGGGCGGTCTATTTCCTGACCATCGACAAGTGCAAGTTTCGCAAGCCGGTGCTGCCTGGCGATACGATCGAGTATCACATGCGCTCGCTCGGCCGCCGCAAGACCATGTGGTGGTTTCACGGCGATGCCAAGGTCAACGGTCAGGTCGTCGCTGAAGCCGACGTCGGCGCCATGCTGACTGATTGAGCGGATCGACGAATAGCGAATAGAGAATGGCGCGTAGTCCACTTTCCATTCGCAACTCGCCATTCGCCCTGAAATGCGCCGAGATGATACGTCACTGGACAGATCGGGCATAGTCGCGCTAACCAGCCGAAAACCGAGCGAATTCAATACATAACCAGACCTTCTTGACGAGTAAGATTGGCTTGATGAGCAAGATTGATCCCACCGCGCGGATCGCGGACGGCGCCGTGATCGGCGAGGGCACCGAGATCGGACCCTATTGCATCATCGGCCCGAACGTCGTCATTGGCGCGAACTGCAAGCTGATCGGGCATGTGCACGTCACGGCGCAGACCACGATCGGCGACGGCTGCACCATCTATCCGTTCGCTTCGCTGGGCACGCCGCCGCAATCGCTCAGCTATCGTGGCGAGCTGACGCAGCTCAGGATCGGCTCGGGCTGCACCATCCGCGAATCCGTGACCATGAACGCGGGGACCGTCGCCGGCGGGGGCGTCACCTCGGTTGGCGACCGCGGCTATTTCATGAACTGCAGCCACGTCGGCCACGACTGCCATGTCGGCAACGACGTGATCTTCGCGACCTCAGCGACGCTTGGCGGTCATTGCGAGGTCGGCGACTTCGTCTTCATCGGCGGACTGTCCGCCGTGCACCAGTTCACCCGCATCGGAGCGCAGGTCATGGTCGGCGGGGTGTGTGGCGTCCGCGACGACATCATTCCGTTCGGTCTCGTCAACGGCCAATATGCCGTGCTCGAAGGCCTCAACCTGATCGGCATGAAGCGGCGCAAGTTCACCAAGCAGCGCCTCGCCACCGTGCGCGCGTTCTACCAGAAGCTCTTCCATGGCCCCGGCACCTTCGCCGAGCGGCTGGAAGCGGCACGGCCGCTCGCGGGCGAGGACCCCGCGATCGCCGAAATTCTCGACTTCATCGGCAAGGGCAAGCGCCCGCTCTGTCTTCCCGCCATCGCGAAGTGATGCTGGGATGGCCGCGGGCACGACATCGGCGGCTTTGCAGGTTTCGTCACCGGTCGGCATCGTCGCCGGCGGCGGCGCCATGCCGTTCGCGGTCGCCGAGTCGCTCGCCGCGCACGGCATCACGCCGGTGCTGTTTCCGTTGCGCGGGGCCTGCGATCCCCAGCGGGTGGAGAAATTCCGCCATCGCTGGATCTCGGTCGGCCAGCTCGGCCGCGCGATGCGGCTGTTCCGCGAGGAGGGCTGCCGCGACCTGATCTTCATCGGAACATTGGTGCGGCCTTCGCTGTCTGAGATCCGGTTCGACTTCACGACGCTGCGCCTGCTCGGCAACGTCATCCGGGCCTTCCGCGGCGGCGACGATCATCTGCTGTCGGGTGTCGGCCGCATCCTCGAGCAGGACGGATTCCGGATGGTCGGCATCAAGGACGTTGCGCCGGATCTGTTGATGCCCGAGGGCTGCATAAGCCGCGCCTGGCCGAGCGATGCCAGCAAGACCGACATCGCGCGCGGCCGGGCGGTGCTGACCGCGCTCGGTCCGTTCGACATCGGCCAGGCTGTGGTCGTGATCGACGGTCATGTGGTGGCGGTCGAGGACATCGAGGGCACCGACGCGCTGCTCGCCCGCGTCGCGCGGCTGCGCGAGGAGGGCCGCATCCGCGCCGCTACCGGACGCGGCGTGCTGGTGAAGGCGCCGAAGAGCGGTCAGGACCTGCGTTTCGACCTGCCGACGATCGGTCCGCGCACCATCGAGGGCGTCGCGGCCGCCGGCCTTGCCGGCATCGCCGTCATCGCGGGCAACACCATCGCCGCCGAGCCGCAGGCGATGATCGCACTTGCTGATGCCAAATATCTCTTCGTCATCGGCCTGCCCGCGTGATGTCGCGTGATCCCGAGCGCAAGATATTCCTGATCGCGACGGAGGAATCCGGCGACAGGCTTGGCAGCGCCTTGATGAAGGTGCTGCGCCAGCGCCTCGGCGACGGCGTGCAGTTCGTCGGTGTCGGCGGCCGCACCATGGCGCGCGAGGGCCTGGAATCGCTGTTTCCGATCGAGGAGCTGTCGATCGTCGGGTTTGCGGCGGTGGTGCAACAATTGCCGAAGATCCTGCGGCTGATCCGGCAGACCGCCGACGCCGTGACCGAGGCCGCGCCCGACGTGCTCGTCATCATCGACAGCCCCGACTTCACGCACCGCGTCGCCCGCCGCGTGCGCGCGCGCAGTCCCGCGATCCCGATCGTCGATTACGTCTCGCCGCAGCTCTGGGCATGGCGGCCGGGACGGGCGCGGACCATGCTCGGCTATGTCGACCACGTGCTCGGCCTGCTGCCGTTCGAGCCGGAGGAATACCGCAAGCTCGGTGGGCCGCCCTGCAGCTATGTCGGCCATCCCCTTGTCGAGCAATTGGGCTCGCTGCGGCCGAGTGCGGAGGAGCAGAAGCGCCGCGACGGTGAGCCGCCCGTGCTGCTGGTGCTGCCCGGCAGCCGCCGCAGCGAGGTCAAGCATCATCTCAACGTGTTCGGCGCAACGCTCGGGCGCTTACGGGGCGAGGGCTGCGCGTTCGAATTGATGCTGCCGACCATGCCGCATCTCGAAGCCATCATCCGCGAAGGCATCGCGAATTGGCCGGTCAAGCCTCAGATCGTGATCGGCGAGAACGAGAGGCGGGCCGCCTTCCGCATCGCCCACGCCGCGCTGGCGAAATCCGGCACGGTGACGCTCGAGCTCGCGCTGTCAGGCATTCCGATGGTGACGGCCTATCGCGTCGGCGCGATCGAGGCCTTCATCCTGCGCCGCGCGATCCGCGTCTCGTCGGTGATCCTCGCCAATCTCGTGATCGGCAAGGATGTCATTCCGGAGTATCTGCAAGAGGAGTGCACGCCGGAGAAGCTGGCGCCAGCGCTTCGCGACGTTCTGACGGATTCCACGCTGCGGCGGCAGCAGGTCGAGGCCTTTGCCAGGCTCGATCAGATCATGTCGACCGGCACCACATCGCCGAGCGTGCTCGCCGCCGACATCGTGCTCGCAACGACGCGGAAGAGTGGGCGAACGAGCTAGGGTATCTCATGAACGTCTGCTTGCAACAGCACAACGGAAGCCACTCGGCCTGGCTGCTCTCCAAAAACCAAAGGCCAAGAAACGCAACAGCGAAGGCGTGAGTGACGCTGAAGCGACGTGGATCACCCCTGTTGCGAAGGCAGACTAAAGTGAAACACGGCCCCCCGTGGTTCATTCGCACCAGTCCAAAGTCGTCCTCCGTGCGCCTCGATGATCGATTGGCAAATCGATAAGCCCATGCCGGTCCCGTCCGGCTTGGTGGTGTAGAAGGGCTCGAACAGGCGGTCAACGATTGCGACGTCAAGTCCAGGTCCGGTATCGCGTACGGCGACAACAACGCGATTTGATGCATCTGCAGCCGTGCTGATCCGCAGCTCTCGTCCGCCAACGTCGACGCAGTTCATTGCCTCGATCGCGTTGAGGATCAAATTGAGAACCACCTGTTGCAGCTGAACGCGATAGCCCTTCACGAGCGGCAAGCCGGGGGCGAGGTCGGTCTGGATCGAGACGTCATGTTTGAGCAGCTCGCTACGGGCTATGGTGATCACGTCCAGGATTGCAGCATTGACATCGACGCTCTCCTTCGGCGCTGGAGCTTTCTTGATCAAGGAACGGATCCAACTGATGATCTCGCCGCCTCGCTTGGCTTCTGCGACAATGGATACGAGCGCCTGCTGCGCCTTTTCGAAATTTGGAGATTGTGTTCCTAGCCAGTTCAGTGCGGCCTCTGCGTTGCAGAGCACCGCGGTGATTGGTTGGCTTGATTCGTGTGTCACCGAAGCCGTGACCTGGCCCATTGCCGCCGCGCGATTGGCGTGTGTTAGTTCAGCCTGCATCTCACGGAACGTCTCGGCGGTTCGCTTGCGTTCGGTGATGTCGCGGCTCAGACAAATGATTCGTGACTGTCCGACTTCGCAGAATTCCCGCATACGAACTTCGACGGGAAACACAGTGCCGTCCTTTCGGCAATAGCGCCTCTCGAGCGTAGCGATGCCGCCGGCCTTGAGACGCTCCCGGTTGCGACGCCAAGTCGCTTCATCCATCTCCAGATCGAACAAAGCCGCAGTTGCCCCAACCAGTTCGGCCCGGCTGTAGCCGAGACTTTCGCAGGCATTCCGATTCACATCGAGAACGCGACCATCTTCACTGTGCAACATGAACGTATCGGTCGCGTGGTCCACGAAGGTACGGAAACGGGCCTCGCTCTCGATCAGTGCCTGTTCGGCGCGCTTGCGCTCGGTGATGTGGCGCCCCACACCGCGGTAACCCACGAAGTTCCCTGTCTTGTCAAAGATGGGCAGCCCAGAGACGGAAATATAGCGCTTGCCGCCGTCAGGTGTCGGCCGCGCGAGCTCGAAATCGCGAAACGGGAGGTGAGCGTCGAGTATCTCCCGGTGTTTGCGCCAGCCATCTGCGTCAGGTTCGAGATACGGGACCTCCCATCGTGTCCTGCCGATCTCGGAGACCGGCGGCTCGGGAAGCGTCTCGGCGAACTCCTGGCGGATGAAGCGATGCTGCGCGTCCGTTTCCCAGTACACATCAAAGGAGAATTGCACCAGCGTGCGAAAGCGCTCCTCGCTCTCGCGCAGTGCCTCCTCGGGGCGCTTGCACTCGTTCGAATCGATCGCGACCGACGGCACTTGAATCGCATGTTGCATGATCATCTCTTGCTCACGCGTGATGGATCAATCGACCGATTTGTCGTACCGGATTGCGTCCCGTCCCGGAGTTATCCAAGATTGATCAGGAATATGCCTTTGGCGACTATACTCCCGTATACAGGGCCTCTCTATAGCGACGTGCCTGTGACGAACCCGAGCCGAAACAACGCGAGCTGAACCCGGGTCCGTCAACGCATGCGTGTGAGGCGGCCCGTCTTTCTTCTCTCGCGGGCGGCGACCAATGTCCGTCGATAGTGGCCGACGCCCGCCTTCGATGCGATATGGGAGCAACGGCCGGATGCCGTGCTGGTGAGCGGAGAGGGCGATCTTTACGCCAACCGCCAGCTCATCGCCGAGCTCGCCGTGAAAAAGCGCCTGCCGACGATATGTCCGTACCGCGATTACGTCGAAGCCGACGTATTGATGGGTTATGCTCTCAATCTCACGGAGCTGTTCAGGCAGTTGGCCGATGACGTGCAACAAGTCCTGAAAAGGCCGCTCTCAGGGGAGAACCGGACCTGACGCATTGAGCGGCCGGGCCGCCGCTGGTGAGCCGGAAGGCCATTCGGTCGGCGGCCGATCGACACGCTAAGTCCAGGACCCGAATGCGAATTGTGAGGTCACTTCCGGGCCCGCACCACTCACCACAGACGCAGAGTGCGCTCCAAGAGTTCTATTTCGGAGTGCCGGTCTGGCTCCCCGATCCGGTGGTCTGCCCACTTCCCGGCCGGCCCGGAGGATTCGCAGAAGCGGCCGGCTTGTCCTGATCGGCCACGTATCCGGACTCTCCGGAGTTGCGGGTCTTGATGCCCTTGTCCGCGTCGCGCTGCATCTGCTCATTGGGCTGACCAGCCTTGAGCCCTTGGTCCACGTCGCGGTTCATCTCCTCCTTGGTTTGCTCACTGGGTGCGGCCTTTTGCTGTTGGGCCGTTGCTTGGAAGGCAATTGCGCTTCCGGCGACTACAATCAACGCGAGAATTGCTGTTCGCATGCTTCTCCTCCACGGCTTGCTCCGGCCCCTAAACGCGCGAACCTCCCAAGGTTTCCTAGTTCCAATCGCTATTGCCGAAAATCACGTCTTGCGATCAGGTGGGTTGCGCTCAAGGCGCCGATTTGCCCAGCGGCATGCATTGATGTGTGTGTTTGACGTTTCACTCGGACAGCAAAGCGGACCCGAACGAGTTCATGAGCACCCGCCCTAAGCCAGTCCGCCATCGACGCGAAAGCACTGGCTGGTGATGCGCTGACTTTCGTCGGAGGCGAGGAACAGCGCCATGTTGGCGATGTCCTCGGGCGTTACCGCATCGGGCACCGCCTGGCGCGAGCGCATCTCGGCGATGACCCGATCGTCCGGATACCACAACCGGCGCTGGCGCTCGGTGATCACCATCCCCGGCGCGATTGCGTTGACGCGAATGCGGTCGGAGCCGACCGATCGCGCCAGCGAGTTGGTGAAGCCGACGATCGCCGCTTTCGCCGCGGCATAGACCGGCAGCGCCGGCGCGCCGCGCATCCAGGCGATCGAGGACATGTTGATGATCGAGCCGCCGCCGCGCGCCTGCATCTGCGGAACCACCGCTTGCGCGGCGAAGAAGACGTGCTTGAGATTGACGCCGATCATCCAGTCGAACTGGGATGGCGTGACGTCGGCGAGAACCTGACGCTGATCGTTTGCGGCGTTGTTGACGAGAACGGCGGCATCGCCGAGCGAACGCTGGGCCTCTGCCATGGCGCTGCGCAGGGCGTCGATGTCGAGGATATCGCAGGGCACGAATAGCGGCGCGGGCCCGGACGAGGTCGCTATCTCCCGTACCAGGGCTTCGCCGGCATCCTTGTCGATATCGAGGAAGGCGACCCGGGCGCCTTGGCCTGCGAAGGCCCGGACGAAGGCGGCGCCGATGCCGCTGGCGCCTCCGGTAATCAAGACCACGCGGCCGGCAAGGCTGGAATAGGTCGTCTTCGTCATGCGATCAGGCGCTCCGTCTCGGGGTCGAACAGGCAAATGCGGCGGGTGTCGAGCGCGAAGACGGCGGACGTGCCGGGCGCGGGGCGGATATCCGGCGAGATCCGCGCCATCGCGGGCTCGCCGCCGAGCCGCAGCAACACCATCGTCTCGGCACCGGTCGGCTCGACCAGCTCCACCGGCGCCTCGACGAGGACAGGAGCCTCGCTGGAAAATGTGCGGCTGCCCTCGGCAATGCATTCCGGCCTGATTCCGAACACCACCTTGCGCCCGACAAAGGGGGCTGCGGCGTCATATCCCCTCAGGCGCAGACGAAGCTCGTCGACCCGTCCCGCGCCGATCACGACGACCGGGCCGTCATTTTCGGCTTCGAGCCGCGCCGGCATGGTGTTCATCGGCGGCGAGCCCATGAAGCGTGCGACGAACAGATTGGCGGGAAAGCGATAGACGGTGTCGGGGTCGGCGAATTGCTGCACGCTGCCCTGATGCATCACGGCGATCCGCGTCGCCATCGTCATCGCCTCGATCTGATCGTGGGTGACATAGACGATGGTGGCGCCGATGCGCTGGTGCAGGCGCTTGATCTCCATCCGCATCTCGACGCGCAGCTTGGCGTCGAGATTGGAGAGCGGCTCGTCGAACAGGAAGAGCAGGGGATTGCGCACCAGCGCGCGCCCCATCGCCACGCGCTGGCGCTGGCCGCCGGACAATTGCGAGGGCTTGCGGCCGAGCAGCGGCTCGATCTGGAGCAGTTTTGCGACATTCGCGACCGCAGCGTCCTGCTCGGCCTTGGGAATGTGACGGCATTCCATGCCGAAGGTGATGTTCTGTCGTACGGTCATCGAGGGATAGAGCGCGTAGGACTGGAACACCATGGCGATGTCGCGGTCCTTCGGCGCGACGTCGTTGACGACGCGGCCGCCGATTTCGATCGTTCCCGCGCTCGGGCGGTCGAGCCCGGCGACGATGTTGAGCAGCGTGGACTTGCCGCAGCCGGACGGGCCGACCAGCACGGTGAACTCGCCGCTCTCGATGTCGAGCGCGATGTCCTTCAGCACCTCCAGATTGGCGTAGCGCTTGGACAGGCCGCGAATGCTCAGTGCTGCCATGACAACTCCATCATTTCACGGCGCCGGCAGTCAGGCCGCGGACGAAGTACTTGCCGCCGAGGAGGTAGATCAACAGCGTGGGCAGCGCGGCGATGATCACCGCTGCGCTCTGCACGCCATGTTGCGGGATATCGGCGACCGCGGCGGACAGCGCGATAAGCGCCGCGGTGACGGGCTGCTGCTGGCCAGTGATGAACGTCACGCCATAGAGAAACTCGTTCCAGATATGGGTGAACTGCCAGATCACCGTGACGATCAGGATCGGCCCGGAGAGCGGCAGGATGATGCGCCAGAAGATGCGGAAGAAGCCCGCGCCGTCGATCCGCGCGGCCCTGATCAGTTCATGGGGAATGGCGACATAATAGCTGCGGCAGAACAGCGTGGTGAAGGAGAGCCCCTGGATGGTGTGAATCAGCACAAGGCCCGTGAGCGTGTTGATGAGGCCGACGTCCCGCAGCACGATGGTCCAAGGCAACAGGCGCATCTGCTGGGGGAGAAACAGGCCGAGCGTCACGATGCCGTAGATCCAGTTGTCGCCGCGAAAGCGCCAGAGCGACACGGCGTAGCCGGCGATTGCGCCGAGCAGGGTCGAGAAGATCGTGGCGGGAATCGTGACCAGCGCGGAGTTCAGCATGTAGGGCCGGATGCCGGCGCAGGTCTCGGCGACGCAGAAGCCGCTCCAGGCTGCCGCGTAATTGCTCCAGGCCAGATGCTGCGGCCAGCCGATCATCGATCCCTGCGCGATCTCCTCGTTGGTCCGGAGCGAGTTCAGCACCACGACGACGAGCGGCGCGAGCCAGGCCGCGGCGATCAACGAAACGGCGAGATAGATCAAGATCCGGCTCGGTGCAAAGCTGCGATCAGGCATGCGCGGCCCGCCGTCGCTGGATGTATCGCCACGCCGCATAGGGCAGCAGCACGGCGAGAAGAATGAGCAACATCAGCACGGCCGCTGCCGCGCCGCGGCCGAGCAGGCTGCGCTGGAACATCAGGTCGTAGACGACGAGTGCCGGCAGCTGGGTCGCGATCCCCGGTCCGCCGTTGGTGAGCGCGCGGACGAGATCGAACGTCGAGATCGCGAACTGCAACTGGATCACCACGACGGTGATGGTGATGGGCCACAGCGACGGCAGGATGATGCGCCGGTAGGTTCGGACCGGACCCGCGCCGTCGATCTGCGCGGCCTTGATGATGTCGCTGTCGACGGAGCGAAGGCCGGCAAGGAACAGCGCCATGGCAAAGCCCGAGGATTGCCAGATCGCAGCGATGACAATGGTCCAGATCGCCATGTCGCGGTCGATCAGCCAGTCGAACTTGAAGGTGGTCCAGCCGAGGTCGTGGACCAGCTTCTGGATTCCAAGGCCGGGATTGAGCAGCCAGCTCCAGACCGTGCCGGTGACGACGAACGACACCGCGAGGGGATAGAGGAAAATCGATCGCAGCACGTTCTCGCCGCGAATGCGCTGATCGAGCAGGATCGCAAGAATGAGGCCGGTCACCGCGCTCAGCAGCACGAAGGCGCTGCCGAACAGCAAGAGATTGTCGAAGGCGATCTGCCAGTTGCGTGAGGCCGCGACCGCGGAATAGTTGCGCAAGCCGACCCAGCCCGTAACGGGAACGAGCGTGGACGGTGTGAACGAGATCCAGATCGTCCAAAGCGAAAACGAGACGAGGTGCGCGGCAGAGAGCAGCAGCGGCACCCAGATCATCAGATATTCGGGCAGCCGGCGCACCCATTCAGGAAGCGCCGGCCGGCCCGGTCTCATCGTGGCGGCATTGCTCAACGCGCGCCCTCGACGGCCTCAGCGAGGCGCATGGCGGCCTGCTCCGGCTTGATCGTCTTGTTCTTCACATACTCGGTGATCACGTCGATCATCGCGGCCGTCATGCCGTTTTCCTGCGCCATGTTGTGCGCCATGCTGAGGACGGCCTGATTGCTGGCGATGGCGTCCTTCAGGGCCTTTGCGGTCGTTCGTTGCCCCTCGGACCAGCCTTCGCCGGACAGATCGACATCGGTGCGCACCGGAATCGATCCCGTGATCTGCGAGTACATCGTCTGGATTGCCGGATCCATGACGAGCTGGGCCATCAGCGTCTGGCCGGCTTGCAGGTCGGGCTCCTTGCGCTGCCAGAAGATGAAGGCGTCGGCGTTCAACAGGAAGACCGGCTTGCCGTTGTCGCTCGGGCCTGGCGCAATCATGAAGTCCTCGAGCTTGAAGCCGGCATTGCGCAAGACGCCCTGGGCCCAGCCGCCCATGATCATCATACCCATGTCGCCGTCGATGAAGCGCTTCAGGTTGGTCGAGAAATGCTGGGCGCCGACGTTGGGGTCCATCCAGTCGGCGATCTTGCGCACCTGGACGAACGCGGCCTTGATCTCGGGGCCCTCGAGGGCCTTCTTCTCCAGATTCATGATGGCCGCGCGATAGGCGAGGGGACTGATGCCCGCGAGAGCCGCCTCGAATTTCTGTCCGTCGTCCGGGCGGGTGCCGCCGTTGGCAATAGGGAAGGCGACGCCGCCCGTCTTCATCCTTTCGGCGAGGTCGTTGAAGTCGGCCCAGGTGACGGGGACCTTGTCCGCCTTGGCCTTGTCCATCGCGCGCTTCGACAGGAACAGCATGTTGGTGCTGTAGATCTGCAGCGGTAGCGCAATCCATTTGCCGCCAGGCTTGTGCAGTTTTGCAAGGTCGGGCGCGACGACCTTCTCGTAGCCGGCGGCCGCGACGAGCGCGTCGAGATTGACGGTCGGGGCAATCTTCGACCAGGCCGCAATCTCGGGACCTTTGAGCTGCGAGCAGGCAGGCGGGTCACCGGCCATGATCTGCGCGCGCAACTTGTTCATCATCTCGGTGGTGAAGCCGGGGACGGGCGAGTGCTGCCAGACACCGCCTTTCTCCTCGAATTTCTTGCCGAGCGCCGTGATGGCGGCCCCATCGCTGCCCGCCGACCATTGCGAGATCGCGGTCAGTCGCGGCTTGGCCGCGCCTTGCGCGCGGGCAAGGTGCGGAAATGCGAGCGCGGCAGCGGATCCAGCGAGCAGACGACGCCTTGTTGTTGTGATCGGCATGGCAGTTCCTCCCGGTGTGAAAACTTTCGCCCTTGCGGGCTATTCAGGCTCAGCGCATGTCAGGCCGCCTCCGTCGATGCCGCCGGCATGCCGCCGCGGCTGGCGAGACAAAACGCGGCGAATGCGAGCGCAGCCTGCGGATCGTTGCCCGTCGACGGCGGCACGAAGGCGAGCGAGACCTGCGCCAATTCGCGTCCGCCCAGCAGGCAGGCGTCGATCCCGTCGACCAGTGCTTTTCGATCCTCTTCCGCTAGAAGCGACGGCCAGCCGCTGATCGCAACGCCGCCGCATGGCTTGACGTTCAGCGTGTTGCCGATCGCAAGGCCGAGCCGGAACAGCCGTCGGCGCAATTCCTGCCGCACGCGCGACGAGATCGGGACCGTGTTCACCCATTCGTTGCCGAGCTGGAGCAGCTCGGTTTCGGAAACGCCGAGAAGCTCGGCCAGCGCGGGAATCGACGCATAGGCCTCGACGCAGCCGTTATGTCCGCAGCGGCAGCGCGGTCCGTCAGGCCCGAACACCATGTGGCCGAGCTCGATCGGCTGCAGGGCATCGGCCTCGGCCGGATCGTCCATCCAGGCGCCGGCGACGCCGTGGCTGACGAGCACGAACAGATGCGTGTCGTTGAACGGATAGTTTTCCGTGCGGCAGCAGTGAAAGGTGGCATGCGCGACGACTGAATTGGTGAATTCGAGCGGCACGCCCGCGAACATCTCGCCGAACATGTCGCTGACGCGAGCGAGGTCGCAGGGAATGATCGGGTTGGCCGATATGCTGAGCCGACCGAGGCCAGGAATCGAGACGCCGATCTGGGAGAGGGTGATCCGGCGCCGCCGCGTCCAGTCGCGCAGCAACGTCATCGCTTCGCGAAACGCCCGGCCGACGGTCTCGGCGTTCGGCGTCTTCGGCAGCGGCACGCGCTCGGTGTAGTGCAGCTCGCCCGACAGGCCGCCGACACCGACGCTGAGCCGCTGCGCCGTCAGCTCGAAGGCTGCCAGCGCCACCGCGCCGTCGAGCGACACGAGGCCGGTCGGGCCGCCGACGTAAGGGGCAGGGCGGCGCACTTCCTCGATCAGGCCTTCCGCCTTCAGGTCGAGCAGGATGCGCGACAGGCTCGCTTCCGACAGGCGCACGGCCTTGGCCAAAGGCGGACGAAACGAACCGCCCGACTGAAGCAGATGAGTCAAAATGGCAGCCCGCGTCTGCCGCCGACTTCTCGGCTGCTCCGGCATTTCCATCCCTGTCGTCATTCTTACTTAGTGTAAGAATGCGCGCGGAGCCTTCTGGCTGTCAAGCGTTCGGCCGGGCCACGCATCGACTTGTTGTTGTGCGCGGCAGCATGGATCGGTCGTGCAATCGGTCTCACAAACGAAAACGGCGCCATCGCAAGAGGGCGCCGTTTCGAAAGTCGTGATGATGATTGTCAGCGCTTGTCGATCGGCACGTAGTCCCGCTTGGCGACGCCGGTGTAGAGCTGGCGCGGGCGGCCGATCTTCTGCTGGGGATCCTCGATCATCTCGCTCCACTGGCTGATCCAGCCGACGGTGCGGGCGACCGCGAACAACACGGTGAACATCGAGACCGGGAAGCCCATCGCCTTCAGCGTGATGCCCGAATAGAAGTCGACGTTCGGGTAGAGCTTGCGGTCGATGAAGTACTGGTCGCTGAGTGCGATCTTCTCGAGCTCCATCGCCACCTTCAGCATCGGATCGTCGCCATGGCCGGTCTCCTTCAGCACGGCATGACACATCTTCTGCATGATCTTGGCGCGAGGATCGTAGTTCTTGTAGACCCGGTGGCCGAAGCCCATCAGGCGGACTTCGGAGTTCTTGTCCTTCACCTTGGCGATGAACTCGGGGATCTTGTCGACCGTGCCGATCTGATAGAGCATGTTCAGCGCGGCCTCGTTGGCGCCGCCATGGGCCGGGCCCCAGAGACAGGCGATGCCGGCCGCGATGCAGGCGAACGGGTTGGCGCCCGAGGAGCCGGCGATGCGCACCGTCGAGGTCGAGGCGTTCTGCTCGTGATCGGCGTGCAGGATGAAGATCTTCTCCAGCGCGTCGGCGAGCACCGGGCTGACCTTGTAGTCCTCGCAGGGCACCGCGAAGCACATGTTCAGGAAGTTCTCGGCAAAGCCGAGCGAGTTCTTCGGATAAATGAAGGGCTGGCCGACAGTGTACTTGTAGGCCATTGCCGCGAGCGTCGGGATCTTCGCGATCATGCGCATGGAGGCGATCATGCGCTGCTTCGGATCGTTGATGTCGGTGGAGTCGTGATAGAACGCGGCGAGCGCGCCGACGGCCGCAACCATGATCGCCATCGGATGGGCGTCGCGGCGGAAGCCCTGGAAGAAGCGGGCCATCTGCTCGTGCACCATCGTGTGATGGGTCACGCGGTAGTCGAAATCCTTCTTCTGCGCGGCGGTCGGCAGGTTCCCATAGAGCAGCAGGTAGCAGGTCTCCAGGAAGTCGCCGTGCTCGGCGAGCTGCTCGATCGGGTAGCCGCGGTATTCCAGCACGCCCGCGTCGCCGTCGATATAGGTGATCTTGGACTGGCAGCTCGCGGTCGAGGTGAAGCCCGGATCGTAGGTGAACAGGCCGGACTGGCCGTAGAGCTTGCCGATATCGATGACGTCAGGCCCGACGCTGCCGCTGAGGATCGGGAGATCGAAATTCTTGTTTCCGACCGTCAGCGTCGCGGTCTTTGGGCTTGGTTTTGCGTCCATCAGAGGTCCCCGATGTGTGGTGAAACGGGCCGGAGCCGGAGGCCCCCAGGGAGACCATGGGAGCAGGCCGGATGTTCCAGAATGTGGGGGAGATGGGTATATTATTGCTATGTGCGCTGCAAGATCGCCGCACGCATGGTCGACTTACGTCGTAGACTGATCCATGAGCCGGCCAAGGCTTTCCTGGCGCCCCAGAACGTCCAAAACCTCAAATATACCAGGGGACGTCGTCCGTCCGGTGAGCGCCGCCCGAAGCGGCTGGGCGACCGCGCCGAGCTTGAGACTATTTTCCTCGGCAAAGGCGCGCAGCGCCGCTTCCGTGGTGGCGCCGCTCCACGTCTCGACATTCTCCAGCGCGGAATGAAGCTGGCCGATCAGCTTGCGGTTCTCGGGCGTCAGCAGCGCCTGCGCCTTGGGATCGAGCGCCAGCGGCCGGTCGGCGAAGATGAAGTGGGCGCCGTCGATCAGCTCGATCAACGTCTTGGCGCGCTCCTTGAGGGCCGGCATGGCCTTGAGCAGCTGCGCGCGCGTGGTGTCGTTTAACTTGGCCTTAATCTCGTCGCGGCTCGGCACGATGTGGTCGAGTACGTCCACGAACATCCTCACGAGCGATTGATCGTCGGTGTGACGGATGTAATGGCCGTTGAGGTTTTCCAGCTTGGCAAAATCGAAGCGGGCGGCGGCACGGCCGACGCCGGCGAGATCGAACGCTTCGATCATCTCCTCGGTCGAGAAAATCTCCTGGTCGCCGTGGCTCCAGCCGAGCCGGACGAGGTAGTTGCGCAGCGCAGCCGGTAGGTAGCCCATGGCGCGGTAAGCATCGACGCCAAGCGCGCCGTGCCGCTTGGACAATTTCGAGCCGTCCGGGCCATGGATCAGCGGGATGTGGGACATGCTCGGCAGCGCCCACCCCATCGCATCGTAGATCTGCTTCTGGCGCGCGGCGTTGATCAGGTGGTCGTCGCCGCGGATCACGTGGGTGACGCCCATGTCGTGGTCGTCGACGACAACCGCGAGCATGTAGGTCGGGTTGCCGTCGCCGCGCAGCAGGACGAGATCGTCGAGGTTCTCGTTCTGCCAGACCACGCGGCCCTGGACCTGGTCCTCGATCACGGTCTCGCCGGTCTGCGGCGCGCGCAGGCGGATGGTGGGCTTGACGTCGCCCGGAGCCGTCGCCGGGTCGCGGTCGCGCCACATGCCGTCATAGAGGCGGGTGCGCCCCTCGCTGCGCGCCTTCTCGCGCATGGCGGCGAGCTCCTCGGCGGTGGCGTAGCAACGGTAGGCCTTGCCGTCGGCCAGCAGCTGCTCGGCGACCTCGCGGTGGCGGGCGGCGCGGGCGAACTGGTAGATGACCTCGCCGTCCCAGCCGAGCTCCAGCCACTTCAGCCCGTCGAGAATGGCGCCGATCGCGGCTTCCGTGGAGCGTTCCCGGTCGGTGTCCTCGATCCGCAGCAGCATCTTGCCGCCGTGCTTCTTGGCATAGAGCCAGTTGAACAGCGCCGTGCGGGCGCCCCCGATATGGAGGAAGCCGGTCGGCGAGGGAGCGAAGCGCGTGACGACGGAATCGGACATTCTTGGCAGGGCCTATGCATTGGAGGCGGTGGTGTATAGCAGGAACGGGACATAACTAAAGGGCGACGGCGGACCTGACAGGCCTTGCTTAAGCTCTTGGCGCGGCCACGCGAATTTGGCAGAAGAACCGCTGATTTCCCTACAGGATTTTCGTAATGACAGAACCGGTGGCAGCTGAGGTTGGGCGCGATTTCATTCGTGACATCATCCAGGCCGACCTCGATCAGGGCAAATACAAGGAGATCGTGACCCGGTTCCCGCCGGAGCCGAACGGCTATTTGCACATCGGCCACGCCAAGTCGATCGCACTCAACTTCGGCATCGCCCAGGAGTTTCCGGGGCGCTGCCACCTGCGCTTCGATGACACGAATCCGGTCAAGGAGGAGCAGGAATATATCGATTCCATCCAGGCCGACGTGCGCTGGCTCGGCTTCGACTGGGGCAAGAACCTGTTCTTCGCCTCGGACTATTTCGACCAGCTTTACGAATGGGCGGAGAAGCTGATCCGCGACGGGCTCGCCTATGTGGACGACCAGACCCAGGAGGAGATCCGCGCCTCGCGCGGCACGCTGACCGAGCCCGGCAAGAACTCTCCGTTCCGCGACCGCAGCGTGGAGGAGAATCTCGATCTGTTCCGCCGCATGAAGGCCGGCGAATTCCCCAACGGCGCACGCGTGCTGCGGGCCAAGATCGACATGGCCGCGGGCAACATCAACCTGCGCGATCCCGTGCTGTACCGCATCCTGCATGCGCACCATCCGCGCACCGGCAACGCATGGTGCATCTATCCGAGCTACGACTATGCCCACGGCCAGTCGGACGCCATCGAAGGCATCACGCACTCGATCTGCACGCTGGAGTTCGAGGACCACCGGCCGCTCTACGACTGGTTCATCGAGAAGCTGCCGGTGCCCTCACAGCCGCATCAGTACGAATTCGCGCGGCTGAACCTGACGTACACGCTGCTGTCCAAGCGCGTGCTGACGCAGCTCGTCCGCGACGGCCATGTCGCGGGCTGGGACGATCCGCGCATGCCGACCATGGCGGGCATGCGCCGCCGCGGCGTGCCGCCGGCGGCGCTTCGCGAGTTCGTCAAGCGCATCGGCGTCGCCAAAGCCAACAGCGTCGTCGATGTCGGCATGCTGGAGTTCTGCATCCGCGAGGAGCTGAACCGCACCGCGCAGCGGCGCATGGCTGTGTTGAAGCCGCTCAAGGTCGTGATCGAGAATTATCCGGAAGGGCAGACCGAGGAGCTCGAGGCGATCAACCATCCCGACGATCCGTCGGCCGGCACGCGGAAAATCACGTTCGGCCGCGAGCTCTATATCGAGCAGGACGACTTCATGGAGAACCCGCCGAAGAAGTTCTTCCGCCTGTCGCCGGGCAACGAGGTGCGGCTGCGCTATGCCTATTTCGTCAAGTGCACCGGCGTGATCAAGAACGACAAGGGCGAGGTGTTGGAGCTGCGCTGCACATACGATCCCGCGACCAAGGGCGGCAATGCACCCGACGGCCGCAAGGTCAAGGCGACCATGCACTGGCTGCCGGCGTCGGCCTCCAAGCCGGCGGAGATCCGCATCTACAACCAGCTGTTCGCTAGTCCCAGCCCGGATGCTTCGAATTTTGCGGCCGATCTCAACCCGAACTCGCTGGAGATCCTCACCGATGCGCGGGTCGAGGTATCAGTTGCGGAGAGCAATTCGACCGAGCCGATGCAGTTCGAGCGCCAGGGCTATTTCGTGCGCGACAAGGACTCGACGCCGGGCAAGCCGGTGTTCTCGCGCACCATCGGCCTGCGCGATACTTTCGCGAAGGAAGTCGCCAAGGGCTGAGCTAGAACATGGGCAACGAAGCCGACGCCATCGTTTCCGCCATCATCGCGAAATGGTGCGCCGGCTTCGCGACGCTCGATGCGGCTGCGCTGTCCTCGCTCTATGCGAGGAACGCGTTCTTCTTCGGCTCCAACCCGAAGCTCTATCGCGGCAGGGACGGCGTCGCCGAGTACTTCAATGGCCTGCCACGCTGGCGCAGGCCGAGCGCGACCTTCTCGGAGGTGCACGCCGCGCAGGCCGGCCCTGACCTGATCAACATGGCCGCGACCATCACGTTCGATCTCGCCGGCGAGCGGGACGATCTCGTCGTGAAGATGAGCTGGGTCATCATCCGCGAGGACGACGACTGGAAGATCGTCAATCACCATGCTTCGGCCAAGGCGCCGCTGATCTAGCGCCGGATGCGTACTTCATCGCATCCACTTCACCCGGTCGCTACAGCTTGTACCCGATCTTCCTCAGGAGGTCCTTCCGCCACGCAATGTCGGCGTCGGTCTCGATACCCAGCGGTGAGGCGCCATCCACTATGCCGAGCACGCCACGGCCGAGCTCGGTTTGCGCGACGATCACCTGCGTGGCGTTGGCCGTCGCGCAGTAGATGCGGCAGACCTCCGGCACAGAGCGCACGGCAGCCAGGACGTTGACCGGAAAGAAGCCGTCGCCCAGGAAGATCAGAAAAGTGTGGCCGGCGCCGATGGCCAATGCGTTGTTGCGGGCGTGGGTGAGGGCCGCTTCGTCATTGCCCGACCAGCGCACCAGCCGCTTGCCGGAGGCTTCGCAGAAGGCGAGCCCGAAGCGGATGCCCGGAACCGTGCCAACGAGCGCCTCGTGGAGGTCTTCCACGGTCTTGATGAAATGCGACTGACCGAAGATGAAGTTGGCCGCGTCCGGCTTGACGATGGGTACGACGGTGAGTTCCATGGCCGCGCTCCTCCAGGAGAGGGCTACACGATTCATGTTAGGCCGACGGAAAGCGATTGTCAGCCGCCGCCCGAGCCGCTTCGTGGAACCGGCGGACTCGCTCCAGGTCCTTGTCGTGCGAACCGTCCTGATCCGTCTTCGTCTTGGAGTCGACGCCCGCTGGGCGGACAGCTTGGATCGCTCCTGCGACGTTGTCCGGTCCGAGGCCGCCTGCGAGGACGACCGGAATACGGACAACGTCCACGATGCGGCGACTGATATTCCAATCATGCGTCACGCCGAGCGCGCCGATCTGCTTGTCGGTGGACCGATAACTGTCGAGCAGCAGAAAGTCTGCAATGCCAACGTAGCTCTCGGCAATCGCGACGCTTTCCTCGGAGAACACTGGTATGCTTCTCATCACGACGATCCCCGGCAACATGCGTTTGAGCGAAGCAACATCTTGCGGGGAAAGCAGTTCGGCGCTGGCTCCCAAATGGACGATTGCGGGGTTGAGCTCGCGCGCCCAAGACGCAATCAAGGAAAGATCCCGGGTCAGAAACAGTGCCGAGAATTTCGATGGCGGTACAATTGCCGCGCCGATCTTGGAAGCCGTCGAGATCGGCAGTTCGCGCGGAAATTGGCCGTCTCCGACGAGCACGCCGATATGATCGACGCCAATGGCCGAAAGTGCTGACGCCTCTTCGGGGGTGGAGATTTCATAGATCTGGGTCAACATCGGGCGTCACCTCTCCGAGTCTCAGGCGCGAGGTGCCCCGAACGCCGCCATCACCTCGGCCAGCATCCGCTCCTGCTCTCCCCCATAGCGCGGAGAGAAATGAAAGGGCTCGACGCGGCGGACATTGGCTTCCCGTGCGACTTCTCCGGCAGCCGTGGTGGTAAGATGAGCCCGCTGCTTCGCTATTGCGGCGTCCGCGTCCGCAAACGCCGCCTCGATGAAGAGGATGTCTGCATTCTGAATCAGCGCCACGATGGCGGCACGATTGGCCGGCGTGTCGGCAACATCGGTCACATAGGCGATTTTCTGGCCGGCAGTGACCGTCACAAGATCGCGCAGGCTTGAGAGTGGCACGAGGCGATCCGACTTGGCCGCTTCCTCGATATGGATCAAATGATCTTCCGCGCGACGCTCGACGACGGCTTTCTTTAGCGACAGCAACCAGGGACCGACGGGTAGTCCACGCTCCGACAGCCTATTCTTCCATACGTTGACATGGGCCGCTTCCTGCAGCGCAAAGCCGAGGCAGGGCGTGCCATGCTCAAGGATCGCGGCTGACACGCGATGGGTCGGTTCATCGCAGAGTACGCCCGCAGTGGTCTTGCGAGAGGCGGATGGCTCTGCCGCGAAGCCTTTCCTCAGCCGGAACCGCGTGGTGGAGATGGAATCTTCCGCACCAAGTTCGCTGACGTCGAAAACAAGATCGCAGGGATAGTTTTCGACCAGGTTCCAGCGATAGGCCTGAAGCTTGTGAAAGACGTGCTCGGCCAAGCCGGGCGGACCGAACAGCTGTACCGATTTCTCGCGCCCGACGAGCAAACGCAGCAGATGGTCGAAGCCAACGAAATGATCGATATGCGCGTGCGAGACAAAGACCTGATCGACGCGTCGGATCTTCCGTGGTGCCAGTGAAGCAATCTCTCCGATATCGAACAGCAGGCTTCGCTTCTCGAACAGCGTCTCGACATAGACCGTTGGATCGCCGTAGCGACCGTTGACCAGGCTAGGATGGAAAAGCGGTCGCATGACAACAATTCTGCTGCAACAGTTCCAAATGCATCTCCCCTCATCTTAGGGGACGGCGATGGATTCCGCACCGGGCAGGATCGAGCTAGAATACATCAATCGGATCGAGGAGAGAGCCATGAAACTCGTTTCAAGCGCCTTCGCCGATGGTGCCGCAATTCCGCGACGGATTACCTGTGATGGCGAAAATCTTTCGCCACCTCTGCAATGGAGCGACGCGCCGGAGGGGGCGCGGAGTCTTGTCCTGCTCTGCGACGATCCCGATGCGCCCGCCGGCAAATGGCATCACTGGGCAGTCTACAACATTCCGCCGGCGGTCACGGAACTTGCGATCAACGCCGCGCAGAACGCCAGAATGAAGCAAGCCGTCAACGATTTTCGGAAGGTGGGCTATGGCGGCCCGTGTCCGCCGCATGGCCATGGGCCTCATCATTATCATTTCCGACTGCTTGCCCTCTCGATGGAGGACCTGCCGACAAAGGCCAATGCATCCTGCAGCGACATCGAGCGAGAGGCGCGCAAGCACCTGATCGCGGAGGCGACCCTCGTCGGTTGGTATGAGAGGTAGGCGAAAGAATGCCCTAGATGTCGTAATACAAATGGAACTCGTAAGGATGCGGTCGCAGCCGGATCGGGTCGACCTCCTTCTTGCGCTTGTAGTCGAGCCAGGTTTCGATCACATCGGTGGTGAAGACGTCCCCGCGTAGCATGAATGCGTGGTCGCGCTCGAGCGCGTCGAGCGCCTGGTCCAGCGATCCCGGCGTGGACTTCACCTCCTTCGCCTCCGCAGGCAGGAGGTCGTAGAGATTCTTGTCGATCGGGCTGCCAGGGTCGATCTGCTTGTCGATACCGTCGAGGCCCGCCATCAGCATTGCAGCGAAGGCCAGGTAGGGATTGCAGGAGGGATCGGGTGAACGAAACTCGACGCGCTTTGCGCGCGGATTCGGCGAATACATCGGAATCCGGCAGCAGGCGGAGCGATTGCGCTGAGAGTAGACGAGGTTGATCGGAGCTTCATAACCCGGCACGAGGCGCCGGTAGGAGTTCGTGGTGGGGGCGCAGAGCCCGCACAACGCCCAGGCGTGGCTCAAGAGCCCGCCGATATAGTAGCGCGCGAGCTGGCTCAGCTCGGCGTAGTCGCCCTTATCGTAGAACAAATTGGTCTCGCCCTTCCAGAGCGACTGGTGAACGTGCATGCCCGAAGCGTTGTCCTCGAACAGCGGCTTCGGCATGAAGGTCGCGGTCTTGCCATGCTGATGTGCGGTGTTCTTGACCACGTATTTGTAGATCATCAAATTGTCGGCCATGCGGGTCAGCGTGGTGAAGCGCATGTCGATCTCGTTCTGGCCGCCGGTCGCGACCTCATGGTGGTGGGCTTCGATCTGGATTCCTAGAGATTCCATCGTCAGCACCATTTCGGTGCGCAGCGCCTGCATGCTGTCGGTCGGAGGAACGGGAAAATATCCCTCCTTGGGGCGCGGCTTGTGCCCCAGATTCGGCGCCTCCTCGGCGCCGGTGTTCCAGCTGCCTTCGCTGGAATCGATCTCATGCATGGCGTAATTGATGCCCTGACCGTAGCGCACCTCGTCGAAGACGAAAAACTCAGCTTCCGGGCCGAAGTAACTTGTATCGGCGCGACCAGTACCCTTGAGATAGGTTTCAGCCTTCTGAGCGACATAGCGCGGATCGCGGCTATAGGATTGGCCCGTCACGGGGTCGCGGATGTTGCAGATGAGGACCAGCGTCTTTGCCGGGCTGTAGGGGTCGAGGAAGGCCGTCGTCGGATCGGCGACGACCAGCATGTCGCTCTCCTGAATCTCCTGGAAGCCGCGGATCGATGAGCCGTCGAACCCGACGCCCTCCTCGAGCGCATCGATGCTCACCGCGCTCGGCGGGACGGAAAAGTGTTGCCATACCCCCGGTAGGTCAGTGAACCGCAGGTCGATCATCTCGACCTTCTCGTCCTTGATCGCCTTCACGAGATCTTCGGCCGTCGCACATTTTGGAAACATGGCTCGCTCCCTGCATCATTGAGATGCGCGTCTTGCGGGTCGCGTTGCCGCTCAGCCGCAGCCGAACGGCTTGCGACGGATTATGGTCCATACTCCGTTGCCGCCCCTCCAGCCTCAATCCGACTGGGCGGCATTTGCAGTCAGCGGCCAGCTGCTTCAGCTTTGGTGAGGCCCTCGCATCAGCTTCATGGCGTCTTCGATATGCCGCCAGGTCTTGGCGAGCTCAAGCTCGCCCTTCGACTCGAGCTCGATGGCATTCTGGGCGGCTTCCGCAATGGCCTTGGGGCCATGTGCTTCCAGCAACTGTCGAGCATAGTCGTGGATTTCGATTTCTCGCATGGCGTCACCTCCCTCATGTCCCCGGCGCAGTACGAATGACGTGCGGCCCGGGACGATAGACGTCGACACCTATCAAGCGCGGCAAGTCTGCATCCTGGTGCAGGCACTCGCAAGGGCTCTTTCCGGGCATGGGCCGCGAGGATTGGATCCGGCTCCAGTCGCGGCGACACGGCGCAGGTCGGAGGGATGCATTTTCTCAGTTGCGTCACCATCCAACCGGAAGAGAGGAGGTGAGCATCATGCGCGATCCAACATTGGCAAGACGCTGCCAGCCTGTTGGTGGGCCTTTGGCTGGTCCTTTCTTCCTTTATCCTGGGCTGGTCCGGGGCGCCTGTCTGGATCTCCATCGCGCTCGGGCTCGGTGTCATGCTGTTTGCCATCGAGGCATTTGTCATCCCGTCCTATCTGGAAGAATGGGGAGAAATGCTGCTGGGCCTGGCTCTGCTACTGGCACCTTGGACCTTTCGCTATGAGCCGGTATCGGCCACGGTGAGCAGCGTGCTGTCCGGTATACTGGTGATCCTCCTCGCTGGCTGGGAGTTGATGACCGATCGCGATTTCAGCACCTGGTGGCACGATCGCTGGCATCGCCTGGCCGGCTGAAAAGAGGTGCTAGTCTGGCGCTCGCGGACCGCCATTTGCTGGCGGTCGGCAGTTCGAGATCGGCTCGCTCGGGCGCGCTGCCGATGGGAACGATCGTCACTACGCCTCGACGCGAACGCCGGTGCAGGGCCCCGCGTCCTGCACCAGGATCAACCCATCACGATGCTGCCCTCGGCTCGATCGGCTGCCAGATGCTGATCTTGCGTGTCTCCGGCATCAGGAACAGCGCGAGCAGGAAGCATACCGCGGGGACCGCGATCGGATAGATCAACGCGTAGCCGATGCTCCCGGTCGCCGCGAATGCCGCCGACGTGATGAACGGCACCAGCCCGCCACCCCAGCCATTGCCGATGTGGTACGGCACCGAAACCGACGTGTACCGGATCCTGCCCGGAAAGAATTCCGCCAGGAACGCGCCGACCGGCCCGTAGACCATCCCAACGTAGCAAACGAGGATGAAGATGATGAAGATCGCGGTCGGATAGTTGATGTTGCCGGGCTGCGTGACCGCTCCCAGCCATAGATACAGCGGATAGTACGTGATCGCGGCGAGCAGCATGCCGCCCAGGATGACCGGCTTGCGGCCGATCTGATCCGACAGCCAGCCGAAGAAAATCAGGCTCGGTGTGGCAATCAACAGCGCTGCTCCCACGATGTAGGAGGAGGTCAGCGGGTCGACCTTGGAGACCTGCTGAAGGAAGTACAGCGCCCAGAACTGACCGCTGTACCAGACCACGCCCTGTCCAATCAGGACCACGATTGCGATCCCGATGAATTTGACGTTCGCGCTGAGGAATGCCTCCTTCCAGGGATTCCTCGTCATCTGGCCACGGGCCCTGATCTCCTGGAAGATCGGCGTCTCCTGGAGCTGGAGTCGAATGTAGATCGCGATGGCTACCAACAGGAAGGACACCAGGAACGGAACGCGCCAGGCCCACTCGTCGAAGACCTGATTGCCGAACCAGGTCCGTGTCAGGATGATCACCGCCAGTGAGACCACGATGCCGAGAGTCGGAGAAGTCTGCAGCCAGCCCGTGTAGTAGCCGCGCTTGTCATCCGGCACATGCTCCGCGACATAGGTGATGGCGCCGCCATATTCGCCGCCCAGGCACAGACCCTGGATCATGCGCAGGCCGAATAGAAGGAACGCCGCCGTGAGACCGATGGACTGGTAGGTCGGTATCAACCCGATTGCCCCCGTACCCAGTCCCATTCCGCTCAGTGTGATGAGGAACGTATATTTTCGCCCGACCCGATCGCCCATCCATCCAAAGAGGAAAGCTCCCAACGGACGGATCAGGAATCCTGCAGTGAACAGCGCGATCGTGCTGAGGAGAGCCGCAACCGGGTGGGACGGCTCAAAGAACTTGACCGACAGAACTGCGGCCAGGCTGCCAAAGATATAGAAATCATACCATTCGATGACGTTTCCAACCGACGCGGCAACAATCACGCGGCGAAAATCGCTCGGTACTTGAACTGCCATGTGCTGCTCCTATCGAATTCAAACGCTACTCCGGGCGCCTCTTCAGCGCTCATTCGCTCGCGGAGTACGCTT
This sequence comes from Bradyrhizobium glycinis, assembly GCF_016031655.1. GTDB lineage: Bacteria > Pseudomonadota > Alphaproteobacteria > Rhizobiales > Xanthobacteraceae > Bradyrhizobium > Bradyrhizobium glycinis. Next base: position 186,200 of record NZ_JACCHQ010000011.1, read on the forward strand.
GGCGCGCGACGCTACAGGCGAGAATTGCGAGTGCGTCCGCAACGCCTGGTCTCAGGGACGCTCGAGTCACCTGAGAAAAAGCTCCAGCGGTCTCTTCGATACCGCGAGCTATCACGACCTGCCCGTCTGCCGGGGAGGTATAGAAGCAGTGTAATCCCGCTCGCGCTGGCATCTTATGAGACTTTCGGCTCAATCGACTGAACCGAGGGCTGACCCCCGCGTCGAGAGCAATCGCATCAAGCTGACCAAGAAGGACAGCGGGGGAAGGCAGCCACAAGGGGCACAATCACTTCATCGACGAGGGGCTCGTGGCCGATGTCGAAGGCAACAGGGTCCGGCTGTCCGCCAAGGCGTCGGTGGCCGTGACCATGGAAGGGGAAAAGTACGGAGCTCCGCCGCCTGTTCCTGATCTGTACCGCTATTCGTACGGCTGCACGGTCCGGTAGCCTGCGTACCCGTCGTGTATCGTTGGGTGCAGGGGTATGGCGGAGCCGGGGCGGCCAGGACGCTCCCAGGGAGTTGCCGGGACGTGGCCGGTCGGCCGCGCCGCGCCGGCCGGCGGCATTGCGCCTGCGGGCTTCGGCATCTGGCCGGCGATCGCCGAAACGCTGCGCCAATGGGCGCGCGCCGAGGCCGGGCCTGGCCGGCTGTTGCCGTGGGTGCCGGTCGCCTTCGGCGGCGGCATCGCGCTTTATTTCGCCGCCGATCATGAGCCGGTGCTGTGGGTGGTTGCCGCGACGGCCATCGCGCTGATGCTCGGCGCGGTGCTATTGCGTCGGAGCCGGCTGTTTGCGCCTGCCATCATGCTCGCGGCGGTCGCATGCGGTTTTGCCATGGCGACTTGGAAGACGGCGCGCATCGCTCATCCCGTGCTGGCCAAGCCCCTCTATTCGGTGTCGCTGTCGGGCTTCGTCGAAGCGCGCGATATCCGCGAGCGCACCGATCGCTTCGTGCTGCGCGTCAGCGCGATGGAGGCGCAGCGCAGCGACGTCAAGCTCGAGCGCGTGCGCCTGTCGGTGCGCAAGGGCACGGCGCCGGAGGTCGGCAGCTTCGTGCAATTGAAGGCGCGGCTGATGCCGCCGATCTCGCCGGTGCGTCCCGGCAGCTATGATTTCTCGCGTGACATGTTCTTCCAGGGCATCGGCGCCTCCGGCTTCGTGATGGGCGTGATCACGGCATCGACGCCGCCGGATGCCGGCGGCCTGCGGCTGCGCTACGCCGCCTTCATGCAGGGCCTGCGCGACGCGATCGATGCGCGCATCCGCGCAACGCTCGAGGGCGACAATCGCGCGATCGCAACTGCACTGCTCACGGGACGGCGCGATGCGATCACCGCACCCGTGAACGATGCCATGTTCGTCTCGGGGCTCGGTCATGTGCTGTCGATCTCCGGTTATCACATGGCGGTCGTCGCGGGCGTCGTCTTCTTCGCGGTGCGTGCGCTGCTGGCCTTGATCCCGGGTCTGGCGGCCGGCTTTGCCATCAAGAAATGGTCGGCGGCCGCGGCGCTGGTCGCGGCCGCGTTCTACCTCTTGCTGTCGGGCGCGGAGGTCGCGACGCAACGCTCGTTCTTCATGACGGCGGTGGTGCTGATCGCCGTGATGGTCGACCGCCGCGCCATCACGTTCCGCACGCTGGCCGTGGCGGCGCTGATCGTGCTCGCGGTCGCGCCGGAGGCGTTGGTGCATCCGAGCTTCCAGATGTCGTTCGCGGCAACGCTCGGGCTGGTGGCGCTGGTGCAGATCGGCATGCCGAACCTGCTCGCCTCGCCCGATCATTCCGCCACGGCGCGGATCGCGCTGTGGGGCGGCCGCGAGATCGCGATGCTGTTCCTGGCCTCGCTGATCGCGGGGCTCGCCACCACGCCATACGCCGCCTTCCACTTCCATCGCGTGACGCCGTACGGCGTGCTCGCCAATCTCGGCGCCATGCCGGTGGTCTCGGCGCTGGTGATGCCGGCCGGGCTGCTCGGACTGCTTGCGGCACCCTTCGGGCTCGACGGCGTGTTCTGGTGGTTGATGGGGATCGGCATCGAGTGGATGGTCCTGGTCGCGCGCTGGGTGGCGGCCCTGCCGGGCGCGGTCGGCCGCATTCCCGCCTTCGGCATCGCGCCGCTGATCGCAGCCAGCCTCGGGCTCATCGTGATGGGCCTGTTGCGCACGCCCTTGCGCTGGTCCGGCGCCCTGGTGCTGCTGGCGGCGATCCTCTGGGGGCTGTCGGTGCGGCAGCCCGATATCCTGATTGCCGGCGATGGCGCGAGCGTCGCGGTCCGGGGCGGGGATGGGCGCTTGCACGTGATCCGCGCCAGCAAGGACGGCTTCCTGCTCAAGGAGTGGTTGGCCGCCGATGCCGATCCGCGCGATGCAGGCAACGCCTCATTGGCGAGCGGCGTGTCGTGTGACGAGTCCGGTTGCGTAGCGCCGCTCGCGGACGGACGGCTGATCGCGTTGGCGACGCGCATCGACGCGCTCGCCGATGATTGCAGCCGCACCGCGCTGGTGGTGACGGCGCGGCCCGCGCCGTCCGATTGCGCGGCGATGGTGGTCGATCGGGCGCGTCTTGCCAGTCAGGGCGCACTGGCTCTGACGCGAAGCGGCGAGGGTTTTTCGGTGCAGGCGGTGAGAGCGAGAGGGGCAAGCCGTCCCTGGCTGCCGGCCGGCGCCGGCGAGGGGGATTTCGACGGCAGCCTCGTGCCGAAGGCGGCCGTGCCCCGCAACCGGGACGCAACGCCATCGGAGGCCGACTTGCAGGCCGACGATTGAGGATGATGTGGGGGAAATCGGTCCGACGGGATCACGCAGGACGTAAAACCATACCATCTCGCCGGCCTCGGCCGGCGATGGCATTTCATATCCTGGCCCTCGACCTTGCGGCCGGGGGCGACGACGTCAGCCGATCGGCAGGCGCGTGATCGTAGGCCGCGTGTCGGCGACGATCTGCGGCTTGTGCTCGCGCTCGGGGGCCGGCTGCGTCACGGGCAATTGCAGCACGGTCGCGCGCTGGCCTTCGACGAGCTGCGTCACCAGCACGTATTTGCCGTCGGGGAATTCGATCGCGTCATGATGGCGATCGGGAATATGCGGGTCGATCTTGCCGAACTTGCCGACGCGGGAGTTGACGGTGCGCGTCCAGATCCAGCGGTTGTCGTAACGGACGTTGTCGGCGAAAGCGAGCTCCGTTCCCGGCAGCAGGCAGACCGCGACAGAGAGATCGGCTTCGGAGGCGAAGCCGCGTGTCGAGGTACCGCGGAAGGTTGTCGTGACGATCGTCTCGCCGACTTGTGCGGGGCGGGTCGCAACGGCGTGCAGGCTGTAGTCACACATCGGGGTGCTCCTCATGCGAAGATAGCAACCCGCGCCTCTTCTGAGGCGCAGGCCTCTATCAGAGTGGAAGTATGCAACGCTCTGCTTGGTTATAGGCAAATCTACGGCTGCGATTTGCAAGCTGCAATCACATTATCTTTCCCGAATCCAATAGGAACAAAGCCGACGTCTGTGCATTCTGCCGGCACCATGTCAGCGCCCCGCGGGCGCCGACCAATCCGAGTATTGCCCACTGGAATTCGGAGGCTGTGCGATTGCATTCCGCGCGTTGCGGATATGCCCGTTGGTCGCCGATTGCTCGCGCACATGGCGGTGCGCTTGTGTGGCCATGGCTTGCGATGCCGATGCTGCGATCAGCGCCGCAATGATTGTCCATCAAAGAATTTGGCACATGGCGTCTCCTCGAACTCTCAGGTCGCGAAGCGATGTTGCTTCGCGTGGCGTTTCGAGGATGCATCGCCGGAGCAGGGGCCGGACGATCTGAGCAGAACGGAAAAACCATCCAGCCGGAGCGGAAATGATACGCTCCAACAGGTGTCGAACGACCGCAGGACCGCTCAGTACTTCCGGTAAAGCCCGATCAGCTTGCCCTGAATCTTCACGCGGTTCGGCGGAAGAATGCGGACCTCGTAGGCGGCATTGGCGGGCTCGAGCGCGATCGAGGCGCCGCGGCGGCGGAAGCGCTTGAGCGTGGCCTCCTCGTCGTCGATCAATGCCACCACGATGTCGCCGGTATTGGCGGTCTCGTTGCGCTGGATCAGCGCCATGTCGCCGTCGAGGATGCCGGCCTCGACCATCGAATCGCCGCGAACTTCGAGTGCGTAGTGCTCGCCCGAGCCGAGCATGTCCGGCGGCACGCTGATGGTGTGGCTGCGGGTCTGCAGCGCCTCGATCGGCGTGCCGGCCGCGATGCGGCCCATCACGGGCACCGCGACCGGGCGCTCGCCCTCGTCGGCGGGCGGACTGGAGCTCGCGCGCACCTTGCCGAGATTGCCCTCGATCACGCTCGGGGTGAAGCCACGGCGATTGCCGGCGGCGGCCTGGAGCTCGGGCAGCTTGATCACCTCGATGGCACGGGCACGGTTGGGCAGGCGGCGAATGAAGCCGCGCTCCTCGAGCGCGGTGATCAGGCGATGGATGCCTGACTTGGAGCGCAGGTCGAGCGCATCCTTCATCTCGTCGAAGGACGGCGGCACGCCGCTTTCCTTCAGACGCTCGCTGATGAACCGCAGAAGCTCGTATTGTTTGCGCGTCAACATCTCGACCAAAGTCCCCCGGTTGATGTCGTTCGATTCCGAGACGATGAAGTCGGCAATAAGCCGCTACATCCTCGAAACAAATCATGAACAGACACTATATGTTCGATATGTGTTCCGCAACTGCTTAATTTATAGTGAACGAGGCCAAACTCGCGGAATACGTGTGGCCGGGTGGCTCAGACGGGCAGCCGGAGCACCTCGCAGGGCGTGCCGGCCTCGGCCTTTGGCGCGAACGGTGCGCGCACCAGAAGTACCTGTGCCGCAGCGAGATTCGCAAGCAGAGAGGAGTCCTGGTGGCTGACGGGAAGGGCGACGCGCGTGCCGTCGTCGCGCACCTCCAGCCGCGCACGCAGATAATCCTCGCGCTGGTCGTTGGCGCCGAGATCGCGGCCCAGCACGGCGCGCTCGCGCTGATGATGAATCGCCGAACGGCCCGACAGGGCGCGAATCAAGGGCACCATGAACAGGAAGGCGCACACATATGACGATACGGGATTGCCGGGCAGGCCGATCACGCGCATCGCGCCTATTCGACCGTGCATCATCGGCTTGCCCGGCCGGATCGCGATCTTCCAGAACGCCATCGCGATGCCTTCGCCCTTGAGCGCCTGCTGGACCAGATCGTGGTCGCCGACCGACGCACCTCCGGTCGTGATCAGGATGTCGGCACCGCTCTCGCGTGCGCGGCGGATGCCTGCGGACGTCGCCTCCAGCGTATCGGCGGCAATTCCGAGGTCGATGGTCTCGGCGCCCTCGCTGCGGGCGAGCGCGTGCAGGGCATAGCCGTTGGAATAGACGATCTGGCCGGGACCAGGCGTGGTGCCTGGCATCACGAGCTCGTCGCCAGTGGCGAGAATCGCGACCCTCGGGCGGCGGATGACGGCAAGATGCGGATGGTTCATTCCGGCGGCGAGGGCGAGATCGCGCTCGGTGAGACGGATTCCCTTGCGCAACAGCACGTCGCCTTCGCGGAAGTCGACGCCTGCAGGGCGGATGTGCCGGCCCAAAATGGCGGCTTCGTTGATCGTGACATGCTTGCCGTCGGTAGCCGTGTCCTCCTGGATCACGATGGCATCGGCGCCGTCGGGAACGACGCCGCCGGTGAAGATCCGCACGGCCTCGCCGGGGCCAACGCTTCCTGCGAAGGGCCGGCCCGCGGCGACCTCACCGACGACGATCAGCCTGGAATGGACGGCCGCGTCGGCCGCACGCACGGCATAGCCGTCCATTGCCGACATCGCCTTCGGCGGCTGCGTGCGCCGTGCCGCGACATCGCGGGCGAGCACACGATGGTAGGCCTCGTCGAGGCAAACCATCTCTTCAGCCAGCGGCTCGGCGCCGGCCAGCACCGCGGCGAGCGCGTCAGAAACCGGCATCAGGGCCACGGGCGAACTCCTGCTGGGCACATCAGTCAATGGGCGGCGAGAGTTCTAGCCGACAGCAGGCGTGAGGCAAAGCGGCACGCAGGATGGTTCATCCCTGCGAGATCGCCGGGCCCGATGAGGGCGGCTCAACTCCGCCGCGGCATGATGCGGAAGGCGAGACAGACCGGCACGGGATAGCCATGGCGAGAATGAGAATGACGAGTGCCACGGCCAACAGCGTTCAACGCCCCGTCGGATCGCCCGGACTGACGTCCGCGACGTCGGGCGGCTTGGGACCCTGATCCTTGTCGGGCAGCGGATCGGCCTGGGATTTCAGGTCGGCGGCCTTGCTGATCAGCTTGGCGGAGAGGTCAGAATCCGAGGTGGTTCTGGCGAATTCGAGCAGGAGAGAGGCTTGCTTGGTGAGATAGGTCTTGCCCAGCACGTCGATCGGTCCAATGTAGAAGTCCCCAACGGACTCATGAGTCCGAAAGCTGGTATTCCGTTCCCGGAACTCTGTATAAAAATGCACAAAGTGATCGGGTTCCACATTTTCGGCAAATTTTGTTCCGGGAAGTGAGCGCGCTCCGGGCTTTTCCGCGGCTCAGATACCCAGTGCTTTCAATGCGTTCCCGACATCAAGCGGCGAGGTGACATGCACGGCGGTCAAGCCGCGCGCCCGGGCTCCCTCGATGTTCTCGGCGAGGTCATCGAAGAACACGATACGCTCGGCCGGCACGCCGATCGCCGCCACGACATGGTCGAAGGCCTCGGCATCGGGTTTGCGCAGGCCGATGCTGGAGGACAGATACAGCTCGCGGAAATGGCCGAGCAGACCGGCATATTCCTTCGAGAAATAGTCGACGTGCGGCCGATTGGTGTTGGAGAAAGCGTAGAGCGGCATCTGCTTCGCCGCGCGCGGCAGCAGCTCGGCGATATCAGGCATCTCGCCGGCGAAGATCGCGTTCCAGCCTTCCAGGAATTGCGCATCCGTGATGCCGATCCCGAGCGAGGACCGCAGCGAGGCGAAATAGTCGGCATCGCTGATCTTGCCCATCTCGTGCAGGCGGTAGGCCTCATCACGCACATAACGCGCGATGATGGCCTCCGGCTGACAGCCGGCATGTCCCGCCCAGCAGGCGATCGCCTTGGAGAAGTCGATGTCGAGCACCACGCGCCCGAGGTCGAACAGCAGCGCATCCGCGCTGCCGGGAGAGAGCGATGTCATTGCGTCCTTTTCAACTCCGTATGGTCGTCAGTAACGATAGGGCTCGTGATCGAACAGCGGGAACGCGCTGAACACGCTGGGCGCGTTGGTGGCGGTCGCCGGATGCAGGCAGGATTTGTCGATCTCGGCGAATGAGGTGGCGCCCAGGAGGCCGAGGCAGCGCAGCACCTCGTCTTCGAGCAGCTCCAGCATCCGCGCGACGCCGGCTTCGCCGGCTGCCGCCAGCGCCCAGCATTGCAGCCGGCCGATGCCGACGAGGTCGGCGCCCGCCGCGATCGCCTTGACGATGTCGGTGCCGCGGCAAAAGCCGCCGTCGACCATGATCTTGGCGCGGCCCTTCACGGCGTCGACGATCTCCGGCAGCACGTGCATGGCGCCACGGCCGTGGTCGAGCTGGCGTCCGCCATGGTTGGAGACGTAGATCCACTCGACGCCGTGATCGAGCGCGATCTGCGCATCCTCGGCCGTGGCGATGCCCTTGAGGATCAGCGGAATTTTGAACTTGTCCTTGATCATCTTCACGGTCCGCCATTCCAGGCCCTTCTGGAAATCGCCGCCGGTGGCGCGCAGGCGGCTCTCGCGAACGTAGCGCTTGGCGATGTCACGTTCACGACGGCTGTAATGGGCGGTGTCGACGGTCAGGCAAAAGGCGGCATAGGCGTTCTTCTCGGCCCGGCTGACGACGTCGGCGACGAAGGCATCGTCGCCCCGGACATAGAGTTGATAGAGACGCAATGCATCGGGGGCAGCCTCGGCTGTCGTCTCGAGGCCGGGCTCGGACACCGAGCTCAGCATGTGCGCCGCGCCGAACCTGCCTGCAGCGCGCGCGACGCTCGCCGCGCCATCCGGATCGAAGATCTCGAGTGCGCCAACGGGAGCCAGCACCACCGGCAGACGCAGCTTGCGGCCGAACTGCTCGACACCGCCATCGACCCAGCGCACGTCGCGCAGCACGCGCGGGCGGAAGGCGATCTCGTCGAGAGCCATGCGATTGCGCCGCATCGTGGTTTCGGTTTCGGCGGCGCCGACGATGTAGTCCCAGGCATTCTGGTTGAGGTTGGCGCGCGCCTTCCGGACGAACTCGTGCAGGTTCTGGAACGGCTCGTCGCTGGCACCGAGCTCGACGTTCCGTTCCGGCCGGATGCGGGGCGCTTCATTCATTTTTGTCCTCCCGAGAATTTGAAGTCTTGTCGCCATCGCCTATCGCGTCCGGCCCTCCAAAACCATCCTAAAATCGCATAGCTGCGAGGCGTGGTGGCCCGGACCGGTGCCGTGTTGCTTCAAAGCAGTTTCGGAACGTTGCCAAAAGTTTAGGCCAAGGCGAAGGGATTTCTTCAGTGTGCCCTCAGCGTGGCATCCCGGCCTTGAAGAAACCAGAATGGTATTGTGAGAGATGAGCTGGATCGCCATTTGCATGGCGTCTCCCAAACCCCTCAAGAGAAACGCCAAGCAAAAGGCTCCCTCATGCGGAAAACCCTGCTGTTCCCCCTGGGCGCGCTCACGGGAGCGTGCCTGACCCTTCTGGTAGCCAGCCCGCAGGGCGGCGTATGGGCGGCGCGGGCGGCAGTGAGCGCGGATGATGCCTATTCCCAGCTCAATCTGTTCGGCGCCGTGTTCGAGCGGGTCAAGGCCAGCTATGTCGAGAAGCCGGACAATGCCAAGCTGATCGAGGGGGCGATCACCGGCATGGTGACCTCGCTCGACCCGCATTCGCGCTACATGAACGCCAAGGGCTGGACCGAGATGCAGGAGACCACCTCCGGCGAGTTCGGCGGGCTCGGCATCGAGGTCACGATGGAAGATGGCCTCGTCAAGGTCGTCTCGCCGATCGACGACACGCCGGCTTCGAAGGCCGGCATCATGTCCGGCGATCTCATCGGCAAGATCGACGGCGAGGCCGTGCAGGGCATGACGCTCGAGCAGGCGGTCAACAAGATGAAGGGGCCGGTCGACACCAAGACCAAGCTGACCATCATCCGCAAGGGCGCGGATGCGCCGCTCGACGTTGCGATCACGCGCGAGATCATCCATGTGCGTCCGGTGCGCTTCCGCGTCGAGAACGGCGACATCGGCTATATCCGCATCACCTCGTTCAACGAGCAGACCACCGAAGGCCTGAAGAAGGCGATCGCCTCGGTCTCCAAGCAGGTCCCGCCGGAGAAGCTCGCCGGCTACGTGGTTGATCTGCGCAACAATCCGGGCGGCCTGCTCGACCAGGCCGTGTCGGTATCGAGCGCCTTCCTGCAGCGTGGCGAGGTCGTTTCGACCCGCGGCCGCAGTCCGGAAGAAACCCAGCGCTTCACCGCCCATGGCGGCGACCTCACCAAGGGCAAGCCGATCGTCGTGTTGATCAACGGCGGCTCGGCCTCGGCCTCGGAGATCGTTGCCGGTGCGCTGCACGACCACAAGCGCGCCACGCTGATCGGCACGCGCTCATTCGGCAAGGGCTCGGTGCAGACCATCATTCCGCTCGGCTCCGGCAACGGCGCGCTGGCGCTGACCACGGCGCGCTATTACACGCCGTCGGGCCGCTCGATCCAGGCCCAGGGCATCGCGCCCGACATCGAGATCCTCCAGGACGTGCCGCCCGAGCTGAAGGGCCGGATGGACACCATGGCGGAATCCCAGATGCGCGGGCATCTGTCGGCCGGCGAGGGCGGCGAGCAGACCGGATCACAGTCCTACGTCCCGCCGGAAGAGAAGGACGACAAGGCCCTGCACGCGGCCTACGATTTCCTCCGCGGCGTCACCGCAAATGTCGCCGCCAAGCCTGCGACGAAGGCTGCGGTGCCGAACTAGATCTTACTAGCTCCAGATGATGGATCGCCCGGGAGCGGATGACCGCTTCCGGGCGATTTCGTTTGCAGCGCCGCTTCGAAGAGCTAACCGACCTCGCGGCGGCGGCTCTCGCTGCCTTCGCGCCGGCCGCGCCGGCCGCGGTGCAGCGCGAACAGCTCCAGCATCTTGTCGGCGGGCTTGGCGGCGCTGAACAGATAGCCCTGCATCTCGGAGCAGCCGAGCGTGCGCAAGAGGCGCTGCTGCTCCTCGGTCTCGACGCCCTCGGCCGTCGTGGTCATGCGGCGGGCGGCGGCCAGGTTGACGACGGCCTGAACGATGCTGGCGGAGCCGTCGGGGCGGGCGATGTCCTCGACGAAGCAGCGGTCGATCTTGATCTTGTCGAACGGGAAGCGGTGCAGATAGCTCAGGGACGAGTAGCCGGTGCCGAAATCGTCGAGCGCGATGCGCACGCCGATGGCGCGGAGCTGGTGCAGGATCGCAAGCGCAGCATCGTCGTCGCGGATCAGGACCGCCTCGGTGATCTCGAGCTCAAGCCGGCTCGCCGGCAGGTTCGACGCGGCCAGCGCCGCCATGATCTTCAGCGCCAGCGTGCCGCTCTTGAACTGCACCGGCGAGACGTTGACGGCGAGGCGGATGTCGTCGGGCCAGCTTGCCGCGTCCCGGCACGCGGTCGCCAGCACCCATTCGCCGATCTCGTTGATGAGGCCAGTGTCTTCGGCGATCGGAATGAAGTCGGCGGGCGAGATCCAGCCGCGCTCGGGATGGCGCCAGCGCACCAAAGCCTCGCAGCCGGTGATGCGGTCGTCCTTCAGGCCGAGGCAGGGCTGGTAATAGACCTCGAGCCCGCCTTCGCGACCTCCTTGCGCGATGGCGTGGCGCAGGTCGCTCTCGAGCTGGCGGCGTTCGCGCACCTTGGCGTCCATGTCCGGCTCGAAGAAGCGGTAGGTGCGGCGTCCGGCGGACTTGGCCGCGTACATTGCCATGTCCGCGTTCTTCAGGATCTGGTCCAGCGCCGTGCCGTGCTCCGGCGCGAGCGCAATACCGATGCTGGCGTCGCTGGTGAGATGGTGGCCCATGCAGTCGACCGGCGCGCGGATGGTGTCGAAGATGCGCGCGACGAGCTCGTTGACCTGATCGAGCGACGTCACCGCGCCCTGCACGATGGCGAATTCGTCGCCGCCGAGGCGCGCCACGAAGTCTGCCGGGCCCGCACAGCGGCGGAGGTTGGTCGCGATCGATTTCAACAGCTCGTCGCCGACGAGATGGCCGAGCGCGTCGTTGACGCCCTTGAACTCGTCGATGTCGATGTAATGCACCGCGATCTGCTCGCCGCCGCGGGCCGCGGCCAGCTCCTGCCGCAGATGCTCGTGGAACATGGCGCGGTTGGGCAGGTCCGTCAGCGCATCGTAATGGGCGAGGTGGGTGATGCGCTCCTCGATGCGCCGGCGCTCCGTGATGTCCTCATGGGTCGCCACCCAGCCGCCATCCGCGAGCGGTTCGTTGAGGATGTGAATCGAGCGGCCGTCGGCGGTTTCGACCACCATGGAGTTGCGGAGATGAATGTCCTTCAGGACGCGCGCGACATAGGCATCGACGTCGCCGGTGAACGAGCCGGTTGTTTTGCGATGGGCGATGATGTCGTGGAAGCTGCAGCCGGGCTTCACGACCTTGGCCGACAGACCGTACATTTCGATGTAGCGCTGGTTGCAAACAACCAGCCGTTGCTCGGCGTCGAACAGGAGGAGACCCTGCGTCATGTTGTTGACGGCGCGGTCGAGCCGCTGCTTCTCCAGCGTCAGCCGTTCGCGCGAAAGGCGGTGCTGCTCCAGCAGCTTGCGCACGACCGCAATCAGCACGCCTGCGATCGCGAGCGCGGAAGAGGCCGCGATCGAGATCAGGATGCCGATCTGCTCGCGCCAGTCCGCCAGGGCCGCCGCGCGCGTCGTGGTGGCCATCACCAGGATCGGGAAGTGGGGCAGGGCGCGGGAGGAGATCAGCCGGTCCTCGCCGTCGACGGGGCTGTTGAAGCGGCCGGCGAAATGATCGAGCCCGAACACCCTCTGATGCTCGAACGGTCCGGTCTTGAAGTTTCGTCCCATCAATTCGCCGGAATGCGGATAGCGAGCGAGCAGCGTGCCGTCGCGATGCAGCATCGAGATCGTCGCGCCTTCGCCGAGCACCACGGAGGCGAAGAACTTCTCGAAATTGGCGGGCTCGATTCCGCGTCCGACCACACCGAGGAACTCGCCGCGTGGCCCGACGACCCGCCGGGCCACCAGAATGGTCCATGCACCGGAGATGCGGCTGTGCAGCGGCTCGATCAGGACATCAGGCGCATTGGGATCGTACTTGAAGGTGCGGAAGTAGGCACGATCGGCGACATTCACCTTGGGGGCCGGCCATGCCGTCGAGGAATTGATCAGATTGCCTTCGGCATCGATGATGTTGACGCCACCCATATAGGGCAGCGCCTCGATCTTCGACCGCAGCATCCGGTGCACGTCCTCGCCCGAGAGGCGCTTGCGATAGTCCTCTCCGGTCGTAATTCCGATGCTGCGGACGTGGTCGACGAAATCCTTCTGGATGACGGCGAAATCCTGCAATTGCTGGTCGAAATGATGAGCGAGCAGCAGCACGGTATTCTCCAGCTCGCGGCCGGAATTGCGCAGCGCTCGCTCCCGGAAGTTCTGCGCCATCAGGACCGAGCCTATGGCGATGGCTGCGATCAGCAGCGTGCCGCCCGCCACCAGCCAGCGGATCGGGCCGCTGCGCACGAAGACCTGGTCAAAGAGACGACTGCCGAGTTTCATCTTCATGCTGGATTCGTTGCCGCGCACACGTCAGGATCAATTCAGGACCCTGAGAACATCCGTTGGTTTACGGTGACGGTGTGGAGGTAAAGTTAGGAAGCGCGGTTAACGAGACGTGAATGCTCGCGCGCAAAAGCGATCCATGCGCGCGGCGCGAATATGAATATGGGGTGCCAACACAAACCCGCTTCAGGCGCGGTAATGGCCCGATTTGCCGCCGAGCTTCTCGACCAGATGGATGCCCTCGATGCGCACGCCCCGCTCGACGGCCTTGATCATGTCGTAGATGGTGAGGCAGGCGACCGAGACCGCCGTGAGCGCCTCCATCTCGACGCCGGTCGGCCCCGTCACCTTCACGCTGGCCCGTACCACGCAGCCCGGCAGCTTTGCGTCAGGCTCGATATCGACAATGACCTTCGATAGCGCGAGCGGATGACAGAGCGGGATCAGCTCCGAGGTGCGCTTGGCGGCCATGATGCCGGCGATGCGCGCGGTGCCGAGCACGTCGCCCTTTTTCGCGTTGCCGGACACGATCAGATCGAGCGTCGCCTTGGTCATGACGACGCGCCCCTCGGCGACCGCCAGCCGCTCGGTCGCCGGCTTGTCCGAGACGTCGACCATCCGCGCCTCGCCGGAGGCGCCGATATGGGTGAGGGCGGGGCCGGGGGCGGCCTTGGCCTGCTTCGCCTTGGCTGACCTCTTCCCTGGCTGGCGCGCCATGTCAGCGCGTGCCCGCCGCGCGCGCCGTCGCCTCGCGCGCGAGCAGCGCGCGCGTCGCCGCCGTGACGTCGGCCTGTCGCATCAGGCTCTCGCCGACCAGGAACGTCGACATGCCGACGCGCTCGAGCCGGGCGAGGTCCGCGGGCGTGAAGATGCCGCTCTCGCCCACCATCAGCCGATCCGAAGGGATCAGCGGAGCCAAGGCCTCGCTGGTCGCGAGCGTGGTTTCGAAGGTCCTGAGATTGCGGTTGTTGACCCCGATCATCGGGGAGCGAAGTTTCAGCGCCCGGTCGAGCTCGGCGCGGTCATGGATCTCGATCAGCACGTCCATGCCGTAGGCGAGGGCGGCGTCTTCGAGGTCTCTTGCGGCAGCGTCGTCGAGCGCCGCCATGATGATCAGGATGCAGTCGGCGCCGTGCGCGCGCGCCTCGACCACCTGGTAGGGATCGAACAAGAAATCCTTGCGCAGCACCGGGAGCGAGGTTGCTGTGCGCGCGGCCACCATGAAGTCGAGATGGCCCTGGAACGAGGGCGTGTCGGTCAGCACCGACAGGCAGGCGGCGCCGCCGGCTTCATAGGCCTTTGCGAGTGCCGGCGGGTCGAAATCGGCGCGAATGAGCCCCTTGGAGGGTGAGGCCTTCTTGATCTCGGCGATCAGCGCGTAGCCGCCCTTGGCGTGCTTGGCCTTGATCGCGCGCAGGAAACCGCGCGGTGCGGAGGCCGCCCTGGCCTGTGCCTCGACAGTTGAGAGCGGACGCGCTCGCTTCGCCGCCGCGATCTCCTCGCGCTTGTAAGTCTCGATCTTGGTCAGGATGTCGGACATGCGGGAGTTCAGCTCTTGGAGACCGTGACCAGCTGCTTCAGCTTCGCGTTCGCTGCGCCGCTGTCGATCGAGCGGACGCCGATCGCGACGCCCTCCTTGAGGTCCTTGGCGCGGCCGGCCACGACCAGCGCGGCGGCTGCGTTGAGCAGCGCCACGTCGCGATAGGGGCTCGGCTTGCCGTCGAGCACGCTCTGCAACGCGATCGCGTTGGCATCGGCGTCACCGCCTTTGAGCGCACCGGCCTCGCAACGCGGGAGCCCGGCTTCCTCCGGTGTCACCTCGAAATTCCGGATCTCGCCGTTGTGGAGCGCGGAGACGAAGGTCGGGCCGGTGAGGGTGATCTCGTCGAGACCGTCGGAGCCGTGCACCACCCAGGCGGTGTCGGAGCCGAGGTTCTTCAGCACCTGCGCCAGCGGCTGCACCCATTGCCTCGAGAACACGCCGACCATCTGCCGCTTCACGCCGGCCGGGTTGGACAGGGGGCCGAGCAGATTGAAAATCGTGCGCGTGGCGAGCTCGACCCGGGTCGGGCCGACATTCTTCATGGCGGGATGGTGGGCGGGGGCGAACATGAAGCCGATGCCGCATTCGCGCACGCAGCGGCCGACCTGCTCCGGCTTGAGATCGATCTTTACCCCGAGCGAGGCCAGCACGTCGGCGGCGCCCGAGCGCGACGACAGCGCGCGGTTGCCGTGCTTGGCCACGGGCACGCCGGCGCCCGCGACGATGAAGGACGCGCAGGTCGAGACGTTGACCGAGCCGGAGCCATCGCCGCCGGTGCCGACGATGTCGACCGCCTCGGGCGGCGCCTGGACGGTCAGCATCTTCGAGCGCATCGCCGCGACCGCGCCGGTGATCTCGTCCACGGTCTCGCCGCGCACCCGCAGCGCCATCAAGAGCCCGCCCATCTGCGACGGCGTGGCCTCGCCGCTCATCATGGCATCGAAGGCGGAAGCGGCTTCGTCACGCGACAGGCTGGCGCCGGTCGCCACTTTTCCAATGATCGATTTCAGGTCGTCCATCGCGTGCTTTCAACTCACTGGTTCGCGCCGGTCACCTGCGCGAAGGCGGCCTGATTAATGGTGGTCCCGATATCGGTTTCAAGCTTGTTGACGTAGGAAGCGACCTGCTCCTCGGTCTGGGCGCGGTCGAGGCTCTCCTTCAGCTTCTTGACCGCGTCGGAGGCAAGGTCGACAGCGGGATCGATGATGTCGGTGACGCGGAAGACGATCACCTCGCTGCCGCCGCTCACGGCCGTCTGCCCGATGCCGTCCTTGGCGGTGCGGAAGGCCGCCGCAACGACGGTGCCGGGCACGGGCGAGTCGTCGCGCTTGAAGCCGGTCGCGGTCTCGACCCTGGCGCCGACCGCGGCGGCCTCGTCGGCGAGCTTGCCGCCCGCTTCGAGCTTCTGCACCATCTCGGTCGCCTTGGCCTTCAGCTTGGCCGCGATCTGGTCCTGGCGCCAGCGCGCCTCGACCTGATCGCGGACCTCGTCGAGATTGCGGTCGCGCGAGGGCGTGATGGCGAGCACGTCGTACCAGACATAACCGCCCTTGAACGAGATCGCGTCGTTGTCGACGCCGACATCGGTGTTGAAGGCCTGCGACACCACGTCGAGGCCCTGCGGAATGTTGGCGACGGGCTGGCCGTTCGGGGCGCGGCCAG
>NZ_JACCHQ010000012.1:0-32500 GCF_016031655.1 Bradyrhizobium glycinis
GCCGACGCCGCCGGAGACCGGACAGTCGATCTGCACGATGCCGCGTTGGGCGAGCAGGCCGTGAATCTTCGCGGCCATCGCCGAGCCGACGGTGGAGAGATCAATGAAACGTTTCGCGCGCTTGCCCTCGATCACGCCGTTTGCACCGGTGGCAACGTCCAGCGAAGCCTGCAGCGAGGGCAGGCTCGCCATCACGGTCTCGACCTGGTCAGCGACGTCCTTCGGCGACGACGCAGCAATGGCACCGCGCGCGACCAGCTTGTCCATGACCTCCTTGCGCGTGTCGAACACGACGAGCTGATGCCCTGCCTCGATCAGCCGCCGCGCCATCGGGAAACCCATGTTTCCGAGCCCGATGAATCCGATGTCCATGGTGTTTCCTATTTCTTCTTCGTGGTCCGTTGTACGTGAAGCGGCGATCGTTCTCCGCTCGTCGTCCCGGGGCATCGCGAAGCGATGAGCCCGGGACCCATAACCACAGGGCGGAGTCGCTGCGCGAAGTGGTTACTCCGGGTTCGTGTAACCACGTTTTCCTGAGGTTATGGGTCCCGGGCTCGCGCTTTGCGCGCCCCGGGACGACGAGCGGAGATTGGTGCTGCTCCTCACGCCTTGCCGTCGATCTCCGCGAACACCTCGCGCGCGATGCGGAAGCTGTCGACCGCGGCCGGCATGCCGCCATAGATCGCGACCTGCATCAGGATCTCGCGGATCTCCTCGCGGGTGACGCCATTGGTCAGCGCGCCCTTCAGATGCGCGCGAAACTCGTGCTGACGGTTGAGGATCGCGATCATGGCGATGTTCAGCATGCTGCGGGTCTTGCGCGGCAGCTCCTCGCGGCCCCACACCGCGCCCCAGCAATATTCGTTGAGCATCGTTTCCTTCGTCTTTCCTCGAGATTGGCGCGCGGAAATTACGGGGTTGCGCCGGGCCAGTCACGTCCTCGTGTTATGCGGGAAAAGGAGGCTCTCCCGTACAGGAACGGATGCCTCAGTGCTGCCGTTGTGATAGGCTCTGCTCTACCGGGCAACCTGGAGAGTTGATTGAACGGCGTCACCCCCGACCCGTCAGACCCGATCCGCAACGGCGATGCGCTGTCGCGGCTGAAGCTGGCGCAGGCCCTTGATCGGGCGACTTATGCCATCGCGTGGGAGCGTGCCTGGCCCAATGCGGCGCGCCTTCTGACCGTCGTCGGCCTGTTCCTGGTGGTGTCCTGGGCCGGCCTCTGGCTGGCGCTGCCGTTCACGGCCAGGGCCGTCGGCCTTGCCCTCTTCGCCGCGATCGCGGCAGCGGCCCTGTTCCCGCTGATTCGCTTCCGCTGGCCGAGCCGCGAGGAAGCGCTCGCCCGGCTCGACCGTGGCTCCGGCATCCGTCACCGCCCGGCCACCACGCTCACGGACACGCTGACCTCGCAGGACCCGGTCGCGCTGGCGCTGTGGCAGGCGCAGCGCGAACGGACGCTCGCCTCCATCAAGCGCATCCGCGCAGGTGTGCCGCACCCCCGGCTCGCGCTTCACGACCCCTGGGCGCTCCGTGCCCTCGTCATGGTGATGCTGGTTGCGACCTTCTTTGCCGCGGGTGACGAGCGTGCGATGCGGCTTGGCGCCGCCTTCGACTGGAACGGGGTGCTGGCGCCGGCCAATGTTCGCGTCGATGCCTGGGTCACGCCGCCGCTCTACACCGGCAGGCCGCCGGTCATCCTGTCGGCCGCCAACAAGGAAGCTGCGGCGTTGCCCGCCAGCGGCCCGCTCGCCGTTCCCGCCGGCTCGACCCTGATCGTGCGCTCCTCCGGCGGCAACCTGGATGTCGCCGTCTCGGGCGGCCTCAAGGAGGTCGCCCCGACTGAAGCGAGCCCCAAGGGGACCAACGAAAAGCATTTCGCGATCACCAGTGACGGCACCGCGCATCTCCGGGCGCCCTCCGGCCAGCCGCAATGGGCCTTTGCGGCCACGCCGGATCGTCCGCCGACGATCGCGCTCGCCAAGGATCCGGAGCGCCAGGCGCGCGGCGCGCTCCAGCTCTCCTACAAGATCGAGGACGATTACGGGGTCACCGGCGCCGAGGCGAAATTCGCGCCGCGGTCCACCGACGCCAAAGATGGTGCCAAAGACAGTGCCAAAGATACTGCCAAGGATGGTCCGAACGCCGCTGCCGGCGATGGCGACACCAGGACGGCGCCGCGGCCGCTGTTCCAGCCGCCGCAATTCCCGCTCGCGCTGCCCAATGCACGCACCCGCAACGGCGTCGGGCAATCCGTAAAGGATCTCAGCGAGGATCCCTATGCCGGCGCCGAGGTCACGCTGACGCTCACGGCCAAGGACGAGGCCGGCAACGAGGCCGCAAGCGAGCCGTTCAACATGCGCCTGCCCGAGCGGCTCTTCACCAAGCCGCTGGCCCGTGCATTGATCGAGCAGCGCCGCATCCTCGCGCTCGACGCCAACAAGAATTCGGACGTCTATGCCGCGCTCGACGGCCTGATGATCGCGCCCGAGATGTTCACGCCGAAGGCGGGACAATATCTCGGCCTGCACAGCGTGGCCCGGCAGCTCGAGGCGGCCCGTACCGATGATGCCCTGCGCGAGGTCGTGGCGAGCCTGTGGGCGCTTGCGGTGACGATCGAGGACGGCAAGATCTCCGACGTCGAGAAGGCGTTGCGCGCGGCCCAGGACGCGCTGAAGCAGGCGCTGGAGCGCGGCGCGAGCGACGAGGAGATCAAGAAGCTCACACAGGATCTGCGTCAGGCGCTCAACGATTTCATGCGCCAGCTCGCCGAGCAGTTCCGCAACAACAATGACCCGCAGCAGCTGGCGCGACCGCTCGATCCGAACACCAAGGTTCTGCGCCAGCAGGACCTGCAGAACATGATCGACCGGATGGAGCGCCTGTCGCGCTCCGGTGACAAGGATGCCGCCAAGCAATTGCTCGACCAGCTTCAGCAGATGCTGGAGGGCCTCCAGATGGCGCAGCCGGGGCAGTCCGGCGAGAGCGACATGGAGCAGGCGCTCAATGAGCTCGGCGACATGATCCGCAAGCAGCAGCAATTGCGCGACAAGACGTTCAAGCAGGGCCAGGATTCCCGGCGCGACCGCTCGCGCGGCAAGCAGCAGCAGGGCGATCAGTCCATGTCGGAGCTGCAGCAGGACCAGCAGGGACTGCGCGACCGCCTGAAGAAGCTGCAGGACGAGCTTGCCAAGCGCGGCCTCACCCAGAAGGGGCAGAAGGGTCAGCAGGGCCAGCAGGCACAGAAGGGCCAGAAGGGGCAGCAAGGCGAGCAGGGCCAGCCCGGCCAGAACGGCGATCAGGACGGCGACCAGGGCGATGACGGCAGCCTGGATGCAGCCGACGGTGCCATGGGCGATGCCGGATCAAAGCTCGGCGAGGGCAATGCCGACGGCGCCGTGGACTCGCAGGGTAAGGCACTCGACGCCATGCGCAAGGGTGCGCAGAAGATGGCCGAGGCGATGCAGCAGGGCGATGGCGACGGCCAGGGCGACGGCCCCGGTCAGCGCGCCGGCCGCCAACAGAGCGGCGGCAACCAGACCGATCCGCTCGGCCGGCCGCTTCATGGACGCGAATACGGCGACGATTACACGGTCAAGATCCCCGGCGAGATCGACACGCAGCGTGTCCGCCGCATTCTCGAAGAGCTCCGCCGCCGTCTCGGCGATCCCTCGCGGCCCCAGATCGAGCTCGACTATCTCGAGCGGCTGCTGAAGGAGTTTTGAAGCGCTAGTCCGCTACGTCCTCGTCATTGCGAGCGAAGCGAGGCAATCCAGAATTTTTCTGCCGAGGCATTCTGGATTGCTTCGTCGCAAGGGCTCCTCGCAATGACGAAATGGAGGCCTTGTGCGCCAGTGCTTCGACGGCGAAGCGGCTGTTGTTGGGACGCTACCCCTTCTTCGCCGCCAGCGCATCGGCGACCGCCGTGCGGATATCTGCGACCGAGAACGGCTTGGTCACGACGTCATGCACCAGCGCGTTCAGGTTCGAGGCGCGCTCGCGCTGGTCGGCAAAGCCGGTCATCAGCAAGATGGTCAGGTCGGGGAAATCGCGCGCGGCTGAGAGCGCCAGCGCGATGCCGTCCATCACCGGCATCTGGATGTCGGTGAGCAACAGGTCGAAGGCGCCATCCTCGCGGGTCAGGATCTCCAGCGCCTCGGCACCGTCCTGGGCGGTGACAGTCTCGTGGCCGTCCATGGCGATGGCACGCGCCACCAGCGTGCGCATTGAATCCTCGTCGTCGGCGATCAAGATTTTCGGCATGAGACGAACCTTGAAATAGGCGCCCCTTGCGGGGGCGATTATACGCTGCCACCGGCAATGTCGCGCCGGTTGAAGAAGCGCACGTCGATGTTGCGGCCCTCCGGCGGCGGCGAGGCGAGGCGCGAGCGGAAGAAGGCGCGCTCACCGGGCCGCAACACGGTCTGCTCCAGCACCGTGTTCCAGGCATAGATCTCCGCGCCTTGGGCGTCGCGCACGGCAAAGCGTAAGCGCGGAATGTCGAGCGGCTTCTTGCCCTCGCCGACGATCACACCCTCGATCACCAACACCTGCTTACCGTCCACCGTCTCGCTGGAGAGCTTAACGTCCTTGAAGGCGAGACCCCGCAAGTTCACCTCGAGCCCGACCATCTTGTAGAAGGCTGCCGTCTGCGGCAGCAGCCGCACCACGTCGCCACGCCAGAGCACCAGTGCCAGCACCAGCGCACCCATCGCGGCGCAGGCGGTCGGCAGGCCAAGATAGGATTTGCGCGATGCCGCGGCGGGGACCGGGCGGCTCACCCGCGCGCCGCGGCGGCGGAACAGGCTACGGAACCAGGACTGGTGCTGTGCGCCGGCCGCGTCCTCTTCGACCTGCCGGGCCGCTGCCGACCATTCGTCCTCGGTTTCACGGGCCTGCTCATCCGGCCAGTCGCTGGCGATCGAGGGGCTATCAACGACGGGCGCATCAGCGGCGCCGTCGTCCTTGGCATAGGAGTTCCATTGTTCGGCGAGGTCGGACTGGTCGTCGGCTCGGCTGGCCGCGGCCATGGCCGGAACGGACGCCTCCTCGATGGCATCCTCGGCGTGGGCGATCCAGGTCTCCTTGCAGCGGGAGCAGCGGACCGCCCGCCCGTTCGCCCCAAGGCTCGCGAGCTTGATGGCGTAGGATGTCATACAATGGGGGCAGACGATATGCATGGACGAGCCTTGATGCATGAACGAAGGTCTTGAACGGAGGTCTTGGACGGGTCTTGACGATGCCACGGTCGCGGAGATCGGGCGCCCTTTATGCTACTGGGTGACCGTTAACGAACCGGAAACCATAACGGCGGCAAAACCCGTTGATCGCGTATGGCGGAGCGCCGCAATGCGGCCCGCGCCCCCTCTCGAACGGAGCTGAGCTTGGTTCGGTTCGAAAATGTC
Organism: Bradyrhizobium glycinis; assembly: GCF_016031655.1. GTDB lineage: Bacteria > Pseudomonadota > Alphaproteobacteria > Rhizobiales > Xanthobacteraceae > Bradyrhizobium > Bradyrhizobium glycinis. The sequence continues at coordinate 5,403 of NZ_JACCHQ010000012.1, forward strand.
GGATTGCGTTACGGTCTGGGGCCGGAGATTTTGCGCGACCTCACCTTCCAGATACCCGCGCACTCCTTCCAGTTTCTCACCGGACCGTCCGGCGCCGGCAAGACGTCCCTGCTGCGCCTGTTGTTCCTGTCGCATCGACCGACGCGGGGCCTCGTCAATCTGTTCGGCCACGACATCTCGCAGCTCGGCAAGGACGAGATCGCGGACCTCCGCAAGCGCATCGGCATCGTGCTCCAGGATTTCCGCCTGCTCGATCACATGACGACCTATGAGAACGTCGCGCTGCCGTTCCGCGTCATGGGCCGCAGCGAGTCGAGCTACCGCAAAGAGGTGATCGACCTGTTGCGCTGGGTCGGCCTCGGCGACCGCATGGACGCGCTGCCGCCGATCCTGTCGGGCGGCGAGAAGCAGCGCGCCGCGATCGCGCGCGCCGTGATCTCGCGGCCGCAGCTGCTGCTCGCGGACGAGCCGACCGGCAGCGTCGATCCGACGCTCGGCCGCCGCCTGCTGCGACTCTTCATCGAGCTCAACAAATCAGGCACCGCCGTCATCATCGCCACCCACGACATCGGGCTGATGGACCAGTACGAAGCCCGGCGGCTGGTGCTGCACCAGGGACGGCTGCACGTCTATGAGTAGGCTGGACGAGCGCGGCGTGCTGGTCGATCTCGGACAGGAGCGTCCGCAGCTTCCGGCCAAGGCGCGCAACATGTCGCCGATCGTGCCGCGCGCCTCGATCCACGGCAGAGCGCTGCTTGCGGTGGTCGCCATCATGACGTTCCTCGCCTCGATGGCCACGGGCACGGTGCTGCTGGTCAGTGCCTCCGCGGCCGAATGGCAGTCGGATGTTGCGAGCGAAATCACCATCCAGGTTCGTCCGCAGGTCGGCCGCGATCTCGAGCGCGACACCGCAGCCGTGACGGAGGCGATGCGCGCGCAAGCCGGCATCGTCGAGGTCAAGCCGTTCACCAGGGAGGAGAGTGGCAAGCTGCTCGAGCCCTGGCTCGGCACCGGCCTGTCGATGGACGATCTGCCGGTGCCGCGCATGATCATCGCGCGCGTGCAGCCGAGTACGCCGCTCGATCTCGGCGCCTTGCGCGCGCGCGTCACGCAGGTCGCGCCGAGCGCCAGCGTCGACGATCACCGCGCCTGGATCGAACGCATGCGCCTGATGACGAACGCCACCGTGCTGGCCGGCCTCGGTATCCTCGCGCTCGTCATCATCGCAACCATCATCTCGGTGTCGTTCGCGACCCGCGGTGCCATGGCGGCGAACCGTCCGATCGTCGAGGTCCTGCATTTCGTCGGCGCCGGCGACCGCTACATCGCCAACCACTTCCTGCGTCATTTCCTCAGGCTGGGTCTGGAGGGCGGTGTGATCGGCGGGGGCGCCGCCATGCTGGTGTTCGGCTTCTCTGAGTCCATCGCCGGCTGGTTTTCCGGTACCCCCGTCGGCGACCAGTTCGCCGCGCTGCTCGGCACCTTCTCGCTGCGCCCCTCCGGCTACGTCGTGCTCGCGGTCCAGGCGGTGCTGATCGGTGCCATCACCGCAATCGCCTCGCGCCAGACGCTGTTCGCGACATTGAATGACGTTGATTGAGTTTTTTCTTCCCTTCTCCCCTTGTGGGAGAAGGTGGCGCGAAGCGCCGGATGAGGGGTTCTATCCACGCGTACAAATGCTGACGTGAGTGCGCGGAGAGAGACCCCTCACCCGCCTCGCCGCTTCGCGGCGAGCCACCCTCTCCCACAAGGGGAGAGGGTGAAGAAACCGGACTCCACTTCGCCTCAAAACGTCATAAAATCAGGTCGGGAAGGGATCACCGACATCGCATGACCTCGCCGACCGACGATCGATCGCCGAAACTGCCGCGCGGTTGGCTGCGCGCGGCAATCGTGTCGACGATCGCACTCGCCTTCGTCGGCGCGGCAGCGGGCTTCGTTGCATTCCTGTCGCAATTGCGCGGCGCCGAGACGGTGCCGGACCGCAAGGCTGACGGCATCGTGGTGCTGACCGGCGGCTCCTCGCGGGTTTCCGACGCGATGGAGCTGCTGGCTGCGGGTTATGGCAGGCGGCTCCTGATCTCCGGCGTGCATCCGACCTCGACGGCGAGCGACATCTCCCGGACCTTGCCGGAGAACCAGTCCTTCATGACCTGCTGCGTCGATCTCGACCGCACCGCGCTTTCGACACGCGGCAACGCGGCGGAGGCGCGGCGCTGGGCCGAAGGGCGCCGATTTACATCGCTGATCGTGGTCACCTCGAACTATCACATGCCGCGTGCGCTGGTGGAATTCTCGCATGCGATGCCACGGACGACGCTGATCCCGTTCGCGGTGGTCGGCGAAAAATGGCGCGAGGAGCCGTGGTGGACCTCGGGCTCGACGCTGCGGCTGCTCCTGTCTGAATACGTCAAGTACATTGCGGCCGAGCTCAGGGTGCGGCTGGAAGATTTCGGGATTGACCTTTGGCCCGAGATGTCGGAGCAGCCTGCAGGTCAGCAACCGAGGCGACCCGCCACCGCACAGGCCAATTGATCGGACCATCGATGTTCCTGATTTTTCTGCGCTCGCTCGTGTTCAACGTGCTGTTCTATGCCGTGCTGGTCTGTCTCGCGATCGTTGCGCTGCCGACCTTTGCATTGCCGCCGCGCGCCATGCTGACGGTGGCGGAATGGTGGGCCAAGGCCACGATGGTCCTGATGCGCCTGGTTTGCAACATCAAGGTGGAATTCCGCGGCATCGAGAACATCCCGAAAGGACCGCTGCTGATCGTGGCCAAGCATCAGTCGTTCTGGGAGACGTTCGTGCTGCCGGGCTTCTTCAACCGGCCGATCTTCATCCTCAAGCGCCAGCTGCTGCAGATCCCGGTGTTCGGCCAGTTCCTGGTCAAGACAGGGATGATCGCGATCGACCGCAATGCCGGCGTGAAGGCGCTGCTCGACATGACGCGGCGCGCGCGCGAGGCGGTGCGCAGTGGAAAGCAGCTCGTGATCTTTCCGGAAGGCACACGCCGCGCGCCGGGCGCGCCGCCCGACTACAAGACCGGCTTTGCGCAGATCTATTCCTCCTGCGGCGTGCCGTGCCTGCCGATCGCGCTCAATTCCGGCCTGTTCTGGCCGCGCCGCACCTTCATGCGCTATCCGGGCACGCTGGTGGTGGAGTTTCTCGAACCGTTGCCGCCGGGCTTGCCGAAGGACGAGTTTCTCGCACGCGTGCAAGCCGCGATCGAGGACGCGACCGCTCGCCTCGTCGAAGCGGGTCGGAAGGAGCAGGAGCAGTTGATCGGCTCGGCGCCGAGCTACGCGCGGGCGGGCTAAAGCGCGATGAGATTGAGATGAATCATCACCGCGCTTTAGGTTGTTGTTTACGCATGATCTTTCCGGAAAACCGCTTCGCACTTTTCCGGATCATGCTTTAGCGGCTTTCGCGATCTTCGTCCCGATCCGCCGCGTGCAGGGAATGCGCATCAGCATGCAGCATCAATGCAAGCTGATGCAGCTGGGTGTCGCGAAAGCCTTCGGCCTCGATCGCCTTCACCGTCGCGGTGACGTAGTCGCGGTTGGCGCCGGACTGACCGTGGCCCTGGACGACGTGGCGGTGCTGCTCGGCGAGCGAGAGGCGGCCGGCATATTGCACATGGCCGCGGTCGACGACGTAGGCGAGCGCGGAGACGCGCTGGCGCGCATCGTTCTCCAGCCACACCGAGCGCATCACCTCGCGATAGACCGAGGTGACCTGCTCGCGTGCGCGCAAATATGCGACGACCTCGGCACGGTTCTTCTCGGCGACGCGGAAGGCGATGCCGCGGCAGGCGCCGCCGCGGTCGAGTCCGAGCACCAGGCCCGGCTTCTCCGGCGTGCCGCGATGCACGAAGGAATAGACGCAGAGCGCGCGGTGCTCGCCGACCAGCCGCGCCGGGACGCGCTCCTCGAAGTCGAAGCCCGGCCGCCACATCAGTGAGCCATAGCCGAACACCCAGAGGTCGCCGTTGGCTGTGGTGACGGAGGGGAGGGTGATTTCGGACATTTCGGGCACGGCTACCAGAACCCTGCGCCCAAGCGAAGCGATTTCTGCACCTTTCGTCGCAGGCCGGCTCCGCTTACATTTGCCTGAATCTGGCGTCAAAGGGTCGCCGCATGTCCAATATGCCCGTTGCCACACGCCGCCGCTCCCGCTGGGGCCTCTTCATCGCCCCCGTTCTCGTCCTGATCCTTGCCGTCGCGTGGAGCTGCTTCTGGTTCTATGCGGCGTCGCAGGCCGAAATCACCGCCGACGCCTGGCGGGCGCAGGAAGCCAAGGCCGGCCGCGTCTATGATTGCGCCAAGCGCTCGATCGCCGGCTTCCCGTTCCGCTTCGAGGTCCAGTGCTCCGGCGCTAGCGTCGCCCTGATCTCGCAGAATGCGAGCAAGACGCCGTTCACGGCCAAGCTCGACAACATCCTGGTCGTGGCCCAGGTCTACGATCCCAAGCGCATCATCGCGGAATTCTCCGCGCCTGCGACGCTGATCGACGGCGTCACGCAAAACACCTTCACCGTGAATTGGAGCAAGGGCCGCGCCAGTGTGGCGGGCCTGCCGGCGGTGCCGGACCGCGCTTCCATCGTGTTCGACGAGCCCGGCCTCAACCGTCTCGATGGCAGCGTTCAGGTGCCGCTTGCGCGCGCCAGGCAGGTCGAGCTGCATGGCCGTCTCGCCGAGGGCTCAGCGTCGGATCATCCGGTGATCGAGACCGTGCTCCATGTCGCGCAGGGCAGCATCCAGGGCGTGCATCCGCTGCTCGCCGAGCCGTTCGAGGCGGACACCCGCGCCAAGATCACCGGCCTCTCCGACCTCACGCCAAAGCCCTGGCCGCAGCGCTTCCGCGAGATCCAGGCCGCCGGCGGTCACATCGAGATCGTGCAGTCGCGCATCCAGCAGGGCGAGACGATCGCGGTTGCGGCCGGCACGCTCGGCCTGTCGCCCAACGGCCGGCTCGACGGCGAATTGCAGATGACGGTGACCGGCCTCGAACGCGTGATCCCGGCGCTCGGCATCGAGAAGATGCTAGAGGAGGGCGTGCCGCAGGCAACGCTCGATCGCCTCGCGCCCGGCGTGAAGTCGCAGGACCTCAACAATCTGTTCGGCGCGCTCGACCGCGCCGTGCCCGGCCTCGGTAAGGTCATCAAGCAGAACGCCAATGCCGGCGTTGCCGCCGGCGTCAATTCGATCGGCACCGAGAGCACGCTGGAAGGCAAGAAGGCGCGGAGCTTCCCGCTGAAATTCGTCGACGGCGCCGTGCTGCTCGGCCCGGTCAAGGTCGGGCAGATCCCGCCGCTGTATTGAAGACTCTCTCGTCATTCCGGGGCGATACGTAGCATCGAATCCGGAATCCATTTCACCATGTGCGCTGTGGCCTGATGGATTCCGGGCTCGGCCCTTCGGGCGCCCCGGAATGACAGGCTCACGGCTTCTTCAGCGCCGCATGCGGCCGGCCGAAATCGGGCGCGGCGGAATCCTGGCCGATCTCGACGATGCCGCGGCGGATGGCGCGGGTGCGAGTGAAGTGGTCGAACAGCGCCTCCCCATCGCCGCGGCGGATCGCGCGGGTGAGTTTTGCGAGATCCTCGGTGAAGGTGCCGAGCATCTCCAGCACGGCCTCCTTGTTGGCGAGAAAGACATCGCGCCACATCGTCGGATCGGAGGCCGCGATGCGGGTGAAATCGCGAAAACCGCCGGCGGAGAATTTGATCACCTCGGATTCCGTCACCTGCGCCAATTCGTCGGCGGTGCCGACGATGGTGTAGGCGATCAGATGCGGCAGGTGGCTGGTGATGGCGAGCACGAGGTCGTGATGATCCGGCGTCATCACCTCGACCTTGGCGCCCATCGCCGCCCAGAACGCGCGCAGGTGCTCGGTCGCCGCTGCGTCGGTGCCGTCGGGCGGGGTCAGGATGCACCAGCGGTTGATGAAGAGCTCGGCAAAGCCGGAATCCGGGCCGGAATGCTCGGTGCCCGCCACCGGATGCGCCGGCACGAAATGAATGCCGCTCGGCAGATGCGGGGCCATGTCCCTGACCACCGCGCCCTTGACCGAGCCGACGTCGGAGACGATCGCGCCCGGCTTGAGATGCGGCGCGATCTCCTGCGCCACGGGTCCGCAGGCGCCGACGGGAATGCAGAGGATGACGAGATCGGCATCCTTCACGGCTTCCGCATTGGTCGCCACGACCTGATCGACGATGCCGAGCTCGGCGACGCGTGCGCGCGTCTTTTCCGAGCGCGCAGTGGTGACGATCTCGCCCGCGAGGCCTTGGAGCTTCGCAGCACGCGCGATCGAGCCGCCGATCAGGCCGAAGCCGATCAACGCAACGCGCTGGAAGTGCCCCTGCGCACTCATTTGCCGCCCATGAAGTCGCGCAAGCCTTCGACGACGAGGCGGTTGGCCTCCTCTGTGCCGATGGTCATGCGCAGCGCATGCGGCAGGCCGTAGTTCTTCAGTGCGCGCAGCACGAGTCCCCGCTTGGTCAGGAAAGCGTCGGCGTCGTCGGCGGTCTTGCCCTTGTCCGTCGGGAAATGGATCAGCACGAAATTGGCAACGCTCGGCGTCACCTTCAGCCCGAGCTTGCCGATCTCCTCGGTCAGCCAGTTGCGCCAGGTTTCGGTGAACTGCTTCGACATCGCCTGATGCGCGGTGTCCTCGATCGCGGCGACCGCGGCATACATCGCCGGCGTCGACACGTTGAAGGGGCCGCGGATGCGGTTGACCGCGTCGATGATGTGCTCGGGCCCGAACATCCAGCCGATGCGCAGCGCGGCGAGACCATGGATCTTGGAGAAGGTGTGTGTCACCACCGTGTTCTCGGTGGTGGCGACGAGCTCGATCCCCATCTCATAGTCGTTGCGCGAGACGTAGTCGCAATAGGCGGCGTCCAGCACCAGCAGCACGTGCGCCGGCAGGCCGGCGCGCAGCCGCTTGACCTCATCGAACGGCAGATAGGTGCCGGTCGGGTTGTTGGGATTGGCGAGCCAGACCAGCTTCGTCCGCGGTGTCACGGCCTTGAGGATGGCGTCGACGTCGGCGGTGAAGTTGGTTTCGGGCGCGACCACGTTCTTGGCCCCGTTCGCCATGGTCGCGATCGGGTAGACCAGGAAGCCGTGCGTGGTCGAGATCGCCTCGTCGCCGTGGCTGAGATAGGTGTGCGCCAGCAGATTGAGGATCTCGTCCGAGCCGGCGCCGCAGATGATGCGGTTGGGATCGAGACCGAAAGAGCGGCCGATCGCCTCGCGCAGCACGCGCGAGGTGCCTTCCGGATAGTCCTCCAGATGATCTGCCACGCGCTTGAACGCCTCGATCGCCTTGGGCGAGGGCCCGAACGGCGTCTCGTTGGCCGAGAGCTTGAACACCTTGCGGCCCGGCTCCGGCACCGGGCTCTTGCCGGGCGTGTAGGGCGCAATATCGAGAATGCCGGGATTCGGCACGGGGCGGGACATCTTGGACTCCGGATAGGCTGGGCTTTTCGCGATTTACGATTTCGGCCCGGTCGGGGGCACCGTATAGCGCGTTGCGTGGCTGCCGACGAGGGCCACGGAGCGCACCGAGGCCCCCGCCTCGATCAGGGCAGCCCTGATCTTGTCGATGCTGGTGGCGCCGGTCACCGAGACCAGCAGCGCCGCGCCGTCGAAGGCGGTATCAGGCACCGCCACGATCTCGGCGAGCGGCGACAGCGCGCGGGCGACCTCGGCGTTCCATCCCGATACGCGCACGCTGAAGGTCTCGACCTCCGTCACCAGGGCGCTGTCGGCGACGCGCGAGATCGCGAACACCGGCAATGCGGCGGGATGGTCGGCGCGCTCGATGAAGGGCATCCGCGCGATGATCTTGGGTGCGCCGTCCGCTTCCAGCTCCAGCCACCACGGCGTGCGGCTTGAGGTCGCCGAGACCAGCGCCAGGTCACCCTTGGATTTCGCCACCGCCTCCACCGCGGCCTGCGCGCTGAAATGCGCGACATAAGGCACGGTGAAGCCGAAATGGAAGCGCGCCGAATCCCGCATTGCCGGCTCGCTCACCGAGACGTCGGCATGCACGGAGAACGGCGCCTGCACATAGGTGAACGTCGCGATGATGACGCGCCAGATGCTCTCGACCGTGTCGAGCGGCAGGATGCCGCGATGACGCTGCACGATTTCGCGCATCATGGAAGCCTCGCGCGCAGGCCGAAATGCGGAGCCGACCTCCTGGGTCTGCTTCACCTGGATCAGGCGATCGATGATCTCGCCGCGCTGCATGAGCAGGCGATGCATGCCCTCGTCGATCGCGTCGATCTCCTTGCGCAGTTCCTGCAACGATGGTGGCGCGGGCGGACGTTGGGACATGTCTGGTCGTCGATCGTTCCGATGGGTGACGTCCTGATTAGGCAGTCGTGGCGGCGAAAGCAAAGAGAAATGACGTCCTTTTCGGTCGCCGCGAGAGAGACGAATTGGGCCGATCCGGGCCGCGACTTGACGAAAACCGCCCAAGACGGTAGCTTTTGCCCGTTCCGTGGTCATTTGAGCCGGCCGGCTTGCAGCCACGTTAAAAAACTCGCTAAACAGGCCGGGGACGCTTCCGATCCCGGCCGAACCTATCGTTCAGGCCGGGTTTTTCATGGCCTGATGTCAGCGGCGCGGTCGAGCAGCCAGTCGCAAACGAGGTCGATGTCCGAGATGGGTAGCGTCAAGTCGATACCGAGTCCTGCGATCAGCGCCGACGAGCGGTCGCACGAGGTGGATCATCCAAGCTCGCTGGTTGCGCATTTCGGCACCGAGCAGCCGCTGCGGCTCGATTGCGGTATCGATCTCTCCCCGTTCCAGATCGCCTACCAGACCTATGGCGAGCTCAATGCCGATCGCTCCAATGCGGTGCTGATCTGCCATGCGCTGACCGGCGACCAGCATGTCGCCAACGTGCATCCGGTCACCGGCAAGCCGGGCTGGTGGGAGACGCTGGTCGGCCCCGGCCGACCGATCGATCCCAAGCACTACTTCATCATCTGCTCCAACGTGATCGGCGGCTGCATGGGCTCGACCGGGCCGGCGTCGATCAATCCGGCGACCGGCAAGGTCTGGGGCCTGGACTTCCCCGTCATCACCATTCCCGACATGGTGCGCGCGCAGGCCATGCTGATCGACCGGCTCGGCATCGACACGCTGTTTGCGGTCGTCGGCGGCTCGATGGGCGGCATGCAGGTGCTGCAATGGACCGCGGCCTATCCTAGCCGCGTGTTCTCTGCGCTGGCGATTGCCTGCGCGACACGGCACTCGGCACAGAACATCGCCTTCCACGAGCTCGGCCGCCAGGCCGTGATGGCCGACCCCGACTGGCACGGCGGCGGCTATGCCGACCGCGGCATCCATCCGCATCGCGGGCTCGCGGTGGCGCGGATGGCGGCGCACATCACCTATCTCTCGGACGCGGCGCTGCACCGCAAGTTCGGCCGGCGCATGCAGGATCGCGAGCTGCCGACCTTCTCGTTCGACGCCGACTTCCAGGTCGAGAGCTATCTGCGTTACCAGGGCTCGTCGTTCGTCGAACGGTTCGACGCTAATTCCTATCTCTATCTGACGCGCGCGATGGACTATTTCGACATCGCCGCCGATCACGGCGGCGTGCTGGCCAAGGCCTTCGCCGGCATCGAGACCCGCTTCTGCGTGGTCTCCTTCACCAGCGACTGGCTGTTCCCCACCTCGGAATCGCGCGCGCTGGTGCACGCGCTGAACGCCTCGAGCGCGCGGGTGTCGTTCGCCGAGATCGAGACCGATCGCGGCCACGACGCCTTCCTGCTCGACGTGCCCGAATTTTTCGATATCTCCCGCGCCTTCCTGCAATCGGCAGGCAAGGCCCGCGGGCTCAGCCTCGAGGACCGCTAGCGATGTCCGTGCAGGAAGTGCTGCCGTTGAACGGCGTTGCGGCCGCGCCGTCGGGCCAGTTTCGCGCCGATCATCTGCTGGTCGCCGAAATGGTCAAGCCGGGCTCGAAGGTGCTCGACGTCGGCTGCGGCGACGGCGATCTGCTTCAGCTGCTGGAGACCCGCGGCATCGACGGCCGCGGCATCGAATTGTCGCGCGAGGGCGTCAACCGCTGCGTCGCCAAGGGGCTTGCTGTGGTGCAGGGCGATGCCGACACCGATCTCGTCAACTATCCCGACGATGCCTTCGACTACGTGATCCTGTCGCAGACGCTGCAGGCGACGCGGCAGCCGAAGGTCGTATTGGAGAACCTGCTGCGCATCGGCCGCCGCGCCATCGTCTCATTCCCGAATTTCGGCTTCTGGAAGATGCGGCTCCAGCTCCTGATCGGCGGCCACATGCCGCGCACGGAGAATCTGCCGGCGACCTGGTACGACACCGCCAACATCCATTTCTGCACCATCAAGGATTTCGTGCAGCTCTGTGACGAGATCAACGTCAAGATGGAGCGCTCGGTCGCGCTCGATCTCTACGGCCGCCCGGTGCCGCTGAACCTGCCCTGGTGGGTGTGGAACATGTTCGGCGAGCAGGCGGTGTTCTTGCTGAGCCGGGGCGGGGGGAAGTAGTTTCCCGTTCGCGTTCCTCAAAATGAGGAGCTGAGGTCTATCCTTCGTCATTGCGAGCGCAGCGAAGCAATCCAGAGTCCCTCCGAGGAAAGACCCTGGATTGCTTCGCTGCGCTCGCAATGACGGAATACTTGGCTGCGCCCGTGCCTAATGCGCCGCCAGCGACCGCGGATCCCGCACCAGCCAGCGCCCTGCTTCCACCAGTGTCACGAACCGCTCGACATTCTCGTTGAACAGCGCGGGCTCCTCCAAATTGAGCACGTGGCCGGACTTCGGAAACATCGCGAGCCCCGCTGCGGGCAGGTGCTTCTTCAGGAACAAGCTCGGCCCGATGCACGGATCATCCTCGTCGCCGCAGATGATCAGCGCGGGTGTTGCCGCGCCTCTGATCGCGTCCGTCATCGTGTAGATCGAGGGACGGCCGCCCTGGAATCCGCGCATGGTGCGCGCCGATCCCTTGGCATCGTGCCGCGCCAGTGCGGCGTAGAAATCGGCGTGGCCGCGCGGATCCTTCACCAGGAACGGAATCCGGCTCGGCGCCTCGCGCGTGACTTTCGCGACCTCCACCGAGCCCAGCGTCTCGAACTGCTCGGCATTGGCGCGGCACTGCTTGCGCCAATCGTCGAGCGTCTCAATCTCCGATCCAGAGCCGACGCCGGCCAGCGTCATCGACAGCGCGCGCTGCGGCGCGTTGAGCCCGATCTGCAGCGCGGAATAGGCGCCCATCGACAGCCCGACGAGATGCGCGCGCTCGATGCCGAGATGATCGAGCACGGCAAGCGCATCGGTGTAGAAATGCGTGTAAGTGTAGACCTCGCCGTCAGGCACGTCCGACGGCGTGTAGCCGCGCGCCGAATAGGTGATGCAGCGATGGCCACGCGAGAAGTAGCGCATCTGCGGCTCCCAATTGGTGTAGTCGGCCGCGAACTCATGCAGAAAAAGTATCGGCGTTCCCTGGCCCGCCTCCTCGAAATAGATGCGGATGCCGTCCCTGGTCGTGGCGTGGGGCATTAACCGTTTCCCTCTGTTTCAAGCCGTGCTCGAGGATCGCAGTTAATTCTGTTGTCGGCAATGCGGCAGCAGCAGCCGAGCACGAACACAAGATCATCGCAGCTATTCGCCGGTGTCGCGTCTTTTTCTCGCCACATCGGGCGGCTTAACGGCCAAACGGATGTCGGCCATTGCACGGGCCGGCGGGAAGTGGGGGTGTCAACTAGGGATGAAGAATGGTTGAGTTGTTTGCGTATCGCCTGTCGCGTTGTGTTGTCGCGCTGGCGCTTCTCTTCGCGGCGGTCGCCGCGTTGGTTTCGCCGGCCTCGGCGCGGCCGCATCATCGTCATAGCGCAGAGCGGCACGCTGACGTGCACCACGCCAGGCATCATCATCACCGCCATCATGCGAGAGGCTCGCGCTTCGAGCGCAGCGCGGCGCAATTGCAGGCGAGCGGCTTCGCCGATACCCAGGCGAGCTACGATCCCAACGCCAACAATGGCGGCATGGCCGGCAACACGCTTGTCCCAAGCGGCGGCTTCGGTGGCGGATCGGGCCTCGTCTCCGAGGCGCGCCGCTATATCGGCGGCAATCCGACCGGCCGCGGCAGCCTGTGGTGCGCGCGCTTCATGAACATGGTGCTGGAGCATACCGGCCATCGGGGCACCGGCTCCGACATGGCGAGCTCGTTCGCGCGCTACGGCACGCGCATCTCCGGTCCGCAAGTCGGCGCCATCGCCGTGATGTCGCGCGGCGGCCGCGGCGGCCATGTCGGCATCATCACCGGCATCGACGCGCAGGGCAATCCGATCATGATCTCCGGCAACAACGGCAACCGCGTCCGCGAAGCGCCGGTCTCGCGCGGCAAGATCTATGCGTATGTGATGCCGAATTAAGGCTCGTTGCTGTCGTCATTGCGAGAAGCGAAGCGACGAAGCAATCCAGACTGTCTCAACGGATAGATCTCTGGATTGCTTCGCTGCGCTCGCAATGACGGAGCGTGTTGAGCGACGTAGCCGCTCACACCAATCTCGGCTCTTCCACCGCCACCACATCGCCGACGCCGACGTCACCGTCGGCGATCACCTCGGCATAGATGCCGCAGTCCATGTGGCCGAGATGGCGCGAGAGCGTGGGCGGAATTTCGAGATCGCGCTTGGCCGTCTCGGGGTCGACATTGGTGGCCGGGCAACGGACGATGCGCTTGATAACTTTCAGCCGGGCCTGCCCGATCGCGAGCGTCTGGCCGACGAGGTCGAGCTCCGACCAAGCCGGCCAGCCTTTCACGTAGAGATTGGCGCGGAAGCGCAGCGGATGCACGGCGACGCCGCCGAGCATGGTCTCGATGGCGCGGACGCTGCCGAGATTGATGATGGAGATGACCTTGCGGGCGACGTCGGAAAAGCTGTGGTCGCGGCCGGATAGAACCTTGGGCGGGCCCTTCAACTCGGGCTGGAAGTTCTCGCGGAAATAGGCCTCGATGGCGGCGCGCCCGGCGGCGGTCTCGAGATCGCCGCTGGCGACGATCTGGCCATCCTTGCGGATGGTCAGCGCATTGGTGGTGTCGTCGAAGCGGCTGTCCAACTCGGCCAGCCGCTCATTGCGCGCCAGCATCAGGAATTGGATCTTCGGCTTCCATTCGGGGGCTTCGGGGTTGAAGCCGCTCGGGCCGTTCTCGATGGCGTAGCGGCGGTCGGCCGGTAGCGTCTGGCCGACCCGCAAAGCGGCGCGCGACAGGCGTTCCGGCGTCAGGCCCTTGACGGGATAGCGGTAGAGGCCGGTGATCTCGGCGGTATGGCTGGCTGTCATGCCGCTACTTAAGGGATTCGGACCGCCAGCGCCAAGCCCGCCCACGCGCGCACGAAATTGTGAAGTTGCCTCTTTCGCATCCGCAACCCGCTTCCCACATTTGGCTCAGGCCGGCGGCAACGTCGGCAAGAAACGGCCGTTTGCTGCTTGAGAAACCTCAAGGCGGTCAGCGGAAACCCAATGAAGATGCCGTATTGGGGTGCCTTAAGAGGGCCCCAAGGGCAGGCCGAGGGACAGAAAAGATGAATATCGAGAAGTATACCGAACGCTCCAGGGGCTTCATTCAGTCTGCGCAGTCGCTCGCGATGCGCGAGGGGCACCAGCAATTTTCCAGCCTGCACGTGTTGAAGGTCCTCCTGGACGACAATGAGGGGCTCGCTGCCGGTCTGATCGACCGCGCCGGCGGCAATTCCCGTGCAATTCTGAAGGCGACCGAGGACGCCCTCAACAAGGTGCCGAAAGTCTCCGGCGGCGGTGCCGGGCAGATCTATCTCGCGCCCGAGCTGGCCCGCACTTTCGACGCTGCCGAGAAGGCCGGCGAGAAGGCCGGCGACAGCTTCGTCACGGTCGAGCGGCTGCTGCTCGGCCTGTCGCTGGAGAAGACCAGCGAGGCCGGCACCATCCTCGCCAAGGGCGGCGTCACGCCGCAAAACCTCAACGCGGCGATCGAGGCGCTGCGCAAGGGCCGCACGGCCGACTCTGCGACCGCCGAGAACGCCTATGACGCCCTGAAGAAATATGCCCGCGACCTGACCCAGGCCGCGCGCGACGGCAAGCTCGATCCGGTCATCGGCCGCGACGAGGAGATCCGCCGCACCATCCAGGTGCTGTCGCGGAGGACCAAGAACAATCCCGTGCTGATCGGCGAGCCCGGCGTCGGCAAGACCGCCATCGCCGAAGGCCTTGCGCTGCGCATCGTCAATGGCGACGTGCCGGAGAGCCTGAAGGACAAGAAGCTGCTCGCGCTCGACCTCGGTGCGCTGATCGCAGGCGCGAAATATCGCGGCGAGTTCGAGGAGCGGCTGAAGGCCGTGCTGCAGGAGGTGACCGGGAGCGAAGGCACCTTCATCCTGTTCATCGACGAGATGCACACGCTGATCGGCGCCGGCAAGGGCGACGGCGCGATGGACGCCTCCAACCTGCTCAAGCCGGCGCTCGCCCGCGGCGAGCTGCACTGCATCGGCGCGACCACGCTCGACGAGTATCAGAAGCACGTCGAGAAGGATGCGGCGCTGGCGCGGCGCTTCCAGCCGATCTTCGTCAGCGAGCCCTCGGTCGAGGACACCATCTCGATCCTGCGCGGCTTGAAGGACAAGTACGAGCAGCACCACGGCGTGCGGATCACCGATTCCGCGCTTGTGGCCTCCGCGACGCTGTCCAACCGCTACATCACCGACCGCTTCCTGCCCGACAAGGCGATCGACCTCATGGACGAGGCGGCGGCACGGCTGAAGATGCAGGTCGATTCCAAGCCGGAAGAGCTGGATTCGCTCGACCGCGAGATCATCCGGCTCAAGATCGAGCAGGAGGCGCTGAAGAAGGAAAGCGATGTCGGCTCCAAGTCCCGGCTCCAGACCCTGGAGAAGGACCTCGCCGAGCTCGAGGAAAAGTCGGCGGCGCTGACCGCGCGCTGGAGCGCGGAGAAGAGCAAGCTCTCCGACGCCCAGAAACTGAAGGCCGAGCTCGACGCACTTCGTGTCGAGCTCGCCAACGCGCAGCGCCGCGGCGAATTCCAGAAGGCCGGCGAGCTGGCCTATGGCCGGATCCCGCAGCTCGAGAAGCAGCTCGCGGAGATCGAGGCCAAGGAGAATGCCGGCGAGATGATGGAGGAGGCTGTTACCGCCAACCATATCGCGCAGGTGGTCTCGCGCTGGACCGGCGTGCCCGTCGACAAGATGCTGGAAGGCGAGAAGGAGAAGCTCCTGAAGATGGAGGAGCAGCTCGGCAAGCGCGTCGTCGGCCAGGCCGAGGCGGTGCGTGCGGTCGCAACCGCCGTGCGCCGCTCGCGCGCGGGCCTGCAGGACCCGAACCGCCCCACCGGCTCGTTCATGTTCTTAGGCCCCACCGGCGTCGGCAAGACCGAGCTGACCAAAGCTCTCGCGGAGTACCTGTTCAACGACGAGACGGCGATGGTCCGCCTCGACATGTCCGAGTACATGGAGAAGCACTCGGTCTCGCGGCTGATCGGCGCGCCTCCGGGCTATGTCGGCTATGACGAGGGCGGCGCGCTCACCGAGGCGGTGCGGCGCCGGCCCTACCAGGTCGTGCTGTTCGACGAGATCGAGAAGGCGCACCCCGACGTCTTCAACGTCCTGTTGCAGGTGCTCGACGACGGCCGCCTGACCGACGGCCAGGGCCGCACTGTCGACTTCCGCAACACACTGATCATCATGACCTCCAATCTCGGTTCGGAGTATCTGGTGAACCAGCCGGAGGGCGAGGACACCTCGGCCGTGCGCGACCAGGTAATGGGAATGGTGCGGGCGCACTTCCGCCCCGAATTCCTCAACCGCGTCGACGAGATCATCCTGTTCCACCGGCTGCAGAAGAGCGAGATGGGTCGCATCGTCGAGATCCAGTTCGCACGCCTGCAGAAGCTCCTGACCGATCGCAAGATCGTGCTGAGCCTCGATGCCGCCGGCCGCGACTGGCTTGCTGCCAAGGGCTGGGATCCCGCCTACGGCGCAAGGCCCTTGAAGCGGGTGATCCAGCGCTACCTCCAGGACCCGCTCGCCGAGATGATCCTCGCCGGCGACGCCAGGGACGGCGACAACGTCGCGATCTCGTCCGAAGGCAACGTCCTGACCTTCAACGGCAAGGCGCCGCAGACCGCGGAGATCACCCAGTTCGAGGCGCCGGTGCCGAAGCGGAAGCTGAACTGAAGGGTACGAAACGACACTGAACCTGTCCAAACCTCCCCGCGATGCGGGGAGGTTTTTTTGTGCAGTGATGCCGACCGTGGGCATCCGCCAACGGAGCGATCCGGTGCTGCGCGCATGACAAGATGTCACAACCGGTAGATGTGTCGCGGCAAAGCACGCAGGAGCAGTGTGTTATAAATAGAACACGCACCACGCTTTCTCTGTAAGCGTGCATGAATCTTCTTGAACAATCTGACCGAGGCTCGGCACAATCCCCCAAGATTTAAGGGATTGTGGCGACGTACGGTATTTGCCCGAATGTTGCTCGCGTGACGCTGTCAATTTGAGTGACAGGGAGAGCTCGCCACAATCTGAAAGATATTGTGGGAGCGTGCGATGCGTGCCGGTATCGTTGCGATTTGCGTTGCACTGGCGTTGGCGCTCAGCGGCTGTCTCTCGGTGGAAGAGAAGCTGATTCAAGAAGGTATCGGCACAGAGTTGCCGGCCGGGGACATGGCGGAATCGACTCGCCGACTTGAAGTCTATCTCACCTATCTGTGCGCGCAGGCCGGAGGCACGAAACTTGTTTCCGACACGCCGGATGCCAGCATTGCCTGTGACATGAGCCGGTTCGGAAATGCCCAATGGACGGCGCTGGTGAGCGCCGGCTTCAACGATATCGACCGCCGCTGCGATAGCTATCTGGCTTGGCTCGCCAGCAGGCGTCGTGATCATAATGCTATCCTGAGCCAGATCCATGACACGAGGACATTCACTGAAGCGCTGCTGTACACAACCGGTGTTGGCGCCGCGCCGATAGCGATTACGGGACTTGCCTTCGGCCTGGCGAGCAATTCCTTCACGAACTACTATTCGCGACTGCTATTCGAGATCGAGAAATCGACGGTCTCGCTTCTGGTTCGCGAGAAACGTCTGCAGTATCGCGAAACGCTGAATGTGCGGATTGCCTATCAGCCGGACGCCGTCCACGTGCTCCGCGAATATCTGCTGATCTGTACGCCGTTCTATATCGAAGACCTGGTTAATCAGCGGACGCGCGACAGCGTCGCGGGCAACACGCCGCCCGATAAAGGTAATGCGGAGCAGATTCGCAGATCGCTGGTGGCGGGGACTTTGCTCAACGCGACTCCGAAGAACCCGCGCGACCCGCTGCCGGACACGCCCGGGAACCCGCAGACGCCAAAGCCACCGAAGATGATCGGAGGTGTCACGGACAGCGAGCGGGCCATGTCCCAGTCCACCGGTGCAGTGATCCAGAGAACATTGTGTCTCAAAGAATCCAGCAGTTTTGACGACACGATGCGAAACGCGATCAAGCAGGCCAAACTGGGCGCATTGCAAAGCGGCGCTTCAGCCGTGCCATTCAACAATATCGAGCCGCAAATCGTCAACGGCGTCGAAACGCAGATATTTACACGCTCTGATCAACCGTGCTTCGACGATTTGCCGAAGGGACGAGTCAACCGGACACCATTCGAAAGATACGCATTCGTCGATGAAGCGGGGGTGAAGGCATTTCAAGTCATGCTCGGATTCTGCGATGCGAGGATCAAGAACAATGCAAGCGGAAAGTTCGATCAGTTGACCCGCGATGCGATCGTTGAGGCCAAGAAGCAAATGTCCGCTGCGAGAAAGGCCGAGTTGACCGATCCGACGACGAGCACCGTCAACGACAAGTCGTACAACAATATTTTGCGCACCTGCAGACAAGCTGGGCAACCTGCAAATAACGGATGAGATCGATCCTTTTTTGATTTTGGGAGTTTGGACATGGCGGGAGCCACGGTCGGGAAGATCCTGACGAATCAACCTCTCCTCAAGGAGGGACGAGACGACTCGGACCAGGTGGTGCTGAACGGCGTGCCGTTGCGGGTCTTTGCGGGCGAGAAGGTCAAGATTGGGGCGAAGCCTTCCACCACGGAGATCCTCGGGGGAACAACGATCACCTGGGTTTTCGTTGAAGCGACGAGCGGAGCCAACGTTGAGCAGCGGAAGGGGTTCGTCGACAACCAGTTCATCGTCGACGAGAACAGCGACATTCCGGTCTCCGGCGGTTTCCAGCCGTTTTCCCCGCGGGTCTCGAGAGACGACTTTGCGGATGCGTGCTTTACACAGGCGGAGCAGAACGCAACCAATGCCGCTTACCTCTATGCATTGGCCTTTGTGCAAAGCGGCGACCAATGGGGCCCGGATGAGGTCAAGACCAACGACCCCGACGGCGCAGAAACAATCGGCGCATACAAGTTCACGACCAAAACCTGGCAGGAGCTCCTAGCGTTAGCGGAGCTCAGAGGTCTTACAGCCGACCAAATCAAGTTTCCGACGGCGCAATGTGTCGTTGCTGCTGTGCTGGCATCGAAGTCGGCAACCCTTCTCAAGGGACTGCGTCCGGCCCATAGCTTGACCGCGGTGGACCTCTATCTGGCGTTCATCTTTTTGGGTGCCGGGACTTTCGGATCGGATGCGGCCGCAAAAATCCTCGATGCCGAGCAAGCCCAGCCTACACAGTCGTCCTTGGACATCATCAAGCAGATATTTTCGGATGATGCTGAGCGCAACGCTTTCTTGAGCCGCAACGAGGCAATCTTCAAACAAGATGGCCGCGCGACGATCAAGGAAGCGCTGGAGGCCTGCACCGCAAAGCTTGCCCGAGGATTTGACGAGGTCCGCAGGCTGGCGCACGCAATCAAGGACAGCCTTCCGGCCGATCCTGACAGCCCGGTTCTGGATGACCCTTCGAGCGACCTGAGTGGCGACGTTCAGGCCAAGCCCGGAAATCGTCAGGCCATTATCGACAAGCTGATCGCTGGCGCGAAAGCTCATGGCCTGGATCCGATGACCGTCTTGACGATCGTCAAGATAGAGACCGGTGACTTCGACCCAACCGACTGCAATTCCGTAAGCAGCGCGGCCGGCCTGTTTCAGTTTATCGACGAGACATGGGCGGCCGAAGGTGGCCCTACATTTCCAGGGCGCGGCGGCCCCGGCAATGGTCAGGCGGCTGGCGCTTCGGTCGACATGCAGGTCGAGATCGGGTGCGCATTCACGGTGAAGAACGCAAAGGCGCTCAAGGCTAGGTTGGGGCGGACAATCACGCCGGTGGAGCTTTACATGGCCCATCAGCAAGGTCTTGGTGGCGCGGTCAAGATGCTGACCGCAAATCCCGATACCGCGATCGAGTCGGTGATCGGGGTGAAAGCCGCGCGCAACAATGGACTGGGCGGGCTGACGGTCGGTCAGGCGATCAACAAATTGAATGCCCTCTATCAGCGGAGAAAGAACGAGGTCGTCGCCTTGGTCACGATTACGCCCAGCAGCGGCGCTGGGCATCCCGGCACCTCCTCCGGCGCCACATTGGTCCTCACGAATGCGGTTCGGGCGGCGCTGGACGAGATGAATACGTTCGCACGGCGGGGAGGATCAGTTGTAAAGGAAGGCGAGGAGCCATTGCGCGCCCGGGTGCTCGAATATTTCAAGTTCGTTGGCCGCGGCGACGTCACAGATCCAGCGGCCGTACGATGGTCGGCAGCCTATATTTCATTTGTCTTGAATGCCGGAGGTGTGACCAGAGCCCAGTTTCCTTTCTCAGCGAGCCATTCGACTTATATCCTCGCCGCTCTTGCCAACCGGATTGCGAATCGCATGGACGCGCCGATCGTTTACTTTGACAAGGGCGAAATGGCGCCGAGAGTCGGAGATCTCATTGGGTTTTCGGACGAGGTCCAAAGCCGCGCAGACATCGAACGAAAGTTGCCGGACACGCCCTTTCACTCTCACACAAACCTGGTGGTTGAACTGTCTTCCAGCAAGATCATGGCAATCGGGGGGAATGTGACCCAGTCGATCAGGATTACGAACGTCAACGCCACTCCGGACGGCAAGATCATTCCTGCAAACAAGCATTTCTTCGTGCTTCGGATGAATATCTAGTCGTTCATTAAGAAGCCGGATTGAGCTGGGGTTGACAGGCAAGCGCACGCCATAGCAGCCCGAGGATCAGGGCCAAGGGGTTTTCGGGGCCAATCAAGATGCGGCGGAAATTGTGGCCGACGGCTGAGAGGATAACTTTGGCGCGCGTCTCCTGCGCGACCTTTGAGATGGAAGCGGCCGAGGTGACCTTCGGCCTTCACGTGCCCGATGATGGGTTCGATGACGGAGCGGCGTCGCGGCTCACGCTCGATGATGCCAAAGACGCCGCGCTTCTGGCCCGAGATGAAGACGAGCCACGGGTTTTGCGCGTCGTGGCCGCGGCACCCCCTTGTCGACATAGGCCCGCTCAATCGCTTTAGGCCCTTGTTCACGGACGACGACTACGCTTCTGTCAAAGTGAAGCACTCCAAAAACGGAAGGGCTTTAGGTTGGGTCGGTTGCCGCGGTTCATTTACCTTTCCCGCTTGCCGTTGCAGCAATCAAACCTGTTCTGATCACCCTTTAGTCGATGGCAGAGCCGGAGGCCGGATCGGCCATGCCTTCCTGCTCTTCCTCCTCCTCCTCCAGCTCCGACAAAATATCCACCAGCTCCCGCACTCGGCCCTGCGCCAGCGGGCGCAGATCGTTGATCATGGGCTCGTCGTTGGCGAGCCAGGCCTGGGCTTCGGCGAGCTCCTCGGCGGTCGCGCCGGTTCCGATGATCTGGGCAATGGTGACGTCGTCGGCGCGATCCACGGCCTTGATAACATCGTCGCGTGAGAGGCGCGTCATGGGGCGATCCTCCTGCTGGTCGGTCCCGTCCAGATCTAACCGGGGAACCGCCGACCCGGTTCCCTCATGGTCAGATTTCGCTGGCCAGAACTACTTCTTCACCGCCTTGTAGATCGCATTCTCGATGTCCGAGCTGAAATAGATCGCGCCGCTCGCGCCGACGGCGACGCCGGTCGGGATATGCGTCGGAAAGCCGCCGGGGGCGCCGGTCAGACCGATCGGGAGATTGGCGGCGATCTCCGTTGTCGTGCCGCTCTCAGGTTCGATCTCGATCAGCCGCTTGGCGCCGACCTCCGCCACGATCAGCTTGCCGTCGCTTGTGCGCGCGATGCCTTCCGGCATCTTCAGCTCCTTGGCGATCACGGTCTTTTCACCGTTGCTGTCAATCCTGGAGACGAGGCCCGCAAACGCCTCGGTCACATAGACTTCGTCGGTTTTCCCGCGAACGAGCCCGACCGGGCCTTCGAGCGCGCCGATCAGCGTGGTGCGATTCTTGCCGTGCTCGCCGCTCACCTTGACCAGTGACTTGGTGCCGAGCTCGGCCACCAGGATGCTGCCGTCAGCGAGCACGACCGCGTCATGCGGCGCCTTGAAGTCGTGCAGCATGTCGCGCGTCGCGCCGGTCTTGCCGTCGATCACCTGCACGGTGCCGGTGAACCAGCTCGACAGGACCACATCATTGCCCTTCGCCGTCGCGCTCATCGGATATTCGAGCGTGACGCCGGCGGCGTGCATGCGCGCCTTCTCGGTGACCTCGCCGGTCGCCCCGTCCACCGTGCGATAGGCGAACAGGTCGGCGACGTGGATCGTATCCTTACCGTTCTCCGAGGTGACGCCGAGGCCGCCGGGCAAAGCGAGCTTGCCGATGATGATCTGCTTGGCCTGGCCGGTCGCCGGATCGACCTCTTGGATGCCGTTGTCGGCCATGTTGGAGACGTAGATGCGGTCCTTGTCGTCGATGACCAGATTGTCCAGTGACGGCTTCAGCTGCGCGACCACGGTCTTGACGCCCGTTTTGGGATCGACCCGGACGAGCTGGCCGAGCGCGGTGTCGACCACAAAGAGGTTGCCCTTGGAATCGAAGTTCACGGCCGCCGGGACCTTGAAGCCGTCGGCGACCACGGTCAGCTCGGCCTTGTCGACGTCCACCCTTGCGACCTGGCCCTTGAACCAGAGCGGACCATAGAGCTTGTCGTCCGGACCGAACTCGAAGCCGTTGAGGCCGCCCATCTTCTCCATGATCTGGCGGGGTGCTTTGACGCCCTCGACGTCGATCTCATAGAGCGCATCGCCGAGAAAAACGGTCGTGGCGTAAAGCCTGCCGTCCTTGCGGAAGGCGAGCGAGTTGATGCCGGGAAGCCCGGACGCGAGCTTCTTGATCGGCCCGTCGCCCTTGCGCGCATAGAGATCGCCGGCGAGGAAGCCGGTCCAGGCCATGGTGCCGTCGGGTGCGAACGCGATGTCGTCGGCCATCCCGACCGGTGCCGGGATCGCGACCTTGGCGCTGCCGCCGGCAATGTCGACTTCATAGAGCGCAGCGCCCGCGACGCTGCCAGCAAACAAATGGCCGGCCTTGTCGACACCGAGCCCATGCACGCCGTGGAACGCCGAGCCCTGCACCAGCTTCGTGACCTCCCAGCCGTCGGCCGATGCGCTCGTTGTGGAGAACAGCGCAGCAAAAAGGGCTGCGCAGGCGAGCCTGCTCGTCATGGCGTGACCTCCCGTTTTTTGGAAAGTATTCGCCCGTCCTGCGGCTTTGGCAAACGAAACTTGACGTTGTGACGCCGCGAAGCGGCCTCGCTGCGCAGCGCCCTTGTTTGAAACCCTGTTTGAAATACCGGCCTTCTCGGCGGGTTGCCGGCCTACCGGTTGGTGACCTGCAGCGGCCCGCCGGTGGCGTCCGACATGCGGGCGATGGCGCCGCCGCGGCCGCTCATCATGCCGTCGAGCCGGTCGCGCTCCTTCTCGAAGCTTGCCAGCATCGGGCCTTCCAACGAACGGCCGCGCGGCAGCTTCACGCGCATCGGATCGACGAAGCGGCCGTTGACCAGGATCTCGTAATGGACGTGCGGGCCGGTCGACAGGCCCGAGGAGCCGACGAAGCCGATCACCTGGCCCTGCCGCACCTTCTTGCCGACCTCCATGCCCTTGGCGAAGGCCGACATATGGCCGTAGGCGGTCTCGTAGCCGTTGGCGTGCTTGATGCGGATGTACTTGCCGTAGCCACCCTCGGGGCCCGCCTTCTCGATCACGCCGTTGCCGGAGGCGAAGATCGGCGTGCCGTAGGAGGTAGACCAGTCGACGCCGGTATGCATCTTCACGTAGCCGAGGATCGGGTGACGGCGGCCACCGAAGCCGGAGCGCATGATGGCGTTGTTGACGGGCTTTCTGACCAGGAACTTCTTCGCGCTCTTGCCGGACTCGTCGTAATAGTCGACGAGGCCGTCGTCGGGGCTCTGGTAGCGGTAGTATTTCTTGGTCTCGCCGCCGACGGTGAGGGAAGCGAACAGCACCTCGTTCTTTTCGCTCGAGGTCACGCCCTCGTCCTCGCCCGCGTAGAACACGTCGAAGGAATCTCCGGGCTGCACCTTGCGCTGGAAATCGACGTCGTAGGAGTAGATCTTGATCATGTCCTCGATGACGGGCATCGGGACCTTGTTGCGCATCGCGGTCTCGTAGATGCTCTGGTAGAGCCGCACGCCGGAGCCGTCGTCTTCATCGTCGTCGTCGCTGCTGGCGTTGGCCGCAGTATCGGCGACGGTGTTCATGCTGGAGACGTCGACGGCGACGTATTTGCCGAGGTCGGAGAGCGCCGCGATCGCTTCCACCATAGTGTCGTTTGCAACCACGATGCGATAGGGCTGCAGGCGGGCGCCGGGGCTTGCGGGCGCCATCAGGATGCGGAGCTTCTCGCCTTCCTTCAGGCCGCCGTCGCGGCCGCGCGGTCCGAGCGTCGCGGTGATCGCCTTGATCTCGTCGGCATTGGCGCCGAGATCGCGCAGCACGCTGGCGACGCTATCGCCCTTCTTGACCATGTGGACGCGTTCGCCGTTGGGATTGCCGCCGGTGATCTGATCCTTGGTCTTGGGCAGCAGCGTGACGTTTTCCGGCACCACGCGCGTCTCGAAGCCGGCATAGGGGTCGGACGGCGAGGCCTCGGCGGCGTAGGCGGTTCTGATGTCGGAAGGACCGGTCGCGCCGGAGATGTCGGCAGCCGCGTTGGCGAGCGAGGCGTAGCGCACTCCGCCATTGCCGCGCCAATTGGCGGCATCGCGCACCCGCATCAGGATGTCGTCGAGTGCCACCACCGCGGAAATCTTAGCCTTCGGCAGCACCGGCGACAGGTCCTTGGTGACGAAGGACACTTCCGCGTCGGGCTCGACGGCTTCGGGATTGTTGGGATCGTCGGACGCCGTCTTCGGGTCGGAGCCGACATCGGTCAGCAGGCGCTGGGCGTTGAATGGCGGGATCTTCGCCGACAGGTCGCTCGTCGTCATCGACAGATTGCCGGCGATCCGCACGAACGGACGCACCCGCATCACGTCACGGTTGCCGACGCGGGCAACCGTCGAGACGCGCATCACGTTGCGCGAGGCCGTGGATTCGCTCGGCGGCGGCAGGCGGTCGCTCTTGTGCAGCGTGGCGGCGCGATCGGCGGCGCCGAATGCTCCGCGCAGCGCGCCTTCGACCCGCTCCGGCACCTTGGCGAAGGTCATCTCGCCGTCGAGCGAAGCGAAAACGGCGCCGCCGATCAGGGCTGCGCCGCAGAGTCCGGTCAAAATTGTCCCGCTGAACCATTGCACCGAGACGCGGCGGCGGTCGATCACGGCGGCTTCAGAACCATCGACGGACAGCGGCGGCTCGTGGCCGAGATCGATGATCCCGGTCTCACGCCCGTAAGTGCCGCGTGACGTCCTGTGGTTCAACCCAAGTCCCCCAACTCAACGACCCAAGATGCCCGGTTTCGAACCTGTCCCCGGCTGCCCTCTTGAACGGGGATCGCCGGAGCAGGCAAGCCGCACAACTGTCCGCGCCCAGAAAGCCCCTTGATGGAGCCGGCCGAAATTACGAACTGCTGGACGGGTAAAGCTCTCTCGATGTCTTTCGAATGCCGAAGGAAGGTCGCGTCATTTGCAAGATCGCCTTCCTCTGACCCCATGAAAATCGCCGGCAGCCCCCACAGGCATCCCCGCGATTCAAGCTTGTCTCTTATCAGAACGCCGCGGGATTGTGGCTCAAGTACGGCGCCAAATATGGAAAAAGTTTCCCGAACGCCGGGCTGTAAAGGCCCCTGTCCGACCACGGGCGGAGCTCGGTTCGGGTGGGGACAGGGGCCTCATCCGGCGGGGGAGCGGGCGTCCGGCCGTCGGGCCGTCGGGCCTCGGGACGGGCACGCCTGCCCAGGGTCGCGGGCGCCGAGGAGGGGCTTTGGAGGAGGTCGCCGGGAGGGGCTCCAAGGCGCCTTCCGGAGCCCGTTGGCGGCCAAACTTTTTTTCAGATTTTTTGCCGGGCGGGTCCTGTCGT
Source organism: Bradyrhizobium glycinis (assembly GCF_016031655.1). Classification (GTDB taxonomy): domain Bacteria; phylum Pseudomonadota; class Alphaproteobacteria; order Rhizobiales; family Xanthobacteraceae; genus Bradyrhizobium; species Bradyrhizobium glycinis. The sequence continues at coordinate 30,858 of NZ_JACCHQ010000012.1, forward strand.
TGCGCTCTCTGTCCCGCTAATCGATTGGAATCGCTACAATTTATGCGGCGCTCCACTGTGCGACGATTTGTTGACGATTGGCGTTGACAGGCCGGAAGGTGGGGCCTATAACCCCAACCACTGAGCGCGGCGCCGCCGGGTCACTGACCAAGGCGAGCGAACGCGCCACTGATGCTCCTCACCTTGTTGAGTGACACAACAGCCGGCACCAGTCGGTTGGAGTTCATCCATCGTCGGTAAGGGTGTCGGAACCCTTCCTCCTCGGAAGGTTGGGGCCTCCACGGTCCCGGGCTGTTTGACAAGTGAAGATGAAGAAAGAGAAACGTGGACGGCGGAGTCCTTGCGGGTCTCGCTTCTGAAAAGCTTCGGCTTTTCTGATCGAGACCGGACGAAAGACTTCGGCGGTACACGTTTTAAAGGAAACACCATCGTTGCCAGCGATGTGAATCGCAGGCAGCACATCGACTTCGGTCGATAATGGTGGGACCTCGTCAAACGTTGTGATCAGCCGGTTCAAAGTTCAAGTCCAACTTGAGAGTTTGATCCTGGCTCAGAGCGAACGCTGGCGGCAGGCTTAACACATGCAAGTCGAGCGGGCGTAGCAATACGTCAGCGGCAGACGGGTGAGTAACGCGTGGGAACGTACCTTTTGGTTCGGAACAACCCAGGGAAACTTGGGCTAATACCGGATAAGCCCTTACGGGGAAAGATTTATCGCCGAAAGATCGGCCCGCGTCTGATTAGCTAGTTGGTGAGGTAATGGCTCACCAAGGCGACGATCAGTAGCTGGTCTGAGAGGATGATCAGCCACATTGGGACTGAGACACGGCCCAAACTCCTACGGGAGGCAGCAGTGGGGAATATTGGACAATGGGGGCAACCCTGATCCAGCCATGCCGCGTGAGTGATGAAGGCCCTAGGGTTGTAAAGCTCTTTTGTGCGGGAAGATAATGACGGTACCGCAAGAATAAGCCCCGGCTAACTTCGTGCCAGCAGCCGCGGTAATACGAAGGGGGCTAGCGTTGCTCGGAATCACTGGGCGTAAAGGGTGCGTAGGCGGGTCTTTAAGTCAGGGGTGAAATCCTGGAGCTCAACTCCAGAACTGCCTTTGATACTGAAGATCTTGAGTCCGGGAGAGGTGAGTGGAACTGCGAGTGTAGAGGTGAAATTCGTAGATATTCGCAAGAACACCAGTGGCGAAGGCGGCTCACTGGCCCGGTACTGACGCTGAGGCACGAAAGCGTGGGGAGCAAACAGGATTAGATACCCTGGTAGTCCACGCCGTAAACGATGAATGCCAGCCGTTAGTGGGTTTACTCACTAGTGGCGCAGCTAACGCTTTAAGCATTCCGCCTGGGGAGTACGGTCGCAAGATTAAAACTCAAAGGAATTGACGGGGGCCCGCACAAGCGGTGGAGCATGTGGTTTAATTCGACGCAACGCGCAGAACCTTACCAGCCCTTGACATGTCCAGGACCGGTCGCAGAGATGTGACCCTCTCTTCGGAGCCTGGAGCACAGGTGCTGCATGGCTGTCGTCAGCTCGTGTCGTGAGATGTTGGGTTAAGTCCCGCAACGAGCGCAACCCCCGTCCTTAGTTGCTACCATTTAGTTGAGCACTCTAAGGAGACTGCCGGTGATAAG
>NZ_JACCHQ010000012.1:37500-202313 GCF_016031655.1 Bradyrhizobium glycinis
CTGCCATCAGGCTCCCACCGAGTCGTGATCATTCAGCCATGATCTGCCGCTAGCACGGAGGCGCGCAAGTTCATACGAAGTTCATTTCGCGGCCCCTAGCTTTCCCGCCGGCAAAACCAACCATCCGCTTCAGGAGGAGACTTCCATGCCAGCATTGCTTCGTTCCGCCTTCACCGCGCTCGGCGTCGCGTGCCTCGTGTCTGCAGCATCGATCGCCTCCTCCGGCACTGCGTTCGCACAAGCCAAGCAGCAGCCCGCGCCCGCTCAGCAAGCCGCGCCCGCGCAGCAGGAGGCGCCCGCGTTGAAGCAGATCGCGCTGACCGACAAGCAGCTCGACGGCGTGCTTGCCGCGCAGAAGGATATGGATGCGATCATCGAAAAGCTTCCCGAAAACACCGCGCCCGATCAGAAGGTGATCGCGCAGCTCGAAGAGGTCGCCAAGAAGCACGGCTTTGCCAGCTACGACGACTACAACAACGTCGTCGATAACATCAGCCTCGTCATCGGCGGCTTCGATCCCGCCACCAAGAAATATGTCGGTCCCGAAGCAGTGATCAAGGCGCAGATCGCGCAGATCCAGGCCGACAAGAAGATGCCGGCCAAGGACAAGAAAGAAGCCCTCGACGAGCTCAACCAGGCGCTCAAGACGCCGGTGCCGCCGGTCGAGAACAAAGGCAACATCGATCTCGTCGCCAAGTACTACGACAAGCTAGTTGCCGCGCTCGGCGACGATGAGAATTGAGGATGTTGCAGCTTCGCAAAGCGCGATGCTTGGCGCGGCCTGAGGATGCCGCACCGCATGCCACAACCCCCGCTGTCATGCTCCGCGAAAGCGAGGCATCCAGTGCGCCGCGGCGGATGCGCTGAGAGCGAGCTCTTTCATGACCGCCTCTGGAATACTGGATCGCCCGGTCGAAGCCTGGCGATGACACTTTCGGGACGGCCCGTTCATCGCCAAACAAAAAGCCCCGGAGATATCTCCGGGGCTTTCGTCGTTTCGCCGCGCGCAGCACGCGATGCGCTTACGTCCGCGTCCGCATCCGCATCATGAAGGTATCGAAGCTGAGCTCGGCCACCTGATTCCAGGCGAGTGACTCGCTGCGGAAGGCGGTGAGGCTCGCATACATCTTGCCGAAATGCGGGTTGTTCTTGGCGAGATCGGCGTAGATCTCGTTGGCTGCGCCGTAGCAGGCCTCGAGCACCTCCTGCGGGAACGGCTTCAGGACCGCGCCCACGGACAGCAAGCGCTTCAGGGCGGGCGGATTGACCGAGTCGTACTTGCCCGTCACCCAGGTGAAGGTGTCCAGCGACGCCGTGCTGATCGCGGCCTGATAATGCTTCGGCAGCGCGTTCCACTTTTCGAGGTTCATGATGTTGTGGCCCTGGCCGGTGCCTTCCCACCAGCCGGGATAGTAATAGAACTTCGCCACCTTTACGAAGCCGAGCTTCTCGTCGTCATACGGTCCGACCCACTCGGCCGCGTCGATCGTGCCCTTCTCCAGCGCCGGATAGATGTCGCCGGCCGCGATCTGCTGCGGCACGCCACCGAGCTTGGCGACGATCGTGCCGGCGAAGCCGCCGACGCGGAACTTCAAACCCTTGAGATCGTCGACGGTCTTGATCTCCTTGCGGAACCAGCCGCCCATTTGAGCTCCGGTGGAGCCGGTCGGCACGCCGATCGCGTTGTGCTCCTTCAAGAGATCATTGAGCATGTCCTGACCGCCGGCCCACAACAGCCAGGAGATGTGCTGACGCGTGTTGAGGCCGAACGGCAGCGACGTGCCGAAGGTGAACGCCGGGTTCTTGCCCCAATAATAATAGAGCGCCGTGTTGCCCATCTCGACAGTGCCGTTCGAGACGGCGTCGAGCACCTGCAGGCCCGGCACGATTTCACCGGCCGCAAACGGTTGAATCTGGAAGCGGTTGTCGGTGATCTCCGCGACGCGCTTGCAGAAATATTCGCAGCCGCCGTAGAGCGTATCGAGTGACTTCGGCCAGCTCGCCGCCAGCCTCCATTTCACCTCGGGCATCGATTGCGCGATCGCCGGCGCAGCGACTGCACTTGCGGCAAGGCCCAGCCCGCCTGCCGTCAGGAATTTACGACGTTCCATGCATTTCCCTCCTGTGATGTCGTGTCCTCGACGAGGGATCGCGGTCTTGCTGCCGCTTTCGTCTCCGCCGGTGGCCGACGTTTCTTGGTGTCCGAAATTCAGTATTCCCGGATCGCGGTCAGGATGACCAAAGGGGAACCGCAAATCAAGCGCACTTTGGCTGCGGGGCCGCCTGCGCCGATTAATGCTGCGGTGCGAACGCCGCTTCCATGGCCTTGCGCGCCCTCACCGTTTCGTTGCCCGGGTCGAATTCGACATCGCTCCAGCGTACCAACGTGCCATGGGCGACGTCGTGCTTCAGCTTCAGGCGATGTGCGAGCCCGATAGGCAGGGCGCCGGCCTTGAGGCTCGCGGCCGCCGGTATCAACTTGCCCCATACCGTGTAGCCGCCTTCACCGTCGAGCATCTCCCCGGCGCGCAAGTTACGTTTGGCCACGGCCGCGACGTCGCCCCGGAAGCCGTAAGGCTGCCCGGTGGGCTCGCCCCGCAGCGCGGCCGACAGCACCGAGATGTTCAGCTCGAGCCCGATCAGATGATACGGCTTGTACATGGCGGCGAAGCGTCCGCTGGAATCGGTCTTCAGGCCATATTGCCGGAAGCAGTCGGCGGCATAGTCGTTTGGCGCTTCCAGCACGACATAAACGCCCCAGCGCAGGTCGCGAAACACCGGCCTGCCGTCGCGCTCGAGCGAGGAGACGACTTCGACGACACCGCATCGCTCCAGCACGCCGCCGCGCGAGCGTGGCCGCATGATGTGCGGCAGATCATCGACGCCGCAGGGCGGAAACAGCAAGCCGTCCGCGGGCACGTCGAGGCCGCAAGCATTGGCGATCGCGGCCATCTCGATCGCCGATTTGGTGCCATCGAGAAAGGAGTTGAACATCTGCGGATTCATGCCGGCCGACTGCGCTTCGCCCGCGGTCAGGCCATAATGCTGCCAGACACCGTCGGGCGTCACGTCGTGATAGGCGGGCAGGTACTTTGTGCCCTTGCCGGCGGCAACGACACGAAAGCCGGTGGCGCGGGCCCAATCGACCATCTCCGCCGTCAGCGCCGGCTGGTCGCCATAGGCGAGCGAATAGACCACGCCGGCTTTGCGCGCTTCGTCGGCGAGCAGCGGGCCCGCCAGCACGTCGGCTTCGACATTCACCATCACGATATGCTTGCCCGCCGCGATCGCGGCGCGCGCGTGGCGGATGCCGACGGCGGGATTGCCGGTCGCCTCCACCACCACGTCCATGGCGCCGCCCGCGATGGCGCGCACGCCGTCATCGGCGAACACGGTCGCGGCGATGCGCTCGGCGTCCCAGCCGACGCTGCGGCAGGCCTCGCGCGCGCGGTCGCGGTCGATGTCGACGATGATGGGCACCTCGAGTCCCGGCGTGTGCGGCACCTGTGCGAGGAACATCGAGCCGAACTTGCCGGCGCCGATCAGCGCGACACGAACGGGCTTGCCGGCGGATGCGCGGGCCTGGAGGAGGCGGAAGAGGTTCATGGGAAAGATCCAGGATTGCAGTCGCGATCGGGTGACCACGCGAACTATCAACGTCGTCATTCCGGGGCGCGACGAAGTCGCGAGCCCGGAATCCATACTCCCGATGGTGGTTATGGATTCCGGGCTCGACGCTCCGCGTCGCCCCGGAATGACAGGTTATTCCGCCGCCTGCCGCGGGGCCCGTGCCAGCCGCAGCAGCGCGTCGTCGTCGACCGTCTTGATCGGCGTGAAATCGCGATGCGCGATGTAGTCCGGCCGCGTCGGTGTGCGGATATAGTTCGAGACTGCGTTCAGCGTCAGGTACACGATCTTGCGCGGATAGGGCGTGATGTTGCCGCTGGAGCCATGCACGAGATTGCCGTGGAACATCAGCATGCCGCCCGGCTTGCCGGTGGGCGCAACGATGCCGCCCTGCTTGACGAGGCGCGTCACCGTATCCTCGTCCAGCGTCCACAGCGGATAAGAGGTGGTGGCGAGATCATGCGAAGCCTCGAGATCGCCGGCGTTCTGGCTGCGCGGCACCAGCATCAACGGGCCGTTGATCGGCATCACCTCGTCGAGGAAGATCGCGATGTTCATCGCGCGCGGCTCCGGCATGCCGTCGTCACGCTTCCAGGTGCCGTAATCCTGGTGCCATTGCCAGACGTCGCCGGTGAAGGCCGATTTGGCGTTGATCTTAAACTGGTGCATGTAGACGGGTTCGCCGAACACCTGCTCGACCGGCTCGATCATGCGCGGATGCGCGCCGAGGATCGCGAACGCCTCGTTGTAGAGATGCGCGGCAAAGGCCGTGCGCGGCGCGCCGCTCTTCTCGCGCCAGACCTCCGGCCGGTTGGCGTCGTAGATGGCGACCGCCTCGCGCGCGAGCAGGTCGACCTCCTCTTGGGCGAACAATTCGGGCAGGAACAGCCAGCCCTCACGGTGGAAGAACTCCAATTGCTCCTGGGACAGTTTCATGGGTCGTCCTCCTGCTGTGTTGTTTCTTGTTTTCTCTCTCGTCATGGCCGGGCTTGACCCGGCCATCCACGTCTTTGCTCCACCTCCGGAAGAACGTGGATGCCCGGGACCAGCCCGGGCATGACGGCGTGCGTGTAAATCGCTACGCCGCCTCTTCCGTCGCCCGCAATCTCTCCTCGGTCATCCGTCCCGCCGTCTGTGCGTGCGCGAGCGCTGAGCGTTCGGCCGCCTTCGCGTTGCCGCTGAGAATGTGTCCGGCAATATCAGCATGCTCGGCCCAGGCCTTGGTCCGATAATCGAGCTCGGAGAGCACCGTCGCCATCGAGCGCCGCATATGCGGCCATTGCGGCGCCATGGTCTCCTCGATCACGGGATTGTCGGCGAGCTGATAGATCGCGCGGTGAAAATCGACATCGAGCGCGATGAGCTCGGATAGCGTCGTGTTGCGGTCGCTGCGATGCCCGGCGGCGAGCGCTGCCTCCAGTCGCGCGCGTCCCGCTGCGTCGCTGGCCGCGCGCTGAGAGGCAAGTCCGGCCGCCAGCGCGTCGATGGCGCCGCGCACCTCGTAGAGCTGGCGGATGCGCGCGGGATCGAGCTGTGTCACCTCAAAGCCGCGGCGGCCGCTCTCGGCGACCAGTCCCTGCCGATGCAACAGATGCAGCGCATGCGACACCGGCTGGCGCGACACGCCGAGCCGGTCGGCGAGCTCGTTCTGCCGGATGCGCTGGCCGGGCTGAAGCGTGCGGTCGGAGATCGCCTCCAGGATCCGCGCATAGACCTGGTCGATCAGGTTCGGGAGCGGGTCGAGAGGGATCACGCCGGCAGCTCCAACAGATCGCTATATCGGAATACGGAATTCCGTATTCGAAGTTACGCTCGGCGAGATGGAGCGTCAAGCCGTATCCTCGGGCGATCCGATGGCTTCTTCTCGCTCGGGTAAGCTATTGATTTTGCTAGGCCCGTCTACTGTGCATGGGGTTGTTTTCGCGATTGGTCCGGATCTGGGCTGTCCAGCACCTCCACCTCCATCGCGGCGATCTCTTCCGCATCGGCCACCGCCTCGATCGCCCCGATCCGCTCGCCCACGAACGTCACGCGCAGCGCAATACGCAGCTGTCCGCCGAGGATGACGGCAACACCCATCTCGCCATCGACCAGCGCGGTGCGCGCGGCCCGGGCGCGTCCCTTGTAGAGCTGCGCGACGGCCTCCGCGCCGCGGATCTCCGCCAGCGAGCCGAGCCGTACCGTCGCCTGATCGGCGCGGAATACGACGTCGGGATCCAGCACCGCGAGCAGCCCTTCGAAATTGCCTTCGCGCGACGCTTCGAGAAATGCATCGACGATCCTTCGTTGGTGCGCCAGATCCGTTTCGGGCACCGGCGCGCCCTGCACGCGCCGCCGGGCACGGCTCGCCAGCTGCCGCGAGGCATCGACCGAGCGGCCGACGATCGGCGCGATCTCCTCGAACGGGACGGCGAACATATCGTGCAGCACGAAGGCGAGCCGCTCCGCGGGCTGCAACGTTTCCAGCACGACCAGCAGCGCCGCGCCGACCGAATCGGCCATCTCCGCCTCGCGCTCGCTTGTATCGTCGACCGGCTCGGGTACGTGCGGACCCATCGGATCTTCGCGACGCGACTTGCGGGCGCGCAGCATGTCGAGGCAGATGCGCGCGACGACCGTGGTCAGCCAGCCGCGCAAATTCGCGATGTCCGACAGGTCGTAGCGGCTGACCCGCAGCCAGGCCTCCTGCACGGCATCGTCGACCTCGGCGCGCGAGCCCAGCATGCGGTAGGCGACCGCACGCAAATGGTCCCTGCTCGCCTCGAACTGTTCAGTGAGAAAATTTTCTTCGGTCATCGGTCACATTTCCTCGTCGCGATCCGTCATGCCCATGACGGAGCCAATCCGGCCGATGTGACCGGAACCTTCGAGATTCGACAGATGGAGACGCAACATGATGCACGCCCGCATGAAACACCCTGTCATGGTCTTCCCCGAGGCCATGAATGTCCTTCAGTCCCTCGGCAACCTGACAAAGCAAGGTCTGCCGGAAAAGCTCTTGGAACTGGTGCACCTGCGCGCCAGCCAGATCAATGGCTGCAGCGTCTGCGTCGATATGCACCCGAAGGTCGCCCGCAGGCTGGGCGAGACCGACGAGCGCCTGTTCGCCGTATCCGCCTGGCGTGAGGCGCCCTACTTCACCGACGCCGAGCGCGCCGCGCTGGCCCTGACCGAAGCCGTCACGCGTCTTGCCGATCGCGAGGATCCGGTGCCCGACGCGATCTGGAACGAAGCCGCCAAGCACTTCGATGAGCGCGAGCTCGCCACCCTGATCCTCGCGATCGCGACGATCAACGTGTGGAACCGCCTGAACGCGACGATCAAGATGCCCGTCGGCGTGTGGAAGGTGTGAGCTACTTCGCGAGGAATCTGTTTACCACCTCGCCGAACTCGAGCGGCGCCTGCTCGAACATCCAGTGGGCGGCGTTCGCGATCACCGCCGTCTCGGCGCCAGCGATGTGTGCGGCCAGCACGCGCCACATCACCGACAGGCTGCCGCTGGTGGCGCCGCCGCCGATCAGCAGCGTCGGCGTCCTGATCGCCTGCGCGTCGCTGAGCGTGTAGGGCCGGCGCTGCTCGTTGATCTGGCCGAGGAAGGTGAGCGCGTTGTCGCGCAGTTGTTGCTTCGCCGCGGCCGGCACGCGCCGCCAGGAGCCGTCGCCCTCGATGCCTTCGTAGAAATTCCGCAGCGCGCCCTCGAGATCGCCGGCGCGGATCATCTCGACCGATCGCGCGGTGCGGGCCGCCAGCGGTGGATGCGCGGGCGTGCCTTCGGGCACAGGCAGGGATGCGTCGAGATCGCCGCCGGGCTCGGCCAGCACCAGCTTGCGCAACAGATCAGGTCGCGGCTGCGCCACGCGAAAGGCGATGTGTCCGCCGCGCGAATGGCCCATCAGGTCGACGGGGCCGGGCTTGACCTGCTCGATGAAGGCGATCGTATCGGCAACGTGCTGCGCCATCTTGTAGTCGTCGCCGACGGCGTCCCAATGCTCGGGAAAGAAGTGCCGCAGACTCACCGCGATCACGCGATGATGCTGCGACAGCGGACCGAGCACCGAATACCAGGTGCGGAAATCACCTAACGTGCCGTGCACACAAACCAGCGGCGGGCCCTCACCGACTTCGAGATAGGCCATGTCGTAACCGTTGACGCGGAAGCTTTGCACGGTCAGCTCGCCAGAAAATCCAGCACCACTTCGGAATATTTCTGTGGCGCCTGCTCGAACATTGGATGCGTTGCATTCGGGATGATCGCCGTCTTGGAATCGGGCACATGCGCCGCGAGCGCATGCAGCACTTTCGGCAGCAGGCCCTTGGTCCGCGCGCCCAGGATGAACAGCGTCGGCATCTTGATCGCCTCCGCATCCGCCCTGGAGAACGGCGGGCGGTTGTCGCGAACCTGGCCGATCAGGGTATAGGCGTTGTCGCGCAGGTTCTGCTTGACCATCGCCGGCAGCCGCGGCCAGGTGCCGGGGCCTTCCAGCGTATCGACGAAGACGGCAAGGCCGCCGTCGACATCGCCGGCCGCGATCTTCTCGGCCGAGGCCGTGAAGCGTGCCAGCAGCGGCGAGGGGCCGCCGACGTAATCAGGATCAAGGCTGGCATCGAGCTCGCCCCCAGGCTCGGCCAGGATCAGCCGGCGCAAGAGATCGGGCCGCTGCTGCGCCACGCGGAAGCAGATGTGCCCGCCGCGGGAGTGGCCCATCAGGTCGACTGGCCCGAGATCGAGCTTGTCGATGAAGGCGATGACGTCGCTGACATGCTGCGCGATCGAATAGGTGTCACTGAGGCCGTCCCAGCGCTCCGGGAAGAAGTGCCGCAGGCTGACGGCGATCACCCGGTGCCGCTGCGTCAGCGGCCCCAGCACGCAGCCCCAGACGCGAAAGTCATTCAGCGATCCATGCACGCAGACCAGAGGCGGACGGTTCCTGTCTTCGCCCACGTCGAGATAGGGCATGTCGTAACCGTTGACGTGGAGGCTCTGCATGATGGACTCGCGGGAGAGAATCGGAACGGCTGTGCAAGATTCCCGGAAACCGGGTGGATCGCAACTATTTCCAAGCCTAGATTTGGCGCGAGAAGAAAGTGCGGCCTGCAACGAAAGCAAGCCAGGAACCAAGCCATGACCGACCAGCATTTTGCCCTGTTCGACACCAGGATCGGCCTGTGCGCCATCGCCTGGGGCCCGCGCGGCATCAACGGCACGCAATTGCCGATGGGCGGCGAGCAGAAGATCCGCACCCGCATCAGCCAGCGCCATGCCGACGCGCTCGAGACCGAGCCGACCGCCGAGGTGCGAGAGGCGATCGACCGCATGACAAAGCTGCTCGCGGGCGAGCCGGACGATCTCACCGACATCCCGCTCGACCTCGACGGCGTGCCCGAGTTCAATCGCAGCGTCTACCAGATCGCCCGCACCATTCCGCCCGGCAAGACCATCACCTATGGCGACATCGCAAAACAGCTCGGCGGCGTCCAGCTGTCGCGCGACGTCGGCCAGGCGCTCGGTCGCAATCCGTGCCCGATCGTCGTGCCCTGCCATCGCGTGCTGGCGGCCGGCAACAAGCCCGGCGGCTTCTCGGCCAATGGCGGCGTGGTCACGAAGCTGAAGATGCTCGAGATCGAAGGCGCGCTGGTGAACCACACGCCGAGCTTGTTTGATTGACGCGCCTGCCACCCTGCCCTGGAGGGCGAGGGTCGGCGCGTAGCGCCGGGGTGGGGTGATCTCTCCACGCGGGCAGTGCTTGTGTGGATAGATCACCCCACCCCGCTGCGCACTCCGCTTCGCTTCATGCTCAGCGACCCTCCCCCTCCGGGGGAGGGTAAGAGCGCCCTAAATCTTCGCCGCCGTCTTCGGCCAGTACCGATCGCGCAAATGCCGCTTCACCAGCTTGCCGGTGGGCGTGCGCGGCAGCTCGGCTTCGAAATCGATCGAGCGCGGGCACTTGATGGCGGAGAGGCGGCTCTTGCAAAAGGCGATCAAATCGGCCTCGAGCGCCTTGCCGGCACGGCTCATCGCGTGCGGCTGCACCACCGCCTTGACCTCTTCGCCCATCTCCTCGTTCGGCACGCCGAACACGGCGACGTCGGCGACCTCGGGGTGGGTGATCAGCACGTCCTCCGTCTCCTGCGGATAGATGTTCACCCCGCCGGAGATGATCATGTAGGACTTGCGGTCGGTGAGATAGAGGAAGCCGTCCTTATCGAGATAGCCGACATCGCCGAGCGTCGACCATCCCCTGGCGTTGTAGGCCTTCTTCGTCTTCTCGGGATCATTGTGATAGGTGAAGGCGGGCGCGTCGGCGAAGTAGACGGTGCCGATCTCGCCGACCGGCAGCTCCTCGTCGTTCTCGTCCAGGATCTTGATCTTGCCGACCACGGCACGGCCGACGCTGCCGCGATGCGCCAGCCATTCTTTCGAGTTGCAGACGGTGACGCCGTTGCCTTCCGAGCCGGCATAATACTCGATCAGGATCGGCCCCCACCATTCGATCATCTTCGCCTTGACGTCGACCGGGCAGGGCGCGGCGGCGTGGATCGCGCCCTTCAGGCTGGAAACGTCGTACTTGGCGCGCACCTCGTCCGGCAGCTTTAGCATGCGCACGAACATGGTCGGCACCAGCTGCGATTGCGTCACCTTGTACTTCTCGACCAGCTTCAAGAACTCTTCGGCGTCAAAGTGCTCCATGATGATTGAGGTGCCGCCGAGCACGATCGCCATCATGTTGAAGCGCAGGGGCGCCGCGTGATAGAGCGGCGCCGGTGACAGATAGGTGCTCTCCGCATTCATGCCGCACATGTCGGCGCAGAGCACGCGCAGGAAGGCGTTCGGCACGTCGATCCTGTTGCCTTCAAAAGCCTTCTTGATTCCCTTGGGCCGTCCGGTAGTGCCGGATGAATAGAGCATATCGTAGCCGGCGACCTCGTCGGCAATCGGCGTGGTCGGTTGCGCGGCGGCTTCCTTGTCGTAGGAGCGGAAGCCGGGCCGTGGGTCGTCCATCATGTAGAAGATCGGCTCGCCGGGTGCGCCCTTGATCAGGCCCTTGATCTGGTCGGCGCATTTCGGCGTGGTGATCACGACCTTGGCGCCGCAATCGGCGATGATGTAGTCGATCTCGTCCTGCTTCAGGTAGCGGCTGATCGCGGTGTAATAGAGCCCGCTGCGTTGTGCCGCCCAGCAGAGCTCCATGAAGGCGAGCCGGTTCTCCATCAACAGCGCAATGTGGTCGCCGGCCTTGAGGCCAAGCGAGCGGAACAGCTGCGCGCCCTGGTTCGAGAGTTCGTCGAGCTCGCGATAGGTGATCGCCTTGCCGGTCCCGGCCATCCGGTAGGCGATCTTGTCGGGCGTCGTCTTTGCGTGGATGGAGGGGTGGGTCATAAGCGCAAGTCCCGAGGCAAACGAGATGTCGTCCCCGCGAAGGCGGGGACCCATAACCAAAGGGCGTGGTCGTTGAAACGAGATGGAGCTCCGGCGCAGCATAACCACAGCCTCCTGTGGTTATGGGTCCCGGATCGGCGCGCGCTTGAGGCGCGCTTGTCCGGGACGATACTGTTTGTGTGGCCGCGACTTACAGCCGTTCCACGATCGTCACGTTGGCCATGCCGCCGCCCTCGCACATGGTCTGCAGGCCGTAGCGCTTGCCGCGCTGGTGCAGGGCGTGGATCAGCGTGGTCATCAGCTTGGTGCCGGAGCCGCCGAGCGGATGGCCGAGCGCGATGGCGCCGCCGTTGACATTGAGACGCTCCGGATCGGCGCCGGTGGTCTTCAGCCAGGCGGTCGGCACCGAGGCGAAGGCCTCGTTGACCTCGAACAGGTCGATGTCGTCGATCTTCATGCCGGCCTTCTCCAGCGCGCGCTTGGTGGCGTGCAAGGGTGCATCGAGCATGATCACGGGATCGCCGCCCATCATGGTCATGTGGTGGATGCGGGCGAGCGGCTTGACGCCGAGCTGCTTCAGGCCCTTCTCGTTCACCACCATGACGCCGGAGGCACCGTCGCAGATCTGGCTGGCGCTGGCCGCGGTGAGCTTGCCGTTCTCGGCGATCAACTTGACGCCTTTGATGCCGTCGAGCGTGACATCGAAGCGGATTCCTTCGTCGATGTGGTGGGTGTCCTTCGAGCCGTCGGCGCGGGTGATGTCGAGCGGCACGATCTCCTTCTTGAAGTGACCTCCTTGCGTCGCCGCGATCGCGCGCTGATGGCTCTGGTAAGAATATTCGTCGAGCTCATCCTTGGAGAGACCGTACTTTTCGGCCATCATCTCCGCGCCCGTGAACTGGCTGAATACGATGTTCGGATACTTCTTCTCGATGCCCGGGCTCTTGTAATTGCCAAAGCCGTTCTTGGCCGGCAGCTGCGACGACAGGCCCATCGGCACCCGCGTCATCGACTCCACGCCGGCGGCGATCACGACGTCCATCGCACCCGACATCACCGCCTGCGCGGCGAAGTGCAGCGCCTGCTGCGAGGAGCCGCACTGGCGGTCGATCGAGGTGCCCGGCACGCTTTCCGGCAGCTTCGAGGCCATCACCGCATTGCGCGCGACATTGTTGGACTGCTCGCCGACCTGCATGACGCAGCCCATGATCACGTCCTCGACCTGGGCCGGGTCGACCTTGGTGCGGTCGACCAGCTCGTCCAGCACCTTCGCGGCGAGATCGGCCGGATGCCAGCCGGCGAGGCGGCCCCCCTTGCGCCCGCCGGCGGTACGCGCAGCGGCGACGATGTAAGCCTCGGCCATTTCGGTCTCTCCCATGATTGTTTTGGATTGGGTTGTCGGGGGCGGATTTAAGGGGTGGATCGTCGTTTAGTCAATCGATCAATTAACTCTTGTGATGAGGCGCTGCTTGCGCTTATCTGCGCCCGCTCCAGCGGCCGAACAGGGATCTCCGTGGCTACCAGCGTACCGAACAGGCTCCCCAGCGGGAAAAATTCCACGGCAGAGAAATTGCTGTTGGCCGCGAGCGAGCTGATGATCGAGCGCTCCTCGATCGAGATCTCGCTCTCCGATATTGCGCAAAAGTCGGGCGCCAACGCCGCGCTGGTCAAATATCACTTCGGCAACAAGGACGGCCTGTTGCTGGCGCTGCTCGCCCGGGATGCTGCGACCGAGATGTCCAATCTCGAATATCTGCTGGCGCAGCCGATCACGTCGACGGCGAAGCTGAAGCTGCACATCGCCGGCATCATCCGCGCCTATCACCGGTTCCCCTATATGAACCGGCTGATCCACTATCTCTTGCACGAGACGAGCGCGAGCTCTGCCGACGAAGTCTCGAAATTCTTCGTTGCGCCGCTCTTGGACTTCCATCGCCGGCTGCTGGCTGAAGGCGTCAGCCGCGGCGAATTCCGCCAGACCGATCCGGTGCTGTTCTACACCAGCCTGATCGGCGCCTGCGATCATCTGTTCTTCGGCCGGCACGCGATGTCCCGCGCGACCGGCATCGGCCCGGTCACCGACGATGTCTGCCGGCAATACATCAAGCACATGGAAACGCTGATCTGCGGCGGCATCCTCGCGCAAGCCGAGGAAGCCGCTGCGGCCGGATAGTCCGGCCAACAGTTCACAAGTCTAGAGAAGAAACGCTCAAGGAAAGGTACAAGCGATGCAGTTGAAAGACGTAGCCGTTCTCATCACCGGCGGTGGCTCGGGCCTTGGTGCCGCGACCGCCCGCGCCATGGCCGCCAAGGGCGCCAAGATCGGCGTGATCGATCAGAGCAAGGAAAACGCCGAGAAGGTCGCCGCCGAAGTGAGCGGCGTCGCGCTGCACGCCGACGTCACCAGCGAGGAGCAGATCAAGGCTGCGATTGCCAAAGCGGAAGCCGCACACGGCGTCGCCCGCGTGCTGATGAACTGCGCCGGCATCGGCGGCTCGCAGCGCATCGTCGGCCGCGACGGCGTCTATCCGCTCGAAAAGTTCGCGCGCATCATCAACGTCAATCTGATCGGCACGTTCAACTGCCTGCGTCTGTTCGCCGAGCGCCTCGTCACTGCGGAGCCCATCGGCGAAGAGCGCGGCGTCATCATCAACACCGCCTCGGTTGCAGCTTACGAAGGCCAGATCGGCCAGATCGCCTATTCGGCATCGAAGGGCGGCGTCGTCGGCCTCACGCTTCCCGCTGCGCGCGATCTCGCCAGCCAGAAGATCCGCGTCAACACCATCGCGCCCGGCCTGTTCTTCACGCCGCTCTTGATGGGTCTGAACGAAGAGGCTCGCAAGAGCCTGGGCGCCCAGGTGCCGCATCCCTCGCGGCTCGGTGACGCCGCCGAATACGGCATGCTCGCGGTGCACATCGTCGAGAACCCGATGCTGAACGGCGAGACCATCCGCCTCGACGGTGCCATCCGCATGGCGCCAAGGTAAGACGCTTTTTTCGTTCTCCCCTTGTGGGAGAAGGTGGCGCGAAGCGCCGGATGAGGGGTCTCTATCCGCGGAGACAGACCCCTCACCCAAGTGAGTTCTTGGCTACCGACGTGCATGCCCTCTCCCACAAGGGGAGAGGGCGCAATAACCGCCACTCTAAGAGCGGATGCAGGAGCGCCTCATGTCCCAACCGCTGCTGATCGAGCACAACGACGGCGTCGACCGGGTGACGCTCAACCGTCCCGAGCACCTCAACGCGCTCGATCCTGTGCTGATCGATGCGCTCAACGACTATTTCCAGTGCCGGCAGCGCAATCGCGACACGCGCGTTATCGTGCTTCGCGGCGCCGGCAAGAATTTTTGTGCCGGCCTCGATCTCAAGGCCGCGATGGCGCGCCGGGCCGGACAGCAGGAGCCACCCGGCGTCACGGAGTCCCTGGATTCGCAGCGCCGCATCGCCGACATCGTGATGCTGATGCGGCGCTGTCCGCAGCCGATCCTGGCGCTGGTGCAGGGTGCGGCCGCCGGCGGCGGCTTTGCGCTGGCGCTGGCCTCCGACATCCGCATCGCGACGAGATCGGCGCGGATGAATTGCGCCTTCATCAAGCTCGGGCTCGGCGGCTGCGACATCGGCACCAGCTATTTCCTGCCGCGCCTCGTCGGCGTCTCCGTCGCATCCGAGCTGATCCTCACCGGACGCTTCATCGGCGCCGAGCGCGCGCTTGCGGTCGGTCTCGTCTCGGAGGTCGTGGACGAGGACAAGCTCGATGACGCGGCGGAGCCTTACGTCGAGGCGATGATGACGGCCTCGCCCGTGGGCCTGCGGCTATCGAAGGAATGCCTCAACATGAGCGTCGATGCCGGCTCGCTGGAAGCTGCGATCGCGATGGAGGATCGCAACCAGGTCCTGTGCAGCCGCTCGGAAGAGTTTTCGGAAGGCATCAGGGCCTTCCTTGAGAAGCGAAAGCCTGTCTATATCAGGCGCTGAACCACGAAGATCCGCAAAGGACAATAATTCCGGGAGACGCAAAATGAGTGGAAGCGCGGCGGTGATGATGACGAAGCCCGCCTTTCGCAAGGTCCAGTGGCTCGCGCGCGACATCGAGGTCGAGCGCCGCGGCGATGGCACGCTGGTGCTGAAGTCACGCATTCCGCTGCAGCCTTATGAGAAGCACATCCCGGCCTCTCTGGCGAAATGGGCGAAGGAAGCACCCGAGCGCATCTGGCTGGCACAGCGCGGCGGCCCGAACCGCGAATGGCGCAAGGTGTCCTATGGGCAAGCCAAGCGCATCGTGGACGCGCTGACGCAAGGCTTGCTCAATCTTAAGCTCGACGGCCGGCCCGTCACGATCCTCTCCGGCAATTCGATCGAGCATGCGTTGATGACGCAGGCCGCGATGCAGGCGCGCGTCCCGGCAGCGCCGGTGTCGCCGGCCTACTCGTTGATGAGCCACGACCACGTCAAGCTGAAGTACCTGTTCGACCTGATCAAGCCGGCCGTACTGATGGTGCAGGACGGCCCGACCTTCGAGAAGGCGCTGAAGGCGCTCGACCTCGGCGGCGTGCCCGTCGTTCACGTCGCGCGGCCCTGCGAGGGCATCAAGAGCGTCAGCTTCGCCGAGCTCGCGGCAACCCCTGTCACGACCGATGTCGAGGCCTCGATCGCGAAGATCACGCCGCAGACCATCGGCAAGCTGCTGTTCACGTCGGGCTCGACCGGCATGCCCAAGGCCGTCATCAACACCCAGGAGATGATGTGCGCCAATGCGGCGATGATGATGCAGGTGCGGCCGCGCGATCCGAACGGGCCGATCCCGACCATGCTGGACTGGATGCCCTGGAACCACACCATGGGCGGCAATGCCGCGTTTCATCCGATCCTGGTCGACGGCGGCACGCTCTATATCGACGACGGCCGCCCGATGCCGGGCCAGTTCGAGGAGACGCTGCGCAATCTGCGCGAAATCTCGCCGACCTATTACGCCAACGTGCCCGCCGGCTATGCCGCGCTCGCCGCCGCCATGGAGAAGGACGACGCGCTCTGCCGCTCCTTCTTCAAGAACCTCTCGATCATGGCCTACGGCGGTGCGCGGCTGCCCGACGATCTCTACGAGCGCATGCAGGCTCTCGCAGTGAAGACCACCGGCGAGCGGATCGTGTTCTATACCGGCTGGGGCTCGACTGAGACCGCGCCGACCTCGACCGGCACCTATTGGGACACCGAGCGCGTCGGGCTGATCGGCCTGCCGTTCCCCGGCGTCGAGTTGAAGATGGTGCCCTGCGGCTCGAAGTACGAATTGCGCCTGCGCGGCGTCAACGTCACGCCCGGTTACTTTGGTCAGCCTGAGCTGACTAAAAAGATGTTCGACGAGGAAGGTTTTTACTGCATCGGCGATGCCGGAATCTTCGTCGACGATGCCGATCCGGTGCAAGGCATCATCTTTGCCGGCCGCGTGGTCGAAGACTTCAAGCTCACCACCGGCACATTCGTGCATGTCGGCTCGCTGCGGACCGATGCGATCGCAGCGGCAACGCCAGTCGTGCACGACGCGCTGGTCGCGGGTCAGGACCGTCCCTTCATCGGCCTCTTGGCGTGGCCGAACCTGCACGCCTGCCGCCAACTGGTCGGCAATCCCGATTTGAGCTTTGCCGATGCGGTGAGGCATCCGGAAGTGGTCGCCTGCTTCAGGCGCGGCCTGGAAGCGCATAACAAAGAATGCGAGGGCGCGAGCAGCCGGGTCATCGCACGCGCGATGCTGATGGTCGAGCCACCCTCGATCGATGGCAACGAGCTCACTGACAAGGGCTACATCAACCAGCGCGCCGGCCTCGAACGCCGCGCGGCGCTGGTGGAGCGGCTCTATGCGGACAAGCCGGATGAAGATGTGATCGTGCAGCGATGAAGCCCATCTCTCTCCATTTGTCATTCCGGGGCGCGCGGAGCGCGAACCCGGAATCCATCGGGCCGCATGCGCGTGGCGAAATGGATTCCGGGTTCGCCGCTGCGCGACGCCCCGGAATGACGGCATCAATACAAAGCGACAAATAAAAGGTAAGCCCGCCATGAACTTCGATTTCTCCGACGACCAAAAACAGCTCCGCGACCAGGCGCGCAAATTCCTCGCCGAGAAATGCTCGCCCAAGGCGGTGCGTGTCGTGCTCGACGGCAAGACGCCCTACGACAAGGAGCTGTGGAAAGGTCTCGCCGAGATGGGCTTCCTCGGCGTCGCCATTCCGGAGGAATTCGGCGGCGCTGGCGCCGGTCATCTCGAGCTTTGCGTGATCGCAGAAGAAATGGGCCGGGCCAACGCGCCGGTGCCGTTCTCCTCGACCGTGTACCTCGCCGCCGAAGCGCTGCTGATCGCCGGCAGTGACGCGCAGAAGAAGAAGTGGCTGCCGGCGATTGCCGCCGGCGAGGCCATCGGCACGCTGGCGCTGTTCGAGGGCAAGGGCAACCCGGCGCCGAAGAACGTCAAGCTGACCGCTGCGAACGGCGTGCTCAGCGGTGTCAAGAAGCCGGTCGCCGATGGTGCGATCGCGGATTTTGCGGTGGTTGCCGCGCGCACGGGATCGAGCGGGCGCGACAGCGACATCTCGCTGTTTCTGGTCGATCTGAAAGCCGGCGGCGTCGACGTGAAGAACCTCACCAATCTGGATCCGACCCGCGGACAGGCCGAGATCACCTTTAAGGACGCCAAAGCCGAGCCGCTGGGAGCTGCCGGCGAAGGCTGGAGCATCCTCACCCAGGTGCTCGACCGCGCCGCGGTGCTGTGCGCGTTCGAGCAGGTCGGCGGCGCTGATCGCGCGTTGGAGATGGGCCGCGACTACGCGCTCGACCGCATCGCCTTCGGTCGTCCGATCGGCTCGTTCCAGGCGGTCAAGCACATGCTCGCCGACATGTACGTCTCGGCGACGCTGGCGCGCTCCAACAGCTATTACGGTGCCTGGGCGCTCTCGACCAAAGCGGCCGAGCTGCCGGAAGCCGCCGCCGCCGCGCGCATCAGCGCGACGCAGGCGTTCCAGCACTGCGCCAAGAACAACATCCAGGTTCACGGCGGCATGGGCTTCACCTGGGAATTCGACTGCCACATGTATTACCGCCGCGCCAATGCGATGGCGCTGGGCTTGGGCAGCCTGTCCTATTGGGAAGACCAGCTGATCGAACGGATGCGGAAGAAGAACGCGGCTTGATGTCGATGTGCGTGTCCCGGACGCGATGCGGCACGTAGTGCCGCTTCGCAGAGCCGGGACCCAGGGGCCGAAATGGACCCCGGATCTGCAGCGCATCACTTCGTGCTGCGCAGCGTCCGGGGAACGAACCGAGAGATGAGACCATGAACTTCGACGACACTCCGCAGGAAGCCGAGTTCCGCGCCACCGCCCGCGCCTGGATCAGCGCCAACGCGCCCAAGCAATACGAGGAGGAGCTGCGCAAATCCTCGCTCGGCCGCACCGTGCTCAAAAACGCTGATATTCTGGAGGTCGCAAAAGCCTGGCAGAAGAAAAAGGCCGATGCCGGCTGGGCCTGCCTGCACTGGCCGAAGGAGTATGGCGGCCGCGGCGCTTCGCCGATCGAGCGCGTGATCTGGCAGCAGGAGGAAGGGCCGTACGGCCAGCTGTCCCGCATGTTCATCATCGGCCACGGCATGTGCGGGCCGACCATGATGGCGTTCGCGCGCGAGGAGCATAAGCGCAGATATCTGCCGCCGCTCGCCTCCGGTGAGAACGTCTGGTGCCAGCTGTTCTCCGAGCCCGCCGGCGGCTCGGACGTCGCAGGCCTCCGCACGCGCGCCGAAAAGGACGGCGACGACTGGGTGATCAACGGCCAGAAGATCTGGACCTCGGGCGCGCATTATTCCGACTACGGCATTCTGCTCACGCGCACCGATCCGACCGTGCCCAAGCACAAGGGCCTCACCATGTTCTTCCTGGACATGAAGAGTCCCGGCGTCGAGGTGCGGCCGATCAAGCAGGCGAGCGGCGCCTCCGATTTCAACGAGGTCTATTTCACCAATGTCCGTATCCCCGACCATCAGCGCCTCGGCGAGGTCGGTGACGGCTGGAATGTCTCGCTGACCACGCTGATGAACGAGCGCAGCGCGATCGGCGCGGCCGTCTCGACCGGTTTCCCTGAACTGTTCGAGTACTGCTCCAGCCTGATGCTCGACGACGGCCCGGCGATCGAGGATCGCGCGGTGCGATCCAAGCTGGCAAACTGGGCGGTGAAGGCGAGCGGCCTGAAATACACCAGCATGCGCGCGATCTCGGCGTTGTCGAGGGGCGAACGCCCGGGGCCGGAGAACTCCATCGGCAAGCTGGTGGCGGGCTCCATGATCCAGGACGTTGCGACCTACGCGCTCGATCTGCAGGGCGCGGCCGGCATCGTCAGCGGCGAGGATGCCGAGCTGGCCGGCCGTTTCCAGGCCATGCTGCTGCGCGCGCCGGGTACCCGCGTCGAAGGCGGCACCGACGAGATCATGCGCAACATCATCGCCGAGCGGGTGCTGGGCCTGCCCGGCGATATCAGGGTCGACAAGGACGTGCCGTTCAACAAGATCCCGACCAAAGGAAGGGGCTGAAATCGTAGGGTGGGCAAAGGCGCGGTGCGCGCCGTGCCCACGAATTCTATCGAGGGAAAAATGGTGGGCACGCTTCGCTTTGCCCACCCTACGCATCGCGCAAGGATTGAGAGGTCCGCCATGAATTTCGACGACACCCCGCAGGAAGCCGAGTTCCGCGAGACCGCGCGCAAATGGATCGATGCCAATGCGCCGAAGGAGCTGCATGCCGAGCTGTCGAAATCTTCGCTCGGCCGCATCCGCCTTGCCAATCACGACATCGTCGATGTCGGCAAGGCCTGGCAGAAGAAGAAGTTCGAGGGCAATTGGGCCTGCCTGCACTGGCCTAGGGAATATGGCGGCCGCGGTGCGACGCCGATCGAGAAGGTGATCTGGCAGCAGGAGGAGGGCGTCTACGGCAAGCTGACGCAGCCGTTCCAGATCGGCGAGGGCATGTGCGGCCCGACCGTGATGGCGTTCGGCAGCGAGGAGGCTAAGCGCCGTTACTTGCCGAAGCTCGCATCGGGTGAGGAGATCTGGTGCCAGCTGTTCTCCGAGCCGTCCGCCGGCTCCGATGTCGCAGGACTTCGCACCCGCGCGGAGAAGAAGGGCGACAATTGGGTCGTCAACGGCCAGAAGATCTGGACCTCGGGCGCGCATTATTCCGACTATGGCCTTTTGATCGCGCGCACCGATCCGAACGTGCCCAAGCACAAGGGCCTCACCATGTTCTTCCTGGACATGAAGAGCCCCGGCGTCGAGGTCCGGCCGATCAAGCAGGCCAATGGCATGCAGGAGTTCAACGAGGTCTATTTCACCGATGTCGTGATTCCCGACAGCCAGCGGCTCGGGGCCGTCGGCGACGGTTGGAACGTGTCGCTGACCACGCTGATGAACGAGCGCATGTCGATCGGCGCGCGGCTCGCGACCGGCGTGCCCGAGATGTTCGAGTTCTGCTCGAACCTGATGCTGGAGGATGGCCTCGCGATCGACGATCCCGCCGTGCGCTCGAAGCTCGCGAGCTGGGCGGCCAAGTCGAACGGGCTGAAATATACCAGCTACCGCACGATCTCGGCCTTGTCGAAGGGCGAGCGGCCGGGCCCGGAGAATTCGATCGGCAAGCTGGTCTCGGGCATGATGCTGCAGGACATTGCGACTTATGCCATGGACCTGCAAGGCGCGGCCGGTGTCCTCACCGGCAATGACGAGGAGACGGCGCAGGGCCAATTCCAGCAGATGCTGCTGTCCTCGCCCTCGATGCGCATCGCCGGCGGGACCGACGAGATCCTGCGCAACATCATCGCCGAGCGCGTGCTGGGCCTGCCGGGCGACATCCGCGTCGACAAGGACGTACCGTACAACAAGATTCCGACCAAGGGGCGGTGATCGCGCGCAGCGCTTGTATCCCGGGTGGGCAAAGGCGCAAAGCGCCGTGGCCACCCTTGCGTGTTCCTCACTCCACCCCGATCGTCGTCAGGTCCTGGAACCAGTGCTGCGCCTGCACGAACTGCTTGATCTTCGGTGACAGCGCGTGCGGGTTGGTGTCGTGGACGACCCACACCAGCGTGGCATCGTCCACGATCAGCGCATGCGCCTGCGCCAGCAATTGGTCCTGCTTGGTGCTGTCGAACGTCTGCTTGGCCTCGTCGATCAGCGCATCGACCTTCGGGTTCTTGTAGCCGCCCCAATTGACGCCCACCGGCGCGATCTGGCCGGAATGGAAGAAGCGGACGATGGCGTAGAGCGGATCCGAGGTGACATAGGCGATGTTGTTGGAGGTGATGCCGGCGTTCATCTCGTCGGCGGCGCCCTTGCGCCAATGCGTATAGAGCGTCTCGAGCTCGACCACCTTGAAGTCGATCTCGATGCCGATCTCCTTGAAGCTCTGCTGCAGGAATTCGTTCATCGGCAGCGACAGCATCTGGCCGGTGCCGCCTTGCGCGATGATGAAGGTGGTCTTCAGCGGCTTTGCTTTGGAATAGCCTGCTTCCTCCACCAGCTTCTTGGCGGCGGCGAGATCGTATTTCAGCTCGAAGCTGGGCTTGCCGAACCATGGGCTCGACGGGTCGACCTGGCCCTTGGCGGGCTTGGCGAGGCCGTTCATCAGGCCGACGACTTCGTCGCGGTTGATCGCAAGGTTCAGCGCCTTGCGCAGGCGGATGTCGGTCCAGGGCGAGCCCGGCAGCACGCTGAGGTGATAATTCCACACATGCGGCGTGACGTTGTCGACCAGCTTCATGCCGGCCGCCTTCAACTGCGGCACGGCATCCGGCGCCGGCGTCTCGATCAGGTCGACCTGGCCGGCGAGCAGCGCGTTGGTGCGCGTCAGCGCTTCCGGCATCGGCACCAGCACGATCTTGTCGACCTTCGGAATGCGCTTCTTGTTCCAGTAGTCTGGATTCTTGGCTAGCTCGGCGAGCTCGCGCGGCACCAGCTTCGTCAGCTTGAACGGGCCGGTTCCGGAGGGCTGGCTTGCGAACTTGTCCCAGTCCTTGCCGAGCTTTTCATATTGCGCCGGGCTCGAGACCAGGAACCACAGCATCTGATAGGGGAAGAAGGAATCCACCGTCTTGGTGGTGATCTCCACCGTGAAGTCGTCGATCTTGGCGTAGCTGGCGACGGAGGGCAGGCGGGTCTTCACCTGCGCGCTCTGCCGCTTGTCGAATTGCGGCGCCTTGTCGTTGAGCACCTTGTCGAGGTTCCAGATCACCGCATCGGCGTTGAAATCGCTGCCGTCGTGAAACTTCACGCCCTTGCGCAGGGTGAAGCGCCACTTCGTCTTGTCGGCGTCGTCCACCTTCCATTCGGTGGCCAGGCCCGGGACCAGCTTGCCGGGCCGATCGGCGACGTCCATCTCCCAGGCCACCAGCGGATCGTAGATCGTATAGGCCGTGAACTGATAGGCGCCGGCGCCGCGATCGGGCTGCCCGGTGGTGAGCGGAATATCCGCCATCGAGATGCCGTAGCGCACCATTGTTTCGGCGCGCGCAGAGATGGCGGACACCGCCAGCGCAAGCACGGCGAGACAGGTCGATAGACGATTACGCATGGCCCAAAGCTCCCAGGAGATTTCCGGGTCAAACCTGCAATCTTGATGCCAGAATAGGCAGCGCGCCGGTTTCGCCCGTGCGTCATCACAAGGACTTGTCGACGCAGGGGCAATTTGCAGAAAAAGTTTCTCCTTGGCATAGCCATTGCATACGATTGCATCAAAATTAATCATCGAAAGCCGGAAAGGGACTGAGGCGATGCTTATGAAAAACAAGAAGACACGGGCGGCGCTGATCGCGCTCCTGGCGCTCGGCAGCGCGGCCGCATGGCCGCGCCTGGTGGCTGCGGAAACTGTGTTGCGCATCGGCATGACTGCTGCCGATATTCCGCGCACGCTCGGCCAGCCCGATCAGGGTTTTGAAGGCAACCGCTTCACCGGTCTCACCATGTACGACGCGCTGACCGGCTGGGACCTGTCATCCGCCGATAAGCCGAGCGTTGTCATCCCCGGCCTTGCCACCGAGTGGAAGGTCGACGACGCCGACAAGACCAAATGGACCTTCAAGCTGCGCCCCGGCGTCACCTTCCATGACGGCTCGCCGTTCAACGCCGACGCGGTGGTGTGGAACGTCGAGAAGGTGCTGAAGCAGGATGCGCCGCAATTCGACGCCAGCCAGGTCGGCGTCACGGCCTCGCGCATGCCGACGCTGGCTTCCGCGAAGAAGATCGACGACATGACCGTCGAGCTCACCACCAAGGAGCCCGACAGCTTCCTGCCGATCAACCTCACCAATCTGTTCATGGCGAGCCCGGCGAAGTGGCAGTCCTTCTATGACAAGGCCGAAGGCGCCGACGCCAAGGCGAAGTCACAAGCTGCATGGACCGCCTTCGCCAAGGACGCCTCTGGCACCGGCCCGTGGAAGATGGCGCGCTTCACCCCGCGCGAGCGGCTCGAACTGGTCAAGAACCCGAACTATTGGGACAAGGCGCGTGTTCCCAAGATCGACAAGATGGTGCTCCTGCCGATGCCGGAAGCCAACGCGCGCACCGCGGCGCTGCTCTCGGGTCAGGTCGATTGGGTCGAGGCACCGGCGCCGGACGCGATTCCCGAATTGAAGCAGCGCGGCTTCAAGCTCTACGCCAACGAGCAGCCGCACGTCTGGCCGTGGCAGTTCTCGCGCGTCGAGGGCTCGCCCTGGAACGATATCCGGGTGCGCAAGGCCGCGAACCTCTGCGTCGACCGCGAAGGTCTCAAGGACGGTCTGCTCGCCGGCCTCATGGTGCCGGCGACCGGCACCTTCGAGCCCGGCCATCCCTGGCGCGGCAATCCCACCTTCCAGATCAAGTACGACAAGGCGGCTGCGCAAAAGCTGATGCAGGAGGCCGGCTACGGTCCCAACAAGAAGCTGACCGTGAAGACGCAGACGTCGGCGTCCGGCTCGGGCCAGATGCAGCCCTTGCCGATGAACGAGTACCTCCAGCAGGCGCTGGCCGAATGCTATTTCGATGTCCAGCTCGACGTTATCGAATGGAATACGCTGTTCACCAACTGGCGCCGCGGCGCCAAGGACCCCAGCGCCAACGGCTCGCACGCGACCAACGTCACCTATGCGGCGATGGACCCGTTCTTCGCGCTGGTGCGCTTCCTGCAGTCGGGCATGGCGCCGCCGGTCTCGAACAATTGGGGCTTCATCAACAACCCCAAATTCGACGAGCTGGTGAAGAAGGCGCGCCAGACCTTCGATCCGGTCGCGCGCGACGCCGCGCTGGCCGAGCTGCACGCGGCCTCGGTCGACGACGCCGCCTTCCTCTACGTCGCCCACGACGTCGGCCCGCGCGCGATGAGCCCGAAGGTGACAGGCGTCGTGCAGCCGAAGAGCTGGTTCATCGACTTCTCGCCGGTGTCGATTGCGCAGTGAGGTTCGACTTGCTCAGTGCACCCTCTCCCCCTCTGGGAGAGGGTGGCTTCGCGGGTAGCGAAGCCGGGTGAGGGGTCTCTCTCCGCGGAGAGGCTCTCTCTCCTTTGAAAGGCTATAGCCGCGGATAGAACCCCTCATCCGGCGCCGTAGCCGAAGCTTCGCTTCGGCGTCGACTAAAAACGGCCGCCGGAGGCGGCCTATGCCACCTTCTCCCACAAGGGGAGAAGGAAGAAAGAAACAACGTGCTCGCCTATACCGCCAGACGCATTGTCTACGTCGTCCCCATCGTCATCAGCGTGGCGCTGGTGTGCTTCCTGCTCGTGCACGTCACGCCGGGCGATCCGCTGGTCGCCGTGCTGCCGGCCGATGCGTCGCAGGAGCTCGCGGCGCAGCTGCGCGCCGCCTATGGCTTCGACCGGCCGTTGCCGGTGCAGTTCGGGCTCTGGTTGCTCCGTGCGCTGCATGGCGATCTCGGTAATTCCATCGCGACCGGGCGCCCGGTGCTCGCCGAGGTCATGCGCGCGGTCGGCAACACCGTCACGCTGGCGATTGCCGCCGCCCTCATCGGCTTTACCATGGGCATTCTGCTCGGCCTGATCGCCGGCTATTTCCGCGAGACCTGGATCGACAAGGTCGCGACCTCCTTTGCCATCGCCGGCGTCTCGGTGCCGCATTACTGGCTCGGCATGCTGCTCGTCATCATCTTCTCGGTCCAGCTGAACTGGCTGCCGGCGGTCGGCGCAGGCCCCAGCGGCTCCAACTCCTGGGCCTGGGACTGGGCGCATCTCCAATATCTCGTGCTGCCGGCGATCACGACCTCGGTGATCCCGATGGGCATCGTCACCCGCACGGTACGCGCGCTCACCGGCGACATCCTCTCGCAGGATTTCGTCGAGGCCTTGCGCGCAAAGGGCCTGCACGAACGCGGCGTGTTTCGTCACGTCATCAAGAACGCCGCGCCCACCGCGCTCGCGGTGATGGGGCTCCAGCTCGGCTACATGCTCGGCGGATCGATCCTGATCGAGACGGTGTTCTCCTGGCCGGGCTCGGGCTTCCTGCTCAATTCCGCGATCTTCCAGCGCGACCTGCCGCTGCTGCAGGGCACTATCCTGATCCTGGCGCTGTTCTTCGTCTTCCTCAATCTCCTGGTCGACATCGCCCAAGCGGCGATCGATCCCCGCATCAAGCGGGGCTGACGGATGAGCCCAGCTGTCGCCACGCAAACGGTGCGCTCCCTCCCCCGCCTGCGGGGGAGGGTTGGGGAGAGGGTGTCTCCGCTCGCGAGAACCCCCCAGAGGCGAAAACCCTCACCCGCGCCTGCGGCGCGACCTCTCCCGCAAGCGGGAGAGGTGCACCGAGCGCTGAGCTTGCACCGATCGCGTCAATGCCAACCGGGAGCAGGCCGATGAGCGAGCTCCCCCTGTCCGCCACCGCCGATGCTGCGCTGCAGGCCGCGCCCGCGACCAGGGCGCGCGGTTATTGGACGACCGTCGGCCGCCGCATCATGCGCGACAAGGTCAGCATGGCCTGTGCGCTGGTGCTGCTGCTGATCTTCCTCTCCGCGATCCTCGCGCCGTGGCTCGGTCTCGAAGACCCCTACAAGGGCTCGATGATCCGTCGCCTCCGCCACATCGGCACCACAGGCTATCCGCTCGGCACCGACGAGCTCGGCCGCGACATGCTGGCGCGGCTGATCTATGGCGGCCGGCTTTCGCTGGTGATCGGCATCCTGCCCGTGATCCTGGCCTTCTGCATCGGCACCTCGCTCGGCATCATCGCCGGCTATGTCGGCGGCAAGCTCAACACCGCGATTATGCGCACGGTGGACGTGTTCTACGCCTTCCCGTCGGTGCTGCTGGCGATCGCGATCTCCGGCGCGCTCGGCGCCGGCATTCTCAACTCCATCGTGGCGCTGACCATCGTGTTCGTGCCGCAGATCACCCGCGTCGCCGAGAGCGTCACGACCGGCGTGCGCAACATGGACTTCGTCGAGGCCGCGCGTGCCTCCGGCGCGGGGGCCTTCACCATCATGCGCGTGCACATTCTCGGCAACGTGCTGGGCGCGATCTTCGTCTATGCCACCAGTCTGATTTCAGTCTCGATGATCCTGGCGGCCGGTCTCTCCTTCCTCGGCCTCGGCACAAAACCGCCGGAGCCGGAATGGGGCCTGATGCTGAACACGCTGCGCACCGCGATCTACGTCAATCCCTGGGTCGCAGCCTTGCCGGGCGCGATGATCTTCGCAGTCTCGATCTGCTTCAATCTCCTTTCGGACGGCCTGCGCAGCGCCATGGACATCAGGAACTAGGCCATGAGCGAAACCAACACCTCCGTCGCCATGCTCGAGCCGGTCGAGGACCGCGGCGGCGTTGCGCAGCCGCTGCTTCAGGTCAACGGTTTGACCAAGCACTTTCCGGTGCGCGGCGGCCTGTTCGCCGCCAAGCGCACCGTGCGTGCCGTCGACAATGTCTCCTTCTCCGTCGCCAAGGGCGAGACGGTCGGCATCGTCGGCGAATCCGGCTGCGGCAAGTCCACCACCGCGCGGCTCCTGATGCACCTGATGCCGCGCGATGACGGCGACATCATCTATGACGGCATGACCGTCGGCCAGTCGCTGAGCTTGCGCGAGCTGCGCCGCGGCATGCAGATGGTGTTCCAGGATTCCTACGCCTCGCTCAATCCGCGCCTAACGATCGAGGAGTCCATCGCCTTCGGCCCGAAAGTCCATGGCATGGCCGATGGTGCGGCGCGCATCCTTGCGCGCGAGCTGCTCGGCAAGGTCGGCCTGCGCCCGGAAAACTTCGCGAGCCGCTATCCGCACGAGATCTCCGGCGGCCAGCGCCAGCGCGTCAACATCGCCCGTGCGCTGGCGCTGTCGCCGCGGCTGGTGATCCTGGACGAGGCGGTCTCGGCGCTCGACAAATCCGTCGAAGCGCAGGTGCTCAACCTGCTCGCCGATCTCAAGCGCGAATTCGGCCTCACCTATCTCTTCATCAGCCACGACCTCAACGTGGTCCGCTACATCTCGGACCGCGTGCTGGTGATGTATCTCGGCGAGGTCGTCGAGCTCGGCCCTGTCGACCAGGTCTGGGACAGCCCGGCGCATCCCTACACCCGCGCGCTGCTCGCCGCGATGCCCTCCTCCGATCCTGATCGCCGCACCGAGACGCCGCCGATCACGGGCGACCCGCCCAATCCGATCGATCCGCCGTCGGGCTGCCGTTTCCACACCCGTTGTCCGTTTGCGGAGCCGCTCTGCGCAAATGCGACACCAAAGCTCACTGCGCTGGATAATATGGGCCACGAGGCCGCGTGCTACATGGCGATACCGGGTTCAGGCCATAGCCGCGCGCCCAGGGGAGAAATCGCATGACGAGACCGACACCGAAAGAGATCAAGCCGATCGCGCACATCGCCGGCGTGCCCGTGGACGACGAGATCGCAACCCGCATCTCCAATGCCATCGGCCCCGCCTTCGAAGGCTTCGCCGCCATCGCCGGCACGCTGCCGTTCGATTTGGAGCCCGCCACCTATGTGCTCGCGCAGATGCAGAAGGTGTCGAAATGAGCCGTGAGCCCGCTCTATTGACGCTCACCGAGGTCGCGCGCGCGATCGCGATGAAGCAGGTGTCCTCGCACGAGGCGACGCGCGCGCTGCTGCAGCGCATCGCGCAGTGGCAGCCGCATCTCAACGCCTTCATGTCGATCGAGGCCGAGGCTGCATTGAAAGCGGCGGATGCCGCCGATTCCGAGCTCGCCAAGGGCAATGTCCGGGGTCCCCTGCATGGCGTGCCGCTCGCGCACAAGGACATGTATTACGATGCCGGCCACGTCACGACCTGCGGCTCGCTGATCCGCCGCGATTTCGTGCCGACCGTCACGTCCACCGCCTTGCAGCGGCTGAAGGACGCCGGCCAGGTCCGGCTCGGCACGCTGCATCTTGCCGAGTTCGCCTACGGCCCGACCGGCCACAACGCCCATTACGGGCCGGTGCGGAATCCCTGGAATGTCGCCCATATCACCGGCGGCTCCTCATCGGGCTCCGGCTCGGCCGTGGCCGCTCGCCTGACCTATGCGGCGCTCGGCTCGGACACCGGCGGCTCGATCCGCATGCCCGCGCATTTCTGTGGCGTCACAGGCTTGAAGACCACCGTAGGCCGCGTCAGCCGCGCCGGCGCGATGCCGCTGTCGCAATCGCTCGACACCGTCGGTCCGCTCGCTCGCACCGCCGAGGATTGCGCGCTTCTGCTGGCGCTGATGGCCGGGCCCGATCCCGCCGATTCGACCTGCAGCCATGAGCCGCTCTCGGACTACGTCGCGGCCACCAAGAGCTCGCTCAAAGGTCTGAAGATTGGCGTGCCCGCCTCGTTCTATGTGGACGATCTCGACGGCGAGGTCGCGCGCGTGCTGGACGAGACCATCGCGGTGCTCAAGCGCGAAGGCGCCGACATCGTCAATGTCGAGCTGCCGGACCAGCGGCAATTGTCCTCGGCCAGCCAGCTCGTGCTCGCCGTGGAAGCCGCCGCCTTCCACAAGCGCTGGATGATCGAGCGTCCACAGGATTACGGACCGCAGGTCTTGATGCGGCTTCAGAACGGCCTCGCCGTTCCCGCCATCACCTATCTGGAAGCGATGCGTTGGCGCGGGCCGGCGCTCGCGGCCCACAATGCCGCGACAGCAGGCGTCGATGCGGTGATCGCACCGGCGTCCCCGGTGCCGGCGCCGACGATCGAGGAGAGCGACGTCGGCGGCGGCCCGAACGCGCCGGCGCTGCTGCAGCGGCTGACGCTGTTCACCCGCCCGGTGAACTTCCTGGGCCTGCCGTCACTGACCATTCCATCGGGCTTCACCAAGACCGGCCTGCCGGTCGGAATGCAGCTGATCGGCCGCTCCTTCGACGAAGCCACCCTGCTGACCATTGGCGCCGCGTTCCAGCGCGTCACCGACTATCACGACCGATTGCCGAAGCTGCCGTCATGACAAACCTCGTCGAGATCTCAGGCCTCAACATCCGCTTCACCGGCGAGCGCACGGTCTATGCCGTGAACGATCTCAGCCTCTCGCTCGGCAACAGCGAGGTGCTGGGCCTGCTCGGCGAATCCGGTTCGGGCAAGAGCGTGACGCTGCGTGCCTTGATGCGGCTATTGCCGAAGAAGCGCACGCAGATTTCGGGTACGGTCAACGTCTTGGGACAGGACGTGCTGGCCATGAACGACGAGCAGCTGTCGTCGTTCCGCGGCCAGACCGTCTCGATGATCTTCCAGGAGCCGGCGCTGGCGCTCGATCCGGTCTACACGATCGGCGCGCAGATCGCCGAAAGCGTGGTGCGCCACGAGGGTAAGAGCTTTGCGGAAGGGCGCGCGCGGGCGCTGGAGATGCTCGAGGTCGTGCGCATTCCCTCGGCCAAGCGCCGGTTAGATGCCTATCCGCACGAAATGTCGGGCGGCATGCGCCAGCGCGCCATGATCGCGCTGGCGCTCGCCTGCCGGCCGAAGATCCTGTTGGCGGACGAGCCGACCACCGCGCTCGATGCCACCGTGCAGATCCAGATCCTGCTCTTGCTGCGCGAACTTCAGCGCGAGTTCGGCATGTCCGTCATCTTTGTCACCCACGACATTGGTGTTGCGATCGAGATCTGCGACCGCGTCGCGGTGATGTATGCCGGCCAGATCGTGGAGCAGGGGACCTTGCGCGACATCGTCCGCTCGCCGGTCCACCCCTACGCCAAGGGCTTGCTCGCCTCCACCATCCACGGCGCCAAGCGGGGCCAGCGGCTGGAGACCATCCCCGGCACGCCGCCGTCGCTGGCCGAGAAGCCGCACAATTGCTCCTTCGCTCCCCGCTGCAAGCTCGCCGAGCCGCGCTGCCTGGAGCAATTGCCCGGGAATGTCGCGGTCGGGCCGGGTCGGGCGGCCCGATGTGTCCTGGCGGAGCCGGCCACCGTGCCGTCATAGTTCGGATGAGTTGAACCGGGCTGCGCGAGCCTTCCCAGCATTCACACCCCATTCATCCCGGTTCCCGTTCCATGGCTCCCGTTCACGCAGAGGGGACCTCACTGATGTACATTTCCAACGAAGGCCTGCTCGTCATCCTGTTCGTCGGTCTCGTCGCCGGTTGGCTCGCAGGCAAGATCGTGCGTGGCGCCGGGTTCGGCATTATTGGCGACATCGTGATCGGCATCTGCGGTGCGCTGGTGGCGAGCCTGCTGTTTCCAAAGCTTGGTATCCGCCTCGGCACCGGCTTGATCTCCGAGATCGTCTATTCCGCAATCGGCGCGGTTATCCTGCTGCTGGTGGTGCGGCTGGTGCGCGGCGGGGGCCGGCTGTAGCCAGCCGCTCGGTTCGATGGATCGGAACTTGCCAACTCTGCTGGCTGAGGGCTGCGGCCTCTGCACCAAAAAGCCGCAAAGACTGTGAAATACCGGACTTGCGTGCGAGGCCGTCGGGGATAGATGTGGCCCATCAGGGCTCTGGATGAACTCGGCTGCGTTGGACGCAGAGTGAACAGGATGTTAATCCGGGTCGAGTACCCTGAATTGCCAGTGAAATCAGGGGCTGTGGCCCCCACCTGAAAGAGATCAGACTGATGGCAGCCAACCCTGGCGTCCGCCGTTCGGAGCTCGGTGACGCCTTGCGCGCTTGTCGCACGGCTTTCATCGGCGTCGGCCTGATGAGCTGCATGATCAACCTGCTCTACCTGACCGGGTCGATCTTCATGCTGGAGGTCTACGACCGCGTGCTGCCGAGCCGCAGCATCCCGACCCTGGTCGGCCTCATCATCCTCGCCAGCTTCCTCTACATGGCGCAGGGCGTGCTCGATATGATCCGCAACCGCATCTTGGGGCGGATTGGCACCTCACTGGACGAGGCCCTCAATAAGCGCGTGTTCGATACCATCGTGCGTCTGCCGCTGCTGGTCGGGAGCCGCAACGAGGGCCTGCAGCCGCTGCGCGATCTCGACAATGTCCGCTCCTTCCTCGGCGGCATGGGCCCGAGCGCGTTCTTCGACCTGCCCTGGCTGCCGCTCTATCTCGCCATCTGCTTCGCCTTCCATGTCCTGATCGGCGTCACCGCGCTGGTCGGCGCCATCATCCTGGTCGGGCTGACGCTGGTCACCGAGTTCATGTCCCGCCAGCCGGCGAAGGAGGCAATGGGCCTCGCCGCCCAGCGCAACGATCTCGCCCAGGCCAGCCGCCGCAACGCCGAAGTGATGGTGTCGATGGGGATGGCCGGCCGGATGAACCAGCGCTGGAGCGAGGCCAACGAAAAATACCTCGCCGGCAATCAGCGGGCGAGCGACGTCGCTGGCGGTCTCGGCGCGGTGGCAAAGGTGCTGCGGATGATGCTGCAATCAGCCGTGCTCGCGGTCGGCGCCTATCTCGTCATTCATCAGGAGGCGACCGCCGGCATCATCATCGCCGGCTCGATCCTCTCCGCCCGCGCGCTCGCCCCTGTCGATCTCGCCATCGCGCATTGGAAATCCTTCGTCGCGGCGCGCCAGAGCTGGCAGCGCCTGACGCGCCTGTTGGAGCAGATGCCGGCGCAGGCGATGCCGACCCAGTTGCAGGCGCCGACCAGCCGGCTCTCGGTCGAAGGCGTCGCTATGGTGCCGCCCGGCGATCAGCGTCTCGTGGTGCAGGATGTCACGTTCGCGCTCGCCGCCGGCAACGGCCTCGGCGTGATCGGCCCGAGCGGCTCCGGCAAGTCGTCGCTGATCCGCGCGCTGGTCGGCGTCTGGCAGCCGATGCGCGGCAAGGTGCGGCTGGACGGCGCGGCGCTCGATCAATGGTCGAGCGACGCGCTCGGCCGCCATATCGGCTATCTGCCGCAGGACGTCGAATTGTTCGGCGGCACCATCGCGCAGAACATCAGCCGGTTCGATCCCGAGGCCACCTCCGAGGCGATCATCGCCGCGGCCAAGGAGGCCGGCGTGCACGAGATGATCATCAAGATGCGCGAGGGCTACAACACGCAAGTCGGCGAGCAGGGCGCCGCGCTCTCCGCAGGCCAGGCCCAGCGCGTGGCGCTGGCGCGCGCGCTCTACGGCAACCCTTTCCTGATCGTGCTCGACGAGCCCAATTCCAATCTCGACACCGAAGGCGATGAAGCGCTGACCCGCGCCGTCCGCTCGGCGCGCGAGCGCGGTGCCATCGTCGTGGTGGTGGCGCACCGGCCGATCGGCGTCGAGGCGGTCGACCAGATCCTGGTGCTGCGCGATGGCCGCATGCAGGCGTTTGGCCCGAAGGAGCAGGTGCTCGCCCAGGTGCTGCAGCCGCGCGTGACGCCGCCGGCCCCGATCAAGATCGTCAGTGAAGGCGGAGTGGCCAAACCATGAGCACGAAGCCATGAGCACGTTGCCCATCGGCGGCACCAAGGCGGCCGCGAAGACCGTACGCGACTCCATCAGGTTCCACCTGATGCTCGGCCTCGCGATCGTTGTGGTCCTGGTCGTCGGCCTCGGCGGCTGGGCCTCGACCGTCCTGATCTCGGGCGCGCTGATCGCGCCGGGCCAGATCGTGGTCGAATCCAACGTCAAGAAGGTGCAGCATCCGACCGGCGGCGTGGTCGGCGAGGTGCGCGCCCGCGACGGTGACCTGGTCAAGTCCGGCGACATCGTGGTGCGGCTCGACGACACCGTCACCAAGGCCAACCTTGCCATCGTCACCAAGAATCTCGATGCGGCCCAGGTGCGTGCGGCGCGATTGCAAGCCGAGCAGCGCGGTCTCGATCGAATCGAATTCCCGCAGAGCCTCATCGAGCGGGCGGGCGATCCCGACGTCAAGGCGCTGCTCGCGGCCGAAACCAAGCTGTTCGACGTTCGCGTCAACGGCCGCACCGGGCAGAAGGCGCAGCTGCGCGAACGCATCACGCAGCTCAACGAGGAGATCGCAGGTCTCAGTGCCCAGGAGAAGGCCAAGGACCAGGAGATCGCGCTGGTGCAGAACGAGCTCACCGGCGTGCGCGAGCTCTACGAGAAGCGCCTGGTGCAGATCTCGCGCCTGACCCAGCTCGAACGCGACTCAGCCCGCCTCAACGGCGAGCGCGCGCAGTACATCGCCTCGCGCGCCCAGGCCAAGGGCAAGATCACCGAGACCGAGCTCCAGATCATCCAGATCGACAAGGACGTGGTCAGCGAGGTCTCCAAGGACCTGCGCGAGACCAATGACAAGATCGGCGAGCTGATCGAGCGCAAGGTCGCGGCCGAAGACCAGCTCCGCCGCGTCGACATCCGCGCGCCGCAGGACGGCATGGTGCTGCAATCGACGGTGCACACGATCGGCGGCGTCGTCACCGCCGGCGACACATTGATGCTGATCGTGCCGCAGGCCGACGATCTCCAGGTCGAGGCCAAGGTCAATCCGGTCGACATCGACAAGCTCCAGATCGGCCAGAAGACGCTGCTGCGCCTGTCGGCATTCAACCAGCGCACCACGCCCGAGCTCAACGGCGTCGTCAGCCGCGTCTCGCCCGACGTCACCACCGACCAGCGCACCGGCCAAGGCTATTACACCATCCGTGTCTCGATGCCGCCGGAAGAGATCGCCCGGCTCGGCGAGGTCAAGATGATCCCCGGCATGCCCGTGGAAGCCTTCGTCCAGACCGGCGACCGCACCATGCTGTCCTATCTGATGAAGCCGCTGCACGACCAGCTGATGCGGGCGTTCCGCGAGAAGTGACGCGCGATAAGCGCGTCACCTTCCCTCGTCATTGCGAGCGTAGCGAAGCAATCCAGACTGTCTCCGCGGCGAGATTTCTGGATTGCTTCGCTGCGCTCGCAATGACGACTTGGCTGGCAATTTGCTATACTGCGATGGCAAAACATCAATCCGGCGGTCGACGCATGCAATCCCCTCCCTCCATCGCCACCGAATCCTTCACCGATGCGGACCTCGCCGTTGCCCGCCTCGAAGAGATCTACGAGCGCAACACTAAATTCTTGCGCGATCGTTTCGAGGCTTACGTTGGCGGCGAAGCAATCACGGCCCGAGTGCGCGCCTACTACCCCTTCGTCCGTATCACCACCGCGACCCATGCGCGGCTGGATTCGCGTCTCGCTTACGGCTTCGTTGCCGGACCTGGCGTGCATGAAACCAGCGTGACGCGGCCGGATCTGTTCCGCAGCTATCTCACCGAGCAGATCGGCCTCTTGATCCAGAACCACGGCGTGCCCGTCGAGGTCGGCGAGTCAGTCGAGCCGATCCCGATCCACTTCGCCTATCGGCGCGACATCAATATCGAAGCCGCCATCACCACCAGCGAGAACTCGCTCGTTACACGCTCACTGCGCGATGCGTTCGACGTTCCCGATCTCGCGACCATGGACGATTCGATTGCCGACGGTACCTTCGAGCTCCAGCCCGGCGCACCCGAGCCGCTGTCGCTGTTCCGCGCCGCCCGCGTCGATTACTCGCTGCGCCGGCTCTATCACTACACCGGCACCGATCCCGAATATTTCCAGAACTTCGTGATCTTCACCAATTACCAGTTCTATGTCGACGCCTTCGCGCAAGCGTGCCAGCAGCGGCTGCAGTCCGGCGAGGCCGGCCTCGACGCTTTCGTCGGGCCGGGCAACGTAATCATGCAGAGCGGCGGCGCCATCAGCGGCACCGCGCCGGCTCGCGCGCCGCAGATGCCGGCCTTCCATCTGGTCGTGTCAGGCTATCGCGGCATCACGCTGATCAACATCGGCACTGGTCCGTCCAATGCGCGCAA
This sequence comes from Bradyrhizobium glycinis, assembly GCF_016031655.1. Classification (GTDB taxonomy): domain Bacteria; phylum Pseudomonadota; class Alphaproteobacteria; order Rhizobiales; family Xanthobacteraceae; genus Bradyrhizobium; species Bradyrhizobium glycinis. The sequence goes on from NZ_JACCHQ010000012.1 coordinate 72,672, forward strand.
CGTCACCGACCACGTCGCGGTGCTGCGGCCGCATGCCTGGCTGATGCTCGGCCATTGCGCCGGCCTGCGCAACACGCAGCGCCTCGGCGACTACGTGCTCGCGCACGGCTATGTGCGCGAGGATCACGTGCTCGACCGCGAGCTGCCGCTGTGGGTGCCGATCCCGGCGCTGGCCGAGATGCAGGTCGCGCTCGAGGAGGCGGTCGAGGACGTCACCGGGCTTGAAGGCTTCGAGCTCAAGCGCCTGATGCGTACGGGCACGGTCGCGAGCGTCGACAACCGCAATTGGGAAATTTCCGGGCCCGAGGTGATCCGCCGCCTGTCGCAGTCGCGCGCGGTGGCGCTCGACATGGAATCGGCCGCGATCGCGGCCAACGGCTACCGCTTCCGCGTTCCCTATGGCACGCTGCTGTGCGTGTCGGACAAGCCGCTGCATGGCGAGATCAAGCTTGCGGGCATGGCCAGCGAGTTCTACCGCCGCCGCGTCGGCCAGCATCTCGAGATCGGCCTGAAGGCGCTGGAGCGACTCAAGCAGCAGGAATCGGAGCGGCTGCATTCGCGCAAGCTCCGCAGCTTTGCCGAAGTGGCATTCCAGTAGGGCCGAAGCCGCACTTTGCTGCTGACAAGCGGAGCGATTTTCAGCATTGTCCGGCGCGGGGCTCGACCGGGACGCTTTGATGCCGCTCATGCGCGATAAGATCATTGGCCATGATCTGGAACGGCTGGCCTTTCGCTTCACCATGCTGAACGACGGCGAGGTCGTGCAGTGCCAGATCAGCGACGCCGCGATGGACGAGCTCGCGGGCATGCAGGGCACCGAAAGCAGCGCGCGTCAGGCGCAATTCCTGTCGTTGCGCGAGACCATCGAGCGGATCGCGTCGGATCTCTACGACGAAGCACCGCGATTCCCAGGCTATGTGGTGCGGATTTTCATGCGGCATTTGGCAAAATAGTCCAGCCTGCATACGATCCGCCAGGCGGTGAAAGGATTGGCTGCGAAAGGATTCGTTAACGGCAGCCTGTAGTTGCAATGGATGGCGCCGACCCGGCGTGCGATGATGTCTCGCGGTAATTCACGCCAACATTCTCGCATGACCAGAAGATCACTCCTGCTGCTCGTCGCCGTCGCCCTGCTGGCCGGAAATCTGGCATATGCCAGCCTCTCCGGGCCCAGCGGGTTTGCACGCGATTTCGATCAGAACCTCGCGCGATTCCCACTGGCGGCGTCTATCGCCCGCAGCGATCCCGCTCTCCGGGAGGTCTTGCTCCGAAAGACCGAGGCGGCCTTCAATGAAGGCGGATGGCCCGCTGCCAATGGCGTGCTCAACATCATTCTGGCAAACGAGATGGAAGCCTATGCCGATGACGAGCACATCAATGCACTGGATCGGGCGGAGCTGGCAGCCCTTCTGAAGCTGATGAGCGACCCATTGGCATGCAAGTCCTTCCTCATGGCGGGTTTCCAGCGCGGCGAGTTTTCGGACGCCGCGCAACAACTTGCGGAGCTTGGGGCGGCTCACGGGGCGGCGATCGCAAACGGATTCGAACGCAAGATAAAAGGTGTCGCCCGGGCGCAGGCTGACGACGAAGAGCTCAGAGCGATCGAGATGCAATTGCGTCTGGGGCCTTTCGCGGAGCTCACCCGCCAGGAGCTCGGGGCACAGTCGAGATACCTCGACGGCAACCCCGCTCTGATGTGCAGCGCAGCCATCAAGAAGCAGCTCAATCTGCTGTCAGCAGACAGTGTTTACTCAGCTTACGCCTCGCGCCTGCGGCGAGCCAGGGATAGCAAAATCGATGTCGTGGAGGTCCGCGCGAAGCTGTGCCGCGAACCCGGTAATGGCTTGTCTTGCCCCTGAGCAGGGGCATCGATGGTGAGATGAGCGTGGGCCCGCTCACCCCTCAAGCCTCCTCAACATTAGCTTCAGCGCCGTCGCGGCAAACACCTGCATGTTGCCGAACCGGTCATCGCTTCCCGTCTCCAGCGTCATCACCTCCACCGCCGGCCCCGCAACCGCCATGCAGCTGTGGCCGGCGGCGTCGCCGTAGCGGTTGCCGGTAGGGCCGGCTGCGCCGGTTTCCGACAGCCCCCAGTCGCATCCGAAGCGGCTGCGCATCTGCTCGGCCAGCAATCGTGCATAGGGCTCGGACGAGGAGCGGAAGCCCTTCATTCCTTCGTCCGAAATATCCATCAGCACGCGCCTGGCATCGCGCGTATAGACCACCGCGCCACCAAGGAAATAGGCGGAAGCGCCGGGCACCGCGAGCAGGCTGGCCGCGATCAGGCCGCCGGCGGAGGACTCGGCGACCGCAATGGTCTGCTTGCGCGCGATCAGTTTGGCGGCGATCTGTTCCGCAATGCCCACGAGCTCTTTCATGTCGCAACCCCTCATTCCTTCGCAACCGAGCTCAGCCTTCCTAGCATATGACAGGATGCTTGGCCGAGTTGCGGGCGGCGGGCAGGCCTGCTTGAATGGGATAAGAAGAGACATGCGAGGAAACGTGAGAAGGGAGACGTGATGGCGTCCCTGATCGCCGGCGGCATCGATTGCGACGTGCATCCGGCCGTGCCGCATCTGACCAGCCTGCTGCCGTACCTGAACGATTATTGGCGCGATCAGGTGACGACGCGCGGCATGGTCGACCTTATCTCGCAATCCTATCCACAGAACTCCCCGATCACCGCGCGACCGGACTGGCGTCCCGAGACCGGCAAGCCCGGCGAGAGTCTGGCGGCCATGCAGCGCCACGTGCTCGACCCCTTCCAGCTCAAGCATGCCATCTGCAACCCGCTCTATGGGGTTCAGATGGTGTTTTCGGAAGACATGCAGGCCGCCTTCTGCCGCGCGCTGAACGATTGGCTGGCAAAGGAATGGCTCGATCGCGACGCCCGGCTGCGTGGTTCGATCGTGATCCCGACGCAAAGCATCGAGAAAGCCGTTGCCGAGATCGAGCGCTGCGCACCGGACAAGCGCTTCGTGCAGGTGCTGATGCTGGTGATGGGCGATACGCCGCTCGGCAAGCGCGCGCTGTGGCCGATCTACGAGGCCGCGGAACGTCTGGAACTCCCGATCGGCATCCACGCCGGTTCCGCCTATCACAATCCGCCGACCGCGGTGGGCTGGGGGTCCTATCACATCGAGGATTATGTCGGGCAGGCCCAGGCGTTCCAGACCCAGCTCACCAGCCTGATCGTCGAGGGCGTGTTCGCCAAATATCCGCGGCTGAAAATGGTGATGCTGGAGTCCGGCGTGTCCTGGATCGCACCCTATCTCTGGCGGTTGCACAAGTTCTGGCGCGGGGTGCGGATGGAGACGCCGTGGGTCGATCGCGCGCCGCTGGAGATTGTGCGCAGCAACATCCGCTTCTCGTTACAGCCATTTGATGCGCCGCCGGAACCGGAGACATTAATTCGCCTGTTTGAGCATATGCAGTCGGACGAATTGGTCCTATTCTCCACGGACTATCCGCACTGGCAGTTCGACGGCCAGGACGCGCTGCCCGAAGGGCTGTCCCCCGATCTCGTGCGCAAGATCATGATCGACAATCCGCATGCAACCTACCCCCGCCTGAAATGAGCCCGCTGCCAAAGGAGGCAAGGCGATGAATATCCAGTTCCGCGAGAACCAAGAAGCCGCTTCCCCACTGACCGTCAAACCCGCGATCGCGGACTGCGACATCCATCCGGCACGAACGACCCCCACCGAGCTCTATCCCTACCTCGCCAAACGCTGGCAGCATCACCTCGAGATCTACGGCGTCCATGCCTATCAGGGCATGATGGAAGGCCCGCCCTATCCGAAGGCCCAGCCCAACGCCTCGCGCCGCGATGCCTATCCGCCGGAAGGCGGCCCGCAGGGCTCCTCGCTCGCCTTCATGCAGAAGCAATTGCTCGATCCCAACAACGTGCAGCTCGGCGTGCTCAACCCGCTCAACACCGGGCAGGGCATCCGCAATCACGAGCTCTCGGCCGCTCTGTGTTCGGCGATCAACGATTGGCAGATCGACAAATGGACCAGCAAGGACAAGCGGCTGAAAGCCTCCATCGTCGTCGGTAATGAAGATGGCCCGTCGGCGGCCGCAGAGATCCGCGAGCGCGCCGGGGACAAGAACTTCGTGCAGGTGCTGCTGCTCAGCCGCAATGTCGAGCCGCTCGGCCAGCGCCGTTACTGGCCGATCTATCAGGCCGCGGAAGAGGCCGGCCTTCCCGTTGGCGTGCACGCCTTCGGCTTCGGTGGCAACCCGATCACACCCTCAGGCTGGCCGTCCTATTACATCGAGGAGATGGTCGGGCATTCGCAATGCCAGCAATCGGCTTTGGCGAGCCTGGTGCTGGAGGGCGTGTTCGAGCGCTTCCCGAAACTGAAGATGGTGATGATCGAGGCCGGCTTCGGCTGGGCGCCGTCGCTGTGCTGGCGGCTCGACAAGGCCTGGCAGCGGCTCAGGAGCGAGGTGCCGCATGTAAAGCGCCCGCCGTCGGAATATATCCGCGAGCAGGTGTGGTGGACGACGCAGCCGATGGAGGATCCTGAAAGCCGCGAGGATCTGTTCGACGTCATCAAATGGATCGGCTGGGACAAGCTGTTGTTCGCGACTGACTATCCGCACTGGGATTATGACGAGCCCTCGCGCGTGCTGCCGGCGGGAGTCAGCGAGGCCAATCGCGAGGCGTTCTATCTCGGCAATGCGAAAAAGCTGTACGGGATCACCGCATGATCCGAAAAAGTGTGAAGCGGTTTTTCGATCAGATCATGCGGAAAACATAAGCATGGCGCGGCACGTCATTGCGCCAGTGGATGAACTTCCGCCCGGCACGCGAAAATTCCTGGAGATCGAAGGGCGGCCGATCGCAGTCTTCAACATTAAGGGCGAATATTTCGGCCTGATGAACCGCTGCCCGCATCAGGGCGCGGCGCTGTGCGAGGGTCCGCTGATCGGGCTCGCGCAGTCGCGCAATCCCGGCGAGATCGAATACACCAAGCTGGGGGAGATCATCCGCTGCCCCTGGCACGGCTGGGAGTTCGATATCCGCACCGGCCAGTCCTATTGCGATCCGCGCCGTTTCCGCGTGAAGGCCTACCCCGCCCATGTCGAGCCGGGCGCCAGCGTGGTGAAGGGACCGTATGTCGCCGAAACCATCCCGGTGAAAGTCGAGAGCGATTACGTGGTGGTGGAGCTGTAACTCTCGCTGTCATTCCGGGGCGCGCGTAGCGCGAACCCGGAATCCATCGTGCGACAGAAATGCTAGGAGAAATGGATTCCCGGCTCGCCTCTTCGAGGCGCCCCGGAATGACAGCGGGGCGGGAAGCCGCTGTTTTCTTCACGCCTTATTCTGCGCTGCCGCGAGCACCCATCGTCGGAATGCGGCAAGCTTCGGCGCCTCCCGGCGTCCCTCGGGTGCGACCAGGTAGAACCCGGCATCGGCCGGCAGCGCGATCTTGAATGGAACCACGAGCCGGCCCTTGGCGATGTCATCCCGCACGTACGATGTCCGTCCCATAGCGACGCCGATGCCGTCGATCGCCGCCTGGATGGTCATGAAGATCATGTCGAACGTGATGCCCGGATGCCGCGCGATATCGGCCGGCAGGCCCGCCGCGGTCAGCCATAGCCGCCAGTCATCGCTGTTGGTGTTGGATGTGTGCAGCAGTGGATGGTTGCGCAGGTCCTCGGGGCGGCGCAGCGGCTTGTCGCCGCGCAGCAGCGACGGGCTGCAGACCGGAAACAGCTCGTCCGCCATCAGCCAGTCGGCGCGCAGGCCCGGCCATTGGCCGCGGCCATAGCGGATGGCGGCATCGACGTTGTCGCGCTGGAAGTCGACGAGGCTGGTCGAGGTGGTGATGCGCACGTCGATGCCTGGATGCTGCTCCTGGAAATCGGTCAGCCGCGGCAGCAGCCATTTGGCGGCGAGCGAGGCCAGAGTCGACACCGTCAGCACCTTGTCGTCCTCTTTCCGCAGCAGGCGGTCGGTGGCGAGGCGCAAATCGTTGAAGGCGGCGCGAACGCCCGGCAGATAGTCGCGCGCCTCCGGCGTCAGCGCCAGCGCCCGGTTCTGCCGGATGAACAGGCGGATGCCGAGCTCCTCCTCCAGCCTGCGGATCTGATGGCTGATCGCGGTCTGGGTCACGTTCAGCTCGCTGGCTGCGAGCGTGAAGCTGAGATGGCGCGCGGCGGCCTCGAACGCCCGCAATCCGTTCAGGGAGGGCAATCTGGCAGTCATTTGGCAGCAGGATGCATGACGTTATTTCATGCGAAAGGGTACAAATTGTCGTTTGTCGCGGCGCAGCAGAAGGCAGATATTAGCGGTCAACTTAGCTCCAGGAGCTGAAAATGTCTACGCTGACTGACAATTCGATGACAAATCATCATGTACCCGGCCTGCTCCAGCAGATCGGCCAGATCCTTCACGTCTGGCACGAGCGCTACCGGACCCGGCGCGAGCTGACCCACTGGACCGCCCGCGACCTCCACGACGTCGGGCTGTCCTGGTCCGACATTGCCTACGAGGCCGACAAACCCTTCTGGCGGGCCTGATAGGCCGTCAGGCCGGCGCCGCCTGAGCACAGGGGCGCCGGCGGTCCCCTTTTCCGCCTGGCACGTGTCATGAGCACTTTCCACGTCGAAGACCTCAAGCAATATTCGGACGTGCTGCGCACAAGGCACGGCGAGCGGCTCAATGTCCGCTTCGTCGAGCCGCGCGACACCGATGAGGTGCAGCACTATTTCCGCTCGCTCTCGACCCGCTCCCGCTACAACCGCTTCTTCGGCGCGATCAGCGAATTGCCGAAGGGCCTGCTGCACGATTTCCTCGAGGTCGGCGCGCGCGATCGCTTCACGATCGTGGCGACCATGATGATCGACGGTTTCGAGACCATTGTGGCTGAAGCCCGCTATGCCTTCCATGCCGAGACCGCGACGCTCGAGTTCGGCCTGTCGGTCGATGACCGCTGGCAGGGCCACGGCATCGCCACCGCGCTCATGAAGAACCTCGAATGCCGCGCGGCCGCGCTCGGGGCCGAGCACATGTACGGCGACACGCTGCGCGCCAACGAGACCATGGTCTCGCTCGCGCGCAAATCCGGCTTTACGTTCGTCAACCACCCTGATGACTGGAAGCTGGTGCGCTTCGACAAGGAGATCAACCTCGCTCCGCAAGACATTCCCTGTGCGAGCTGGCGGCTCGCCGCCCTTTCCCGTCAGGCCGACAGCCCCTCAGCCTCGGCCTGACATGACTGCAGCCCGGCCTGGCCAAGCCAGGGCCGGGCGTTTTTTTGCCGTCGCTCTCTCTCCATCGTCATTCCGGGGCGCGCGTAGCGCGAACCCGGAATCCATTTCGCGGCTCGGCTTGCAGCCCAATGGATTCCGGGTTCGATGCTCCGGGCCGCGCCTTGCGCGGTCCCCGCCGCATCGCCGGGAATGACGCCCTGGGCGTTGGGCGCGCCTACTTCCCCGTGAACACCGCCTTGCGCTTCTCGATGAAGGCCTGCACCGCCTCCTTGTGGTCGGCGGTCGTGGTGAGGCGGACCAGCCGTTCGGCTTCGTGGTCGCGCGCGGTTTCGAAGTCGAACAGCAGGGCCTCGTCGAGATTGTCCTTCATGTAGCGCAGCGCGAGGCGCGGGCCTTCGGCGAGCGATTTGGCCAGCGCGAACGCCTCGGTCTGCAATTTGTCGTCGGGCACGACGCGGTTGACGAGGCCGATCGCTTCGGCGCGCGCCGCATCGACGCGGTCGCCTGTGAACATCAATTCGCGCGCCCGCGCGGTGCCGACGAGGCGGGTGAGCAGCCAGGCGATGCCGTAATCGCCGCTGAGGGCGATGCGGGCATAGCCGGTGGCGACGAAGGCCGATTGCGCGACGATGCGGATGTCGCAGGCCAAGGCGATGGCAAGCCCGGCGCCGACCGCCGGGCCGGGGAGCGCAGCGATGGTCGGCTTGCGCACCGACACCAGCGCGCCGGTGAGCAGCCGCTGCCGCTCCTGCAGATCGGCGACCTTGTCGTCAAAGGACATGTCGAGCTTCGCCTTGTCGCGATGCGCGCCCATGCCCTTGACGTTGCCGCCGGCGCAGAACGCTTCGCCCGCGCCGGTGAGCAGCAGCGCGCCGACATCGGGATTCTCGCCGCAGCTGCGGATCATCGTGCGCAGCGCCGGCGTCAGCGCATCCGACAGCGAGTTGCGCGCTTCCGGCCGGTTCAGCGTGATGACCGCGACGCGGTCGCGGATGACGCAGAGGAGCTCACTGGTGCCGGTGTCGATGGTGGTTTCGCTGGTCATGGTTTCTCCCTAGTTCGTCATTGCGAGCGAAGCGAAGCAATCCAGGGTCTTTCCGGGGAGACAGTCTGGATTGCTTCGTCGCTTCGCTCCTCGCAATGACGGGTTGTTGTTGTTGGCTTGCCTCAAAACCTCTCCACCCAGGGCCGCAGCTCCAGCTCCCAGCTCCAGGCGCTGCGCGGCTGCTGCAGCACGTTCCAATAGCTCTGTGCGATCGCATCGGGATCGAGCGTCGAATCCGGTCTATCCGCCGGGTCCGTCCGCGTCGCGCTCCTGATGCCGCCGTCGATGACGAAATGCGCGACATGGATGCCCTGCGGCGACAATTCGCGCGCCATGCTCTGCGCCAGTCCTCGCAGCGCGAACTTGCCCATCGCGAAGGGAGCGGACTGCGCATAGCCCTTGACGCTGGCGGAGGCGCCGGTGAACAGGATCGCGCCGTGCTGGTTCGGCAGCATGCGCTTGGCCGCCTGCTGCGCCACCAGGAAGCCGCCATAGGCGCTGACCGCAATCGCCTGCGCGACGTCGGCCGGGACGAGGTCGACGAACGGCCCGCGCGTGCGGCCTGAGGCATTGTAGACGACGAGATCGGGCGTGCCGATCTCGCGCTCGACCAGGCCGAACAGCCGCTCGACCTCGTCAGACTCGGCGGCGTTGCAGGCATAGGCCTTGGCCCCGGTCTCGGTGCAGAGCGCGCCAAGCTTCTCGATCTTGCGTGCGGCGAGCGCGATGCGGATGCCCTGCGCTGCAAGCAGGCGCGCCAGCGACGCGCTGAGGCCTTCGCCGGCACCGACGATGAGGGCGATCTTGTATTTCGGGTGTTCCATGGCGTGATCTCTCGGAAGAAGGGAGCCGCTGATCTATGCATGGTCCGCGCGGACAACCAGCCGGCGTGGCCACAATTCCGCGAGGGCGAAGTGCTCCCTCACGGCGATCATGCCGCCCTGACATTTTGCGGCTTTATCGCGGTCCGCGACTGGAGCATGATCGACATCATCCAAAGCGGCAAGCGCAAAGAATTGCCGTGGGACGGAAGCGAAGAGGACGATCATGCCCAGACCTGTGATAGCGCAGCCAGAAGATGTCGCGGCCGCACCATCCGGCCTGCTGGCGCCCGATACATCAGGCATGAATTTCTACCGCGCCGATCCCGCGCTCACGGACCTGCTCCGCATCCATCTGCCGGAGAATCTGTTCCGCCACATCGAGCCGCATCTCGACCGGCTCGGCGAGCTCGCCGGCGGCCATCTTGATGAATGCGCGCGGCTCGCCGACCGGCACACGCCCATCCTGCACCAGCGCGACAAGTTCGGCCGCGACGTGCAATGGATCGAATATCACCCGGCCTATCGCGAGCTGGAGAACGCCGCGTTTGGCGAGTTCGGCATTCACGCGCTTTCGATCCGCAAGGGCATCATGGGCTGGCCGGACAAATACCCTGTTGTCGCCAAGCACGCCTTCACCTTCCTGTTCAACCAGACTGAATTCGGCATGGGCTGTCCGATCAACGTCACCGACGGCTGCGCCAAGCTGCTGGCGAATTTCGGCAGCGAGGCGCTGAAGGCGAAATATCTGGACGGCCTCACCTCGACGGACATGAGCAAGCTGACCCAGGGCGGCCAGTTCATGACCGAGAAGGAAGGCGGCTCCGACGTCGGCATGCTGACCACGTGCGCGGTGCAGGAGGGCGACCATTGGCGCCTCTACGGCGAGAAATGGTTCTGCTCGAATGCCGACGCGAAAGTCGTGATGCTGCTGGCGCGGCCCGAAGGCGCCGGGCCCGGCACGCGCGGCGTCGGCCTGTTCCTGATGCCGCGCTTCCTCGACAACGGCACGCAGAACCATTACCGGATCGTGCGTCTCAAGGACAAGCTCGGCACCCGCTCGATGGCTTCTGGCGAGATCAAGCTTGAAGGCGCGATCGCCTACGCCGTCGGCAAGCTCGACCGTGGTTTCGTGCAGATGGCCGAGATGGTGAACTCCTCGCGGCTCTCCAACGGCGTCAAGTCCACTGCGCTGATGCGCCGCGCCTATCATGACGCGATGACGGTCGCGACCAACCGTGTCGTGTTCGGCCAGCGCATCATCGATCTGCCGCTGGGACGGCGGCAGATGCTGAAGATCATGCTGCCGGTGGAGCAGGGCCTGTCGATGAGCTTCCTCACTGCGGACGCGCTCGACCGTGCCGAGGCCGGCAGCCAGGACGCTGCGGCGCTGCTGCGCATCCTCACCCCGACGCTGAAATTCCGCGCCACGCGCGATGCGCGCAAGGTTTGCGGCGATGCGCTCGAGATGCGCGGCGGCATCGGCTATATCGAGGAATTCGCCACCGCCCGCCTGCTGCGCGATGCGCATCTCGGCTCGGTCTGGGAAGGCACCGGCAACATCGTCGCGATCGATGCGCTCTGCCGCGCAGTGGGCCGCCACGGCGCGGAGTCCGCGCTCGCGGCCGATCTGCACGCCCGGCTCGACGACAGCGGCTCGGTGCCGCAGGCCTGGCGCGACAATTTGCGTGATCTCACCGACCGCGCGGTCAGCTTCGCACGTGACGTTGCGGCTAAGTCCGAGAACGAAGCCGATGCGCGCCGCGCCACCAGCGCGCTCTACCACGTCGCCAGCGCGGTGGCACTCGCCTGGGAATCGCACCGCATCCACGAGATGCGCGGCGATGCACGCCGGCTGCTGCTCTCGCGCCTCGTGATCGACCATCGCGTAACGCCGAGTGATCCATTCCGGCTGACGGAAAATGCAGTGCAAGCGAAGATGGCCGAACTGTTGCTCGGCGATCGCGCAGCCGGCATGAGCAAGGTTGGCGAACTGGTCCTGGCGGCGTAGGCTTTCTTTCACCTCTCCCTTGGGGAGAGGTGAAGAACCGCCGCACGAGCAACATACAACGAACCAACAATAACCGAGGAAACACCGATGAAGGCCGCCGTCCTCTATGAAGTCAACCAGCCGCTCGTCATCGAGGACATCAGCCTGCCGAAGCCGGGACCGCGCGAGGTGCTGATCCGCACCGCCGTTGCCGGCCTCTGCCACTCCGATCTGCATTTCATGGAAGGGCTCTATCCGCATCCGCTGCCTGCAGTGCTAGGGCACGAATCCGCCGGCGTGGTCGAGCAGGTCGGCTCCGATGTTACCTATGTGAAGCCGGGCGACCACGTCGTCACGTGTCTCTCCGTCTTCTGCGGCACCTGTGACAATTGCACAACCGGCCGCACCGTGCTCTGCACTGACGCGACGGTGAAAATGCTGCCGGGCGTCTCCAACCGCATGCAATGGTCGAAGCCGGAGAAGCTGCACCAGTTCCTCAATCTCTCCTCCTTCGCCGAGCAGATGCTGGTGCACGAAAACGCCATCGTGAAGATCCGCAAGGACATGCCGCTCGATCTCGCCGCCCTGATCGGCTGCGGCGTCATCACCGGCTATGGCGCGGTGGTGAACACGGCGAAGGTGACGGCCGGCGAGACCGTGGCCGTGATCGGCTGCGGTGGCGTCGGGATGGCCGCGATCAACGGCGCGCAGATCGCCGGCGCCGGCCGTATCATCGCCATCGACACCAATCCCGCAAAACTCCAGCTCGCGACCAAGCTGGGCGCGACCGACATCATCAATCCGGCCGACGGCGACGTCGTGAAGCAGGTCCGCGATCTCACCAATGGCGGCGTGCACCATTCCTTCGAGGTGCTCGGCCGCAAGGAGACGGCCGAGCAGGCTTTTGCGATGCTCGCCTCCGGCGGCACAGCCACCATCGTCGGCATGATCCCGTTCGGTCAGAAGATCGAGCTGCACGGCTTCGACTTCCTGCGCGAGCGCAAGATCCAGGGCTCCTCGATGGGTTCGAACCATTTCCGCGTGGACATGCCGCGCCTCGTCGATTTCTACCTGCGCGGCCGGTTGCATCTTGAAGACTGGATTTCGGCCAAGCTGAAGCTAGACGAGATCAACGAGGGCTTTGCCAACATGAAAGCCGGCAAGACGCTGCGCAGCGTGATCGTATTCGACAGTTGAGCGATTTACCTTCGTCATTGCGAGCGAAGCGAAGCAATCCAGAACTGTTTCCGCGGATGCAGTCTGGATTGCTTCGTCGCAAGAGCTCCTCGCAATGACGAAGGACCGCTAGTTATCGAACATCTTCGGCGGCACGAAGCCGCCGAACTCGCGCTCGATCAGCTCGGCGAGCTTGAGCGGCGTCCTGTCTTCGAGGAAGGGACCGACGATCTGAACGCCGACCGGCAGGCCGTCCTTCGACAGGCCGAGCGGGATCGCCGTGGCCGGCAAACCCGGAAGCGTTGCGATGCCGGGCCAGGCGAGTTGGTCCGGATAGACATGGTCTTTGCCGTCGATGTTGATCCGCCGCTTTTCCTGTTCCGGCGAATGATCATGCGGATAGGCCGGGGTCGGCATGATCGGGCAGATCACCGCATCGAACGTCCTGAACAATTGCCGCCATTGCGCGCGCAGCCCGGCGCGCGCGCCCTCGTCGAACACCCAGGCCTGATGGGTGCTGGTCATGCCGCGCAGCCGCTCCGCGGCGAGGCTCGTGTCGTCGGGCGAGAGCTGCGCTGCGCCGGCACGGGCACCGGAGAGAATGTCGGGCGGAAAGAACGCGCCGAGAAAGCTCATCAGCATGCGCATGTAGAGACGCGAGCCCTCGCGGAAGTCCGGAAACAGCGGGCTTTCGCGCATGACGCTCGCGCCGAGGCTCGTCAGTTGCCCGGCCAGCTTCTCGATCGCGCCGCGAATCTCGGCATTGGCCGGCAGCAACGGATGGCTGTCGATCACCAGCAGGCGGAAATCCTTCAGCCTGACGTGGCGTGCGTCGGGCAGCGCGAGCTTGTATCCGACGCCGAGGTCCAGCGGATCGGGGCCGGCCAGCACGTCCAGCAGCAGGGTCAGATCTGCGGCACTGCGGGCCATCGGTCCGATCACCGCCATGTCGCGCTCCATCGGGATCGCAGGGAATGGTGGCGGCGTATGGCCGCGGGTCGGACATAGATTGTAGGTCGGCTTGTGCGCGTAGACCCCGCAATGGAACGCCGGCACGCGCAGCGAACCGCCAATGTCGGATCCGAGAGACAACGGGCCGTAGCCGGCCGCGAGCGCTGCCGAGGAGCCGCCCGACGAGCCGCCGGGTGTGCGGCCTAGGTCGTACGGATTGTTCGTCGTGCCGTAGATGTCGTTGTAGCTCTGCCAGTCACCCAGCCCCACCGGAACGTTGGTCTTCCCGAGAATGACGCCGCCGGCGTTCTTGACTCGGCTGATCGAGAGCGCATCCTCCGCCGGCTTGAAATCTTTCTGCGGGAGCCAGCCCCAGGTCGTCGGCAGGCCGGCGACGTTGTAGGATTCCTTCACCGTGACCGGCAGGCCAAGCAAGGGCTTGCGCTCGCCGCGTGCCAAAGCGGCGTCCGCATCGCGCGCTGCTTGAAGCGCGCGGTCGAAATCGCGCACGCAGATCGCGTTGACCTTGCCGTCGTGCCGCTCGATGCGGTCGATCGCATCCTGCGTGAGCTCGACTGCGGAGACCTTCTTCGCGGTCAATGCGGCGGACAGCTCCACTGCGCTCTTGAAACTCCATTCCGACCTTGCCACGTCGCTTCTCCTGTTCTTGTTGTCGAAGAATGATGCGCAGTTTGGCCGAATGCTGCAACGGCTGTTTGATCGCGATTGATATTCTGGCGGGACGGAACGTCTACGCCGCCCCGATCACGATCCCCACCGCCAGCACAATGGCGCCGCCGAGCACGATCTGGAACACGGCCTGGAGGAACGGCGTGTCCATGTAGCGCGAGCGGATGAAGGCGATCGCCCACAATTCGAAGAACACGACGACGCAGGCGATCACCGTCGCGATCCAGAATGCGTTGGCCCAGCTATCGGGCACCAGATAAGGCGCGGTGTGGCCGAGCCCGCCGAGCGTCGTCATCGCGCCGCAAGTGACGCCGCGCAGCCAGGGCGAGCCGCGCCCGGTCAGCGAACCGTCGTCGGACAAAGCTTCCGCAAACCCCATGCTGATGCCGGCGCCGATCGAGGCGGCGAGGCCGACCAGGAATGTCTGCCAGTTCTGGTGCGTGGCGAAGGCGGCCGCGAACAGCGGTGCCAGCGTCGAGACCGAGCCGTCCATCAGGCCGGCGAGACCCGGCTGCACATATTGCAGCACGAACATGCGGCGCCGGGTGCGGTCTTCCTCGGCGCGCACGTCGGGCTTCAGGATCTCGTCGGTCAATCGGGCTGCGGTGTGCTCGTGGCTCTTCTCGGCCTCGGCGAGATCGCCGAGCAGCCGGCGCACGTTGACGTCCTCGGCCTGCTCGGCGGCTTTGGCGTAGAAGCGCTCGGCCTCGAGCTCCATGGTCTCGACTTCCCGGCGGATCGTATCGAGCGGCAGGTTCTTGGTCAGCCAGATCGGGCGGCGGCGCAGGAAGCCCTTGACGTCCTCGCGGCGGATCGGCGGCAGATGCTGCCCGAAGCGCTGCTCGTACATTTCGAGCAGCATGTGACGATGGCCGCGCTCCTCCTCGGCCATCTGCTCGAACAGCTTGGCCGAGTCGGGATAGCGTTCCTTCAGGTCCTCGGCGAAAGTCATGTAGATACGGCTGTCCTCCTCCTCGGAGGAGATCGCGACCGCCAGCACCTCGCGCTCGGTCAGATCGGCAAAATTCTTCACAGCAGCCCTGGCTTCCAAAATTTAGAACGGTTCTAAACTATAGGAGGCTGCGGGTTCCGGGTCAAATCAAGCTGTGCGCGCCTTTGCCAGGAAGTTGAGCAGCAACCGACTTACCTCTCCCGGCTGCTCCTGCTGCACCCAATGGCCGGCGCCGTCGACGAGATGGCAGCCGAGCATCTTCGTGCACGCGCTGCGCTGCATCGTCTCGAATACGCCCGGCCGCTGATAAGTGCCCCAATCCTGCTTGCCCGAAATGAAGCAGGAAGGCACGTCGATGCTGCGGCCGGCAAACAATTGCAGCTCGCTGTTGAAGGCCCCCGACGTGCCGCAGCGATACCATTGCAGCCCGCCCTGAAATCCGGTGCGGCCATATTCGGCGCTGTAGTAGGCGAGCTCGCGGTCTGGCAGCCATTGATTGGCGGCAATCGCGGCCGGCGAGGGCATTTCCTTCGCGACCGTCTCGGCCATGGTCTCGTGCAAGTCCATCACGTAATAGGTCGGCAGCTTCGCCAGCTCCTGCGCCGACCATGCCTGCAGCGGATAGGGCTTGTTGTCGGTCCAGTCCGCGCTCTTGTGATGATAATAGGCGCGCAGGAAATCATGCACGCCCTGTGGTGCCTGCTGCATGTGGGCATTGGCTTCCCGTGTCGAATAGTACCATTGATAGTGCTTGCGTGGCCGCGGCAGCGCGGCGAGCTCGCGATGCACGGGGTCTTCCACCGCGGGCTTTGCCGGATTGTCGACAGTGCCGAACGGCAGCGCCGGCGGACCGCCGAACGGCGCGCTCATCATCGTCACCGAACGAAACACGTCGGGCCGGATCAAGGCGCACCAGGCTGCGACCGGGCTGCCGAAATCGTGCCCGACCACATCGACCTGCCTGTAGCCGAACGCCGACACCAGGCCGAGCGCATCGCGCACGAGATTGAACAGCGAGAACGGCGCGAGAGGGCCGTCATAGTCCGCGCTCCATCCCGTGGTGCGCCCGTAGCCACGCTGGTCCGGTGCGATCACGTGGTAGCCGGCCGCGCCAAGCGCCGGCATCACCTTGCGCCAGGAGAAGGCGAGTTCGGGAAAGCCGTGCAGCAAGAGGATGCAGGGCCGTCCCTTGGTCTCGAAACCGGCCTCCAGCACATGCATCCGCAAGCCGTTGACGCCGTCGATGGTGCGCGAGCGGATGCCGGCGGGCAGGGGAATGTCGGGGAGTGCGGTCATCAATTCCTCCGTCGTAGGGGTCTCTTACCCTCCCCTGGAGGGGGAGGGTCGATCGCGCGAAGCGCGAGCGGGGTGGGGTGATCTCTCAACACGGGCAGTGGAATCGTAGGGTGGGTTAGCCGAAGGCGTAACCCACCGCTTCTGTTTCTGCAGATCCTGAAGAGGTGGGTTACGCTCAGCGACTGCGCTTTGCGCAGCCGCGGAGCTAACCCACCCTACGACATCTCGCTAACCGCCACACATTCGAACGCACTGCCCTTGCGCCTGATCTTACCGACCGACGGCGAGGGAAAATGCGCCGTGCAGCACAGCGTGTCGGTGTCGCAATAGCGTTCCAGGAAGCTGCGGCGCGTCTTCGCGGCTGCGGCCGGATCGACGTCGAACTTGATCGACAGCTCCGGATAGAGCGTCTGCAGCGGCGAGTGCATGAGATCGCCCGAGAACACCGCATCGTCCTTGCCGCGGCCCATCGTGATGGCGATATGGCCCGGCGTGTGGCCCGGTGTCGGCAGAATGCGGACGTGGTCGCCGATTTCGTGGTCGTTGCCGACGAGCTCGTGCCTGTTAGCCTCGACCACCGGCAGCACGCTGTCGACGAAGGGCGGGATCTCCGCCTTCGCGTTCTGCGCGGACCAATGATCGAATTCCTGCTTGGCAAAGATGTAACGCGCCTTGGGAAAGGTCGGCACCCAGCGGCCGTTCTCCAGCCGCGTGTTCCAGCCGACGTGGTCGACATGCAGATGCGTGCACATCACGAAATCGATGTCGTCGACCGAAAACCCCGCGGCGCCGAGGCCGCGCAAATAGGTGTCGTCGGTCTTCATGTTCCATTTCGGCCGCTGCGGCCGCGGCTTGTCGTTGCCGATGCAGCTGTCGACCAGGATGGTGTGGTGCGGCGTCTTCACCACGTAGGACTGGAAGCACAGCAGCAGCACGTCCTGCTCGTCCAGCGCCTTCGCCTCGCGCATCCAGGCGCGGTTCTCGGCCAGCACTTCGGCCGTCAGTCCCGGCAGCATCTCCAGCGCCGGGACGAACGAGGTCTCCTGCTCGATGATCCGATGGATGGTGAGATCGCCGACCGAGAACTTGAGGCTCATGAGGACTCCCGAAATTTACGCGGGCGGCGGCACCGAGATCTTCACCGAGGGCCGCTCCAGCATCTTCTGGTAGAAGGCGTCGCATTTCGGATAGGCCTTGCGCCAGCCGCAATCGGCGAAGCGGAAGTCGGCATAGCCGAGCACGCAAACGAGGCCGATCTGCGAGATGTCGAACGGGCCGTTCAGCACGTCAGGCATGTTCTCGAAGCGCGCCATGCCGGTCCAGGCTCTGTTCCAATGGTCGTCCGACCAGGCCTGCCATTGCAGGCCCTGCGGCCGCACCATCTTCTCGTAGCGGCACAGCAGCATGGAATCGAGCATGCCGTTGATCAGCGAGTGATTGGTCTTGGCTTTCCAGCGCCGCGGGCCGTAATCCGGAATCAGGCTGCCGCCGGCGATCTCGTTGAGATATTCGACGATGACGTAGGAATCCAGGATCACGTCGCCGTCGTTGGTGATCAGCACCGGCAGCTTCTTCAGCGGCGTGATCTTCGAGTAGTCCTCGTTGGCCGTGCCCGGCACGACGCTCGCGGGCACGAGCTCGATTCTATCGATCAGCCCGAGCTCGATCGCGGCAATGCGCACCTTGCGGGCAAAGGGCGACGCGGGGGAAAAGGTGAGCTTCATTGTTGTGTCCCAAATGAATCAATTGGTTCGTCATTGCGAGGAGCGAAGCGACGAAGCAATCCAGAGTGTCACCGCGGCAGGATTCTGGATTGCTTCGCTCGCTCGCAATGACGGTGCGCCTTACGCCGCGATGATCTCCTGGCGCTGCTCGCCGAGGCCCTCGATGCCGAGCGTCACGACGTCGCCGACATTGAGGAAGGTCGGCGGCTTCATGCCGAGGCCGACGCCGGGCGGGGTGCCCGTGGTGATGACGTCGCCGGGCAACAGCGTCATGAACTGCGAGACATAGGAAATGCACTTGGCCATCGAGAAGATCATGGTCTTGGTCGAGCCGGTCTGGCGGCGCTGGCCGTTGACGTCGAGCCACATCGAGAGGTTCTGCACGTCCTTGATCTCGTCCTTGGTGGCGAGCCACGGCCCGAGCGGACCGAACGTGTCGTGCGACTTGCCCTTGGTCCACTGTCCCAGGCGCTCGATCTGGAAGGCGCGCTCGGAGACGTCGTTGCAGACGCAATAGCCGGCGACGTGGTTCAGCGCGTCGGCTTCCGAGACGTATTTCGCGCGGGTGCCGATGATGGCGGCGATTTCGACCTCCCAGTCGAGCTTGGTCGAGCCGCGCGGCTTCTCGACCGGATCGTTCGGCCCCGACAGCGAGGTGTTGGCCTTCATGAAGATGATCGGCTCGCTCGGGATCTCGGCGCCGGTCTCCTTGGCATGGTCGGAATAGTTGAGGCCGATCGCCACGAATTTCGAGATGCCCGTGACGGGCGCGCCGAACCGCGGCTTGCCGGAAACGGCGGGCAGCGAGGCGGGATCGAGCGCCGCGAGCTTCTTCAGGGATTCAGGCGAATAGGCCTCGCCGGTGAGGTCCTTCACATGCGCCGACAGGTCTCGCAACTGGCCGGATCTGTCGATCAGGCCAGGCTTTTCCGCCCCCTTCTCGCCATAACGAACAAGCTTCATTCTCGTTTCTCCCTGGAGATTGGACCGATCGGTTGAATAGCTTCTTGGAACAGGGCGGCGGGAAATTCAACCGCTCAAAACGGAGATCACCCCAGCGCCTCAAACCTGAACGCGTCGCCGTCGCGCTTGATGTGCCCGGCCGAAAAATGCCCGCCGATCACCAGCGTCGGCGTGTCGGCGAAGCGGCCGAACAGCGCCGCCCTGGTCGCGGCGGATTGCGCCCCGTCGGAATCGGCGGTGGAGGACCAGTCGAGATGCGCCATCTGGCAGGGGTGGTGGGCGACGTCGCCGGTGAGCAGGCCCTGCTCGCCGTCGGACTGGATCAGGACGCTCATGTGGCCGGGGCTGTGGCCCGGGGTCGAAATCATGCTGATCTCCTCGCAGAGCCTGTGGTCGCTCGGGATCAGATCGGCCCTGCCGGCGTCGACGATCGGCTGGACGGAATCGCCGAACACGGCCTGCTTGTCCGGCTCGGTCGAATGGTCGCGCCAATATTCGTATTCGGTCATGCCGAAAACGTAGCGCGCCTTGGGAAAGGTCGGCACCCATGAGCCGTCGACCAGCTTCGTATTCCAGCCGACGTGGTCGACGTGGAGATGCGTGCACAGCACGGTGTCGATGCTCTCGGGCGGAAAGCCGGCCGCAATCATCGTCTCCAGGAACGGCGAGCTGCGGTTGTTCCAGGTGGGCACGCCGCGGCCCTGCTTGTCGTTGCCGAGACCGGTATCGACCACGATGCGGCGCGAGGGTGTCTCCACCACCAGCGAATGGATCGACATCTTCAGCCGGCCTTCTTCGGTGGCGAAATGCGGGGTCAGCCAAGGCAGCTTCTGGATCTCGTCGTTGGTGGCTGCCGGCAGGATGAAGCGGGTCGAGCCGACCGTCTCCATTTCGACGAATCTCGTGATCTTGACCTTGCCGACCTTCCACTCCACCGGCGCCTCCCCCGTGTTCTTGCTCTTGTGCTGGAACATGCACATTTTCTGCCATCGAGCGCAATGGATCATCTGAGGTGATGTGGCGTTATCGCGGGGAACTGGACGTTAGCCGAAGAGGACGCCATGCCAGAGCTTGCGATTTCCGCGGAGAAGGTTGCCTTCATCATCGAGAAGGCGCGCGAATTCGACGTCAAGGAGGGCGATTCCGATCCGGATTCCGGCTCGAATGCGGCCGACGACGATATGATGGATGTCCTCGACGACGATGGCTCTGATCCCGTCGTGCAAGAGCTCGGCAGCTTCATGATCGCCTTGAACGAGGACGAGCAGCTCGATCTCGTCGCGCTGACCTGGCTCGGCCGCGGTGACGGCACGATCGATGACTGGGACGATCTGCGCGCCCGCGCGGCGGAGGCGCGCCGTGAATATGGCAGCCCGCGCCGCGAAACGGTGCACTACCTGCTCGGCGAGCCCATGCTGGGGGATCTGCTCGCGAACGGGCTCGACGAATTCGGCATCGACTGGACCGATGAGCGCACCACCGCCGATTCCTCCGCTCCGAGCCAGCAGGATGAGGACGAGCCGACCAAGCGACGGTGAGGCGGAGAGCGCTCTCCCCGTAACGACGGGGAGAGTGAGATACGTTACAGCGTCCCCGGGAAAGCACCGCCATCCAGCAGAATGTTCTGTCCGGTGATGAAGCCGGCCTTGGCGCCGCACAGGAAGGCGCAGGCATAGCCGAATTCCTCGGGCTGGCCGAAGCGGCCGGCGGGGTTCTGCTTGGCGCGCTCGGCCAGGATTTGCTCAGGGCTGACGCCACGCTTGTCGGCCTCGGCCTTCGCGGTGCCGGTGAGCCGATCGGTCTCGAACGGGCCCGGCAACAGGCCATTGATGGTGACGTTGTTGATCACAGTCTTGCGCGACAGGCCGGCGATGAAGCCCGTGAGGCCGGCGCGGGCGCCGTTGGAAAGGCCGAGGATGTCGATCGGCGCCTTCACCGCGGCCGAGGTGATGTTGACAATGCGGCCGAACTTGCGCGCCATCATGCCGTCGACCGTCGCCTTGATCAGCTCGATCGGGGTCAGCATGTTGGCGTCGATCGCCTTGATCCAGTCGTCGCGGGTCCAATTGCGGAAATCGCCGGGCGGCGGGCCGCCGGCGTTGTTGATCAGGATGTCAGGCTCGGGGCAGGCCTTCAGCACCGCCTCGCGGCCCGCCGGCGTCGTGATGTCGCCGACGATCTCGGTGACCGTCACGTCGGGATAGGCCTCGCGGATCTCATCGGCGGTCTTCTTCAGTGCTTCGGCGCCGCGCGCTGTCAGCGTGACGTGAACGCCGGCCTCAGCCAGCGAGACGGCGCAGGCGCGTCCGAGGCCCTTGCTGGATGCGCAGACGATGGCGCGGCGACCTTTGATCCCAAGATCCACTCTTTCACTCCCGTAAATGTCAGGCAGGTTTTGGACGGGGGCTACCTTAGCCAAGTGTGATGCCGCTGATAAGGGATCGGCCCGCACCAAAATGCATGCGCCTCGCGGCCAGCGATGCAAATGCGCCAGATCAGATCCGCTGCTCCTGCTTGAGGCGGTCGATTGCGGCGGCGGCTTCCGGCGGCAGCGACTTGAAGCCCATCTGGCCCACGGTCGAGAACAGCGGGCGCAGATGCGAGCCGGCGAGGAAGGGCGGCTCGCGGTTCGTCGGCACGATCTGGTCGAACACCAGCACCAAGGTGGTGGCGACGAGGCCGACCCTGACGGCGCCGAGCGCCGCGCCGCCGAGCCGGTCGCCGATGCCGGCCTCACCGATCGTGTCGTTCAGCGCGACACGGCCGATATGGCCGAACAACACGCCGACGACCACGAAGATGGCGAAGAACCAGATCCAGTTCTGCAGCAGCGGCGAGTTCGGATTGCTGGCGATCTGCGGTGCGATCAGCGGCATCAGCGCCACCGCGATCGGCGCGGCGAGCAGATAAGCGAGGATGGTGATGGCGCTGCGCAGCAGCCCGGTTCTGAACCCCAAGCCGACCGCGACGGCCAGCGCGGCGTAGATGGCGAGATCGAAACTGTTCATACGCACAACCCTGCCTCGACGGAACGAATGAACGCCGAGCTGATCATTCCGGTTTCAGATCGCTAAAATCGTCTGTATTGGTGGCTCCAAAGCTTAAGGGAACCGCGCAAGGAACGCGTCATGTCAGACCTATTCGACGTCAGTAAAGAAACCATTCTCGTCACGGGTGCGAGCCAGGGGCTGGGCCGGCAATTTGCTCGCGTACTGGCGGCGCATGGTGCGGCCGTCGCGCTCGCTGCGCGGCAGACCGACAAATTGAAGAGCCTGGAAGACGACATTCGCGGCAAGGGTGGCCGCGCGACTGCGGTCGCGCTCGACGTCACCGACACCGCCTCGATCGCCAAGGCTGTCGACGCCGTCGAAGCCGCGCTCGGGCCCGTCACGGTGCTGATCAACAATGCCGGCATCGCCATCGAGAAGCTCGCGACCGAGCAGACCGAGGCCGATTGGGACGCGGTGATCGGCGCCAATCTCAAGGGCGCCTATTTCCTCGCGACGGAAGTGGCGCGCCGCATGATCGCGCGCAAGCAGCCGGGCAACATCGTCAACATCGCCTCCGTGCTCGGCACCGGCGTCTTGAAGGCGCTCTCGCCCTACGCGATCTCCAAGGCCGGCATCATCCAGGCGACGAGAGCGATGGCACTTGAGCTCGCGGGCCAGAACATCCGCATCAACGCGCTCGCGCCCGGCTATATCGATACGGAGATGAACCACGCCTTCTGGTCGACGCCGGCAGGCGAGCGCCTTGCCAAACGCATCCCGCAACGCCGCGTCGGCGCCGAGTCCGATCTCGACGGCGCGATTCTGCTGCTGGCCTCCAACGCGTCGCGCTACATGACCGGGAGCGTGGTGACCGTGGATGGCGGGTTCTTGTTGAGTTGAGCCGACACGCACTGCTCTAGCCACCCCGTCATTGCGAGCGCAGCGAAGCAATCCAGAATCCCGCCGCGGAAAGACCCTGGATTGCTTCGCTGCGCTCGCAATGACGGAAGAGAGGGAGTTATCGCATCTCCGCCCGGATCATATCCGCCGCCTTCTCCCCGATCATGATGGTCGGTGCATTGGTGTTGCCGCCGATCAGAGTCGGCATGATCGAGGCATCGACCACGCGCAATCCTGCCACGCCGTGCACCTTCAACACCGGATCGACCACGGCCATCGCGTCGGTGCCCATCTTGCAGGTGCCGACGGGGTGATAGACGGTGTCGACGCGCGCGCGCAGAATGGCGCGGATGTCGTCATCGGTTCTCACCTCCGATGTGAACATGTCCTTTTTCTGTAGCGCCCGCATCGCAGGTGTCTCCATCAGCCGCCGCGTCGTCTTGAAGCCGGCGACCATCGCCTCGAGATCCTCCGCCTCGCCCAGGAAGTTCGGGTCGATCAGCGGCGCTGCGAGCGGATCGGCGCTTTTCAGCCAAATGCTGCCGCGGCTCTTCGGTCTGAGGAGGCAGAAATGGCATGAGAAGCCCGCCTCCTTGTGCTTCTTGCGGCCGTGGTCGTCGAGCATCGCGATGACGAAGTGGAGCTGGATGTCCGGCACGTCGAGATCAGGCCGGGTTTTCAGGAAGCCGCCGCACTCGGCGAAATTGGTGGTCATCACGCCGCGCCGTTCGCGGCGATATCGTTGGATACCCCGCAGCAGGGATGGCAGCCGACTGATCGAGGCGTGAACGAAGTGCGGATAATCGGAGGCGTAGACGAACACGAAATCCGGATGGTCCTGCAGATTGCGCCCGACGCCGGGCAGGTGATGCACGACGGCAATGCCGTGCGCGGCAAGCGCATCGCCGTCACCTAGTCCCGACAGCATCAGCAGCTGAGGCGACTGGAAGGCGCCGGCGGCGAGGACCACCTCACGGCGGGCGCGCAGCTGCTTCTTCTGGTTGCCCTGCACATATTCGATGCCGACCGCGCGCCCACCTTCGAACAGGATCTTCGTTGCCCGTGCTCCCGTCTCGACCCGCAGATTGGCGCGCTTGCCCAGATGGGGAGCCACATAAGCGCGCGCCGCGCTCCAGCGCTCGCCGTTGCGCTGGGTCACCTGGTAGCTGCCGAGCCCTTCATGGTCCTCGGCATTGAAGTCCTCGCGGATGCGGAACTGCGCCTCGCGCGCGGCCTGATGGAAGACGTCATGGATCGGATTGTCCGAGCGCAGCCGGTTGACGTGCAGCGGGCCGCCCTTGCCGTGATATTCGCCGTCGAAATCGGCGTTGTTCTCCGACCGCTTGAAATAGGGCAGCACGTCCGCATACGACCAGCCGGTATTGCCGAGCGCGGCCCAATGGTCGTAATCCCATTTATGGCCGCGGATGTAGACCATGGCGTTGATCGCCGAAGAACCGCCGAGGCCCTTGCCGCGCGGCTGATAGCCGATGCGGCCGTTCAATCCTTTCTGCGGCACCGTATCGAAGGCCCAGTTGGCCGCGGCATAGGGCAGCGCGAGCCCGAATGGCGTCGTGATCCGCCAGGTGTCGTTCCGTCCCCCCGCATCGAGCAGCGCAACGGATGTCGGCGCATCCTCCGACAGCCGCCCCGCGACGGTGCAGCCGCCCGAGCCCGCGCCCACGACGACGAAATCGAATGTGT
Source organism: Bradyrhizobium glycinis (assembly GCF_016031655.1). GTDB lineage: Bacteria > Pseudomonadota > Alphaproteobacteria > Rhizobiales > Xanthobacteraceae > Bradyrhizobium > Bradyrhizobium glycinis. The sequence goes on from NZ_JACCHQ010000012.1 coordinate 97,101, forward strand.
CGGTCAATATGTTTCCCCATTTACCGTCATTCCGGGGCGCGCGAAGCGCGAGCCCGGAATCCATTCAGCCGCATGACGTGCTGCGAAACGGATTTTCGGGTTCGATGCTGCGCATCGCCCCGGAATGACCCCCGGCGTTCAGCCTTAATCTTGTTGCCGCAAGCTGGCCCTTTGTGGAACTTCTGGCAAGAGCGCCCGGAACGGTGCGGAAATTCGTCCATCCCCCTGTCACAAAGTCGAAAAAAACGTTCCCGCAGCCCTTTCCAAAGGCAGCCCGCCTTGATACATACCGCCCGCACCCGACGGGCATTGCCCGGGGGTCGCCTTCCAAGGAAGCCTTTGGGACGGAAGCGGAAAGCCAGCGCGACCAGCGCCGGCCTCAACCGACCGTCCCCGGGATTTAACCGAAGGCGCGCAAAGGTTTAACGCGGGGTGGAGCAGCCCGGTAGCTCGTCAGGCTCATAACCTGAAGGTCATAGGTTCAAATCCTATCCCCGCAACCAAATTCGGATTGACCGGATCCGTGACGAAAAACGGCCCGCGCAAAGCGGGCCGTTTTTGTTTTGGCGGTGTGATCGCCGCGCTACCGCGCCGCAGTTTGCTAGGCGAGCAGTCGCTGACGCAACCTCATGGAACGCGATGGTGTGATTTGCGTAGGGGCCGAATTGGCCGCCTCGTGATGTAGGCCCAGCCCAGCACGGAGGCGGCTACGAGAACAGAGCTCCAATTACAGTGAATGGGCCGAGGGCCGCTTCTCAGAGGTGATAGCCGTGAAGAATCCAGGCTGGCCCGGTTTGATGATCGAGGTCGATGGGATCGCGGCGACCCAGTTTGGCTTAAGGCTCTTCAGTCAAAGCACAAGGCGCCGGAATGAACCGGCGCCTTTGTTAGACCAGCGGGCGTCATGACTGCCAGGGTTTGTGATGTCTGAGGCGGAATCCGCCGTCAATCCTCAGCGCTGCCCATCGTGCACCGAGATATCCGACACGGCGAGGCCCCCGATCCGCGCATGAGGTCTGCCGCCGGTCGCCATCACCAGGCCGAACGCGATCTCGTCACGCCTGGGCGCATCCCAGATCGTCATCTCAGCCGTGCTGAAATGGCTGCGGACGTAGGCCGCGTGGATATGGCCGAGCGGCACCATCAGGCGCGTGCCGGCGCCGCCAATGGTCTTCGCCGCCGGCACGATCGCTTTGGGCTGTCCCAGCACCTCGCGCATGCCCTGGCCGCCGGCTTCGTGCCAGACGGCGCCGTGCTCGAGCTCGCCGTCCTCGCCGACGATGATGCCCTTGCCATAGGCTTCGATACGCTCGGCGCCGCCGAGTTGCGCGATCAGTCGGCTCGCGAGCTCGCGGCCGAGCCCACGCAAGGACGCCTGGAACGGTATCAGGTCAGGCTCATAGCGGCCGGTGAAGGGATTGCGGATCACTGCGACCGCGGTCCCCACCAGCAGCGGCTTCTCCAGCCGGGGGCCGCGCTCGTGCAAGATCGTCTCGACGCTGAGTGCGGTCTTGCGAATGTCGTATGACGACATGCCGGGCCTATGCCTCATCCTCGACCGGATTGCTCAGCACGCCGATGTTCTCGATCTCAACCTCCACGATATCCCCGGGCTTGAGGAAGATCGGCGGCTTGCGTGTGAAGCCGACGCCAGCGGGTGTACCTGTGACGATCACATCGCCCGGAACGAGGTCGAAAATGGTCGAGCAATATTCGATCAGGCGTGGGATCGAGAAGATCAGCATCGAGGTGTTGGAGGACTGCATCACCGTTCCGTTGACGCGGGTCTCCAGCTTGAGATTGGTCGGGTCGCCGATCTCATCGGGAGTGACGAGCCACGGTCCGAAGGGGCCGGTGCCGACGAAGTTCTTGCCGGAAGCGATCTGCTGCGCATGGCGCTGCCAGTCGCGCACGCTGACGTCATTGTAGATCGAGTAGCCCGCCACATGACTCCAGGCCTCGGCCTGGCTGATGTGACGGCCGCCCTTGCCGATGATGACCGCAAGCTCGCCTTCCCAGTCGAAATTGTCCGACACTTTCGGCCGGATCACCGGGGCATTGTGGCCGACCTGGGAGCGCCAGACCCGCAGGAAGATCGGCGGAAACTCCGTGATCTCGCGCTTCATGCCGAAGGCCACCGCCTCGTTGTGGTGGTCGAGGTAATTGCGCACGGCGCAGACGATCTTTTCCGGGCGCGGGATCACCGGCAGATATTTGACGTCGCTCAGCGCTATCGTCGGCTTGTGCCCGGCGACGATAGACTCGCGGCGCGCGTAGTCGTCGCTGCCGAGGAAGTCTGCCAGCGTCGGGTACTGGGGCAAGGCGCGGCCGAGATCGATGACGCCATTTTCGACGACGACACCCCAGCTTTCCCGGTTTCCGTCCAAGAACGACAGCAGCTTCATGGTTTCGCCCCAAGGGTTTCAATTTTCGATGAGGCGTATTATTTTCGAAAATTGCTCGCGACGCAAGCCCGCGGCGTGAAAATGTCCGTACTGCCTACTCGGCGTCGAGCAGATGGCCGGCGTAAGTCGCCACGTTGTCGAAGGTCGAGCGGATATGCGCCTCGATGAGCTGCACGGCGAGATCGGCATTACGCGAGATCGCCGCCTGCATGATCGCCTGGTGCTCGCCGGCCTTGTCGCGTGGGCGAGGGCGGAAATTGGCGGAGAGGTGCCGGTAGCGCTCGGCACGGTCAAACAGCTCGGCGCGGATGGCGAGCAGCGTTGCCGAGCCGCAGGCGGAGACCAGCGCCTGGTGGAACTGGCGGTGAGCGATCTTCCATTCGGGATCGCGCAGGGGATGCGCGGGATCGCGCTGTTCGATCCGCTTCAGGCGGTGCAGCGTCGAGATCACGGCGATTTCCCAGTCGTCATCGCCGCGCTCGATCGAGCGGCGGATCAATTCCACCTCGATCAGCACGCGGGCATCAGTGACCTCCACCAGATCCTGGCGGCTGACCGGCGCGACGCGAAACCCGCGCTGCTCCTGGGCGTCGACGAGGCCCTCGGCGGCAAGCGCCGTCAGCGCCTCGCGCAGCGTCGTAAAGCTTGCGCCGAAGCGCTCCCGCAGCACGTCGAAACGCAGCGGCTCGCCGGGTGCCAGGCTGCAGGCGATGATCTCCTCGCGCAGCCGATGGGTGATGTCGGCGGCAATGGTCTTGCCGAATTCCTTGCGGGGACGAATGGCGCTGTCGGGCATGGGCCTGCCAATGAATCGATGGCCCAAGATGCCGCGGCAACGACCATCTTGCAATAATTTTCGCAAACGGTATGATTTTCGAAAATAACGTTTTGAAGAGGTCTGGGGAGCGTGGAGACATGAGGGCGGTGTTGGTGCGTCAGCCGGGTGGGCCGGATGCACTCGAGGTGGTCGAGGTTCCCGTGCCCGGGCCGGGCGCAGGCCAGGTGCAGATCAGGGCTGAGGCGTTCGGGGTCGGGCAGCCCGACGCGCTGATCCGGCGCGGCGTGTACAAATGGATGCCGCCTCTGCCGGCCAATCCCGGCAACGACGTTGCGGGCCGCATCTCCGCGCTCGGGCCTGATGTCGAGGGCATTGCCGTCGGCCAGAAGGTGCTGCTGAGCGCACGCGATCTGTCCCAGCGCGGCGGCTGCTACGCCGATTATGTGGTGGCGCCCGCAGACGCTGTGCATACACTGCCCGACCATGTCGATCTGCAAGCCGCCGTGTGCCTGTCGAACTACCAGGTGGCCTACGCGCTGCTGCACGAGTGCCGCCATCCGCGCGCACCTAGCAGCGTGCTGGTGATCGGCGCTGCCGGCGGCGTCGGCACCGCGCTGGTGCAGCTGGCAAAGCTCGCCGGGATGACCGTGATCGGCACGGTCTCGACCGAGCAGAAAGCCGCCTTCGCGAAGGCCAACGGCGCCGATCACATCATCTTCTACCGCAGCGAGGATGTGGTGGCGCGGACGCGCGAGCTGACCAAGGGCGAGGGCGTCGGCCTCGTGCTCGATCACGTCTGCGGGCCCGAATTCACCGCCTATCTCGGCGCGCTCGGCAAATGGGGCGCGCTGCTGTCGTACAATGCCTTCGCGGGGCTGCCGGAAGAAAACCTGATGACGGCGATGCGCAACCATCTCGATATCTGTCCGGCGGTGCGCTGCTTCTCCTTCCACATCTACGACCATGATCGCGACGGTCGTCGCGCCCTGATGCGCAGCGTGATCGAGGCGCTGGGTCGCAATGCGATCAAGCCGGCGATCTCGGCGGTCTTGAGGCTCGACGAGGTCAGGAAAGCGCATACGCTGCTGGAGCAAGGCTCCGCGCTCGGCAAGATCATCATGACGCCATGAGGGGCTGGACCGCACGATGACACAAGCACCCATTGCACGCCTCACCCGGCTGCGGCACGCGACCTTCACCTCGCCGGATCCGGAACGGCTGCTCGACTACTACCGCGGCGTGATCGGTCTTGGCCTAGTCGCTCGCGACGGAGGCCGCCTGTTTCTCGCCAATGAGTCCGAGCAGCTCTCGCTGGTAATCGAGCCCGGCAATGCCGCGCTGAAGAGCATCGCCTTCGAAATATCCCCTGACATCCAGTTCGAGGCGCTCGGCTCTGCGCTGAAGCAGGCTGACTTGCGGCCCGAGCTTCACAGTGATCCGTTGCCGGGCATCTCTCGCCTGCTGTCGTTCAGCGATCCCGAGGGGACACGCTTCGAATTGATCCAGGGCTGGACGCCGACGCCCGCGCAGGAGCGCATCGCAGGGCTCGCCGTCAGCAAGCTCGGCCATGTCGCGCTGCGCACGCCCGATCCGCAAGCAGCTTCCGAGTTCTACGCCAATGCGATGGGCCTGCGGGTCTCCGACTGGATCGAGGACCGCTTCGTCTTCATGCGTAGCGGCTTCGAGCACCACACGCTGAATTTCGCCCGCGCGCCGGTGCGCAATCTTCATCACTTCGCCTTCGAGCTGCGGGGCCCCGACCACATGCATCAAGCCTGCGACCATCTCGCGCGGCACAAGGTCCCCGTGCTCTGGGGGCCGGTGCGTCATGGTCCCGGGCACAACACCGCGATCTACCACCGCAATCCCGACGGTCACCTGGTCGAGCTGTTCTTCGACCTCGACCGCATGACCGACGAGGCGCTCGGCTATTTCGAGCCGCGTCCGTGGCATCGCGATCGCCCACAGCGGCCAAAAGTCTGGGTCGGGCTGCCGCGCGACGTCTGGGGCATGCCGCCATCGCCTGAATGCACGGAGTTCGCGCGGTAGCGGCTCAACGACGACTTGAAGATCGCCGCACACATTGCGGCCAACAACACAATAACCAAACGGGAGAAGCATCCATGGGTCGGATCAAGCGGCTTGCTGCGGCCATTTTTCTGCTGGGCTCTTGTCTCGCGACGGGTCCGGCGTCGGCGGACACTTATCCGTCGCGCCCGATCCGTCTGCTACACGGCTTTGTCGCGGGCGGCGCGGCCGACACGCTGTCGCGCATGATCGCCGATGGGCTCTCGAAGAAGCTCGGGCAGCCGATTGTCGTCGAAGCGAAGCCCGGCGCCGGCGGCAACATCGCGGCAGACGCCGTCGCAAAAGCAGCGCCCGACGGTTACACGCTCGGCCTTGTCACCGGCGCGCACGCGATATCGGCGGCGACCTACAAGAGTCTCAGCTATCAGCCGGCCGAGAGCTTCGACATGATTTCGACGCTGGTCTATTACGCGCTTGTCATCGCGGTGCGTAGCGATCATCCGGCCAAATCGCTGGGCGAGCTCATTGCTATGGCCAAAGAGAAGCCCGGGACGTTGAGCTTCGGATCGGTCGGCTTTGGCAGCACGCATCATCTTGCCGGAGAGCTGCTCAATGCGACGGCCGGCATCGACATCATGCATGTGCCTTATCGCGGCGATTCCCAATCGCTCACCGCGCTGCTCGGTGGTGATGTGCCTGTCGTCGTCGGCACGCCCGTCCTGCTCGCGCCGCAGATCCAGAGCGGTGCGATCCGCGGCCTGGCGGTCACGTCGCCGAAGCGGACCGCGCTGCTGCCGGATGTGCCGACCGTCGAGGAAGCTGGCGTCAAGGGATACAACGTGCGCACCTGGGCAGGACTACTTGCCCCCAAGGGAACGCCACCGTCCGTCGTCGGCGCCCTCAATGCCGCCACGCTCGACGTACTGAAGGATCCGGAACTGAGGCAGCGTCTTGAGACCGCCGTTGGAGGTGAAGTCCGCGGAAGCACGCCCGATGAAATGAAACAACTGATCGAGTCCGAAATCGCCAAATGGTCTGCGGTGGTGGAACGAGCGAAAATTCCGAAGATCTGACCGAACTCGTGTTCATGGCGGTGGGGATGCTGAGGCGACGTCAGGTCCGGGCAGGCCAGCTTGATCTTCAGCTCGACCTCTGATTGGAAATTGAGCCTCTTCACCGTGCCGCCGCTTGCCACGCGAGCAGTCGCTGCTCCAGCAGCGACATCGCTATCGAGGTGACATATCCGGTGGCGCCGAGCAGGATCACCCCAGCAAAGAGGTCGGCGGATCGGAACGCGCGTGCCGAGAGCAGGACCCAGTGACCAAGGCCGTCGAGGCCGGCCAGGATCTCGCAGACCACCGAGAGGATCAGCGCGACAGTCAGGCTGAGCCGCATGCCGGCGAGGATGTCCGGCAATGCCGAGGGCAGGGCGATCTTGGCAATGATTGCGGCGCGCGACATCTGCAGCGAGCGGGCGACCTCATACAGCCGCGGCTCGACTGCGGCAAAGCCGTGAATGGTTGCGAGCATGATCGGCCAGATCGCGCCGAAGGCGATCACGAACAGCGCCATGCCTTGCGTCAGCCCGAGCATCGCGATCGCGACTGGGATGATCGCCGAGACCGGCAGGGGCCTTAAGAATTCCAGCGACGGCGCGACATAGGCCCGCATCATCTTGGACGAACCGATCAGCGCGCCAAGCCCAATGCCGGCGATCGAGGCGGCGAACCAGCCATAGGCCATATGCTCCAGCGTGCCGATCAGCTTGCCCGCGAGATCGCCGCTGGAGAAGCCGCGCACCAAAGCGGCCCAGGCTCTATCAGGACCGGGCAGGAACACCGGCGACACCAGCTTCAGATTGGCGATGAGCTGCCACGCCGCGATGAAGCCGGCCGCGACGAGGACGCTTGCGACACGCCAGAGGATCGCCGCTCGCTTCATGGATGGTCTCCGGCGAGCGCGGCGCGGCCGAACAGGCGGCGCTGGGCCACGATCAACAGCATGTTCAGCGCGTAGCCGATCGCGCCGATCCAGACGAGATAGGCGAGCATCAGGTCGGCGCGCAGTGCCTGCTGCGCCAGCATAATGCCGGCACCCAAGCCAATCGGGTTGATGGCGATCTCGACGGTGACCGCGACGATCAGGGCGATCCCGGCCGACAGGCGGAAGGCGACAAAGATCCGCGGCAGTGCGGCCGGGATCACGACCTTCGCGATCCGTTGCGGCGCGCTCAGCCGTAAGGCGCGCGACACTTCCATCAATCGCGGCTCGATGCTGCGCACCGCGCTGCGCGTCATGATCAGCATCGGCCAGACGCAGGCGAACGCCACGATCACGATCTCCATGCGGTAGCCGAAGCCGAGCGCGATCAACGCAATCGGCAGCAGCGCGATCGAGGGAATCGGGCGGATCGCCTCGACCGTCACCTCCATCAGCCGGTCGAGGGGACGCGAAACGCCCAAGGCGATGCCGAGCGCAAGCCCGATGGCGCTGCCAATGGCAAGGCCTGCAAAGGTAGCGAACAGCGTGTCCCGGGTCGCGATCGGTATAGAGAGATCGGCAAGCGCCGCGGCCAGCGCCGCGAAGATCGCGCTCGGCGGGGCCAGGCTGTCGCTTTGCAGTTGGGTAAGGCGCGCCCAGAGCTCGAGCGCCAGCATCAGCGCCAGCGGCAGCAGCAAGGGCTTGGTGCGGTCGAGGCTCAATGTTCGGTCGCCTTGATGAAGTCGAACAATTGCCGGCGCAGCCGCAGGAATTCCGGATGCTCGCGGGTGGCGAGCTGGTCGCGCGGACGCGGCAGGTCGACGTCGAGCTCGATCCCGATCCGGCCCGGATGCGGCAAGAGGCCGATGACGCGGTCGCCGAGATAGATGGCCTCGTCGAGATCGTGGGTCACGAAGACCACGGTGGTCTGGCTCGCCTGCGTCAGCGACAGCACCTCGTCCTGCAAGCCCTGGCGCGTCATCGCATCCAGCGCGCCGAACGGTTCGTCCATCAGCAGCGTCGACGGCTCCTGCGCAAGGCAGCGCGCGATCTGCAGGCGCTGCTGCATGCCGCCCGACATTTCGGTCGGATATTTATCGGCATGGCCGGGCAATCCGACCTTGCGCAGTAGCGCTTCGATACGCGCGCCGCGCTCGCGCACCGGCACACGGGAGGCCTCCAGTGCCAGCGAGATATTTCCGGCCGCGGTCCGCCAAGGCAACAGCGCCTTGCCGTAATCCTGGAACACGATCGCGACCTCGCGGCGCGGCTCGGTGATCGGCTCGCCGTCAAAGGTCACGGCGCCGCTCGTCGGGCGATAGAGGCCCGCGGCGAGCCGCAGCGCCGTGGTCTTGCCGCAGCCGGAGGCGCCGACGATGCAGAGGAATTCGCCCGGCCGCACCTGAAGATCGAGATTCTCGATGATGGTCTTGCCGCCGAGCCGCAGCGTCGCGGCGTTGAACGCGATCAGTGTTTTTTGCCGCCGCGCGGCGCGCGCCTCGTCGAGTCTGGCAACGACGCTCATGACTGCTCCCGGCTGGCCGATGGATAGACGAAATCGATGGTCGAGTGCAGATGCGCTGCGAGCATCTTCTGCGCGGCGGCCACATCGCGAGCGAGCACGTGGTCGGCGAGCATCTGGTGAGTCCGGATGAAGCCTTCGCCGCTGTCGATGGCTGCCATCATCACGCGGCGATAGCGGTAGGCCTGGTCGTAGAGGTCGGAATGGGCAGCCAGCATGCGCTGCGAGCCGCAGGCGGCGAGCAGCGCGGTATGAAAACCCTTGTGCAGCCGGTCGAAATCGGCCGCGCCTTCGCGGAATTCATTGCCGGTGCGCTCGATATGCCGCCGCATCTGATGCAGCGTGCTGATGATGCCGGCCTCCCAGGCGGCATCGCCGTGCAGGATCGCGAGCCTCACGGCCTCTATCTCGACCGCCGTCCGCATGCAGGTGATGTCGGCAAGATCCTCGCGGCTGACCTCGGCGACACGGAAGCCGCGCTGGCCGATGCCGACGATCAGGCCGCGCGACATCAGCCGCGACAGGCCTTCGCGCAAGGGGGTCGCGCCGATCTCGTAGCGCTGCACCAGATCGACGATGCCGAGCCGTGATCCCGGCGCGAGATGTCCGGCCAGGATGTCCTGCTCGATCAGGCTTGCGGCGCGCTCGCTCAAGGTGCCGGCCTCGGCCTGTGGGCGTTCGAGGGTGCGCTCGGGGGCAGGCATCGCCGATGTCCTCTAGTTGAGCACCAGTTTCGTGGCGTCGAGCTTCGATTGCAGCATCTTCTGCGACGACATCACGTCGATCCACCAGCTGAGATTTTCTGCCCTGAGGTTCGGCTCGGACTGGTTCGGCGGCGTCGCCATGACGAGGTCGAGAGGCTGTTTGGTGAACTTCGCGATCGAGGCGGAAGCCTTCTCGCGATCGCTGTTGACGATGACGGCGGCTTCCGCAATGGCCTCGCGGAATTTCTTCACAGTCGCGGCATTCTTCTCCGCCCACTCGCGCGATGCGGCATAGAAGATGATCGGATCGGTTCGGGCAAGATCGAGCGCATAGCGGGCGCCGACCGAGCCGAGGCCGGCATTGAGCATACGGGTCACGAACGGCTCGGCCGTGAGCACCGCGTCGACGCCGCCCGACTTGATGATATCGGCCATGGTCGGGAAGGTGACCTCGACGAACTTGACGCTCTTGGAGTCGACGCCTTTCTCCACGAGCCACTTCACGAACAATACATGTAGGAAGGCATTGAGCCCGGGCGCGCCGACTTTCTTGCCGGCGAAATCCTTCGGCTCCTTGATGGTGATGCCGTTGCGAACGAAGGCGGCGATGCTGTTCTGGTTCACCGGGCTCATCACGGTAGCGCCCGCAATCGCAACGAGATCGAGCCCGCCGTCGACCGCCTGGAGGAACACGGTCGAGGTCGGCCCGCCAATCTGGATCGAGTTCGACAGGATTGCCGCCGGGATGTTGGAGTTGATCGCGATCGGCGTCATCTCGACGTCCAGGCCGTGCTTTTTGAAGATGCCTTCGTCGACGGCGACCATGGCCGAGGCGCAGTCGGAGGTCGCGGTGCAGCCGATCTTGATCTTCGCCTGCGCCAGCGCCGGTGCGGTCAAGGCAATAGTCGACCCAACCACGAGACCCGCCAACACCGCTCCTACCTGCGTTCGCCTCACCGCGCTCTCCCAAATTTGTATTTTTCGTTCTTGTTTATCGATATTTTATCTGATCATATATTTCAACCAATAGCAAGGGGGGTACCCAAGGTGAAGCTCGCAACATTCAGTTCGGCCGGTCAGGAGAAGATCGGGGTCGTCCATAACAATGACAGTCAGGTGTTCGACCTCGCCGCCGCAGCAGCGCGCGACAGCGAGGCCAACCCGGCCTTCGGCTCGATGCTGGCGCTGATCGACGCAGGTCCCCGCGCGCTCGATCAGGCCCGCGCGCTGTTCGACAAGCACGGCAAGGACGCGACGCTGTCGACGGCGGTCGGCACCGTCGAGATCCTCGCCCCGGTGCCGGAGCCAAGACAGATGCGCGACGGCATGTCCTTTGCCCTGCACATCCTCCAGGCGCCGCGCGGGCAGCGGAAGCTCGCCGCCCGCGCCAGGGGCGACATGGCGGAGCTGGCGCAGATCGACGCCGAGCCGCTCGGCGAGCTGCCGGAGGTCTATCGCAAGCAGCCGATTTTCTACATCACCAACCGTTTCAGCGTCCGCGGCACCAACACCACGGTGAAATGGCCGCGCTACAGCAAGGTGATGGACTACGAGCTCGAATTCGGCATCATCACCAAGAACAAAGGGGCCAACATCACGCCTGCGAAGGCCAAAGATCACATCTTCGGCTACACCATCTTCAACGATTTCTCCGCGCGCGACGCCCAGCGCATCGAGATGGAGGGACGGCTCGGCCCTGCCAAGGGCAAGAGCTTCGACGGCGGCAACGTGATGGGGCCGTGGATCGTGACGCCGGACGAGATCGGCGATCCTTACAAGCTGAAGATGGAAGCGCGGGTCAATGGCGAGATCCGCTCCAAAGGCGTGAGCGAGGGCATGCTGTTCTCCTTCGAGGAGATCATCGCCCATGTCAGCCAGGACGAGACGCTGATGCCCGGCGAATTCATCGGCTCCGGCACGGTCGGCAATGGCTGCGGCCTCGAGCTCGGTTGGTATCTCGAGCATGGCGACACAGTCGAGCTCGAAGTCGAGAAGATCGGTATCTTGAAGAACCGCGTCGAGCGGCAAGACGCCTGAAGAGACGCCTGATTGCCGCCAACGAAACAATCAACGAGGAAGCGCCATGACGACCAAGCTGATCGACATTTCCGTCCCCCTGCAGAACGACGTGCCGGCCGACCCGCCCGGCAACCATCCGACGATCCAGTACATCAATCACCAGCAGGGCCTGCCGGCCATGCTGCAGTTCTTCAACGGACTGAAGGCCGAGGATCTGCCGGATGGGCAGGGCTGGGCGGTGGAGCAGGTCAGCCTCTCGACCCACAACGGCACGCATCTCGATGCACCCTGGCATTTTCACCCCACCATGAATCGCGGCGAGCGGTCCTGGACCATCGACGAGGTGCCGCTGGAGTGGTGCTTCCAGCCCGGCGTGAAGCTCGACTTCCGGCATTTTCCGGACGGCTATGTCGCAACGGCCAAAGACGTCGAGGCCGAGCTCAAGCGTATCGACCATGAGCTGAAGCCGCTCGAGATCGTCGTGGTCAACACCAGCGCCGGCGTCAAATATGGCCGGCAGGACTACGTCACCTCGGGCTGCGGCATGGGCTACGAAGCAACCATGTACCTGCTCGAGCGCGGTGTGCGCCTGACCGGCACCGACGGCTGGAGCTGGGACGCGCCGTTCGTCCATACCGCGAAGAAATATGCCGAGACGAAAGACGCCAGCCTGATCTGGGAAGGCCACAAGGCCGGACGTCATATCGGCTATTGCCATCTCGAGAAGCTGCACAATCTCGAATTGCTGCCGGCAACCGGCTTCAAGGTGTCATGCTTCCCCGTGAAGATCGAACGAGCCTCGGCAGGCTGGACGCGCGCGGTCGCGATTTTGGAGGGGTAGCTTTTTGAGGCCAGCGTTGGGCGCCCATCGCGTCAAATGGCAGCAATTGTCGGTCTCGGTGGGGGCAGCTCCAGTAACGAAATTCGGGTTGACCGGATCCCCGAAGAAAAATGGCCCAGCGCGATGCGGGCCGTTTTGTTTTGGGAGATGATCAACTGGAGCCGCCGCAGATTACATGAGTGCCGCGAGCATTTCCGCCGTTCTAGAGCATGCGCGATAGAAGACCCGTGGGTTGAAGACCTTTCCGAGGCCATCGCGGGACGGTCGAGCTAACCCGCCCCGTCGCTTATTGTCCTTATCCCTGGTGGAATCGAACCCGGTAGTCATGCGGCAGCACATTAAGGCGGCGACGGAACGCGCGACGCAGATGCTCCTCGCTCTGAAAGCCTGCGCGCGCGGCGATTTCCTTGATAGGGGAGGCGGACTCTTCCAGCGCGCGTCGGGCAGCCTCGACGCGAAGCTCTTCCACCGCCTTGGCGGGGGTGCGGCCGGTCTTCTGGCGAAACACGCGCGCGAAGGTGCGCGGGCTCATGCCCGCTCGTTCGGCGAGACTTTCGACGCGCAAATCGCGGCCGAGATTTTCCTGCATCCAGCTCGAAATTGTTTCGAAAGCCCGGTCTTCCGAGGCCTGAATTGACAGCGGCACGCTGAATTGCGCCTGCCCGCCGGGCCGCTTGAGGAAAACGACGAGGCGGCGCGCGATGCGCATGGCCTCGCGATGGCCGAGATCATCTTCCAGCAGCGCGAGCGTCAGGTCGATGCCGGCCGTCACGCCTGCCGATGTCCAGATGCCGCCGTCATGCACAAAGACCGGATCGACCTGAACCGAAACGTCAGGATGTTTTGCGCGCAGGAGGTCGCAGGAACCCCAATGGGTGACCGCGCGCCGCCCACCCAGCAGCCCGGCCGCAGCCAAGACGAATGTGCCCGTGCAGACCGAGCAGACGCGCCTTGCCTTCGGTGCTGCCAAGCGAAACCAATCGACCAGCGCGGCTTCTGCAGCGGCGCGATGGACGCCGGGACCGCCACCCACCATGAGGGTGTCGATGTACTTGTGGTCGCAGTCAGCGAGGGCGGTCGTCATCACCTCCAGACCAGACGAGGTTTTGACCGGCCCGCCTCTCAACGAGCAGATCTGCCAGACATAGGGCGCTTGCCCCGCTTTGGACGTTTCGCAAGCCAGCTCGAAGGCCTGTAGCGGCCCTGCGAAGTCGAGCAACAGGCAGTCGTCGAACAGCACGAAGACCACGCGGCGGGGGGCGTAACGGGCCATTGGCAGCGCCTTTACCAGAGAAGAAGACTTGGCAGGAATTGCGTGTGTTATGACATTTCGGCAAATGCCCTCCGCTGTCAACATGGGTTATCCATCGTGGGAGGGCTCCATGTCCGGCAACCGGATCGAAATCGGAATTCTGTACTATCCCGGGATGACGCAACTGGACGTCACCGGACCTTTCGAAGTGTTTGCTCGTCTGCCGAACGTCCGCATGCACCTGCTGTGGAAGCGCATTGAGCCCGTCGTCAGCGACGTCGGTCTGCCGCTGCTACCAACCACGACGTTCGCCGACTGCCCGGATCTGGACGTGTTCTGCATCGGCGGCGGCCCGGGACAGGTCGCCACGATGGACGATGACGAGGTGATCGCGTTCGTTCGCGACAAGGGTGGATCGGCGCGCTACGTCACCTCAGTTTGCGCCGGCTGTCTAATCCTCGGCGCCGCAGGCCTGATCGATGGATACAAGTCAGCCTGCCATTGGCTGATGAGCGACCAGCTTGCTGCCTTTGGCGCAATCGCCGTCGACGAACGCGTCGTGGTCGACCGCAACCGCATTTCCGGCGGCGGTGTCACCGCTGGTATCGATTTCGGTTTTCAGGTCGCCGCCGAACTCTGCGGCGAAGAAGTTGCAAAAAAGCTCCAGCTGATGCTGGAATATCAGCCGCAGCCGCCGTTCGATATCACCGTGCAGAATGCGCCGCGTGAGCTGATTTCCCGCATGCGCTTCGAGGCCGAACCTTGGCTGCAAAAGCGCGCAGCCGCGGTGCAGAAGGCGGTTTCTAAGCTCAAGGCGAAAGCAACGGCGGCTTAAGCTCGTTCGGGACAGGGAGGAAAGCCACAAGCGCCACTATTGGAAAGGTGTTCGCATGAACTGGCACGGCCGCATCGCTACCCTTCTCGTCGCCGGAACTCTCACCGCATCTTTTCCGACCGCGCGCGCCGCCGAAATATCCGGTGGCGTGGTCCGGATCGGCATCATCAACGACCAGACCGGACCATTGTCAGACCTGTCGGGATCGGGCTCCGTCACGGCGGCCAAGATGGCGGCGGAAGACTTTCAGGCATTGGTGCCGTCGATCAAGGTCGAGATTTTGGCCGCCGATCACCAAAATAAGCCTGATATCGGCGTCGGCATTGTCCGCAAATGGTTCGACGTCGACGGCGTCGACATGATCGCCGACGTGTCCAATTCGGCCGTGGGGCTGGCGATCCAGTCGCTGGCCCGCGACAAGAACAAGATTGCGGTCTATTCTGCGGTGGCGACCACCGAACTGACGGGCAAGCAATGTTCGCGAAACGGCTTGGCCTGGTTACACGATTCCTACAATCTGGTGTCGGGACCGATCCGCACCCTGGTCAGCCAGGGTTATGACACCTGGTTCTTCATCGCGGCCGATTACGCGTTCGGCAAGAACATGGTGTTGGAATCGCAGCGCGTGCTGGCGGCGGCCGGCGGCAAGTCGCTCGGCGCGGTGTATCACCCGATCGGCAACGCGGACTACAGCTCGTTCATCCTGCAGGCGAAGGCCTCCGGCGCCAAGGCGATCGCCTTCGCCAATGCCGGCGACCAACTCGTGAATTTGATGAAGCAATGGAACGAGTTCGGGATGAACACGGGAAGCCAGAAGCCCGTGGCCGAACTGATGTTTGACACCGACGTTCATGCCATGGGCCCGAACATTGCCAAGGGTCTGACCACGCTCACGGCATGGTACTGGGCTTTGGATGAGGAGAGCAGGGCGTTCGGCCAGCGCTTCTTCAAGCTTCGTAACGCCATGCCCACGGCGCCGCAAGCCGCGGTCTATTCCGGCGTCAGCCACTATCTGAAAGCAATCGCTGCCGTAGGCACGGATGCAACGGATCCAGTGCTGGAGAAGATGCGCTCGACGCCCGTCAACGATTTCTACGCACGCGGCGCGAGCTTGCGCGAGGACGGCAAGCTCGTGCACGACTTCTACCTTGTGCAGGTGAAGGATCTGTCCGAGGTCAAGGCGCCCTGGAGTACTATAACGTGCTCGAAAAAGTTCCAAGCGGCGAAGTCTATGCCTCCTTGGCTGACAGTGAATGCCCGCTGGTCAAGCGCGGCAATTGAGGTTGGAGTGCCAAACCGCTACCTGATGGATAGTTGTGATCGCGCGCTTGGTCGGTGTGCATCACGTCGCAAAAAACAAAAGTCCTAACAAGCCTCGACCGCGCAACTCGCTCGCCTCGAAAAGGCGCCGGTCAGATCCCGCCTGTCCGACCTCCTGCGATGATGGCACTATGCTCCTGTTTTGCCCGACGAAGCAAATCACGGGAGACCTCATTCGGAATGGGCGGCAACGGTCGCGGCCAAATCTCCTCGGTTCGCTTGGGCGAGCCGGACGGGCGGATCAAACCACGATCCCTTGGATTTTGGGCTCCTGAACTCCGACCCGACCCGCACCCAATCTCGCGCCCCACTTAACCCATTGATCTTGCAACCACCGTCTACTGTGCATGGGGTTGTTTTCGCGATTTTGATGTCGGCCTCGCCTGTTGCAGTGCGAAGGCGCGGTTTGCTGCCCCACAAGTCCCTTGCGTGGCTCCCGGGGTTGGTTACCGTTGTCGGGCTAGCCATTGCGGCAGTCGATCTTTTGATTCACGTTTTTTAGCATCCGATCGTTCGGCGCCGCTCTTGGCGCGACGCCCAGCGGAAGAGGCGGGGCCATGATCACAAAGGACCAGTCGGCATTGTTAGCGCCGGTCGAGCGCGATTTGCGGCTCGATCTCTTCCGCGGCATCGGCTTGTGGATGATCTTCCTCGACCACATCCCGCACGATGTCGTGGCCTGGCTGACGCTGCGCAATTTCGGCTTCAGCGATGCCGCCGAGTTCTTCGTCTTCATCTCTGGCTATATCGTCGGCTGGATCTACGGTCCGATCGTCGCCGGCGGCTGGTTCCTCGCTGCGCTCAAGCGGCTGTGGCGCCGCGCGGCGGAGCTGTACGTCGCCCACATCATGCTGTTTCTGCTGTTCACCGCGCAGATCGCCCGCACCACGCGCCGCTTCGACAATCCGATGTACGAGCACGAGTTCAACGTGTTCAATTTCCTGGCGCATCCGGACGAGTTGATCGGGCAGGCGATCCTGTTGAAATACAAGCCAGTCAATCTCGACGTGTTGCCGCTCTACATCACGCTGGTGCTTGCCTCGCCCTTCGTTGTGTGGTGCCTGGTGCGGCGGCCGAACCTGACGCTCGCCGGCTCGGTGGTGCTCTACATTCTCTCGCGCTGGTTCGACTGGAACGTGGCGTCCTATCCGCCCGGCAGCCACTGGTACTTCAATCCGTTCTGTTGGCAGCTGATGTTCGTGTTCGCGGCCTGGTGCGGCATCGGCCAGATCGACAAGATCGCCCGATGGGTGTGGTCGAAGCCGGCGATGGTGCTGGCCGCGGCCTGGCTCGTCTTTGCGCTGCTGATCGTGATGACTTGGCACGTCCCCGCGCTGGAAGCCCTGATCCCGAAATGGATGATCAAGGCGATCTACCCGATCGACAAGACCGACCTCGACATGCTGCGCTTCACCCATTTCTTGGCGCTGGCGATCTGGGTCACCTATTTCATCTCGCGCAAATGGCGGCCGCTGTACCGCGGCTGGCTGCGCCCGGTGATCCTCTGCGGCCAGCATTCGCTGCCGATCTTCTGCCTGGGTGTGTTCTTGTCGTTCTCGGCGCACTGGATCCTCACTCAGTACAGCAAGGGCGTCTGGGAGCAGCTTGCCGTTTCCATCGCCGGCATCGTCATCATGATCGGCGCGGCCTGGCTGCTCGACCGGGCCGAGCGGGTGCCGAACCTGTTCGTGAAGGTGACGGAGGTCGAGGAGGCGGCATTGGAGAGCACGCCGGCGGCGACGGCCGCCACGGCGCCTGCGGCTCGTTGAAACATCGTGCACCCGGCTTCCATGGGGCGAAGGAGAGATTCATGTCGAGACGTATGTTGACCATCGCCGGGGTCCTGCTGCTCTTCACCTGCGCTGCATCGGCACAGACGCCCTCGCCGGAGGCGATGGACGCGGCGCGCAAGCTCGTGGCCACCTTGAAGATCGCGGACCCCTATCGCGCGCTATTGCCGCAGCTGTTGCTCAAGCTCCGTCCGGTGGTTGCGCAGGACCGGCCGGAGATCGAGCGCGACTATGACGCGATGACGGCCGCCGGCTCCGAGATTTACGCTCCGGCCCTTGCGGCGATCACCGACCAGATCGCCGCGCTCTATGCTGCGAGCTTCAGCGCCGACGAGTTGCGCCAGATCGAGGCGTTCTACGCCCAGCCCGTGGGACAGAAATTCCTGGCGAAGTCGGATGCGCTGGCGCAGGCGAGCGCGCAGGTCGGCCAGGACGTCAGCCAGAAGGTCGCTGACGACTTGAAGCAGCGTCTGATCGAGCAGCTCCGGCAGAAGGGGCGCAAACCCTGAGCCGTACTGATGCGCGGCGTCTGTCGCGCGGACTCATTCAGCTGCAGCCTCAACCTGCCCGCGCGCAATTTGACGGCGCAGGAAGCGCCGACTACGCTCCGCGGAACGCGAAA
Organism: Bradyrhizobium glycinis; assembly: GCF_016031655.1. GTDB lineage: Bacteria > Pseudomonadota > Alphaproteobacteria > Rhizobiales > Xanthobacteraceae > Bradyrhizobium > Bradyrhizobium glycinis. The sequence goes on from NZ_JACCHQ010000012.1 coordinate 115,197, forward strand.
ACTCGCAGCATTTGTGCTGGACGAAAATTCCACGGGGAAGAAATGACCGGAGACATTGCAGCCACCATCTCGAAAGCGCGCGAGCATTCCATCGGCGATCTCCTGCGCCGCTCCGCAGGCCGCGAGCCCAACAAGCTTGCCGTGAGCTGCGGCGATGTCAGCTGGAGCTTTGCCGAGATGGACGCGATCTGCAACCGGCTTGGCCGCGGCCTGCTCGGCCTCGGCGTCGGGAAGGGCGACCGCCTCGCCGTGCTCTCGCGCAACTCGCACGCCTTTGCCGCGCTACGCTTCGCGGCGGCGCGGATCGGCGCGGTGCTGGTGCCGATCAACTTCATGCTCAATCCGGACGAGATCAATTTCATCCTGAAGAGTTCAGGCGCAAAGCTGCTCGCGACCGGTGCCGATTTCGTCGGGCCGGCACGCGCGGCGAGCGCGAGGGATTGCGCGGTCGAGAAGATGATCTGGCTGCCGGGCGAGGATCCGGCCGCGACGCCTGCGGACCTCACCACCTTCGATGATCTCTTGCATCCCGACGGCTCGTTCCTGGACGCCTCGGTCGATAGCCGCGATCTCGCGCAGATCGTCTACACCTCGGGCACGGAATCGCTGCCCAAGGGTGCGATGCTGACCCATGAAGCCGTGATGTGGCAGTATGTCAGCTGCATCATCGACGGCGGCATGAGCGTGGACGACAAGTTCCTGCACGCCCTGCCGCTCTATCACTGCGCCCAGCTGGATGTGTTCCTGGGTCCGCAGGTGTATCTCGGCGCCTCCGGCGTCATCACGGGCAAGCCGACGGCCGATAACATCTTGGCATTGATCCAGGCGCACAGGATCACCTCGTTCTTCGCGCCGCCGACGATCTGGATCGCGATGCTGCGCTCGCCGAACTTCGACAAGACCGATCTGTCGACCTTGCAGAAGGGCTATTACGGCGCCTCGATCATGCCGGTGGAGGTGCTGCTCGAATTGCAGCGCCGGCTGCCTGCCGTAAAGTTCTGGAATTTCTACGGCCAGACCGAGATCGCGCCGCTCGCGACCGTGCTGCGTCCCGAGGACCAGCTGCGCAAGGCCGGCTCCGCCGGCAAGCCCGTGCTCAATGTCGAGACGCGCGTCGTCAACACGGCGATGGAGGACGTCAAGGTCGGCGAAGTCGGCGAGATCGTGCATCGCTCGCCGCATCTGCTCTCCGGCTACTACAACGATCCGGTCAAGACCGCGGCGGCATTCACCGGCGGCTGGTTTCATTCCGGCGATCTCGCCACCGTCGACGAGGAAGGCCACATCACCGTGGTCGACCGCGTCAAGGACATGATCAAGACCGGCGGCGAGAACGTCGCGAGCCGGGAGGTCGAGGAGATGGTCTATCGCATTCCAGAGGTCTCCGAGGTCGCGGTCGTCGGCCTGCCCGATCCGCGTTGGATCGAGGCGGTGACCGCCATCGTCGTGGTCAAGACCGGGGCAAAGCTCGACGAAGACACCGTCATCAAGCATTGCGCCGGCCAGATGGCCCATTTCAAGGTGCCCAAGCGCGTGATCTTCGTGGACGCCCTGCCGAAGAATCCGAGCGGCAAGCTGCTTAAGCGCGAGCTGCGCCAGCGCTTCGTTGGCGGCGAGACGCTCGACAAGGCGGTCCAGAAGAGCTTTGGGACATAGTCGGCACCGTTCCGGCGCCGTCGCGGCGGAATAAGCCTATTCGGCCTCGCTGGCCAGCTTCCTGACATCGTCGGGCGTCGCTCCGAAACGGCGGCGAAATGCGCGATGGAAGTAGGAGACGTCGTGGAATCCCGCGAGATGCGCGATCTCGATGATCTTGCGCGAGCGCAGGCCCGGGTTCCTCAGCAGCCGCTCGGCGCGCAGCAGACGTTGCTCGAGCACGAAGCCGCTATAGGTGATGCCGGCCTTCTCGAACAGCAACTGGATCGTGCGCGCGCTGATGCGGTGCGCGGCTGCGAGGTCGGACAGCGACAATGCGGGGCTGTCCAGCTGCGCCAGAATGTCGGCCTTGATGGCTTCGAAGCGCGCTGCCGCAAGGCCGCGCAGTCGCGCCTCTTCGGCGGCATCGCCGCGTGCGCCGAGCATCAGGACGGCGAGGTCGAACAGGTGCTGCGAGACGCGTCGAGCTCTGCCGGCGCGAGCTTGTCCGCGTGCGCGTGCGCGAGGTCGTAGTATCGCAGGAACATCGATGTGATCGGCTTGACGCCGTCAATCGGTCGCGCAATCAGGTCCTCGACATTCGGGCAGGCGCGCAGCAGCGCCTTGCGCGGCAACAGTGCGGTCTGGAAGTTGCCGTAGGCCATCTGTGTGACTCGCGCACCCCTGATCGACGGATCTCCGATCGTGAGGTCGCCGGCGGCGATGTTTAGCGCGCGCCTGGCCATGGTCCCGTTCAGGGCCGAATTCGGCGACATGACGACCACCAATTCGTCGTTGGTGCCCATGGACACAAAGCTCATCGGCGTACCGTGGGAGGCGGACAGCCTCACGCGCGGAAGGATGGCGGGCCTGATGGTTCGGTGCACTGGACCGTCTCCGATCGGAACGAAATCGGTCCCCATCACCTGCCGGCAGAACTGCTCGCGCCAGCCCTCATAGGCCGGTCCCGTCGGATCGCCGCTGAATGAGAGCTGAGGCTGGGTCATTGGTCGGCGGTAAGCGTCGGTGGGCGATCTGTTGCAGGGGTATCCTGGTTGGTGCGCCGCACTGCGACAACGAGAAAAGCGCGGGATTGCGCGAAAAGCCACACGCAACTACGCGCGGCGCCAGCGACGAGGTGCCGCAGCTCGGCATTCCGCGCCGGTGAGGCTCAATACTTCTTCACCGCCGCACCGAAGGCCAGCCATAACGCGATCGACGCGAGGCCAAAGCCGCCGAGCAGCAGGAAGGTCGGGCCATAGCCGATCCATTGCGCGATCCAGCCGCCGAGGGCGGGACTGAGGCTCGCGCCGACGCCCTGCACGGTGATCACGGCGCCCTGGCCGAGATTGATGCGGCCGGTGCCGTTGAGCGAGCGCGCGACCATGCCGGGGACGGCGACCGTTTGCAGTCCGGTGCCGATGCCGTCGAGCACCTGCATCGGCACGACGCCCCACCATCCCGTGACGAAGAAGGCGAGCACGCCGCGGATCGGCAAGAACATGAAAGACACCAGGATCACCGGCCAGTAATTGCGCTTGCTCGCGGCCTTCATCGCGATCAGCGAGGTCACGATCATCACGCCTTGTGCGATCACCACGGTCGTTGCGACGAAACTCGGGCCGTTGGCCTGTCCCTCGGCGACCGCGGCAAGTCCGTACAACGGCACGATCGCGGCATTGCCGAGGTGGAACAGCGCGAGGGCGAGAGCCAGCACGAGCAGCGCCTTGTGCTTCAGCAGCATTGTCATCGCATCCGGCGGCGCCTTGGAATCGTCCTCCCTGATGCCGCGCGCGGCGCGGTCGTCGATCGCCTGGGCTGGAATCATCATGACGCAGGCGATGGCGATGGCCCCGAATACAGCCGCCAGCGCGAATACGGCGACATAGCCGAACTTGTAGCCGAGATAACCCGACAAGGCGGCGCCAACCATATTGCCGGCATGGTTGTAGGCCTGGTTGCGGCCGTTGAGCGCATTGAAGCCCTTCTGCTTGGCGATGCCGAGCGTGATGCCCGTGACCGCCGGCACGATTGCGGCGCTCGCCAGCGATTGCGCGACTTGCGAGAACGTCACCGCCCAGAAGTTTTGCGAGATCAGGATGATCGCGGATGCCGCGACCACGCAGATGCCGGGAATGACCACCCACAGCCGCTTGTTGCGGCTGGAATCGATGAAGCCGCCGATCGGTGTGGTGATCAGCATGCCCGCGACATTGCCGATGGTCATGGCGGTGCCGATCAGGCCGCTGGCCCAGCCACGCTCCTGGAGGAATACCCCGACGAACGGCCCGATGCCCGACTGCATGTCGGCCATGAAGAAGTTGAGCGCGAACAGGGGCCAGATGCGAGACGTTGATGGGCGCGATGTCATCGAGACGCTGAACTTGATGGCCGATCGAATCGGATCTCGCATGAGGCGGGCGCTGCGGTTGCCCGGGGCGGACCAGAACTTAACCTGCTCTCATCGCGTTGGTTCCGGCTCCTCTTGCGATCCGGCGGCTGCGACGTCATGTCTTGCAGGAATGGACTCATGATGGATCACCGCAATGGCCCTTTGGACCTGCGCAACCTGCGGCGCTCAATTCCCGGATAGCGGAAATCCCCCTGCGGCCTGTCCGATCTGCGAGGACGAGCGCCAGTTCGTCGGCTGGGACGGTCAGGCCTTCCTCACGCGCGAGGAGCTCGCGCGCAAGCACCGACTGGTCGGGCGCGACGATCTCGGCCTGACCGGGATCGGGATGGAGCCGAGCTTTGCCATCGGGCAGCGTGCGCTGCTGGTGCCTGACGACGACGGCTGCGTGATGTGGGATTGCATTCCGCTCGCGACCGACGAGGCCATCCAGCACGTCGCAGCACTCGGCGGTCTCAAGGCCATTGCGATCTCGCATCCGCATTATTATGGCGCGGCCGCCGACTGGAGCGACACGTTCGGCGGCGTGCCCGTCTATCTGCACGCTGACGATCGCGCCTTCGTCACGCGGCCTCATCCGGCGATCGTGCACTGGACCGGCGAAAGCCATCGCCTCTCCGAGGACGTGCTGCTGCTGCGCACCGGTGGCCACTTCGCCGGCGCCACCGTGCTGCATTATGCGCGTGGTGCGGACGGCAAGGGCGCACTGCTCACGGGGGATATCGCGCAGGTGACGATGGACCGGCGCTTCGTCAGCTTCATGTACTCCTATCCGAACTACATGCCGCTCAACGCCGCCGCGGTGCGACGGATTGCGGCAGCCGTCGAGCCGTTCGCCTTCGACCGGATCTACGGCGCCTGGTGGGGCCGCAACATCGCCAGCGGTGCCAAGGCGGCGTTTGCTGCGTCGGTCGCGCGCTATCTCGCGGCCATCGCCTGAGCCGGGCTGGGAATCGGATTTATCTTGCCGATCCCGAATAACTGTACTAAAAGTACATTATAAGGCAAGCGACGCATCTGGCCAAAGCCGGCATGATCGATGCATCGGGGACGCTGAGAAGGCCGCGTTAGCGGGAGCTGAGTGCATGACGGCGCAGCGCGATTACGAGATTTTCGAAGCCGGCGACGTCGCGCTCCAATCCGGGAGCGTTTTTCCCGCGCTGAAGCTCGCCTACAAGGTCTACGGCAAGCTGAGCCCGGCCAAAGACAACGTCATCCTTTATCCGACCTCGTTCAGCGCCCAGCACACCGACACGGAATGGCTGATCGGCTCCGACGGCGTGCTCGATCCGACCCGTTACTTCATCATCATCCCGAACCTGTTCGGCAACGGCCTGTCGTCTTCGCCCTCGAACACGCCCGCGCCCTTCCCCGAGGTGAGCTATCACGATGCCGTCGCGGTGCAGCACAGGCTGCTCACCGAACGCTTCGGCATCTCGAAGCTTGCGCTGGTCTATGGCTGGTCGATGGGCGGCATGCAGGCCTATCACTGGTCGGCGCTGCATCCCGACATGGTCGAGCGCGCCGCGATCGTCTGCGGCAGCGCCCGCTGCGCACCCTACAATTACGTCTTCCTCGAAAGTGTGAAGGCCGCGCTCACGGCCGATCCAGCCTTCCGCGATGGCCGTTTCCTCGAAAAACCCGCCGCCGGCTACCGCGCCATGGGCCGCGTCTATGCCGGCTGGGCGATGTCGCACGGCTTCTATCGCGACGAGCTCTGGCGCGAAGCGGGCTTCACCTCACTCGAGGATTATCTCGTCCGCGCCTGGGATGCGGCCTTCGCGCGGCGCGATGCCAATGATCTCCTGGCGCAGATCGGCATCTGGCAGCGTGGCGACATCAGTCGTTGTGCGGCGTTCGCCGGCGATCTCGATCGCGCGCTGGCGGCGATCAAGGCACACATGCTGCTGATGCCGGGCGCGACTGACCGCTATTTCGACGTGCACGACAACGAGGACGAGCTCGGCAAGCTCGTCAACGCGAGATCGGCGGTGCTGCATCCGATCCTATCGTTGCATGGCCATCGCGCCGGCAACCCCATCAACAATCCACGCGACCAAGCCTTCATCAAGGCCGAGGTCGCCGAGCTTCTCCGCAAGTAGGGCAGGCAACCGATCATGAGCGAGGCAACCGTTTCAGACACCGGCCATCGCCTGAAGCCGCTGACGCCGGCCATGCTGCGCGAATTGTCGGTTCGCTCCGACCTCAGAGGTGCGGCGCAGAGCCTCGGCCATTACGGCGCGATTGTGCTGGTGGGCGCGCTGATCTGGATGGTTTCGTCGAGTTGGGGCGCGCTCTGGGCGCTGCCGCTGATGGTGGTGCAGGGCTATGTCGTCGCCTTCCTGTTCATGGCGGTGCACGAGACCGCGCACAAGACGGCGTTCAGGAGCCGGGGCCTCAATCTCGGCGTAGGCTATCTCTCGGCCTTCATCATCGGGCTGCCTTACGAATATTACTGCCTGTTTCACTGGGACCATCATCGCTATACGCAGGACCCGGAAAAGGATCCCGAGCTGATCGTCGGCGTGAAGCCGACGTCCGATGCGCAGCTTGCGATCGCCTATAGCGGCCTGCTCCAGGTCGCCGGCCGTCTGCGGCTGATGCTCGGCCATGCGATCACCGGCAAGATCGTCGTGCCATGGATCCCCGAGAGCAAGCACAGCACCATCGTGGCCGAGGCGCGCGCCTATGTCGCGCTGTACGCCCTGCTGCTCGCGCTATCGCTGTGGTTCTCTTCAGCGCTGCTGCTCTGGGTCTGGATCGTCCCGCTTGTGATCGGGCAGTTCTTCCTGCGGCCCTATCTCTACGCCGAGCATACCGGTTGCGACCGCACCCGCAGCGCCTTCCAGAACACCCGCACGACTTACACCGGCGCGATCGTCAAATGGTTCGCGTGGAACATGCCCTATCATGTCGAGCACCACGCTTATCCCTCGATCCCCTTTCACGCCCTGCCGAAGCTGAACGCGATCGTCGATGGCGAGATCGTCCATCGCGGCCGCGGCTACATCAGAACGACGCGCGAGACCTGGGCCTGGTTTCGCCGGCAGCGGCAGACCAGCTAGCTCAACGCAAAACTCCGGCCGCGATGCGACCGGAGCTTTGTCGTCAAGGCGAGATATCAGTAGATCCCGTAGGCGCAGACGTTCACGACGCGCACGCGCAGACCATGACGGGTCTGGACTAGGCGCTCCTGGTAGCAGTTGCCGACACCAGTGTTGACGTAGACGCCGCCGAAGCCCCAGCCGGGACCCCAGTGATGACCCCAGTGGTGATGATGGAAGCCACCGGCCGAAGCGGCGGTGGGGGCGAGAGCGGCAACGCCGAGCGAGCCGGCGGCGATCAGACCAAGTGCAAGCCTACGAAACATTTTCATTCTCCATTCGGCGCTAGGGCCATTGTTGCGTCCCTGCATTTCGGTCGAGACGAGACGCGATCGCGTTCACGGCGAGCGGGAAGAATCGTGTTTCAGGATTGTTTCGTCGGCTGCGGAAGAATGTGCCGCGATCAGGCTTTGCGCGCCGCGCGATAGCGCGCGGCCATCGCTTGCGTCATCTCGGCCATCTTGTCGCGGAGATCGGCCGGTTCCAGCACTTCGGCCTCCGGACCGAGCCGCAGCAATTCGGCCGCGGCGTGCCACGACGTCTTGCCGACCGGCACGCGCGCAATGCGCCAGCCGTCTGCGTCGGTCGTCTCTTCGAGCTGCGTACGCGCCTTGACGTAGGGCTGGCTCAGCGCGTCGAGCAGCTTGACGCCGAACGGCGACAGCCGGACGACCGCGACATTGGGATGCATCTCCGCTTCGAGCCGCAGCGTCGCGGCCTGCCAATAGGCGGCGAGGTCGAAGCCGGCCGGACGATCGAAGCGGTCGCCGAGGGCTGTGCAGTCGAGCACGCGTGCGACGCGATAGGTGCGCACGCTGCCGTCGACTTGCCCTGCGAGATACCAGCTGCCGCCCTTCAGCACGAGGCCGAGCGGCGCGACGCGCCGTTGCTTCTCAGCACGCCAGCTCTGGTACCGAATCCTGATCAGCGTCCCGCGCAGGACGGCGCCGGCGATTGTGCGCAGGTGCTTGGGGTCCTCCGCTTCGCCGAACCAGCCGGGCGCGTCCAGGTGGAAACGCTCCTGCATCCGCCCGGCATCCTCGCGCAAATTCGGAGGCAGTGCCGCCATCAGCTTGTTTTGGGCGGCGATCATCGCGGCATCGAGCCCGAGCGCGGCGGCCGGGCCCGGCAATCCCGCCAGGAACAACGCGCCCGCCTCGCTCTGCGACAGCCCGTTCAGCCGCACGCGATAGCCGTCGAGCAGGCGATAGCCGCCTTCCGCGCCGCGGTCGGCATAAACGGGAACGCCGGACGCCGCGAGCGCGTCGATGTCGCGATAGATCGTGCGCACCGACACTTCGCAGGCCTCCGCGAGCTCGGGCGCGGTGACCTGTCCCTTGGCCTGGAGGGTGGTGAGAATCGACAGCATCCGGCTCGCGCGCATGATCCCTTAAACCATACCTGACACAGGATGTCAGGTATGGTCCGCTACAAGCGGCGCCATCGCCAGCCGGCCAGATGGAGACTGCCATGACCGATCCGAACCGCATCACTCTGTTCTATTCGCCGCAGACGCGCGCCACCGGCACCCGCGTGCTGCTGGAGGAGCTGGGAGCTCCTTACGATCTGCATGTCCTCAACATGAAGGCCGGGGATCAGCGCAAGCCCGCCTATCTCGCCGTCAACCCGCTCGGCAAGGTGCCGGCGATTCGCCACGGCGAGGCGCTAGTGACCGAGCAGGTCGCGATCACCATCTATCTCGCCGATTTGTTCCCGCAGGCGGGGCTGACGCCCGCCCTGAACGATCCGCTGCGCGGGCCTTACCTGCGCTGGATCGCCTATTATGGGTCGTCGTTCGAGCCGGCCTTGATCGACAAGTTCATGCAGCGTGAGCCGGCGCCGATCACGCAATCGCCCTATGCCGATTACGATACGATGCTGGGTGCGCTCGAGGCCCAGCTGGCGAACGGGCCCTATCTGCTCGGCGAGCGCATGACGGCGGCCGACGTATTGTGGGGCGTCGCCTTCAGCTGGACCATGATGTTCGGCATCGTGCCGAGGAAGGACATCTTCGTCCGCTATGCCGAGCGCATGACGGCACGTCCGGCGTTCCAGCGCATCAATGCCGCCGATGCCGAGATGGCGGCGCAACACGCGGCTGTAGCGGGTGGATGAGAGGGCGCCTCAAAACCTCGGTGCCCGCTTCTCGGCGAACGCCTTGATGCCTTCCTTGATCTCGTCGCCGCGCATGCTGTCGCGGTGGCGCCGGTCGGCGGCGCCTTCGTCGAGCTCGCCGCGGGCGAATTCGTTGATCGCGCGCTTCATGCCGCGCATCGCCTGCGGCGCGTTGCCGGCGAGAACGCCGGCAAGCTTGTCGACCTCCTCATCCAGGAATTCCACCGGCACCATCGCGGTGAGATAGCCGATGCGCAGCATCTCCGGCGCGCTGAACTTCTGTGCGGTCAGGAACAGCTTCTTCGCATTGTCGACGCCGAGGCGGGTCACGTAGCGTTTGATGCCGCTCGGGTAATAATGCAGCCCAAGCCGCGCCGTCGGCATGAACATTTCCGCGGTATCGACGCCGATGCGGAAATCGCAGGCGAGTGCGAGGTCGGTCGAGCCGCCATAGACGCCGCCGTTGAGCCGGCAGATCGTCGGCACGCCGAGGTCCTCGAGCCGGTTCACGACCGCCTCGAAGGCCGAGCCCGCGCTCTGCTGCTCGCTCGCGCTGACCGCGCGTTCCGCCACCGAATTGAGATCGTAGCCGGCGGAGAAGGCGCGCCCGGTGCCCGTCAGCACCAGCACACGAATATCGGGGTCGGCCTCGACCCGGTCGAACAATCTCGTCAGTTCGCTGAGATCCTCCGCCTGCAGCCGGTTGAGATGCTTCGGCCGGTTGAGGCGGATGGTGGCGCGGGCGCCGGTGACTTCGAGCAGGGGGCCACTGGCTGCGTCGGCTGTGTCCGACATTCTTGTCTCCATTACTTGTTTTCGAGCGCGCGCCGTTTTGCTTCCGCATCGATGGTCTCGGCAAGATCGGGATGCCGCGCCATCAGCATGCGGAAATCGACCAGGTCGAGCACCAGCAGCCGCGACACCTTCGTGGTCGAGACGTTGGCCCCGCGCGTGTTGTTGCCGAGCAGCGCCATCTCGCCGAAGAAGGCACCCTCGCCGAGCTGCACCTTCTTGCCGGGCAGATCGACCTCGACCTCGCCGGCAGCGATGAAATACATGCAGTCGCCCTGCGCACCTTTGCGGATGATCGTGGTGCGCGCCGGCAGCTCGATGGTGCGCAGCATGTGGGTGACGTCGGCGATTGCCGCCGGTCCCAAGGTTGCGAAGAACGGCACCTTGCTGACGGATTCCCAGGTCTTGAGGAAATTGTCGCGCCGCGTCTCCGCGGCAAAGCCGGTCGCCAGGATACCGGTCCAGAGGCCGAACACGCCGAGGCCGGAAATCATCACCAGCGCTGCCACGACGCGGCCCAGCGGGGTGACCGGCACGACGTCGCCATAGCCCGTCGTGGTGAGCGTTACGACCGCCCACCACAATGCGCTCGGGACGCTGCCGAATGTCTGCGGCTGCACGTCCCGCTCCAGGAAATATTCAGCGACGGAGGCGAGGAAGACCACCATCAGGAAGATCACGAGCACGCTGACCAGCGGGCCCGATTCCAGCACCAGAACGCGGCGCAGCTGCCGCAGGCCGGGAATGCCCGGTACCACCTTCAGCACCCAGAGCACACTGAGCAGCCAGGCCGTCTTCGGCTCGACGCCGAGGAGAAGCGCGGTCGGTACGGCCAGCGCCCCGATCGCATCGACGATGCCGGCGGAGGAGGACACGTAGAGCGAAAGCCGCCCCTGCCGCGCCATGTGGCGCAGCCGGACCAGCCATTCGAACACGAAATAGGCGAGGCAGACCCAGAGCAGGGCGCCGACCCAGCCCCATGCCTGTTTGGCCTGGTTATCCGTCAGCAGGACCATGCCGAGCACGCCGATGGTCACCGCGACATAGGCCGCCTTGGTCATGTTGCGGCCGGCCGTGGCGGCCGCGAACTGGGCCAGAGCGGAGATCAGCGGCTTGGACATGCGAAGAAGGCTATTCGGTCTCGGGGCAGGTCTCGAGGCCCCGGATGGGACGTCGGCGCCAAAGTGCCTGCCCGGGCGTAGGTCGTCAACGACGGCGCAGGCCGTTTTGCCGGCGCCGCTGCATCGGCCTGCCGTCGGTGCCGACGTCACTGGAGGGGATGCCTACCTGAAATGCGGCGGCTCATCGTAGCCGCGGCGGCTGCTGAAGAACAGCAGCACCATCAGCCCGACGCCGACAATGACGGAAAACCCCGCACCCAGCGCCAGTGCCACATAGCCTTCCGTCGGGATCGGCTCAGCCTCGACCGCCATTGCGGAATAGGCGAAGTAGCCGGCCGCCGCCAGCATTGCCAAAAGAAGGATGATGAGGAGTGCACGCATGCCGCGTTCTCCGGTTGCGACTGGTAACCAACGGTTGCGAATGGGCAGGGTTCCCGAAAGGCTGGTTGGCGATCGGACGGGAGTCCTCCGTGGCGTGGCCGGACGCGGCGCAGCACAAGTGATGCACCGCAAAGGAGCGGCAACGCGTATTGTGCCCGGTTCCTGGGTCCCGGCTCAGCGCTACAGTGCCTCGGCCATGGCCGCTTGTCCGGGACACGGACGGTGGATTGCCCAATCCGGCGGGTCAGGCGCTCTGGGCGGTCTTCACCACCACGACATTGCTGTCGTCCGACGGAGCCGGGCCGGCATCGCGTACCGTCTTGTCGGCTTCGCCGGCATGACGTTTCAGATAGTCGCGGCGCATGCCGATCTCGTCACGGACGAATTCGTAGCCGAGCTTGAAGGTGTCGAGCCCGTCGGTACTGATCGTGCCGTCCCTGAGGCCGATGACGGCACCACGCAAGATGGTCTCGAGCTCATCCTGGAGACATTCGAGCTGATCCAGCGAGTGGGCGTGCTCGATCCGCTCGCCGATGTCGAGGATGGCGGTCGAGAGCTCGCTGGCCTTCTCCGGCGCGATGCGGGTGATCTTGGCGTAGATTGCGGCGAAGATCGAGCCGATGACGCTGAGCGCTGCGGCGCTCAGATACATCAAGTCGCTGTACTTATCCATGAACGACTTGGTGTCGTCGTTGATGTAGTCGGCGGCGCCCCGATGCGCGATCACGAAGGCGTCCTTCTCCACTGAGGCCGGCTCAATCCTGGTGGCAAAGCCGTTGTCGAGCCCGAGCGCCGACTTGTTCTCGTAAACGATGCGGGCCAGCTCGCCGGCCGTGGTCGGGGACATCCGGGATTGCGCGACCAGCAGCCATTCGAGTCCGATCGTGTCGAGATCGTCGTCGGGAATCTGCGGAGATGTCGCCACCGAGCCCGCCGTCACGGTCTCGTCGGAAATGCCGGGAAATTTGCGCGCCAGCGTCTTGGCTTCTTCGATGGCGTTCAGCGTGAAGCCGCCGCGCTTGGCGGCTTGCTCATAGGATTTGTCCCGGACCGCCTTCGAGGCGTGGACGATCGCGATCACCGCGCTGAAGCCGTTTGCCGGGGCGAACAGCTTGTCGAGCGTCGCGCCCTGCGGCGCCATTTGGATCTTCGCAGCCTCGGGGCCATCGGGGACGTCGAGGATGCTGCGGACGAAGGCGAGCGAGGATTCGTTCTCGGCGACGACCGCGACCTTCTTCTTCTTCAATTCGGCCAGCGACTTGATCTTCTTGTTGCCGGGACCGAGCAGGAGCACGAGATCGTGCTCGAGGATCGCGAGCGTGCGCGCCCGCAGCGGCACCTTGGCGTCGGTGCGCAGCACGGCGAGGTCGGCCTGCCTGCGGTCGAACTGTGCGAGCGCTTTGGCATTGTCGGCGTTGTTGACGATGTTGATCCGGAAGCGCGATGCGTTGTTCTTCAGGAGGGCGGCGAGCTTGGCCGCGAACAGCGCCTCGTCGCTGTTGGGGCCGCCGACGGCAAAGGTCAGCGTCTCCGAATTGTGCACCAGCGTGCGGCCAGCCCAGACGGTGGCGAATGACAGCAGCAGGGTCAGCACGACGTAGAGGAGAACCTGCTGCTGGTTGGTCTTGATCACCTTGGGGCGCCGGGGCGGCGGCACGGTCGGCGATGCGGTGGGGCCTTCAGTACTCATGGCAGCACTCTGGCCTTATCGTTTGGCTGGCGGCGGCGCCTGGCTTGGAAGCGCGGCGGGCCCGGTAATTCGTAAACGCCTGAAAAAAGAACGATATTCTCGATCGCCGATGATATCGCGAAGGCATTGGAATGCAAATTTCGAGCCGAAGGTAACCTTACTCGATCTGTCCGCGGCGATTGGTCATCGTATCACCAGTTAGCCACACTTGGCGATTTTCCGATTCCACCCGGCTGCATTCCGCCGCGGGAGATGTCATAAAATGCGCGTCCCGGCCATTTGACCGGTCCAAGAAGAAGTTGCGCTGAACGCTCCAATTCTTCTCGTCACGTCAATGAGGGCGTCAGCTTTGTCGTTTCCACCCATGTCATCGGCGATTCCGGTTGAAGCGCTCATTGGCTGGATGTTGCTGCTCACATTCAAGCACGTCATCGCCGATTTCGTGCTTCAGACCGCCTGGATGGCGCACGGCAAGGACCAGAAGCATGGCTGGGCCCTGCCGCTCCTGGTGCACTGCCTGGTCCACCTTGCCGTCGCGCTGCCGCTGATCGTGATCGTGGCACCGCGATTCTGGTTCGTGGCCTTCATCGACTTCGCGATCCACATCACGATCGACCGCGCCAAGGGATTCGTCTCCGCCAATTTCGGCGTCGACCTCACCCATCCCTGGTTCTGGACCCTGATCGGTGTCGACCAGGCGCTGCATCACCTGACCGGCTTCGGCCTCTCCATCTTCATGGCGGCGAACTGAGGGTAGCCGCGGCTGGCTGCTCGGCCTTTATGGTTCGAGACGCGCCGTATGGCGGCGCTCCTCACCATGAGGATCTGGTATTTCGCGGCGAATAAGGACCTCATCCTGAGGGCCCGCCGAAGGCGGGCGTCTCGAAGGATGGCCGCAGCGAAGCTGCCTACCGGGCCCCTCTGATTCGCGACTCACGCGCAACCACCCCGGTTGACTACCGGGCAGCGTGGTTAACCTTTCGTTAGAGAATTGCGCTGCATCTTCCCCACACGAGGGAGAACTGCAATGTTTTCAAGCCGCGACGCCTTTGAAAGCGATTTCTGCCCGGTCCGCGACGAGCTCCTTGGCGAGATGTATCGGGCCAGCGAGAGTGGCCTGCCGAGGCTGGTCGAGAGCGTTTCCCCTGACGTGCGCGCCAGGCTGGCGCTGTTCTGCTACCGCCGCAGCCATTTGCACTCGCTGGCGGTCGCGATCGCAGCGAGCTGCAGCGAGCGCGACCTGATCGAGAATGGCGGCCGCGTCGGCTCGACCCTCTTCGCGCTGTCGCGCGAAGGCACGGCGAAAGCTTCAACGTCGCTGTCGGGTGGGCGCAAGCCGATCACGCTGTCGACCAAGCCGCTCTCGGTGCTCGCACCGCTCGATGACGAGCTCGACGACGAGATCGGCGAAGCCGTTCCCGCCTAAGCGGCCTCAATAACGGGCAGGCCGAACTTCCGCCGCGCCATCGCGCATTCGGCGTCACCCGGCATGCAGGTGCGGCACACCTCCGGCCGCACGTCGTAGATGCCGCAGGCCGTCATCTTTCCGATCTCACCTTGCAACGCCGCGCAGCGATCGCCCTCGCAGCGCATGCCCGATTGCCGGTCGTTGACGAGCGCCTCCGGGATCAGGGCAAGCTCATCGTCGCTCTCGATCGAGAAGCGCGGCCAGTTCTGCGAATAGCCGCAGCAGGCACCGCAGCCCTGGCAACAGCTCGACAGCTCGATCTCGTCCATCGTCCTCACGTGTCCTTCGGCGGACCCCAGACCAGGCTCTGCCGCCATCTCGCGCGCAGCACGTCGCGCCTTTCAGGATATTTCTCGTCGAGATAGGTCGCCTCGACCACGCGGTCGGTGCGGAAGCTGCGGAAGTCGCCGCGCAGCTCGCACCAGGCCGCCAACAGCCGCACCGCTTCGAGATAGCCGACCGAGATCGGCCAGATCACGCGCTCGCTGGGGCGGCCCTGCTCGTCGCGATAGCGCAGCATGATCTTCTTGCCTTCATGGATCTGGGTGCGGGTACGCGCCATGTCCAGGCGGTCCGGTTCCCGGTTCCAGCTCGGACGCGCCCGGCTCGCCGGCTCCAGCACGAAGGGGCGCAGGCGCTCCGGCACGGTGTCGGCGATCTTGGCCATCAAGTCTTCGGCCGCGCGCGCCAGCGCGGAATCGGCGTGGCCCGCGACCCATTGCGCGCCCAGCACGGCCGCCTCGATCTCGTCGGGCGTCAGCATCAAGGGCGGCAGGTCGAAACCCTTTTCCAGGATGTAACCCATGCCGGCTTCGCCGCGGATCGGCACGCGCTGGCCGATCAGGGTTGCGATGTCGCGATAGATGGTGCGCTTCGAAGTCTCGAGCTCGGCCGCGATCGCGTCCGCCGTCAGCGGCTTACGCGTGCGCCTCAGCACCTGGATGATTTGAAACAGCCGGTCGGCGCGTCTCATGACAGGTCTCTTGTCGCTGCTTTTTTCTAAGGTGGTGTTTTCAAGGCGGCGCGCGGTTGCTGACAGGATGTTGGCAGCAGGGGAGTTCTATACCGGGACAACACATCGACTGAAGAGGATTTGTCCATGATCATTCCATCCCATTTCGGCCAGGCCGGCCCGTTGTGGCGGAGCCGGCCTTTCCAGGTCCAGGCATGGCATGCCTGGGCATTCAGCCGCCTCGTCTCGCTTGATGCCACGACAGTTGTCGACCTCCGCCTTGCGCTTGCGACCGCCGCGACGCGCTCGCTGGTCCATGCCGCGGATGCGCTGGTCCGCCATGTGATGGGCCGCGCCTGGCGCGGGGCCCGCTTCGCAGAAGATATCACGGCTGCTGCCACCATGGTGGCAGCAGCCGGCCGCTAGGTTCCTTCCACTCGTTCGACAGGTTCAGGAGAGCTTGCATGATCACGCTTTACGGCTTTGGCGCCGGCTTCGGCCTGCCGGAAATCAGCCCCTTCGTCACCAAGACCGAGGTGCAGCTCAAGATGGCGGGACTGCCTTACCGGAAAGAGCGGGCGATGCCGCCGGCTTCTCCCAAGGGGCAGCTGCCCTTCATCGACGATGGCGGCGAGGCAGTGGCCGATTCCACCTTCATCCGGGCCCATATCGAGCGCCGCTACGGCTTCGATTTCGATGCCGGCCTCTCCTTGCCTGAGCGTGCGCAGGCCTGGGCGTTCGAGCGCATGATCGAGCACCACGTCTATTGGGCGCTGGTCGGCGCGCGCTGGGTCGATCCGGTCAATTTCGCCAAGGGGCCCGCGCATTTCTTCGACGGCGCGCCGGAGCACAATCGCGAGAAGCTGCGCGAGGATGCGCAATTCCGCGTCGCCGAGAACTATCTGCTCTCCGGGCTCGGCCGCCATGCGCCGGATGACGACGTCGATCTTGCCGCGCGTTCGCTGTTCGCGCTGTCGGTGCAGCTCGGCGACAAGGCGTATCTGATGGGCAGCAGGCCCTGCGGCGTCGATGCCACTGCGTTCGGCATGCTCGCCGGCGTTCTCTCGCCGTTCTTCGAATCCGCCTTGCGCGAGCGCGCAGAGGGATTTCCGAACCTCACCGCCTATGTCGACCGCATGATGGACGACTATTATCCGGAGTTCGCCTGGACCCCGCTGCGGCAGGCGGCTTGAGGCGAATATTGCTTCCACGGGCTCGGTGCGTGCACCTCTCCCGCTTGCGGGAGAGGTCGGCGCGAAGCGCCGGGTGAGGGTTCTCTCGGCTAGGGGGCTTCCTCGGCAAACATCGAATAATCCCTGCGCGGAGACACCCTCTCCCCAACCCTCTCCCGCAAGCGGGACAGGGAGCGCACCGCCGCCGGGATCTCTGCCTATTTTCAAGCGCCAAACAAAAGAGCCGGCCCATTGGGCCGGCTCTCGTCGTCTTGAATCTTCGCGAAGCCTATTTCACCAGCGAGTACTTGCCGTCCTTCACCGTGAGCAGGATGCGCGAGCGCTCGTCGAGGCCGTAGCGGTCCTTTTCGGTGAAGTTGTAGACGCCCTGGCTCGCCGCGAGCTCCTTCTCCGTCAGCAAGGCCTGACGGATCGCTTCGCGGAATTCCGGCGTGCCGGGCTTGGCCGTCTTCAATGCCACAGGAATGATGCGCTTGAGGATCTCGAAGGCATCGTAGGAGTGGCCGGCGAACTGACTGCGGCTGTTCGGGCCGTACTTGGCTTCATACGCCGAGTTGAGCGCGAGACCCGGCTTCTTGGTGGCGGCTTCATCCGGCTGATCCTCGGGATCCATGACGGGACCGGAGGCCATCAGCACGCCTTCGGCCGCTTTGCCGGCGATCCGGATGAAGTCCATGCTGGCCGCGCCGTGGGTCTGGTAGATCAGCCCCTTGTAGCCGCGTTCGCGCAGCTCGGTCTGCGGCAGCGCGGCCGCGGTGCCGGAGGCGCCGACCAGGATGGCGTCGGGATTGGCGGCGACGAGCTTCAGCACCTGGCCGGTCACCGAAGTGTCGGGACGGGCGAAGCGCTCCTCGTCGACGATCGTCATCCCCATCGGCACGGCCTGCGCCTTCAGGTCGTTGAACCAGAGGTCGCCGTAGGAATCGGAATAGCCGATGTAACCGAGCGTCTTCACGCCCTTGGCCTTCATGTGGTCGTACAGCACTTTGCCGACGATCGGAATCGGCTGCGGCATCGCCACCGACCACTTCATGCGCTCGGGCGTGATCGGGAAGGGCGCCAGGCCGAAGTGCGGGATACCGGCTTCATTGGCGACGTTGGAGACCGCAATGGTCGGCGGCGTCAGCGCCGAGCCCATTATGATGTCGGCCTTGGATTCGGTGACGAAGCGGCGGGCGTTGGTGGTGGCGGTGGTGGGATCGCCGCCGTCGTCGAGCACGATCACCTTCAGCGGCACGCCGGCGATTTCCTTCGGCACGAATTCCAGCGCGTTGCGCTCGGGAATGCCGAGTGCCGCGCCCGGGCCGGTCGTGGTGGTGGTGATGCCGATGGTGACTTCGCTGGTCTGGGCCAGCGCGGGCAGCGCCGGCAGAGCCAACGCGGCCGCAGTGATGGCAGCGGTCAAATAAAAGCGTTTCATCTATTCCTCCCTTGACGTGTTTATTTGAAAGCAGAAATCGGTGGGTAATTCAGCCCCGTCTTTTGGTGATGCGGCGATTTAGCTCCGGACTTAACTCCCCGTGAACTTGGTGACCATTTCCGCCGGGAATGGTGCGGATTTCAGCTTGTCAGGATTATCAGGATCGTGGCCGACCAGGACGCGGGTCTCGAAACCCTCGATCGCGAGCGCCTCGCCCTTGTAGACGTTGTGCTTCACCTCGAAGCTCGAGCGCTTGATGCTCTCGATTCTGGTCTCGATGGTGATCCAGTCGCCATAGGTGGAGGGGATGTAGAACTTGGCCCGCGTGTCGACCATGGGGATGCCCACGAGGCCGTATTTGCGGACCAGGTCCTGCTTGGAGAAGCCGGCGACCTCGAACAGGGTCGAGGTCGAATCGTCGAACATCGCGAAATAGCGCGGGTAGTAGACGATGTTCGCGGGGTCGCAATCGCCCCACTGGATCTGGACCTCGCGCCGGTTCACGAACATCTGGCTGGCCTTGCTCTGCGAATTTACTTGGGCGCCATGCGCAGCGAGCCGTCGAGGCGCACCACCTCGCCGTTCAGGTAGGCATTCTCGACCATGTGCAGCGCGAGCGCGGCGAACTCGTCGGCCTGGCCGAGCCGGCGCGGGAAGGGGATGGCGGCGGCGAGCGAGTCCTGGGCCTCCTGCGGCAGGTTCGCCAGCAGCGGCGTCAGGAATAGGCCGGGGGCAATCGTCAGCACGCGGATGCCGAACTGGGCGAGTTCGCGCGCGATCGGCAGCGTCATGCCGACGATGCCGCCCTTGGAGGCCGAATAGGCGGACTGGCCGATCTGGCCGTCATAGGCGGCAACGGAGGCGGTGTTGATGATGACGCCGCGCTCGCCGGTCGCCTGCGGCTCCAGCTTGGACATTTCGGTGGCGGCGAGGCGCAGCATGTTGAAGGTGCCAATCAGGTTGACCTTGATCACCTTGTCGAAATCGGAAAGCGCCATCGGGCCGTCGCGGCCGACCACGCGCTTGGCAACGCCGATGCCGGCGCAATTGACCAGCACGCGCGCCGGGCCATGGGCCTTGGTCGCCTGCGCGATCGCGGCTTCAGCGGAGGCGGCATCGGAGACGTCACAGGTGACGGCCACGCCCTTGATCTCGGCGGCAACGGATTCCGCAAGCTTGGTGTTGAGGTCGCACACCGCGACCTTGGCGCCCTGCGCCGCCAGCTTTCTCGCGGTCGCCGCGCCCAGTCCCGACGCGCCGCCGGTGACGATGGCTGCCTGATCCTTCAACAACATGGCGTTCTCCTTTGGCGATAATTTTCTAGCCGACCGATATCACACGGTTCGACGGATTGGCAGCGTAGAGCTCCTCGATCAGCTCGCCGCGATGCTCCAGCACCGCGCGCTGGTTGATCGAGCCCTTGTCGGTGACTTCGCCCTTGTCGATGGAGAGTGGCGTGTCCATCAGGATCGCGCGTGTAATCCGTGTCGAGGAGCCAGTGGCCTGGCCGAGGAAACGGGTCAGGCGCTCGCGAAAAGCCTCGCGGACGAGCCGGTCGCGCGTCGCGACGACGAGATCGTCCGGCGGCAGTGTCGGGTTGATCAGCCGGCAGCCGTCGAGGTCGAGCACGACCAGCGCGGAGATCTCGTCGCGGTTGATACCGGCGATGACGACGTCGCGCACCAGGGGCGCGCAGGCTGCGACGAAGCGCGCACGCAGGGGGCCGACGCTGACCCAGGTGCCGCTCGCGAGCTTGAAGTCCTCGCTGACGCGGCCGTCAAAATCGAAGCCAGCGTTGAGATCATCGGGATCGGCGGGCTTGAGCGCGTCGCCCATCTTGTAAAATCCTTCCTCGTCGAAGGATTTTGCGGTGATGTCGGGTTGGCGCCAGTAGCCGGGCATCACGTTCGGCCCCTTGGCGCGCACTTCCAGCTTGCCGTTGTTCGGCACCAGCTTGGCGTCGTTGCCGGAGACGGGCAGGCCGACATGGCCGGAGCGGCTGGTGCGCGGATTGACCGACATGAAGAACGGCGCAGTCTCGGTCGCGCCGAGACCGGTGAGCATCGGCACGCGATAGCCCTTCTCCTTCGCCGCGAGCTCGTCGAGGCTGTTCCAGACGAACGGCGACAGCGCCGCGCCGGAGAAGAACATCGCATGCAGCCGGTCGAAGAACTTGGCGCGCAAGCCCTGGTCGTCGCGCAAATAGGGCAGCAGCGATTCGTAGCCCTTGGGCACGTTGAAATAGACCGTCGGCGAAATTTCCCGCAAGTTGCGCACGGTCTCCTCGATGCCGCCAGGCACCGGCTTGCCGGCGTCCAGATACATCGAGCCGCCGTTGTAGAGCGTCAGGCCGATATTGTGATTGCCGCCGAAGGTGTGATTCCACGGCAGCCAATCGATGATGACCGGCGGCTCGTCCTTCAGGAAGGCGAGCGTCTCGCGCAGCATCACCTGGTTGGCGCAGATCATGCGCTGGGTGTTGATGACCGCCTTGGGATTGCCGGTCGAGCCCGAGGTCAGCAGGAATTTTGCGATCGTGTCGGGCCCAATCCTGCCGTGGACGTCGTCGAGATCGCCACGGATCGGCGTCGCCATGAGGTCGGCGAGCAGGGTGACGTCGCGGCCCGGCACGTGCCCATAGGACGCGGCGATCTCGGTGCCGAGCGAGACGTTGGCGGCGAGCGCATCGGCGAATTTGTCGGCGTCGTCGGCGAAGACGAGGCCCGGCGTCAGCAGCTTCATCAGATAGGACAGCTTGCCGTAATCCTTCGACACCAGCGAATAGGCCGGCGACACCGGGCAGAACGGAACGCCGGCATAGAAGGCGCCGAATGCCAGGAGCGCGTGGTCGATCGAATTGCCGGAGAGGATGACGACCGGCCGCTCCGCCGATAGGCCGCGCTGGATCAACGCGGATGCGATATGACGGCTCGCGGTGAGCAGCTCGGCATAGGTGATCTTGCGCCAGCCGCGACCGCCTTCGCGCTCGGCCATGAAGACGCGGTCCGGCGTCGTCGTTGCCCAATGATGCAGGCGGTCGGTGATGCGGACGGGATAGTCGCCGAGCGGCTGCTTTGGCCGCAGGTAAATCGTGCCGTCGTCGCGCCGCTCGATGTTGACGACGGGATCGCCGAACGAGATGGGCCGCAGCGGGACATTGCTCGCGCCGCGCTCCATGCCGGACGAGGACGGCTGCGCGCTCATGACTTTACGCTCGTGGCTTTAGCGCTCATGGCTTGGGCTTCACCTTCGCGGTCTTGTGCTCGAGGAATTCGCGGATCCGCCGCTTGGCCTCCTTGTCGCTCTGCGCGACGGTGGCCATCAGCGACTCCATCAACAGGCCGGTCTGCGGGTTGGCTTCTGCGATCATCGGCAGCGCCTGGAGCACTGCGAAATTCGTCAGCGGGGCGTTGGACGCCACTTTGGTCGCAAGCTCCAGCGCCTTGCCGAGCCCGTTGCCGGCCTCCGTCAGATATTGCGCGAAGCCGTAGGACGCGCCTTCGGTCGCGCTGTAGACGCGTCCCGTCAGCATCATGTCCATCATCCGGGCAACGCCGATCAGCCGTGGCAGCCGCACCGAGCCGCCGCCGCCGACGAAAATGCCGCGCTGCCCCTCCGGCAGCGCGAAATAAGTCGAAGGCTCGGCGACGCGGATATGGGCCGCGCAGGCCAGCTCCAGCCCGCCGCCGATCACGGCGCCCCGGAGCGCTGCGATCACGGGCACGCGGCTGTATTGGATGCGGTCGAACACCCGGTGCCACATCTGGGAGTGCAGCAGCCCGCCGGTGGCGTCGTGCTCGGTCAACTCGGAGAGGTCGAGACCACTGGAGAAATGGTCGCCGATGCCATGGATGACGACCGCGCCGATGTCGTCGGGCAGGTTCGCAAAACACTCGCCGATTTCCAGGATGATGCCGTCATTGAGCGCATTGCGCTTGGCCGGCCGGTTCAGACCCACGGTCAGAACCCGGTCCGCCCGCTCGATCCTCAACAGCCCGGAGGCGCTCGCGTTCGCGGTCTCGGCGTTTCCTTGTGTCATTTGCGTCCTTGTCAGAATAGTTATGTTGTATAACGAATTTTGGGGGAGTCAAGCTGGGCATAGCCAGGTGAGCGGGACCCCACCCCCCTCCGCGAGACCCGGGGCGAGCGACTGAGCGGTGCAGGCCTAGTCTTGCGTCACAAACTTCGCGAACGCATCGGCATAATCCGGATGCCAGCGCGACAATGGCGGGCGGTTCTCCACGATATCGCCGGCCGCCCAGAGCATGCGCTTCTCGTCGAGCACGCGCGGCACGTCATTGTCCGGGCAGAGAATGTAGAAATCGCCGGCCTGCAGCCGCGCCAGCATGAAATCGACCGTCTGCTCCGGCGTCCAGGCGCCGGCCGGCTTCTCGGTGCGTCCCTTTGCGGTCAGGCCGGTGAAGACGAAGCCCGGGATCAGCAGGTGCGCCGTGACGCGACAGTCCTTGGTGTTGCGCAACTCGTGCTGGAGCGCCTCGGTGAACGCTTTCACGCCGGCCTTCGAGACATTGTAGGCGGGATCGCCCGGCGGCGTGGTGATGCCCTGCTTGGAACCGGTGTTGATGATGAGGCCGCGCCTGCCACGCGCGATCATGTCAGGTGCGAAGACACGCGAGCCGTTGATGATGCCCCACATGTTGACGGCGATGATGCGCTGCCAATTGTCCGGCGCGTCGAACAAGGTGCTGCCCGGCTGGATGCCGGCATTGTTCATGAGGACGTCGGTGCCGCCGAACCGCTCGCGGACTGCGCGCTCGAGTTCCGTCACGCTTTCGATCTTGCTGACATCGACGGCCGAGGTCATCACGTTCGCGGCAGATGTGACCGATGACAGTTTTGTTGCGGCGTCTGTCAAGCGTGCCTCATCGATATCCGCGATACACACCTTCATTCCAGCACGCGCAAAGGCGGCGGCCGCGGCAAATCCGATGCCGGCAGCGCCACCCGTGATCACGGCAACATTGTCTTTGACGATGGCGGGGTGTGACATGGATCTTCTCCGTGGAAAGCCTTCGGCCGAGCTATAGCATGGCAGCAGTGCGACCCTGCACAAGTCGGCATGGGAGGTCTTCGTTCCGCGCTGCCTTTACGCTGATCAGGCACGGTTGTATCCTCGGCCGAACGATCCCGCCCAGATCGAACCAATCAATCACCTGACAGGGAGTGCAGCCATGGCTGTGTCGCAGGCTATTCCGATCACGCGCCATCCGTTTGCAAACGGGTCCTACAAGCAGATGCTGATCGACGGCAAGTGGGTCGATGCAGCCTCGGGCAAGCGCTTCGAGACCCGCAATCCCGCTACCGGCGAGCTGCTCGCAACCGTCGCCGAGGGCGACAAGGAAGACATCGATCGTGCGGTTGCGGCCGCGCGCCGCGCCTTCGAAGGTCCGTGGAGCAAGGTCAAGCCGTTCGAGCGGCAGAACCTGCTCTTGAAGCTCGCCGATCTCGTCGAGAAGAACTTTGACGAATTGTCGCAGCTCGACACGCTCGACATGGGCGCGCCGCTGAGCCGCACCCGTGCCTATCGTCTCCGCGCCATCGGCATGCTGCGCTATTATGCCGGCCAGACCACCGCGATCCACGGCGAGACCATCGAGAACTCGTTGCCCGGCGAGATCTTCTCCTACACGCTGAAGGAGCCGGTCGGCGTCGTCGGCGCCATCATTCCCTGGAACGGTCCGCTGACCGCGACGATCTGGAAGATCGGCCCCGCGATCGCGACCGGCTGCACCGTGGTGCTCAAGCCGGCCGAAGAAGCGCCGTTGACCTCGCTGCGCATCGCTGAGCTTGCGATGGAAGCGGGCGTGCCGCCCGGCGTCATCAACGTCGTTCCCGGCTATGGCGAGACCGCGGGCGCGGCGCTCGCCTCGCATCACGACGTCGACAAGGTCGCCTTCACCGGCTCGCACGTCACGGGCCAGTCGATCATCCGTGCCTCGGCCGGCAACCTCAAGCGCGTCTCGCTCGAGCTCGGCGGCAAGTCGCCGGACATCGTATTCGCCGATGCCGATCTCGACGCCGCCGTGCCGGGTGCCGCGATGGCGGTGTTCGCCAATTCGGGGCAGATCTGCAGCGCCGGCACGCGCCTGTTCGTCGAGCAGTCGATCTACGACGAGTTCGTCGGCCGCGTCGCCGAGTTCGGCAAGAAGCTGCAGGTCGGCAACGGCCTCGATCCCAACGTGCAGATCGGCCCACTGGTGTCCGAGCAGCAGCTCGAACGTGTCACCGGCTATCTCGACATCGGCCAGAAGGAAGGCGCCAGGGCGCTCGCCGGCGGCGGACGCGTGACCGAAGGCGCATTGTCGAAGGGCTTCTTCGTCTCGCCAACGGTGTTCGCGGGCGTCGAGGACAACATGCGCATCGCGCAGGAGGAGATTTTTGGCCCCGTCATCTCCGCGATCGCGTTCAAGGACATGGACGAACTCGTCAAGCGCGCCAACAACACCACGTTCGGCCTCGGCTCCGGCTTGTGGACGCGCGATGTCAGCAAGGCCCATGCGGTGGCGAAACGCTTGCGTGCCGGCTCGGTGTGGGTCAACTGCTACCAGGCGATGGATCCGGCGGTGCCGTTCGGCGGCTACAAGATGAGCGGCTACGGCCGCGAATCCGGCAAGCAGCACGTCGAGGAATATCTCAACGTGAAGGCCGTCTGGATCAAGACGGCCTAGTGTCCCTCCTGCGTTTCGCGAGGAGGAATTTTCTTCGAGGGGGCGGCACCTTTTCCGGGTGTCGCCCCCCGCTATATGATCGTCATCTTACCAAGCTCCAATTGAGGCCAGCATGAAATTCGAGGCGTTGTTTCGACCGTTGCAGGTCGGTCCCTACCAGCTTGCGCATCGCGTTGCGATGGCGCCGTTGACGCGCATGCGTGCCGAGCGCGACACTTTCGCGCCGCGGCCGCTCAACGCCGAATATTACGGCCAGCGCGCGACGAAGGGCGGCCTGATCATCGCCGAAGCCTCGCCGGTGCTCTCGCACGGCCGCGGCAATCCGGCGACACCCGGCATCTATTCGGAGGCGCAAGTAGCGGGCTGGCGCAAGGTGGTCGACGCGGTGCACGCCAAGGGTGGCATCATCTTCCTCCAGCTCTGGCATGTCGGCCGCGTCTCGCATTCCTCCTTCCACGGCGGTGCGCTGCCGGTTTCGGCCTCGGCAATTCCGATCAAGGCCGAAGGCATGAAGGCGATGACGGCCGACGGCAAGATCGCCGATTACGAGACGCCACGCGCGCTGGAGACCGATGAGGTCAAGGGCATCGTCGAGGCGTTCCGGCAGGGTGCCAAGAATGCGCTCGCCGCCGGTTTCGACGGTGTCGAGATCCACGGCGCCAACGGTTACCTACTCGAGCAGTTCCTGCAATCGCGCAGCAACCAGCGCACCGATCAATATGGCGGCGGAATCGAGAACCGCGCGCGCCTTTTGCTCGAGGTCACACACGCCGCGATCGACGTCTGGGGCGCGAACCGCGTCGCGGTGCGGCTGTCACCCTACGGCATCGCCAATGATTCCGGCGAGCCCGATCCGATGCCGCTCTATTCCCATGTGGTGAAGGCGCTCGACCAGCTCTGTCTGGCCTATCTGCATCTCATCGAGCCGCGCTCGAGCGGCGCGGGCCGTGCTGATGTCCATTGGGAAAACGTGCCATCGGCGATGGTGCTGTTCCGCCCGCTTTACAGCGGCGTCTTGATGACGGCGGGCGGCTTCACCGGCGAGACCGCGAACGCGGCGATCGCGGAAGGCCACGCCGACATCATCGCCTTCGGCCGCATCTTCATCTCCAATCCGGATCTGCCGCGGCGCCTGCAGCACGGCTACCCGATCACGCCGTACAACCGCGCGACCTTCTACGGCGGCGAGGAGAAGGGGTACACGGATTATCCGGTGTATGACGAGCTGACGCCGGCGTAGCTTGCTCCGTCATTCCGAGGCGATGCGGAGCATCGCCCCGGAATGACGACATTGATTTGTTGCGCGACCGCCACCACAGTTTCCGTCATTGCGAGCGCAGCGAAGCAATCCAGACTACCTCCGCGGAAAGATTCTGGATTGCTTCGCTGGGCTCGCAATGACAACGGAGAGACGTCTATGGCCAAAGCCGCAGCCGCCGCAGGGATCGCTACTGGCCAATGCCTCTGCGGCAAGGTCGCCTTCGAGATCGACGTGCCTGCGCGCTGGGCTTGGCACGATCATTCCGCCGCCAGCCGCCGCGCTCATGGTGCGGCCTATGCCACCTATGTCGGAAGCTGGAAGAAGCGCTTCCGCATCACCTCCGGCAAGACCGCGCTGACCCGCTACGAGGACAGGGCGACGAAGACCGTGCGCAGCTTCTGCTCGCATTGCGGCACGCCGATCATGTACGAACGCCCGCGCGGCCCGCACATGGTCAACATCCCGCGGGCGCTGTTCAACGAGCGCACCGGCCGCCAGCCGCTCTATCACATCGCCATCGAAGAGCTGCAGGAATGGGCCTATACCGGTGAGCCCTTGGTGCCGCTGAAGGGCTTTCCCGGGGTCGTCTGGCAGCGCTCGAAAAAGAAGAAGCGCGCTGGCGCCGAGGACCCGTTCGAACTCGGGCGGGAGGAGATGTAGCTCTGTTCGCTCCGCTCTCGTGTCCCGGACGCGCTGCAGCGTGAAACGCTGCGCAGAGCCGGGACCCATGTATCAGCGAGCTCGGCGCGAATCTGGGTCCCGGCTCTGCGTCGCACCGCCGTAAGCGCGTTCACGCGCGTCTTCGGCGCGCTATGGCGCTGCGCCGCGTCCGGGACGCGAGAGCGCAGTTTGCCTCGCCCGCGCAACGCAGCCATGACCGCGCTTCCTTGCGCGTCTGCCAACATCTCGGCCATCATGCCTTCAGTCCTTGCGGCAATTGTCCGCTCCTGGAGGAAACATGAAGAACAAGATCACAGGCCGCTCCGCTTTTCTCGCGCTGCTCAAGGACGAGGGCATCACGCATCTGTTCGGCAATCCCGGCACCACCGAGCTGCCGATCATGCATGCGCTGAAGGACCATCCCGATCTCACCTATGTCATGGCGATGCAGGAGAGCCTGGTGGTCGCGATCGCCGACGGCTACAGCCGCGCCTCCGGCAAGCTGGTCGCCTGCAACGTGCATGTCGCGCCCGGCCTCGGCAATGCCATGGGCTCGCTCTATAACGCCCAGTTCACGGGCACGCCGATGATCCTGACCGCGGGCCAGCAGGAGCAGGGCCACGGCCTGATGGAGCCGGTGCTCTATGGTCCGCTGGTGCGCATGGCCGAGCCGCTGGTGAAATGGGCCGTCGAGGTGACGCGGCTGGAGGACCTGCCGCGCATCGTGCGCCGCGCCGCCAAGGTGGCGATGACGCCGCCGACCGGGCCGGTGTTCATCTCGCTGCCGGGCGACATCCTCAACAGCGAAGCCGGCATCGATCTCGGCCGCTCCACCCGCATCGATGCGCGCACGAAACCATCGGACGAGGCGCTGAAGGCCTTTGCCGCACGCCTGCTCAAGGCCGAGCGTCCCGTGATCGTCACCATGGACGAGGTGGTCAAGAGCGATGCGCTGAAGGAGGCCGCCGGACTGGCCGAGCTGCTCGGCGCTGCGGCCTATCAGTCCTCGACGCCGTATGGCTCGCACTTTCTGTCCGAGAGCCCGAGCTTCGTCGGCACGCTCGCGCGCGTGCAGAAGGCCGCCCGCGATACGCTCGCGCCTTACGATCTGCTGATCGCGCTCGGCGGCGATCCCTTGCGGATGTCGGTCTATAGCGAGGTCGACGCGCTGCCCGAGCACCTCGGCATCGTGCAGATCGGCCTCGTCGATTGGGAGATCGCCAAGAACTACGGGGCCGAAATCGCGCTGAAGGCGGATTTGAAGGAAACGCTGCGCGCGCTGATCCCGGTGCTGAAGGAGATGGGCGGCGCGACACTCGCGAGTCGCGCAAAGCAGCGTCTCGCCGAGCTCGCGCCGAAGAACTGGACTGCACGCCGTGCCGCTTTGGTCGAACAGATCGGCAACAGCGCGGGCCGCACACCGATCGATCCGGACTTTCTCGTGCTGCAAATGATCGAAGCCATGCCTGACAACGCCATTCTCGTGGACGAAGGCCTCACCTCCAGCCGGCAGGTCACGGCCCTGCATCCGCATCGCGATCGCTACGGCTACCACGGGCTCGCCTCCGGCGGCATCGGCTGGGGCCTGCCGGCCTCGGTCGGGGCGAGCATTGCCAATCCGGATCGCCCCGTGGTGTGCTTCTCCGGCGATGGCAGCGCGATGTATTCGATCCAGTCGCTGTGGACGGCGGCGCATCACAAGCTGCCGCTCAACGTCGTCATCGCCAACAACGGCGGCTATCGCATCATCAAGCAGCGGCTGCTCGCCTTCCACGGCGATGACAATTACGTCGGCATGGATTTCGCCGATCCGCCCGTGGATTTCACCGGCGTCGCCAAGGCGCTCGGCTGTGAGGCGATCAAGGTCAGCGATCCCCGCGAACTGAAGGCGACGCTGGCGTCGGCGTTCAACCGGCCGGGGACGAAGTTGATCGAGGTGATGGTGGATGGGAAGGTTTGAGGCAGGACGCCTCAACCGTCATTGCGAGGAGCGCAGCGACGAAGCAATCCAGGCTGTGTCTGCGGAGGGATTCCTTCGCTTCGCTCGCAATGACGAGGAGGCGGCAACCTACCCCTTTCTTCCCACCCGATACCCCGCTGCCGGATGGGGCGCGTCGAGCCTCGCACGCCCGCCGCCGAACAGCTTCTCCCGCAGTGTCCCCTTCGCATACTCTTTCTTGTACCTTCCCCGTCGTGTCAGCTCCGGCACCAGCATGTCGGCGATGTCCTCGAAATCGCCGGGCGAGATCGCGAACGCGACGTTGAGGCCATCGACATCCGTCGCCTCGAACCATTCTTCGATCTTGTCAGCGACCATCTCGGGCGTGCCGACCACGACCGGGCCGGCGCCGCCGATGCCGACATGCTCGATGACGTCACGCACGGTCCAGACACGGTCAGGATCGGCGCGGGTGACGTTGTCCATCGCGCTGCGGCCGGCATCGTTCTGGACGTGGCGCACCTGCTGGTCGAGGTCGTAGCCGGAGAAGTCGACGCCGGTCCATCCCGACATCAGCGCCAGCGCGCCTTCGGGGCTGATGTGGCGGCGATAGTCGGCGTATTTTTCCTTTGCCTCGGCTTCCGTCCGTCCGAGGATGATCGTCATCATCGAGAACATCAGGATCTCGGCCGGCTTGCGGCCGAGCGCGGCGGCTTCCTGCCGGATCGCAGACACGCGCGGCGCGATCACCTTGGCCGACGGCCCCGACATGAACACACACTCGGCATGCTTGGCCGCGAATTGCCGGCCGCGCGGCGAGGTGCCGGCCTGGTACAGCACCGGCGTGCGCTGCGGCGATGGCTCGCTGAGATGAATCGTGTTGTTGATGCGAAAGTTCGGGCCGTCATGATTGACGCGATGAACTCTTGCCGGGTCGGTGAAGATGCCGCGCTTGCGGTCGCGCAGCACGGCATCGTCCTCCCAGCTGCCTTCCCAGAGCTTGTAGACGACCTCCATATATTCGTCGGCGATGTCGTAGCGGTCGTCGTGCCCGGTCTGCTTGTCCTTGCCGGCGCCGCGCGCGGCGCTGTCGAGATAGCCGGTGACGACGTTCCAGCCGATCCGCCCCTCGGTGAGATGATCGAGCGTCGACATCCGCCGTGCGAACGGGTAGGGCGGCTCGAACGACAGATTGCTGGTGACGCCGAAGCCAAGATTTTGCGTCACCGCCGCCATCGCCGACAGCAGCAGCAGCGGCTCGTTCGACGGCGTCTGCGCTGCATTGCGCAAGGCTGCGTCAGGGCTATTGCCATAGACGTCATAGACGCCGAGCACGTCAGCCAGGAACAGCCCGTCGAAGCGGCCGCGCTCCAGCGTCTTGGCCAAGTCGATCCAGTAGGGCAGGCGGTTATATTCGGCGGTGCGGTCGCGCGGATGGGTCCACAGGCCTGGTGACTGGTGTGCGACGCAATTCATCGCAAAGGCGTTGAGCCTGATCTCTTTGGCCATGCTGATCCCTCGGCACCCTGTACTGAGCGCTCTTCGAATGATAGATGTGCGCCCCAACTTGGCGAACTTCTTGCATATCGCTTGCGCTTGGCAAGGCCAAAGTCAGCGTCGCAGCTGCGCTTGGCAGGCCGATCTCAACGAAGCAAGAGCGAAATCCCAAGAGAACTGCAAGGGAAGTACAAGAACTATCCAAGTCCTCGCCACTTTCGAAGGCCAACCCGCCTCGGGTAAGGTCCTTTGTCCACGATCTCGAAAAGCAAGTATGACCAGAGCCGACGCCATTGCCCGCGCCCGTGAGGATTTCAACTCCGGCGCGTTCCTCGCTGAACTCGACCGCCGCGTCGCCTACAAGACCGAGAGCCAGAATCCGCAGCGCGGCCCCGAGCTGCGTGCCTATCTGGAACAGGAGATGCAGCCGGCTTTCGCCGCGCTCGATTTTTCCAGCCGCATCGTCGAATCCCCGAGCGGCAAGGCGCCGTTCCTGTTCGCCGAGCATCACGAGAGCGCGTCCGCGCCGACCGTGCTGGTCTATGGCCATGGCGACGTCGTCGACGGCATGGAAGGCGAATGGCGTGACGGCCGCGATCCCTGGCGCACCACCGTAGCAGGGGCGCGCCTCTACGGCCGCGGCACCGCCGACAACAAGGGCCAGCACAGCATCAACATGGCGGCACTCCGTGCGGTGCGCGAGGCGCGCGGCGGCAAGCTCGGCTTCAATGCCAAGTTCATCATCGAGATGGGCGAGGAGATCGGCTCGCCCGATCTCGGCAAGGTCTGCGACCTCCATCGCGACGCGCTGAAGGCGGACCTGTTCATGGCTTCCGACGGCCCGCGCCTCTCGGCCGAGCGGCCGACGCTGTTTCTCGGCTGCCGGGGCGGCATCCGCATCCATCTCGACGTGAACTTGCGCGACGGCGGTCACCATTCCGGCAATTGGGGCGGCGTGCTTGCCAACCCCGCGACCATCCTGGTCAACGCGATCTCGACCCTGGTCGACGGCCGCGGCCGTCTCCAGCTGGACGCCTTGAAGCCGCCGCGGCTGACCAACCAGATCCGCTCCTATCTCGCCGACGTCGAGGTGGTGCCGACTGCGGACGAGCCGGCGCTGGCCGAAAACTGGGGCGAGGAGGGTCTTTCGGCCGCTGAACGGCTCTACGCCTGGAACACGCTGGAAGTGCTGGCGATGTCCTCGGGCAATATCGAGAAGCCGGCCAATGCGATCCCGGGCCAGGCCAATGCGGTGCTGCAACTGCGGTTCGTGGTCGGGACGAAGGTTGATGGGCTGATCGAGGCGATCCGCACGCATCTGGTCGGGCACGGTTTTCCGATGGTCAAGGTGCGCGCCGCGCAGAGTTTTGCTGCATCGCGCACCGATTTCGACAGCCCATGGATCAAATGGGCGGCGGATTCGGTACAAGAGACCACCGGCAAGGCGCCGGCCGTGCTGCCGAATTTCGGCGGTTCGCTGCCCAACGACGTGTTTTCCGAGATCCTGGGCCTGCCGACGATCTGGGTGCCGCATTCCTATCCCGGCTGCTCCCAGCATGCGCCCAATGAGCACATCCTGCTGCCATTGACCGAAGAAGCCTTGACGGTGATGGCCGGGCTGTTCTGGGATCTCGGCGAGTTGCCAAAACCACTGACAGGCCCGTTAACCTGAGCCCTTGATCCAGCCGAAAGTTACATTCTAATCCGGCTCGATTTGTGCTTGCATCCGGGCCGCATCATCCGAAAGGGGAAGAAAAGTGAAACATTTCCGTCACATCGGGCTCGCGCTCGCCGCGACCTTCGTCGTCAGCCAGGCCGGGGCCCAGGAGCTGACCGGCACGCTGAAGAACATCAAGGACACCGGCGCGATCACGCTCGGCTTCCGCGACTCCTCGATCCCGTTCTCCTACCTCGACGACAACCAGAAGCCCGTCGGGTTCGCGATGGACATTTGCTACAAGATCGTCGACGCCGTGAAGAAGGAGCTCAAGCTCGACAAGCTCGAGGTCAAGCTCAACCCGGTGACCTCGGCGACCCGTATCCCGCTGATGGCCAACGGCACCATCGACCTCGAATGCGGCTCGACCACCAACAATGCCGAGCGCCAGAAGCAGGTCGCCTTCACCAACACGCACTTCCTGACCGCGAGCCGCTACGTCTTCAAGAAATCGAGCGGCCTGAAGTCGATCGAGGACCTCAAGGGCAAGACCGTGGTCTCGACCGCCGGCACCACCAACATCAAGCAGCTCACCGAAGCCAACGTCGCCAAGGGCCTCGGCGCCAACATCATTCCGGCCAAGGATCACGCCGAAGCCTTCCTGATGGTCGAGACCGACCGCGCGGTCGCCTTCGTCATGGACGACATCCTGCTGGCGAGCCTCGTCGCCGGCTCGAAGTCGCCGGACGACTATGCCATTTCCAAGGACGCGTTCTCCAAGCCCGAGCCCTACGGCATCATGCTGCGTAAGGACGACCCTGCCTTCAAGAAGGTGGTCGATGCTGCGACCGCCGCGCTCTACTCCTCGGGCGAGGCCGAGAAGATCTACAACAAATGGTTCACCCAGAAGATCCCGCCGAAGGGCCTGAACCTCAACACGCCGATCTCGGCCGAGCTGAAGAACGAGTTCGCCAAGCCGACGGACTCGCCGAACCCGGACGACTACAAGTAAGATGAGCTATTCGCCTCTCCCCGCTTGAGGGGAGAGGCGGTACATTTCGGACATTCTGGAGGGAGAATGGCCGGACATTTGCATAGGCGCCGGGACATCCATGACTGGCGCGTTCGCGCGGGGGACACGTGAACTACAACTGGAACTGGGGAATCTTTTTCCAGCCGAACCCGATGGGGACCGGCACCTATCTCGACATGCTGCTGTCGGGGCTGGTGCTGACCCTCAAGACCGCGGCGCTGGCCTGGGTGATCGCGCTGATCACAGGCTCGATCGTCGGCGTCATGCGCACGCTGCCGTCGAAGGGCGCCAATTGGTTCGGCTTCGCTTACGTCGAATTCTTCCGCAACATGCCGCTTCTGGTGCAGCTCTTCCTGTGGTTCTTCGTGCTGCCGGAGATCCTGCCCAAGGCCGCGGGCCTGTGGCTGAAGCAATTGCCGAACGCGCCGTTCTGGACGGCTGCGATCGGCGTCGGCTTCTTCATGTCGGCGCGCGTTGCCGTGCAACTGCAGGCCGGCATCAGTTCGCTGCCGCGCGGGCAGAGGATGGCCGCAACCGCGCTGGGTCTGACCACGGTGCAGGGCTATCGCTACGTGCTGCTGCCGATGGCATTCCGCATCATCCTGCCGCCGCTGACCTCCGAGTTTCTCAACACCATCAAGAACACCGCGGTCGCCATCACCATCGGGCTGCTCGAGCTGACCGGACAGGCGCGTTCGATGCAGGAATTCTCGTTCCAGGTGTTCGAGGCCTTCACCGCCGCGACCATCCTCTATCTCCTCGTCAACGCCGTCGTCGTGACCGCGATGCGCTTCCTTGAGCGCTGGGTCGCGATCCCCGGCTACATCACGGGGAAATAAGCGATGTTCGGCAATCTCGATTTCGACGTTATCCGCCGTGCGCTGCCCTATCTGTTCTACGAGGGCATGACGTTCACACTGACGCTGACGGCACTCGCCGCCCTCGGCGGCCTCATCTTCGGTACGGCGCTCGCCCTAATGCGCCTGTCCGGCTTCAAGATCCTCGGCCGCATCGCCGGCGTCTATGTCGACTTCATGCGCTCGCTGCCGTTGGTGCTGGTGATCTTCTGGTTCTACTTCCTGGTGCCCTATATCGGGCAGTGGGTGACGGGCGCCTCGCGCCCGATCAGCGTCGGCGCCTTCGCGTCCTCGCTGATTACTTTCATCATGTTCGAGGCGGCGTATTTCTCCGAGATTATGCGCGCCGGCATCCAGTCAATCTCGCGCGGCCAGCCGGCCGCGGCCAGCGCGCTGGGGCTGACCTACGCGCAGACCATGCGCTACGTCGTGCTGCCGCAGGCCTTCCGCAACATGCTGCCGGTGCTGATCACGCAGACCATCGTGCTGTTCCAGGACACTTCGCTGGTCTACGTCCTGTCGATCACGGACTTTCTGGGCGCGGCGAGCAAGGTGGCGCAGCGCGACGGCCGCCTGGTCGAGATGTATCTGTTCGCTGCGATCGTCTACTTCACCATTTCCTGTATCGCGTCCTACGGCGTCCGCCGCCTGCAGGCGCGCATCGCCATCATTCGATAGAGCGTGTCGATCATGATCGAAATCAGCCATGTCAACAAATGGTACAGCCCCACCTTCCAGGTGCTGACCGACTGCACCACCAATGTCACCAAGGGCGAGGTGGTCGTGGTCTGCGGCCCCTCGGGCTCGGGCAAGTCGACGCTGATCAAATGCGTCAATGCGCTGGAGCCGTTCCAGAGCGGCGACATCTTGGTCGACGGCACCAAGGTCAACGATCCCAAGACCGATCTGCCGAAGCTGCGCTCGCGCGTCGGCATGGTGTTCCAGCATTTCGAGCTGTTTCCGCACCTCAAGATCATCGACAATCTCTGCCTGGCGCAGGAGAAGGTGCTGGGCAGGGGGCATGACAAGGCGCAGGCCAAGGGCATGCAGCTGCTCGAGCGCGTCGGCTTGAAGGAGCAGGCGCAGAAATTCCCGGCGCAGCTCTCCGGCGGCCAGCAGCAGCGCGTCGCCATCGCACGCGCGCTCGCGATGGATCCGATCGTGATGCTGTTCGACGAGCCGACCTCGGCGCTCGATCCGGAAATGGTCAGCGAGGTGCTCGACGTCATGGTCGATCTTGCCCGCGAGGGCATGACCATGATGGTCGTGACTCACGAGATGGGTTTTGCCCGCAAGGTCGCCAACCGCGTCATCTTCATGGACCGCGGCGAGATCGTCGAGGACGCAGCGAAGGACGATTTCTTCGGTAAGCCCCGCAGCGACCGCGCGCAGAAGTTCTTGTCGAAGATTCTGTCGCATTAGCTCCTCTGTCATTCCGGGACGCGCCTCCTGGCGCGGGCCCGGAATCCATAACCACCAGCCGGGGTTATGGATTCTCAGATGCGCAGTTGCGCATCAAAGCTCGTCGCTGCGCGCCGCCCCGGAATGACAGGTTGAGGGTTTCGTGGCGCCACCAAATCCCATATACGAACAGGCAATTCCCCCTTCCCTCCCAGGAGACCTGCCTTGGACTCGATCGCCTACGTCAACGGCTCATTCGTCCCGCTCTCCGAAGCCAAGATCTCGGTGCTCGACCGCGGCTTCCTGTTCGCCGACGGCATCTACGAGGTCTCGGCCGTGCTCGACGGCAAGCTGGTCGACAATGCCTCGCATCTGGCCCGGCTGGAGCGGTCCGTCGGGGAGATCAAGCTGAAGCTGCCGGAGACCATCGAGCGTATCACCGAACTGCAGAAGGAGCTGATCGCGCGCAACAAGCTCGTGAACGGCCTCGTCTATCTCCAGGTGACGCGCGGCGCCGACAAGGGGCGCGACTTCCCGTTTCCCAAGGCTGGCGTCAAGTCGAGCCTGGTGATGTTCACGTCCGAGAAGGACATCATCAACGCCGCGGTGGCCAAGACCGGCATCAACGTCATCACGGTGCCCGACATCCGCTGGGAGCGCCGCGACATCAAGAGCGTGGCGCTGCTTGCGCAAGTGCTGGCGAAGCAGGCCGCGGCGGAAGCCGGCGCCGGCGAAGCCTGGATGCTGCAGGACGGCTACGTCACCGAAGGCGGCTCGTCCACGGCGTTCATCCTGACCAAGGACGACGTCATCGTCACCCGCCAGAACTCCAACGCGATCCTGCCCGGCTGCACCCGCAAGGCCGTGATCGCGCTTGCCGAGGAGCGCCAGCTTCGCGTCGAGGAACGCTCCTTTACGGTCGCCGAAGCGCTCGCCGCCAAGGAAGCCTTCATCACCAGCGCATCCTCCTTCGTGCAGCCGGTGGTCGCCATCGATGGCAAGACGATCGGCGACGGCAAGCCCGGCCCGATGGCGACGCGCCTTCGCGAGATCTACGTGGAGTTCGCCAAGGCGACGGCGGTCTGAGAAGCTTTGCGAGTCGGACGTACTTTTCGCTAGGCCACGTATTGCCCTGCCCCTCACCCGGATCGCTACGCGATCCGACCTCTCCCCGCAGAAGAGCGGGGAGAGGTTGAGTGCGCCGAGATGGACTCTTCACTTGGATTATTGCGGTGAGGAACGCGTCGCTCTCTCTCTCCCTCGCCCCGTTCTTACGGGGAGAGGGTGGGGTGAGGGGTTGTCGCCGCGAGGAAGCTGGCCGTTTTGGTCAGATCACGCCACCGACGCCTTCACCTTCACCGGATGGACCGCGCGGAACGCGATCGCGATCCTGTTCCAGGCATTGATGGCCCCGATCAGCATGGTCAGGTTCACCGTCTCCTCCTCGGAGAACTGCGCCCGGACCTGTTCGTAAGTCTCGTCGGGCGCATGCGTCTCGGCGATCAGCGTCACCGCTTCGGTCCAGGCTAGCGCGGCGCGCTCGCGGTCGGAATAGAGCGGGGATTCGCGCCAGGCGTTGAGCAGGTAAATGCGCTGCTCGGTCTCGCCGCGCTTGCGGGCATCCTCGGTGTGCATGTTGATGCAGAACGCGCAGCCGTTGATCTGCGACGCCCGGATCTTGACCAGCTCGATCAGCGATTTCTCCAGGCCCGTCGACTGGATCTGCTCTTCCAGCGCCAGCAGCGCTTTGATCGTATCGGGCGCGGCCTGGTAGTAGTTCATGCGGGGCTTCATGGTCGTTCTCCTTTTCTTTGGTTGATCAGTGGGCTCCACCGGCCGAGACCTGGCCGGGCTTCTTCAGAAAGAATACGGCGACGAGGGCAACGATCAGCGCCATGCCGAGCAGGTAGAAAGTATCGCTGAAGGCGAAGATAAAGGCTTGCTTCTGCACGATATGGCCGATCGCCACATAGGCGCGATGCGCGGCGTC
This sequence comes from Bradyrhizobium glycinis, assembly GCF_016031655.1. Lineage (GTDB taxonomy): Bacteria > Pseudomonadota > Alphaproteobacteria > Rhizobiales > Xanthobacteraceae > Bradyrhizobium > Bradyrhizobium glycinis. The sequence continues at coordinate 152,462 of NZ_JACCHQ010000012.1, forward strand.
CGCACGGTCGAGAACGCCGTGATTGACGAAATATTGCGTGAGCTGCTCGAGCCGCGTGCGCGTGGCCTCCTCGAACACAGAAACCGACTGCATCAGCACGTTGGAGTGATATTGCTCGCGCTTGGTCAGCACGGTTTGCAGCAGCGCGATGCCGACGGCGCCGCCGAGATTGCGCATCATGTTGAACAGGCCGGAGGCCGAGCCCGCATTCTCCGCTTCGATGCCAGTCGTCGCCACCGCCGACAACGGCGCCATCACCAGCGCCTGGCCGATGGCGCGCACGATATTGGGCCACAGCAGCTGGTCGGCGGCATAGTCGTTGGTCATGTCGATGTTCATGAAGTTGGATGCCGCGAACAGAACGAAGCCGACGCCGATGATAATCCGCGCATCGAGCTTCTGCATCAGGCGCGGCACCAGCGGGATCAGCACGAGTTGCGGCAGCCCGGTCCAGGCCAGCACCATGCCGATCTGCTCGGCATTGTAGCCCTGGATGCGCGACAGATATTGCGGCAGGATGAACACCGAGCCGTAGAGCGCGATGCCGAGCAGGAAGTTCGCGAGCATGCCGAAGCCGAAATTGCGGCGCACGAGCAGGCGCAGATTGAGCAGCGGCTTCTTCACCGTGAGCTCGATGATCAGAAAGGCGGTCAGCGCAACGGCGGCGATGATCGAGAGCTTGACGATGAAGGGCGAGCCGAACCAGTCGTCCTTGTTGCCTTCTTCCAGCACGGTCTGGAGCGCTGACAGCCCGATCGCCATGGTGATGATGCCGGCCCAGTCGCCCTCGCGAAGCAGCGACAGCTTCATGGGCTTCGTCTCGAGCGCGTACCAGAGCATACCGACCATGATCACGCCGGGCACCAGGTTGACGTAGAAGATGTATTGCCAGCCGAAATTTTCGGTGAGATAGCCGCCGATGGTCGGGCCGATCGCCGGCGCGAATGTCGCCGACAGCGCGAACAGCGCAAGCCCGACCGGCTGCTTGGCGCGCGGCAGCAGCATGATGATCAGCGTGAAGGCCATCGGGATCAGCACGCCGCCGGTAAAACCCTGGATGGCGCGCAGCACGATCATCTGCGACAGATCCTGCGCCAATGCGCAGGCCGCGGACAGAACCAGGAACAGGATCGCATTGGTGAGCAGGTAGATGCGGATCGAGAACACCTGCGCCAGCCAGCCCGACAGCGGGATCACCACGATCTCGGCGATCAGGTAGGAAGTCGAGATCCAGCCGCCGTCGTCGATGCCGGCGCCGATCGCGCCCTGGATGTCCGCGAGCGAGGCGTTGACGATCTGGATGTTCAGAACCGCCATGAAGGCGCCGAGCGTGGCGCCGATCACCGCGATCCAGGTCTTTGTGGACACCGCCGGCGCCGTGGGCGCAGCACGGACGGCGAGATTGGCGGAGGTGGCGTTGAGGGCTGGTTGGAGCGTGCTCATGGAAGCCTCGTCTCGGGTACGGAGACAGGATGCGTTAGGCGGGTGGGTTCGATCATCGTGGACGTTCTGGAAGGATCATCCTTGCGGATTCGACAGTCCGGCCGGAGCCTGCCGGCTTCAGCCGCCGTTTGGGTTTGGTGCGTTGTCAGCCACACGCTTTGCGCTGTCGCGCTCGGCCAGCACAGCCTGTTTGGTGTCGACGGTCGGTACCGCGGACATGCCGGGCCGCAGCAAGCCGGTGAGATTGTGGTCGTCGAGCACGATCTTCACCGGAACGCGCTGCACGATCTTGGTGAAGTTGCCGGTGGCGTTGTCGGGCGGCAGCAGTGCGAATTCGAGCCCGCTCGCCGGCGACAGGCTGTCGACATGGCCGCGCAGGGTGGTGTTGCGGAAGCTGTCGACGTGCAGCTCGACCGGCTGGCCCGGCCGCACATGCGTGAGCTGGGTCTCCTTGAAATTGGCGATGACATAGACGGCGTCGAGCGGCACCACCGCCATCAATTGCGTGCCGGCTTGCACGTATTGGCCGACCCGCAAGCTGCGGGCGCCGACCGTGCCGTCCACGGGAGCTGTGATCTCCGTATAGGACAGATTCAGCGCCGCCTGCTGCGCGACTGCGCGGGCGCGTTCGAGCTGGGCGGCGGCCTGGGCGCGTTGGGTGGTGAGCACGTCGACCTTGCGCTGCGCGGCGACGAGGCCGGACTTGGCATGCTGCAATTGCGCGCTGCTGGCGCGCAGCGCCGCATCGGTCTGCTGCGCGCGCTGGATCGTGCCGGAGCCCGACTTCATGAGGTCGTCGTAGCGGGCGCGCTCCTCCTGCGCGAATTTCAGATTGGCCTCCGCAGCAGCGACATCGGCAGTGCTCTGTTCGATGATCGGCTGCTGCAGTTCGAGCTGGGCGTCGATGTTGCGGACCGAGGCTTCGCCGGCAGCGACGTCGGCTTTCGCCTGGTCGAGCGCCGCCTTGAAATCGCGGTCGTCGATCTTGGCCAGCAGCTGGCCCGCCCGAACCTTCTCGTTGTCGCCGACCAGCACCTTGGCGATGTAGCCGGAGACCTTCGGCGCGACGATCGTGGAGTCCGCCTTCACATAGGCGTCGTCGGTCGATTCGAGGTAGCGGCCGTTAGTCCAGTAATCGTGTCCGTAGTAGGCCATGGTTGCCGTGCCTGCGAGGAGCGCGAGCACCAAGGCCGCGCGCCGGACCCTGTTCCGGGCCTGGGCAGTGGGCGGCGCCTTGGCGTAATCACGAGTGATTTCAGTTGCTTCCTGGAAGGTCTCGGTGCGGGGCATTTCGGACATTGCGGTCTCCTGTCAGCTCGCTGAGACTATCGGTCTTGCTGGCACGGATGATAATCGGCTAAATTCTGGAAGGATTATCCATTGAGGGTGGATAATCTAAGCCGTCACCGTGATGTCTACCGGGTCAGGCGCACAGCTGCGCCAGGGCGATTGCCGTCTCTGTCGCGCGATTGCTGCTGAGGCGCACATCCCAGTGCAAGGAAAGCCATGGATCGATTGACCAGCCTCGAAGTGTTCAGCCGGGTGGTCGAGACCGGCGGCTTCTCCGCAGCAGGCCGCAAGCTCAACATGTCGACCACCATGGTGAGCAATCACGTGCAGGCATTGGAAGACCGGCTCGGGGTGCGGCTGCTTCACCGCACCACGCGCAAGGTCAATCTGACCGAGATCGGCAAGGCCTATTACGACCGCTGCGTCCAGATTCTCGCCGACATCGAACAGGCCGACGACATCGCGAGCGAATTGCAGTCGGTGCCGCGCGGCACGCTGCGCATTCACGTCGCCACGCACATGGTGCCGTTCGTCGCGCCGATTGCGGCGAAACTGCTGTCGACCTATCCGGAGCTCAAGATCGATCTGCGCATGGGCGAGGCCGAGGTCGACCTCATCGAGGAAGGCTACGACGTTGCCCTGCGCATGACTTCGCCGCCGGACTCCAGCCTGATCGTGCGCAGCCTTGCCACTTGGCGTCACGTGCTGTGCTGCTCCCACGATTACATCGAAAAGCACGGCCGGGTGCAGAAGCTCGACGAGCTCACCGGGCACAATTGTGGTCGGCACTTGAACTATCCGTTCGGCGACGAATGGCAGTTCCTCGATCGCAAGGGCACGCCGGCCTCGGTGCGCGTCTCCGGCAGCTTCGTCACCAATAGCGGGGAAGCGCTGCGCAAGGTCGCGCTGGAGGGCGCCGCCATCTGCCTGATGGCGGGGTTCCTCATTCAGGATGATCTCGAAGCCGGCCGCCTCGTGCGCCTGTTGCCGGAATATCGGACCGTCGAGCTCTCCATGAACGCGGTCTATCCGCATCGTCATCATCTGTCGGCGAAGGTGAGGACCTTCATCGACCTGCTCGTGCACCACAGCGCCGAGCAACAGAAGCTGATCAATCCGTATTCATGAGCGGCACCGTGCTCAGGCCGCTCGCGCCATTGCCGGCCGGCCGAGCCGTGATTCGACCTCGGTCTTGACTTGCGCGATCGCAGCCTCCTTCACCGGCCCATAGCCGCGGATGTTCATGGGGGCCTTGGCTATGGCAATGAGATCTGGAAGGCGCGCCGCGTCGAGCTCGCCCAGCATCCGCTCGATCAGGCCTTCATACCAGGCGATCAGCTCACGCTCGGCGCGCCGTTCCCCGGTGTAGCCGAACGGATCAAACGGCGTTCCGCGCAACCCCTTCAGGCGCGCGAGCATGGCCAGAGGCACCTGAATCCACTGGCCGAAGGCCCGTTTGCGCGGACGTCCCCGTGCATCGCGCCGCGACTGCAGGAATGGCGGGGCGAGGTGGTACTGGATGCTGAATCCGTCCTCGAATTCGCGCTTCAGCTCGTCGAAGAAGCCGCTTCGCATGTGCAGCCGTGCCACCTCGTACTCGTCCTTGTAGGCCATCAGCTTGAACAGGGCGCGAGCCACCGCATCGGTCATGGCCTCGCTGCTCAGGACAGCCTCGGCGCGGCGGACCTTCGCAACGATCGCCCGGTAGCGCGCGGCATAGGCTTCATCCTGATAGGCGGTGAGGAAGTCGGCGCGGCGTTCAATGAGTTGGTCGAGCGTCTCGACCGTGGACACATCGTCCGCCTTCGGCAGAAAATCCGGATCGGCGGCGGCGATCCGGCCCCAGGCAAAGGCCTGCCGGTTGCGTTCGACCGCGACTCCGTTGAGCTCGATCGCGCGCAGCAGCGCCTGCAACGAAACAGGGACGAGACCGCGCTGCCAGGCAAAGCCCAGCATGATGATGTTGGCGTAGACGGCATCGCCGAGCAGGCGCTCGGCCAGCGCATTGGCATTGATCGTGTCGAGATTGTGCTCGCCGATGGCCTGACCGATTGCGCGCAGGCGGCTTGGCGCAGCGAGATCGGCGTCGCGGAAGCGGACCACGTCGCCGGTCGGCATCTCCGCGGTGTTGACGGCGGCACGGGTGCCGCGGCGATAGGTGCCTGAGGCCTTCGGCGAGGAGCTGACGACGAGATCGCAGCCGATCAGCGCGTCGGCAGCGCCCTGGTCGATGCGAACCTGGTGCAGCGCCTCGGGGCTCGCCGCCAGGCGAATGTAGCTCAGCACAGGCCCGAATTTCTGCGCAAAGCCGGTGAAGTCGAGTACCGAAACGCCGCGGCGTTCCAGATGCGCGGCCATGCCGATCAGCGCGCCGACCGTGATCACGCCGGTGCCGCCGACCCCGGTCACGAGCAGGTCGTAGGGCCGGTCGAGCGTTGCGGGCGCGGGCAGGGGGAGCGTCGCGGCGTGGCCGGCCGCATCGATCCGGCTCGCGTTCTTCTTCCGCCGCGTTGCGCCGTCGATCGTGACAAAGCTCGGGCAGAAGCCGTCCAGACAGGAAAAATCCTTGTTGCAGGTCGACAGATTGATCTGCCGCTTGCGGCCGAACGGCGTCTCCTTCGGCTCGACGCTGAGGCAGTTGGATTCGACCGAGCAGTCGCCGCAGCCTTCGCAGACGAGATCGTTGATGTAGGCGAAGCGCTTGGGATCGGCCATCTGCCCGCGTTTGCGTCGGCGCCGCTTCTCGGTGGCGCAGGTCTGCTGATAGATCAGGACCGAGACGCCGGCAACTTCGCGCAGCTCGCGCTGCACGGCATCCATCTCCTCACGCGGGTGAATGGTGACGCCGGCTGGCAGGTCGGACGGCGAGAACTGCGCGGGATCATCCGACACCAGCGCGATGCGCGTCACCCCTTCGGCGCGGACGCTGTGCGCGATCGCATGGACGCTGATGGGACCGTCGACCGGCTGGCCGCCGGTCATTGCCACGGCATCGTTGAACAGGATCTTGTAGGTGATGTTGGCCTTGGCCGCGATCGCCTGCCGGATCGCCATCGAGCCGGAATGGTAGTAGGTGCCTTCGCCGAGATTCTGGAACACGTGCTTGTGCCCGGTGAAGCGTGACGAGGCTGCCCAGTTCACGCCCTCGCCGCCCATCTGGATCAGCGAGGAGGTCTCGCGGTCCATCCAGCTCGCCATGAAGTGACAGCCGATGCCGGCGAGCGCCTTCGATCCTTCCGGTACTTTGGTCGAGGTGTTGTGCGGACATCCCGAGCAGAAATAGGGCGTGCGGGTCGCGCCGCTGACATTGATCGTGCGCGCGGCCTCCGGCATTAGGGCGGCCGCGCGCGCGGCGAGACTGAGACCCGGAAACATCGGATCGAGCCGGCGCGCGAGCACGCTCGCGAGCGCGCGGGGCGACAATTCGCCGATCCAGGAGATCAGCCGTGCACCGGTTTCGTCGTGCTTGCCGACCATGCGCTCGGGCTTGCTGCCGGGATAGTCGTAAAAGTATTCCTTGAACTGGCTCTCGATGATGCCGCGCTTCTCCTCGACCACCAGGATCTCGCGCTTGCCCTTCACGAACTCCATCGCATCATGCAGCGCCAGCGGCCAGACCATGCCGACCTTGTAGACGTCGATGCCGATGCGGCGGCAGGCCGCTTCATCGAGGCCCATCAGCCGCAACGCTTCCATCAAGTCGAAATGCGCCTTGCCGGTCGTGACGATGCCGTAGGTGGCGCCGGGAATATCGTAGATGTGCCGGTCGATCGGATTGGCCTTGGCGAAGGCGTAGACCGCGTGCTTCTTGGCTTCCAGCCGTTCCTCGATCTGCGGGCCCGGCAAATCGGGCCAGCGATAGTGCAGGCCGCCGGGCGGCGGCGTGAAGTCGGGCGTGCGGAACATGCGCGGCGGGCGCAGCGTGACGGATGCGCCTGATTCCACGATCTCGGAGATCGCCTTGAAGCCGACCCACATGCCCGAGAAGCGGCTCAGCGCGTAGCCATATTCGCCGAACGCCAGATATTCGCCGACGTCGGCAGGATGCAGCGTCGGCATGAACCAGCTCATGAAGGCGACGTCGGACTGGTGCGGCATCGAGGAGGAGACGCAGCCATGGTCGTCGCCGGCGACCACCAGCACACCGCCATGCGGCGAGGAGCCGTAGGCGTTGCCGTGCTTGAGCGCATCGCCGGACCGATCGACGCCCGGGCCCTTGCCGTACCAGAGCCCGAATACGCCATCGACCTCGCGGTCAGCTTGCGTCTCGACCTGCTGCGAGCCGAGCACAGCTGTCGCCGCGAGGTCCTCGTTCACGGCGGGGAGGAATTCGATGCGGTCCCGCTTGAGCCGCTCCTGGATGCGCCAGAGCTCGAGATCGATGCCGCCGAGCGGCGAGCCGCGATAGCCGGAGATGAAGCCGGCGGTGTTGAGCCCGGCCGCACGGTCCCGTCGCGCCTGGTCGAGCGCGATGCGGACGATGGCCTGCGTGCCCGTGAGGAAGACGCGGCCCTCCTCACGCTCGTAGCGGTCGGAGAGTTCGTACGTGTCGAGTGACGGAATCGCGTCCATGGCGGACCTCGCGCGGCATCCTGCCCAGTTTGGGAGGTTATGCCCGCGCCGCTGGTAGGTCTTACCTATTTATCCCCTCTAGCGCATAGAATCGGTAGAATTTTGCATATGAGCATTCAATCTGGTAGGTCTGCTCGAACTGGAGCCCCCCATGATCGAAGAGCAGGACGCCCGCATTCTCGCCCATCTCCAGAGAGATGGCCGCGCCACCAACCAGCAACTCGCCGACGAGGTCGGCATGTCCACCTCGGCCTGCTGGCGGCGGGTGCGGGCGCTGGAGGAAAGCGGCGTCATCCAGGGCTATGCGGCGCTGGTCGCGCGCGAGCAGGCGGGTTTTGCGATGTCCGCCATCCTCCACGTCTCGCTGGAGCGGCACGATGCGAAGTTCGTCGACGAATTTGTGGCGAGGGTCACCAAGCGCCGTGAGGTGCTGGAGTGTTTTGCGACCACCGGCGACGCCGACTATCATTTGCGCGTCGTCGTCCAGGATATGGCAGCCTACAACCGCTTCCTCGACGAGTTCATGTTCCGCATCCCCGGCATCCGCTACGTCCGCAGCAACGTGGTGCTGAAGGAGATCAAGACCAGCGTGGCGCTGCCGTTCTGAAGGAGGTGCTGGGCACCGCGACATCAATCTCCCGTAAACCAACACGGGGCTGCAGATTGGTAAACGGAACATGCCTTGCGTCGACGGCTCGGCCTCGCAGCGGTATTCCCGTCGGTTTTGTCGCGCCCGTTCGCAGCTCGTTCACTTTGATCGACGGTTTGCGCCGCGTAATAACGACCACTTAGGCGATCGCCGCTCATAAAAGGCACCGGGATAAATAGGCAGAAATGCCTGGGAGCTGAGATCGTGCCGACGACACTCGCGCGCACCTTTGCGGCGCTGAGCGCCATCAATGAAGCGATTCTTTACGCGAGATCGCCGGAGGAGCTGTACCAGAAGGTCTGCGACGCCGGGTTTTCGAGCGGGGATTTTCTGGCCGTCGCCGTGTTCCTGGTCGAACCGGACGGCCGAAGGTTGTGCTTCGCGGCCGGCTGTGGCGACGACATTCCGCGGCTGCGTTCGATCGTGATCACGACGGAAGCCGGCACGCAGGAGGGGTCCGGCGTCGGCGGCGAGGCGTTTCGCGATCAGAAGCTGTGCGTCAGCAACGATTATCTGAACGATCCGCGCTCGCTGGCCTGGCGCGAGGGCGCTGCCAAGGCCCATATCGGTGCGGCCGCGGCGCTGCCGCTGCTCTGCAACGGCAAGAGCGTCGGCGTCTTGTATGTGACGCGGAGAGAGGCCAACTCGCTGAACGAGCAGATGGTGTCGCTGTTCGAGCGCATGTCGGCGAACATTTCCTACGCGCTGGACAATTTCGCGCGCGAAACCGCGCGCCAGACCAGCGAGCGGGCGACCCGGCGGCTCAACCGCATGTTCGGAGCCATCAGCGCCACCAACGAGGCCATCCTGCGCGCCAAGTCCGAGCAGGAGCTGTATCAATTGGTGTGCGACGCCTCGGTCCACGACGGCAAGTCGCTCGCGACCTTCGTCTTGCTGCGCGAGCCGAATTCGCACTGGCTGACGCCGGTCGCGGCGACCGGCCAGAATCTTCATCTGATCAGGCAGGCGCGCTACTCGATCGATCCCGACAATCCTCACGGACAGGGCATCTCCGGCCAGGTCTTCCGGACCCAGAAGGCGATGGTCGAAGACGATCTCGCCGGTCGTACCAAGGGAACGATCTGGGAGCAGGCCAACGTCAATGCCGGATCGGTCGCCTGTGTCGTGGCGCCGCTGATCAAGCGCGGAACCAGCGTCGGCGTGATGTTCTTCTTCGTCAGCAAGTCCTGGGCGAAGGACGAGGGCATCGTCGCGCTGTTGCTGCGCATCACCGAGAACGTGTGCTTTGCACTCGAGAATTTTGACCGCGACCAGGAGAAGGCGGAGATCGCGCGCGAGGAGGAGCGGCTCGCGCGCATGTACGCCGCGCTGAGCGCCACCAATGAGGCGATCATCCGGGCGACCTCGCGTGCCGAGCTGTTCGATCTGGTCTGTGAAGCGTCGGTGCAAGGCGGCAAGTTCGGATCGGCAACGATCGCACTCGCCGATCCTGCGTCCGAGCGGCTGCGGGTTGTCGCCTCCGCAGGGCCAAACTCGGACGAGGTGCGCAGGCTCAAATTCGCCACCACAGATAACGTACCCGAGGGACGCGGCCTGACCGGCACGTGCTACCGCACCGGGCGGCCCTGCCTCGCCAACGATCTGATGGCCGATGACCGCCTCAAGCCGTGGCACGAGAGTGCCCGACGTACCGGTGTGAAGTCCTCCGCTGCGTTGCCGTTGCTGAGCGGCGACCGGGTCGAGGGCGTATTCCTGTTCAATTCCCTCGAGGTCGGCACGTTCACGCCGGAGCTGGTGGAACTGCTCGAGCGTCTCGCGCGCAATGTCTCATTTGCGATCGCAAATCTCGACCGTGCCGATGAGAAGGCCAAAGCCGACAAGCAACGCGACCGCCTGAGCGGCATGTTCGCGGCATTGAGCGCCACGAACGAAGCGATCATGCGCGCCGAGACCCGCGAGGAGTTGTTTGAAGTTGCCTGCCAGGCGGCCGTGCTCGGCGGCATGTTCGCATCGGCGACGATCGGGATCATTGACGAGACACGCGAAGTCGTGCGGGTCGTCGCCGGGACGGGACGTCTCCAGGAGCGAATGGTCGGGCGTACCTGCATCATTTCCGCCGACCATCCCGAGGGCCAGGGCATCATCGGGACGTCGCTGCGGACGTGCCGGCCCAGTGTGATGAACGATTATCTGAACGAGCCGCGCTCCGCATATTGGCGGGCGAAGGCCATCGAGGATGGAACACGGGCTGCGGCGAGCTTCCCGCTTCTGAGAGCGGGACGGGAACCGGTTGGCATTCTGCTCTTCCTCGCACCGGAAGAGAATACGTTCACGCCCGATCTGGTCGAGCTGCTCGGGCGCCTCGCGGAGAACGTCTCCTTCGCACTCGACAATTTCGAGCGCGCCGAGGAGAAGGACCGCACCGAAGCGCAGAAGGAGCGCCTGACGCGCATGTTCGCCGCCCTGAGCGCGACCAACGAGGCGATCATGCGCGCGAAGTCGCGTGCCGAGCTGTTCGACCTCGTCTGCCTTGCGGCATCGAACGGCGCCAAGTTCACTTCGACCACGATTGCCCTGGCCAGACCCGGCACGGACCAGCTCGAGATCGTCGCCGCCGCCGGTCCGTCCGCCGGCACCACGCGCAATGTGCGTCTCTCCATCGATCCCGAACGGCCCGAAGGGCGCGGCATGAGCGGAACGGCATTCCGCACGCGCCAGCCCTGCATCAGCAACGACTATCTCAACGACGACCGCGTCCGTGTCTTCCACCCCATCGTGCGCAGGGACGGCGCGCGGTCGGGCGCCGCGTTTCCGCTGATTGCGCACGACCAGGCGGTCGGCGTCATGATCTACATGTCGACCGAACCGGCGACCTTCACGCCCGAATTCGTCGAGCTGTTGCAGCGCCTCGCCGACAACGTCTCCTTCGCGATGGAGAATTTCGATCGCGCGGACGAGAAGAACAAGGCCGACGAGCGCATCGAATACCTCGCCTCGCACGACAGCCTGACCGATCTGCCGAACCGCGAGACCTTCAACGGGCTGTTGCGCGAGGCGATCGATGCGGCGCAACGCCACGATCACCGCTTTGCGGTGCTGTTCATCGATCTCGACCGCTTCAAGGTCATCAACGATTCGCTGGGTCACGAGGCCGGCGACCTGCTCCTGCTCGAAGTGGCGAACCGCCTGCGCGGCGCCCTGCGGGCGAGCGACGTAGTCGCGCGCCTCGGCGGCGACGAGTTCGTGGTGATCCTCGACCAGTGCGGCGAGATCGAGGACGTCCAGCGCATCGCGACCGGGCTGCTCGCCGCGCTCGCCGAGCCCATGCAGCTGGCCGGCCACGAGTGCCATTCCACCGCCTCGATCGGCATTGCGATGTATCCGGCGAACGGCTCCGACGCGCAGACCCTGACCAAGAACGCCGATATGGCGATGTACCTCGCCAAGGAGGATGGCAAGAACGGCTATCGCTTCTTCTCCAACGAGGTGAAAACGCAGTCGATCGAGCGGCTGTCGCTGGAGAGCGCGCTGCGCCGCGCGCTGGAGCGCGAGCAGTTCTCGCTCAATTACCAGCCCAAGGTGGACATGGCGACCGGTCAGATCACGGGCGTCGAGGCGCTGCTGCGCTGGGCGCATCCCGATCTGGGCAACGTCTCGCCGGCCCAGTTCATTCCGCTTGCGGAGGAAACCGGGCTGATCGTGCCGATCGGCCGCTGGGTGCTGAAAGAGGCCTGCGCGCAGGCCATGGCCTGGCAGCGCCGCGGCCTGCTGCCGCTGTCGATGGCGGTCAACCTGTCGCCGCGGCAATTTGCCGACGAGCATCTGTTGCAGGACGTCGACGAGGCGCTGGCGGCCTCCGGCATGTCGCCTGTGCTGCTCCAGCTCGAGGTCACCGAGAGCATGATGATGCGCAATGTCGGCCGCGCGCTGAAGGTGCTCGACTCCATCCAGAGCCGCGGCATCCGTCTCGCCATCGACGATTTCGGCACCGGCTATTCGTCCATGTCGCTGATGAAGCACTTTCCGATCGACACCATCAAGATCGACCGCTCTTTCGTGCGCGACCTGCCGCAGGATTCGGAGGATCAGGCCATCGCGCAGGCGATCATCAGCATGGGCAAGGCCCTCGGCATGACCGTCGTCGCCGAAGGCGTCGAGAATGCCGAGCAGGAGGCGTTCCTGCGCGCCCATGGCTGCGACGAGATGCAGGGCTTCCTCGTCTCCAAGCCGCTGCCGGCGCGGCAGATGGGCGAGCTGTTGCGGCCCACCGTGCTGCCCGTCGCGCCGCCGCTCCAGCCGGAAGCGGCCGGCGAAGACGCAGCCTCAGGGCTGAAACGCGCTGTCATCTGACGGCTGCGGGTGCAGCTCGCGCACGTCGTGCTCTTCCCCCTCGGCCTTGCTCGGGAAATCCTGGGGGCCCGTCAGTGACGTCTGCTCGGTGAACAGCGCGAGAATGGCGCGCGCGCCCGCGGCGAAGCTGGTCCCTTCGCTCAGATTCAACGCGCAGCAGCACGTTGGGCTCATCGGCTCCTGGTCGTCGACCACGGCCATCGCAGGGCCCCACCACCAGGCAGGCGCGGGCGAACGCTCGTCCACCGGCACGACATGCCAGCGGACGAACTCCTCCATCACGCGTTCGAATTCCAGGCGTGCAGCCTGATGCATATGCTCGATGCTCCCAGAATCGCGTCCGACGACGGGTCGACACGCTGACTTGATCGTCACGTCGCTCGGAAAAATCGGCTCGTGCAACAGGGCCGAACCATGCAGGCCGACGTCGTCGTCGGCAATGCGGAACGCGCGGCTGTCGGCGATGCGCCGGCGCAGCCACGATGATTCATTCTAGCCGCTGGAGGGCACGGCAAGCAAGCAATTGGAGCCGCAATTGCCTAACGCGGCCTGAACGGATGCGCCTTCTGGTGCCAGGCCCAGGCCGTGCGGACGATTGTCGGCAGGTCGGAGTGACGGGGGACGAAGTTCAGCACCTTTCTGGCGGCAGTGGGATCGGCGACCAGAAAGGTGGGATCGCCGGCGCGGCGCGGCTTGATCGTGTGCGGCACCTCGCGCCCGGTCTCCTGCCTGATGGCGTCGAGGATCTCGCGCACGGAAAAGCCGGAGCCGGTGCCGAGGTTGAAGCTGCCGCCGGCATCGCCTTGCTCCAAGAGCCTCAAAGCCGCGACATGCGCCGCCGCAAGGTCCGTGACGTGGATGTAGTCGCGGATCGCGGTGCCGTCGGGCGTGTCGTAATCGTCGCCGAAAACTGCGAACTCGACATGGCCCTGAAGCGCCATCATCGCGCGGGGAATGAGGTGGGTTTCGTTGTCGCGCAGCTCGCCGATGCCGCCGGCCGGATCGGCGCCGCTGGCATTGAAATAGCGCAGGCAGAACGCGCCGAAGCCGTAGGCCGTGCGGTAATCGGCGAGCATGCGCTCGATCATCAATTTCGACGCGCCGTAAGGATTGATCGGCGCGCAAGGAAAGTCTTCCGGCAGCGCCTTGGAATCGGCGTTGCCGTAGACCGCGCCGGTCGAGGAGAACACGATGCGATGGCAGCCCGCGTTGCGCATCGCCTGCAGCAGCGACAGCGTGCCCTGGACGTTGTTGATGTAATATTTCTGCGGGTCCGTCATGGATTCCCCGACCAGGCTTGCCGCCGCGAAATGCATCACCGCCGTGATCTTGTGGTCGGCGAAGGCGCGCGCCAGCGCCGCGCCGTCGAGCAGATCGCCCGTCACCAGCGGGCCGGATACGAAGCTGCGATGACCTGTCGAGAGATTGTCATAAACGACGGGCTGATAGCCGGCGGCAGTCAATGCGCGGCAGGCATGCGAGCCAATATAGCCCGCGCCTCCGGTGACGAGGACGGTCGGTCGGTCGGTCATGTCGTGTTCTGCTCTTCTCTTAGCGGAGGGGGCGGTTGCGGCTGAAGAGAAGATAAAACGCGCGGGGGTTGGTGGTCAAATAACGCCAGAGCAGACGGCGGGGCTCGAGCAAGGTGCGCCAGGCCCATTCGAGTCCGATCTTCTGCATCCATTGCGGCGCACGGGAACGGCTTCCTGACAAGAAGTTGAACAATCCGCCGGATGTCTTGATGACGCCAACATTGGTCAGCTGCGGCGTGAATTCCTTCACGAATGCCTGTTCGTTGGGCACACCGAGCGCGACCCACAGATAATCCGGCGCCAGGGCGTTGATCTCCTCGATCTTGGCACGCAGCGCCTCGCCGCGCAGATAGCCGTGGCTGCGCCCGACGATCTTGAGACGTGGATACATCCTCTGAACGTTCTCGACCGCAGCGGCGTTCTCGGGCTCGCTTGCGCCGAACATGTAGAAGGTGCGGCCGGCGGCTTCGGCCTTGCGCGCGACGATGTGGAACAGGTCCGTGGTTGCGACGCGCTCCGGGAGCGGGAACCAGGATTGCAGCTTCGAAGCTGCGACCAGCGGCTGACCGTCGGCGTTGATCAAGTCGGCGGCACGGAACAGGCGCTCGGTCTGCGGCTCGGTCGAGCAGCGCGCCAGCACCTCGCCATTGGCCGAGGTCAGGAACAGCGGACGGCCGATGCGATGCTCGGGATTCGTCGCCTCGATCATAAAATCGGCGGTGGCTTCCAGGTCGAGCGCGGCCATGCGAAGTCCGCCGACGGTGATTCTCGGCACGTCGGCAGTTGCTGCCCGTCCATCGAGGTTGACGCGGCGCTCAAGCATATTGTCTGCCTCGTTGACGCGCTTGCATTGCAGGGGTGAGCTCGTCGAGCACGACGCCGACGAGCTTGCGCTCGGCCTCGCCGAGCGCGGTCAAGATCTCTTCCAGGCCGTCGTTGACGTCGAGGCTGGTCGGCAGCACGGCCACCAGCGAGTCGATGTCGTCGAGCAGCTTGCGGCCGTCGGCCGCGAGCGGAATGGTCGGGCCGTCGAGGATCACGAGATCATAGCCGCCGGCGGAACGGGCCTGCGCAATCGCCTTGCGGATGGCATCGGCGGCCTTGCCGGCGTCGCCTTCGGCGGCCGGCAGCACCGAGATGCCGTTGACCGTCTTGATCTCGCGTGCCTCCTTGCTGCCGATCGAGAGCCAGCCGAGCCTGCTCGGCTCGCTCTTGCCGGGACGGATCACCCTGTTCGAGAGCGAGCGCGTCTGATGGTCGGCATCGATCATCAGCACGCGGGCGCCGTCGCGTGCGGCCGCCAGCGCGAAGTTCAGCGCGGCCACGCTGCGGCCGCTGGTCCTGCCCGCACCGACGAGCGCGACGACCGGCATCGCCTTGCCACCGGCGCGCCGCGCCACCGCCGCGCGCATGTCGCGCCAGGCGTTGAGCAGGCTCGTCAGGGGAAAGCCCGGGCGCAGCGTCGGCCAACCCAGCCTTGTGAGATCGACGCCTCCGCCTGTGGGGAGTATGGCGCCGAGCGTATGGATGACGTCGGCCTCCTGGAAGCGTGCGATCAGCGGCTTCTCGATCACTGGCTGCTCGACCATCGAAGGCTGCGGCGCCGGCGCGGCAAGCTCCGGCGTTGACGGCGCAGCTTCAGGAGCGCGCGAGGCCTGCCGCGGCTGAGCAACCTCCGCAGCGCGCGCGAGCTCCGGTGCTCGGGACGCCTGTGGCGCCGGCGTGCGCTCACGCCGGGCGGGTGCCGGCGTCGCAGGCGCGGTTGCGCCGGCGAACAGCAGGTCTGCCACAACGAACCAGCTCGATGCGGCGATCGCCCCGAAGATGAAGCCGATCATGGCGAACAGGCTCATGGCCGGTGGGAACGAGCGGCGCTGCGGCACTGTCGCCTCGCCGATGACGCGGGCGGCCGAGGTGTTCAGGCTCTCCTGCTCCTCGGTCTCGCGCGAGCGCTTGAGAAAGGACTGATAGACCTCGCGGCTGGCATCGGCTTCGCGCTCGAGCTCGCGCAGGCGCACGGCGGCCTGGCTGAGCTGGACGCTCTGCCGCTTCTGCGCTTCCAGCGCGCGGTTGAGCGAGGCCTCGAAATCCCGGGCGCGCGTCAGATCGTTCTTGGCGGACTGGGCGAAGCGGTCGATCTCCTCGTTGATGGTGCGCTTGAGGTCCTCGACCTGCTTCTCGGTCTGGCGCAGCGCCGGATGGCGCGGGCCGAGCTCACCGGTCTGCTCCGCGTATTTCTTCCGGGCGTCGGCATATTGCGCGCGCAGGTTCGCAATGGTCGGCGATTGCAGCGCCTCTGGAATCGCGCCGGCATCGGCGGCGGTGCGGCGGCTCGCCTCGATCTGGTCGAGCCGCGCCTGCGCATCCATCGTCGCCACACGGGCCGCGGAGAGCCGCTGGTTGCTGGCGGAGAGCTGCTGATCGCTGATCAGCGCATCCTGGGTGCCGACGAAGTTGTTCTGGGCCTTGTAGGTCGCCAGCGCGGTCTCGGCGTTACGCAGCCGGTCGCGCAGCTCCTTCAGGCGGCTGGAGAGATCGTTGGTTGCGCGCCGTGCCGCCGAAGCCTGCGACTTGCGGGATTCCGCGAGATAGGCATTGGTCAGCGTGTTGGCGAGCATCGCCGCCTTGGCGGGATCCGTCGACCAGACCTCGACGTCGACGATGAAGCTCTTCTCGGTCTTGCGGACGGCGATGTGCCTGTTTAGCGCCTCGAGCGCCGCAAGCTGCACCTCCTTCGTCTCCGCAGCGGAGGACGCGCGGGGCTGCAGGCCGATCAGGCCGAGCAGCGACGACATCAGGCTCCCAGCCTCACCGCCTCCGAATTCCGGATCCTTGTCGAGACCGGCCTGCTGGATCACCTGGAGCAGCACGCTGTTGGAGGTGATCATGCGCGCCTGGCTCTCCACCACCATGGCCATGCCGGACACGTCCTGGGCCCGGGGCGTGAGCTCGCGATCGACGAGCTGAAGCTCGCGCGGGTCGACGTAGAGCTGAGCGGTGGCGGTGTAGCGGGGCGTCACGCTCTTGCCGATGGTGACGGCAAGCGTCGCGCCGAGCAGGGCGGCCGCAGCGATCGGAACCTTCCGCCGCCAGAGCAGATTGGCGAGCTCCAGCACGTTGAAGCCGACTTGAGGCTTCCGCTCAGAGGCCTCCGGTCTGGCTCGATCGATCGGCTGGTTATAATCAAGCATGATCCCCAGCTTTCATTCCAACTGCCGCGGGCTGAGGGGTTACTCTTCGCTTTACGCCACGCACCCGGGATATAGGTGCCCAATCAACGCAACAGGGAAAATTAACCATACTCATTGAGGGACTATTCACCGAAATGGCAAACAAAGCGTTTAAGCGCATGCCATCCCTCGGCACGTTACCGTGACGCTCGCGATATTCGCCGCGTCCAGGAATTAACGGTTCGTTACCGCGCGCAGCATGGCCGCGAGCCGCCGCTCGTCCGGTGATGGGCCGCCTACGCGCCATCGCCGTCAGATTCTCCGCAGGATGACGTGATAGTCGCCGCGGCGGACGTCGGTGCCGCGCGACAGCACGGCGTTGAGCACCGCTGCACCGGCGTCGACCAGGGCCGCAAACAGCGGCTTGCGCCGGCGCATCTCGGGATAGCGCGGACTTTCGACCTCACGACGATAGATCATCTCGAGGCCGTTGGCGGCCGCGAATGCTTCGAGCCGGGGCAATGTCACCAGCGGATGGAAGAAGGTCGGGAACGGCGGCTCGCCCGGCAGGCCGGCGTCCTTGATGCCGCGGATATGCCGGTAGAACCAGACGTGAAACCAGTGCGGCGAATATTTGGTGACGAACCCGGAGATCGAGCGCGGATTGGGTGCGCCGATCAGGATCATCCCGCCGCGCTTCAGCGCATCGCGGAAGTTCAGCAGCGCGGCGTCGACATCAGGCAGATGCTCGATCACGTTGTAGCAGATCACAAGATCGAAGGTCTCGCGGTTGAAGCGATAGGTCTGGACATCGCCGAGGATCGCCTCGTCGGCGTAGGTGTTGTTGCGGACCTGGTCCTCGTCGATATCGACGACGGTGACCTTGCTGCGGCTCAGTAATTCCGGTGGCAGAACGCTGCACGAGCCGCCGCCGGCTTCATAGATGGCGAGCCGTCCCTGCGGCAGTTCGCGGCGCAGCACGTCATGGACGGTGAGCAGGCTGTCGCGGGCTTCGCCGGGGACGAGATCATGAAGCGCTTCGGCATATGGCGTGGCCGCGGGGATTTGGATCGGCGTGGCTGTCGCGAAATCGATCGTGGCTGGCTTGTTCATATTCTCTGACCGCGCTTGTTCTATTCAAATTTACAGGAAAAAATGCGCCTGCCCGAAGAGCAAATCCGATGCCGCATCGTCTCACCGGTCGCAGTGCTTACGACCCGGTTAATGCGCATGCGCATTAACTACGGCATTGTTCATGTTGGGCTGGCGTCGGCGCATGGACCGCCAATTGCAGCATGACGCGCGGCGAACTTGGTGGCCATGGACCGACCGGCAGCCGTCCATTTTGAGACGCATCTGTCCCGCGGCGATGTGCCGTCGTGGGACGCGCGATCGAAGCAGGGCTTTTTCAATACATCTCGGACATCTAGACCTCATGACATTGATCCCGACAGACCTGTCTGCCGCGCGCATCTCGGATGCCGTGCGCGATCCCAACCGGGAGATCGTGGCGAGCTCTCGCGTCATCGACCTGTCGGTCGGCATCGTCGTCTGTGTTCCCTGCTTCCGTCGTCCGCAACACCTGCGCCTGACGCTGGAATCGCTGGCGAGCCAGCGCACCCCGCGTTCCTTTGCCGTCGTCATGGTCGAGAACGATGCGGTGCGGCGCGAAAGCGCGCCTGTTGCCGCGGAGTTCTTGGCCGCTGGAAGGCTCCAGGGCGTCTGCCTTTTCGAGAAGCGACAGGGAAATTGCCAGGCGATCAATGCTGCCTTCGAGACGGCGCAGGAGCTGTTTCCCGCCGCGACCCGTTTCCTGATGATCGACGACGACGAGATCGCCTCGCCGGACTGGCTCGAACTGATGGTCCGAACCGCGGAGGCGACCGGCGCCGACGTGGTCGGCGGGCCGGTGCTGCCGGTCTTCGACGACGACAGCAAGCCCTGGCTTTCGCGTCATCCCGCCTTCTGTCCAGCCTATGACTACAGCGGTGCGGTGCCGCTGATCTACGGCTGCGGCAATTGTCTGATCACGCGTGCCGCCTTCGAGCGGTTCGACCGTCCCGCGTTCGACCTGCGCTTCAATTTTCTCGGCGGCGGCGATTGCGACTTCTTCGTGCGGTGCCGTGACGCCGGCATGCTGTTCCACTGGACGACGGAGGCCGTCATCACCGAGACCGTGCCGCGCAACCGCACCAGCCTCGGCTGGATCGCAAAGCGCGGCCTGCGCATCGGCGCGATCAATTATCGTGTGCAGTACAAGGCCGCCCCGAGCGTAGCAGCGCGGGCGCGGGTGTTCGCGCAGATGTTGGGGCGCTTGCCGCTGTCGCTCCTTCGCGCTGCGGCCTTGTTGCCGTCGTCGAAAGGCGTCGTCGCGATGCACCCCGTGATGGTTGCATTTGGCGCCGCCCTGGCGGCTCTCGGCCTCGAGCCGAAGCCTTACGAGGCCTCGAAAATCGCGTCTTGAGGCGGCGGCGACTAGAGCATGATGAGATCAGGTTGATTGCTACACGGTAAGTGCACTCCCTCTCCCGCTTGCGGGAGAGGGCCGGGGAGAGGGTGTTTCCGCAATGAGATAGCCCCCTAGAGGAGAAAGCCCTCACCCGCGCCTACGGCGCGACCTCTCCCGCAAGCGGGAGAGGTTGCAACGAGCCCATGGCAAGCGATTCAACCTAAAGCCCTTGCGCTTTAGATGCCGAAGCGCGCGAGGGCGACCCGGATCGCCGAGCGTGGCAGCGATGTAAGCGACCGCCGGCCGATCATCGCAAGATACGCGAATGCTTGGCGATACCTGCCGAAGCGGACCGCCTGCATCGCCGAATAGGTGACGAGATGAATCTCGGCGGCGAGGCGCAGCCCGGCTGTCATGCGCTCGGGCAATCTCGCCAGGATCAATCCGTCATCGAACACCCGCGCGATGGCCGGGAAGAAGTCCTTTGGCGTCCGGACCGCGGCGTTCATGGTGTTGGCGATGTGAAGACGATAATCGAGCAGCAACTCCGGCGCGAACTCGAATTCGCCGATCGCAGCGAGGCGGCACCAGCAATGCCAGTCCTCGCAATATTTGAGGGACGTATCGAAGCCGCCGATGGCACGGAAAGCTTCCGCGCGTGCGAGCGCGATGCCGCCATTGACGATGAAATTGCCGGCGGCCAGCCGCGTCAGCACGTCTCCGGACGGCTTCCGACGGCCCTTCAAGAGGCCGCGTCGGCCGATCTGGCGGCCTTCGCTGTCGATCGTGTTGTAATCGCCATAGACGAGAACGGCGCGCGGCGCGCCGCGCGCTGCAGCGAGCAGCGCCGCCACCGCGCCGGGGCGCAGGCGGTCGTCGGCATCGAGGAAGAGCAACCACTCGCCGCTTGCCCGCCTTGCGCCGAGATTGCGTGCGGCCGATACGCCAGCGGAATCGTTGCGGATCAAGTGCAGCCGCGGGTCACGCATGCCGCGGACGATCGCAACGGTTTCGTCGTCCGAGCCGTCGTCCACGACGATCACCTCGGTCACCTCGCGCTGCGCCAGTACGCTGGCGAGCGTCTCGCCGACATAGGCCGCAACGTTCTTGGCGGGAATGACGACCGATACCGATGTGGTCGAGCCGACCTGAAGCGGCAAGCGCGCTGGCGCCGCCGCGCGCGAGGCGGCCGGCAGTTCGAGAACCTCTTCGGCGGTGATCAAGCTACGGCTCGCCTTTAATGATCTGTTAACCAGGCCCCATGTGCCGCGCTGGTGACGCTGGCGATCTCGAAGCCCGGTGTCCGCGGATGATACTCACATTGCACTCGAACCGTTGCCGAGAAGGCTCGTGTGCCGCCTGTTTCGTAGAATAACGTTAAGCCGCTGGCATTAAGCCTGTGGCAAATTTGGAAGAGTGCGGCGGCCTGCCCCGTGCGAGAATGCGCATCGGACTGCCGCGGATGGAATCCAGTGCCCGCAAACACGTTCGAACACGCCCCCGATACGATGATCCTGAACCTCTTCTACGAGGACAAGGATGACCGCTGGTTTCCGGGCGATCGGCATCTGCGGCGCATCGCCCGCCGGTTGTTGCTCGGCGAGCCGCGGATGAGCGGCCAGCTGCGCGTGTTCCTCAATCTCTGTGCGGGACTCGACCGGCTCGGCATCCGCTACCGCGTCAACGATTACGGCTACATCGCGCAACATCCCGACGAGCTTGCCTGCATCATCGGGCGCACCTTCCTGCTCGACAAGTTCGCATGGAGGAACCCGATCCTGCTCGGCGTTGCCGCCCACAATCATCCGCTCGACGACCCTGACCTGTTCAAGCGTCTGCCGGTGAAGAAGGTCGTGGTGCCCGGTCCCTGGTACGTCGACATGTACCGGCCATATTGGCCCGATACCGAGGCCTGGCCTGTCGGCATCGACACGAATCTCTGGGCGCCGTCGGCTCAAGCCCAAAAGACCGTCGATGTCCTGATCTACGACAAGGTGCACTGGGACCGCGAGCGCTACGCGCCGGAGATGATCGAGCCCGTGCGCGCCCGGCTCATCAAGGAAGGCCGCTCGTTCACTGAGCTGCGCTACGGCAGCTACAAGGAAGCAGATTATCAGGCTGCGCTCGCGCGTTCGCGCGCGATGATTTTTCTATGCCAGAGCGAGAGCCAGGGCATCGCCTATCAACAGGCCTTGTCCTGCGGTGTGCCGGTGTTTGCCTGGGATCCGGGCGGGCCATGGCGCGACCCCGATTATTATCCGCACCGCGTGCAGTTCGCGCCGGTATCGTCGGTGCCGTACTGGGACGAACGCTGCGGCGTCAAGTTCACCGACATCGCCGGCTTCGAGGCGGGCTGGGACAAGTTCTGGGCCGGGTGCACCGCGGGCGAGTTCGATCCACGCGGCTACATCCTGGACAATCTCACGCTGGAGCAGCGGGCGCTGCAATATTACGAGATCGCGCGGAGCATCATGCGGCAGCCCGCGGTGTCGCAGACCGCCGCAAGGCCCGTTGACGAAGCCTCGGAAGGGTTGAGCCGCGAGCCAAAGCCTCACCCGCGCCACCAAATGTCTTGAACCATGGACCGCAGCGCCGCCGACATGACCGACGTCGAGGCCCGATCGTGGGGCCATGTCCTGCGCGACCGCCTTGCAGGGCTCGATGCCGTGCAGGTGGCGCGCTGCCTCGTCGCGGTCGGGGCGCTGCTGCTGGTGCTGGTGACGCTCGATCCGTTCCCGGACCTGCGCAATCCCGACGTCACCGTCATCGTTGGCGGACGAATGGCGCTGACCTATATCGTCTGGGGCCTGCTGGCTGCGGTCGCTATGCTGTGTGTCGCTGCCACCGATGCGCCCGCGCTGAAGAGCCTGGTGACGCCGCTGCATCTCTGCCTGCTGGGCTGGCTTGTGATCAACATCGTCTTCTCCGAGAGCCGCGGCGTTTCGATGCAGCGATTCGTGCTCACGGTCAGCGTGACGTCGCTCGCCATCGTGTTGCCGTTGCTGCCGCCGACGCAGCGCAGCTTCAATTCTTGCCTCGGTGCCGCCGCACTCGTGCTGCTCGCGCTCTGCTATCTCGGCGTCGTCCTCGCGCCGCAATATGCGATCCACACGGCGCTCGACGTCACCGAGCCGCAGCTCGCCGGTGACTGGCGCGGCAGCTTTGGCCACAAGAACATCGCCTCGGCCGTGATGACCATCCTGGTCTATGTCGGCATCTACCTGTCCGCCGTGGGCTCGTTCGCGATGGGACCGGCGATCGCCGTGCTGGCCGGCACCTTCCTGATCTTCACCGGCGGCAAGACGTCGTCGGTGCTGTGCCTTGCGATCTACGCGCTCGCCTCACTGGTCTATGTCACTCCTAGCCTGTGGCTGAAGCGGATCATCTGCTTCGTGCCGCTGGTTGCGATGAACCTGTTGACCGTCGGCAGTGTCGTCAGCCCGGCGCTGGCGGCGATGACGCGGCTGCTTCCGCTCGATCCCACCTTCACCGGACGCTCCGCGATCTGGGACTTCGCGCTCGCGGCCGTCGCCGAGAAGCCGATCATCGGCCACGGCTATGCTGCGTTTTGGGACGATGTGAGTGCGCGGGCCACCGCTCAGGGCGCCGAATGGGCGACATCGGCGGCGCACAGCCACAATAGCTACCTCGATCTCGCGGTCACGATCGGTCTGCCGGGGCTGCTGCTCGTGATTCTCATCTTCGTGCTCGCCCCGCTCGGCAATTTCCAGACGGCGCAGGCTCACAGCCGCAGTGGCGCGCTGGCCAAGCTGTTCCTGACCGTTTGGCTGTTCGGCCTGTACTACGGTGCCACCGAGACCTTCCTGCTCGAACGACAGAATCCGATCTGGTTCATGTTCGCGCTGGCGGTGGCTGGCCTGCACTTCCTGGCGAGGTTCCAATGCATCGAGCAGAGCGAGCCCCGCCGATGACCCTCCTCAGCATCGAGCAGCCCGATGATCTTGCGTCCAGCGCGCCGGCCATCGCGGTCGATGTCGTGCGTGACTGGCGGCACGCGGCCTCGCGCTTGAGCGCCGGGCACCGCACCGCTTTCCAGCACGCTGACTGGCTCGGCGCCTGGTACGAGGCGTTTGTCGACGTCGCTCCGCTGATCGCCGTGATCTCCGATGCTGCCACCCGCAAGGACATCGCGGTCGTACCGATGATCAGCCATGTCAGGCGAGGTATCCGCATCGTCGAGTTCGCGGACCTCGGCGTCTCCGACAACAACGCGCCGATTCTGGCGCGCGATGCCGAGTTGGATGCGGGGGCGACGGACGCGATCAACACGGCGCTGATCGGCGCGTTGCGCGCGCTGCCCGATCGTCTCGATCTGCTCCGCCTGAAGAAGATGCCGGCAGAGGTCGGCGGCAAACCGAACCCGCTGGTATCGCTCGGCCGGATCGGATCCTCCTCGCTCAACTGCAATCTCGTGTTGATGGGCGACGACCATGACGACTATCAAGCCGCGATCAAGCGCCTGCAGATGCCGCGCTGCTGGCGGGTCTTCGGCCGTCATGCCGGCGCGCGGTTCGAGATCGCCGCGGATGTCGCGCGTGCGCACGAACTGCTGGACGTGATGGATGCCCAGCAGCACGCGCGCATGCGCAAGCTCGGCTCGCCGTTCGTTCTCAACGACGACACCCACGCGCGATTCTATCGCGAGGTCGTCCGCCAGGGCCTCGCCCAAGGTCATGTCATGGTCTCGGCGCTGGTGTGCGACGAAGGCGTTGTCGCCACCGCTTTCGGCGTCAAGCATGGCGCGACCTATATCCTGCTGCGCATCAGCCATGCCGGCGATCAATGGTCGAGCTGCTCGCCGGGCCTGCTCGTCATCGAGCGCACCATGGCCGCGCTGCATGCACTGGGCGTGCGCCGTTTCGACCTCAGCATCGGCAATCAAGCCTACAAGCGCCGTTTCGGCGCCGAGAGGGTGCCGCTGACCGACGTCAGCGTCGCGCTGTCCTGGCGCGGTCTGCCCTTCGCCTGGCGCGATCACGCAGCTCAAGGCGTGCGGCGCTATCCGAAGCTCGCCGCCCTCGCAGCGAGGGCGATGGGCAAGGGAGCGCGTTGACGCCGCACCGGATTGCAAGGTCACTCGAACATCGCAATCGATGTGCTATCGTCGCCTCAATAACGGAGGCGGCATGGAAAATCGTTCGGCAAAGTATCGTGCATTCTATGCGCAGTTGATTTGCGCGGCGGCGAAGGCTGCGGACCCTCGCCTCGAGCAAGCCTTTCGGACCGTCAGGCGCGAGCCGTTCGTCGGGCCCGGGCCTTGGTCGATCTGTCTCGGCGGTCATCCCTATGTGGTCACGCCTGACGATGATCCCGCCTTCCTCTATCAGAACGCGCTGTTGGCGCTGGACCCGGCGCGCGGTCTCAACATCGGAATGCCCGGTGCGCACGCTTTTTGGCTCAACGGCTGCGCCGTGAAGGAAGGCGAGACCGTGGTCCAGATCGGCGCCGGCAGCGGCTATTACACCGCGATTCTCGCGCATCTCGTCGGCCCCGGCGGCCGCGTTCACGCCTATGAGATCGACGAGCGTCTGGCGGGACTTGCGCGCGACAATCTGAAGGACATCGCCCATGTGGACGTGCGCGGACGCTCGGGCATTGCCGCGGATCTGCCGACGGCCGACGTGATCTATGTCTGCGCGGGCGCGGCGCAGCCGGCGGCGGAATGGCTCGATGCGCTGCGGCCCGGCGGCCGGCTGGTGTTTCCGCTCGCGCCCGAAGGCATGCTCGGCGGCATGTTGATGATCACCCGGCCGGAGGACGGTGCGATCTGGCCGGCGAAATTCCTCAGCCGCGCCCAATTCATCGGCTGCGCGGGATTGCAGGATGCCGAGGCCGGCCGACGATTGGGCGAGGCGTTCGCGAAAGGTTGGGAAGGGGTGCAGTCGTTGCGGAGAGAGGGCGCCCCCGACCAGACATGCTGGTTTGCCGGTGAGGGCTGGTGGCTTTCGACGGCGCCCGCACCTATACGGACGGAGCCGGTTCGGCCTCACGCCGACATCACGCAGATTTAACGGTGACCTAACCCAAGCCCGGATCGGGGACGGCATTCCCGACCGAGAATGCCGCCCGGGGTCGTATCAGCCATGCAGCTTTTTGGCGGTCTCCGCGATCTGGCGGCCCTGATAGCGCGCGCCGGCGAGCTCGTTGGCGCTGGGCTGGCGGCTGCCGTCGCCGCCGGTGATCGTGGTGGCGCCATAGGGCGCACCGCCCGTGACCTCGTCGAGCTTCATCTGGCCGGCAAAGCCGTAGTTCATGCCGACCACGACCATGCCGAAATGCAGCAAGTTGGTGATGATCGAGAACAGCGTGGTCTCCTGGCCGCCGTGCTGGGTCGCGGTGGCAGTGAAGGCGCCGCCGACCTTGCCGTGCAGCGCGCCCTTAGCCCAGAGCCCGCCGGCCTGGTCAAGGAAGTTGGCCATCTGCGAGGCCATGCGGCCGAAGCGGGTGCCGGTGCCGACGATGATCGCGTCGTAATTGGCGAGGTCCTCGACTTTGGCGACCGGCGCGGCCTGATCGAGCTTGTAATGCGAAGCTTTCGCGACCTCGGGCGGCACCAGCTCGGGCACGCGCTTGATGTCGACGGTCGCGCCGGCCTCGCGCGCGCCTTCGGCGACGGCATTGGCCATCGCTTCAATATGGCCATAGGCGGAATAATAGAGGACGAGAACTTTGGTCATGGTGGTCTCCGTGGGCTGATGAGGTGAGCCGTTCTGTTCGGTGTCGTTGCCGGGCTTGACCCGGCAACCCATCGCTCTTCGAAAAGCTCTTTGCTAAGGGGATGGATGCCCGGGTCAGGCCGGGCATGACGAGCTTGTGGTTGGCGCGTCACGCCGCGTCGACGAGCACGAGCTCGGAATCTTCGAGCGCCGTGATCTTCAGCCTGGCCTCGTCGCGGATTGCGGCGCCGTCGCGGGCATTGACGCGGACGCCGTTGATCTCGACGGCGCCTGCCGCCGGCACCAGATAGAGATGCCGCGACTTCTGCGGTTCATACTCCGCGCTCTCGCCCGCTTTCAGCGTGGTGGCGAGCACCCGGGCATCGGCGCGGATCGGCAGTGCGTCCGTGTCGCCCGCAATGCCGCTGGCGATGGTGACGAGCCTGCCGGAGCGGTCCGCCTTCGGGAACGGCTTCGAGCCCCAGGTCGGCTGTCCGCCGCGCTCGGTCGGCTCGATCCAGATCTGGAAGATCCGCGTCCTGGTCGGCTCGAGATTGTACTCGGAGTGGCGGATGCCGCTGCCGGCGCTCATCACCTGCACGTCGCCCGCTTCAGTGCGGCCCTCGTTGCCGAGGCTATCCTGATGGGTAATCGCGCCCTCGCGCACATAGGTGATGATTTCCATGTTGGCGTGGGGATGGGCGGGAAAGCCGGTGTTCGGCGCGATCTCGTCATCGTTCCAGACGCGCAGCGCACCGTGGCCCATGTTGTTCGGGTCGTAATGGCCAGCGAAGGAGAAATGATGTTTTGCTTTTAGCCAGCCGTGATCGGCGCCGCCGAGCTTATTGAAAGGTCTGAGTTCGATCATTTGCGTAATCCTTGGGTGAGTGGTTGGCGCCTTGTTCAGGCGCCGAACCCGCCATCGACGTTGAGCACCGTGCCGGTGATGAAGGATGCTTCCGGGCTTGCGAGGAACACGATTCCGGCGGCCACCTCCTCGGGGCGGCCGAAGCGCTGCAACGCGTGCTCCTTGCGCTGGGTCTCGGCGAATTCGCCGCCGTCCTTCGGATTCATGTCGGTGTCGATCGAGCCGGGCTGCACCACGTTCACGGTGATGCCGCGCGGGCCGAGGTCGCGCGCCGCACCCTTGGTGTAGCCGACGATGGCCGCCTTGGTGGCGACGTAGTCGGCAAGGCCCGGGAACGAGGCGCGGTCCGCGAGCATCGAACCGACGGTGACGATGCGACCGCCGTCACCCATCAATTGCGCGGCGGCGCGGATCGCCGCGATCACGCCGTGAACGTTTATCGCGTCCTGGCGGGCAAACGCCTCCGCGTCGGCCTTGGGATCGTCGATTGCGCCGCCGGCGGCGACGCCGGCATTGTTGACGAGAATGTCGAGATGGCCGAATTCCCTGGCGACGTCGTTGACGAGCTGCGTCACCTCCTTCGCGGAGGCCTGGTCGGCCTTGAACGCACGCGCCTTGACACCCTTCGCCTTCAGCTCGGCGACGACGGCCCCCGCCTTGTCGGGCGAGGCGACGTAGCTGATGGCGACATCCGCGCCTTCATCGGCGAGTGCACGGGCAGAGGCCGCGCCGATGCCGCGCGAACCGCCGGTGACGAGGGCAACCTTGCCGGAGAGCTTCTTGGTCATTGGATTTCTCCATGTCCTAAATGTCTGATGGCTCTTGGATAAGCATTCGCCTGTGGTATAGAAATAGAAACTGTTGAAACGCATTGTTTCCTTAAATGCCCCCAAGGACCGGCTGCCATGGCAAAACTCCCAGACTTCGAAGCGCTCGCGATCTTCGCCAAAGTCGTGGAGCTGCGATCATTTGCCGGCGCTGCGAGCGAGCTTGGGATGTCCAAGGCCACGGTGTCCAAGGCGGTCACGCGATTGGAGGAGCGGCTGGGCGCGCGGCTGTTCAACCGCACCTCGCGCCGGCTCGCGCTGACCGATGCCGGCCACAAGCTGGCCGAGCGTGCGACGCGCCTTTTGGCCGACGGCGAGGCCGCCGAGAACGAGGCGCTGGCGCAGTCGGTGGCGCCGCGTGGCCTGGTGCGGCTCGCCGTGCCCATGACGTTCGGCATCAAGGCGGTTGCGCCGCTGCTGCCGGAATTCTTCGAGACCTATCCGGAGGTCTCCGTCGACCTGCACTTGAGCGATGCGACCGTGGATCTGATCGGCGAAGGTTTCGACATGGCGGTTCGGATCGCGCGGCTGCCGGACTCTTCGCTGATCGCGCGGCGGCTCTTCACCATGCCGCGGTACACGGTCGCCGCGCCGTCCTATCTCAAGAAACACGGCCGGCCGACGCACCCGATGCATCTCGCCGCGCACAAATGCTTCAGCTACGCCTATCTGTCCACGCCCAACGCCTGGCACTACACCAATTCGGCCGGCGAGCAGGCCAGCGTGCGCCCGGGCGGCCAGCTTCGCGTCAACAACGGCGAAGCCGTGATGCCCGCGTTGATCGCGGGCCTCGGCATCGCCGAGCTGCCGGAATTCATCGTCGGTGAGGCGATCTCGTCGGGCGAGGTCGAAGTCATCCTGAAGGACTGGAAGCAGGCCGAAGGCGCCGTGCACCTCGTGACCCCGCCCGGCGGCCCCCGCCCCGCGCGCGTCGAAGCGCTCGCCGATTTCCTCGCAGCCAAGCTGCCCGGCACGTGCAAGCGGCGGCCGCGCGGGAAAGTGAAGGGGACGTAGCGCGGACGGCTTCAACACCCGTCATTGCGAGCCACCGGGTCCGCGCAAAGCGCGGCCCGATGACAGGCGAAGCAATCCAGAATCTTTCCGCGGCGACAGTCTGGATTGCTTTGTCGCAAGAGCTCCTCGCAATGACGGGGTGTGGCTACGACACCTTCACGCCATGGATCGCGACAACGCGCAGGCTCGGCGTCAGCGTCCCCTCCAATTGCGCCTTCAATTCGTGAACGCGTGGATCGCTCGACCGTGCCGCACACACCCCATATTGATGGACGGATCGCGCCAGCGCGCGCCGCGCTTCCGGCGTTCGCGTCAATTCGGGCGTCGAAAGCCGCAACACGATCGCTGCGAGATTCACCAGCATCTCGTCCAAGGCGACGTCGATGGTTCCAAGATTGTGCATCACTCACTCCCTGGAAGGCCAACGGTGGCTGCAGGCCGGCGTTCCTGGCCACCCCAGACAATGGCTAACGCTTGGTAAACGACTTGTTCTTGCCGGCCGCCACGTTAGGCTGGCGGGCGAAACAAGAAAATCAGGGGAGGGCCACCATGGATCGACGCGATCTCTTGCGCGCCGCTGCGGCATTGCCGTTGCTGCGGCTGGCGTGGCCGGACAAGGCCTTCGCGCAAACCTATCCGGCGCGCAACATCACCATGATCGTGCCGTTCCCGGCCGGCGGGCAGGCTGATCTCGCGGCGCGACCGGTTGCGGCGGCGTTGGAGCGGATCCTCAGCAAGCCCGTGATCGTCGACAACCGCGCGGGAGGCGGCGGTGGATCGGTCGGCAATGCCGCGGCCACGCGAGCCGAGCCCGACGGTTACACGCTGCTGATGACGCTGTCCTCGCTCGCGGTGCTGCCCGAGGCCGACCGGCTGTTCGATCGTCCCGTCGCCTACGAGCTCTCGCAGTTCATGCCGATCGCGCGCGTGCTCGCCGATCCCACGCTGCTCGCGGTGCCGGCCTCGGCGCCCTGGAGAACCGCGCAGGAATTCGTCGAGGATGCGAAGAAGCGGCCGGCCCAAATCGCCTATGGCTCGTCCGGTCCGTACGGCACGCTGCATGTGGCGATGGAGATGTTCGCGAGCAGCGCCGGCATCAAGCTGCTGCACGTGCCGTTCCGCGGCGCGGGGCCCGCGCTGACCGCCATCCTCGGGGGCACCGTGCAGGCGATCGCCGCCGCACCCGGCACGCTGAAGCCGCAGGTCGACGATGGCAGGCTGCGCGTGCTCGGCAATTGCGGCGCGCAGCGCATCGCGAGCTTCCCCGATGTGCCGACCTTCCAGGAGCTCGGCTACAAGGACGTCGAGTTTTACATCTGGGCCGGGCTGTTCGCGCAGAGCGCTCTTCCTGCGCCGATCGCGACACGCCTGCGCGAGGCGATGGCGCAGGTGATGACGAGCCCTGACGTCCTCAAGGCGTTCGAGACCTCAGGCAGCCTCGTCGCCTATCAGGACGCGCCGGCCTTCGCGCAGTTCATCGCGGCGGACAGCGCGCGTCTGATCGCGGCGGTGAAAAAGATCGGCAAGGTGGAGTAGGTTCCAATCGCGCTTTTCACATTTTGTTGTTGGTCCAGAACAAGCTCGCGTCTCATTGATTGAAGAGAATTCGAGAGACTTGGGAAGGATCTGGACATGCGAGCAGAGCGGATCGCGCTAGGTGTGGCGCTTGCGGTCGGCGGCATCGTGGCGCAGAGCGCTGCATCCGCGCAGGAATACCGCGGCACGATGGAACAGCAGATGGCCTGCACGCCCGATGTGTGGCGCCTGTGTAGCGATCAGATTCCGGATGTGAACCGCATCGTAGCCTGCTTGCAGCAGAACACGCCGCAGCTTTCGAGCGGCTGCCGTGCGGTGTTCCAATCCAGCAACCAGGTGCAGCCGCAACAGGTGCCGCGCAATCGCGCCGCGCCGCCACCGCGCTACAACGCTCCGCCGCCTCCACAGCGGCCTTACGACGAGGATGACTAGCGCCGCTCAGGGCCGGTGCTCGCAGACGTCGACCCATTCAGCCGAGGTCAGCTCGGCCATCCGCTCCGGCGTGATGCGCACCGCGCTGTGGGTCGAGCCTGCGGCTGGCACCACGACATCGAACGCCTTCAGCGAGACGTCGCAATAGATCGGCAGCGGCGACTTCAGGCCGAACGGGCAGACGCCGCCGACCTCGTGGCCGGTGATGTCGGCGACCTCCTCCAGACCCAGCATCTTTGGCTTGCCGCCGAACTGCGCCTTGACCTTCTTGTTGTCCATGCGCGAGGTGCCGGCCGCGACGATCAGGATCACGCGCTCGCCGATCCGCAAGCTCAGCGTCTTGGCGATCCGTCCCGGCTCGACGCCATAGGCTTCGGCCGCCAGCGCCACGGTCGCGGAGCTGATCGGGGATTCGATGACGGAGATGTCGGGGGCTTTCTCGGCGAAGAAGGCGCGAACGGATTCCAGGCTCATTCCGGGCAGCTCATTCCAATCTTACAGGCGGGCGATGACCCCTAAGCGACTCCCGGCAGCTCGGAGAGCGCGCGGACACGATGATCCGGCTCAAAGCCGAGCTCGTCCATCTGGGTGCGGATCGCCCTAAACATGGTGAGCGGTGCCACGAGTTCGGTCTCGACGCAAGCCAGCGCCATGGCTTCGGGCGTCACCCGCTCGATCCAGGCGACCTTCAGCCCGAACGATTTCGCCCCGGCAGCGTCCCAGGGATTGGAGGAGACGAACAGAACCTCATCAGGCGCGGTGCCGAGCACCTCGCCGATCAGCTCATAGGCCTGTGGGCTCGGCTTGAAGACTTTCTTCGCGTCGACGCTGATCGTGGCATCGAGCAGGCGGTCGAGCCCGGAATTGCGCACCAGCGCATTGAGCATGTCCGGGCTGCCGTTGGAGAGGATGGCGAGCTTGCGCGGCCTGAGCGCGGTGAGGGCTGCGGTCGCGTCCGAATAAAGATCGAGATGCAGGTACTTTTCAATGATGCGCTCGAACGCCTCGTCCTCATAGGTCAGCCCGAGCACACGCAGCGTATAGGCGAGCGAGTCGCGGGTGACGACGGCAAAATCCTGGTAGCGCCGCATCAGCGAGCGCAGCCAAGTGTATTCGAGCTGCTTGATACGCCAGACCTGCGTGATGATCGCGCCATAGCCCGGAAACGCATCCTCGGTGACGTCAGCGACCGACTGGATGTCGTAGAGCGTTCCGTAGGCGTCGAAGACGACGGCTTTGATGCTCATCGGCTGTCCTTCCAGGGCGCTGTGATCACTCGAAACTCCGATCGGGAGTGTGCACCATGCCAGCTTATCAAAGAACAACGGAAGTCTGCCACTGCGATAATGACCGGCGCTTCCTGGACCCGAAGCGGAATCGGAGCTCACCTCCAAGTACCTGCGTAGCCGCCGCTATTTACGGCGAAACGAGTCCAGCAACCCCTCTATGATCTTGCGACCGAGAACGCGGGTTTTTTTGGGGTCGGACGCCGTTGGAAGCTTGATCGACAGCTCGCAAATGACCGCGTCAAGCATGTGTCCGAGCAGATCGATATCATCGAAGACCAGCTCGCCTTCGCGCTTGAGCACCCTCAGCGTCGCCTTCAGAAGCGCCATTGGGTACTGCTCTTCGATCTCTGCGAAGCGGGCATTGCCTAGAACGACCGGTGCTTCTTGAACCACAATTCGCGCGTAAGCAGGCTCGATCGAAACATCCAGATATGCGTCGATGCCGGTGTAGAGCCGCTCCCAGAGTTTCGACTTCCGCTTGGAGATCTCCTGCACGCGTGCAGCGGCATCCGATTGAAGCGAAACGACGACGGCGTCGAACAGAGCCTTCTTGTCCTCGAAGTGGTGATAGAAGGCACCGCGCGTCACTCTTGCAGCTCTTGAAATCGCTTCGATGCCCGCGGCCTGATAGCCCTCACGGGCGAATATTTCCCGCCCCGCAGCAAGCAACGCTTGCCGGGTTGCTTCCGCATATTCCTCACGGCGCGTTCGTTGGTCATTTGCAGCCTTGTTCATGGGCCAATTACATACCGCTTGACAACTCATATGCAAATTGAATATCACATACACATAGTATGTAATATTCCCATGGTATGTTAGACTGGAGGAAGTTGCCTTGAATGGAGACCGGATGTTCGAGCTGGCCCAGGGGTTGGCTGCTGCCAAGAGCCGGCAAGACGTTGCCTCTGCACTTACCTTTCTCGACAGCGACATGGTGCTCGAAGGACCCGCGTTCGGCACCCGTGCAAAAGGACTTGCGGAAAACGAGGCGGCGCTGGCGCGGTTTTTCAAGTCGTTCCCGGATTACAACGTCGTGCTGTCCGGCCACGCCAACGACGCCGAGACGCTGGTCTGCTGGGGAGAGGCGCGAATGACCATGACGGGAGACCGTTTTGGGGTCACTCCCAACGGAAAGCGCGCCGAACTTCCGGTCTTTATCCGCTTCACCTTCCGTAACGACCTGATTGCAAGCGAATACTTCTTCTTCGATCTCTCGGCCCTGTGCGCGCAGTCGGGAGTCTCGACCGATCAGGTCCGCCAGAAGCTCTTTGGCGAAGTTCTCTAGTCGTCTGAGCCGGCATCACACGTTTACGCAATGGAGAATGGCACGATGGATCCGCGCATAAGACCGGTTGCCGATATCAAGACGGTGCCGCTGTTCGACATCGTCGTTGACCTCAATCCACGTGTTTCCTTTGGTGAAACGCCGGTTGGCCGGCGGGTGTTGTTCGGCGCCGCAGGCGGATCGTTCGCCGGAGAGCGCGTGCGCGGTGAAGTTCTTGCTGGCGGTGGCGACTGGGCCCTGTTCCGGCCCAACGGAGAGATGGCGCTCGACGTGCGGCTGACCCTGCGTACCGACGACAACGAACTGATCTACATGACATATGGCGGACGCTGGATCACGCCGCCCGAGCTGAAGGCCGACATGGCTGATCCGGCCAAGCGCTACAGCGTCGATCCCTCACGCTACTATTTCCGAACGCAGCCGTTGTTCGAGACCGGCTCGTCCTCCTACGCTTGGATGAATGACATCGTGTGCGTCGGAACCGGATATCTCGTCGAGGGCGCGGTGGCCTACAAGATCTTTCAGGTTGTCTGACGTGAAAGCGAGCGAGGGCTCGAGATCCCATTCTCCCGACTTTAGTTTGTCGCAGAGACTCGCGGCGGAGGGACTCGGGACCTGCTTTCTACTGATGGCCGTTGTGGGATCCGGCATACTCGGGGCTCGGCTGGCAAGCGGCAATACGGCTATCGCGCTCATTGCCAATGCACTCGCGACAGCCGCGGCGTTATACGCGCTGATTGAATGGCTGGGCCCGGTATCTGGGGCTCATTTTAATCCCCTGGTGACAGCCGCGCTCGTGATCAGAGGCGATTTACCGCTTCGAACGGGGGCTTCATACGTTTCTGTTCAGCTCGTCGGCGCCTTGTTGGGAGTGGGCGTGGCGAATGCAATGTTTGCAGCGCCGGTCTTTTCCGTCTCGGTCAACGACCGAAGCGGCTTTTCCAATTTATTGAGCGAGTTCGTCTCAACATTCGGACTGCTGGGGGCGGTATGGGTTTGCTCACGGCTTCGTCCGGCATCAGTCGCCGGCGTTGTCGCCGCTTACATCGGCGGTGCTTTCTGGTTCACAGCCACCGACTTTGCCAATCCAGCGCTGACCATCGCGCGCGCTTTTACCGACTCATTCGCTGGCATAAGGCCACAGGATGTTCTCGGCTTCATCGCAGCGGAGGTCATCGGCGCGGGTGCCGCGGTCGTTGTCTTTGGCTGGTTGTTGCCTGCACCAGCTGCTGTTCATAGAGCGGCTTCGCCCTTCTATTCGCCGCAGGATACGACGCCTGCTTATGACCAAAGCCGGACTCAGGGCGAGTTGCGCGAACGCGCAGCAATCGGGGCGGAGAAAACCTCACACGAGTGCAGCGGAAGCTAGCCAGTCGACTGACGTCCTCGCCGCGTCCAGGTCGCCCGCTCGGCGAACACCCGGCTGACCTCCGCCATGTGCTCGGTGCCCCACGTGCAGAGCGGCACGAGGGCCTGGGCGAGGCTATGACCCAAGGGGGTGAGACTGTAATCCACCCGGGGCGGCACCTCCTTGTAGTCGGTCCGCTTCACCAGGCCATCGGCCTCCAGCTCCTTCAGTTGCTGGATCAGCACCTTATCGCTGACGTCGCGGACGGCGCGCCGAAGCTCGCCGTAACGGGTCGGTCCGCCCTGGGCGACGAAGTACAGGATCAGCGGCTTCCACTTGCCCGAGACGACCCGCAAGGTCGCATCCAGGCCGCAGGTGAAGCCGGGCAGATTTGGCGTGCAACGCTGGACGTCTGCTTGAGCTTGCGCCGGCGGGGAGATTGGGTCTGAACGATCTGACGACATTTTTTGAGTACTTACCAAAAGGTGCATACTTGTCGATAGGTGGGTACGCCGCCAGCTCAGTGCAACCTCAATGAAGGAGCACATCATGAGCAGACTACAAGGCAAGACGGCAGTGGTGACCGGCGGCGGCACGGGCATCGGATTTGGCGCGGCGAAGCGGTTCGTCGACGAAGGCGCATTCGTCTATCTGTTCGGGCGACGGCAGGAGCCACTCGACGCTGCGCTCGCGCAGCTGGGGTCCTCGGCGCGTGCCGTCAGGGGATCGGTCACCGACTTGTCCGACCTCGACCGACTGTATGCGACGGTGAAAGCCGAACGCGGCAACGTCGATGTCCTGTTCGCCAATGCCGGGACCGGGGCGTTTGCGCCGCTCGGCCAAATCACGCCCGAGCATTACGATCAGATCTTCGACGTCAATGTGAGGGGGGTGGTGTTCACCGTGCAGAAAGCCCTGCCGCTGATGCGCCAGGGGTCGTCGATCATTCTGACCGGATCGAGCACGGGCGTGATGGGAACGCCGCAATTCAGCATCTACAGCGCGACCAAGGCGGCGATCCGCAATCTGGCGCGCAGCTGGGCGCTGGACCTGCGCGGCACGGGCATCCGCGTCAACGTGCTGTCGCCGGGGCCGACCAAGACCGAGCTGGCGCTGGAGGTCGTGGGCGAGGAAGCTTTCGATGCACTCGGCAGCGCGACGCCCATCGGGCGCGTGGGCGATCCCTCCGAGACGGGCGCGGTGGCAGCCTTCCTGGCCTCATCGGACAGCAGCTACATGACCGGCGGTGAGGTCTTCGTCGACGGCGGCTTGGCGCAGGTCTGAGGTTCTCGTTCACCTCTCCCGCTTGCGGGAGAGGTCGGCGCGTCCGGGCGATGCGAAGCATCGTCCCGCGCGCCGGGTGAGGGCTTTCTCCTCTTGGAAACTGTCCCAGTGCGGAAACACCCTCTCCCCGACCCTCTCCCGCAAGCGGGAGAGGGAGTGCGCCTCGCCTCCGTTGTAGCAATCAACCTGGTCTCATCACGCCTTAGACTAGATCCCCAGCAGTTTGCGCGCGTTCGCCTTCAGCACCTTCGGCCGGATCTCGTCGCGGATGTCGATCTTGGCGAAATCCGACAGCCAGCGGTCCGGCGTGATTACCGGCCAGTCCGAGCCGAACAGCATCTTGTCCTGCAGGATCGAGTTGATGTAGCGCACCAGGATCGGTGGGAAATACTTTGGCGACCAGCCCGAGAGGTCGATGTAGACGTTCGGCTTGTGGGTCGCGACCGAGAGCGCCTCTTCCTGCCAGGGGAAGGACGGGTGGGCGAGGATGATCTTGAGGTCGGGGAAATCGGCCGCGACGTCGTCCATGTACATCGGATTGGAATATTTCAGCCGCATGCCCATGCCGCCGGGCATGCCGGACCCGACGCCGGTCTGGCCGGTGTGGAACAGGGCGATCGCTCCGCCATTGTTGATCTCTTCGTAGAGCGGGTAGGCCATTCGGTCGTTGGCGTAGAAGCCCTGCATGGTCGGATGGAATTTGAAGCCGCGCACGCCGTATTCCTCGATCAGCTTGCGCGCCTCGCGGGCCCCGAGCTTGCCCTTGTGCGGGTCGATCGAGACGAAGGGGATGAGCACGTCGAGATGCTCGGAGGCGATCTCCAGCATCTCCTCGTTCTTGTAGCGGCGGAAGCCGGTCTCGCGCTCGGCATCAACCGGGAAGATCACGGCGGCGATGTTCTTGGAGCGGTAATAGGCCGCGGTCTCCGGCACGGTCGGCGGATGCTTGTGCGGCGACTTGAAATACTCCGCCATCTGCGCCTGGAAATCGTCATAGCCGTCGTCGGGATGGGTGCCGCAGGGCTCCTCGGCGTGGGTGTGGATGTCGATCGCGACGACGTCGTCGATGTTTGGCAGCTTCAGCTTTGGCATGGGTGTCCTCCCGACGGGTTGCCGAATTGATTATAGGATATAACGAATTTGGCAAGGCGCTGGTGGCGGCGAAAGCGCAGGCGGCGAAAGTCTTTGCCGGGCCTGACCTGCAATGCGCCGGATCGGGCCGATCCGGCCGCTTCTACTGTGCATGGGGTTGTTTTCGCGATTTTGCTCGTTGGAGGCCGGGCAGTTAACATTGACATGACCTCCCGCCATGCCTTAAGAACCGCTCCGTCCCGGGCGGTCGGTCCGCCAGCGGGAAAAATCTCATTTTGCCACATTCGCGCGTGCCGAAACGGTAGTGCCGAACACGGCCTTTCGAACGTTCAGGATTCTGCCATGAAGGTCCGTAACTCGCTGAAATCGCTGCGCGGTCGCCATCGCGCCAACCGCCTGGTCCGCCGCAAGGGCCGGGTCTATGTGATCAACAAGGTGCAGCGCCGCTTCAAGGCGCGCCAAGGCTGATCTGAGCGGTTGATCCTGGCCGGGCGCCTTTCGCGCGCCCCGCAAGACCACGGTCTCACACGAGTTTGACGCCGCCTTTGCTTTGCAAGGGCGGCTTTGCGCGTTTAGACTTTCACCATGGCAGTGAGATTCCGCTTCGCGCGCACCTTGTGTCTGGCCCTCGTGCTGGGAACCGCCGGCCTTGCTCCGGCCGCCCTGGCCCAGCAGGTCGAGCCGCCCGGCAAGCAGAAGAAGCTCCCCGAGGCGCCGTCAAAGCTGCCAAAGGTCGACCGCAGCAAGAATCTCGATTTCCTGTTCGGCGCGCTGAAGGCCGCGCCCGATGAGGCCAGCGCCAAGCACGTCGAGGCGCGGATCTGGGCGATCTGGCTGCAGACCCCGAGCGACACCGCCGCGCTCCTGATGTCACGCGCCAAGACCGCGGTCGATGCGAAGAAGATCGACGTCGCGATCAAGCTCCTGGATTCGGTCATCAAGCTCAGGCCCGATTACATCGAGGCTTGGAACCGGCGTGCGACGCTCTACTACATGCAGAACGATTATGGCCGCTCGCTCGCGGACATTCAGCAAGTGCTGATCCGGGAGCCCCGCCATTTCGGCGCGCTCGCCGGCCTCGGCATGATCATGCAGGAGGTCGGGGACGAGAAGCGCGCGCTCGAGGCCTACCGCAAGGCGCTTGCCGTCAATCCGCACCTGGAAAAGATCCCCGATCAGGTCAAGGCGCTGACCGAGAAGGTCGAAGGCCGCGACATCTAGCTATAACTCGATCATTTCTTGAGCGATCGCGGCCGGCGCGGATTAACCACGATCCGAGTCAGGGCGTCGCAAGGACTATTGCGGGGCCTGTTACAGGCCTACCTGCATGGCAGGAGCGAAAGCCATGAAGCGTTTGATGGTCGCAGCGACATTGCTGCTCGCGTCGGGAACGGTGAGCTTCGCCGACGGACTGTTCTGGGTGGTCGGCAACCGCGCCACCGGCAAATGCACCATCGTGACCAGCAATCCCGTCATCATCGGCGACGTCTGGTTCGGCGACGGTCCCTACAAGTCCAGGGCCGATGCCAAGCTTGCCCGCTCGACGATCCGCGCCTGTCCCCCGGTCACGCCCGAGCAGGAAAAGGAAGAGGACGGGGCGAACTAGCCTGCGCTCAATGCAGCACGCTGCTGCCGCGCTCGACGAGGCCGCGGTCGGCGGCTGCGGCGTAGGCCTTTGCCAGCTCGGTCTCGAGATGCTCGTTGATCAGGAGCAGCGCCCGCACGGCACCGCGCAGGTCGCCGTTGCAGCTCGCGACGATTTCGTCGATTGCAGTATCGTTCGATCTGAAGCTCATCGAAAATTCTCCGGTTCAAACCAGGACAATCCTGCCGGCCTTTCCCGCATCCCCTGACGTTGCGAGGAGGATCGGCGCCCAACCCGCGCCTAGATGGCGGAACCGACCATGGCGATTATATGGAAGCCGCGATGACGCCCGCATGAAGCTGGTCGGAAGCTTGCGTGCCGCTTAGAACAGCCCTGATTTCATTGAATTTTCTCGATCCGCAATTATGCACATATCCACAGCCCCAGCATTTTCGGTGGAAGCGCGGATCGACGGCGGCGAAACTGCCGGCCGAGCAGACCCGTAGCTGCCCCGTGCCCAGGACCACCCGGATTCTCTCCATGATCGTGATGTCAGTCGTGACGGCGCTGGTCCTGCTGGCGCTGCTCACGCAAGCCGGGGTCGTCGCCGTGCAGCGGGCCTTTCCGCCGCAGGGGCGCATGATCGAGGTCGACGGCGCCATGCTTCACGTCGTCGAGATCGGCCCGCGCGAGGCCGGCCCGCCGATCGTGATGCTGCACGGCGCGAGCTCAAACCTCGAAGCGATGCGGCGGCCGCTCGGCGATCTCCTTGCCCGGGATCATCGCGTGATTCTGATCGACCGCCCCGGCCATGGCTGGAGCACGCGCGCCAGCCGCCAGGATTCGACGCCGCAGATCCAGGCGCGGATGATCGACGAGGCGCTCGGCAAGCTCGGGATCGATCGTGCAGTCTTCGTGGTGCATTCCTGGAGCGGCGCCCTTGGCGCGCGGATCGCGCTCGATCACCCGCGCCGGGTGGCGGGTCTGGTGATGCTCGCGCCCGTCACGCATCCCTGGCGCGGTGGCGTCGGGCGCTACAACGAGATCATCGCAACGCCGGTGATCGGCCCGCTGCTCGCCTACACCATTACGCTGCCGCTCGGCTATTTCATCACCGAAGCCGGAGCCCGCAACGTGTTCCTGCCGCAAACCATGCCGGATGGTTTCGTGCAGGACTCCGCGACGCCGCTTTTGCTGCGCCCACGCGAGTTCATCGCCAATGCCTATGATCTGGTGACGCTGAAGGAGTCGGTCGCCGCGCAAGCCGTGCGCTATGGCGAGATCACGGCGCCTGTTACGATCATCGCCGGCGAGCCCGACAAGACGGTGAGAACCAGCATCCACGCGCGTCCGTTCGCCGCGGCTGTGTCGAATGCAAAGCTGATCGTGCTGCCCGATCTCGGCCACATGGTGCAGAACGCCGTGCCGGATCTCGTCAAGGCGGAGATCGAGACGATGATCGGACACATCGCCCCGGCGCAGGCGGCCGCCGACTAAAGCGTTTTCGAGCGAAGTAGAAACCGGTTCGCGTGAAGAAAACGCGTCAAAATAAGAAAGCTGGAGCTTCGATTCTGGTCCAATCAGAACCGAAGCTCTAGCGGCCGCCTCGTGTGGGCTTACTGCTTGATCTTCCCGTCCTTGTCGTATTGGGCAAGGAAGGCCCACAGATTGTTGATCTCGGTCTCGTTCTTGATGCCGGCGAACGCCATTTTGGTGCCCGGGATCTTGGCCTTGGGGTCCTTGATGTATTCCTTGAACGTGGCCTCGTCCCAGGTGATGCCGGAATTCTTGTTCGCGTCCGAGTAGCTATAGCCCTCAGCCGTGCCCGACTTGCGGCCGTTGAGGCCGTTGAGCTCGGGGCCGACCTTGTTCTTGGCGCCTTCGCCGATCGCGTGGCAGGCCAGGCACTTGTTGAACGATGTCTTGCCGGCCGCGACATCCTGCGCCATCGCGGCGGGTGCGGCGGCCATGACGCTGAGGATCGTCAGCGCGCCGAAAGTTAGTTTTGTCATAAGTGTGCTCTTCGTCTCTTCCCGGGTCAGATGGAGGGTCGTGGTTTTGGCAGGTCCGGTGCAAGTGGACAAGCCGCGAAACTTTGACAGGTTTCCTGCTAGCAGACTTGCCCCAGAGAGAACTTGCGCTGCAACAAAGCAATGCGACCTTCGGAGGACCTACCCAAAGACGGCAAGACATGATTGATTTGCCGAGATAATTCCATCCGTCAGACGAAGGCTTCTCAAAATGGCCATCATGATGCCCGCAAGCGACCAGGCCGTGCTGGCGCGTCGCAGCGAAATCGTCGCCGCCTTGCGCGCAATCGTGCCCGGCGAGGGCGTGATCGATACGCCTGCCGAGATGCGAGCCTATGAATCCGACGGGCTGACCGCCTATCGGCAGCCGCCGATGGTTGTGGTGCTGCCGGATACGACCGAGCAAGTCTCGCTCGTCCTGAAATATTGTGCCGCACAGAACATCAAGGTGGTGCCGCGCGGCTCCGGCACCTCACTGTCCGGCGGTGCGCTGCCGCTCGAGGACGGCGTGCTGCTCGGGCTCGGGAAGTTCAAGCGCATCCGCGAGATCGATTTCGACAACCGCGTCGTGGTCACCGAGCCCGGCGTCACCAACCTCGCGATCAGCCAGGCGGTCGCCCATGCCGGCTTCTATTACGCGCCCGATCCGTCCTCGCAGATCGCCTGCTCGATCGGCGGCAACGTGGCGGAAAATTCCGGCGGCGTGCACTGCCTGAAATACGGCATGACCACCAACAATGTGCTCGGCTGCGAGATCGTGCTGATGAGTGGCGAGATCCTGCGCATCGGCGGCAAGGGGTGCGAAAATCCCGGCTATGACCTGATGGGCGTCATCACCGGTTCCGAGGGCCTGCTCGGCGTCATCACGGAGATCACGGTGCGCATCCTGCAGAAGCCCGAGACGGCGCGCGCGCTGATGGTCGGCTTTGCGCAGGTCGAGGCGGCCGGCGAATGCGTCGCCCGCATCATTGGCGCCGGCATCATTCCCGGCGGCATGGAGATGATGGACAAGCCGGCGATCCACGCCGCGGAGGCCTTCGTCCATGCCGGCTATCCGCTCGATGTGGAAGCGCTGCTCATCATCGAGCTGGACGGGCCCAAGATCGAGGTCGACGAGCTGATCACGCGGGTCGAGAGCATCGCGAGAGGCTGCGGCTCGGTGACGTTGCAGATCTCCAATTCCGAGGCCGAGCGCAACCTGTTCTGGGCCGGCCGCAAGGCCGCGTTCCCCGCCGTGGGCCGCATTTCACCCGATTATCTCTGCATGGACGGCACCATCCCGCGCGGCGCGCTGCCGAAGGCGCTGGCGCGCATCCGCGAGCTCTCGGAAAAGTACCAGCTCGGCTGCGCCAACGTGTTCCACGCCGGCGACGGCAATCTGCACCCCTTGATCCTCTACGATGCCAACAAGCCCGGCGAGATCGAGCGCGCCGAAGCCTTCGGCGCCGATATCCTGCGCGCGTGCGTCGAGCTCGGCGGCGTGCTCACCGGCGAGCACGGCGTCGGCATCGAGAAACGCGACCTCATGCCCGACATGTTCAGCGAGATCGACCTCAACCAGCAGCAGCGCCTGAAATGCGCCTTCGACGCGAAGGGCCTGCTCAATCCCGGAAAAGTATTTCCGACCCTGCACCGCTGCGCCGAGCTCGGCCGCATGCACGTCCACGCGGGCAAGCTGGCGTTCCCGGATTTGCCGCGGTTCTAGAGCATGATCCGGAAAAGTGCGTAGCGGTTTTCCGAAAAGATCATGCTCAAACAATAAGCTAAAGCGCGATGACGATTCATCCTAATCGCATCGCGCTTTAGAATCCGCCGTGATGGGTGCACCCTCACATGACTCGGGACGATAGCGGCGTGTGCTCGCCTACTGCGCCAGCGCGAGAATGCCGCCGGCAAATGCGTGCCAGGCCGCCGTTTCGCTGACCGGCCAGTTCAGCACCTTCACCGCCAGAAGCGCGAGCGTGCCAATAATGTACACCGGATGCACGCGGCCCTCGGCGCGCCAGTCGCGCACCATGGCGACGACAAGCAGAAGGGAGGCGACTACAGCCGGCGCGATCGTTACGGGCACCGGCGGCGGGCCGGGAGGTCCAGGAGGTGCGAGGAAGGTCAGGAACCAGCGCGCGATCGCGGCGTCGAGGATCGAGACCGCGGCAAGCAGCATCAGGCGCTTGTGAATCTCGGGCCTGCGCGTGTTCATGATGGCGAGCACGAACACCACGGCAAAGAATGCGATGCCGCTGAGCGGCACGATCGAGAAGGCGATGCCTGCATCGGCCTGCCCGAGCGCCGCGGCGTTCTTCATCGAGGTCACGGACGCGAAGAAGCCAAAAATGACCATTGCCGTCGCAAGCGAGACGCCGACAATGCCGAACGAGCGGTGGTTGACCACACGGCCCGAGGCCGCGAGCCAGGTCTGGAGCACGAAATAGAGCGACCAGGTGAAGAACAAGAGTCCGTGAAAATGAATCACCGGGCTTGCGGACAATGTCCGGTGAGCGAGCGGCACCCAATAGGTCGGTGCGAAGCCGAGAAAGGCGGTGGCGGCGCAGGCGAGCGCCATGTTGAGATAAAAATATCGTGCAGGCGACGCATCACGCGCGCGTACACGACGGTCGTCGATCAGGGTTGTCATCAGGAGTGAGTCTGGGGCGGCTGGGTTTGGTTCAAACTTCGCAGCGCCGTGTGTGACTCGGCGCACGTTGCTGAAGCGCCCCAAAACTCTTGACCGGGACGACAGCGGAGAGACATCATCCGCCCGCGCTTAACTCTGCGCGATCGAGCTCCTCCTCGAGCCGATGAAACGCATCGTCGCCGATCACCTCGGTGGCGCGCAGATCGAAGATCGCCTTGCGCGCGGCCTCGATAGCGCGGCGGCGCAGGGGATCGGCGGGCAGTTCGCCGTTGCTGATGCCGCCGTTGGGATCGGTCTCGGCCTGCATCAGGATAGCGCGATATTCGAGCCGCAGGATTTCAGCCTCCTCCGACGGATCACTCTCGATCGCATCGAGCGCGGCGCGATAGGCCACGGCGCGGCCGCGTGCGACCTCGATGCCGACGGGATCATCGTCCTTGAGGTTGAAAGCGAGGATCAGCGGCCGCAACGTCAGGCCCTGGATCACCAGCGATCCCAGCACCACCGCAAAGGCGATGAAGACGATGAAGTCGCGATAGGGAAAGCTTTCCGGCAGGGCAAAGGCGGTGGCGAGCGTGACGAGACCGCGCATGCCGCACCAGGAGATGATGAGCCCGCCCTCGCGCGAGGCCACCTGCTGCGGATCCTTGGGATGATAGAGTCCTCGCGCGATCAGCACCCGCAGGCTCGTGCGATAGAACGTCACCCAGAACAGGCGCACCAGGATCACCGTGAGCAGGATCCAGGCGGCCGCCACACAATATTCCCAGCGCACGTCTGCATCCAACCGCGTCCAGATCGGCCGCATCTGCATGCCGATCAGCATGAAGGCGAGCACGTTGAGCACGAACACGGTCGTCTCCCACACCGCATAGGAGGGCACCCGCAGCCGCGCCGGGATGCGGGCCGGCGCGGTGCGCGCAACCGTGATGGCGTAGACCACGATGGTCAGGATGCCGGAGAGGCCGAGGTGCTCGGCGGCGATCCAGACCATAAAGGTGGTGGCGAACTGCACGATGATGGCGCTCGGCGCCTCCGTCACCCGCTCCATGAACAGCGGAATGATGCGGCCCGCGGCCAGACCCGCGAGGACGCTGCCGACCAGCGCCAGCGCCATGGTCGGGGCGACCTGGCTCCAGGTCAGATGCTCGGTGGCGACGGCGCCGACGGCGATGCGATAGATCAGTAGCGCGCTGGCATCGTTGAGCAGGCTTTCGCCTTCCAGCACCTTGACCATGCGGTGGGGCAGCTTGACCTGGCTCAGGATCGCAACCGCGGCGGCCGCATCCGGCGGCGCCACGATGGCGCCGAGCGCGACCGCGGCGGCCCAGGGCATGTCGGGCATCAGCCGGTGCGCGACATAGGCCACGCCGGCCGTGGTCAGGCCGACCGCGGCCACCACCAGGGTCGAAACCGGAACCCAGTTTTTGCGAAGGTCGCGCAGCGATGTGTCGAAGGCGGCATCGAGCAGGACCGGTGCGACAAAAAGGG
This sequence comes from Bradyrhizobium glycinis, assembly GCF_016031655.1. Classification (GTDB taxonomy): domain Bacteria; phylum Pseudomonadota; class Alphaproteobacteria; order Rhizobiales; family Xanthobacteraceae; genus Bradyrhizobium; species Bradyrhizobium glycinis. Next base: position 197,271 of record NZ_JACCHQ010000012.1, read on the forward strand.
CAAGGGCGAGGTCCGGCTCCAGCGTCCAGGACGGGCTCGACGGGACGAAGGCGATCAGCGCGCCGCCGATGGCGAGAAAGGTCGGGTAGGGGACCTTGATCCGCCGCGCCAGCGCCGATAAGCCAACCGCGCCGAGCAGCAGCGCAATGATCCATTCGAATGTCGACACGATGATCCCCGAAGCCGATTTCAGCGGCGCCACAAGCTAGCACCAATCCGGCCGTATGGTGGATAGTGCGGTTTCAAGGCAAGAGCTTAACATCGACGACAAGGCTTCGACTGCAACGAGCATGCGTTTTCTCATTCAGCTGATCGGCGCCGGAGTGCTCTGCGCGATCTCGTTCGCTCGGGCCGATGCCGCGACCGGCGGCGAGCCGGTGGCCGTGACGCAGGTCGACGTCGCGCCCTGCCTCGCCGCGGCCGCAGCCGATGACATGGACAAGGCGGCCAATGCCTGTGCCGAAGTGATCGAGAACGAGAAGACGGCGAAGGGTGACCTGATCAAAGCCCTGATCGCGCGCGGTGCACTCTATGCGCGGCACGATCAGGTCGATCGCGCCATCGCCGACGACAGCCGTGCTCTTCTGCTCGATCCCGGACTTGCGGACATCTTCAATGCGCGCGGCGAGCTCTGGCTGAAGAAGGGTGACAAGCCGAAGGCGGTGCAGGATTTCGGCGCAGCGCTCAGGATCGATCCGAACCACGAGAAGGCCAAGGCCAATCACAAGGCGATGGCGCGCGAGATTGAGCGGATCGGCGCGCAGATGGCGCTCGCCGGCAAGCCCAGCTTCAATTGCGCGCGAGCGCGTCGGGCGGTGGAAAGGGCGATCTGCGGCAATCGCGAGCTCGCCGATCTCGATCGCGAGGTCTTTGCCTCCAATGCCCGTGCGATCCGCGAGGCGCGCAATGCGGCCGAGGCCAAAGCGCTCCAGCGCGAGCAGGACGAGTTCATCGCGCGCCGCAATGCCGATTTCGGCCGGCCGGGATACGACCTGAAGAAGGCGATGCAGGAGCGCTTGCAGCGGCTCAACGGCGTGGACGGGTATTGAGTCCTAGCCTCTCCCCGCGTGCGGGGCGAGGGAGAGTCCGCATCCCCCTCCCCAGGCCCGGTTTGAACCCATCTCTTGCCAGCTGCGACAACGGTGAGAACCCGACGTCACGGAGCCCTATGTCATGTGCGGCACTCACGCCTCCGCGCAAGCGCTTTCGCCAGCCAAGATCTCGCTTCGCGCCCTCTTCCTTGGCGCGGCCATGAGTTTCGTTCTTGCGGCCCCGGCCGCGGCGAGCACCGAGTGCGTGCTGGGGAGCAAGGCTGCCCCGGCCGAGTTGATCTCCGCGTGCAGCGCCATCATCGACAAGACCGCCAATCCCGCCGCCGAACGCAGCGTGGCCCTCGTCGTCCGCGCGGAAGCCAATGCGCAGACCCTTGGAGGCCAGGCGCAGGCGCTGCGGGATCTCGACCGCGCCATCGCGCTCGACGGCAAGAACGCGAAGGCCTGGCGCATGCGCGGCGAGCTCCTGCGCGAGGCCGGCGGCGACCTCAATCGGGCCGCAGCGGATCTGACCAAGGCGATCGAGCTCGACCCGCAGGATGCCGAAGCTTACGAGCTGCGCGGCGTCGTCTACACCAGTCAGCGCCGGCTCGACCGCGCGCTCGCCGATTACGACCAGGCCATCAAGCTGAAGCCGGACGATGCGCAGGCCTGGTCCGACCGCGGCGTGGCCTATTATCTCGGCGGCGACAACGAGAAGGCGATCAGGAATTTCGACGAGGCGCTGCGGCTGGATCCCAACCGCGCGCGCACCTACACCAATCGCGGCGCGGCCTACAAGAAGCTCGGCCAGCTCGACAAGGCGGTCGCCGACGACGGCGAGGCGATCAGGCTCGACCCGAAAGTGCCGGAATATTACGACAACCGCGGCCTGACCTATGCGGCGATGGGCGAGTACGACAAGGCGATTGCCGATTACGACCAGGCGATCCGGCGGGAGCAGCGCGCCAACTTCCTGACCAACCGCGGCGATTCCTATCAGTTCAAGGGCGAGCTCGGGGCGGCGCTGAGCGACTACGAGGCTGCGCTCAAGCTCGATCCGAATTTCGCGAAGGCCTACAACAACCGCGCGGTGCTCTACAAGAAGATGGGCGAGCGCAAGAAGGCGCTGGCCGATTATGAGACGGCGCTGAAGCTGGATCCCGGCAACGAGAATGCAGCGAACGGCCGTCGCAGCATGATCGCCGAGATCGCCAGGTTCGGCGCGGCGTCCCCGGGCCCGATGCATGCGCGCTCGGCCGACGACAGCGGGCCGTCCTTCGATTGTGTCGCCGCAAAACGCGAGGTCGAGAAAGCGATCTGCGCCGATCCGCAGCTCGGCGTGCTCGACCGCCAGATCGCCGAGGCTTACGAGCGGGTGCTGAAATCCGCGAGCAAGCGCGCCGCCGACAGCCTGCGCAAGTCGCAGCGCGATTTCCTCGCCACACGCGATGCGAGCTTCCGTCGCCCCGGCTATGATCTGAAAAAGGTCATGCAAAATCGCTTGCAGCGCTTGAACGCGATGGAGAGCTAGGCGGTCTTCGCCTCTCCCCGCGTGCGGCAGGGGCATCGCATTTTGAATTTTGCAGAGGTCGTCATGCCCGGGCTTGTCCCGGGCATCCACGTTCTTTGTGCTGCGTGGAAAGGCGTGGATGGCCGGGACAAGCCCGGCCATGACGCTGTGGAGACAGCCCATAGCTACATTTCATATGTAGTTAGCCCTGCCGCGTGCGGGGAGAGGCCGGAATTTGCGATCAGCAAATTCCGGGTGAGGGGGCTCTCCGCGAACTCATCTCTCACCGTACTCGCCGATGCAGCCCCTCACCCTAGCCCTCTCCCCGTAAGAACGGGGCGAGAGAGCGAACCGCCAAGGCGGCCAGCCCTGTGACTCCTTCAAAAGGCCCATCCTTTTCAGCTTGAACGGCGGCCCATTCCCGCGAAAATAAGCCCACAACAAGGCCGGCAATTGATCCTTGTCATGGCGGGGCGCCTGTCCTGCCACAAGGGTCGGCGCCAGGCGAATAAAGGCACGGGAGCGCGGGAATGAACGTCCGAGGGAACGTCCAAGGAAACGTCAACGGCAAAAGCCGTTATCACGAGGTTCATGCGCGCTCGCTGGCCGATCCCGAGGGCTTCTGGGCCGAGGCGGCGAAAGAGATCGACTGGATCAAGCCTGCGACGAAGATCTTCGATCCCTCGCAAGGAACCTACGGCCGCTGGTTTGCCGGCGGCGTCGTTAACACCTGCTACAACGCCCTCGACCGCCATGTCGAACGCGGCCGCGCCGACCAGGTTGCGCTGATCCATGATTCGCCGCTGACCGGCTCGGTCGCCAAGCTCACCTATGCCGAACTGCTGAACGAGGTCCAGGCGCTCGCCGCAATCATGCAGGATTTCGGCGTCGCCAAAGGCGACCGTGTCATCTTGTATATGCCGATGGTGCCGGAGGCGGTGGTCGCGATGCTCGCCTGCGCGCGGCTCGGTGCGGTGCACTCGGTGGTGTTCGGCGGCTTTGCCGCCAAGGAGCTTGCCACCCGCATTGACGATGCGCAGCCCAAGCTGATCCTGTCCGCCAGCTGCGGCATCGAGCCCGGTCGCATCGTGCAGTACAAGCCGCTGCTCGACGAGGCGATCAAGCTTGCCAGCAGCAAGCCGAAGGCCTGCATCGTGCTGCAGCGTCCGCAGCTTACCTGCGAGATGACGCCGAGCCGCGATTACGACTGGGCCAGCCTGCGCCGCAAGGCGCTGAACGACGGCAAGCGCGCCGCTTGCGTGCCTGTCGCCGCGACAGACCCGCTCTACATCCTCTATACTTCGGGCACGACCGGCGTGCCGAAGGGCGTCGTGCGCGACAATGGCGGTCATCTCGTCGCGGTGAAATGGTCGATGTTCAACCTCTATGGCGTCAAGCCGGGCGAGGTCTGGTGGTGCGGCTCCGACATCGGCTGGGTGGTCGGTCATAGTTACATCGTCTACGGCCCGCTGCTGCACGGCGCGACCTCGGTCATGTACGAGGGCAAGCCGGTCGGCACGCCCGACGCCGGCGCGTTCTGGCGCGTGATCTCCGAGCACAAGGCGGTCGCCTTCTTCACTGCGCCGACAGCCTTCCGCGCCATCCGCAAAGAGGACCCGGAAGGGAAATTCATCCGGCAGTACGACCTCTCCAAATTCCGCACGCTGTTCCTCGCCGGCGAGCGTGCCGATCCGCCGACCGTCGAATGGGCGGAGCAGCAGCTGAAGGTACCGGTGATCGACCATTGGTGGCAGACCGAGACCGGCTGGTGCATCGCCGGCAATCCGGTCGGCCTCGGCATGCTGCCGGTGAAGCACGGCTCGCCCACGGTGCCGATGCCGGGTTATCAGGTCGATGTCGTCGATGAAGCGGCAAAGCCGGTCGGCCCCAACACCATGGGCTCGATCGTCATCAAGCTGCCGATGCCGCCGGGCTGCCTGCCGACGCTGTGGAACCAGGACGAGCGCTTCAAGGAGGCGTACCTGAGCGAATTCCCCGGCTATTACAAAACCTCCGACGCCGGCTACAAGGACGAGGACGGCTATGTCTTCGTGATGGGCCGCACGGACGACATCATCAACGTCGCCGGCCATCGCCTCTCCACCGGCGGCATGGAGGAGATCCTGGCCTCGCATCCCGATGTCGCCGAATGCGCTGTGCTCGGCGTCAAGGACGCGATCAAGGGCGAGGTGCCGTGCGGCTTCCTGGTGCTGAAGGCGGGCGTCAAGCGCCCGCCAACCGAGATCGAGAAGGAAATCGTCGCGCTGGTGCGCGACAAGCTCGGCCCGGTCGCCGCGTTCAAGCTCGCCATCACCGTCGGCCGCCTACCCAAGACGCGCTCCGGAAAGATCCTACGCGGCACCATCAAGAAGATCGCCGACGGCGAATCCTGGACCATGCCGGCGACGATCGAGGATCCCAAGGCGCTCGACGAGATCGGCGAGGCGCTGAAGGGACGGGTGTGAGTTTGCCCTTCTGTCATGCCCGGGCTTGACCCGG
>NZ_JACCHQ010000013.1 GCF_016031655.1 Bradyrhizobium glycinis
TGGCCTCGCGAATGATGCGCTCGACCTCGTCGCCGGTGCCGACCGGCACGGTCGATTTCGTCACTACCACGGTGAAGCCCTGCAGCGACTGCGCGATCTCTTTCGCGGCGGCGTAGACGTAAGACAGGTCCGCGTGCCCGTCGCCGCGGCGCGAGGGCGTGCCGACCGCGATGAACACGGCGTCGGCATCGGCAACCGGCTGCTTCAGATCGGTGGTGAAGTCGAGCCGCTTGGCTTTCACGTTGTTCGCGACCAGCTCGTCGAGGCCAGGCTCGTAGATCGGGATCTCGCCGCGATGGAGCGCTGCGATCTTCCTCTCGTCCTTGTCGACGCAGGTGACGTCGTGGCCGAAATCCGCAAAGCAGGCGCCGGACACCAATCCCACATAGCCCGTGCCGATCATCGCAATTCGCATGAAAAATCCTGTTCCAGCTTGGTTAACGGACGTCCAACTCAGCCCAATCCGGGGCGGTTTAGCATTTTCCCGAGGGCATGGAACAGTCCGCATGCAAAAACCGGCCCGCGATTTGAACCGGTAAAGAAGTCGGAAACCACTGGGCTCCAAACTGGCCCACGCCCACACAGGGACGGGCGGAACGCGCCTCGAAAAGGGACACCATGGCACGATCAGGCACAATCGCGGCGGCCAGCCCTTCCAAGGCCCCTTCGGCCGCGCGTATCGACTGGGTCGATTATGCCAAGGGCATCTGCATCGTCATGGTGGTGATGATGCATTCGGTGCTGGGGGTGGAGCTTGCCGCCGGGCAGACCGGCTTCATGCATGCCCTCGTGGCCTTTGCAAAGCCGTTCCGGATGCCGGATTTCTTTCTGATTTCGGGCTTGTTCCTGTCTCTGGTGATCGATCGGGACTGGCGAACCTATCTCGATCGCAAGGTGGTGCATTTCGCCTATTTCTATGTCATCTGGGTGACAATCCAATTCGGCTTCAAGGCGCCGGCCTTCGCGGCCGAGACCAGCTGGCAGCACGTTGGCCTGTTTTATCTCGAATCCTTCGTCGAGCCGTTCGGCACGCTGTGGTTCATCTATCTGTTGCCGGTCTTCTTCGTCGTCACGAAACTGACACGCAAGGTCCCGCCGCTCGCGGTCTGGCTAGTCGCCGCCGCGCTGGAGACCGCGCGCATCACCACCGGGTGGACCGTCATCGACGAGTTCTGCGCACGCTTCGTCTATTTCTATTCGGGCTATTTGTTCGCGCCTTACGTGTTCGCCCTTTCGGATCGCGCGCGGAAACATCCCGCATTGGCGCTTGCAGCGCTCGCGACCTGGGCGCTGGTCAATGCCGGCCTCGTCGCATCGGGCGCCAGCGAGTGGGCGATCGTCTCGCTCGCGCTCGGCTTCGCTGGCGCCTGTGCCATCATCGCGGCGGGCACGCTGCTCGCGCGGGCGCACTGGCTCAACTTCCTCCGCTTCTGCGGCGAGCATTCGATCGTGATCTATCTCGCCTTCTTCCTGCCGATGGCGGCAACGCGGACGCTGCTGCTGCGGACGGGCGTCATTGCCGATATCGGCACGGTATCGCTGCTCGTCACCGTCGCCGGCGTGCTCGGTGCGCTGGCGATCTGGCAAGCCGCGCTGCGATTTAACGCGCGCTTCCTGTTCGAGCGGCCCGATGCGTTCTGGATTGCGCCGAGGAAGACGGCGCCGGTGTTGCAGGCGGCGGAGTAGCCACCTCTCGGTGTCGTCGCCCGGCTTGACCGGGCGACCCAGTACGCCGAGGCGCCAGCGATTGCGGCGTACTGGATTCCCCGCTTTCGCGGGGAATGACAGCGGGGGATAGTCGCGCTACCAGCTCAAAAATCCGCCTCCCAAGGCTGTCAAAGCCCGCAAAAATTCATACATTGCGGCCATGCCCAAGACATCTCCGAAGACCACCGCCAAAGCTGACACCAAGGCCGCGCCGAAAGCTGCCGAGACCAAGCCCGCTGCTGCCAAGACGGCACCCGCGACAGCTGCTGCCAAACCGGTGGCTGCGAAGGCGGCCGGCAAGGGGGACCATGTCTTCCTGGTCGACGGTTCCTCCTACATCTTCCGCGCCTATCACGCGTTGCCGCCGCTGAACCGCAAGTCCGACGGGCTGCAGGTCAACGCCGTGCTCGGCTTCTGCAACATGCTGTGGAAGCTGCTCCGCGAGATGCCCGAGGACAACCGGCCCACGCATCTCGCCATCGTGTTCGACAAGTCGGAGATCACCTTCCGCAACAAGATCTATCCGGACTACAAGGCGCACCGGCCGCCCGCCCCCGACGATCTCATTCCCCAATTCGCGCTGATCCGCGAAGCCGTGCGCGCCTTTGACCTGCCCTGCCTGGAACAGACCGGTTTCGAGGCCGACGATCTCATCGCGACCTATGTGCGCCAGGCCTGCGAGCGCGGCGCCAGCGCCACCATCGTGTCGTCCGACAAGGACCTGATGCAGCTCGTCACCGATTGCGTCACCATGTACGACACCATGAAGGACCGCCGCATCGGCATATCAGAGGTGATCGAGAAGTTCGGCGTGCCGCCGAACAAGGTGGTCGAGGTGCAGGCGCTCGCGGGCGATTCCACCGACAACGTGCCGGGCGTGCCCGGCATCGGCATCAAGACCGCGGCGCAGCTGATCACCGAATATGGCGATCTCGACCAATTGTTGTTCCGTGCCGGCGAGATCAAGCAGCCGAAGCGGCGCGAGGCGCTGCTCGAGAACGCGGAGAAGGCGCGCATCTCGCGGCAGCTCGTGCTGCTCGACGACAAGGTCGACCTTGAGGTGCCGCTGGACGACCTCGCCGTCCACGAGCCCGACGCGCGCAAGCTGATCGCCTTCCTCAAGGCCATGGAATTCACGACGCTGACGCGGCGCGTCGCCGAATATGCGCAGATCGATCCCGCCAATGTCGATGCCGATCCCGGCTATGCCAGCGGCGCCAGCGTGTTCACGACGCTGCCGCCCTCGGACGTCGTGCCGGTACCAGGCACGGGAACTGCGGCGCCGGCCCGGCCGAACCAGCCCAACAAGTCGACGGGCAAGGAGGACAAGGCTGCGAGCCTGAAGGGTGCGCCGATCTCGCTCGCCGCCGCGCGCGAAGAGGCGCTGCGCAAGCTTCCGGTCGATCGCGGCAAATACCAGACGATCAAGACGCTGAAGGAACTCGAGGCCTTCATCGCGCGCATTCATGATGCCGGCCATGTCGCGATCGAGACGAGAGCGAACTCGATCGATCCGATGCAGGCCGATCTCTGCGGCATCGCGCTGGCGCTGGCGCCGAACGAGGCCTGCTACGTGCCGCTGGCGCACAAGCAATCCGGCGGCGGCGCCGGCCTGTTCGATGCCGGCCTCGCGCCGGACCAGGTCAAGCACGATGACGCGCTGCAGGCGCTGCGGCCGGTGCTGGAATCGGCGGGCATCCTCAAGATCGGCTTCGACGTCAAGTTCGCGGCCGTGATGCTGGCGCAGCACGGCATCACCCTGCGCAACATCGACGATGCGCTGCTGATCTCCTACGTGCTCGATGCCGGCCGCGGCTCGCATGCGCTGGAATCGCTGTCGGAGCGCTGGTTCGGGCATGCCATGCTGAAGGAAAGCGAGCTGCTCGGCAGCGGCAAGGGCAAGATCACCTTCGACCAGGTGCCGATCGACAAGGCCGCCCCGCTATCGGCCGAAGGCGTCGACATCGCCTTGCGGGTCTGGCGCGTGCTGAAACCGCGCCTCGTTTCCGAGCACATGAGTTCGGTCTACGAGACGCTGGAGCGGCCGCTGGTATCGGTGCTTGCGCGCATGGAGCGGCGCGGCATCTCGATCGACCGCCAGGTGCTGTCGCGTCTCTCCGGCGACTTCGCCCAGACCGCAGCCCGCGTCGAGGCCGAGGTCCAGGAGATCGCGGGCGAGCCGGTCAATGTCGGCAGCCCCAAGCAGATCGGCGACATCCTGTTCGGCAAGATGGGATTGCCCGGCGGTACCAAGACCAAGACCGGCGCGTGGTCGACCACCGCGCAGGTGCTCGACGAGCTCGCCGAGCAGGGCCACGACTTCCCGAAGAAGATTCTGGAGTGGCGTCAGGTCTCCAAGCTGAAATCGACCTACACCGACGCGCTCCCGACCTACGTCAACCCGCAGACCCACCGCGTGCACACCACCTACGCGCTGGCCGCGACCACGACGGGACGCTTGTCATCGAACGAGCCGAACCTGCAGAACATTCCGGTGCGCACCGAGGACGGCCGCAAGATTCGCCGCGCCTTCATCGCCACGCCCGGGCACAAGCTGGTCTCGGCCGATTATTCACAGATCGAGCTCAGGCTGCTGGCCGAGATCGCCGACATTCCCGTGCTGAAGCAGGCGTTCCGCGACGAGCTGGACATTCACGCCATGACCGCGTCGGAAATGTTCGGCGTGCCGATCAAGGGCATGCCGAGCGAGATCCGCCGCCGCGCGAAAGCGATCAATTTCGGTATCATCTACGGCATCTCCGCGTTCGGCCTTGCCAACCAGCTCGGCATCGCGCGCGAAGAAGCCTCCGCCTACATCAAGAAATATTTCGAGCGCTTCCCCGGCATCCGCGCCTACATGGATGAAACGCGGGATTTCTGCCGCAACCACGGCTACGTCACCACGCTGTTCGGCCGCAAGTGCCACTACCCCGACATCAAGGCCTCGAATGCCTCGGTGCGCGCCTTCAACGAGCGCGCCGCGATCAACGCGCGGCTTCAGGGCACCGCCGCCGACATCATCCGCCGCGCCATGACGCGCGTGGAGGATGCGCTGGCCGCGAAGAAGCTCTCGGCGCAGATGCTGCTCCAGGTGCATGACGAATTGATCTTCGAGGTGCCGGACGACGAGGTCGAGGCAACGCTTCCCGTCGTGCAGAAGGTGATGCAGGACGCGCCGTTCCCGGCCGTGTTGCTCTCGGTGCCGCTGCATGTCGACGCCCGCGCCGCGAACAATTGGGACGAGGCGCATTAGTGCTCTCTCTTCACCTCTCCCCGCTTGCGGGGAGAGGTCGGATCGCATCGTCAGATGCGATCCGGGTGAGGGGGTACAGGTCTATCGATGACCGCCCGCAGGGAGAGAAGCCCCTCACCCCAACCCTCTCCCCGCAAGGGCGGGGCGAGGGAGCACACCGGCGCAAGAGCTCGATTGTCCTCCGAGCAATTGCGCGGTGGCTCCACGATCCCGCGCATATTAGAACCTTTGCATCTCCCGCACTGGTTCACCCATGCCCCACACCTCCGCCCTGCTCGGCTTTGCCCTGGTCAGCCTCGGTCTCGTGCTCACGCCGGGACCGAACATGATCTATCTGATCTCGCGTTCGATCACGCAGGGGCCCGCGGCCGGCATCGTCTCGCTCGGCGGCGTGGCGCTCGGCTTCGTGTTCTACATGCTGTGTGCCGCGTTCGGCATCACGGCGCTCTTGCTCGCCATCCCCTTCGCCTATGATGCGCTGCGCTTTGCCGGCGCCGGATACTTGCTGTGGCTCGCCTGGCAGGCGGTGAAGCCGGGCGGGCGTTCGCCGTTCCAGGTGAGGAAGCTCGCCATCGACAGCCCGCGCAAATTGTTCGCGATGGGCTTCGTCACCAACCTGCTCAACCCGAAAATCGCGATGCTGTATCTGGCGCTGCTGCCGCAGTTCATTGATCCCTCAGCGGGCAGCGTGCTGACCCAATCGGTGGTGCTGGGCGCGATCCAGATCGCGATCAGCGTCAGCGTCAACGCGATGATCGCGCTCGCGGCGGGCTCGATCGCGCTGTTCCTTGCGAACCGGCCGAGCTGGATGCTGGTGCAGCGCTGGCTGATGGGCACCGTGCTGGCCGGGCTCGCCGTGCGGATGGCGGTGGAAACGAAGAGGGTGTGAGGGCACACTGTCATGCCCCGGCTTGACCGGGGCGTCCAGTACGCCGCGGCCTCTCGGCTCAATCGCTGCCGTCTCTGGAATACTGGGTCGCCCGGTCAAGCCGGGCGACGACAGCCTCCAGCTCAATCCAGCTTCGCCTCCATGCCGCGCTTCACCGCCGGGCGCGCCATCAGGGCGTCGTACCAGCGCTTGACGTTGGGGAAGTCGGCCAGATCAACCTTGTGGCGAGGATGGCGCCAGGCCCAGCCCAGGATGGCAAAATCGGCAACCGAGAGCTCGCCGGCGACGAAGTCGCGCCCCTCCAGCCGGCGATCGAGCACGCCATAGAGCCGGCGCGTCTCGGCCATGAAGCGCCTCAAGCCGTAGGCCCGGTCCTGCTCATTCTCGAGTGCGATGAAATGGTGCACCTGGCCGGGCATCGGGCCGAAGCCGCCCATCTGCCACATCAGCCATTCGTAGACCGGAATGCGCTGGATGAGCGATTTCGGCAGGAATTTGCCGGTCTTTTCGCCGAGATAGAGCAGGATCGCACCGGATTCGAAGATGCTGACCGGCTTGCCGTCGGGCCCCTCGGGGTCGACGATCGCGGGGATCTTGTTGTTGGGCGAGAGCTTGAGGAACTCGGGCGCCATCTGCTCGCCCTTGGTGATGTTCACCGGGATCACCTTGTAGGGCAGCCCCATCTCCTCCAGCGCGACCGAGATCTTGCGGCCGTTCGGCGTGTTCCAGGTATAGAGCTCGATGGTCATTCCGTATCCTTCCCCAAGAGGCTTGCCCCTCACCTACTCCAGAAGGTTGCGCCCCCACAACCGGCGGACCGGGATGGCCGATCCCTGTTGACGGGAGACGCCCCCTCTGGAATGTCGCGTCGGTCGCGGATAAATTCCGCCTCCTCCAAAAACGCTGTTCGAGGGACCGCCGTGTCGAAATCAGCCTCCCGCGCCCGCCTGCTCGAGATCATCCGCCGGCGCTCATTCGGCCGCGGCGAGGTGACGCTCGCGTCGGGCCGCAAGAGCGATTTCTACTTCAACCTCAAGCCGACCATGCTCGACCCCGAGGGCGCGACGCTGCTCGCCGAGCTGACTTACGAGGCGCTGAAGGACGATCAGCTCGATTTCATCGGCGGGCTCGAGATGGGCGCGGTGCCGCTCGCCGGTGCGCTGGCGCAGATCTCCTGGATCAAGGGCCATCCGATCGCGGCCTTCTTCGTGCGCAAGAAGCCGAAGGAGCACGGCGCGAAGCTCGCGATTGAGGGCCTGCCCAAGGGCGAGACGTTGGCCGGCAAGCGCGTCGTCATCGTCGAGGACGTCACCACGACCGGCGGCTCGGCGATGAAGGCGGTGGAATCGGTGCGCGAGGCCGGGGCCAATGTCGTGCTGGTGCTGACCATGGTCGATCGCGAGGAAGGCGCCACCGACACGTTCGGTGCGGCCGGCCTGCCGTTCCGCTCGCTGTACAAGGCGTCGGAATTCTTGAAGGCGTGAAGTGGCGGAAATTTCACCGCCGTCATGCCTCAATGTGTCCCGATAGCAACCATCCGTCCAAAGCTGCGCCCGGCCTTAAAGAGGCCACCGCCTCGTCTTGAAACCGCCGCCGCTCAACTGCTCATTTACCATCCCGCTTTAGGTGAATCGTGTGCTGAGATCCCTCGGTCCAGCCGGTTCAGTAGCGTTGGGTGGAGTAAGCATTGCGTACAGTCATGTTCCATGCGCGCCGGCGGCGTCGCGCGACGCTTGTTGCCGCCATGCTTGCGGTTCCGCTGCTCGCAGCTCCTGCCCCGGTCTCGGCCGAAGGTCTGTTCGATTTCCTCTTCGGCGGAATGCAGCAGCAGCGGCTGCAGCGCGAGGTGCCGCAGACGAGCTCCTACACCGATCCCTTCGGCAGCCAGCAGAATGGCGCCACGCCGCAATATGTGCCGCCGACCCGCTCGGCGGCAGCCGGTGGCTCGGGCCCGGCCTTCTGCGTACGCAGTTGCGACGGGAAATACTTTCCGCTGATGCGCGGCATCGTCTCGCCCGCGCAGATGTGTCAGGCATTCTGCCCTGCCAGCGCGACCAAGGTCTATTTCGGCTCGTCAATCGACGGCGCCTATTCCCAGACCGGTGAGCGCTACGCCGACAGCGAGAACGCGTTCGCCTACCGCAAGGCGCTGCGCGCCGATTGCACCTGCAACGGCCGTGAACCGGTCGGCCTGGCCCCGGTCGACCTTGCGCTGGATTCCTCGCTGAAGGCCGGCGACGTGATCGCCACCACCGACGGCCTCGTCGCCTATACCGGCGTCCGCGTCGGCAACGACCAGACTGCGGATTTCACCCCGGTTGCCTCCTATCCCGGTCTCACCGCGCAGGTTCGCGCGCGGCTCGGCGAGATGAAGGTGGCGCCGGTGCGGGCCGAGACGGTGTCGGCAGATGCGCCGGCGTCCAACGAGATCGTGCGTGAGCCGCTCCCGGATGTGACGGTGCCGAAGACGGCCGCGAAGCCGGCGAAGCGCGCGGGATTGGATTAGCGTGGTCTCGTGTCCCGGACGCGAGCGCGGCATGCAATGACGCGACGCCGAGCCGGGACCCAGAATGCCGCGACATGGGCCCCGGCTCTGCAGCGCACCGCTGAAAGAGCGCTGCGCTGCGTCCGGGGCACAAGAATTCACCTCCCGATGATCACCCCGATCACGTTGGGCGCGGCCAGATATTTCTCCTCGATCGCCGCGCGCGCGGCGGCGCGGTTCTCAGGCGTCAGGAGACCGCGCTTCTCGGCCAGGATCATCCAGCAGAAACCCCACCAGTCCGTCAGCATGCCTTGATCGCCGACGAGGTCATAGCCTTGCTCGGCTGCGAAGATGCGCGCATGCGCCTCGTCCAGCGTGTCGAGAAACAGATGATCCTCGGGCGAGAACAGATCGTCGCTGACGTCGTCGATGGTGTAGCCCCAGATCGATTGGCACACCGCATTGAACTCGCGGTCAAACTGGTCGTCATCGACGGCGTAACGCCGCGCGGCCTGATGCAGCCGCGACAGCGAGCGCGCGAAATCGGCGATCCGGGTGAGGGCAAACTGGTCGAAGGCAATGGTGGACATGTAGTCCTCGCAAAGTCGGACAGACGCTAGATATTGTATCGGCGAGGCGCCGAATCACGATGATATATCAAAGGCTTGCTAAAGTGTTCTTAATTTGTTCTAGACATGTGTGTGCTGCGCGCCTGGCGCGTGCCGGAATCGAAAGGGGCCGCCCGAGGCGACCCCTTGCCGGTTGCAATCTTGTTCGGGAATGAAATTCCAGCCCCGGCAAGCGTGACGTTAAAACCGATAACGGGCTTTGCGCGATTCCGGAAAAATACCGATCGTAGCGCTGTCCTAATTCGGCCGGCGCCTCAATAGCAGCGCGACGCCGCAATGGCGTGGACGCGGCGGTCGCCGAGGAGATGGGCGACAAAGCCGTTCTGCGGAAAGATCCTGGCGAAGGCAGCGTCGCGGATGCTGAGGCCGCCGGCATAGGCGCCGAACGCAGGCATCACCGCGCGCAACCCGTCGCTGGCGAAACAACGGCGCTCCATCGAGCGGCCGCGCGCTGAGACGCGCGCCTTCGGATGCAGATGCCCGGCGATCTCGCCGCGTGCGCCGGTCGGCTCGTGACGGAAGGTGATCGGGCCGATCGCGACTTCATCCGCGATGGTGCCGCCGAGATCGCGCGGCAGCTTGGGATCGTGATTGCCCGAGATCCAGATCCAGTCGCGGCCGCTCTGGAGTGCCGCCACCGCGTCGCGGTCCGCGCCGGATAGACGCTCGTGCGCGCTGCGGTCGTGAAAACTGTCACCGAGCGCGATGACTACTCGCGGATCATGGCGGGAGATGACAGCAGCGAGCCGGCCGAGCGTCGCAATGGTATCGTAAGGCGGCAGCAAGACGCCGCGCGTGGCGAAGCTCGAGCCTTTCTCCAGATGCAGGTCGGAGACGACGAGCAGGCGCTGCTCGTCCCAGAACAACGCGCCGGAGAGATCGGCCGCGAAGGTCACATCGCTGATCGTGACTCTGGAAACGCGCATGTCCTCGACATCTCCCGAAATCAGCGCGCCTGCCGTCACGTCTTACCCGCTTCTATCCATCGCCTCTTTGACGAGTTCGTCGGCGGCTTCCGCCAAAAGCTCGTCTGCAGCTTCGCCATAAACTGACTCGCGGCCGATTTCCAGCATCACGGGCACGGCGAGCGGAGAGACATGGTCGAGTTCCCGGTGCGTGATACGGCCGTGGATGCGCATCAGCATGTCGCCGAGGCGGCGCAAATCGAGCAGGCCGGTGGCCGCATCGGCCCGCGCGGCGCGGAGCAGGACGTGATCGGCCTGGTGCTTGCGCAGCACGTCGTAGACGAGATCGGTCGAGAACAGCACCTGGCGGCGGCTCTTCTCTTCGCCGGTGTGACGGCGCGCGATCAGGCCGGAGATGATCGCGCAGTTGCGGAAGGTGCGCTTCATCAGGGCGGATTCGGCGAGCCAGGCTTCGAGATCATCGCCGAGCATATCGGGGTCGAACAGCGCGTTGAGGTCGATCCGGCCCTGACGGATCATGAAGGAGAGATCGCCAAGGCCCCAGATCGCCACCGCATATTCATTGGCGACGAAGCCGAGCGGCCGCGCGCGGGCGCGCTCCAGCCGCCGCGTCAGCAGCATGCCGAGGGTCTGATGCGCGAGGCGGCCCTCGAAAGGATAGCAGACCAGATAATGCTTGTTGGCACGCGGAAAGCTCTCGACCAGGAGCTCCCGGACGGCCGGCACTTGGCTGACGTCCTTCTGCAGCGACAGCCAGTCGCGCACCTGCTCCGGCAAGCCGCCCCAGGCGCGGCCATCATCGAGCAGCCGGCGCACGCGCTCGGCGAGATAGGTCGAAAGCGGAAACTTGCCGCCCATGTAGGACGGCACCTTCGGGTCCTTGTCATGCGCGCGCGAGACATAGACCTGGTCCTCCACCAGCGTCTCGTAGCGCACCACCTCGCCCGAGAACACGAAGGTGTCGCCGGGCGAGAGGCCCTCGATGAAGGCTTCCTCGATCTCGCCGAGCAGCCGGCCGTCGCGTGCGATCACGCCGGTGGATCCGCCTGCTTTTCCTTGCCCGCCGCCGCGCGAGCGCACCAGCCGCACCTTCAGCATGTCGTCCTCGACGATGGTGCCGACATTCATGCGATAGCTCTGCCGCACCTTGGGATTGGCGACGCGCCAGCGGCCTTCCTTGTCCTGCTTGATGCGGGCGAAGCGCTCATAGGTCTTCAGCGCGTAGCCGCCGGAGGCGACGAAATCGACGACGTCGTCGAAATCCTGCCGTGACAGATCGGCGTAGGGCGCGGCGGTGCGGACCTCCGCATAGAGCTCCTCGCTGAAAAACGGCTCGCCGCAGGCGCAGCCGAGCACATGCTGGGCGAGCACATCGAGGGCGCCCGTGCGCAAGGGCGGCGTATCCTGCGCGTTTTCGGTAATGGCATCAATTGCCACACGGCACTCCAGGACTTCAAAACGGTTGGCGGGCACCAGCACCGCGCGCGAGGCTTCGTCGAGGCGGTGATTGGCGCGGCCAATGCGCTGCATCAGGCGCGAGGAGCCCTTTGGCGCGCCGATATTGACGACGAGATCGACGTCGCCCCAGTCAACGCCGAGATCGAGCGAGGAGGTGCAGACCACGCCGCGCAGCCGGCCCGCCGACATGGCGTCCTCGACCTTGCGGCGCTGGGCGACGTCGAGCGAGCCGTGATGCAGCGCGATGGCAAGGCCATCGTCGTTCATGCTCCAGAGATTCTGGAACAGCATCTCGGCCTGGCTGCGGGTGTTGACGAAGACCAGCGTGGTCTTGTTGGCCTTGATCAGCTCGTAGATCTCGGGGAGCGCGTGGCGCGCGCTGTGGCCGGCCCAGGGCAGCCGCTCGCGCGTGTCGAGCATCTCGACTACAGGCGGCGCGGCACCGCCGGCGAGGACGATGTCGGCTGCCCGCTCCTTGCCGTCGGGCTGCGGCACCAGGACGCGCGCGAGCTGCTCCGGCTCGGCCACGGTCGCGGACAGGCCGATCGCGCGCATCTGCGGGGCGAGGCGCCACAATCGCGCAAGCCCAAGCGAGAGCAGATCGCCGCGCTTGGACGTCACCAGCGCGTGCAGCTCGTCGAGCACGATCCGCTTCAGGGAGGAAAACAGGTACGGTGCGTCGTCGGAGGACAGCAGCAGCGCGAGCTGCTCGGGCGTCGTCAGCAACACGTCCGGCGGATAGCGCCGCTGCCGCTGACGCCGCGAGACCGGCGTATCACCGGTGCGGGTCTCGACCTTGATCGGCAAGCCCATCTCCGCGATCGGACGCTCGAGATTGCGCGCGATGTCGACGGCCAGCGCCTTGAGTGGCGAGATGTAGAGCGTGTGCAGGCCGCCGCTGCGCTGCACGCTGCGGCCGGTGGAGACGAGGTTCTTCTTCGCGCCCGCGTCGCGTGTCAGCGGCTGCGTCGACAGCTCCACCAGTGTCGGCAGAAATCCGGCCAGCGTCTTGCCGGCGCCGGTCGGCGCAATCAAGAGCGCCGAGCGGTCCTCGTGCGCCTTCTGCAGCAGTGCCAATTGATGCGCGCGCGGCGACCAGCCGCGGGCTGCGAACCAGGCCTGGAAGCGATCCGGCAGCAGCGCGGCCGGCTCGGCCGATGTTTGGAGGGCACGGGGCGGCACGGCATGACAGGTAAGCCGTTGGGCTGGCTTCGTCGAGGGGTGCCGCCCTCCCCGCGTGCACGAGGAGGGCTATCGCTTATGGTGTGAACGGTGCTTCGGTGTCGGGACTCGGCTCCCTCTCCCGCTTGCGGGGGAGGGCTGGGGTGGGGGTATCTCCGCGCTGGGATTGTCGAGAAATGCGGATGCTGTCCCCGGGTGGCAAGAGCCCTCACCCGCCGCGCTCTGCGAGCGCGTCGGCCTCTCCCGCAAGCGGGAGAGGCGAAGCAAGCCCGGACAATCCTCGTAAAATCCATATGCGATAGCCCAGCCCTCTGCACCACGAGGTCCAGATCTCTCACGCCTCGGCCGGTACCTGATCGAGAAATCCGGTCACGCTCCTGATCCGGCCGTCCTTCAGCACGGCGAAATCCGTCCCCTTGATCGGGCTGTCGGCGCCGTCAGGACCAAGTCCCCACGAGAAGCGGACGTGGTCGCCGTAGCCATTGGGCTCGCCAATCAGCTTGAATTTGAAATCGGGAAAGCGCTGCTGCACGCCTGATATCAGCGCCTCGATGCCGTCCTGGCCGTCGCCCTTCATCACGGGGTCGACGTAGCTCGCATCCGTCGTCCAGCTTTCGCTCAGCAGCTCGCGGCGGCGGCCGGCGGAGCGCTCGTTCCAGAGCTCGATGTAGCCGCGGGCGATGGTGACGGGGTCGGTCATGGTTCTCTCCTTCGATGGTGCCGTGTTCGTCCGGCTGACCGTGACTATCGAAGGTTCACGCGCGTTGATCGATTACCTCGGAGGTCATCAACGCGCGTGAGGTTTTCACGAAAATTACTTCGCCGCCGTCACCATGATCTCGACGGTGTATTGCGGGGCCGCCAGCTTGGCTTCGACAGTGGCGCGCGCCGGGGTGTTGCCGGGCGAGACCCAGGCGTCCCACACAGCGTTCATCTCTGCGAAGGTCTTCATGTCGGTGATGTAGATCGTGGCCGAGAGCAGCTTCGACTTGTCGGTGCCGGCCTTGGCGAGGTGGCCGTCGATGGTCGCCAGGATGTCCTGGGTCTGCTTCGTCACGCTTTCGCCGGCCGCCTTGTTGGCGACGACACCGGCGAGATAGACGGTGTTGCCGTGCACGACGACCTGGCTCATGCGCGGGCCAGTTTCAAAACGCTGAATGCTCATCTGGGATCTCCTGACTGGAATGGCGGCCCTGTCTAACCCAGCGATTTGCACTGTGCCACCCCAAGCACGCATGCGTTGCCCGGCACGCATGCGTGGGTCAGCAACGCGTGCGCCGTTCACGGAAACCGGCTGAAGAACGTCCAGATCGTTTCGGCGCCGTCGATGTCGCCGTTTTGCGATCCGAGCAGGCTCCTCGCGACCTTCGGAAAGCGGGCATCCGGAGCGAAGCCTGGCATGCGGTGGCCACCATGGTTGATGCGATAGAGCACGACGTCGTGCCCAGCCGGACAGCGCGAGCTGATGCGTGTCACCGTGGACTGGTCCGCCGGCGCCGCGTCGGGCATGTCGGTGATCCCGGCGTCATCGGCCTCGCAGCCATTGAGCCTGCGCCAGAACGCCAGCGTTTCGTCCGTCGACCAGAATCCCTCTGCGGCAAAATAGCTCGATCCGCGCCCGCCCTCATAAGGGACCAGCGGATCGGCGGTCCCGTTCATGAGCAGCATTGGCAGCGGCCGCGACGGATGGCAGGTGACGGCGGCCTCATCGCTGAGATTCATGATCACACTCGCAGCCGCCGCAAACAGATCGGCACGCGCGCAGGCCATGGTCATCGCCATGGCACCGCCATTGGAGACGCCGACGACGTAGACGCGCTTCGGATCGGCCGTGCCGTCGGCCACCAGCTTCTCGACCAGCCTTGCGATGAAGGCGACGTCATCGGTGCCCGCCGGTGGTCCGCGCAAGGAGGGCCCCGCCTTGGTGCGCGCGTCCGCCCATGCATTGTTGAGGCCGTCCGGAAACACCACAGCGAGGCCCTCGCGCTTGGCGACCTGCGGCCAGGCCGTCCGCGTCACCATGTCAGCGCCGCGCTGGGTCTTGCCATGCAGCACGACGACGAGCGGTGCGGGCCGCTTGCCCGGCAGTTGCGCGGTGTAGGAGCGCTTCACCCCGTTGACATCGATCGTATCGGCGCACGCGGCCGAAGCTGCCGTCAAAGCAGCGATCAGCGCCCCGATGCGCATCCGCCGCCGCATGGTCTAGCCCGCCGCCTTGGCGGCGGCACGGCCGGCATTGCGGCCCGAGAACAGGCAGCCGCCAAGAAAGGTGCCTTCCAGCGAGCGATAGCCATGCACGCCGCCGCCACCGAAGCCAGCGGCCTCGCCGACGGCGTAGAGGCCCGGGATGATGCTGCCCTCCTCCCCGAACACCCGGGAGTCGAGATCGGTCTCGAAGCCGCCCAGCGTCTTGCGGGTGAGGATGTTGAGCTTCACGGCGATCAGCGGCCCATGTGCGGGATCGAGGATGCGGTGCGGGGAAGCGGTGCGGATCAACTTGTCGCCGATATAGCGGCGCGCATTGTGGATGTTCATGACCTGCGCATCCTTGACGTAAGGATTGGCGATCTCGCGGTCGCGCGCCTCGATCTGCATCCTGATGTGCTCGAGCTTGAGGAGATCGCTGCCGGCGAGCTTGTTCATGGCCGCAACGAGCTCATCGAGCTTGTCGCGGACAATGAAGTCGACACCATGGCTCTTGAACGCCTCCACCGGCGCCGGCGCCCCCTTGTTGGTGGCGCGGCGAAGCGTCATGCGCCAGCTCTTGCCGGTCAGGTCCGGGTTCTGCTCCGAGCCCGATAGCGCAAACTCTTTCTTGATGATGCTCTGGGTCAGGATGAACCAGGAATAATCATAGCCGGTGGACATAATGTATTTGAGCTGACCGAGCGTGTCCGAGCCGGGGAACAGTGGTGCCGGCAGCCGCGTGCCTGTGGCATCGAACCACATCGAGGAAGGACCTGGCAGGACGCGGATACCGTGGCGCGGCCAAATCGGGTTCCAGTTCTGGATGCCCTCGACGTAGTGCCACATGCGGTCGCGGTTGATCAGCCGTGCGCCGGTTTTTTCCGTGATGCCGATCATGCGCCCGTCGACATGCTCGGGCACGCCGGAGATCATGAACCTCGGGGGTTCGCCAAGCCGCTTCGGCCAGTTCTGCCGCACCAGCTCGTGGTTGCCGCCGATGCCGCCTGAAGCGACGATCACGGCCTGCGCCTTCAGTGCGAAGTCGCCGACCACGCTGCGCGAGGAGCTCTTGCCGCGCGCTGCATCATCAGGCGCAAGAACGACGCCGCTGACGCCATCTACTGTGCCGTTGGTGACAGAGAGCGCGTCGACGCGATGGCGGAATCTGAAGGTCAATCGGCCGGTCTTCATCGCCTCGCGCGCGCGGCGCTCGAACGGCTCGACGATGCCCGGGCCGGTACCCCAGGTAACGTGGAAGCGCGGCACCGAATTGCCGTGGCCCATCGCATCATAGCCGCCGCGCTCGGCCCAGCCGACCACGGGAAAGAAGCGATGGCCCATCGCGCGCAGCCAGCCGCGCTTCTCGCCGGCCGCGAAGGCCACGTAGGCTTCGGCCCATTGGCGCGGCCAGAAGTCCTCGTCGCGGTCGAAGCCAGCAGTGCCGAGCCAGTCCTGCATGGCGAGCTCGTAGGAATCCTTGATGCCGAGCCGGCGCTGCTCCGGCGAATCGACCAGGAACAATCCGCCGAACGACCAGAACGCCTGGCCCCCCAGCGACTGCTCGCCTTCCTGGTCGACAACCATCACGCGCTTGCCCACATCGGCTATCTCGGTGGCGGCAACGAGACCCGACAGTCCCGCGCCGACGACGATGACGTCCGTTTCTTCAGCCATGCGTTTCCCCCTCCATGAGTTCCCCCTGTATTTGCCCGGATTGAAGCCAGCGGTTGCAACTGAGATCAAGGGTATGGCGCGTAAGACCTCGTTAACTTGTTCCACTTTGGGATAGAGACCAGCCGGGTGCAGCGCGGACGCAACACTGGATTTGAATTTGTTTTGAGCCAGCAGGCCTGCCTGGACAAAACCTTGGTTACGACCGACGCTAGCCGTGCATCACCACCTGACACGCAGATTCGAATTCGACTGGGGCGGGGGACAATGAAGTTTCTGACGGGGTTGCTTGCGGCGGTTCTCTTGATCGCGGGCATGGGGGCTTCTCACGCGGTGGTTCGGATCGCGGATGACCGCGGCGGCCGGATTGGAACCTACGTCGACAGATACCAGGACCTCAGGCAATCGGGCGAGACGGTCATCATCGACGGCCTCTGTGCCTCGGCCTGCACCATCGTTCTCGGCGCCATCCCGCACGACCGGATCTGCGTGACCTCGCACGCGACGCTCGGCTTCCACGCCGCTTGGGATTTCGGTGCCAACGGCCGCGCCATCACCAATCCCGAAGCGACCCAGATGCTCTATGCGATGTATCCCTCGCAGGTGAGGCGCTGGATCGGCCAGCGGGGCGGTCTCACCCCGCGGATGCTTTTCCTCAAGGGCAAGCAACTCCAGGCCATGTACAAGCCCTGCTATCTGGATGCGCAGGCCTCGACGAGCAGGCCGTCGCGCCGGTCGCTGCCGCAAGCGGAGCCGCTCGAATCCGCTCGAGGCCAGCTCCTCCACTGACATCGCAGCCTGACGGCGTCCTTTGGCGCCGCGGCGTCTTGCCTGCTGGCGGCGCCTTGCCCGCGGCCGGTGCAAAGCCTATCTGAAAGCCAGGGAACCGGGGCCTTCGTCCCGATCGTTGTCATGGCTCAACCGCTGCACCCAACCCACCAGCTATCGGACAATTCGCCCACTGCCGGGCGGATGCCATCCGTGCTGCTGTGGGCTGGCGCGACAATCGGCGGCCTCGCCGTGATTGGCGCGCTGGCGCTCTGGTTCCACTACGGCAGCCAGGTGTTCTTCGAAATGATCAGGACCGGCTTTGCCGCCTGCTTCTGACCTGCGACAGGAAGTTGTCCGCCCATGAGCTCCGCCACCCGTCCGCTGGTGATCGCGACCGCTTTCGCCGCAAGCCTCGTTGTCGGGCTCCTGATCATGTTCTGGGCCATGGGCGGCGTCGGCAAGGTGGCACAGCCGGCCGCGATCGGCGGTCCGTTCCAGCTGACCGACCAGAACGGCAAGGCCGTCACCGACAAGAGCCTGAAGGGCAAGCCGACCCTGATCTTCTTCGGCTACACCCATTGCCCCGACGTCTGCCCGACCTCGCTGTTCGAGATCTCGGAAGTGCTGCGCGCGATGGGCAAGGACGCCGACAAGGTCAATGCCGTCTTCATCTCGGTCGATCCCGAGCGCGACACGCCGGCGACGATGAAGGATTACCTATCGAGCTTCGATCCGCACCTCCAGGGCCTGTCCGGCGACCCCGCCGAGACCGCCAAGGTCATCACCTCCTACCGGGTCTATGCCAAGAAGGTCCCGACCAAGGACGGTGATTACACGATGGACCACACCGCGCTGGTCTACCTGATGGACCGCGACGGCAGGTTCGTCTCGCCGTTCAACCTGAAGCGGACGCCGGAAGAGGCGGCGGTTGATTTGAAGCGCTATCTCTGAGTTTCACTCTGCCCGCAATCGGCGCTCGCGTTCCCGGGCGGATGGTCTATAAGGCCCTCCGATCCCGACGAAATTCATTCCTTCGGCCGATGGCTCCATCGCAACAGGCGAAATCGTTCAGATCTGTCCGTGGCTTGCTGGCAGGGCTGGCTGCCGGCCTTTGCCTGCTCGGCGGCCTCACCGAGGCGAACGCGCAAGGCCCCGCCAAGCGGCCTCCGGCAGCGTCACAGACCACCCCTCAGGCCGCGCCCCAGGCTGCCCCGCAGGCCGTGCCCGGGTTCTGGGACCCGCGCCGGCGGCCGGAGCGGCCGGACCTGTCGCGCCTGACCGTGATCCGCTTCCTGACCGAGACCGATTATCCGCCGTTCAACTTCACCGGCGCCGACGGCAATCCGGCCGGCTTCAACGTCGACTTTGCCCGCGCGCTTTGCGAGGAGATCAAGGTCACCTGCACCGTGCAGATGCGGCGTTTCGAGACGCTGGTGGATGCGCTCACCTCCAATCGGGGCGATGCCATCATCGCCTCCATGGCAGTGAGCCCGCAGCTGCGCGCCCGCGTCGACTTCACCGATCCCTATTACCGCGTGCCGGCGCGCTTCGTCTCGCGCAAGGATGCGGTGATGCCGGAGATCCGCCCCGAATATCTCGAGGGCAAGAAGGTCGGCGTCATCGCCGGCTCCGCGCACGAGGCATATCTCAAGGCGATGTTCACCGACGCCGAGCTGCACGCCTATCCCAGTGACGATGCGGTGCGCGCAGCTCTGCGCAGGGGTGAGGTCGACTTCATCTTTGGCGACGCCATCTCGCTGGCGTTCTGGATCAACGGTACGGATTCGGCCGATTGCTGCGCCTTCTCCGGCGGTCCGTTCGTCGAGAGCCGTTTCTTCGGCGAGGGCATCGGCATCGCCGTGCGCAAGGGCAACGACGTGCTGCGCCAGGCCCTGAACTGGGCGATGTTCCGGATCTGGGAAAAAGGCCGCTACACCGATCTCTGGCTACGGTATTTCTCGGTCAGTCCGTTCTGATTTTTCGCCTCTCCCCGCTGTGGCAGGTGAGCGGGGACGATCGCATCACGCGCGCGTCACACCCATTCACCACGCTCGCAATTCCCGGTCCCGCCCGCCAGCGAATTCCGCTATTGAGGGACGCGGCAATCGTTCCGTCCTTTCCGCGAGCATTCCGCGTTCGTCGACCCGTCTCGCCGGTGCGCAGGTTCAATGCAGCTTTACCTCCCCATCGCCGATCTTCCCGTCAACGTGTTCCTGGTGCTCGCCATGGGCGCGGCGGTCGGCTTCGTCTCGGGCATGTTCGGAATCGGCGGCGGCTTTCTGATGACGCCGCTTTTGATCTTCATCGGCATCACGCCGGCGGTCGCGGTGGCTTCCGTGGCGAGCCACATCGCGGCGTCCTCCTTTTCCGGCGCCCTCTCCTATTGGCGGCGACGCGCGATCGATCCGGCGCTGGCGAGCGTCTTGTTATGCGGCGGCGTGACCGGCACGACGCTCGGCGTCTGGACCTTCACTCAGCTGCGCGCGCTCGGCCAGCTTGACCTGATGATCGCGCTCTCCTACGTCGTGCTGCTCACCACGGTCGGCAGCCTGATGTTCTCGGAAGGATTACGCGCCTTGATGCGGACCCGGCGCGGGGCGCTGCCGCCGCGCCGCACCCACAACTGGATCCACGGCCTGCCGCTGAAGATGCGGTTCAAGCGCTCGAAGATCTATCTCTCTGTCATCCCTGTGGTGATCGTCGGCATCATGATCGGCTTCCTCGGCGCCATCATGGGAATCGGCGGCGGCTTCATCCTGGTGCCGATCATGATCTATCTCTTGAGGGTACCGACCTCGACGGTGATCGGGACCTCGATGGTCCTCACCCTCGTCACCATGCTGTTCGCGACCATGCTGCACGCGGCGACCAATCACCTGGTCGATGCCGTGCTGGCGCTGATCCTGATGGTCGGCGGCGTCACCGGCGCGCAGTTCGGCGCTCGTGCCGGCCAGAAGATCCGCGGCGAGCAGCTGCGGCTGCTGCTGGGCTTGCTCATCCTCTCGGTCGGAATCCGCTTCGCGATCGAGCTGGTGATCCAGCCCTCGGATCTCTTCACCATCCGTGAGCTCGGAGTGAGCGGATGAGGCGCACACTTCTCGCCATCCTCCTCGTCCTGCTGCTCGGCGATGCTGCGCGGGCCGAGCGGCTGATCGTGTCGGTCTCGAACCACCGCGTCACGGTGACGCCGAACTATTCCGGCGAGGAGCTGGTGCTGTTCGGCTCGGTCGAGAAGGACACGACGACGCCCGCGGACCGCACGCCCTACGATCTCGTCGTCACCGTGATGGGTCCGCGCGCCGACATGGTGACGCGGCGGAAGGAGCGTACCTTCGGCATCTGGATCAACACCGACTACCGGCAGTTCCTGCAGGTGCCGAGCTATCTCGCGCTGTTCGCCAACCGCCCGTTCGACGCCATCACCTCGCCCGAGATCGCGCGGCGGCAGCAGATCGGGCTCAACAACGTGCTGCTGACCCAGCGGGTCAGCGGCGACTTTGCCGACGTGGTGCCGAACGATGCGTTCCGCTCGGCCTTCATTCGCTTGCGCACCCAGCGTGGGCTTTATCGCGAAGACGGAAGCGCGGTGACGTTCCTGACCCCGACGCTGTTCCGCACCGGCATTCCGCTGCCCGCGGAGGTGCCGATCGGTACCTATGAGATCGAGATCAAGCTGTTCGCCAACGGTGCGTTCATCGGCAAGACCGAGACCGCGTTCGAGATCGTCAAGGTCGGCTTCGAGCAGTTCGTCGCGACCACCGCCCGGCAGAACGGCCTGATCTACGGCCTCGCCACGGTGGCGATGGCGCTGATGACGGGGTGGATGGCCTCGATCGTGTTCAGGAAGGACTAGCGGCTGTCATTCCGGGGCGCGCGTAGCGCGAGCCGGAATCCATCTCTCCGCAGAGTTGGTGGCCCGATGGATTCCGGGCTCGACGCTTTGCGTCGCCCCGGAATGACGGCAGGGCTACGCCGCCTCGATCACCGTCCGCACGCCTGGCTCCAGCAGGCGCAGCCGCGGGCCGAAGCCGAGCGCGTCGAAGGTCTTGCGCAAATCCTCGCTGTTCTGGCGGAAATGTGCCCAGCCTTCGGTATGCAGCGGCACGATCATGGCATCGGGAAAGGCGCGCGCGGTCTCGATGGTGTCGTTGGTGTCCATGGTGAGATGGAACGGCCCGCGCGTTTGCGCCGCGCCCGCGAAGGGCAGCACCACGCCGCACTTGAAGCGGCGCGCGACCTCGGCGACGCCGTCAAACCAGGTGGTGTCGCCGCTGATATAGACCGGACGCGTATCCTTGCGGCTCGACGACACCACGAAGCCGATGACATCGCCCGACAGCGGCTCGATACCGGCCGGTCCGTGGCGCGCTGGCGTCGCGGTGATCGTGAGGATGTTGCCCTTGCCATCGTCAAGACGGGCACTGGCCCAGGGCGCAAGGCCCTCGACATGTCCGCCAAGGCGCTTTGCGCCCGCCTCGGTCGTCAGCACGCGCTTGACCTTGAATAGATAGTCGCGGCCGGAATTATCCAGATTGTCGGAGTGCTGGTCGTGGCTGAGCAGCACTGCATCGACCGGGCCGATCGCATCAGGCCTCATGGCAGGCCCGATCGTCTTCTCCAGCTTCACATGCGGGAGTTGATAGGTACCGGGCGCATCGAAGGTCGGATCGGTGAGCAGGCGGAAGCCATCGATCTCCATCAGCGCGGTGGGGCCGCCGATCAGTGTGATGGAAACGGACATGATGTACTCCTGTTATGAGGCAGGCTTCGCCGGCCGCGTCACCAGATAGATGCCGAGCGCGACCGGAATGATGCCGAGCAGGTCGCGCGCCTCGATGTGCTCGCCGAGCACGAGGAACGCGAACAGCATGCCAAGCGGCGGCATCAGGAAATGATAGGCACTGGCGGCGGTGGCGCCACACGTCTTCAAGAGATGAAACCAGAGCCAATAGGCGAGGATCGAGCCGCCGAGCACGAGGAAAGCAAAGGCGCCGATCAGGCTCGGCGTATAGTCGATCGCGTCGACATCGACGAAAATGAGCGCGACCGGCGCGAGCGCGATGCCGGCAGCGAGGTTCTGCACGCCATTGCCGATCCACAGCGATCCCTTCGGCGCCAGCAGCTTGAACAGGATGGTGCCTGCCACGATGGAAGCGAGCGAGGCCAGCGTGAAGACGATGCCGTGCAGGGAATCGGTGCCGACCGACAGGCGGTGCCAGACGATCGCGGTCACGCCGATGATGCCGAGCAGGAGGCCGCTCGCCTTGCGCCAGGTCATGCCTTCGCCGAGCAGAAGCGCGGCGAGCGCCGCCGTGAACACGGGATTGGCGGAGACGATCAGGCCGCCGAGACCGGCGGAGACGGATTGCAGGCCGGTATAGCCGAGCCCGAGATAAAGCGCGTTGTTGGCGATGCCGAGCACCGCGAAGATCGCGGCATCGCGCCACGACAAGGACCAGGCTTCGCCGCGGATCAACGTGGCACCCAGGATCAGGATGCCCGCGAGCGAGAAGCGCGCCGCGAGCAGGATCAGCGGCGGGCAATGGGTGACGCCGATCTTGCCGGCGACGAAGGCGTAGCTCCAGAGCAGGCAGAACAGGCCGATCGCAAGCGGCAACGTGTTGAAGCGGCTGCGGGGGGCTGGAAGCGAGCTGGCGAGCGACATGAGGGCATTCTCGGATGTTCTTTCTTCTGGCCTTCGATCTAGGTGTGCCGCTTGTCATTTGGAAATTAAATGATTAACTCGATACAAGTTGATTTTCGAATGGAGACGGCCATGCTCGATCTCGAGCTCCTGCGCAGCTTCGTCTCTGTGGTCGAGGCCGGCGGCTTCACCCGCGCTGGCGAACGCGTCCACCGCACGCAATCGACCGTGAGCCAGCAGATCAAGCGGCTGGAGGAGGATGTCGGTCAGGTGCTGCTGCACCGCGACGGCAAGGAGGTGCGTCCAACCGAGGCCGGCGAGCGGCTGCTGTCCTATGCGCGGCGGTTGCTCTCGCTGGCCGAGGAGGCGCGCGACGTGTTGCGCCAGCCTGATAGCGAAGGCGCGATCCGGCTCGGCATCCCCGAGGACTTTGCGGCCTATCGGTTGGCAAAACTGCTGGGCGCATTCTCGCGCTCGCATCCGGGATTGCGGCTGGACGTGCGCGCCGACCAGAGCAAGCATCTCGCCCGCGATCTCGGACGCGGCGAGCTTGATCTTGCGCTGTACAAGCGCGAAGCCGGCGCGAAGGACGCGATCGCCGTGTGGCCGGAGCGGGTGCACTGGGTCACCAGCAAGAGCCATCCGGTCAACGTCAACGTGCCGTCGGTGCCGCTGATCGGCTTTCCGCTCGGCTGCATCTATCGCGCCGGCGCTATCCACGCGCTGGAAAGCGCGGGCCGCGCCTGGCACACCGCCTACACCTCATCGAGCCTCGCCGGCATCCAGGCAGCGGTCGCGGCCGGCATGGGCCTCAGCATCCTGTCGGAGATGGCGATCCAGTCCGACCACCGCGTGTTGACGGCGAAGGACGGCTTTGCGCCGATCAACAGGACCGAGGTGGCACTAATGGCTTCGCCGGATGCGAGCCCGGCGACGCTCCGGCTTGCGGACCGTCTCGCAGAGTTTTGCGATGCGGTGCAAAGCAAGGCGGCTTGAGCTCGCCGGCCCCCGACGGCTCTCAATTTGCTGCGGACATCAATTTGCCACCGCACGCGCTTGCATAGAACTTGCCGCCGCATTGGCGCTTGATCGCAGCGCAGCGGGCTGCGGGCGACGCATTCTGCGGCACCGTAAAGCCACAACTGAGCCCGTCGGCGCTGCGACCGGTTTTGCCGGCGGCAAACGCTGCGCTGGTGGCGCTGATGCAGATGACGAGCAGGGCCGCAGTGGCGATTTCGATCAGCAGTCTCACGGGTCCTCTCCTCCACACTGATGGCTGAATCTTTCGTAATCTAGCACCGAATCCGGGCTTCTCCGTGCTCCTCCGGGTTCCCAACTCGGCCCATTCCTTGCATAAATTTGCGCCAGCGCAGTGCACGGCCACACGGGCGACGGTTCCGGTGCAAGGGCAGGACGCGTAGATTGGTGAGAGCTCTTCGACCTAGGAAGTGACGGCTTTGCAGGATTCATCGTTCCAGCCCAGTTTTCCCGCCCCCGGGCAGCCCATCGACGAACTCGCGCTGGCCGAGATCAAGGGCGCAATCCTGGCAAAGCTGCGCCTTGCCATCGGCAAGGACACTGGCATGGCGACCAGGCACGATTGGTATCAGGCCGCGGCGCTCGCGCTGCGCGACCGCATCGTGCATCGCTGGCTCACGGCCGAGAAGCACAGCTACGACGCGGGCCGCAAGCGGGTTTACTATCTCTCGCTCGAATTCCTGATCGGCCGGCTCTTCACCGACGCGCTCAACAACATGGGCCTGCTCAAGATCTTCGAGGTCGCGCTCGGCGATCTCGGCGTCTCGCTGCCGGAGCTGCGCAAATGCGAGCCGGATGCGGCGCTCGGCAATGGCGGCCTCGGCCGGCTTGCCGCCTGCTTCATGGAGAGCATGGCGACGCTGTCGATCCCCGCGATCGGCTACGGCATCCGCTACGATTACGGCCTGTTCCGCCAGATCATCAATCAGGGCTGGCAGCAGGAATATCCGGACGAATGGCTGAGCTTCGGCAATCCCTGGGAATTGCAGCGGCCCGAGGTGATCTACGACGTCTATTTCGGCGGCGGCGTCGAGCATGTCGATGACAAGGGCCGCGACCGCGCGATCTGGCACCCGGGCGAGACCGTGCAGGCGATCGCCTATGACACGCCGATCGTCGGTTGGCGCGGCCAGCACGTCAACGCGCTGCGGCTGTGGTCGGCGCGCTCGCCCGATCCGCTCAAGCTCGATGCCTTCAACAAAGGCGATTATGTCAGCGCCAGCGCCGAGCAGGCGCGCGCGGAGGCGATCTGCAAATTCCTCTATCCGAACGATGAAAGCCCGGCGGGCCGCGAGCTGCGGCTGCGCCAGGAATATTTCTTCGTCTCCGCTTCGCTCCAGGATCTGGTCAAGCGGCATCTGTCGTCCGACGGCCAGCTGCGCAGCCTGGCGAACAAGGTCGCGGTGCAGCTCAACGACACCCATCCGAGCCTTGCCGTCACCGAGCTGATGCGCATCCTCGTCGACCTCCACAATTTCCGCTGGGACGAGGCCTGGAAGATCACGGTCGCCACCCTCTCCTACACCAACCACACGCTGCTGCCGGAGGCGCTGGAGACGTGGCCGGTCGAGCTGTTCGAGCGGCTGTTACCCCGGCATCTGGAGATCATCTACCGCATCAACGTGCAGCATCTGGCGCTCGCCGAAGCGCGCTGCCCCGGCGATATCGACTTCCGCGCCTCGGTCTCGCTGATCGACGAGAAGAGCGGCCGCCGCGTGCGCATGGGCCAGCTCGCCTTCGTCGGCTCGCACCGCATCAACGGGGTCTCGGCGATGCATTCGGACCTGATGCGCGAGACCGTGTTCCACGACCTCAACCATCTCTATCCCGGTCGCATCACCAACAAGACCAACGGCATCACCTTCCGACGCTGGCTGATGCTGGCGAACCCGAAGCTGACCGATTTGTTGCGCGAGACCTGCGGCGAGGCCGTGCTTGACGATCCGTCCCAGCTCTCGCTGATCGAGGCGCGCGCCAGCGACGTCGAGTTCCAAAAGAAATTCCGCAGCGTCAAGCACCACAACAAGGCGCAGCTCGCCCGCCTGATCGGCGAACGGCTCGGCATCAGGGTTGATCCGAGCGCATTGTTCGACGTGCAGATCAAGCGCATCCACGAGTACAAGCGCCAGCTGCTCAACATCATCGAGACGGTCGCGCTGTACCAGGCCATCAAGGACGAGCCCAACGGCAATTGGGTGCCGCGGGTGAAGATCTTCGCCGGCAAGGCGGCGGCGAGCTATCGCTATGCCAAGCTGATCATCAAGCTGATCAACGACGTCGCCGACATCGTCAACAACGATCCCGCGATCGGCGGCAAGCTCAAGGTGGTGTTCCTGCCCGACTACAATGTCAGCCTCGCCGAGGTGATCATTCCCGCCGCCGATCTGTCAGAGCAGATCTCGACCGCGGGCATGGAAGCCTCCGGCACCGGCAACATGAAGCTGGCGCTGAACGGGGCCATCACCATCGGCACGCTCGACGGCGCCAATATCGAGATCCGCGACCATGTCGGCGCGGAGAACATCGCGATCTTCGGCATGGAGGCCGGCGACGTGATGATCCGGCGCAAGCAGGGGCTGGATGCTTCCGACGTGATCCGCAAGTCGCCGAAGCTGCAACGCGCCATCGACGCGATCGGCGCCGGCGAGTTCTCGCCCGGCGATCCCGGCCGCTTCGAATCCATCGCGCACGCGCTGCGCTATCTCGACCATTACATGGTCAGCGCCGATTTCGATTCCTACTACGAGGCGCAGCGCGCTGTCGACGCGCGCTGGCAGGTGACGCCGGCCTGGACGCGCGCCTCGATCCTCAACGTGGCGCGGATGGCCTGGTTCTCCTCGGACCGCACCATCCGCGAATATGCCGAGGAGATCTGGAACGTGCCGGTCAATCCCACCACGCCGCTGCTGCCGAACCTGCGCGACGCCGCGGGCTGATTTTCCGCGAGATGGAAGCGGCATTACCCGATACGTAATTGCACATGCCAGCGATGGCTGTGATAGGACGACCGTCATTCCGGGGCGGCTCGCAGAGCCGAACCCGGAATCTCGAGATTCCGGGTTCGATGCTGCGCATCGCCCCGGGATGACAGACGGGAACACAAATGCACGCCAAGCTTCTGCACCCCTTCGACGAAGCCACGCGCGTCACTGCCGGTGACAGCAGCTGGCAGGGACACACCAGCGACGATTACTGGGCCTTTGTCGGCCCGTTCGGCGGCGCCACCGCCGCGACCATTTTGCGCGCGCTGATCGAGCATCCGCAAGCCGCCGGCGATCCGCTCGCGCTCACCGTCAATTTCTGCGCGCCGATCGCCAAGGGTCCGTTCGATCTCGACGTGCGCCTCGTGAAGGCTAACCGATCCAGCCAGCATTGGAGCGTCGAGCTCAGCCAGGGCGGCGGCGAGGTCGCAACGCTCGCCACTGCGGTGTTCGCCGAGCGGCGCCCGTCCTGGGAGCACAGGGTGGCGCAATATCCGGATGCAACGCCGTTCGAGGAGACGCTGCCGTTCCCGAAGATCTCGGCATCCTGGGCTAACCAGTACGAATTCCGCTTCGTCGAGGGCGAGATGCGGATCGGCCCGCCGCAGACCGAGCCCGCCAGCACTTACTCGAAGATCTGGATCAGCGACCGCACGCCGCGCAAGCTCGACCTGCTCTCGCTGATGTCGATGTCGGACGCCTTCTTCGGCCGCATCTTCCACGCCCGCCGCGAGCTGGTGCCGTTTGGCACGGTGTCGCTGACGACCTATTTCCATACCGACGCCGAGGAGCTCGCGGCTGAAGACATCACGCGCGTGCTCGCGACGGCGGATTCGAAGATCATGCACAAGAGCTACGCCGACCAGCACGGCGAGCTGTGGTCGCCGAACGGCCGGCTGCTCGCGACCACGACGCAGATCGCGTATTTCAAGGCGTGAGCTTTCTTACCCTCTCCCCTTGTGGGAGAGGGTGGCTCGCCGCGGAGCGGCGAGACGGGTGAGGGGTCTCGATCCTCACGAATAGTCTTGCGGGTGGAGAGAACCCCTCATCCGGCGCCTTCGGCGCCACCTTCTCCCGCAAGGGGAGAAGGAAAGAAAAAAGGCGGCCTCTCGGCCGCCCTTTTGCATTGAAGACAGAGCGTTTACTCCGCCGCGAGCTTCACGTCCGGCGCGGCGGCGCGCACCTCGGCGTCGACCTGGGCTTCGAACTTGGCGAAGTTCTTCTGGAACATGCCGACCAGCGCGCGGGCGGTCTTGTCGAACTCGTCCTTGTCCTTCCAGGTATTGACCGGGTTGAGGATCTCGGACGGCACGCCCGGCAGCGCGGTCGGGACCGCGAAGCCGAAATACTTGTCGGTGCGGAATTCGACGTTGCGAAGCGAGCCGTCGAGCGCGGCGGTGAGCAGCGCGCGCGTCACCTTGATCGGCATGCGCGAGCCGACACCATACTTGCCGCCCGTCCACCCGGTGTTGACCAGCCAGCAATCGACATTGTGCTGGGCGATGAGGTCGCGCAGCATGTTGCCGTAGACGCTGGGGTCGAGCGGGAGGAAGGGCGAGCCGAAGCAGGTCGAGAATTCCGGCTGCGGCTCGTTGCCGAGGCCGCGCTCGGTGCCGGCAACCTTGGCGGTGTAGCCGGAGAGGAAGTGATACATCGCCTGCGCCGGCGAGAGCTTGGCGATCGGCGGCAGCACGCCGAAGGCGTCGGCCGCCAGCATCACCACGTTCTTCGGCTGCGGCGCGCGGCCGGTGCGCGAAGCGTTGGGGATGAAGTCGAGCGGATAGGCCGAACGCGTGTTCTCGGTCTTGGAGCCGTCGTCGAAATCGACGACGCGGGTGTCCTCATCGAGTACGCAGTTCTCGAGCACCGCGCCGAAGCGGGTCGAGGCGGCATAGATCTCGGGCTCGGCTTCCTTCGAGAGCTTGATGCACTTGGCGTAGCAGCCGCCTTCGAAATTGAAGACGCCGTTCGGGCCCCAGCCGTGCTCGTCGTCGCCGATCAGGGTGCGGTTGGGATCGGCCGACAGCGTCGTCTTGCCGGTGCCCGACAGGCCGAAGAAGATCGCGGTGTCGCCCTTGGCGCCGACATTCGCCGAGCAGTGCATCGGCATCACGCCGCGCTCGGGCAGATAATAGTTCAGGGTGGTGAAGACCGACTTCTTCATCTCGCCGGCATAATAAGACCCGCCGATCAGGACGATCTTGCGGGCGAAATCGATCGCGACGACGTTCTCCGAGCGGCAGCCATGGCGTTTAGGGTCGGCGCGGAAGCTCGGCATGTCGATGATGGTGAGCTCCGGCACGAAGGTCGACAGCTCGATCGCCTCGGGGCGGATCAGCAGCGTGCGGATGAAGAGCGAGTGCCAGGCAAGCTCGGTGAAGACGCGCGTCTTGATCCGGTAGGCCGGGTCGGCGCCGCCATAGAGGTCCTGCGCGAACAGGCGCTTGCCTTCGGCGTGCTTGAGGAAGTCCTGATAGAGCGCCTCGAACTGCTCTGCGGTGATCGACTGGTTGCCGGCCCACCACATCTTCTTGTCGGTGGTGGCGTCGCGCACCGTGAACTTGTCCTTCGGACTACGCCCGGTGAACTCGCCCGTATCGGCACAAAGCGCGCCGTCGGCGGAGAGCACCGCCTCACCCCCTGCGAGTGAATATTGATAGAGCTGCGGCGCACCCAGGTTCCAGTGAACCTGCTTGAGATTCTTTAAGCCGAATTTGTCGGCGCCGAAGGCACCGTTGCGCACGCCCGTCTCTTGCACGAAAAAATCCTCCTAGAACCCGCGACACTCAGCGCGGCCAAGTTTGGCGCCGTCGCGCTCACCGTCAATATGGGCCGTTCGGCCTCGGCTGAACGACCTAATACTGGTGAACGCTGGCGTTGCCAAGCTGATCCCGCAGGATTTGGTTTATTCAAGGACCGCGCCAAACGTCGCGCATGTCAGCTCTGAAAGGACGCATCGAGAAAGTGCCGATGATCGCGCAACCAAATGCACGTTTGCGCGTTATGTCCGGTTATTGCGACGCACAATCGCTGCGCCAACGCCCTATTTTACCTCGCCCTCGCCGATCAGCGCGAACGGTCCCCACATCGCGGGATAAGCGTTGCGCGGCAACGAGGCGTCGTCGAGATAGGTTAACATCGCGCGGCGCAAGGCTTCGGCACGACCGAGCTTCGGTTCGTTCTTGAGCAGCTCGAACGTCGATGTGGTCAAGCGGGTCGCAGCCTCCGAATCCACGGCCCAATGCGACACCAGGAGCGCGCGGGCACCTGCATAGAAGAACGAGCGCGCCAATCCCGACAACGCCTCTGCACCGGGCTTGTCGCCCGCGATGGTGTTGCAGGCGGACAGCACAACCCAATCGGCATTGAGCTTGAGCTGGGCCACTTCGCTCGCGGTGAGAAGACCATCGTCGAGCTCCGTCGCCTGGTCGGGGATGGAGAGCGCAAGCGAAGGCTCCCCCAATCCCTTGACGTCGCCGGCAACGAGGCCGTGGGTGGCAAAGTAGATGATGCCGTATTGAGCAAGCGCTGCCCGCTTGAGCGTCGTTTCGCTGGCGTCGCGGCCAAGATGGATGTCGGCCTCGGCAGCGCCGACGTCCCTCGCCACCGCGTTCAATTCATCGGCGGTATCGGGCAGCTGCGGCAGTGCATGCGCCAGCCGCGCACGATCCACGCCTGCGCCGCGCCAGAAGTCGGCATAGGCGGTCGTCGCAATGCTGCGTGCGGCGACCTTGCCGCTAGTGGCGCGCCGGTCGGCAGGCCCTTCGGCTGCAGGGTTGAACACGGGATCGCCGAAACCGGTCATCGGCTTGACGCTTTGATCCCTGCGGGCAAAAGCGCGCAGCGATTTAAGGCTGATCACCGACGGCAGCACCGAAACGGCCTGACGCCGCAGCAGCCAGGCCGCGCCGCGATAGCCTTCGAGCTTATCCGGGATCGCAGCCTGCGGCTTCTCCGTGACCAGCAGATGAAACGGCAATGCAGTCAATGCCGCCGACGGCACGACCAGCAGGTTGCGCTTGTCCTTGGTCAGCGCCTCGACCGGGCCGAGCAGCGCGACATAGAGCTCGTTGGCAAGGCCAAGGTCGAACAATCCCGATTTGCCGGATGCATCGCGCGCCTTGCCGACATCGAGCCCCCTGCGGAAAGCCGTGACCTTCTGTGCAACCGCGTCCGCTCCGAGCGGAATCTCCTTCCAGTCGACGCTCTCGCGCGTGATCGCGACGACATAGCTCCGCCTGTCGACGACGGAATAGATCACCATCGCCTCGTCGGACGCCAGCAGCGGCTGGATGTCCTTCACGGTCAGCGGCAGCGGGTTGGAGAGCGAGGAATAGTCGGGAAACTCGACGGCGAGTGTCTTCTGCAATCCATTGCGCGCGCTCGCGATCGCAGCGATCCGCGCACGGCTGCGCTGCTCGGTCGCGACGTCGCGCTGGGCCGATGGCTTCGACACCGCAGCGATGATCGCCTTGTCGAGCGCTTCGGACTCGGCGGCGAGATCCTGATCCTTGCGCACGAGCTCGGCGAGCCGGTCGCTGCCGGCGGCGAGCCGCACCGCGAGCTTGTTCACGGCGGAAGCGGCAGAGGATTGCGTCCCGCGCTGGATCGCACCGAGCGCATCGTCGAGCGCCTTTTCGTTCGCCAGCAGCGATTGCTGCCGCGCCGCGAACAGGATTGGCAGCACGACGCGCAGTTGCGCACGATTGGCCGCGAGCGTCTTCTGCGCGAACGGCAGGGCGTCCGCCGTCCGTCCCGCCGCCTGCAGGAAATCGGCGAGATTGCTCGTCGAGATCGCGACATCAGGATGATCGGGCCCGAGCGCACACTCGCGGATCGCCAGCGCGCGGCGATAGAGCGGCTCGGCATCGACATAACGCTGCTGGTGCTGATAGAGCCCGGCGAGATTGTTGAGCGAGCGCGCGACGTCGGGGTGTTCAGGCCCCAGCACCTTTTCACGGATCGCGAGCGAGCGCTTGATCGGCGCTTCGGCATCGGCGTCGCGATCGAGGTCGCGCTCGACCTGTCCGATGTTGTTCAGGACCGTGGCGACCGCGGGATGCTCGGGACCGGCAGCTTTCTGATAGATCGCGAGCGCACGGCGGAACAGCGACTCGGCATCGGCAAAGCGCTCCTGCTTCACATAGAGCGTGGCGAGATTGTTGAGGGCCCGGCCGACATCGGGATGCTCGCGCGACAGGCTCTTTTCGCTGACGGCAAGCGCGCGCTTGAACAGCGGCTCGGCTTCAGCGAAGCGGCCCTGCCGCTGGTACAGCGCGGCCAGGTTGGTCAGCTCGGGCGAGATCAAGGCGGTGTCGAGGCCGAGCGACTTTTCCATCAGCGCGATCGCGCGCTTGTAGACCGGCTCGGCCAGATCGTCGCGGCCCTGCCCGGCATAGACCTGGCCGAGATTGTTGAGCGCGGCCGAAAGCTCGCGCCCGTCATTGCCCTTCTCCAGGCTCGCGACCATGGCCTGCGCCAGGGGCAGCGCTTCCGCATATTTGCCGGCCTGGTTGAGCGCGTTGATCCGCGCCCCCTGCGCGGCGAGATCGCCCTTCTGCGCGAGGGCCGGGGTGGCCAGCAAGGTGGCGATGGCAAGCGCCAGACCCGCCGTCCATGCCAAACGATGACGCGTCATGACCCCTCTCGCGGCGACCCCGAAAATCAGCACAGTCATGGGTCGCGGCGATCGGTAGCGGCGTTCAAGTGGTTGCGCCCTGGTCCATCTTCCTGCGCGCTTCGCCAGCGAGGCGGACCAGCATCTTGCGAAGCGCCGTGCCATCCGTCACCCGCTCCGGGAAGTCCAGCCGCAGCGTGGCCTGGCCGTCCTGCATGTCGAGGCCTTCGGGATCACAGCCGGTGCAGCGCCAGTCGCCCTCGGCGGCGTCGAGCAGCTTCGTTGCATAGAGATTGAGGGCGTCGCGATGGTCGGCGTTCATGTGCTCGACGGCGCTCGCCTCCGCCGCCAGCAGATCCTCGGCGCCGGTGAGGTCGATCAGGAATTGCTCGGGCTTGAGGTCGACGATCCGGCCGAAGCCGGCGACCAGATGGGTTCCCGTGGGCCGGATCAGGAAGAAGGAGAAATCCTTAAACGAAACAAAGCCTTCTGCTGAGGGATGGGCACTAAGATACCGCCGCTGGATTAGATCCCTGGCGGAATCGGCCTCCTCGGCACGGCCGGACAGCATGATCCGAGCGCCTTCCAGCGGATCGCCCGCCGCCCGCTCGTCCAGCATTAGCGAGACCCTGGAGTCCGCGAGGATGTTCTTGGTGTGCACGGCGAGGCGCGAGATCAACAGGATCGGCGAGCCGTCGGGATGGCTGGCCAGATTGACCAGGGAACAATAGGGATCGCCGCTGCCGGCCATCAGCGTCGCCAGAGCCCCCTGCCGGGACCGCCTCAGCAATGATTTGGCGAGCTTTGCGGGGTCGAAATCGGGGGTCGGTTGCATCGGCTTTCTCGGCTCAGGTGGTTGCAAGGAGGGCCTTTTTTCGGGTAAACGGGGGCCCGGTTATGGGTCGAGATGCGGCGAATCTGCCGTGTTTCGTGGAACTTGGTCACACTTCAGCCCAGCTTGCATTGCTCGGTGACAAGGTTCGAACGCCACGTCGGCACCCATGTATGCGGCGCATCACTGATTGCTCGCCGTTTCAAGCCACGACCCAAACGGAAAGCAGAAAGCAGAGAGGCTCATGCCCACAATCGCTTTGGTCGACGACGACCGCAACATTCTCACATCCGTCTCGATCGCGCTGGAAGCCGAAGGCTACCGTATCATGACCTACACCGACGGTGCCTCCGCACTCGACGGTTTCCGCACCACCCAGCCCGATCTCGCCATCCTCGACATCAAGATGCCGCGCATGGACGGCATGGAGACGTTGCGCCGTCTCAGGCAGAAGTCCGACCTGCCGGTGATCTTCCTCACCTCCAAGGACGAGGAGATCGACGAGCTGTTCGGCCTCAAGATGGGCGCAGACGACTTCATCCGCAAACCGTTCTCGCAGCGTCTGCTGGTCGAGCGCGTCAAGGCGGTGCTGCGGCGCTCGGCGCCGAAGGACCCGACCGTCGCGCCGAAGGAGAACGACGCCAAGGCGCTCGACCGCGGCCTGCTGCGCATGGACCCCGAGCGCCATACCTGCACCTGGAAGAACGAGCCGGTAACGCTCACCGTGACCGAATTCCTGATCCTGCAGGCGCTCGCGACCCGGCCCGGCGTGGTGAAGAGCCGCAACGCGCTGATGGACGCCGCCTATGACGACCAGGTCTATGTCGACGACCGCACCATCGACAGCCACATCAAGCGGCTGCGCAAGAAGTTCAAGGTGGTCGACAACGAGTTCGAGATGATCGAGACGCTCTACGGCGTCGGCTACCGTTTCAAGGAAGCCTGAGGCGCCCCCTCCACGGCGATCGAGAGCATCTCCGGTTCTCGTTCCATCGGGACGAGGATCGCTCTAGGATGCGGGGACCTTCGCACGGGCCGTCCTAACGCGGGCGTAAGCATTGCTTGACCGAACGCAGCCTGACCCTAACCAGAGCGCCGGGGATATCGCATCCGACGGCGTTCGGGAGCACGTTGCCGAGGACAAGCCGCAGGGCTTCCGGCCGCTGAACTGGCTGAAACGCGCCGGGCAGTTCTTCTTCGCGCTGTCCTTCTCGAGCCTGACCCGCCGCATCGTCTCGCTCAACCTCGCCGGCCTCGTCGCGCTGGTGGCGAGCATCCTGTACCTGTCGCAATTCCGTGCCGGCCTGATCGACGCGCGCGCCCAGAGCCTCCTGGTCCAGGCCGAGATCATCGCCGGCGCGATCGCGGCCTCTGCCACGGTGCAGACCAACGCCATCACCATCGATCCCGACCGGCTGCTCGACCTCAAGCCGGGCGAGACCTATGGCGGCTCGGATGAGTATTCGCCGCTGGACTTCCCGATCAATCCGGAGCGCGTCGCGCCGGTGCTGCGCACCTTGATCTCGCCGACCAAGACGCGCGCCCGCATCTACGATCCGAACGGCAGCCTGCTGCTCGACAGCCGCAACCTCGAAAACGTGCTGCGCTTTCCGCTGCCGCCGCCGGCCGACA
The DNA here is from genome assembly GCF_016031655.1 of Bradyrhizobium glycinis. GTDB lineage: Bacteria > Pseudomonadota > Alphaproteobacteria > Rhizobiales > Xanthobacteraceae > Bradyrhizobium > Bradyrhizobium glycinis. The sequence goes on from NZ_JACCHQ010000013.1 coordinate 34,903, forward strand.
AACCCGGCATCATCGAGCGCGGCAAGGTCGCGGTGCGCACCTGGCTGAACCGCGGCGACCTGCCGCTCTATCGCGAGCTCGGGCCCGAGAACGGCAACGGCTATGCCGAAGTGGGCGACGCCCTCCAGGGCCAGAAACGCTCGATGGTGCGGGTCAATGCACGCGGCGAGGTGATCGTCTCGGTCGCAGTCCCCGTGCTGCGTTCGCGCGCGATCCACGGCGCCTTGATGCTGTCGACGCAAGGCGACGACATCGACCAGATGGTCACCGCCGAGCGCCTCGCCATCCTGAAGGTCGGCGGCGTCGCCGCCGCCGTCATGATCATGCTGTCGCTGCTGCTGGCGAGCACGATCGCAGGTCCCGTGCGCCGGCTCGCCGACAGCGCCGAACGCGTCCGCCGCCGCATCAAGGCCCGGATCGAGATCCCCGATTTCACCCGCCGCCGCGACGAGATCGGCCACCTCTCCGGCGCGCTGCGCGATATGACCAGCGCGCTCTACAGCCGCATCGAGGCGATCGAGATGTTCGCCGCCGACGTTGCCCATGAGTTGAAGAACCCGCTGACCTCGCTGCGCTCGGCGGTCGAGACGCTGCCGCTGGCGCGCAACGAGAACAGCCGCGCGCGACTGCTCGAGGTGATCGAGCACGACGTCAAGCGGCTCGACCGGCTGATCTCCGACATCTCCGACGCCAGCCGGCTCGATGCCGAGCTGCAGCGCCAGGATGCGATCCCGGTCGATTTGCGCCGGCTGCTGACGACGCTGGCCTCCGTCGCCAACGAAACCAAACTCGGCCACGACGTCGCGGTCGAAACGCGGTTCGAAGGCCGCAGCCCGACCGACACATTCGCCGTGAGTGGCCACGATTCGCGGCTCGGACAGGTCGTCTCCAACCTGCTCTCCAACGCGCAATCCTTCTCCGAACCCGGCAGCAAGGTGCGCCTCACCTGTCGGCGCGTGCGCGGCGAGATCGAGATCGTGGTCGACGACGACGGGCCCGGCATTCGCGAGGACGCGCTGGAGCGCATCTTCGAGCGCTTCTACACCGACCGCCCGCATCAGGGCTTTGGCCAGAACTCCGGCCTCGGCCTGTCGATCTCGAAGCAGATCGTCGACGCCCATGGCGGACGGATCTGGGCGGAGAACCGTCCAGGCCCGCCGGACGCCGACGGCACTCCGACAATTGCCGGCGCGCGCTTCGTGGCGAGGCTGCCGGCGCTATGAACGAAGGTGAGCCCAGCGTTCACGCCTCTGCCGTCAAGGTCGGGCCTTTCGCCGTGCTGATCCGCGGGCCCTCAGGGGCCGGCAAGTCGCGACTTGCCTTCGATCTGATCATGGCGGGGCGCTCGGGCGTTGTGGAAAGGGCCGTTCTTGTCGGTGACGACCGTGTCCATCTGGCGACACTCGGCGATGAAATTGAGGTCCGACCCGCGCCTCGTCTGGCGGGCCTGATCGAGATCCGGGGCCTCGGAATCCGCCGCTGCGACTTCGTGGAGCATGCGACCGTCGGTCTCGTGGTCGATCTGGCCGCCTCGGACGCGGAGCGCCTGCCGCCGGCCGAAGCCCTGAAAACCAGCATTTTTGGTGTCGAAATACCGCGAATTCCTGTTGCCCGCGACTATTCGCCCCTTCCTCTGGTTGTTGCGGCCTTGACCACTACCAAGAGTTCATCTTCCGTTAACCCGTCAGGCGATTGTTTGAAGGGAAATGGTAACCATATGAACCCCACTATCGCGACCGAATAGACCGGCGCAGCTCCCCTCATCCATCCGTCTAGATTCAGGGAGATACGCAACATCCCCTCTTGCGCGGGGGCTCTGGATGGTCAAAGTGGCGCGTTCGTGCGGTGCACCAAAAGCGCCCGCGAGGAGTTTTCCGATGATTGGTCTAGTACTTGTGACCCACGGGCGCCTTGCCGACGAATTCAAGGCGGCGCTTGAGCATGTCATGGGTCCACAAAAGCAAATCGAAGCGATCACGATCGGCGCCGAGGATGATTCCGATCTCTGCCGAAGCGACATCATCGAGGCGGTCAACCGCGTCGATTCCGGCGACGGCGTTGCGATCCTCACCGACATGTTCGGCGGCACGCCGTCGAACCTCGCGATATCCTGCATGAGCCGACCCAAGGTCGAAGTGCTCGCGGGCATTAACCTGCCCATGCTGGTTAAGCTCGCCAAGGTGCGCGAGGAGCGATCGCTGCCCGACGCGATCGCGATGGCGCAGGAAGCCGGCCGCAAATACGTCACCATCGCCAGCCGCGTGCTCGCCGGCAAATGAGCGAGGAGGCGCCACAAGCCGCGACCGGCGTGCCCGCGGGCGCGATCTCCAAGGATCTCCTCATCATCAACAAGCGCGGCCTGCATGCGCGCGCCTCGGCGAAATTCGTCCAGGCGGTCGAGCGCTTCGACGCGCAGGTGTGGGTGACGCGCGGCGGCGAGACCGTCGGCGGCACCTCGATCATGGGCCTGATGATGCTCGCCGCGGGTCCCGGGACGACGATCACGGTGGCGGCGGCAGGGACCGACGCCGAAGCCGCGCTCGCGGCAATCACGGAGCTCGTTGAAAGCAAGTTCAACGAGGAAGGGGTTTAGGGGCTTCGTCAATGAAGCTGCCGTAGGGTGGGCAAAGCGAAGCGTGCCCACCAAGTCTGTCGCGATTGCCGAGAGATGGTGGGCACGGCGCTGCGCGCCTTTGCCTACCCTACGGCAGCTCGGCTATTTTCCCGGCGGCGCGAAGTAGATGTTCCAGCTCATCGACGGGCCGGCCTTGCCGTTGGTGAAGCGGCGCGTGGTCATCACGATGCGCTCGGCGTTGGGCGCGACGTCCGACACCCATTTCTCGAACGCGGGCAGGCGGCCGTCGGTCGGATCGAACACGCCGATGAACCCGTATTTCTTGGCGTCGTCGCGCGAGGTCAATCCGGAATCCCAGGCCTCCAACGGCAGCAGCGCGGCCGGATGATCCGGGCTGTAGAACACCAGCGGCTGGATCTGTTCCATCGTGCCGGCAACGACGGCCCAGCGCGAGCCGAAGCGGGTGTGCCAGGCCTGGGTCAATTCGCGCGCGAGCTCCGAGCGCGCGCCGTAGATCTGTGCATTGCCGGCATTGGCCGCCATCTCGCGCGCGGCGATCCATGGCGAAGCGGCGAGCGTCGCGGCGCTGAGCACGAGCCAGATCGCGGCGATGTTGAACAGCGCGGCGCTCTGCACGCGCAGCGTCGGGATCGCAACCAGTGCGAGCGGCACCAGGAAGAACAGCGAGATGCCCCAATCCGTCTTCATGTAGATGCTGAAGGCGAGCGCGCCGAGCGGCGGGCCGACTGCGACGATGACCTGGACGATCCAGACATTCAGCGCCTGCGAGACATTGACCCCTGCATTGGCGCCGCGCGCCCAGGCGCGCGTGACGATGCGCAACGGCGCACTTAGCAGCAATTTGACCCATGGCGGCACCAGCGCCATGGCCAGCGCCGCGAGCGCCACCGGCAAGGCCAGCAACGCGAAGTTATGCAGCACATAGCCCGCGACGAGCTGATGCAGCTGGGCCTTGTCCTTGAGGCTGTAGGTGTCGCCGGCATAGGTCAGCGGCACGAAATGCGCATCCGCCAGCCAGACGAGGTGCGGGATCATCGCCGCGACCATCGTGGCGATCGCCACCCATGGGGCCGGCGACGAGAGGAAACGCAAGCGGTCGGGATGGATCAGCGCGGCCAACCCAATCGCGCCGATCATCGTCAGCACCCAATATTTCGTCATCAGCGCCAGCGCGCCAGCAAGCCCGAGCAGGATTCCGGATTGCCAGCTCCGCTTCGCGAAGGCGTTGAGATAGGCGAGCACCAGGAGCGGCAGCGTGACGAGCTGCAGCAGGTCCGGGTTGTACTTGAAACCCTTGAAGTTGAAGATCGGGTAGAGCGCGATCATCACCACGACCAGGAACGCGCGGCGCGCATCCACCACGCGCAAGGCGATCAGCCAGCAGAGCACCATGCCGACGCTCACCGTCGTCATCGCCAGCGCATAGGTCGCCCAATCCGCCGCCGGGAACGCCTTGAACCAGAGGCCGGCCACCCAGCCCGACAACGGCGGGTGCTTGCCATAGCCCCAGAGGAATTTCTGTCCCCAGCCCCAGGCTTCTGCGACGTCCATGTGAACGTCCTGCGCCGCCTTCAGATTGATCAGGATGAAGGTCCACAGCACCGCGTGCAGGATGGCGAATTGGATCACCAGCCATAATTGCGCCTCGGGGCGGGTCGCGCAGGCAACCAGGAAGGCCCGGAAGCGGTTGTAACTCAAGCGGGTCTTTGCCCGCGCTCCGGCAGTGGGAATAGAGGTCGTGGACATGGCCGTTGCGTAGCGCGTTTTGGCCCGTCATGGAATCAGCTTGGCGTGAACAAAGGCCCTGAAAATACAGCAATATGGTTGCCGCACGGGGATGTGAGTGGTATCCCGCGCCCATGACGACCGTCCCCATTTCCAACATCCGCAATTTCTCCATCGTCGCCCATATCGACCATGGAAAATCGACGCTGGCCGACCGCCTGATCCAGATGACCGGCGGCCTCTCCGACCGCGAGATGGCGGGCAAGGAGCAGGTGCTCGATTCCATGGACATCGAGCGCGAGCGCGGCATCACGATCAAGGCGCAGACGGTGCGCCTCGCCTACCGCGCCAAGGACGGCAAGGATTACATCTTCAACCTGATGGACACGCCCGGCCATGTCGACTTCGCCTACGAGGTCTCGCGGTCGCTGGCGGCCTGCGAGGGTTCCCTGCTCGTGGTCGACGCCAGCCAGGGCGTCGAGGCGCAGACGCTCGCCAACGTCTATCAGGCGCTCGACAACAATCACGAGATCGTCCCGGTCCTGAACAAGGTCGACCTGCCCGCGGCCGAGCCAGAGAAGGTCAAGCAGCAGATCGAGGACGTCATCGGCATCGACGCCTCCGACGCGGTGATGATCTCGGCCAAGACTGGTCTCGGCGTGCCGGACGTGCTGGAGGCCATCGTCACCCGCCTGCCGCCGCCGAAGGGCGATCGCGACGCCACGCTCAAGGCGCTCTTGGTCGACAGCTGGTACGACGTCTATCTCGGCGTCGTCGTGCTGGTGCGCATTGTCGACGGCACGATGAAGAAGGGCCAGCGCGTGCGCATGATGGGCACCGGCGCGGCCTATGACGTCGAGCGTGTCGGCTTCTTCACGCCGAAGATGCAGCAGGTCGAGGAGCTGGGCCCCGGCGAGATCGGCTTCATCACCGCCGCGATCAAGGAAGTCGCCGACACCCGCGTCGGCGACACCATCACCGACGACAGGAAGCCGGTCGCCGAGATGCTGCCGGGCTTCAAGCCGGCGATCCCGGTGGTGTTCTGCGGCCTATTCCCGGTCGACGCCGACGACTTCGAGACGCTGCGCGCCGCGGTGGGCAAGCTGCGCCTCAACGACGCCAGCTTCTCCTTCGAGATGGAGACGTCAGCCGCGCTCGGCTTCGGCTTCCGCTGCGGCTTCCTCGGGCTGCTGCACCTCGAGATCATCCAGGAGCGGCTATCGCGCGAGTTCGATCTCAATCTGATCGCGACCGCGCCGAGCGTCATCTACAAGATGAAGCTCACCGACGGCCAGGAGATCGAGATCCACAATCCCGTCGACATGCCCGACGTGGTCAAGATCGCCGAGATCGACGAGCCCTGGATCGAGGCGACGATCCTCACGCCCGACGAATATCTCGGCAGCGTCCTGAAGCTGTGCCAGGACCGCCGCGGCGCGCAGAAGGAGCTCACCTACGTCGGCTCCCGCGCCATGGTGAAATACGACCTGCCGCTGAACGAAGTCGTGTTCGACTTCTACGACCGCCTCAAATCGGTCTCCAAGGGCTACGCCTCGTTCGACTATCATCTCACCGACTACAAGCCGGCCGATCTCGTCAAGATGCAGATCCTGGTCAATGCCGAGCCGGTCGATGCGCTCTCGATGCTGGTCCACCGCACCCGTGCGGAGGGCCGCGGCCGCGCCATGGTCGAGAAGATGAAGGAGCTGATCCCGCCGCACATGTTCCAGATCCCGATCCAGGCGGCGATCGGCGGCAAGGTGATCGCGCGCGAGACGGTGCGCGCGCTGCGCAAGGACGTCACCGCAAAATGCTACGGCGGCGACATCACGCGCAAGCGCAAGCTTCTGGAGAAGCAGAAGGAAGGCAAGAAGAAAATGCGGCAGTTCGGCAAGGTCGACATCCCGCAGGAAGCTTTCATTGCCGCGCTGAAGGTGGACAGCTGAGCAACGGACCTTCACTCATCGCGAACCGCCGTCATGCCCGGGCTCGTCCCGGGCATCCACGTTTTTGCCGCGACAAAAGTCGTGGATGGCCGGGTCAAGCCCGGCCATGACGACGATGCGGAGCAACTTTGTCGCGAGACCGGTTTCGGCCAGCAAAACAAAACTGCGAAAACAACCCCATGCACAGTAGCCGCGCCCTTGGCGGCATTGTGCTTTTTTTGATTTTACGAAGTCGGTTTGACCCGTCGGGCAAAACAGGGCTATGTTGGCAGGCTCGCAGCGGGCTGGAAGAGCCAGCACGATCGTTCGTCTAATTTTTAGATATCAAATCATTGAACCCAACGGAGCTATTTCATGATCCGTTCAAGCATCACACGTCGCAGACTTCTTGGCAGCCTTGGCGCGGCAGCCGGCTCGGCCTCCGCATTCGCGCCGGGCGTATTTACCAGTCCGGCCCGTGCGCAATCGACCCAGAAGACCTATGTGCTCGTTCCCGGCGCGTATTACGGCGCCTGGTCGTGGCAGCGCGTCACGGAACGCCTGCAAAAGCTGGGGCATCGCGTCTATGCGCTGACGCTGACCGGATTGGCGGAGCGCTCGCACCTTCTGAACAAGGACATCAGCCTCGACACCCACATCTCCGACATCGCCAATCTCGTCGAATGGGAGGACCTGACGGACATCTGCCTGGTTGCCCATTCCTATGGTGGCTGTCCGGCATCGGGCGCGCTCGAGCGCATCGGAAGCCGGGTCTCGTCGATCGTCTGGGTCGATGCCATCAAGCCCGCGGACGGTCAGTCGTTTCGGGACCTCGTCCCCTTCCCGATCGAGGAGGGCGCGATCAGCCGTCCGGCGCCCAAGGCGGTTCCTCCGAACGCGTTCAACGATCCGAAGGATGTGGCTTGGGTGCTGTCGAAGGTCACCCCACATCCCGTCGGCACATTCCTGCAACCGGTCAAGCTGTCGGGCGCGCGCGAAAAGGTCGCCAAGAAAACCTTCATCCGCTTGCCGAAATTCCAGCTCGCCGCCATGGACAAGGCGGCGGCGGAGTGCAAGGCGGACAACTCCTGGACCGTTCTCGAGAACACCACGTCCGGCCACTCGGTCATGATCGTCGAGCCGGATTGGTTGACGGACGTGTTGACCAAGTCCGCGTGAGATCGGTCTCAGCAAGCCTGGGTTTTTAGGTTAGGCAAAGCGACTTGTCCGCCATAGCTCGAAGAGCGACGGCCGAAGCGTGCCCACCCGCTTGTGTGCCGTCGGGAAGAGTGGTGGGCACGGCGCTCCGCGCCTTTGCCCACCCTTCGAAAGCTGTGCTCGCGTCCGCTCCTTGAGCACGCCCTCACAGCATCTTCTGCTTCGCCTCGACGTACTTCGCAAAATTGTCGAGGATCGCCTGCCAGCCACCCTGCTGCTGTTCGACCGAGTGCGTGGTTTCGGCGTCGAAGGTGACGCGGACGACAACGCCGTTCGGGCCGGATACGAACTCAACCTCGGCCTTCCGATCGCCGAACGCGTATTCGATCCGCTTGTGCTCGACGATCTTGGTGTAGGTGCCCGCGAAGTCGAAGCCCATGCTGCCGTCCTTGGCTTCCATCCGGGACGAGAAGGCGCCGCCTTCGCGCAGGTCGACCGTCGCCCTGGTCGTATGCCAGTCGTCGGACGCCGCATTCCACTTCACGATGTCGGCAGGCGTCGTATAGGCACGCCAGACCTGATCGATCGGTGCGGCTACGCTGGTTTCGACGGTGATCCTCATGGGTATTGCTCCAGTTGCGACTTTGGCGCTCGAATTGACGGAATCACGTCACGTGTGCCGGGTCCATCTCCAGCACGTCCGGGACGTATCCACCCAAGGACGATCGAGACCGGCCCATGCCGACATGGTCCGGCCTCAATGCGCCAAAAAAGTTGGAAATGTCGTCGTGTGGGCAAAGCGAAATGTGCCCACGAAATTGTGTGCTGTCGGAAGAATGGCAGGCCGGCGCTCGGCGCCTTGCTGGTCTTCAAATCGGCCTTGTCTTCCCGCGGATGGCCATCGACCGTTTCAGGACCTGCTGGGCATCGGCATAGCGGCCCTGATCCCTGTAGAGACCGGCGAGGTTGTCCAGAACGCCGGCGAGATCCGGGTGGTTGGGACCGAGGGTTTTCTCGAGAGTGGCCACCGACCGCTTGAACAGCCGCTCGGCTTCGGCGTTACGCCCCTGGCGCGCATAGAGTGCAGCCAGATTGTTCTGTGCCTGGGCGATGTCGGGATGATCGGGGCCGAACGCCTTCTCGGTCACCGCCATCGATCGCTTCAGCAGCTGCTCGGCATCGGCATAGCGACGCCGATTGATATAGGCGTCTGCCAAATTGTTCATCAGCACCGTGGCTTCGGGATCGTCGGGGCCGAGCGCTTTCTGCAGCACGGCAAGGCCTCGCTTGAACAGCGGTATGGCCTGATCGTACTTGCCCTGATTGCTGTAAACGGCGCCGAGATTGCTCAACGCCAGCACGATCGACGGATCATCGCTTTTCTCGCCAATGGCGATCGAGCGCTTGAGAAGCGGCTCCGCTTCTGCGTAACGCTCTTCAGCGCGATAGAGATCGCCCAGATTGTTCAGCACCATTGCGACTTCGGCATGATTCGGACCGAGTGTCTTCTCCCGGATGACCAGCGCGCGCTTGTAGAGCGGTTCGGCAACGGCGTATTGGCCGAGATTGTAATGGATCGTGCCGAGGTCGTTCAGCGGCATCGCGACGTGCGCATCGTCAGGGCCGAACTCCTTCTCGCGAAGGGCCAGCGACTTCTGTGCCAGAGGCAGTGCTTCCTTGTACTTCCCGGCCCGATAAAGCTCCTTCATCTGCCGGATCAGCGCGCCCGCCTCGTCCTCTTCGGCATGGGACGGCACGCCGAACGACAGGCTCAAGGCAAGCGCAGCAATTGCAGCGCAGATCGATGCTTTCAGGGTCCTCATCGCGCCTTCCCTTGTCGCGGTTATCGGGACTTACGCGCCGTTGGTGCTCCCGGAAGCCGGACAGGTTCAATGCAGCCGCGACTTGCGGACCCCATCACCGACTGGTCGGCGAATACCGGCCAGAAGGACGGACCCGACCGACCGCGCCGCCAGCGGGGCTGTATGCCATTGGCAGGCGCGATCAATTCATCATTGCCCGAGCTGCTGCAGCACGGCGAACCACAACGCGAGCGGCTCCCGGAGCGCGTTTGGCTCGGACGGCTTTTGGCGAACGGCCGTGTGCACCATGACGAGCTTGGAGGCGGGATCGACCAGGATGATCTGACCGCGAATGCCGAGCAGGGCAAATCGGCGCTGCTCGCCGGGGAGAAGCCACACCTGATAGCCGTAGCCGAAATAGCGCGTGGCCACGTGCGGGGCGAGATGGCCGTCGGCCGGCCGCACGGTCGTGGCATCGAGCAGCCATTGCCGAGGGATCAGCTGACGGCCTTCCCACGCGCCGTCATGGGCGAGCAACCGGGCCAGGCGCGCATAATCGCGCAGGGTTGCGTTGAAGCAGCAAAAGGCGATCTCCTGCCCGCTCCCGTCGATCACCCAGGAGGCGTCCGCCTCGGTGCCGATGGGGTCCCAGATCCGGTCGTGGAGATAGTCGGCAACCGGCGTGCCCGTGGCGGCGCGCAGGACCAGCCCGAGTATCTCCGTTTCAACGCTGGCATAGTGGAATTTGGTGCCTGGCGGCGCGGTTCGGGTGTTGAACTGCGCGACGATGGCGGCGGGATCTTTCGACGGGCCGCCGAATAGGGCCCGCCCAAGCCGGGCGATGTCGTCGTTCCCGTCATAGACTTCCGAAAATTCGACGCCCGACGACATGTTCAACAAGGCGCGGATGGATGTGTTGCCATATTCCGTGCCTGCAAGGCCGCCGACGTAGGTGGAGACGAGGTCGTCGATCGACTTGATCCGTCCCTCCGAGACCGCGATGCCGACCAGCATGGCCACCAACGTCTTGGCCATGGACTGCGAGACAAAGCGGTGATGGTCGGTCCGCGCATATTGATAGTGCTCGTACAGGATCGTGTCGTCCCTGGCGATCAGGAGACCCGTCACCGGGTTGCGCTTGAGGTAGTCCGCGATGCCGAGCTTTTCGTTACCAAAGCTGTAGGTGATCGACGGCTCCGGCGCGCGCTTGAATTGCCAGGGCGCGGTCGCGCGAGCGACCCGGCGCGAGGGATAGGTCTCGCCGAAATGGCTGTAGCTCCCGACGAGCTTGTTGAGCTCTGGAGTGGCTCCCCGCGTGCCGACCGGATAGCCTTCAGCAGCACCGTAGAGCTCGGCATCGGGACCGCTATCCGAAAAGACCGGCCCCGGCGCGGCGGGCGCGCTTCGGACGTCCTGCGCGCAGGCCAACGGCGCCCAGACCGCAGAGGCGAAAATGACGGTCAGGAAAAGCCTGCGGCACAGGCGCGGCCCAAACAGCGCTGCCCAGTTCATTGGACTTGCCTCCTCGCACGTTGGTGGGTGTGCGCTTGAACGACGTCGCAGGCCGGTGACGCGCGGCATGCTATCATCGCGGACGGGCCGTGTCAGCCTGCGGTGGCAACCCGCCTTGCTCTCGCCCCGCAGATAAGTCACCATCCCTCCCGCGCACCATCAAAAAAGAGCAAAAGCGCTAAGGAAACGCATGAGCAAGCCGTCACGCTTCGACTATGGCTGGGTCGTTGTCGCCGCGGGCGCACTGATGACCTGCATCGGATTCGGCACGATGCTGTCACTGGCGGTGTTCTTGCAACCGATCTCGGAGGCAATGGGCTGGTCGCGCGCCGGCGTGTCGGCGGCCGCGACGCTGGATTTCCTCTGCATGGGATTTGCCGCATTCCTATGGGGCACGCTGTCGGACCGGTTCGGCACCCGCATCGTGGTGCTCTCGGGAAGCCTGCTGCTGGGGTTCGGCCTCGTCGCCGCGAGCCAGGCAGCAAGCCTGTGGCAATTCCAGCTCTGCTTCGGCGTGCTGATCGGGATCGCCGTGGGCAGCTTCTACGCACCGATGATGGCGCTCGCGAGCGCCTGGATCGAAAAGAACCGCAGCCTCGCAGTGGCGCTGGTCTCGGCCGGCATGGGCGTATCGCCAGTGACGGTCGCGCCGGCCGCGAGCTGGCTGATCACGGCCTATGATTGGCGCACCGCGATGCTGATGATCGGCTGTGCTGCCTGGGCGCTGTTGATCCCCGCTTGCTTCCTGGTACGTCCGGCGCCGCCAGCCGCGGGCTCCGCAACGACGGACGCGGCGCCGGAGGTCGCGATGAACGCGGCGCAGGCGCTGCGCACGCCGCAATTCATCGCGCTCGCAGCGGCGCATTTCGCCTGCTGCGCGGCGCATTCCGGCCCGATCTTCCACATGGTGTCCTATGCGATGGTCTGCGGCATTGCTCCGCTCACGGCGGTGACGGTCTACAGCGTCGCCGGCGTCTCAGGCCTCGGCGGACGCCTGTTGCTGGGCGCGCTGGCCGATCGCATCGGCGCAAAACCGGTCCTTGTCGGCGGATTGTTCGTGCAGGCGATGTGCATTGCGACCTATCTGGCGGTGGCGCAGCTCGGCGAGTTCTACGCGCTCTCGGTCGTGTTCGGCCTCGCCTATGGCGGGGTGATGCCGCTCTATGCGGTGCTGGTCCGCGAGTTCTTCGGCGCGCGCATCATGGGCACGGTATTCGGCGCTGTGTCGGCCTTCGCCAGCCTCGGCATGGCGCTCGGGCCCTGGGCCGGCGGGATCGTGTTCGACACGTTCCAGCAATACACCTGGCTCCACGCCGGCTCCTTCGCGATCGGGCTTGCGGCGGTCGCGGTGGCGCTGAGTTTTCCGACGCGGCGCAGGCCGTCGCTCGATCTTAGCCGCGCGACAGCGTGACACCGAGCTGTGGCGATTGCCGGATCTGATTTTCCAGCCGAACGAACCTGCGTCATGACGATCATTTCCCTGGAACGCGCCGCCGACACTCTTCCCGCAGATTTCCCCGCGCTGGAGGCCGACGCCAAGGCCGATGGACACGCGCACATGACCCGTCTGGTTGCGGAATTCGCAACGGATCGAACCATGTTTCACGCCATATTCACCTGCCACCTGGATGGCAGATTGGCGGGCATCGGAGCAATCACCAACGAGCCTGCACCGGCGCCGGTGCCCATGTGGCGGATGCGGCGGTCTTACGTGCACCGGGACTACAGGAGGCGCAAGGTCGCCAGGGCCATCGCGAACGCCTTGCTGCAAGAAGTTGCGGGCAAGGTCGCAACTGTCACCGTCCACGCAGCAAATGCCGGCGCAGTGCGGTTTTGGGAAGCGATGGGATTCACTGAGGTCGACGGCCAACCCTGGTCTCACCAAGCACATCTGCCGATCCCCGAGCCTGCCGGCGGTCCGTGAGCCAGCCGAGCCTTGCCTCGACGGCCGGGCGCACTTTCTGACGCCGATCGGATTGGTGTAGCATTCTCTTGTGATCAGATCGTTCTGGCATCGCGAGAGGCCAAATGAGGCGACGGACGTTTCTCGGCTTCTTGGCAATGACGGCGATATCGGCGCGTGAAGCATTGGCCCAAAAGCGCGTTCCGGTCGTGGGATTCGTCGGATTTGCCACTCCGGACATCGACAATGCGACGCTCGTTCCATTCCGAAAGGCGCTGGCCGAGCTGGGTTACGTGGAGGGCCGCACCATCGTCATCGAGGTCCACTCGACGGCCGGCGATGTGTCGCGGGGCCTTGCATTGATCGACGACCTCGTGGCCAGACAGGTGGACGTCCTGCTTTCGCCAGGCCCAGCCGCAGCACGCGCGATGGTCAGGAAAACCAATATTCCCGTCGTCGCCGTGGCGCTGCCTGCGGTGCAAAGCGACCCTGAACTGTTTCAGAGCCTCGCCCGGCCGGGCGGCAGCCTCACCGGCTTCGCCGCGTTCGGCGAGGAGATGTCGGCCAAGCGCATCGAGATGATCCGGGAGATCCTGCCTTCGCTGAAGCGGATCGGCGTCTTGAACAATGCGACGGACCCGACCTTCAGCGCCTGGGGCGCGCAAACCATCGAGGAAGCACGACGCGCCGGGCTGGAGCCGGTGCGCCTCGGACTGACGAGCGCATCGCCGGCGGCGGTTGCCGAACAATTCAACGTGCTCGCGAACGCGGGCGGGAACGCCGTGATCGTCATTCGCGATTACATGACTGCCGCGATGCAGGACGCAATTTGCCGCATCGGCCTCGACATGAAGATCGCCGTCATCGGCCAGCACAGGGAGTTCGCGCATGCCGGCGCCCTGATCAGCTACGGCGCCGACATCGGCGACCTGTTTCGGCGCGCTGCGGGCTATGTCGATCTGATCCTGAAGGGACAAAAGCCGGCAAATATGCCAATCCAGCTGCCAACAAAATTCGAGCTGGCCGTCAATCTCAAGACCGCGCGTGCGCTCGGGGTGACGATCCCGCCCACCATTCTCGTGCTGACGGACGAGGTGATCGAGTGACGGGGTCGTCCAATATCCGTCGACGTGCGTGAGCGGACAGGCGATGAGAGGCAGCCAGACCAGAAGCCCGAGCACATGGGCCTGGTGCTCGGTGAACAGCAGCGCGCCGGCGACGATCAGGAATCTGAGCAGGACCAGGCCGGCCTTGGCCCTGGTGGACATGCCCGTTCGCGGGCGCTCTCGAAAATCGGACTGTTCTTGCACCGTCATGGCACGCTCCCGCGGCTATCGAAGCCTAGCGGCGCGGCCGTCATCAGAGTTGATTCACATGGTGCCCATCCCCCAGGCGCGAACAACCCAGCCTTCGGCTCGTCCAGGATGGAGCCGACGTGAGCGCGGACCTCTCCGCACCTTGACATTTCTCAAAGATGCCGCCCTCACAACCCTGGAGGATGGACATGATCACGAAGACAGTCTTGGCGGCAGCGGGCGTCGTTTGCCTGCTGGCGGCGCCGGCGATGGCGCAGACCACGGACAAGGAAAAGAACGGCCACCACTACAGCGGCGGACCGAAGAGGGAAGTGCCCCACCACGTGGGCAAGAAAGACACGACCGGCAGCTCGACGAAGGCGGCGTCAGGCGGCCATCATTACACCGGCGGCCCCAATACGCCGACGCCTCACCACATGGGCGAAAAGACCAAGTAGCCTGTCCGGGGGCCGCGGCGTGGATGAGCCGTCTGAGACGGAGTGGTCACGCCACCAGCGCCGCATCCTCGTTGCCGTCGATGCCGCGCTGTGCGGCCAGCAGGCTGACGATCTCCGCGTGCGGCCGCGCCTTGCTGAACAGAAAGCCCTGACCCTCATGGCAGCCTTCGGCGCGGAGGCAGCTGAGCTCGGCTTCGGTCTCGACGCCTTCGGCGGTGATGGTGACGCCAAGGCCCTTGCCGAGGCTGACGATGGAGCGGATGATCGCCTGGGCCTCGCGGTTGGCGGCGAGATCGCGCACGAAGGACTGGTCTATCTTGATCTTGTCGAACGGGAAGCTGCGTAGGTAGCTGAGGCTGGAATAGCCGGTGCCGAAATCGTCCATGGAGATGCGGACGCCGAGCGCGCGCAGCGCATGCAGCGTCGCCAGCACCTGCGCGCTCTTTTCCAGGAGCAGCGTCTCGGTGATCTCGAGCTCGAGCCGGCGCGGCGCCAGGCCGGAATGTTTCAGCGCGTCAGTGACCATCGAGAGCAGATTGCCGCTGCGGAACTGCAGCGGCGACAGGTTGACGGCGACGCGGACGTCGTCCGGCCAGGCTGCGGCGTCGAGGCAGGCCCGGCGCAGCATCAGCCCGCCGAGCGGATTGATCAGGCCGGTGTCTTCCGCGACCGGAATGAACTCGGCCGGCGACACCATGCCGCGCTCGGCATGCGGCCAGCGCACCAGCGCCTCGAAACCGGTGATGCGGCCGCTCGAGAGGTCGATCAGCGGCTGGTAGTACGGCCGCAGCACGTCATTCTGGATCGCGTCGCGCAGCTCGACCTCGATCTTGCGGCGGCTCTGCGCCTTCGCATCGAGTGCGGCCTCGAAGAAGGCGAAGCTGCCGCGCGCATCCAGCTTGGCGCGCGACAGCGCCATGTCGGCGCTCTTGAGCAGCTTTTCGGAATCCTCGCCGTCGCCCGGCGCCATCGCAATGCCGATCGAGGCGCCGATCACCACGGAATGACCGTCGAGCAGATAGGGATCGGCAATGGCCTCCAGGAGGCGCTTGGCCAGCATCACCGCGTCCTCGGGGCGCGCCAGCCCGCTCTGCAGAACCGCGAACTCGTCGGAATTGAGCCGCGCCAGCGCGTCCTCTTCCCGCAAGGTGGAGCGCAGCCGCTTGGCGACGCCGCGCAGGAGCTTGTCGCCGACCGCATGTCCCAGCGTGTCGTTGACCGCCTTGAAATTGTCGAGCCCCAGCATCAGCAGCGCGACCTTCTCGGCGCCGCGGCGCGTGTGCAGCAGCATCTCGTCCATCTGCTGCCGCAGCAGGCTGCGGTTGGGCAGGCCGGTCAACCCGTCATGCTGGGCCATGAAGGCGAGCCGCGCCTCTGCGCGCTTGCGCTCGGTGATGTCCATCAGCGCGAGCAGCACCGCAGGCCGCTCGGCATAAGTCAATTCGCGGGAATAGATCGCAAGGTCGATCAGCGCGCCGTCGGCCCTGACGTGTTTCCAGGTGCGGCCGGCCTGATCTTCGCCGGTCTCATCGACGGTCCAGGGCGGCTCGCTTTCGAACGCCTGCAAGGAGCGGATCTTCAATCGCTCGAACTCGGCCCGGCTGTAGCCATAATGCGCGACCGCGGCATCGTTGACGCCGAGGATGCGCTCGTCGTCCAGCGCGCAGACGATCATGGGCACGGGATTGCCGTCGAACAGCAGGCGGAACGAGGCCTCGCGCTGCTTGAGCTCGGTGATGTCGACGCGCAGACCGACGACGCCACCGTCATCGGTCAAGCGCTCGTCGATCAGGATGACGCGGCCGTCCGACAGCTTCTGCTCGTGGCGCGCGCCGGGCTTGTAGAGCTTTTGCAGGCGCTCGGCGATCCAGGCTTCTTCATTGCCGATGGCCTCGGGATAGTCGCCGCGAGCGACGCCGATGCGCAGCGTGTCCTCGAGCCGCGCGCCCTCCTCGAACAGATCCGCGGTCTTGCTGTAGATCTCGGCGTATTTCTTGTTCCAGAGGACGTAGCGGCCTTCGGCGTCGAGAAACACGATGCCCTGCGGCAGGATGTCGATGGCCTGGCGCAGGCGCTCATGCGACTTGCGCGCATCCGCGATCGCAGCTTCCGCCTCGGCGCGGCTGCGCAGGACCTCGTCGCGTTCGGAAAGCGAGACGCGCGCGAAACGCGGCTTGCGCGCCTTTTGGCCGGCGCGAGCAAGCATGCTCTGCTTTCGCTTTCTTGTTTTTCGAGACCCCAAACTCAACTTCACCCGTCCCAGTCGCGCCCAACGGCCGCAAGCCGTTGGGTCGGAAGTCTTGAGGCAAGTGTCTGAAAAAAAAGTAATCCTGCCCGGTCGCGGTCCGGGCGCGGGTCGCTTGCTGCCTGTTTGCGCGGCGTGGCGAGCGGCGGCAGGCGCCACCAGACTGAGTGATGCGCCGCAATCAAGGAGCGATCTGGCGCAAAATTGCGCGCGCGCCTGAATCGGTTCCGAAATCGCGCGCGACTGCATGCGAGCCGCAGAATTTTCCCCGCGCCGCGCACGAATTTTGGTCAATGCAGGATACGGTTATTGCACCGTTAAGAAACGGCGAGTCGGGGCGCGATTCGGGCGCGCTGCGGTGAGCCGGTGGCGGGCTCGTCGCCTCGTTCTTAACCCTGGTGCAGCATTGGGTTATAAGAACATCAGCATGAGTCGCCGCGGCATCACCCTCCTCCTGCTCTCGTTCGTCTGCCTGGGCGCCGGTGGCGCGCTGGCCCAGGACAAGGGCAGCATCAACCCGAAGCCGCTGCCGCCGCTCGCCAATCCCAACGACCCCGATCTCGCCGCGAAAGAACTGTTCGCGCGAAAGCTGCTGCCATCGAAGGGGCCGGCCCACGTCATCGGCTCCTACACCAGGGGCTGCATCGGTGGCGCGGAGCAGATGCCGGTGAACGGCGATCATTGGCAGGTGATGCGGCTGTCGCGGAATCGCAGCTACGGTCATCCCGACATGATCGCGCTGATCAAGCGGCTCGCCGCGAAAGCGCACAAGCACGCAGGCTGGCCCGGCATCCTGGTCGGCGACATCGCCCAGCCGCGCGGCGGGCCGGCGCTGTCAGGCCATGCCAGCCACCAGATCGGTCTCGACGCCGACATCTGGCTGACGCCGATGCCGGACCGGCGGCTCTCGCGCGAGGAGCGCGAGGAGATGTCGGCGGTGATGATGGTGCGCCAGGACCGGCTCGACATCGACCCCAAGGTGTTCACACCAGGCCATGTGCTGGTGCTGCGCGATGCGGCGCGGGAGCCCGCCGTGCAGCGCATCTTCGTCAACGCCGCGATCAAGAAGGCGCTGTGCCGCGACGCCAAGGGCGACCGCGCCTGGCTTTCGAAGATCCGGCCCTGGTGGGGCCACGACTACCACTTCCACATTCGCATGCGCTGCCCGGCGGGGGCCGGTGAATGCGAGGGCCAGCCGTCACAGGCCGAGGACGAAGGCTGCAAGCCCGCCGATCTCGCCTATTGGTTCTCCGACGCGGTGCTGCACCCCAAACCGCCGCCCGAGCCGCCCAAGCCGAAGCCGCCGATGACGCTCGCGCAGATGCCGGCAGCCTGCAAGGCGGTGCTGCACGCAGGCGACGCGAAGCCGTAAGGGCGGCGCTCATTGCTGTCGTCCGGGGCGCGAAGCGAGCCCGGGACCCATAACCACAGGGAGCGGTTGTGGCGCGAAGTGGTCACTCCGAGTCCTCGCCCAACGCAATCCTGTGGTTATGGATCCCAGGCTCGCGCTACGCGCGCCCCGGGATGACGGACCAGGTTTGACCTTCCAACCCGGCCTGCTATCTTCGCAACTGCGATATCCCCGCCGGCCGTAAGCCGTGGCAAGGGACCGTGGAACAGCGCGTCCGCCCGTCGCATCTGACCCACCCAACGCCAGATTTGCGCGTGCACCTTGCACGCGCGAGCTCGCACGGAGCGCATCCCATGTTTCGTCTCTCAGGACTTTTCACCGCCTTCGTCATTCTTGCAGGCACGGCCCTTTCGCCTGCCGCGGCCGAGGACAAGACCATCACCGTGTTCGCCGCGGCCTCGATGAAGAACGCGCTCGACGAGATCGACGCCGCCTACACCGCCAGGACCGGCGTCAAGTTCAGCGTCAGCTATGCCGCTAGCTCGGTGCTGGCCAAGCAGATCGAGCAGGGCGCGCCGGCCGACGTGTTCGTCTCCGCCGACACCGACTGGATGGACTACGCGATCTCGAAGAAGACCATCAACGAGCCTTCGCGAGTCAATCTGCTCGGCAACAGCATCGTGCTGATCGCACCGAAGGATTCCAAGATCGACAGCGTGACGATCGCGCCAGGTTTCGACCTCGCCAAGCTCGCCGGCGACGGCAGGATCGCGACCGGCGACGTCAAGTCGGTGCCGGCAGGCAAATATGCCAAGGCGGCGCTGGAAAAGCTCGGGGCCTGGCAGGGCGCGGAGCCGAAATTCGCCATGGCCGAGAGCGTGCGCGCGGCGCTGACGCTGGTCGCCCGCGGCGAGGCTGTACTCGGCATCGTCTATTCCACCGACGCCAAGGTCGAGCCGGGCGTGAAGATCGTCGGCACCTTCCCGGCGGATTCGCATCCTGCGATCATCTATCCGGTCGCGGCGACCAGCACCGCCAAGCCGGAGGCGAACGACTATCTCGCCTTCCTGCGATCGACGGCGGCCAAGACTATTTTGGAAAAACACGGCTTCAAGTTCCTGATCAGCCCGACGACCTGATTCTTGCAACCTGATTTTGCGACCTGATTTCTGCGACCTGAAATGACGACTTGATGTTGGATATCTCGCCCGCCGAATGGACGGCGATCCTGCTTTCGCTCAGGGTCGCCGTCATCGCCACGCTGGTCGCGACGCCGTTCGGCATTGCGCTAGCGTGGCTGCTCGCGCGGCGTGATTTCTGGGGCAAGTCGGTGCTCGACGCACTCGTGCACCTGCCGCTGGTTCTGCCGCCCGTCGTCACCGGTTATCTGCTGCTGCTCAGCTTCGGTCGCAAAGGTCTCATTGGCAGCTTTCTCGCCGACCATCTCGGCATGATCTTCGCGTTCCGCTGGACTGGTGCTGCGCTCGCCTGCGGCGTGATGGCGTTTCCGCTTCTCGTCCGTCCGATGCGGCTGTCGATCGAGGCGATCGACCGCCGGCTCGAGCAGGCCGCGGAGACGCTCGGCGCAGCACCGTGGAAAGTGTTCTTCACGGTGACGCTGCCGCTGGCGCTGCCGGGCGTGCTCGCCGGCATGGTGCTGGGCTTTGCCAAGGCGATCGGCGAGTTCGGCGCCACCATCACCTTCGTCTCCAACATTCCAGGAGAGACCCAGACGATTTCGTCCGCGATCTATTCGCTGATCCAGACCCCCGACGGCGACGCCGCGGCAGGTCGGCTCGTGATCGTCTCGATCGTGCTCGCGATCGGAGCCCTGATCGCGGCCGAATGGTTCGCCCGCCGCGCCACGCAGCGCCTGCACGGGAATTGACCATGCTGCGCGTCGACGTCGAAAAACAGCTCGGCGAATTCTCGCTGTCCGCATCCTTCAGCAGCGAGGGGCGCGTCATCGGCCTGTTCGGCGCCTCGGGCGCCGGCAAGAGCTCGCTGGTCAACATGATCGCCGGCCTGCTGCGGCCCGACCGCGGCACCATCGTGATCGATGGCGAGACCGTCGACGACACTGCGGCCGGCATTCACGTCCCCACTTACCGCCGCCGCATCGGCTACGTATTCCAGGATGCGCGGCTGTTTCCGCATCTGAGCGTGGCGCAGAATCTCGACTACGGGCGGCGCATGAACGGACTTGCGCCCGACCCGGCGCAGCACAAGCGCATCATCGACCTGCTCGACATCGGCGCGCTCAGGGATCGCCGCCCCGGGAAGCTGTCCGGCGGCGAGCGCCAGCGCGTCGCGCTCGGGCGCGCGCTGCTATCGAAGCCGCGCCTCCTGCTGCTCGACGAGCCGCTCGGCGCGCTCGACGAGGGCCGCAAGCTCGAGATCCTGCCCTATCTGGTGCGGCTGCGCGACGAGGCCAATGTGCCGATGGTCTATGTCAGCCACGACGTCGCCGAGCTGCGCCAGCTCGCGACACAAATCGTGATGCTCAAGCAGGGGCGGGTCACGAGCTTCGGCGGGGTGAAGGTGCTGACGTGAGCGGCCCGTGGCCTATCCCCGTCATTGCGAGCCAACGAGTCCGCGAAGCGCGGCCCGATGACAGGCTCCGCGAAGCAATCCAGAGTCTATACGCGGCGGCAGTCTGGATTGCTTCGTCGCAAGAGCTCCTCGCAATGACGCGTTCTTGGCCGACTTTGTCCTGCCTCACCTTGGTAGGGTGGGCAAAGGCGCGCTCTTCGCGCGCTGTGCCCACGTCTTGCCTGCTGGTGAGCACGGCGCTTGCCCGCCTTTGCCCACCCTACGGCAGCGTCAGACTCCCGCCACCGAGGACCACAGCTCCGCGAGCTTCTTGCGGACCGCTTGGGCACCTGTGAGCGGCGGCGGTGTCTCGTCCTCCTCCGGCAGGCGCAGGCCGACGAGGTTGACGCGGCCACCGGAGATGCTGCGGGCGACCAGCACGATCTCGTCCAGCGCGAGCTCGGCACCCTCCTTCGGCGCGCGGTCGAGATGGACGTCGAAATAATCAGCGAGCGTGAGCTTGCTCTCGACCTCGCTCACCTTGACGCCGTAGATCGCGGCGAGCTCGGCGAGCGTGTGCTCACCGGAGACCATGAAGTCGCCGAGCAGATGCGGATCGGGCGCGGTGCTCGGCTGCATGTCGACGAAGAAGCGATCGAGCGACTCGGCTTTTTCCGGCGGGGCCAGCAGATAGATGTAATCGCCCGGCGCGACCGGGTCGGCTTCCGCCGGCGTCAGGATGTTCTCGTTGCGGATGACGAGCGTCGGCTTGGACCAGGACGGGATCAGGCCGCGGCGGAAATACAGGCTCTTGGGCCGCACCGGATAGCCGACCAGCTGCTGCTCGAGCTGGCCGGGCAGATCGAGCTCGACGCGGCGGGGGCCGCGCTCGGCGCGGGGCAGCGCCACGTGCAGCTTGCGCGCGGCCGGCGCCAGGGTCCAGCCCTGCAGCAAGAGCGAGATGATGACGACGACGAAGGCGACATCGAAATAGAGATAGGCCTTGGACAGTCCGACCAGCATCGGGATCGAGGCCAGGAAGATCGCGACCGCACCGCGCAGGCCGGTCCAGGCGATGAAGATCTTCTCACGCCAGTTGAAGCGGAACGGCGAGAGGCACACGAACACCGCGAGCGGGCGCGCCACCAGCATCAAGACCAGCGCGACGGCGACCGCCGGCAGCACACTGGAACCCAACCGGCTCGGCGAGACCAGAAGGCCGAGCAGCACGAACATCACGATCTGCGCCAGCCAGGTCGCGGCGTCGAGGAACGTCACCACCGAATTATGCGCGCGGGTCGGCCGGTTGCCGATGATGATGCCGGCGAGATAGACGGCGAGGAAGCCGGAGGCGTGCATGATCTGCGAGCCGCCGAAGATCACGAGCGCGCCCGTGGTCACGAAGGGCGCATGCAGGCCCTGCGGCAGGGCGACCTTGTTGAGCGCAATGACGACGAGGCGGCCACCGAACACGCCGACGACGGCGCCCAGCGCCGCCTCGAGCACGAACTCCATCAGCACATGGCCGGGCGAGCTGGTACCGACCGAGATGTATTCCACCAGCATCAAGGTGAGGAAGATCGCGAAGGGATCGTTGGTGCCTGACTCGGCCTCCAGCGTCGCGCCGACGCGCGGGCGCAGACGCAGGCCCTGGGTGTGCACCAGGAGGAACACGGCGGCCGCGTCGGTCGAGGCCACCACCGCCCCGACCAGCAGCGACTCCGACCAGTTGAGGTCGAGTGTGTATTTGGCGAACGGCGCCGTGACGAGCGCAGTCAGCAGCACGCCGACGGTCGCGAGCACCACGGACGGCGCAAGCACGGTGCGGATGCTGGCGAAGCGCGTGCGCAGGCCACCGTCGAACAGGATCAGGGCGAGCGCGACGGAGCCGACCAGATAGGTGGTGCGGACGTCGTCGAACTGGAGCTGACCGGGGCCGGAATCACCGGCGACCATGCCGATGACAAGGAAGACGAGCAGCAAGGGCGCGCCGAAGCGCAGCGCAAGCAGGCTCGAGAGGATGCCGGCCATGACGAGGACGGCGCCGAGCAATATGGCGAGACTGACGGAGTCGAGGGAAGCCATCCACCTTCCGGGTAAAAAATTGCTGGAATTTCATCCTTATCGTCGGTGGACTCGCGCGCCAACCCATTTTCGCTCTTCGCGGCAATCTGCCCGCATTTTACGGCCTTAACGCGCTTCACTTCACGGTATATCGATGGCCCGGCCGCGCCCTTTGTGGGATTGTCCGGCGCCCTCGAATCAATTTCCCCGCTTGCCGACGAGACCCGATGGACATGGACCTCAAAGACTTCATGGAGTTCGTGCAGACCACCGCACGCAGCGTCGGGGCGGAAATCTCCTCACCCTGGTTCTACCTGCAATTCGGCCTCATCCTGGCCGCGGCAGGCATCGCCTATGCCGCGGAGGCCGCCATTCGCAGCCGTGTCGACCTGACCTCGCTGGCGATGCGCTGGCCGCTGCCGCTCCGGCATTTCGTCCGGGTCATGGTCGCCAGCGCCTCGACGGCGGTGTTCACGCTGCTCGTGATCGTCTCGCGCGTGGTGATGTATCACGCGACCTGGCCGAGCCGCTCCTATCTGCTGATGGTCGCAGCCAAGCTGGGGTTCGCCTGGCTGGTGATCCGGCTCGTGACCTCGGTGCTGCGCAATGCCTTCATCGTCAAGCTGGTGTCGATCACGGCATGGTTCGTCGCCGCGCTCTCCATCGTCGGCCAGCTCGACGCGACGGTCGATCTATTGGATTCCTTCGCGATCGTGCTCGGCGGCCTCAGGCTGACCCCGCTTCTGGCGCTCAAGGCCGGCGCGCTGCTGCTGATCGCGCTCTGGCTCACCAACATCGCCAGCAATTTCGCCGAGAGCCGGATCAATTCGACCACCGATCTGACGCCGTCGGTGCAGGTGCTCCTGGTCAAGATCATCCGCATCGGCCTGCTCACGGTCGCGATCGTGATCGCGCTCGGCGCCGTCGGGATCGACCTGTCCGCGCTCGCGGTGTTCTCCGGCGCGGTCGGCGTCGGCATCGGTATCGGCCTGCAGAAGATCGTCGCCAATTTCATCTCGGGCATCATCCTGCTCGCCGACAAATCGGTGAAGCCCGGCGACCTCGTCACCATCGGCGACAATACCGGCCGCATCAGCGCGATGAAGACGCGCTATATTTCCGTCGCTGCCGGCGACGGCCGCGAATTCCTGGTGCCGAACGAGGATTTGGTGACGCAGAAGGTCGTCAACTGGACCTATACCGACAAGAACACGCTGGTGAAGATCGCCTTCGGCACCAATTACGACGCCGACCCTAAATTGGTCTGCAAGCTTGCGGCCGAGACCGCGGAAGCCCATCCGCGCGCGCAGAAAGGCAAGCCGCCGACCTGTCTCCTGACCGAGTTCGCGGAAGCCGGGATGAAGTTCTCGCTGACCTTCTGGATCGCCGACCCCGATGGCATGGACAAGGTCAAGAGCGACGTGATGCTGGAGCTGTGGGACGCCTTCAAGCGCGAGGGCATCCGGGTTCCCTATCCCGTCCGCGAAATCCGCATCCGCGGCGGCGCCCTGCCGGTGGAAACCGCCGTGGAAGTCCCGAATTAGGTCACTTTCGTCCCCCAAGCAGGCCCCTCGGCTTGCATGAAGCCTGCCAATCATTAAATTGGGGCCTGAAATCAAGCCTTTCCACCGATATCGAGATCAGCCGAAAAGACTGCACATTCATGAGCTACGTCGAAGCCACCGAGACCTCCCTGCGCAAGACCGGACAGATCAAGCTGCACGGGCCGGCCGCCTTTGCCGGCATGCGCAAGGCGGGCGCGCTGGTGGCCAAGTGCCTGGACGAGCTCACCGACATCGTCGGGCCCGGCGTGCCGACCTCCAGAATCGACGACTTCGTCCGCGACTTCGCTTTCAGCAACAACGCCTATCCGGCGACCCTGATGTATCGCGGCTACCGCTACTCGACTTGCACCTCGCTCAACCACGTGGTCTGCCACGGCATGCCCGGCGACCGTCCGTTGAAGGAGGGCGACATCGTCAACATCGACGTCACCTTCATCGTCGACGGCTGGTACGGCGATTCCAGCCGGATGTATGCGATCGGCCCGATCGCCCGCAAGGCCGAGCGGCTGATCGAGGTGACCTATGAAGCGATGATGCGCGGCATCGCCGCGGTGAAGCCCGGCGCCACCACCGGCGACATCGGCCATGCCATCCAGAGCTTCGTCGAGCCGCAGGGCATGAGCGTGGTGCGCGATTTCTGCGGCCATGGCCTGGGCCGCATGTTCCACGACGAGCCCAACATCATCCATATCGGCCGGCCCGGCGAGGGCGTGCAGCTCAAGCCCGGCATGTTCTTCACCATCGAGCCGATGATCAATCTCGGCAAGCCGCATGTGAAGATCCTCTCCGACGGCTGGACCGCGGTGACCCGCGACCGCTCGCTGTCGGCGCAGTTCGAGCACTCGGTCGGCGTCACGGCGACCGGCGTCGAGATCTTCACGCTGTCGGCGCGGCACGGCGAGAAGCAGATCGGGTGAGTTCGCCCGCATCGCTTGCGTCCCTGCACCCTCCGGCCATCTGCGCGATCTGACTTCTGCGGCGGCTGATCCGAAGCGACGATGATCTAATCCGGATACTTTCGAAGCTCAGCGTTCCATCTCTTTGTAACGACGCGATCGCCGATCGTGAAACGCATGAGGTCTTCTCCGATCTCCAGCGGCCCCAGATAGGTGCTTTGCGTCCGTGTCGAGAGTTCACGCACGTCAGTGCCCAGAAGGACGATGTGCGAATAGGCTGCGAGCTTCGGCTTTACCCGGGAAAAAACCGTCCCGGCCTCCTCAGGCGAGGTGTGATGAGCCGCGATGGGCCTGAGTTGCGGCAGTTTTGCCATTTGCTCCGACATCGCGAAAACCTCATGGATCAAAAGATCCGTTCCCGCCGCATGCTTGATCAGGTTTTCATCGAACTTCGTGTCACCTGAGATCGTGACGGACCTTGCCCCATAGTCGATCCGATAGCCCACGGATGGCTTGATCAGGTCGCCGTGGTTGACCGCAAACGCCGTGACCTTGACACCGGCTTCATCGAACACGACTTGGTCGCCGTGAAAGTCGCGCACCTCGATCTGGGTGGCAGCCGCAGAGACATGTTCGTCCAACTGACGGATTCGCACGTCGTCGGAGAACGCCTCGGCAAGGCCTTTGGCAATCTTCGCGACGCCACTCGGCGCACTCGTTCCGTCCGATGGCCCCCACAGCCGCATGGCTTTGGCACGAGATCCGAAGGGCCCAAACATGTATCCCGTCATCCACAGATCGGGCAATCCAGCGACATGGTCCGAGTGATAATGAGTCAGGAAGACGGCATCGATACCGCTGCCGGAGGACGTGCCGAGTTGAAACAGACGTACCGTAACGCCCCGCCCGGCGTCGAAGAGCAGATTCAGTCCGCCGGCTTGGACCAACGTTGCTGGCCCGAAACGCGCGGGACTCGGCAGCGGCGCACCCGTCCCGAGCAGCGTCACGACGATGTCCTTTGACAGCGGTGGTTTGTCTTCCGCAGATGCCGTACCCGACCTTGAAAAGACCAGTGCCGAAATCGCCGCGATACATGCCAGCATGTATCGCAGCGTTGTCATGCCGCCACTTGCCACCATTGAAACAGCTCCTTTGCCCGATCACATCGGTCGTGCACTTCGACCCGCTCAAAATGCAGGCGCAGACCGGCTGCATCTTTTCACGCCATAGCAAATAGCCGCCTTCGATCGACGCGCTTGTATATTTCAGCCATCCGGAGAAAAAATGTTGTCCCAGTCGCCGACAAAATGACTTGGCCCGACGCCGACCAACGCATGGCATTCCCGGATGAAATGTGCCTGGTCGAAATATCCGGCTTCGTGAATGATGCCGGTCCACGGTTTCGCCGGTTCGTTGCGATGGGCCGTCAAGGTTGCGTCAAACCTGACCGTGCGCGCGTAGAGCTTGGGAGAAAGACCCACTTGGGTGGTGAACCGCCGCTGGAATTGGCGAGCACTCAAACCCGATTGCTTCACAAGATGGTCGATGCGGACGCGACCGCGCGTTTCCAGGAGCACACGAGAGGTAAGATCGATTCCATCCTGAGCAGGACTGTCATCCTGCATCATCGCGAACCACCGTTCCGCTGCTGCGACCCGCGAGTCAAAGTCCGTAGCCAGACGTACCGCGTCACTCAGCAACACCGCGCGCTTGCCTAGCACGTCGCGGGCCGGAATGCCTTCATTGACGAGGGACGTCATATCGACGCCGACGAGACGGTTGAGCGCAGCCGGCTGCAACAGAATGTTGAAGATATGGACCTCGCCTGATGCGTAGAGCTGGATGCGCCGCGACCCTTGCGGACCGACCACGACCGTTTCGGGGGCCGCCTGCAGAGGGCCTCCATCGATCCGAAGACGGAAGGGATCACCCAGATAGATATCTATGATCTGATGAGGCCGTGCCGTCAGCGGCCATGTCAGCTCGTCGGAGCCCAACACTCCGTACCGTTCCTCGAACGAGCGAACGACGCTGCGAAGCGCTGCATGGGGGATCTTTCGTCTGACTTCCATCGACGGCTTTTCCGTTTCGGCGCCACCGCAAGGCCTTACGACCGGCAATGGGCATGTTATCACGAACCGGCTTTTGGCAACGATGGCAAGGTGCCGCTCCGACATCTGGCGACGGTCGCCTCGTACGCCGCAATTGGCAGTTGCAAAAACATTAACCTCCGGCGATGCTGGCGCTTGATGCCCGCCAAGCCGGACCACGACAAGAGCAAGCCTGAGGATACGCCGCATTATCACGGCCACCGTGAGCGGCTGCGCGAGCGCTTCTACAGCGCGGGCGCGGATGCGCTGAGCGATTACGAGCTGCTCGAGATGGCGCTGTTTCCGGCGCTCCCACGGCGTGACACCAAGCCGCTCGCCAAGACGCTGATCAAGACCTTCGGCTCGTTCGCCGAGGTCGTGCATGCGCCGGTGGCGCGCCTGCGCGAGGTCGACGGGGTCGGCGAGTCCGCGGTCAACCAGCTCAAGCTGATCGCCGCGGCGGCGCATCGCGTCGCAAAGGGCGAGGTCAACAGCCGCAATGCGCTGTCATCCTGGAACGAGGTGATCGCTTATTGCCGCACCAGCATGGCGTTTGCCGACAAGGAGCAATTCCGCCTGCTGTTCCTGGACAAGCGCAACCAGCTGATCGCCGACGAGGTGCAGCAGACCGGCACGGTCGACCACACTCCGGTCTATCCGCGCGAGGTGATCAAGCGCGCGCTGGAATTATCGGCGACCGCTCTGATCCTGGTGCACAACCATCCTAGCGGCGATCCCTCGCCCTCGCAGGCCGACATCCAGATGACCAAGGCGATCATCGATATCGCAAAGCCGCTGGGGATTGCCGTGCACGACCACATTATCGTCGGCAAGAGCGGGCATGCGAGCCTGCGCGGGCTGCGGTTGATCTAGGCCAAATCAGAACGCCTGGTTTTTGGCGGCTCTCAAGTGGTCTTCCGCGGCTGTGATGCCGGCGAATGCCTTGAGCGTCAGAGCGGTCGGCTTCGGCTTCCATTCGGCAACCAGTTTCTCGGCCTTCTCGAGCTCCGGCTTCGACAACAGGGAAGCCATCTCGTTGACATTCTTGGCCGGCGCCACCTTCGAGAGCTTGAAATAGGCATACGACAGGGAGAGATCCCTCGGCGTGCCCTTTCCTGCGGAATATGCCCGGGACAGGCTGAAGAGGGCGCTGGGAAGGCCCTGGTCGCCCGCCATCTTCCACCATTTCAGCGCTTCTTCCGAATTTCCTTGCCGGTCATACATGAGCGCGACATCGTGCTGGGCACGCGCGTAACCGGCCTTGGCGGCCACAAGCTTGTACTTCAATGCCTGATCTGGATCGGTTGCGACGACGCCCACGCCTTGCCCGTCATAATAACAGCCGAGCTTGTAGGCTCCGAGCGGATCGTTGGCCGCAGCCGATTTTTGAAACCACTCGAATGCCTGGCTGCGATCCTGCTGCGTGCCGATGCCGTTATTGTGCATCATGCCGACATGATATTGCGCCTCCGCATCTCCGCGATTGGCCAGCGCGACCATCGCATTGAAGGTGCGGGTGTCATTCGCGCCGGCGGGCGTTGCGAAAAGCAGAAGGCCCAAAAAGGCCAGGCCAACGAATTTCATGTCAAAGCCCGATCGAGTCTGAACCATTCCGTCTTGGTCGCTCGAGACGGAGAAAAAGTTCGAAATCCGACGGATTCCAAAATCAGCGATTCTTGGCCGGTCCGGGTCCGTCCCATCAGGGCTCCACCCAGCGCTGCACCGCCTCGGCGGTGTCAGCAGGCGTGGTGTTGAAGCAGATCGCGGCGTCCGGCGCCAAACGGTGGACGAGGTTGAGCACCTTCTCGAACAGCAGCAGACGCTCCCTGGGCTCGCGCAGGCCGGCGCCGATCACGATGCAGTCGAAGCGCTCATCGCGCAGCGCGGCCACCACACCGGCTTCGGCTGTGGCATCGAGATCGATCAGGCAGCTCGTGACCTCGAAGCCGAGATCGCGCAGGCGCAACAG
The DNA here is from genome assembly GCF_016031655.1 of Bradyrhizobium glycinis. Taxonomy (GTDB): domain Bacteria; phylum Pseudomonadota; class Alphaproteobacteria; order Rhizobiales; family Xanthobacteraceae; genus Bradyrhizobium; species Bradyrhizobium glycinis. The sequence continues at coordinate 63,989 of NZ_JACCHQ010000013.1, forward strand.
CTGCGCCTCGATATAGTCGCGCAGGAGCTCCGGCGTCAGCTGCGGGAATGTGTTGTAGTTGGCATTGCCGGGTTCGATGCCGATCGCGAGGACGCGCTTGGCCATGCAGGACACTCCTTGCCGGACCGTCTCGCCTCGCTAACGGAAAGATGGCCGTGCCGGTTCCCTGAGCGGTGGCCGCCTCGCCCTGGTTCTACCGATGATTTCCCGCCCAAGCTGTAAGCCATTTCACATGCGCCGGGCCGGTGAGCTGCCAGACTTTCGGCAGATCACGCTGGTCTCGGGCACCGATCACGACGCCTGACTAACTTTGGTTTGCACGGCAAGTCGATCATTCAATCAATTTGCGGGAGCGGAAGATGATCTCATTCGAGAGTTTCAAGAACGAATACGAGCGGAATTGGGCCGGTCTCGAAATCCGGCCCGGGCGCCTTGCCGAGGCGAATGCCATCGCCCGCAAGGCGCTCAACAGCAAGGCGACGTATCAGCAGATCGAGCGGCTGACCGGCGTTCCCTGGTACTTTACCGCGCTCTGCCACTACCGGGAATCCAATTTCGATTTCGACACCTATCTGGGCAACGGCGAGTCGCTTCATCGCACGACGACGATCGTTCCGAAAGGGCGTGGTCCGTTCGCCACCTTCGTGGATGGCGCCGTGGACGCGTTCAGAATCGAGAACTTCATCGGCGCCCGCGATTGGGGCATCGCGCGGATGCTCTTCCGCCTCGAGGCGTTCAACGGCTTCGGCTATCATTCCAAGGGCGTCAATTCGCCCTATCTCTACGGCGGCTCGACCCTGTACGGCCCACCGGAAGCACGAGCCGGAAAATTCGTCCGCGACCATGTGTTCGATCCCGGTCATGTCGATGGCCAGCTCGGCACGGCGGTGATCCTGCGTGCGATGATGGCGCTGGATTCGTCGATCACGCTCGACGACGGCCCGCAATTCGCCGGTCGCACCGAGCCCGAGGACGATGTGGCCTCGACGGTCGTTCTGATGCAGCAGGCGCTGAACAAACTCGGCGCCAATCCGCCGCTGGTCGAGGACGGCATCTGCGGGCCGAAGACCAGGGCCGCCGTCTCGCTGTTTCAGCAGCAGAACGGCCTGAGGGACACAGGATTGCTCGACGCCGCGACAGTCGCCGCCATCACGCGCGCGATGCAGCAGCCGGGCCCGGCCGGACAGACAAGCGATCTCTCGCAGATCCTTAAGCGGTTGGAAGACCTCACACAAGTGCTGCGACCGCCCGCAAGCGGCGGGACGCTGCCGGCGATCGTGCCGGGCAACACATTGCCCGCCACCAACGATCCCGTCAGCCTGTTCGAACGGCTGTTCTCCCTGATCAACAAGACGGCGCCGATGCCGGGACCCGTTGCCCCGATGAACCCCGCCCCCGTCGATCAGCTGAAGCAGGTCGTCGATTTGCTCAGCACCCTGCTCGACAACGGCGGCGGCAAGCCGATGCTCGGCCAGGTCAACGGCGCACTCGGCGAGACGATCGGCAAGCTGCTCGACGGCAAGAAGACCGCGCTCGGCCTCGGCGGCTCGCTGATCACCGCGCTGCTATCGTCGGTGACGGCAAGCCCGAATGCGGGCGGCCTTGCCGGGCTGCTCGGAACGATCGTGTCGGCAGTGCCCGGCCTTGGCCAGTTCGCGATGCCGATCTCGCTCGCGCTCGCCGCCTGGGGTGTGCTCGGCAAGATGGAAAAATGGGCGCAAGGCACCGCGCCGCGGCCGAAGGTGACGACGTAAGGAGATCGGGCTCGGGATGCTTCTCCAGGAATAGGTGCGCTCCCTGCCCACTTGCGGGTGAGGGTTGGGGAGAGGGTATCCCCACAATCGAGAACCCGCGAGAGGAGAAAGCCCTCACCCGGCGCTCGCCCTCGCCTACTGGCGCAGCATGATCAGGGGATCGGCGGTGTCGGGGACGCGGCGCCACTGGGCGTTGTCGTCGGCCTCGAACTGCCAGGCGTCGCCTGATTTCGACATCAGGATGATCTGGCCGCGCTCGAGCCGCCATTGCGTCGGGTTGAACTGCGCGATCGCGGCGTCGCATCTCGGCTTCAGGAAGACCTGGAAATTGTCCGGGCCCGCTTCGGTGTTGGTCAGCGTCAGCCCGCACACCGGCTGGCCGTTGCGGCGCACCATGGACCAGTCGCCGATCATCTGGTCCATCGACTTCGCCATCGAACGCGCGGCGGCGAGATCCTGCAGAATGTAGACGCCCTCGCCCTGGCGCAGGCCCTCGAAGATGCCGGCCTCGACCTCGGTGAAATCGATCACGGCTTCGCCGGTCGCATCCTGCAGGCGCACGATGTCGAGGCCCCTCACGCTCCAGGCTACGATGTCCTTGGTGAAGGGCAGCGCGGTCTTGCAGGCCGGCTCCAGCTCCAGCTTGAAACCCTGGCCAGCGGCGTCACCCTTGAGCGTGACGACGCAGGTCTTGCTGCGCTCGGTGGTCGAGAGCTCCCACTGTCCGGGCATCTGCTTCTTCAGGCTCGTCGCATCCTGCGCATGCGCGATGCCGACCGAGGCTAGATAAGCCGCGACGGCGAATGCGACGAGGCGAAGAGAGATCATCAGCGCCCCTTGACCGGCGTTTCCGCAACCGGGGTCAGCGGCGCCTTGCCGGCGAACCAGGCCTTGAGATTGTCGACTACGAGTTGGTCCATGGCGTTGCGCGTCACCACTGAGGCGGAGCCGATATGCGGCAGCAGCACCACGTTCTGCATGGACTTGAGCTCGTCGGGCACGTTCGGCTCGGCCGCGAACACGTCGAGGCCGGCGGCGAGAATGGTGCCCGACTTCAGCGCCTCGATCAGCGCGGGCTCGTCGACCACCGAGCCGCGGGCGACGTTGACCAGCACGCCGCGCGGACCGAGCGCCTTGAGCACCTCGGCATTGATCATCTTGCTGGTCGAGGCGCCGCCGGGCACGATCACAACAAGCGTGTCGACGGCTTTCGCCATCTCGATCAGGTCAGGGTAGTGCTTGTAGGCAACGTCCTTGGAGGGGTTGCGCGAGTGGTAGACCACCGGCACCAGCGAGGCATCGAGCCGGCGCGCGATGGCCTGGCCGATCCGGCCCATGCCGACGATGCCGACCTTGCGGTCGCGCAGCGAGCCGACGCTGAGCGGATAGTTCTGGGTCTGCCAGAGCCCGGACCGCACATAGCGGTCGGCCTTGATGAACTCGCGCAACGTCGCGATCAGAAGGCCCATCGCGACGTCGGCGACCTCCTCGGTCAAGACGTCCGGCGTGTTGGTGACGACGATGTTGTGCTCGGCCGCATATTTGGCATCGATGTGGTCGTAGCCGACGCCGAAGCTTGCCACCATCTCGATGTTGGGCAGCTGCGACAGCGAGTCCTTGTCCGCGCGCACGGTGTGGTAGGTCACCGCGACGCCGCGGATCCTGTCGCGGACCGCGGGCGTCAGCCGCTCGAGATCGCCGCGCGTCTCCGCCTTGTGCACGACGAAATGATCGGAAAAGCCGTTCTCGAGGATCGGCCGCACCGGCCCATAGATCAGAAGGTCGATCTTTTCGGACGAAATCGAACCGGCAGCCATCAGTTTTCCTTTCCAAGCGCGCTCTCATGCCAGCGCCGTAAAACGAGGTGGGAAACTAGCGCCAGCACCCCATAGATGACAATCCCGGCCAGCGACAACAGAAGCAGCGCGGCGAACATGCGGGGTATGTTCAAGCGATAGCCTGACTCGGCGATCCTGTAGGCGAGCCCGGAGCCGGCGCCGGCCGTTCCGGCCGCGATCTCGGCCACGACCGCGCCGATCAGCGACAGTCCGCCGGCGATGCGCAGGCCGCCGAGAATGTAGGGCAGCGCCGCCGGCAGCTTGAGAAAGCGCAGGGTCTGCGGCTTCGATGCGCCATAGAGCTGGAACAGGCCGGCGAGATTGCGGTCCACCGAGTTCAGCCCGAGCGTGGTGTTCGACAGCACCGGGAAGAATGCGACGATGAAGGCGCAGACGACGACCGCGGTCTGCTGCTCCAGATAGATCAGCAGGAGCGGCGCGATCGCGATGACAGGCGTCACCTGGAGCACGATGGCATAGGGGAACAGCGAATATTCCACCCATTTCGACTGATTGAACAGCAGCGCCAGCGCGATGCCGCCGATGCTGGCGGCGACAAAGCCTTCGAGCGTGGTTGCAAGCGTGGTCGCCAGCGATTGTGACAGCACCGCCCAGTCCTTGATCAGTGTCAGCACGATGATTGAGGGCGCCGGCAGCACGTAGGGCGGGATCTCCCGGATGCGGACCACGAGTTCCCAGGCAAGGAGGCCGGCCGCGAAGACGATGACGGGCAGCACCAAGCGCAGCGCGCGTTGCGCATGGGACGATTTTGCGGGCACAGGAGCTTGCGCGCTCATAGCGTCGATTGCTCCGAATAGGACGGCGCCAGCGCGGCGGACACGCGTCGGCAATAATCGGAATAGGCCGCCGAGGTGCGAAACTCCTCACCGCGCGGCTCGACCGTCTCGATACGGATGTCGGCCTGGATGCGGCCGGGGCGCGCCGTCATGACCACGACGCGCTGCGACAGATAGACCGATTCGAACACCGAATGGGTGACGAAGATGACGGTCTTGCGCAGGGACCGCCACAGCGCGAGCAGATCGTTGTTGAGGCGGAAGCGCGTGATCTCGTCGAGCGCGGCGAACGGCTCGTCCATCAGGAGGATATCCGGATCGGTGACGAGCGCACGCGCCAGCGACACCCGCATCTTCATGCCGCCGGAGAGCTCGCGCGGAAAGCTATCCGCGAAATCGGCAAGGCCGACGCTGGCCAAAGCCGCATCGGCACGCGCGCGCCCCTCCGCCTTCGGCACGCCGCCGAGCTTTAGCGGCAGCCGCACGTTCTCACGGACGTTGGCCCAGGGCATCAGGGTCGGCTCCTGGAACACGAAGCCGATGCCGTGGCCGGGCTGTGGCACGCCCTCGTGCCGTGCCACCCGCACCGTGCCCGATGACGGCGCGCTGAGCTCGGCGATCAGCCGCAACACCGTCGACTTGCCGCAGCCGGACGGGCCCAGCAGCGAGATGAACTCGCCCTTGCGGACGGCAAGGTCGAACGGGCCGAGCGCCATCACGCCGTTGTCGTAAACCTTCGTCACGCCGCGCAGGCTGACGGCGAGAGCCGTCAGGCTGGCCTCGACGGCGGGCGACGGATTGCGCTCTACCATTGAGAGCGGGCTGCTGTGTTTCGGGCCCCCTTCACCTCTCCCCAACGGGGAGAGGTCGCGCCGAAGGCGCGGGTGAGGGGCCTCAGGTCCCACGAGAGAGCGTAACCCCTCACCCGCATCGCATCTTGTGATGCGATGCGACCTCTCCCTTCGGGAGAGGTGAGCCCCAGTCGCACCGGCGTGCCCGATCTCAGCATGCGTTACGGCTTGTTCGGGCGCAGCTCGACCCCGACGCCCTTGTTGACGAAGCGCAGCGTGTAGGACTTGCGATAGTCGAGATCCGCCTTCACGACGCCGGCCTTGACCATCTTGTTGAAGAAGGAGGCATAGCGCTCGTCGCTCATCGCACCGATGCCGTTCTTCAAGCTGTCGCCGGAATCGACGATGCCGTGCTCCTTCATCTTGGCGACGGAATAGGCCAGGAGATCGTCGGTCATCTCCGGGTTCAGCTGCTTGATCAGGGCATTGCCGGCGGAATTGTCGCGGTAGATGTAATTGTACCAGCCGATCATGGAGGCATCGACGAAGCGCTGGACCAGGTCAGGCTTCTTCTCGACGATCTCGCGGCGGGTCTCGATCAGCGTCGAATAGGTGTTGAAGCCGTAATCGGCAAGCAGCAGCACATTGGGCTTGAAGCCGGCGGCCTTCTCGACCGCGAAGGGCTCGGAGGTGACGTAACCCTGCATGGCGCTCTTGGGATTGGCGATGAAGGGCTGCGGATTGAAATTGTAGGGGCGGACGTTCTTCTCGCTGAAGCCATATTCGGATTTCAGCCATTGGAAATAGCTGGTCATGCCTTCCTTGGAGACGAACAGCGTCAGCGGCTTGAGGTCCTCGATCTTGGTGACCTTGGCGTCGGGCTGCGTCAGCATCACCTGCGGATCCTTCTGGAACACCGCGGCGATGGTGACGACGGGGACGTTGTTGGCGACGGCGTCGAACGACATCAGCGTATTCGCGGCCATGAAGAAATCGATCTTGCCGGCGATCAGCAGCATCCGGTTGTTCTCGTTGGGACCGCCGGGGACGATGGTGACGTCGAGGCCGTATTTCTTGTAGGTGCCGTCGGCGACCGCCTGGAAGAAGCCGCCATGCTCGGCCTCGGCGACCCAGTTGGTGCCGAAGGTGACCTTGTCGAGCGTCTCGGCACGCGCCGAGATGCTTCCGACCCAAGCGGCCATCAGGCCCGCAATTAACGCTCGCCGCAGATGAAAGGGGGTCATGATGGCACTCCGTCGATCTTGGCTGGCCGATATGAAGGCAACGCGATAAAACTGCATGACATTCGGGGACGCGCGCCGACGAGGTCCGCGTCCCCTCATACCCCAAATTACGTGACAAATTCGGGCAAAGAAACCCACGATGACGCCACCTCGCGACTGGATCGACATCAACTGGGCCAATGCGGCCCCTGTGGATGTGTCGCGCTGGATCGCGGTGCTGCCGTTGGCGGCAACCGAGCAGCACGGCCCGCATCTGCCGCTGACGACGGACGTGCTGATCGCAGACGCTTATCTGGCACGTGTGCGCCAGCTGTTGCCCGAGCGCGTTCCAGCCAGCTTCCTCCCCGTTGAGCCGATCGGGATTTCCACCGAGCATATCGACTATCCGGGCACGCAAACGCTGCCGACCGAAATTGCGCTGAAAAAATGGACAGGGATCGGCGCGGAGGTTGCGCGCCGCGGCGTGAGGAAGCTCGTCATCGTCACCAGCCATGGCGGCAACAGCGCGGCGATGATGCTGGTTGCGCAGGACCTTCGCGCGCATCACAAGCTGCTCGTGGTGACGACGTCGTGGTCGCGGCTCTCAGGCGCCGACAAACTGTTCCCGGCCGCTGAAGTGCGGCACGGCATTCACGGCGGCGCGGTCGAGACCTCGATCATGCTGGCGCGCTATCCGGATCAGGTACGCAAGGATGCGATCGCCGATTTTCCCGCGAGCAGCATCGCGATGGAGCAGCAGTACCGCTGGCTGTCGACTCAGCGGCCGGCGCCCTTCGCCTGGCAGGCGCAGGATCTCAACGCCAGCGGCGCCGTCGGCAACGCGACGCTGGCGCAGCCTGAGAAGGGCGAGCAGCTACTCGACCAGGGCGCGACGGCGTTCTGCGAGCTGTTGGGCGAAGTCGATAACTTCGACGTGAACAGGCTTGCCAAGGGCCCCCTGGGCTAGCCCGCATCTTCCTGGATTTGTTCAGGAAAGATCGAGTCTTCGCGAGCACATTTGCGGTCTTCGAACCAGGCGCGAGGAACCTCCGTCCAACTGGGCACGCGGGCCACAACGGACCGCCTCAACCCCGGATGGAGTTTCACATGTCGATCAAGACCAAGATTGCCGCCGCAGCTCTCGCTGCCCTCGCCGTCACCGGCAGCATCGCGTCCACCACCACCTCGGCCGAAGCCAAGCAGCCCGGCTGGGTCTGGGGTGTCGGTGCCGGCATCGCCACCGCCGCCGTCGTCGGCTCCGCGATCGCCGCCAGCAACGATCCCTATTACCACGGCTATCACCGCTGCGGCTGGGTCGCCCAGTACAACGCCTTCGGCCAGTATGTCGGCCGCGTCCGCACCTGCTACTGATCTGAGTATCTGAGGCCGATCTCCACGTGGATCCTGCGTCCGACACGGGCGCCTCATCCACCCCGTGTCGTGCCCCGACCCCGCCCGGATGTCCCCCCCGGGCGGGGTCATTCGTTTTTGGGACTGCCAGAACAGCCCAACAATGACTCAGACGGTCCTTCCGGTTGCACGTTTTGCGTGTCAGGATGCGAACGGGTAGCTGGAGGGCGAGCGTGAATTGGCGGGTCTCAGTTGGATCGATCCTGACGGCGATCCTGACATCGGCACAAGCATTTCCCGACCCGGCCCCACAGCCGAAAACACTGGCCCAGGGCGACAGCCGCCCCGCCGTGGACCTCGAACTCGGGATCGCGGTCGACATTTCCTACTCGATGGAGCCGGATGACCTGGCAGCCCAACGCGACGGCTATGCCAAGGCCATTGTCTCGGAGGAGTTTCTCCGAGCGGTGCGAGCCGGTCCTGCCGGCAAGATCGCGCTGACCTATTTCGAATGGTCATCGACCAGCGACCAGAAAATAATCGTTCCCTGGCGGCGGATCGACGGGCCGGGTACGGCTGAGGCGGTCGCAACTGAAATCGCCAATGCACCGATCCGCCGCGGTTCGCGCACCTCGATTTCAAGTGCAATTAAGTTCGCCGCGTCGCTGTTCGAGCAGAATCCCTACAGTGGTCCGCGCCGTATCATCGACGTCTCGGGCGATGGTCCCAACAGCAATGGCGATCCGGTCACCTCAGCGCGCGACACAGCATTGCAGCAGGGCATCGTCATCACCGGCCTGCCGGTCATGACCAACGCGACACCCGCTGCTCCAACAGACTTTCAACATATCGACCATATCGATTGGTACTATGAGGATTGCGTGATCGGTGGCCCGGGTTCCTTTGTTGTGCCGATCACCAGCCGCGAAGATTTCAAGGCGGCGATCCGGACCAAGCTGGCTCTCGAGGTGGCGGGCCTCATGCCAGATCGATCGCCTGCCCCCTCTACAGACAAGAAGCCGCGCGTTCTCTGCACGATCGGTGAGAAACTCTGGCAGGAGCGCTGGGGCGCGATCGTGCCGGCGAGCAATAGTCCGGCGATGAGCAAACCGGCGGCGAGCAATTCGTCCAGCAAGGAGGACGCGCTGCTCGACAAGAAGATCAAGGGCATCTGTCGCGGCTGCTAGGTGCTTCTGCCGGCCGGCGGCCGACCGCCGGCCTTCGGCATCCCGCTTGCTCCTCCCATTTGCTTGGCCTCCGATGAGTCCCTGCAGAGGCCGGCCTCCGCTCGGACAGTAGGTGACGGGCGGCGAGGCGTTGTTGCAGCCGCGTCACACAGCGGTGCGAACCCTCCTCTGCGGCGATGCGCATCAGTTGCTATTGCGAATTAATCGCAATAAGGTTTGTCGCAGGTTCAGGAACTTGGGACGGAGTCGGGGCGAATCGAGATCATCTCGACCGGTCGCCCCAATCACGAGGGCCTGATGACAGAATCGCCGCGACCCGGCAGGGATATTGCGGCGGGTGGGACCACAAGCGTTTGGGGGCGTGCGTTTTGGCGTTGAGAGGTCACAGACATCGGTGCTTGCACACGGCCGTGGTGATTGCCACGGGCGTGCTGGCTTTTCCCACCGCCGGCCGCGCGGCCGATCTGCCGCTGAAGGCGCCGGCCTTGAGAGCGGTCTATGACTGGACCGGCCTCTATATCGGCGCGCATGCCGGCTATGGCCGCGGCTCGTCGCACTTTGCGCTGAACGACGGCACCGCACTCAGCGGCAGCGGCGTTTTCAGCGGCATGATCGGCGGCGTGCAGGCGGGGTACAATTACCGCCTCAACTCCGGCTGGCTGGTCGGCGTCGAAGGCGATTTCTCGTTTCCCAACTACATCACGTCGAACTCGATCGTCTCGTTCCTGGCAACGCCCGCCAACATCGTCACCCAGCAATGGGACTACACTGCGAGCCTGCGCGGCCGCGTCGGCTACACCAGCGGGCCGTGGCTCGTCTACGCCACCGGCGGCTTCGCCTTTATGGGCGAGCGCTATTTCGACGCGCCGGCCTCCGGCGCCGAAATCCCGAAGGTCCTGAACACGCGGCCCGGCTGGGTCGCAGGCGCCGGCGTCGAATACGGCTTCGCGCCGCATTGGAGCGCGCGGCTCGAATATCTCTACAGCCGCTTCGATGGCGCCAACGTCGCCTTCTCCACGGGCGCGCAATACACCTCCTCGTCGCTCGATTTCCAGCAGGTTAGGCTCGGCCTCAACCGCAAGGTCGATTGGCCCGGTCTGCCGAGCTACGATCCGAAGAGCTCGCTGATCGACACGGAATCGGACCGCTGGGAGATCCACGGCCAGAGCACCTATCTGCCGCAAGGCTATCCCTCGTTTCCCGCGCTCTACACCGGGCCGAACTCGCTGTCGCCGTCGCGGCAGGCCAAGGCGACGTGGAGCAACAGCCTGTTCCTGAACGCGCGGCTCTGGGACGGCGGCGAGGTCTATTACAATCCCGAATTGCTGCAGGGATTTGGACTGAGCGACACCGTGGGCGTGGCCGGCTTCCCGAACGGCGAGGCGCAGAAGTCGAACTTCCCCTATCCGCACTACAACACCTCGCGCCTGTTCGTGCGCCAGACCTTCGGCTTTGGTGGCGAGCAGGAGGAGCTTGCCAGCAGCCAGCTACAGCTCGGACAGAAGGTCGACGTGTCGCGCCTCACCTTGCAGGCCGGCAAGTTCGCCGTGGTCGACGTGTTCGACGGCAATGCCTATGCCAAGGACACCCGCAAGGACTTCATGAACTGGTCGCTCTGGGCGCCTGGCGCCTTCGACTATTCCGCCGACAAGGTCGGCCTCACCTACGGCGTCACCGCCGAGCTCAACCAGAAGCACTGGGCGCTGCGCGGCGGCTATTTCCTGATGGTCTCCGAGTCCAATTCGAATCATTTCGACACCAGGGTCGGCGAGCGCGGCCAGTACGTGCTCGAGCTCGAGACGCGCTTCTCGCTGCTCGGCCAGCCCGGCAAGCTCAGGACCATGGGCTGGCTCGACAGCGCCAACATGGGCAGCTTCCGCGAGACGCTGGACAATCCCGCGCTCAATCTCGACATCGCGCAGACCCGGCGCGGCCGCGTGAAGTACGGCTATGTGCTCAACCTCGAACAGGCGATCACGGACGATGTCGGGCTGTTCGGCCGCTGGAGCTGGAACGACGGCCGGTTCGAAACGCTGGCCTTCACCGACATCCATCGCAGCCTGTCCGCGGGCTTGTCGATCAAGGGCGCGAGATGGGGCCGGCCGGACGACGTGATCGGCGTCGGCGGCGCGATCAACGCGATCTCGCAGGATTATCGCGACTTCCTCGCCGCCGGCGGCACGGGCGTGCTCATCGGCGACGGTGCGCTGAACTACCGCAAGGAGCGCATCCTCGAAACCTATTACGCCTATGCGGTGAACAAGAACATCACCCTCACCGCCGACTACCAGCTCATCGTCAATCCCGCCTACAACGCCGACCGCGGACCGGTGTCGGTGTTTTCGGGACGGCTGCACGGGGAGTTCTGAGCGCGGGTCGGGTGCGATGAAATCGGGTGGTGGCCGTTTCACCTCTCCCGCTTGCGGGAGAGGTCGGCGCGAAGCGCCGGGAGAGGGCTTTCTCCTCTCGGAGATTGTCCCATTGTGGAAGCACCCTCTCCCCGACCCTCTCCCGCAAGCGGGAGGGGGAGCGCACCTCCGTTGCAGCGATCAACTCTCATATCGCGACGTCCTACGCCGCGCGGATCGCATCCAGGAATTTTCCGACCTCGGTCTTGAGGCGGCCGCTTTCGCCCGAAAGCGACCTTGCCGATGCGAGCACGTTGGTGGAGGCCGATCCGGTCTGGCTCGCGCCGCGCTGCACGTCGACGATGCTGGCGGAGACCTGCTGGGTGCCGCGCGCGGCCTGCTGCACGTTGCGTGAGATCTCGCGCGTCGCCGCGCCCTGCTCCTCGACCGCCGCGGCGATTGCGGACGCGATCTCGGACATGCGGGCGATGGTGTCGCCGATCGACTTGATGGCGCCGACGGAGTCTTCGGTCGCGGCCTGGATGCCCGAAATCTGCTGACTGATCTCGCCGGTGGCCTTGGCGGTCTGCTCGGCCAACGCCTTGACCTCGGAGGCGACGACGGCAAAACCGCGACCGGCCTCGCCGGCGCGCGCCGCCTCGATGGTGGCATTGAGCGCCAGAAGGTTGGTCTGGCCCGCGATCTGGCTGATGAGCTCGACGACGTCGCCGATCCGGCCTGCGGCCCTGGCGAGCTCGCCGACATGCTCGTTGGTCCGCCCGGCCTGCTGCACGGCCTCGCCGGCGATGCGCGCGGAATCCTGAACCTGACGGCCGATCTCGTCGACCGACGAGGCCATCTCCTCGGCCGCGGCGGCAACCGTCTGCACGTTGGTGGAAGCCTGCTCGGAGGCGGCGGCGACGGTCGCCGTGACCTTTTCCGATTGCTCGGCTGTGCTCGTCAGCGTCCCCGCGGAGGCTTCCAGCCCCGAGGATGCCGACGAGACGGTGTTGATGACGTCGCCAATCATGGCTTCGAACTCGCGCGCAATCTGATCCATGCGTTGGCTGCGCTTCAGCTTCACTTCCGCTTCGATCGCAGCCGCCTCGTCGGCGGACTTCTTGGCGAGCAGCGAATCCTTGAAATGCTGGAGCGAGCCGGCGACCTGGCCGATCTCGTCGCTGCGGCCCGTCGCGGGAATCTCGACCTCATGCTGCCCGGCGGCGAGCGCTGCGATCACATCGGCGATCCGGCCGAGCGGCGCCACCACGCGCCTGCGCAGCATGATGGTCACGGCACCGAGCGTCCCGAGCAGGGCCAGCACGGCGACACCGGCGAGCGCGAGCATCGCCAGCGCGCCGTCGCGCGCGGCGGTGGCGCGCTCGGCGGCTTCCGCCAGCGCCGCGTCGCGCACGCCGTAGAACATCTGAATGGCCGGCACGATGATCTTCGCCAGCTCGTCCGCGGTGCCACCGTACTTGCCGTCACCCCTAGCTGCAGGAAGCTCCTTGTCCACGGCGACCGCGGCCTCCGAAATAGGATTCCGTGGCCGCCTTCAGCGCGGCCGCGATGCGGGCGGGATGTCCAAGCTGCTCGAGACCGGCCTCGATGCGCTCGCGGTCGGCCTCGACGCGTCCCTGCATGCGGTCCATCAACGACAGTTCGGCCGCGGTGAGTGGACGGCGCGCGGACAGCGCCGGCGACAGCGTGGCGGCGCGGCTGCCGGCCGAAACGCGCAGATCCTGTGCCGTTCGCGCCAGGCTCAACAGCGCCGCAAGCGAGGAATCGGCGTTGATGACCTTCGCCTCAAGCTTGTTCATGACCGGTTCGATGTGGCCGATGACCGCGGCAACGCCGGGGAGGAAGCCCTTTGTCGCGGCGCTGTCGCGCGCCGCCAGGGGAACGCTCATCGCGCGATCGGCCGCATTGGTGATGTCCTTCAGCCGCCGCGCGGCCCGGTCGAGATTCTCGGCAATCGCGCCGCCGTCATCCAGCACCGAGATGGCGCGCCTTGCGGCCTCGAAGCCCGCCTCGGCCGTTTTCGCGGCCTTCGCGGCAGCTTCGAGCTGCGCCTGCGTTGCGGCGCTTTCCTGGAAGATCGGTCCGATATAGGGAGCGCGAAGGCTGGCGACGTGCTGGTTGGCCATCAGCGTCGCGCCGAACGCCTCCACCGTTTTGATGGCGTCGGAGCGGTTCGTGAAGATGCGAGCCTGAGGTATCAGCACCTCGGCGCCGAGAATGAGTGCAAATACCGTCACCGTCAGCATCGACAGCGCGAAGAGCTTTCCGATCCGCATCCTCAAGTCCCCGAATATATTTCTGCAATCGCGAAAATTAGCCGGCGGCCACTAAGGGCTCGTTAAGCAACGATCCGTAGTTCCGCGGTGACAAGCCGGTCCGGACGGCTGGGGAACGTTGTCGCGCACGGGTTCCCTTTCGGCGGCGAATAAGCAGAATCGCCAGCACTTCCGCACTGAATACCTATATCAATGGCTTGCGCGGCATCCCGGCCACACTTGCTTACCTTCGGAACGTCAAATGCTCTCGCTCGAACTCGTCATCGTCGTCGTCCTGATCGTCGTCAACGGCCTGCTCTCCATGTCCGAGCTCGCCGTGGTGTCGTCGCGTCCGGCACGGCTGTCGCTGCTCGCGGCGAAGGGCGTGCGCGGCGCCGAGCGGGCGCTGACGCTGGCGGCCGATCCCGGCAAGTTCCTCTCCACAGTGCAGATCGGCATCACGCTGGTCGGCGTGCTCTCCGGCGCGTTCTCGGGCGCGACGCTCGGGCAGCGGCTGACGCAATGGCTGCTCGAGCTCGGCCTGTCCCCAGGCATTGCCGACATCGTCGGCGTCGGCATCGTGGTCACGCTGATCACCTACGCCACCTTGATCGTCGGCGAGCTGGTTCCGAAGCAGGTGGCGCTGCGCGACCCTGAAAGCATCGCGGTGCGGGTCGCGCCGGCGATGCACGCGCTTGCGAAAATATCGCTGCCGCTCGTCTTTCTGCTCGACGTCTCCGGCAAGCTGATTCTCGCGCTGCTCGGCCGCGGCGGCAAGGCCGAGGAGAAGGTCTCGGAGGACGAGATCCATCACCTCGTCAGCGAGGCCGAGAGCGCGGGCGTGCTCGAGCCCGGCGAGAAGGAGATGATCGCCGGCGTGATGCGGCTCGGCGACCGGCCGGTCGGCGCGGTCATGACGCCGCGCACCGAGGTCGACGAGATCGACCTAAACGACGATCCCGCCGCCATCCAGGAGATCATCGCCAAGAGCCCGCATTCGCGCTTTCCCGTCTCCGACGGCGATCGCGACAAGCCGATCGGCGTGCTGCAGGCCAAGGATTTGCTGATTGCCTATATGAACGAACGCAACCCGGACCTGCGCGCGCTCGTGCGCGAGGCGCCCGGCATCCCGGTGTCGGCAGATGCGCGCGACGTGCTGACCATCCTGAAAGCGGCCCCGGTTCACGTCGGGCTCGTCTATGACGAATACGGCGGCTTCGAAGGCATGGTGACGGCCGCCGACATCCTCGAGTCGATCGTCGGCGCCTTTCATTCCGAGGAGGGACCGCCCGAGCCGGCCTTCATCAGGCGCGACGACGACTCGCTGCTGATCTCCGGCTGGATGCCGGCCGACGAGTTCGGCGAACTGCTCGGCATCGAGCTGCCGCCGCATCGCTACAACACGGTCGCAGGCCTCGTGCTGCAACAGTTCAACATGCTGCCCAATGTCGGCGACGCCTTCGATTTCGGCGGCTGGCATATCGAGGTGGTCGATCTCGACGGGCGAAGGATCGACAAGATTTTGGCAAGCCGGCTGGGCGAGCAGGCGGCGGCGTGAGTAACTTCTCTCGTCGTCCCGGACAAGCGCGCCCCAAGCGCGCGCCGATCCGGGACCCATACTCCCAGTAAGCAGTTTGGCGAAGACTGGGCGTTCGGTACTGCGACCAACCGCAACGAGAGATCACGCGTTATGGGTCCCGGATCGGCGCTCCGCTCTCGACAACGCTGCGCGTTGTCGAGAGCGGAGCTTGTCCGGGACGACAGCTGAATATGCGGTGAGAGCTCGAGCCAAGCCCGCTCACCCGAACCTCACGCCGATCCGCTTTTCCTTGCGCCAGACTACGGTGCAGGGCAGATGCCTGTGGTCGGCCTGGACGAACAGGGTGAAATGATCGGGAATCCCGACGGGGCTGGTGACGCCGAGTGCGGCGCCGGTATCCGAGAGATTGCGGACGGTGCAGTCGATCGCACCGCCGCCGAACTCGATCGTTCCGGCCTTCAGCACCCGATGTCGGGCTTTGTCGCGTCGCTCGTCCATGGGGCGAATCTACACCCAAAGCTAAACGAGACTTTAAACCCACCCTCCGCCCTTGGCAATTTGACGCCCCTGGCCCACGGCAGAAGCGGCCGGTATCTCACAGAACCGGCTGGAACGTCTCGGCGCGCGCCATCTGCCAGGCGTCGCGGAACCGCGGGTCTTCCGTGCCTTCGAGCAGCTCGCCCGGACGCAGCGCCGGATAAAGCTGCGCGAAGGACTTCACCTGGGTCGTCGACGTCCGTTGGCTGAAATGGATCGGCCGCAGCTGCTGCGGATGTTCGAGCCCGGCCGCGGCGATCAGCTCGGTCAGCGAGTGCAGCGTGGCATGGTGATAATTGGCTACGCGGTCGATCTTGAGCGGCACGTAGAGTGCGCGCGCCCGCGTCGGATCCTGCGTCGCCACCCCGGTCGGGCAGCGGTCGGTGTGGCAGCTCAACGACTGAATGCAGCCGAGCGAGAACATGAAGCCGCGCGCCGAATTGCACCAATCGGCGCCGATTGCCATGGCGCGCGCCATGTCGAAGGCGGTCGCGATCTTGCCAGAGGCGCCGATCTTGATGCGGTCGCGCGCATTGATGCCGACCAGCGCGTTGTGGACGAAATTGACGCCCTCGCGCATCGGCATGCCCAGATGATCCATGAACTCCAGCGGCGCCGCGCCGGTGCCGCCCTCATTGCCGTCGACGACGATGAAATCGGGATAGATGCCGGTCTGAAGCATCGCCTTGCAAATCGCCAGGAACTCCCAGGGATGGCCGATACACAGCTTGAAGCCGGCCGGCTTGCCGCCCGAGAGGCGGCGCATCTCGGCGATGAACTGCATCATGCCCACGGGCGTCGAGAAGGCGCGGTGTGAGGCCGGCGAGATGCAGTCTTCGCCCATAGCGACGCCGCGGATCTTGGAAATCTCCTCCGAGACCTTTGCCGCCGGCAGCACGCCGCCATGACCGGGCTTGGCGCCCTGGCTGATCTTGAGCTCGACCATCTTGATCTGGTCGTCGCCGGCGACGCGCGCGAACGCTTCGGGATCGAAGCTGCCGTCGAGATGACGGCAGCCGAAATAGCCCGAGCCGATCTCCCAGATGATGTCACCGCCCATCTCGCGGTGATAGGGGCTGACGCCGCCCTCGCCGGTGTCGTGCGCGAAGCCGCCCTTCTTGGCGCCGGCATTCAATGCCCGCACCGCATTCGGGCTGAGCGCGCCGAAGCTCATCGCGGAGATGTTGAACACCGAGGCCGAATAGGGCTTTGCGCAATCAGGCCCACCGATCACGACGCGGAATTTCTCCGTCGCATGCGCCTTCGGCGAGACCGAGTGATGCATCCACTCGTAGCCCTCGCGATAGACGTCCTCCTGGGTGCCGAAAGGACGCTTGTCGAGCTCCATCTTGGCGCGCTGATAGACCACCGCGCGGGTGTCGCGCGAGAACGGCATGCCGTCCTTCTCGCTCTCGAAGAAATATTGCCGCATCTCGGGGCGGATCTCTTCAAGCAGGAAGCGGATATGCGCCGAGATCGGGTAGTTGCGCAGCACCGCGTGGCTCTTCTGCAGGAGATCGCGGATGCCGAGCAGCGTCAGCGCGCCGAAGATCAGGATCGGCACCAGCAGGATGTCGAAGATCTTGCGGTCGACGATACCGATGCCGATCAGGAGCGCGGTGACCACCGCGCAGATCGTCAGCACGATGAAGCGCGGCGAGAAGGGCAGCAGCAGGGTTTCCATGATCCCCTCCTCCGCCAGCGGCAGACGTTTGGGGGATGAGTGGTGGGAGGATTCCTGCGTCTTGTTGTCGTCGGCCACGATTCCGGTCCTCTCGCCAGCATGAGGCGGTACGATACGCCTTCGCCTGTCATACGGATATGACGCGGCCCTTGTTTCAGGCTAGCGAATTCGGCCGAGACAAATCAATCAGCCGGACGGACGGATTTTGCGGTGCAACAGAGGGGTGGGATGGAAGAGGACCACAGCGGCCACAAGATCGGCTGTCATCCGGGCAAGCGTAAGCGCGACACGGGATCCATAACCACGGGATTTCGTGGCTGAAGGAAAGCCGTCACTCCAAGTCTTCGCATAACCACTCCCTGTGGTTATGGGTCCCGGATCGGCGCGCGCTTTAGGCGCGCTTGTCCGGGACGACGGCGGAGTTCAAAGCCTGGCAGGCCGGCACGAACACCGGGCTGCAAACAGAGCTTACCGCTCGACGAAGGCCTTCTCGATCACGAAATGGCCGGGCTTGTTGCCGCTTCCTTCGACGAAGTCGCGGCTCTCGAACATCGCCTTGAGCTCTTCGAGCATCGCCGGGCTGCCGCACATCATGATGCGGTCGGTTGCGATGTCGAGCGGGCCCTGCCCGATGTCGTCGAAGATCTGCTCGGAGTTGATCAGATCGGTGATGCGGCCGCGGTTCCGGAACGGCTCGCGGGTCACGGTCGGATAATAGACGAGCTTGTCGGCGAGCAGCTCGCCGAACAGCTCATCCTCGCGCAGGGTCGCGACCAGCTTCTCGCCATAGGCGAGCTCGGAGACCTGGCGGCAGCCATGCACCAGCACGATGGACTCGAACTGGTCGTAGACGTCGGGGTCCTTGATCAGGCTGGCGAAGGGCGCAAGGCCGGTGCCGGTCGAGAGCAGCATCAGCCGCTTGCCGGGAAGCAGGTTGTCGGTGATCAGCGTGCCGGTCGCCTTGCGGCCGACCAGGATGGTGTCGCCTTCCTTGATCTTCTGCAGACGCGAGGTCAGCGGGCCGTCCTGCACCTTGATCGAGAAGAACTCGAGCTCTTCCTCGTGGTTGGCGCTCGCCATGCTGTAGGCCCGCAGCAGCGGACGGCCATCGACCTCGAGGCCGATCATGGCGAACTGGCCGTTCTGGAACCGGAAGCCGGTATCGCGGGTGGCGCGGAAGCTGAACAGCGTGTCAGTCCAGTGGTGGACGGAAAGAACCTTCTCTCGGTAAAACGCGCTCATGATTTTCGATATTCCGAATAACTGCGGTTTTAGGGCAAAAGCGTTGCCCGGCCCTGAAATCGGGGCGGTCACCATTTGCCATGGCGGAGGATTTCGCGTGTGTGATCTACGCCATTGAGACCAATAATCAACCTCGTTTCGGATGCAATTGATGCCGGTCAAACCGGCATTTGCGGCAGAACTGGTCACATCATTAAGAAATCCGCTGCCCGGCGCGTGTGGAGGATAATTTCTTTTCCCTTACGGGCGTCATGGCAGCACTTAATTTCCGCCGCGCTCGCGGGAATTTCATTAAGAATAGCTCTGATTTTCACCCCGGTTTGGCGCCGATGCCCGCATTTTTGCGGCTTTTGGCGACAGGAACACGAACACCATGGCAAGCGGCGAGCGAATCTTCGTTTCTGCGATCAGGCGCTATTGCGCGGAGCGGGGCATCGCGGTCGATGTCCGCTCCGATGGCTGGCTGATCGCGATGCGCCGGGGGCCGCGGCGCCATTTCGCCTTCGGCTACGACATCGGCCTCAACAGCGCCATCGCCCATCGCCTCGCCAACGACAAATCAGCCACCGCCGAGGCGCTGACGCTGGCGGAAGTGCCCTGTGTTCCGCATCGGCTGTTCCTCAATCCGAAGCTGGGCGTGCATGTCGCCGGCGCCGATTGGCGCGAGGCGATGCTGGCGCTGCTCGCCCAAAATCCGCAAGGCGTGGTGGTGAAGCCGAACGAGGGGACATCAGGGCGATCGGTGTTCAAGGTGACGACGGAGGCGGATCTCGACCACGCGGCCAGCGAGGTCTTTTCGATGAGCACGGGGCTCGTGATCTCGCCCTATGTCGCGATCGAGGAGGAGGTCCGCGTGGTGCTGCTCGATGAGGTGCCCCTCGTCGTCTACAGCAAGCAGCGCGGCGCGGATTGGCGGCACAACCTCGATGCCGGCGCAAAGCCGGTGTTGCTGGAGGACGGCGAAGTTCGCGCGGCCTGCGTGAAGCTCGCGATCGATGCCGCGCGCGCCATCGGCATTGTCTTTGCTTCGATCGACGTGGTTCGCGTGAACGGTGAATGGAAGGTGCTCGAGATCAATTCCGGCGTGATGATGGAGACGCTGGGCAAGCTGCATCCGGAGCTGGTGCAGGCGGCGTATGACGCGGCGCTGGACCGGGTGTTTGGGAATGCGAGCTGAGCGCCAAGCGCGCGGTGCAACCCTTCTCCCCTTGTGGGAGAAGGTGGCGCGAAGCGCCGGATGAGGGGTTCTTTCCGCTCGCAAGACTGCTCGTGGAGATAGAGACCCCTCACCCGGCTTCGCTTTCGCGAAGCCACCCTCTCCCACAAGGGGAGAGGGTGCACCGAAATCGCCGCTAATTCTTCGCACTCGCTGAATCGTCCATCGCCCTGAACGCTTCCTCCAGCTGCAGCGAGATCGGCACGTTCAGGCGCTCGCCTGTGGGCAGCCGCGCGGTGAACCATTTGTTGTAGAGCGGGACGAGGTCGCGGTTGGAGCCGAGCTTGCGGAAAGCGCGCTCGACCACGGCTGCGAGTTGCGGATCGCCCTTGCGGAACATGATGCCGTAGGGGTCATAGGACAGATAGTCCCCGACCACTCGGAAATATTCCTGCGCCTTGTGGCGCGCGATCAGGCCGTAGAGCAGGATGTCGTCGGTCGCGAATGCATCGGCCTTGCCGTCGTTCACCATCCGGAACGACTGCTCGTGATCCGGCGCGGTCACGATGTTGAGGCCGAGCGAGAGCTTCTTGTCGACGGCGTGGATGGCCTGCTCGTTGGTCGTGCCCTTGGTGACCACGACGGTCCGGCCCTTCAAATCCGCAACACCGGAAACAGCCGCTCCCTTCGGCACCATCAGCTTGGTGCCGGCGACGAATATCAGCGGCGAGAAGGCGACGCGCTTGCCGCGCTCGGCATTGGCCGTGGTCGAGCCGCATTCCAGATCGATCTTGTTCTGGAGCACGGCGTCAATGCGGTCGTCCGAGGTCACCTTGACGTAGTCGATCCTGAGATTGGGATCGTCGACCTCAATGCCGATCTCCTCGACGATGGCTTCGCACAGTTCGAGGCTGTAGCCGATCGGCCGCCCCGACTGGTCGAGGAACGAGAACGGCGGTGAGCTCTCGCGATAGCCGAGCCGCACGGTGTGGGCCGACTTGATGGCCGACAGCGTCGGGCTGAGCCCTTCGCTGACGGTCTGGGCGAGTACCGACGTCGCGAACAAGGAGATCGCGAGCAACGATGCGGCGAGCAAGAGGACGCCCGACCTCAGCGGCCTTGCCAATATCCGGCCCATGGCCCGCTCCTACCCATGGCCGGCCATCGCGGGCACCTCGCCCGGGACCATGTCCTCGGGCACGACATCGCCGGGACCAAGCTCGTGCTCGGGGCCGAGCTCGCCCTCCCATTTGGCCACGACCGAGGTCGCAAGCGTGTTGCCGATCACGTTGGTGGCACTGCGGCCCATGTCGAGGAAGGTGTCGATGCCCATGATCATCAAGAGGCCCGCCTCGGGGATGTTGAACTGCGCCAGCGTCGAGGCGATCACGACGAGAGAGGCGCGCGGCACGCCGGCGACGCCCTTCGAGGTGATCATCAGCGTCGCCAGCATCGCGAGCTGGGTGCCGAGCGGCATGTCGATGTGATAGCTCTGCGCGATGAAGACGGCCGCGAAAGTGCAGTACATCATCGTGCCGTCGAGATTGAAGGAATAGCCGAGCGGCAGCACGAAGCTCGAGATTCGCGACGAGGCGCCGAAGCGGTTGAGCGCCTCGAGCGTCTTCGGATAGGCCGCCTCCGAACTCGCGGTCGAGAACGCGATCATCAGGGGCTCGCGAACCAGCTTCAAGAGATGGCTGTAGCGCGGCCCGATCACGATGAAGCCGACGACGATCAGGATGGCCCACAGGATCGCCAGCGAGAGATAGAAGCCGCCCATGAACACGACGAGCTTCCACAGCACGGCGAGACCGTTCTTGGCCACCGTCGCGGTGATCGCCGCCCACACCGCGAGCGGCGCGAACAGCATGACGTAGCTCGTCACCTTCAGCATGATGTGGCCGACGTCGTCAATCAGCGCCAGGATCGACTTGGAGCGCTCCGGCATCGCGCCCATCGCTACCGAGAAGAACACCGCGAAGATCACGATCTGCAGAATCTCGTTCTGCGCCATCGCATCGGCGATCGAGGTCGGAATCAGATGGGTCAGGAACTTCTCGATGGAGAAGGCCGAGACCGGCAGGCCGGTCGATTGGCCCGCTGCGGGCAGCGTGCCGGGAAAGTTGGCGCCGGGCTGCAGCAGATTGACCATGATCAGGCCGAGCAGCAGCGAGACGAAGGAGGCGCTGACGAACCAGCCCATGGTCTTGGCGAAAATGCGGCCGAGCTTGGAGCCCGAGCCCATATGGGCGATGCCGCCGACCAGGGTCGCGAACACCAGGGGCGCGATGATCATCTTGATCAGGCGCAGGAACATCATGGCGATCAGGTTGATGGAGGAGGCCCAGTCGGCACGCGTGTCGGGCAGGAAATTGTAGATCGCCGAGCCCATGACGATGCCCAGCACCATCGCGGCCAGAATGTATTGTGTGAATCTGTTGGACATCGCTTACCCTCACATGCTCCGGCGCTTCATGATGTCGCAGATGTCCCAGCGACGCAACACGCTTTGCGTGTGGTCGCGTTTTCGGGATGTTCCCGTTGTGAAATGGAATGCGGCGATCTAGCCTTCATACAGCGCACAACACATGCGGCCTGCATGTTTTCTTTGCGGCGGCTGCATCAATAATCGTCAAGCAAATGGAGAGGGAAACGCCATGAGCGGCAGCATCAATCGCCAGATCCTGCTGGTGGAAAAGCCCACCGGCAAGCTCGGTCCCGAACATTTCAAGATGGTCGAGGGCGCGATGCCGGAGCCGAAGGACGGCGAGGCCTTGCTGCGCGTACGATACATCTCGCTCGACGCGGCCAATCGCGCCTGGATGCACGGCGCGACCTATCGTTCCGCCGTCGAAGCCAACAGCGTGATGGCCGGCGGCGCCATCGCCGAGGTCGTCAGCTCGAAGGCAGCTGGGCTTGCGCCCGGCGACATCGTATTCGGCGACACCGGCTGGCAGGAATTTGCCGCCGTGCCGGCGAAGCATCTGACCAAAATGCCGAAGCTCGAGCCGATGACGCACCTGCTCAGCGTGTTCGGCATCGCCGGTCTCACCGCCTATTTCGGCCTGCTGGAGATCGGCAAGCCCAAAGAGGGAGAAACGGTCGTGGTCTCCGCGGCCGCAGGCTCGGTCGGCTCGATCGTCGGACAGATCGCCAAGATCAGGGGATGCCGCATCGTCGGCATCGCCGGCGGCACTGAGAAGTGCAACTGGCTGACCGCCGAGCTCGGTTTCGATGCCGCCGTGGATTACAAGGATGGCGCGGTGTTCAAGGCGCTGCGCGCCGCAGCTCCCAAAGGCATCGACGTCTATTTCGACAATGTCGGCGGCGACATCCTCGAAGCCTGCCTGCCCCAGATGAACAATTACGGCCGCATCGCCTGCTGTGGCGCGATCTCGCAATATGACGGGGTGCCGGCCGTACACGGCCCGCGCGGCGTACCCGGCCTGATCGTGGTGAAGCGGCTGACCATGCAGGGCTTCATCGTGATGGACTACATGAAGGACAGCGAGCGCGCGCTGGCTGATCTGCAGGCCTGGGTGAAATCCGGCAAGCTCAAGGTGCAGGAGGACATTCTCGACGGACTCGAGAACACGCCGAGAGCGCTGATTGGTTTGCTTGCAGGCGAGAACCGCGGCAAGCGCATGGTGAGACTGACGACGTAATCGCGTCCCAATTGCGCCGGCATTATCCACTTGCGGTAGAGGCCAAAGCGGCCAAAGATGCCGCTCGCGAGCTGACCCTCGCGACGATTGCGCTTGCATATTTTTTCAGGATGGTCGGCGTTCCCGATCGGGCAGGAATTCATTCAAATGTTCAACACGTTGAAGCATGCATCGACGCGCACGGCGTTGCTGGTGACAGCACTCTTCGCAACTGCAACAGGAGCGTTCGCGCAGACCGAGGCCCAGAAGAGCGCCATCCGGTCCGCATGCCGCTCGGACTTCATGGCGCATTGCGCGAGCGTGACGCCCGGCGGAGTGGAGGCGGTTCAATGCCTCGCCAAGAACATGTCGAGCCTGTCGTCGGGCTGCCAGGCTGCGGTTCGCGCGGTCGAGCCGGCCGCCGCGCCGAAGACCGAAGCAGCGCCCGCCAAATCCGAACCTGCCAAATCCGAGCCGGCCAAAACGGAGGCGGCGCCCGCCGCCGAGCCAGCGGCCAAGCCGGGAGCGGCAGCCACCCCGAAGGCAGCTGCAGCAAAGCAGCCGAGCCCCGCGCAGGTTTCCGCGATCAAGAGCGCCTGCCGCGGCGACTATCCCAAGGTCTGCGCCAGCGTGCCGCCCGGCGGAGCGCCCGCGATCGAATGCCTCGAGAAGAACAAGGCAAAGGTGTCGGCCGGTTGCGCCAAGGCCGTGAATGCGGCGTTCGGTGGCGAAGCAGCCGCGCCCACTTCCGCTGCCGCACCGGCCGCCGCGGCGGCGCCTGCCGCGGCACCGGCCGCCATCGTGCTGCGGCCATTGCTCCCGCGCGAAGAGCTGTTCATCGTGCGGTCGGCTTGCGGCGCCGACATCCGCACCCTCTGCGCCGGCGTGGCGCCCGGCGGCGGCCGGATCATCCAATGCATTTCCAACCGGGCGGCATCGCTCTCGCCGGCCTGCAAGGAGGTGCTCGCGCCTTTCGCCGCCAGATAGAGCGGAGTGGATGATGTTCATCCGCAGCACGGAGATGAATTGCGGCGTGCGCGACCGGATGTTCGCACGCTGACGCGGATACTCTCTTCAGACCCAGTTTCGATCACGACAAGCCCCGGGAGGACAACATGCGTTCATTGCTGCTCGTTGCTTCTGCGCTCCTCGCCTTCGCCGCCACCATGACCTTTGAGGCCACCGACGCTAATGCGGTGGTGTGCGCCCGAGGCGTCGTTCGCGCCGGTTGCGCTGGCCCGAACGCGGCCGTGGTCGTCCGCAAGCCGGTGCCGGCGGTCCGCTGCACCAGGGTTCTGGTGAACGGGGTCTATGTAAAGCGCTGCGTCTGACCCCCGGTGGCCAATCCGCCCCGGTTTGGCTATGATTCGCACCTGACGGTTTCGGACCCGCAAGAGCGTGTCCGGACACGTGCTTTGACGTGCCGCGCGCTGCCGATAATTCTGCTGGCGCCGGACGCCGGAGCACATTAGTCTACCCCTAGATAGTAAGTATACTGTCAATTAGGGAGGCAGACGTTGCGGATCGCCGTGATTGGCGGGGGGCCTGGTGGGCTCTACTTCGCCTATCTCTGGAAGAAGCGTCACCCCGAGGATCAGGTCGACCTGTTCGAACAGAACCCGGCCGACGCGACCTGGGGCTTTGGCGTCGTGTTCTCCGACCAGGCGCTGGAGTTCCTGCGCGCGGATGACCCCGAGACGGTCGATGCGATCGCCCCGCACATGGAGAGCTGGGAGAACATCACGCTGAACCTTCACGGCGACAGCGTCGCCATCGACGGCGTCGGCTTCTCCTCGATCGGGCGGCTGGAGTTGCTCAAGTTCCTGCAGCAGCGCGCGTTCGATGTCGGCGTCGCGCCGCGCTTCGACACGCAGATCCAGACGATCGACCAGCTCAACGGCCACGATCTGATCGTCGCCGCCGACGGGCTGAACTCGCTGGTGCGCCGCGCCTATGAGGGCGATTTCGGCACCTCGCTGTCCTACTCATCCAACAAGTTCGTCTGGTACGGCACCTCGAAACGCTTCGACACGCTGTCGCAGACCTTCGTGAAGACCGAGCGCGGCGCCTTCAACGCCCATCACTACCGCTATTCGCCGACCATGAGTACCTTCCTGGTCGAATGCGATCACGCCACCTGGCAGGCCTATGGCTTCGCCTACAAGGACGTCGAGCAGTCCAAGGGCGTCTGCGAGGAGGTGTTCGCCGACACGCTCGGCGGCCATTGTCTCGTCTCCAACAAATCGGTCTGGCGCAACTTCCCCTGGGTCTGGAACGAGCACTGGTCGTTCAAGAACATGGTGCTGCTCGGGGATGCCCTGCATTCGGCGCATTTCTCGATCGGCTCGGGCACGCGGCTCGCGATCGAGGACGCCATCGCCCTCGTCAAGGCGCTGGAGTCGGATGCGCATCTTGCGACCGCGCTGCATCGCTATCAGGCCGCGCGCAAGCCCATCGTGCAGAAGCTCGTCAACGCCGCGCGCACCAGTGCGTTCTGGTACGAACATTTCGCCGAGCACATGAAGCTGCCCCTGATGGACTTCGCCTACAGCTACATCACCCGCTCCGGCCGCATCGACGATTCCCGGCTGCGTGCGATGTCGCCGGCCTTCATGGCGCGCTACGAGGCGACCAGGAACGGCGGAGACGGCGCCGAACACAACGGCGGAGATGCGGCATGAGCCACGACATCCGTGACCAGGTGCCCGCGGACAGCGAAGGCGCGCGCGAGATCGGCTTTGCCGTTCCCGACATCTACAATGCCGGCCGCGTGCTGTTCGACAATCTCGGCAAGGGCCGCGGCGACAAGCTCGCGCTCCTGGGGCCGGCAGGCGCGCGCACTTATGCCGAGCTCTGCGCGGAGGCCTGCCGCTGGGGCAACGGTTTGGCTTCGCTTGGCCTTGCTCGCGGCGATCGCGTGCTGTTGTTTCTCGACGACACGCCGGCCTACCCCGCTGCCTTCTTCGGCGCGGTGCGCGCCGGCTTCGTGCCGCTGCTGATCAACACGTTGACGCCGCCGGACCTGTTGCAGTTCTATCTCTCCGATTCCGGCGCGAGCGTCGCGGTGGCGGATGCAGAATTCGCGGCGCGCTTCAATGCCGAGGCTTGCAAGGAGACGAAGCTGCAGACGCTGATCGTCGCCAATGGCGCGGCCGGCGAGCACGCGGCGCCGCGGGCGCTCGCGGCGGCGAGCTGGCTCGCGCAGTTTCCGACCGAGCTTCCGGAAGCGCCCACGCAGCGCGACGAAATGGCGTTCTGGATGTACTCCTCCGGCTCGACCGGACGGCCCAAGGGCATCGTTCACCTGCAGCACGACATGGCCTACAGCGATGCCGCCTTTGCGCGGAACGTGCTGAAGCTGACGCCCGACGACATCTGCTTCTCGGTGCCGAAGATCTTCTTCGCCTACGGCTTCGGCAATTCCGTCACCTTCCCATTCGCGGCCGGCGCCGCAACGCTGCTGCTGCCGGGCCAGCCGAAGCCGGCCTCGATCTTCGCGGCGATCGAGCAGTATAAGCCG
Organism: Bradyrhizobium glycinis; assembly: GCF_016031655.1. Classification (GTDB taxonomy): domain Bacteria; phylum Pseudomonadota; class Alphaproteobacteria; order Rhizobiales; family Xanthobacteraceae; genus Bradyrhizobium; species Bradyrhizobium glycinis. The sequence goes on from NZ_JACCHQ010000013.1 coordinate 90,876, forward strand.
ACGGTCTTCTTCGGCCTGCCGACGCTGTACACCGCGCTGACCAAGGCAGAGGGCGCGGAGAAGACGGATTTCTCGTCGCTGCGCATGGCGCTCTCCGCCGCCGAGGTGCTCTCGGCCGAGGTCTTCAACGGCTGGAAGACGCTCACAGGACTTGAAATCATCGAAGGCCTCGGCTCGACCGAGGTGCTGCACATCTATCTCTCCAACCGGCCCGAGCGGAAGAAGCTCGGCGCCGCGGGCCTGCGCGTCCCCGGCTACGAGGTCGCGCTGCGCGACAAGGACGGCCGCGACGTCGGCGACAACGAGGAAGGGATTCTGTGGGTGCGCGGCGATTCCAACACGCCGCTGTACTGGAACCGGCCGGACAAATCCGCCGAGACGATTCGCGAGGGCGGCTGGATCTACACCGGTGATCGCTTCGTGCGGGATGCCGACGGCTTCCACTTCTTCCGCGGCCGCGCCGACGATCTCATCAAGATCTCCGGCCAGTGGGTCTATCCGCTCGAGGTGGAGCTGTGTCTCGCCGATCACCCCGACATCCGCGAATGCGCGGTGTTCGCCGCCGAGCTGCCGGACCGTCGCATGACACTGAAGGCGGTGGTGGTGATGAATAACCGTGCGGTCGACCAGAGTGAGGCGACGCGCAAGCTGCAGGACTATGTCAAGGGCAAGCTGCTGCCGTACAAATATCCGCGCGAGGTGGTCTTCATGGACGAGCTGCCGAAGACCGGCACGGGGAAGATCGATCGGCAGGCGTTGTTGAGGATGTGAGGCGATAGTGCCGCCACACATTCAGTGTCGTCCCGGACAAGCGCGCCTCAAGCGCGCGCCGATCCGGGACCCATAGCCACAGGCGGACGTGGTTGCGGGGACTCGGAGTTATCTTTTCGCGCCCAACTCCTTCCTGTGGTTATGGGTCCCGGATCTGCGCTCCGCTTCGCGGCGCTTGTCCGGGACGACAGTGAGAATGAGGCGCCAGCACAGCCTCACACCACCCTCACCCACCCTTCCCCAGATGCTCCAGCGCGTCCTCGGCACGCAGCGGCACGCGGGAGGCCTCGTTGTTGAGATCGACCAGCTGCGCCAGCAGACCCATCAGCGCCTTGCGGTCGGCGGGCTTGAGCGGCTCCAGCATCCGCCCTTGCGCGCGCTCGACGGCGGGGATGATCTCGCGCAGGATCGCAGCGCCGGACTTGGTCAGATAGAGCAGCTTGATCCGCTTGTCCTCGGGTGCCGGCTTGCGCTCGATATAGGCCTTGGCCTGCAGCCGTTCGATCACGCTGCCGAGCGTCGAGCGGTCGAAGGCGATCACCGCCGACAGCCGCGTCGCGTCGATGCCGGGATGGGTGTGGATTGCGACCAGCGCGGCATATTGCACCGGGGTGAGGTCGAACGCCTTGCACTCCTCCATGAAGATCGAGACCGCGATCTGCTGCATGCGCCGGAACAGATAGCCCGGCGCGGCATAGACCGCGTCCATCGCGATCGGAAGAAGAGGCTTACTCGGCATCGGGTTGCTTCTCCGGTGCGGCATCGGCAAACGCCGGCAGCGCCTTGGCGGCGGCCTCCGCCTGGAGCAGACGGGGATAGGCGGAGACATCGACGCCGAAGCGGCGCGCATTGCCGAGCTGCGGCACGAGGCAGAGATCGGCCAGCGTCGGAGCATCGCCGAAGCAGAACGGACCCGGCTCGGCCTTGATCAGCGTCTCGCAGGCCGACAGGCCCTCGCGATTGACCCAGGCGGCCCAGTCCTGAACTTTCTCCTCGGGCAGGCCGAGCTCGCGCAGCCGCGCCAGCACCTTCAGGTTCTGCACCGGATGGGTGTCGCAGGCGATCGCCAGCGCGAAGGCGCGCACCTTGGCGCGGCGCAGCGGATCTTTCGGCAGCAGCGGTGGATTGGGATGGGTCTCGTCGAGCCATTCGATGATGGCCACCGATTGCGTCAGCACTCCTCCCGCATCATCCTCCAGCGTCGGCACCAGGCCTTGCGGGTTGATGGCGAGATAGCTGGGCGCGCATTGCTCGCCCTTGCGCAAATGATGCGGCAGATGCTCGGCGCCGAGCCCCTTGAGGTTCAGCGCGATCCGCACGCGGTAGGCGGCGCTGGAGCGGAAATAGCCGTGCAGCTTCATGGAGAGCCCTCCCTGTCTGTTATTCCGGGGCTCGCGAAGCGAGAGCCCGGAATCCATACTCCCGATCGTGGGTATGGATTCCGGGCTCGACGCTGGCGCGTCGCCCCGGAATGACGATCTTGTATGTCATCCGTCACATTGACGCTACCTAGATCGTCAGTATACTGTCAATCAACAAAACGACCGGGAGCCGCAACCATGGAAGCCGTGACCAAGACGCCGGAACGCGAGGCGTTCTACAAGAAGATCGACGGCGAAAACCTCACCGCGCTGTGGACGGTGATGAGCGACCTGATCACGCCGGAGCCGAAAAGCGCGTGCCGGCCGCACCTCTGGAAGTTCGACGTCATCCGCGACTACATGCTCGAAGCCGGCAAGCTGATCACGGCCAAGGAAGCCGAGCGGCGCGTGTTGGTGCTGGAGAACCCGGGGCTGCGCGGGCAATCCAAGATCACGACCTCGCTCTATGCCGGCGTCCAGATGGTGGTGCCCGGCGATGTCGCGCCCGCACACCGGCACAGCCAGTCGGCGCTGCGCTTCGTGCTCGAAGGCAAGGGCGCCCACACCGCGGTCGACGGCGAGCGCACCGCGATGGAGCCTGGCGACTTCATCATCACGCCGTCGATGACCTGGCACGATCATTCCAACGAGACCGATCAGCCGATGTTCTGGCTCGACGGCCTCGACATCCCCCTGGTGCAGTTCTTCGACTGCTCCTTTGCCGAAGGCGCGAAGGAAGATCAGCAGAAGATCACCAAGCCCGCGGGCGACAGCTTTGCCCGCTACGGCCACAACCTCTTGCCCGTCGACGTGAAGCGGAGCTCGAAGACTTCGCCGATCTTCAGCTATCCCTATGCCTACACGCGCGAGGCGCTGGAGAAAGCCAGGACGCGCCAGGAATGGGACGCCTGCCACGGCCTCAAGCTGAAGTTCAGCAATCCCGAGACCGGCGATTTCGCGATGCCGACCATCGGCACCTTCATCCAGCTGCTGCCGAAGGGTTTTGGCACCGCGCGCTATCGTTCGACGGACGCAACGGTGTTCTGCCCGATCGAGGGCAAGGGCCGCAGCCGCATCGGCAATACGGTGTTCGAATGGGGCCCGCGCGATCTGTTCGTGGTGCCGAGCTGGCATTGGCTGACGCACGAGGCTGATGATGACGCCGTGCTGTTCAGCTTCTCGGATCGGCCGGTGCAGCAGAAGCTGGATCTGTTCAGGGAAGATCGCGGCAACGCGTGACGGTCTCGTAGGGTGGATTAGCCGAAGGCGTAATCCACTATCCGCTCCTCTGCGGTGAAGTGAGGTGGTGGATTACGCTTCGCTAATCCACCCTACGGCGCCGGTGATTGCCGCTACCGCCAGTGCAACAGCCGCATCTCCAGCCAGCCGATCACCTTCCCGACCACGAGGCCGAACACCGACAGGATCACGACGCCGGCGAGCAGCTGATCGGTCTGCATCAGGTTGCCGGCCTGCAGCACGAAGGCGCCGATGCCGTATTGGGCTCCGATCATCTCGGCGCTGACGACCAGCAGCAGCGCGACGGAGGCGGTGATGCGGAAGCCGGCGAGGATCGCCGGCAGCGCGCCCGGCCAGATCACCTTGCGCACGATGGTGGCAAACGGAACGTTGAAACTCTGCGCCATGCGGATCAGGTTGCGCGGCACGGCATCGACGCCGCTATAGACCGAGATCGCGGTCGAGAAGAACACCCCTAACGCAATGGTCGCGATCTTCGGCTCTTCGCCGATGCCGAGCCAGAGAATGAGCAGCGGCAGCAGCGCGATCTTCGGAATCGGAAACAGCGCCGAGATGAAGGTGATGCCGACGCTGCGCGCGAGTCGCGACAGGCCGATGGCGAAGCCGACGGCGACGCCGGCCGCCGTTCCCAAGAGCCAGCCGACGCCGATCCGCAGCAGCGAGGCCGAAACATGCTGCCAGAGTGCGCCGGAGACCGCGAGCTGATAGATCGCGCGGACAATTGCGGAAGGAGTCGGCAGAAACAGCGCATTGACGAGGCCGGCGCTGCCGGCGGCCTGCCAGATCGCGATGACGAGGCCGAGCGCGATCCAGCCGCCATACCTGCTCGACGCAGGAACGAAACCGGCGCCACGAAAGTGGACGCGCCGTGTCGGCTCGTTCTTGGCCGTCGTGTCCGTTGCCGCGCGATCAAGCATGCTGGACCTCACGCTCGGCATCGATCGCCTCGTTGCGGATCAGCGACCAGATCTGATTCTGCAGCGCCAGCAGCTTTTCGCGCGCCGCCGCTTCGCCGCGCGCCGCGCGCGCCATCGGCACGGTCACGACCTCGCGGATGCGGCCGGGACGCCGCGACAGCACCACGATGCGGTCGGCCAGCCGCGCGGCCTCTTCGAGATTGTGGGTGACGTAGACCGCGCCCATGCCGCCATCGGCGAGCAGGCGGATGAAATCCTCCATCAGCAGCTCGCGCGTCTGCGAATCCAGCGCCGAGAGCGGCTCGTCCATCAAGAGGATCGCGGGCCTCACCGCAAGCGCGCGCGAAATGCCGACGCGCTGGCGCATGCCGCCGGAGAGCTGCTTTGGGTAGGTCTGGCGAAAATCGGTGAGGCCGGTGCGGCACAAGGCATCCTCGACCAGCGCGCGGCGCTGCGCGGCCGAGAGCTGAGTGTGCAGCAGCGGGAATTCGACATTCTCCTCGACCGTGGCCCAGGGCAGCAGCGCAAAGTCCTGGAACACGAAGGTCAGCGGATTGAGACTGTCCGCCGGCGGCGCCCCGCGCAGCTCCGGCGCGCCGGAGGTCGGCTGCAAGAGGCCGCCGAGGATCGACAGGAGCGTGCTCTTGCCGCAGCCGGACGGCCCGACGATCGCCACCACCTCGCCGGCACCGACGGTGAACGAGACGTCGTCGAGCACGGCGAGATCGCCGAAACGGTGGGTGATGTGGCTGGCGATCAGGTCCATGCGGCGAACCCGCTCTTTTCACCCTCCCCTGGAGGGGGAGGGTCGGCTCGCATGTAGCGAAGCGAAATGCGGGCCGGGGTGGGGTGACGGTCTGTCCGCAGTGATACCGAGTATGAATGCACGCAAACTTTCGCCGAATGGTTTGACCAAACGACGGACGGACCGCCGCCGTGGCTCACCCCACCCCGCTCGCTCCGGACGATGCTACGCATCGCCAGAGCGATCGATCCTCCCCCTCCAGGGGAGGGTGGCACATCGACCGCGGCGAGAGACTGCATCTTCAACATCAATCCGCCTTCACGAATTCCTTCGCAATGATCGCTTCCGCATCAAAGCCCTTGTCGACAAAGCCCTGCTCCTGCAGCCATTTGATCTGGTTGTCGACGTTCTTCACATCTAACTTGCCGTCGGGATCGATATAGGCGCAGTTGCCGACCACCTGCTCGACCGGCAGGTTGGTGTACTTGGCGATGATCTCCAGCAGCGGTTTTGTCTGCTCGTTGATCGGGGCGACACCATTCTTCATCGAAGCCAGAATGACATCGTGATATTCGCGATCCGCTTTTGCGAGCACGCCGAGGAATTTCGTCACCAGCGCCTTGTTGGCCAGCGTCTTCGGCGAGGCGAATACCGCCCCCAGCTGCCAGGGCGTCTCGTCGCCGACCCAGCCCAGGAATTTCGCGCCGCCCTCGTCCATCAGCTTTCGCGCAGTCGAGATCGGCAGCAATGCGGCATCGACCGTCTCGCCCTTGAGCGCAGCGGCGGCATTCGACAGCGATTGCAGCGGCACGATCTTCACGTCCGCGAGCTTGAAGCCGTATTTGTCGGCGAGCAGGCCGAGCGAATAGTGGAAGCTCGATCCGACCTGCGTCATCGCTACGCGCTTGCCAGCGAGGTCTTTCGGCGTCTTCAGGCCGCTCGCATAGGCGTTGTTGCTGGCGAAATAGCCGATCAGGGGATAGCCGGGCTTCTCGCGGCTCATGCCGCCGATCACCTTCAGCACCCCCTTGCCGCCGAGATTGTAGAGGCCGGCGGTGAAGGCGGTGACGCCGAAATCGACGTCTCCGGAGGTGGTGGCGACCGCAATCGGCTGCGCTGCATCGAAGAACTTCAGCTCGACCTCCAAGCCGGCCTCACGGAAATAGCCCTTGTCCAGCGCGATGAAGACCGGCGCCGATGAAGACAGGCGGAGCACGCCGATCCTGGCTTTCAGCGCATCCTCGGCCCGTGCCGTAGCCATAGCCATGATCGCCATCAGGCCCGCTACCGCGAGCCGCGCAATCCCGATCATCCCGTTTCCTCCGCGTTGTCTTGCAGTGCGTTTACAGGCCTTCGGGCACCGCCTGGTCCCGTCCGATGAAGGCGCCCTGTTGTTTCAACGTTTCCTGCAACTTTTCAATGGGGATTTCGCGTGGAATCCGGTTTCCGGACAGCGCCAGCGCGGCGGCGGAACCGGCGGCCTCGCCCATCGCGAAGCAGGCACCGGAGACCCGCGCGGCCGACTGACCCTCGTGGGTCATCGACGCACAGCGGCCGGCGACCAGGAGATTGTCGACGCCTTCCGGGACCAGCATCCGGTAAGGCAGCTCGTTATAGCCGCGCGATTCCGGGATCGGCGGGAAGGTGAAGACGACGTCGCCGGGCACATGGGCCTCGATCGGCCAGCCGTTGACGCCGATGGAATCCGCGAACGAGGCACAGCCGAGCACGTCCTCACCGCTGAGCTGATAGCCGCCCTTGATGCGGCGGGTCTCGCGGATACCGAGCTGTGGCGGCAGGTCGACGATGTAGGACTTTTCGAAGCCCGGCACCGCGCTGCGCAGGAATTCGTACGCGGCGAGCGCCTGCTTGCGGCCCTCGATCTCGCCGCGGGTGAGATCGTCGGGCTCGATGCCGTTGATGGCATGGCCGTCCTCGCGCGCCACCTGGGTGAAGTTCACCCGCCATTCGATGCCGGACTTTTGCGGCCGAACGATCGCGCTTTTGCGCGGAAATCTGTGCGTGCCGGCCGCAACGGCCCTGTCCATCAATTGCGGAATGGTGCGCCAGGCCTCGCCGGCCTTGGCGGGATCGATGCCGTTGAGACGCAGCATCATTGAGGGATAGAGCGGGTGGCCGTGCTCGTCGCCGATCTCGAACGGCGCGCCGGCCCACACGGCGAGATCGCCGTCGCCGGAGCAGTCGATGAAGATCTCCGCGCGCACCGCCTGCCGGCCGGCCTTGGTTTCGACCAGCATCGCGTCGATGCGGCGCCCATCGGCCATGACGACGCCGGCGCCGAGCGCGTGGAAGAGCATATTCACCTTGTGGCTGGCGAGCAGCTCGTCGGCCGCGATCTTATAGGCGGCGGTGTCATAGGCCTGGGCAAAGACCTTTCCCAGGATCAGATGCGGCGCGTTGAGGCCGTTCAAGCGATCGATCCGCGCCAGCAGCTCCGAGGCCAAACCCTGCACCAGCCGCCGGTGCTCGCCATGGACATTGCCGTGCAGGCCGCAGAAATTGGTGACGCCGGCCGCGGTGCCCATGCCGCCGAGAAAGCCGTAGCGTTCGATGAGCAGGATCTTCCGCCCCGCGCGCGCCGCTGCGGCTGCAGCGACGATGCCGGCCGGGCCGCCGCCGAGCACGACGACTTCATACTCGCCATAGAGCGGCACTTTGCGCGCTGGTTCATCGATCGTCGTGGCCCGCATGGCGCGTTCCTTCCCGGAATCTGGTTCGAACTGGACCACGACTTAGCCGGGGGTCCTCGTCCTCGCAAGATCGCGGTTGCTCGCCACCGGTGAACCTGAGACAAGTGCGGCCATGAATTCGATCGTCGTCAGATACTGCTTCGCCGCTTCTATGGCTTTCGCGATCGCGGCCGTTCCCGCCTCGGCCGTGGAGCAAAACTGCCGCTTCATCGAGGCCAAGCCCGATCGCGAAGCCTGCTACAAGCGGCAGGAGGAAGAACTCGCGGTCAAGCGCAAGCCTGCACCTGCGACCGACGAGAGCAAGCCGCTCGAAACGCTGCGCCAATTGCGCCAGGACGACGATGCCGTCTATCGCAGCATCAACAACATCTGCCGCGGCTGCTGACGCCTAATCTTTGCCACCACCCCACTCCGCCGCCCGCTTCTCGGCGAACGACGCAAGCCCTTCCGCGGCCTCCGCGCTCTGGCGCTTGAGCGCATGCAGCTGCACGAGCCGCGCATACGCGGCATCGTCCACGGCCATGCCGCCGAACGAACTCTCCAGCGCGAGCCGCTTGGTCTCGGCCATCGCCTCCGGTCCGTTGGCGAGCAGCTGCTCGACCACCTTGGCTCCGGCAGCCTCGAGGTCGGCGAGCGGCACCACCTCGTGAACAAGGCCGATGCGGCGGGCGTCTTCGGCGCCGAAGCGCTCGCCGGTCAGCGCGTAGCGGCGGACCTGGCGGACGCCGATGGCATCGCAGAGTTGCGGGATGATGATCGCAGCGGTCAGCCCCCAGCGCACCTCGGTGATCGAGAACAGGGCGTTGTCGGCGGCAATCACGACATCGCAGGCCGCGATGACGCCGGTACCGCCGCCGAAGCAGCCGCCTTGCACCAGGGCGACGGTCGGGATCGGCAAGGTGTTGAGCCGCTGCACGGCTTCGAACGTCGCCCGCGAGGCCGCCTCGTTCGCCTCGCTCGATTGCGGACGCACGCTGTTGATCCATTTGAGGTCGGCGCCGGCCTGAAAATGCTTGCCGTTGCCGCGAAGCACGACGACGCGCAGATTGGGCTTGCTGCCGAGGTCGTCCATGGCCGCGAGCACGCCTGAGATCAGCGCGCCGTCATAGGCATTGTTGACCTCGGGCCGGTTCAACGTGACGGTCGCCACCCCGCGTTGATCGAGGCTCCACAGGACGGGGCTGGTACTCATCGGCGGTCCTCCGGTTGTTTGCCGCGCACTATGGCCGAGGGCGCGTGCCCTGATCCATATCTTTCCGGCGTAGGGCGGCCGCGTCCATCGCATGGCGGCTTGTGTCATGCTGGCCGCGGGCGACACCACGGGATGGATACGGGATATCAATATGCGCATCTGCATTTTCGGCGCAGGCGCCGTCGGCAGCCACATTGCGGTACGGCTGGCGCGCGCCGGCCATGAGGTCAGTTGCGTGATGCGGGGGGCGCATCTGGAGGCAGCCCGCGCCACTGGCCTTAAGCTGCGCGTCGGCGATTCCGAGGTCGGCGCCAAGGTGAACGCATCAGGCGACCCGGCCCAGCTCGGCCCGCAGGACGTCGTGATCTCGACCCTGAAGGCGACCGCGCTTACCGGGCTGGTTTCCAGCATCAAGCCGCTGCTCCAGGACGACACTGCGATCGTGTTTGCGCAGAACGGCATTCCCTGGTGGTACGGTATCGGCCTGCCGCCGCGGCACCCGGCACCGCCCGACATTTCCTTCCTCGATCCCGGCGGGCGCCTGCGCGCCTGCATCCCGAAGGAGCGGATCATCGGCGGCGTGATCTTCTCCTCCAACGAGGTGATCACGCCGGGCGTAGTCCAGAACCTGACGCCGGACCGCAACCGCCTCCTGATCGGCGAGTGCGACGACCGCAATTGCGAGCGCATCACCAGGCTGCGCGGGGTCTTCAACGATGCGCGGCTGGAATCGCCGCCGGTCGCCGAGATCCGCGAGGCGATCTGGTCAAAGCTGCTGACCAACATGTCGCTGTCGGTGCTGTGCCTGCTCACCGGCCAGACCGCGCGCGGCGTGCGCGACGATCCCGCCTTTGCGGAGGTGATTCCGCGCATGCTGAACGAGGCCAACGAGATCGCCCAATACTTCATTCCCGAGGTCAAGCGTGCCACCCGCAGCGGCCCCGCCCCCAATCACAAGCCGTCGCTGCTGCAGGATTACGAGCTCGGCCGCGCCATGGAGATCGACGTGCTGGTGAAGGCGCCCCAGGCCTTCGCGCGCACCGCCGGCCTGTCGACGCCAACGCTCGACCTGATCGCCGCGCTCGCGATCCAGAAGGCACGCGACAAGGGGCTTTATTCCGCGTGAGCCTCAGGCGAGCGCGTCGATCCAGGTCGCGAGCGTGTCCAGCACCTCGGTGAGCGCCTCGTCATTGGTCCGGCCGGATTTCTTCAGCACCGCAAACGAATGGTCGCCGCCTTCGACCTCATGCAGCGTCGCCTTCCCGAGCCGCTCGATGACGGGCCTGAGATGGGCGAGATCGGCAAGCTCATCGCGCGTGCCTTGCAGGAACAGCATGGGGATGGCGATTGCCGCGAGGTGGTCGGCACGCTCGCGCGACGGCTTCTTGGCGGCATGGAGGGGAAAGCCGAGGAAGGCGAGCCCTTTGACGTCGGGGAGCGGCGACTTCGACTGCGCCTGCGAGGTCATACGACCGCCGAACGATTTCCCGCCCGCGACAAGCTTCAGCCCCGGGCAGAGCCGCGCCGCCTCCGCGACCGCTGCGCGCACGGCTGCGTGCGCGACCGTCGGCGAATCGGGCCGTCCCAGCTTCTTTTCCATGTAGGGGAAATTGAAGCGGAATGTCGCGATGCCGCGATGCGCGAGACCTTCAGCAACCTTCTCCATGAACGCATGCCGCATATCGGCGCCCGCACCGTGTGCCAGCACGTAGCAGGCGCGTGCCTTGGGCGGCTGCGTCAGGATCGCGTAGACCGTGCCGATGCGCTCGATGTCGAGCTTAAGATCTGTCGTCTCGTACGTCATGGGCGTCGTCGATCCTCGACTTGTCCCCTACCGGCGCGCGCCGCTCACGGGCCAAAGATAGTTGAGGACCTGATCGAGCGTCATTATGATCTCGCGGCGGCCGCCGTCCGTTTTCACGGAGCCGAATTTATCTTCGAGCGCAAGCTTGGCAAAGCCGTGAACGGTCGACCAGGCTGCCGCAGCTGCGGTCTTCGCCTGCTTCGGCGTGCTGCCGACCAGTTCGGCGACGACGATCTCGAAGGCATGGCCCGCGGCTCTGCTCGCCTGCCTGAGGCGCGCATCATCGGCGACCAGGCGCTTGTTCGCGAACATCATCTGAAAACGGCCGGGATGTCTCAGCGCAAACTCGACATAAGCAAGGCCCTGGGCGTGAAGCTTGTCGCGCGGGCCCTGCTTGCCGGAGGCCGCCTCCCGCAAGGCGTCGGCAAGCGCGTCGTAGCCGCGGATCGCCACCTCGGTCAAAAGGCCCGGTGCGTTGCCGAAATGATGTGACGGGGCGGCCGGCGAAACGCCGGCGCGGCGGGCGGCCTCGCGCAGCGTGAAGCCTTCGGCCCCCTGCTCGGCGAGAATGGCTTCGCTCGCCGCGATCAACGCCTCCTGCAATTCGCCATGGTGATAGCCGGGCGCCGGCTTCGGGCGCGTGGTGCTGCGTTTGGCGGGGGAGGCCTGCTTCTTCATGTAACTTGACACTGTTCAGATTGCGCCGTATCTATCTTAACACTGTTTAGATAGGGCGAGCTGGAGTTCGAAATGGCCGAAATGCAGGATAGCACCGTGGCGAGCCCGGTAAAGCGTCGTCATCTGGTCGGGGGAGCGGCTTTGGGCATGCTTGCCGGCGCCGCCGGCGGCTTCGCCGGTGGCGTGGCCCTCGGTCAGGGCGCGACGCTGCCCCAGCAGAAGCCGAGCGGAAAACGCCGATTTGTCGACAAGGTCGTCATCGTGACGGGCGGCACCTCCGGGATCGGGCGGGCCGCGACGCTGATGTTCGCGGCCGAGGGCGGCCTCGTCGCATTCTGCGGGCGCAACGCCGAGCGAGGCAAGCAGGTGGAGACCGAGGTGCGCGAGGCCGGGGGCCAAGCGATCTTCGTTCGTGCCGACGTCCGCAATGAGGCGGAGGTCAAGGCTCTGGTCGACACGACCATCCAACGCTACGGGCAGCTCGACGTCGCCTTCAACAATGCCGGCATTTCCATCGAGAAGCCGCTGCATGAATACAGCGCGGCCGAATTCGACGACGTGATCGGCACGGATCTGCGCGGCGTGTTCTTGTCGATGAAATATCAAATCCCGCACATGCTGGAGAAAGGCGGCTCGATCGTCGTCACCTCCTCGTCGAACGCCATTGCAACGTCGGCCAAGCGCTCGGCCTATTCGGCGGCCAAGCGAGGACTGGTCGGCCTGGTGCAGGCCGCCGCACTCGACTACGCAAAGCATGGCATCCGCATCAACACGCTGGTCCCCGGCACCACGGACACTCCGATGATCCGCCGGCTCGCCGGTATGGAGGGCCTGCCCGATGCCGCCTGGCACGTCGGCATCGCGCAATGGGCCAAATCCAATGTCCCCGGGTTGCAGCGCGTGGCAACGCCCGAGGAGATCGCGGCTTTCGCGCTGGTGCTGGCCTCCGACGATCATCCCTACACGACCGGCGGCCAGTTCGTGATCGACGGCGGCAAGACCGCTCATGGGGGCTAAAGCGCGATGCGATAAGCATGAATCGTCATCGCGCTTTAGGTTATTGTTTGAGCATGATCTTTTCGGAAAACCGCTGCACACTTTTCCGGATCATGCTCTAGATCGGACGCAGCCTGAAAACACAATTCATGGCGATCCCGGTGGGCGTACGAAAGGGCACGGCTTGCGCCGGTGCCGGCCGTTGTGGCAGGCCTGACGCGGGCTGTCGCAAGGCGCGACATCACCGATCGAGGTTTCCATGCCCTACCGCTCCTCCTGGATGACCGAAGAGCTCGACGTCTTCCGCGACCAGTTCCGGAAATATCTCGCCAAGGACCTGGCGCCGCATGCCGAGAAGTGGCGCGAGCAGAAGATGGTCGACCGCTTCGCCTGGCGCGGGCTCGGTGAGATGGGCGCGCTGCTCGCGAGCGTGCCGGAGGAATATGGCGGCCTCGGCGCGACCTTCGCCTATGACGCCGCCGTGCTCGACGATCTCGAGAGCACAGTGCCGGAGCTGACCACCGGCGTCTCTGTGCACAGCGCCATCGTCGCACATTACATCCTCAACTACGGCTCGGAGGAGCAGAAGAAGCGCTGGCTGCCGAAGATGGCGTCCGGCGAGATGGTCGGCGCCATCGCCATGACCGAGCCCGGTACCGGCTCGGATCTGCAAGCCGTGAAAACCACGGCGAAGAAGCAGGGCAATTCCTACGTCATCAACGGCCAGAAGACCTTCATCACCAACGGCCAGGCAGCCGATCTCGTCATCGTGGTCGCGCGCACCGGCGAGCTAGGTGCCAAAGGCATTTCGCTGATCGTGGTCGAGACCGCGGGCGCGGACGGTTACAAGCGCGGGCGCAACCTCGACAAGATCGGCCTGCACGCCTCCGATACGTCGGAGCTGTTCTTCGACAATGTCACCGTGCCGCCGGAAAACCTGCTCGGCAAGGAGGAAGGCCAGGGTTTTGTCCAGCTGATGCAGCAATTGCCGCAGGAGCGGCTTGCGCTCGCGGTCGGCGCCGTCGCCTCGATGGAGCGCGCGGTCAAGCTCACCACCGACTACACCAAGGAGCGGAAGGCGTTCGGCCAGCCGCTGATGGATTTCCAGAACACCGCCTTCACGCTGGCCGAGCGCAAGACCGAGGCCATGATCGCGCGCGTCTTCGTCGATTGGTGCATCGAGCGCCTGATCGCAAAAGACCTCGACACGGTGACGGCCTCAATGGCGAAATATTGGTGCTCGGAGAAGCAGGTCGAGACCGCCGATGAATGCCTGCAGCTGTTCGGCGGCTACGGCTACATGCAGGAATACCCGATCTCCCGCATCTTCATCGATTCCCGCATCCAGAAGATCTATGGCGGCACCAACGAAATCATGAAGCTCTTGATCGCGAGATCGCTGTAATCAGGTCGCTGTCGGGGAGAGGCACGCGCGCTTGCACGGCAATCCCAACTCGTCGTCCCGGACAAGCGAAGCGGAGCGGAGCGCCGATCCGGGATCCATAGCCACAGGCAGAAGTTGTGACGAAGACTCGGAGTTATGACTTCGCACGACAACTAGATCCTGTGGTTATGGGTCCCGGATCTGCGCGCGCTTGAGCGCGCTTGTCCGGGACGACGAGCGGAGATCGGGGCCTAAGGCGTTGCCATAGGCGGCCCGCACACTAACTCCCCCTCACCGCGCGCGCCAGTCGCGCGGCCGGCAGCCGAAGCGCTGCTTGAAGCGGCGGGTGAAGTGGGAGAGGTCTGAGAAGCCCCAATCGAACGCGATGGTGCCGATCGCCTGGTCGGCCTTCGCAGGATCGCTCAGGTCACGTGCCGCGCCGTCCAACCTACGGTCCATGACGTAGTCCGAGAATGTGGTGCCTGCGCGCTCGAACAATTTGTGCACGTAGCGTTCGCTGATGCCGATGGCACGCGCGACGTCCGCAACCGCAAGGCGCTGCTCGGAGAGCCACTCATGCACGGCGCGGCGAAGCGCGAGCGCGGTCGCGTCGGCAAAGCTGGCGGCCTCGGCCGTCTGCGCACGCGCGCGGCGCGACAGGCTCAGCGCCACGAGGTCGAGCAGCACGCCGAACAGCCTGACGGCTTCGCCTTCCGTCATCCGCAGCGCGCCGGCATTCAGCGATCGCGCGGTCTCGACGATGAGATGGCCGACGAAGGGATCGTCGGACACGCGCTCCACCCTGAAGTCGAAGGATGGCGGCAGCCGGTCACGCAGTTCGCGCGAAGGCACCCAGAAGGATGCAACCTGCAGCGTCGGCCCGCGATCATGCAACAAGGTCACTTCCCGGTCGCTGTCGCAGATGCCGACCTGGCCGCGCGACAGGCTGACGTCGCAGCCGCCCTGGACCATGCGGCAGCGGCCGGCGAGCTTGAAGTTCAGATAGAAGCAGCTTTCAGTCGACGCAGCGATGTCCGCGCGCGAGCGATGCACGGTGTGCTCGGGAAAGACCACGCGGTTGATGGCACCGCTGCCGAACTTGATCGCCTCGACCTTCGCCGGGAAGCGTGAGGTGGTTGCCGATTCCGGCGTCAGGTTCATGAATGCCTGGCAGATCGCTTCGCGATAGTAGGAGAACTGCTCCTCCGGCCGCGTTTCGCCGGTGTCCCAGACCAGACGACGGGGCCGGCTTTCGGAATTGAGCTGCTCCATCAGTTCGCTCCAGGACCAATCCGGTTCAGCGTCAGACAAGCGCACAACGCGCCCAGCGGTTCAGTATGGCGGCAACGACGACATCGACCGGCGTTCAGCCGGCAAATCCGGGCAAGGTCATCGCCGCGCCGATCTAAGCAGTCTTCCGAGGGAGCCACAACATGTCGACCTACGTTCTCGTCCATGGCGCCTGGCACACAGGTGCCGAACTCGAGCCGGTCGCCGCGCCGATCCGCGCGGCCGGCCATCAGGTCCATACCCCCACCATCAAGGGCAACCGTCCGGGCGATGCCAAGACGACCGGGCTGAAGGAAGCGATCCAATCGATCGCCGACTACCTTGCCGAGAATAATCTGAAGGACGTCATCCTGCTCGGGCATTCCTATGGCGGCATGGTCATCACGGGGGTGGCCGACCTCGTGCCGGAGCGCATCCGTCGCCTGGTCTACTGGAATGCTTTCGTGCCCAACGACGGCGAATGCCTCAACGACATGGTGCCGCCGCACTATATCGGGCTGTTCGACGCCATCGCGGCCGAGCGCGGCGACGGCTCGGTGGTGCTGCCCTTCCCGATCTGGCGCGAGGCCTTCATCAACGATGCCGATCTGGAGACGGCGCAGCGCGCTTATGACGTGCTCAACCCGCATCCGCTGGCGACCTTCAGCGACAAGATCGCGCTCAAGAGCAATCCGGCCGAGATGCCGCTGGCCAAATCCTACATCAACTGCACCGAGGATACCGCACTGCCGCACAGCCATGGCTGGCATCCGCGCCTGTCGGAGAAGCTCGGCCTGTTCCGCCTGGTGCAGGTGCCGGGAAGCCACGAGCTATGCTTCTCCGATCCGGCACGGCTCGCCAAGGCGATCATGGAGGCGGGCCGCGACTGACGGCCACGACGCCGTGATCTCGTAGTGCGATGCCGACGGCGAGATCGACCAGCGCAAATCGATCGCACTCGTCGGCATGTAGCGATCGTCAATTCGGATGCCACCAGCGGCCGCCGACGACGACACCTTCGGACACGATCTTGCGATTCCCCGTCAGGTGCTCGCCAACGACGTCTTCGTAGTCGAACTGGCCGCGGCTGACCGATATCAGCGTGGCGTCGCCGACGCTGCCGGGCTTGAGGCTGCCGAGCTCGGGACGTCGCAGCGCCATCGCCGCATTCACGGTCGACGCCGCGATCACATCCGGCAGCTCCATGCCCATGCACAAGAACTTCGACATGGTCGTGACCTGGTCATAGGCCGGGCCGTCGATGCAAAGCTGATGGATGTCGGAGGAGATGGTGTCGGGATAGAAGCCGTTGGCGAGCATGGCGCGCGCGGTCTTGAACGCGAACGAGCCCTTGCCGTGGCCGATGTCGAACAGCACGCCGCGCTCGCGCGCCTCGAGCACCGCCTTCTTCACGGTGCCTTGCGCCGTCGCCGGCGTATTGGGGAAAGGGCGGAACGCATGGGTCAGCACGTCGCCGGGACGCAGCCGCGCCAGCACCTCCTCATAGCTCGGCGGCGGATGGTCGATATGCGCCATCAGCGGCATGCCGACCTCCTTCGCGACCTCGAGGGCGATGTCGAGCGGCACCGCGCCCGACGTGCCCGACGAATGCAGGCCCACGCGCACCTTGATGCCGACGATGAGATCGCGGTTGGCATCGGCCACCTCGGCCGCCTCGATCGGATTCATCAGGCGCAGCTCCTCGCTCTCGCCGACCATGATCCGGTGCGAGAAGCCGAAGATGCCGGCATGCGAGACGTGCAGATAGGCGAGGATGCGGACCTGGCTCGGCTCGATCACATGCTTGCGGAAGCCGGCGAAATTGCCCGGACCGGCGCTGCCGGTATCGACCGCCGTGGTAACGCCAGAGAGGCGGCAGAACTCCTCGGCATCGATGCCGAGCGAGGTGCCGCCCCAGTAGACATGGGTGTGGAGATCAATCAGTCCCGGCGTGACGATATAGCGCGCCACGTCGCGCACCTCGGTGCCCGGATCGGCCTTGAGCCCGGTGCCGATGGCCGCGACCTTGCCGCCGGCAAAGGCGACATCGGTCACGGCATCGAGCTTCTGCGAGGGGTCGACCACGCGGCCACCGCGCAGGATCAGGTCAAAAGGCATCGGGGTCTCCGGATTTGGGGGGTATTGCAGGGGGCCATACGCCGGGGCCACCTTCCCGCCTATAGCAAATCTTGCACCAACCAAGCAAAGCGCCGGGACGATCCCGAACAGGGCAGGCTGATATCGATCAGCCGTACTTGCGCCACTCACCGAAGTCCTTTTCAACGAACGCGGCGGCAGCTTTTGCAGCGGCATGAAGCCAATCGCGATCGCGCTCGTCCAGGTCATCGGTGATCTTCTTCGACGTGCCCGTCGCCGCGTGAACGGCGCCGACCTCGAAGCCCATGGCGTAGAGCAGCTTGAGCTCCAGCCGCATATTTGCGTGATCACGAAGATTGATCTTCCGCGAATCGGGGGCGATGCGCCGGATCATGAAGCCGCTTTGACGTTGAACCGCCAGGTGCGGATCGGGAGCCCGATACAGACCGCGCGCGAGCTTCAGAAATCGAGACTTGCCCTGCATTTCATGGGCCCAGTCCCAAGCCGACGGCACCAGGGCCTTCGCCTCCCTGACGACCTGGCCACCGCGCCAGTCGGCGACGGCGACGAAACGCGGGCGGCCCAAACTGCCGGCTCCTGCCGAACGTGTGCCGAAGTGACTGAACGAGGCGCCGCGCGGCAGATTTTTGCGGAGCGCCGCGGCGACGGGAGGCGGCGCCGGCAGCGGCATCCCCTTGCGGCGGTATTGCTTCACTTCGTCCCAGAACTCCGCACGCTCTTCGTCGGTGCACGCAACGAACTTACGCATCCAGCTTGCGTCTTCATCCAGAAGCGAGGGCCTCGGATGCTGGAGACCGTTCTTGTAACCGTAGAGAATCGCCTTTGCGGCGTCCCCATTCCCGATGTGGGTCATGGTCCGCCCTTTCTTTTTCTTCGCCTTGGGTGCAAGCCGGGCACTTGCCGCGAGGCGCACGAGATCGAAGGGATAGGGAATGCTCGCAGCCTCATCGAAATCGTTGACACCCCAGACGAGGCGTCCCTCAGCATCGCGCCAGGTCCCGAAATTCTCGATATGCATATCGCCCACGGACAACACGCGCGGCGCCCCCCTCAGGTCCGGGCACAGCGCTTCGATACACCTCGCCCAGCGGAAGAAGGTTGCGCGAAGGAAGACGAACGGATCCTCCTTCATCTTCTTGTGCTTCTCCTCGAGATCAGGCTCGACGACCCTGCATTGGGAGCGCAGCCAGCGCTCGAACGCTTTGTTGTCATCCAGAAAGGAACGCGGCTCGAGCCCGCCGCTCCCATTTGGCGTTTGCTTGATCACGGTGAGAGCTTCCTGAAGCGAGTAGTGATGCTGTGCCGGGCGCTGAATATTCAATTACAAAGCGAACAGGATAGTCCCGCAGCTACCGTTCGGCCAGCCCGGACGATACGACCTCGCCATCGGCAGCGGCGGGGGCGACTGGCGAAACACGCGGGCGAAGCTGAAGGATGGGGAAGATGGACGCAAGCGCGCCTGTGCGCACTCAACAATCACGTCAACCATCTGAGATAACTGGCGATCCCGGGAAGACTCGAACTTCCGACCTACGGTTTAGGAAACCGCCGCTCTATCCGGCTGAGCTACGGGACCGCGGAACCCGGAGCTGCGGGTTCGGCCCCCTCATAGCAGAGCAGGATGCGGTTCGCCAGCCGCAAGGCGGACGAGATCATCTGCAGGCCGAGCAAGGCGCCCGTACAATGCGCCCAGGTCCCTCTTGGCGGAGCAGCCCACATGATCGAGAGCATCAGCGCCATCACGCTCGGCACCCATGACATGGCACGCGCCGTGCACTTCTACCGCTCGCTCGGATTCGAGCTTCTCTATGGCGGCGAAGCCGCAGCATTCACGAGCTTTCGCGCCGGCAGCGGCTATCTCAACCTGACGGCGCAGCCGGACGACAAGCGCTGGTCCTGGTGGGGCCGCGTCATCTTCCATGTCGCCGATGTCGACGCCACCTACGAGCAGGCGCGCGCGGCGGGATGGCAGCCGTCGACCACGCCGCGTGATGCGGAATGGGGCGAACGCTACTTCCACCTCACCGATCCCGATGGTCATGAACTCAGTTTCGCCCGCCGGTTGTCATGACCGGATAAGTCGCAGTCGCTGACGTTCCCCAGCGTGCAAGTAGCGCTGTCTCAGCCACTGTGGCAAGCTGGGCGCGGTTTCCTCAAGCGAGAATTGCATCTGGATTCCTAACCAGGGAGGACGACCATGGTGACCTATGTCGTGCTGGGAAATTTCACTGATCAGGGAGTCCGCAACGTCAAGGACTCGCCGAAGCGGGCCGAGGCCTTCAAGGAGATGGCCAAGACGTTCGGCGTGACCGTGAAAGAGATCGTCTGGACGCAGGGACGATATGACGTTGTGACCGTTATCGAGGCTCCAGATGAGGCTGCCGCGATGTCGCTCAGCCTTAGTCTCAGCGCACTCGGCAATGTCCGCACCGAAACGCTGCGCGCGTTTTCGGCAGCGGATATGACAAAGATTGTTGGCAAGATGCTCTGACGCTCAGGCCCGCGCGAGCGCACCGGACCTGCCACCAGACCCGGGATGGCAATCCCGGGCAGAGGCCTCTCACGCCTTGATGTTGTTGTCCTTCACCACCTTGCCCCAATAGGCGACCTGCTTATCGAAGAAGGTCTTGAACGCGGCGCCGTCCTGGAGCAGCAGCGTCATGTGCTGGGTGTCCTTGAGCTGGGCAGCGGTCGCGGGCTCGCTCAGGATCTCCTTGGAGGCTGCCGCGAAGGCTGCGACGACGTCGGGCGGCGTGCCTGCAGGGGCGAAGATGCCCCACCAGGCCAGCGTCTCGAAGTCCGGGAAGCCGGCCTCGATCGCGGTCTGCGTGTCCGGCAGGGCCGGCAGCCGCTCGCGGCCGAGCTGCAGGATCGGGCGCAGCATGTTGGTGCCAAGCTGGGCGGCGACCAGCGCTGCCGATCCCGCGATGAGATCGACATGGCCGCCGAGCACGTCGTTCATGGCCGGCCCGCCGCCGCGATAGGGCACGTGCATGATCTCGACGCCGGCCTTGCTGCCGAGCACGGTCATGGCGAGATGGCCGAGCGTGCCGATGCCGACCGAGGCATATTTCACCGCACCGGGGCTCGCCTTGCAAGCGGCGACCACGTCGGCAAAGCTCTTGTAGGGGCGGCCGGCGCCGGCCGCGATCACGTAAGGTGCGGTGCCGATCAGCAGCACCGGCATCAGCTCGCGCTCGACATCGACCGGCGGCTTGTCGAGGATCGTCGGGATCACCGCGTGGGAATCGAACGTCACCAGGAAGGTCGAGCCGTCGGCCGGGCTCTTGGCGACCTGCGCCGCACCGAGCGCACCGGCCGCGCCCGATTTGTTCTCGACCACCACGATGCGACCAAGCTTGGTCTGCAGGTTCGTCTGCAGCAGCCGCGCCATGGCGTCGGTTGAACCGCCCGGCGGGAACGGCACCACCAGCGTGATTTTGCCGGCCTGCGCCATCACCGGCGTCAATGCGAGAATAGCCGGCGCGGCCAGCAGCGCCCGTCGTGTGATCGTCATGGTCCCCTCCCTTGTTGTTGCGCCCGGGTTTTGCTCTTTGGCGCCTCCTACGTCGTCCCGAAACCGGACCCCGCTTTCTTGTACTCTGGCCGAGGCGGACTGAAGATGTCCAGCACGCGGGCGCCGTCGGGACCGGCGCGCATGGTGTGCGGCACGTTCCCCGGCGTGCGCCAGAAATCACCCTTCTTCACCGGGATTTCCTCGTCGCCCTGGACGCGGATGGCGGAGCCGTCGAGCAGCACGCCCCACTGCTCCTCGGGGTGATGATGCAGCGTGCCTTGCGCATGCGGCGCCAGCGTCACCACCGACAGCATCGCCTGCTCGCCGGAGAAGATCCGCGTGGTCACGCCGGCGGTGAGCTCGCGGAACAGCCCGTCGCTCGCATCATCGAGATTATGAAACTCTTGCTTCTGGCTCACGCCGTCCTCCCCTTATGCACGCCAGATCAGGCCTTGCCGTAAGCGCCCTGGTAACGGCCCTCGCGGATCGCCTTCAGCGTCTCCTCCTCGCGCGCGACCTGGACGCGCACGGCTTCCAGCAGGGCGGCCGCGCCGGCAGCGGGAAACGACACCACGCCATCCTCGTCGCCGACGACGATGTCGCCAGGCGCAATCACGCTTCCGCCGATCGTCACCGGCACGTTGATCTCGCCGGGACCGTTCTTGTACGGACCGCGATGGATCACCGCGCGGGCGTAGCAGGGGAAGTCGTCGGCCGCGAACGCCGCGACATCGCGGATCGCGCCATCGATGACGTAGCCTTCGGCTTTGCGCCATTGCGCGATGTTCTTCATGATCTCGCCAACCAGCGCGCGCGTCTCGTCGCCGCCGCCGTCGACCACGAGGACGTCGCCGGGACCGACGAGATCCAGCGCGCGGTGGATCGCGAGATTGTCGCCGGGGCGGGTGCGCACGGTGAAGGCCGTCCCCACCAGCTTGCCGCCGCGGTGATAAGGCCTCAGCCCCACTGCGCCGGGCAGCCGGGCGAGATTGTCCGAGATCACCGAGGTCGGCGCGTCCCTGAAACCCTCGATGATACTTGTTGGCGGCTTCGGCACGCTGCTCGCTGCAATGGTGATCGGCATGTCAGTCCTTCCGTGTTTGTCTTATTCAGCATGTGTCCGCTCGAAGGCCCGATCCGGAAGGCCGCCACTTCGCCTTCTTGGCATCGACCGCAGGGACTGAGGCGCTCGCAGCACGAGTGTAGCAGCCTGTCGGCAGGGCGCTGTGACTCCTGCGCCACGTCAAGCACAAAATGTCAGCATCGCAGCCCTGATTTTCCTGGGTTCCATGGGTGACAAGCCGGCAAGAAAGGGGCAAAAATCCGGCTCGACTCAGTTCGGGTTGCGTCTTGCAAGGAATGCTCTCTCAGAATGTCGGCCGTGGTCACATCGCATCGCGCGGCGCTGCTTCTCGTTGCCGCAGCAGGATTTTTCCTGCTGGCGCAGGGGCATGCTGAGGCGCAATGGTGGAAACGCGCACCTGTCGATTTCGAGGAATGCGCCGACGCCGCCGAGAAGGCCGCAACCAAGGCGGAGAAGACGGCCGCCCTTGCCGATTGCAACGCCAAGTTTGCCGGCCGCCGCAAGCCAGGTGGCGGCTATTCCTATTACGATTTCCTCCAGGATCGCACCTTCGACATCGCCGGCCCCAATCCGACGCCGGAGGAGCAGAAGAAGATCGACGAAGCCTATACGGCCTATCTCGCCAGGCAGCGCCGCAGCAACGAAGCGGCGCAGGCTACCGCGCGGCAGCAGCGCGAACAGCAGGAGCAACAGGTGCAGCAGCTGCAGCAGGTTGCGCTGCGGACCGACGTCGCGCGCGTGCCGGTGCCGGTCGAGCGGCCGAAGGTGCAGCAGGCCGCAGGCGCGAGGCCGAAGGCTGCGCCTTGCGCCAAGGGCTCGTTCTCCTGCGAATGGCCGCGGCTGTCCGAAAGCTTGAACGACCTGAAGAAGCTGTTCAGCCCGACGCCGAGCAAGCTCGCGAAGAAGGGGTGAGTTTCCTCGGCTTCATTCTGCTGCCGCGGCAACTTCGCTGTCGTCCCGGACAAGCGCGCCTCAAGCGCGCGTAGATCCGGGACCCATAGCCACCGAATCGAATTTGGCGAAGACTCGGAGTTACTAGCCTCGCGCCCAACTACATCCTATGGTTATGGGTCCCGGATCGGCGCGCGCTTTTGAGCGCGCTTGTCCGGGACGACAGCCGAGTGTGTGGCTTCAGTTCGTGTGCTTCTTCTTGCCACGCTTCGGCTTGACCACCGGCGCTATTGTCGTCGGCGAAGCACCCAACTGCGACCTGCTCTCCTGCAACCGCCTGTCGTAGCCGGGGGAGTTCAAGACCGTCGGCGGCCTCGCAAGGGCGAGCGTCGATGCGCCGCAAAGCGCGGCAAGCGCGAGCCCGATGATCAAG
The DNA here is from genome assembly GCF_016031655.1 of Bradyrhizobium glycinis. Classification (GTDB taxonomy): domain Bacteria; phylum Pseudomonadota; class Alphaproteobacteria; order Rhizobiales; family Xanthobacteraceae; genus Bradyrhizobium; species Bradyrhizobium glycinis. The sequence continues at coordinate 114,007 of NZ_JACCHQ010000013.1, forward strand.
CTATGTTTCATCGCGTCCTCCTTGCGCTCCGGCCGACCCCCGAATCTGCCGCGGCGTCATGCGGAGCGGACCGTTGCCGGCCGCCTCGGCTTCCTTGATCAGCGCAACAATGCGGCGCATCAGCGGCACGGCTACATGGTTCTGCTCGGCGAGCGCGATGACCGCGCCTTGCAGATAGTCGATCTCGGTCTTGCGGCCCTGCTTCAGATCCTGCCACATCGAGGAGCGCGCCTCGGGATCGATCTTCATGGTCCGTCCGAGGATCGCGCTGAAGATCGCATCGGGCAGCCGCAGCAAGGCCGGAGACCAGCTCATCGGGATCGGCGTCGACGACACCGGCACGACGCCGGCGGCCTTCAGCGCGGCCAGCCCTTCCGCCATCTGGTCGGCGAACAATCTTCGCCAGTCGCGGTTCGCCAGTTGCGCGGCGAGCGGCATGTCGGACAGCGCGCTCAGCGCGTTGTTGAGGTTGATGATCAGCTTGCCCCATTGCACGCCTGTGATGTCGCGGCTTGCGCGCACGTTGAGGCCAGCGACCGAAAGCGCCGCGGCCGTATTCTCCGGATCCTCTCCGACGTGGATGGCGCCGGAGGTCGAGCGGTGGAAACGGCCATTGCCCATCGCGATCACGTTGAACGGAACCATGCCGGCGAGCACGTGGTAGCCACCGAGCCGCTCGCGCAGCACCGCGACATTGCCGATGCCGTTCTGGAGCGAGATGATGACGGCATCCTCAGGCGCATGCTGCGCAATCTGATCGGCGACAGCGGCGGTGTCGGCGCTCTTCACCGTGACCAGCACGATGCCCGCGCTGTGGAAGATCGAAGGGTCTTCCGACAGCGCCAGCTGGCCGGCGCCGAGCTTTTTCTCGGAGCCGTCGAAATCGGTCAGAAGCAGGCCGAACCGTTCGATCTCGCTCTTCACCCGCGGCCGCACCAGCAGCGCGACGCGCCGCCCCGCCGCGGCCAGCATGCCGCCGACGAAACAGCCGATGGCACCGGCGCCCGCCACCACGATCGGTCGATCCGCAACCACTAAGCTTGCTCCCTGAATGAACGGCCTTCGATAGCAGAGGCGAGGCCGACAACCAATCGGTGCATCTGACTTGTAACGGTCATGACCGCCCCATATGTTTTGGCCCCGGGGGCAGTCAGCGGCGAGCGCTCGCTTAACGAGAACGCCAAAGGAGAGCACCATGGGTCTACTCGACGTCCTCAACGGCATGCAGAACGGCCCGCGCGGTCCCTCTACGCCGAGCTCCGAGAAATCCTCCGGCGGCATGTCGCCAATGACCATGGCGCTGCTCGGCCTGCTCGCCTGGAAGGCATTCAAGCATTTCACGACCAGCCAGTCAGGCTCGGCGCCGCAACCGTCACCATCGCCCGCACCGCCGCCGGTGAACGCGGGTGCAGGCGGCGGCAGCTTGAGCGACATGCTCAAGGGCGGCCTCGGCGGCCTGCTCGCGGGCGGCGCGGCCGGCAGCATTCTGAGCGGCGGGCTCGGCGATCTCCTCAACCAGCTGCAGCAGAGCGGCCACGGCGACACCGCCAGTTCCTGGGTCGGCAAGGGCGAGAACAAGCCGATCGCACCGGGCGATCTCGCCAGCGCACTCGGCGCCGACCAGATCGAGAGCCTGTCCGCCCAGAGCGGCCTGTCACGCGAAGAGCTGCTCTCCGGCCTCAGCCAATATCTGCCTCAGGTGGTCGACCATCTGACGCCGGATGGACGGCTACCGACCGAGAACGAACTCTCGGGCCGGATCTGACGGCAGCCTGAGCAAGGGGAGCACACTCATGAGCATGGGCGGCCTGTTGTGGATCATCCTCGTCGGCTTCGTCGCCGGCCTCATCGCCCGCTGGCTGGCGCCGGGGCCGAACAATCCGAGCGGCTTCATCCTCACCACCATCCTCGGCATCGCCGGCGCATTCCTGGCGACCTTCGTCGGCCAGGCCATCGGGCATTACAGCCCCGACCAGGGCGCCGGCTTCATCACGGCGACGATCGGCGCGGTGGTGGTGCTGTTCATCTGGCACCGGCTGGTGTCGAGTGGCGTGATCAAGGGGTAGTCACTGTCACGTTGTAGTGCGACCTATCAACCAGCTCGGTGGTCGTCCCGGACAAGCGCGCCCTAAGCGCGCGCCGATCCGGGACCCATAGCCCACAGGGAGGAGTTTGGCGAAGATTGACAACTCCGAGTCTTCGCCAAACCTCTTCCTGTGGTTATGGATCCCCGCCCCACGTGCGCAATTGCGCACTAGGCGGGGATGACAACAGAGAATGCCGCGCGAGCTCACGTCACCAAATGCATCCCCGCATCCATGCGCACGACCTCGCCGGTCATGTTGCTGGAAGCCGGCAGCGCCAGGAAGCAGACGAGCTGGGCGATGTCCTCCGCCGATGATGCGACCTTCAGCGGCACCTTCGCCACGACGCTGTCGCGCACCTGCTTGGCCTGCGCCTCGCCACGGCCCTTGGTGAACCAGGGCGTATCGATGTAGCCGGGGCAGACGGTGTTGACGCGGATCAGCGGCGCCAGCGCGCGCGACAGCGACAGCGTCATGGTGTTGAGCGCACCCTTGCTCGCGGCGTACGCAATCGACGAGCCGACGCCGCTGATGCCGGCGACTGAGGAGACGTTCACGACCGCAGACGGCCGCCCAGAAGCCTTGGCGGCGGCTTCAAGCAGGCTGCGCGCCGCGCGCACCATCTGGAACGGGCCGATGGTGTTGACGCCGTAGACCCGCTGGAAGTCTTCCGCCGACAAGCCATCGAGATCGGCGTGAGCCACATGCTTGGTGGTGCCGGCATTGTTGACGAGGATATCGAGCCGGCCCCAGCCGCTCGCCACTGCAACGATCTTGCGGCAATCCTCATCCTTCGAGACGTCGCCCTGTGCGACCAGCACCTCCGCGGCGCCCGCCTTGCGGCAGGTCTCGGCCGTCGCCTCGGCTTCCTTCTGGCTCGACGAATAGTTGATGACGAGCCGCGCCCCGCTGCGGGCGAGAATTTCCGCAGTCGCTGCACCCAGCCCGGATGCGGACCCCGTCACGATTGCGCACAAGCCCTCTTTTGCCATCCGGATTTCCTTCCCCTGTATCTGGTGTGGCGTCCTGTTTAGCGAGTTTGCCGCGCCCTGCAAATCGAACAAACTCCGCTAAGCGGAATTAGCATTTCCTGAAGCCTGGCCCCATGCCGGCGCCGCAGATGGGCCTGCGATCAACGCTTGTCAGGGCCATGGCTTTTTCCGATCATCGGGCGCAAGAAGAGACTGCGCACTGGCCGATCAGACCGGACGCGCCAATGGAAAGATACGGGGAACGCTGTGGCGGAGAGTGACAATATCGTCGTCGAGACCGCGGAGAAGATCTTCGCTGATCTCGCCGATCCGCAAACCATCAACAACGACAAGACGAATTCCTGGCAGGCGCCGCTGTGGCAGGCACTGAGCGAAGCCGGCCTGCCGCTGGCCTGGGTGTCGGATGATCTCGGCGGCTCGGGCGCGAGCCTCGCCGACGGCTTTGCGCTGCTGAACGCTGCCGGCCGTTTCGCAGTCGCGGTGCCGCTGGCCGAGACCATGCTGGCGGGATGGCTGCTGGCGCAGGCGAAGATTGCTTCGCCCGAGGGCGAGATGACGGTCGTGCCGGCGTCCCCGAAGGACCGCATCGCCCTCGATGCCGACGGTGCGCTCTCCGGCCGTGCGCGCGGCGTGCCCTTCGCCAAAACGGCGAAGCATTTTGCGGTGCTGGCGCACGGCAAGGACGGTGTTTCCATCGCGCTGATCGACGCCGCGAAGGCGCGGATCGAGGCCGGGCTCAACGTCGGCTACGACCACAGCGACACCGTCACCCTCGACAAGGTCCGGCCCGTCGCCATCAAGCTCGCGCCGAAGGGCTTTGAGCAGACCCATCTGATGCTGATGGGCGGCGTCGCGCGCAGCCTGCAGATCGCAGGCGCGCTGGAATCGATGCTCGACATTTCCGTGCGCTATTCCAACGAACGCGTCGCCTTCGAGAAGAAGATCTCGAAATTCCAGGCCGTGCAGCACAATCTCGCCCGCCTCGCCGGCGAATCCGCCGCGGCCCTCGCGGCGGCGACGTCCGCCGCCGACGCCATCGCGAATGCAAGATCGTTCAACGACGAGATCTATCTCGAAGCCGCCTCCGCAAAGATCCGCTGCGCGGAAGCTGCCGAGAAAGGCGGCGGCATCGCGCATCAGGTCCATGGCGCGATCGGCTTCACCATGGAGCACATCCTGCACCGCTATTCGCTGCGCGCGCTGGCCTGGCGCGACGATTTCGGCTCGGAAAGCTACTGGGCCGTCGAGCTCGGCAAGCTCGTCGCAAACCGTGGCGCCGACGAATTGTGGCCGCTCGTGGCATCGCGCTGATCAGGGGACGACCACAATGACCGCTGCCCTCCGTTTCGATCCGATCCGCCTGCCCGAGAAGTGCGAGCAATTGCGCAAGGAAGTCCGCGCCTTCCTCGCCGAGGAGATCGCCGCCGGCACTTTCGATCCGCATAAGCCCAACCGCGAAGACACCGACGCGCCGGAATTTTCCCGCCGGGTCGGCGCCAGGGGCTGGCTCGGCATGACCTGGCCGAAAAAGTATGGCGGCCAGGAACGCTCCTTCCTCGAGCGCTACGTGGTGACCGAGGAGATGCGCGTCGCCAACGCGCCGACGCGGCGCTTCTTCGTCGCCGACCGCCAGAGCGGGCCGGTGCTTTTGAAATACGCGCCCGAGCACATCAAGATGGACATCCTGCCGCAGATCTGCCGCGGCGAGATCTGCTTTGCCATCGGCATGAGCGAGCCGAACTCCGGCTCCGATTTGTTCGCGGCGAAGACGCGCGCGACCAAGACCGACGGCGGCTATCTCATCAACGGCACCAAGATCTGGACCTCTTCGGCGCATATCGCCGACTACATGATCGCGATCTTTCGGACCTCGCCGCCGACCAAGGAGAACCGCCGTCACGGCCTGACCCAGTTCCTGGTCAAGATGAAGCAGCCGGGCATCAAGGTGAACCCGATCGGCCAGATCACCGGCCAGTACGAGTTCAACGAGGTCGTCTTCACCGATCACTTCATCCCCGATGACCATGTGCTCGGCGAAGTCGACGGCGCCTGGAAGCAGGCCACGAGCGAGCTCGCCTATGAGCGCTCGGGTCCCGAGCGCTTCCTCGAAACCCATTACGTGCTGACCGAGCTTGTCCGCGCGGTCGGCCCCAACCCGGACACGCGCAGCGCGGAAGGAATCGGCCGCCTGGTCGCGCAGCTCCACACCATGCGGCGCATGTCGGTCTCGGTTGCCGGCATGCTTGAAGCCGGCAAGGAGCCGGTGGTCGAGGCGTCCATCGTCAAGGACATCGGCACGATCTGGGAGCAGCAGCTGCCGCATCGCGTGCGCGATCTCGCCGCTTTCGTCGAGGAGACTGCGACCAATCGCGAGACCTTGGAGCGGCAGCTCGACTTCGCGATCAAGACCACACCAAAGCTCACCATCCAGGGCGGCACCACCGAGGTGCTGCGCGGCATCATCGCCCGCGGATTAGGTCTGCGCTGAATGGGATCGAAACTCTGGCCTCGCGCTCCGTCCACCTCTCCCATCGGGAGAGGTCGATGTGCGTCAGCAAATCGGGTGAGGGGTTTTGCTCTCACGAGGGACCGCAGCCCCTCACCCGGCGCTACGCGCCGACCTGCATGGGAGAGGTGGTTCTTCGCTACGGACGCATCGAGATGTTTGGAGACTATCTATGAGCACCTATCAAGATATCGGCGTCGAGAAGATCGGGCATGTCGGCACCATCGAGATCCGCCGTCCCCCGCTCAACTTCTTCGACATCTCGCTGATCAACCAGATCGCGGACGCGCTTGACGAGTTCGACCGCGACGTCGAGATTCGTGCGTCCGTGCTCTCCGCGCAGGGGAAGGCGTTCTGCGCCGGTGCGAATTTCGGCGATCCGGCGCGGCAGGCCCAGGAGGCCCGCGAGGCCGAGAAGAAGGGCGATCCGGCCGACAGTCTCGGCCCGATCAACCATCTCTACATCCAGGCGGTCCGCATCTTCCGCGCCAAGAAGCCGATCGTTGCCGCTGTGCAGGGCGCGGCGATCGGTGGCGGGCTCGGACTTGCAGTGTCGGCCGATTTCCGCGTCACCTGTCCTGAAGCGCGCTTCTCCGCAAATTTCACAAAACTCGGCTTCCATCCCGGCTTCGGCCTGACCGTGACGCTGCCGGAGCTGATCGGCAAGAACAACGCCGAGCTGATGTTCTACACCAGCCGCCGCGTCACCGGCGAAGAAGCCTACAAATGGGGCCTCGCCAACGAGCTGGTGCCGCAGGACCAGGTCAAGGCGGCCGCGATGAAGCTCGCCGGCGAGATCGCCGAATGCTCCCCGCTCGGCCTGCTCTCCACCCGCGCGACGATGCGCAAGGACCTCGCCGACCGCGTGATGGCCGCGACCAACCACGAACTCGCCGAGCAGACGCGGCTGCGCGCGACGGAGGATTTCAAGGAAGGCGTCAAAGCCACGGAAGAGCGCCGCGTGGCGAATTTCAAGGGGCGGTGATCGGGGCGATGAACGCTCTCATCTTCCTTCTCCCCTTGTGGGAGAAGGTGGCGCGAAGCGCCGGATGAGGGGTTATCTCCGAGGGCTCCACTGCAAGAGAGTTGCGCGCGGAGAGAACCCCTCACCCGTCTCGCCGCTTCGCGGCGAGCCACCCTCTCCCACAAGGGGAGAGGGGAAGCGCCGGCAAACCTCTAACTCACGCGGAACGTCACTCCGCCGAGCAAGAACTCATTGCCCGCAACCGCGAGGCCCTTTGCCTTGGCGGTATGCAGCACCTGCGCCACGTCAGTCACACGAAACTCCAGCGCACTCATGATCTCGCTGGCGCCCTTCACGAAGCCAAAGGTCGCGTTGGACAGTTTCAGTTCGGTGCCTTCAGGCGCAATGCCGATGATCCTGCCCCAATGCTCGGCCAGCCCTTGCGGATCCGGGCTCTGCATCTCCACCGCCGTCAGCGCCTGCGTCACATCCTTGCGGATGAACTTTTGCCAGTCCGGTCCGGCCGGAGGATACGGCCCGAGGATATCGTCGCTGCCTGCGGTGTGATTGAACTCGATGAAGGCGGCGCGGCAGTCGCGGGGGTGGAGCTGCACGCCGTGATAGGGCGCGTGGTCGATGACGTTGGCGGTGCGCACGCCGAGTGCATTGGCGTTGCGGCCGCGCGCGTCCGGATCGTCGCAGCAGAAGATCGCCATGTACCCGCCGCGGCCGCCGGTCTTCTCGATGAAGCGGCCGGCCGTGGTGCCGTCCTTGAACGGCGCGACCACCTCCAGCAGGATCGTGTCGACCGGGAGCAGCGCGTTCTCCAGGCCGTACTTGGCGACATTGCCGTCGCGGTAGCAGACGGAAAGGCCCATGATCCGACCGATGTCCGTGATGACAGGCTCGAGCTGCGGGGCGACCAGGCAGATCTGACGCAGCCGGATATAGGGCGCCATGGTCATGCGCCCCTAAAGGTCGGCTTGCGCTTCTCGACGAAGGCCTTGGCGGCCTCCTTGTGATCCTCGGTGTCGCCGCAACGGGTGTGATGGATCGCCTCGCCATCGAAGCAATCCTCCAAGGCCAGGTGCTCGGCATTATTGATGTTGCGCTTGATGAAGCCGAGCGCAATCGAGGGACCCTGCGCCAGCGACAGCGCGAGCTCGTGCGCGGCCGCGTCGATCTCGGCGTCGGGCACGACCTTCGTCACCATGCCGATGGCGTGCGCTTCCCTTGCCGTGAGCAACGGCGACATCAGATAGAGCTCGCGCGCCAGCGCGCTGCCGAGCAGCTGGGTGAGGAAATAGGTGCCGCCGTAATCACCGGAGAAGCCGACCTTGGCGAAGGCGGTGGTGATCTTGCAGGATTCGGAGGCGATCCGCAGGTCGCAAGACAGCGCCATCGACAGGCCCGCGCCGGCCGCCGCACCATCGAGCTGGGCCACGACGGGCTTCGGCATCTGATGCAGGATGCGCGAGACCTCCATGCCGCGGCGGAGATTAGCGAGCTTGTGCTCGAACGGCAGCGGCGCGCGCCCCTGAGCCATCGATTTGACGTCGCCGCCGACACAGAACGAGCCGCCGGCGCCCTTGAACAGCACCGCCCGCACCTCGGGATCATCAGCCGCGCGCCGTGCCGCCTCGACCAGCCCGGCGACCATCTCGGAGTTGAGCGCGTTCTTCCGCTCCGGGCGATTCATGGTGATGGTGAGCAGCCCGCCTTCGAGCTTTTGCAGGACCATGTCGTTCATGGGGACGTCTCCCTTCGTTGTTTTACTCTGTCATTCCGGGGCGCGCCCTTTGGCGCGAACTACGGTGCGCAATTGCGCACCTGAGCATCCATCCCTCGATCGTCACTGCCGCCCGATGGATCCCGGGTTCTCGCTACGCGAGCCCCGGGATGACGCTTCGCGTCACTTCTTCACCAGCGGGCAGCGCGACTGCTCCAGCGACTGGAACGCCTCGTTGCCGGGGACGGTGGCGAGCAGCTTGTAATCGTCCCAGCGGCCCTTGGACTCGGACGGCTTCTTCACCTCGAACAGGTACATGTCATGGATCATGCGGCCGTCCTCGCGGATCTTGCCATTCTTGGCGAAGAAGTCGTTGATCGGCGTCTCCTTCATCAGCTTGATCACCGCCGCGGCATCGGTCGTGCCGGCCGCCTTCACGGCTTTCAGGTAATGCGTGACGGAGGAATAGACGCCGGCCTGGGCCGAGGTCGGCACGCGCTTGGTGCGCTCCATGAAGCGCTTCGAGAATGCACGCGTGTCGTCGTTGAGATCCCAATAGAACGCTTCCGCGAGCAGCAGCCCCTGCGCGGTCTCGAGCCCGATCGAGTCGATATCGGTGACGAACGCGAGCAGCGGCGAGACTTTCTGTCCGCCCTTGGTGATACCGAACTCCGCCGCCTGCTTGATGGCATTGATGGTATCGCCGCCGGCGTTCGCGAGCCCGATCACCTTGGCCTTGGAGGCCTGGGCCTGGAGCAGGAAGGACGAGAAATCCGACGTGTTGAGCGGGTGGCGGACGCTGCCAAGCACCTTGCCGCCGGTCTTGGTCACGACGGCGCTGGTGTCCTTCTCCAGATCCTGGCCGAAGGCGTAGTCGGCGGTGAGGAAGAACCAGCTGTCGAGACCGGACTTCACCGCCGCAAGACCGGTCACATTGGCCTGGCCGTAGGTGTCGAACACATAGTGGATGGTGTAGGGGCCGCAGGCCTCGTTGGTGAGACGGATCGAGCCCGGCCCGTTGAACATGATGATCTTGTTGCGCGCTTTCGCGATCTCGCCGGCGGCAAGCGCGGTCGCGGAGGCTGCGACGTCGTAGATCATCTCGACGCCCTGATTGTCGAGCATGTCGCGGGCGATGTTGGCGGAGAGATCGGCCTTGTTGAGATGGTCGGCCGCCAGCACCTGGATCTTGCGTCCCAGCACCTCGCCACCGAAATCCTCGACCGCCATCTTCGCCGCAGTCTCGCTCCCGGAGCCGGTGATATCTGCATAAAGGCTCGACATGTCGAGGATGCCGCCGATCTTCAGCGGCGGCTTTTCCTGAGCCTGTGCGGCGCTCGCATTGAGGGCAAACGCGGCGGCAAAAATGCCGGACAAAATAGTCTTCATCGAAAACAACCTCCCTTATCGCGCCGTGCTCTGATGGCGGCTTGGTTATTGCTCTTGGGTTATTGCTCTTGGCTATTCGCTGTTGCCGCAATCATGCCGCATGCGCAAGAGCGCAGCAAGCGCGCGCTGCGAGGCAGATGAATGATCAATGCGCGCTTTCCGCAAAGCGGAATGCTGAGAAGACGGAAGATGTCTCGGCATCGTCAGTGCGAGGAGCTCTTGCGACGAAGCAATCCAGAATCCCTCCGAGGAGGCACTCTGGATTGCTTCGCTTCGCTCGCAATGACGGAGTATGACGAAACCTCTTCGCGCCCTACTACGCATGAGGTATGATTGCCGCGCAATGCAACCTCTCCGGATCACGTGACGCAACGGCTTCGCTTCATCGTCGCATGTCTTCTCGTCGCAAGTAGCTCGGCATTCGCGAGCCCCTGCCAGTTCGAGTCCCAAGGCGAAGGCCGCGTCGCTGCCATCGTCGATGCGCGCAGCCTGCGTCTCGATGACGGGCGCGAGATCCGCCTCAGCGGCATCGCGCCGACCGCGACCACGAAGCAGGCGCTGACCGCGCTGCTCGCCGGCCGCGACGTCATGCTGCGGAGCGCTGACGACACGCCCGATCGCTACGGCCGCCAGGGCGCACTGGTCTTCATCGGCGAAAGCGACATCTCGGTGCAGGCCATGCTGCTCGCCCGGGGCGATGCCATCGCCTCCGCCGAGATCGTGGACAAGGACTGCGCGGCCGCCCTGATGGCGTCCGAAGCCGCAGCCCGGCGCCAAAAAATGGGCAGCTGGGCTGACCCGTCGGCCATAAAAAACGCGGAAAGTCCGGACGATATTTTGGCGGAGATCGGGCGCTTTGCGGTAATCGAGGGCAAAGTCCTGTCGGTCCGGCAAGCTGGGGCAACGACCTACCTCAACTTCGGGCGGAACTGGACACGTGGCTTTGCCGTGACTATTTCAAAGCGCAATCTAGCGGCGTTCGAAAGCGCTGGTATGACCCTTAAGTCCCTGGAGAATCGGCGTATTCGCGTTCGGGGCTGGGTTGAGGGGAATGCGGGGCCACGCATCGATGTGCGTCTCGTGGGGCAGATCGAGTTGCTGGGCGCAAACGAGCCGACAGGGGTAAGGCCTTAAAACAGGCCAGGCACGGGTTAAGCGACGTGAATGGGGTGCTAGAACGGCACGGACTGGGCGATTGCCGCCGCCTACGGGCTGCGCCGGCCGCGCTTTGCCTTGCGCTGGGCGGACTTCTCGCCGGCTGCGGCGATATGGGCCGGTTCCAGACTGCGGCGACCCCGGCAGCCGTCGCGATGCCGAAGCCGAAGCCCGCCGTCGCCCAAACCCCGGCCACCGAGAAGGAGCACGAGCGCATCCTGGCGAGCTATGGCGGGACCTATGACGATCCCAAGCTCGAGGCGCTCGTCAGCAAGACCGTCGACCGGCTGGTCGCGGCCTCCGACCGGCCCGACCAGGGCTACAAGGTCACCATCCTCAATTCCGGGGCGGTGAACGCCTTTGCGCTGCCGAACGGCCAGCTCTATGTCACGCGAGGCCTGCTTGCGCTCGCCAGCGACACCTCCGAATTGTCCTCCGTGCTCAGCCACGAGATGGCGCATGTGCTGTCCAAGCACGCGGCGATGCGCGAGGACCAGGCCCGCCAGGCCGCGATCGTCACCCGCGTCGTCACCGACATGAGCAACGATCCCGACCTCACTGCACTGGCGCTGGCCAAGACCAAGCTCACCATGGCGAGCTTCTCGCGCAAGCAGGAGTTCGAAGCCGACGGCATCGGCGTCGGTATCTCCGCCAAGGCGCATTTCGACCCCTACGGCGCGGCGCGCTTCCTGTCGGCAATGGAGCGAAATGCCGAGCTGAAGGCCGGCAAGAGCTCGCTCGATCCACGCGCGCAGGATTTCACCTCGTCGCATCCGGCAACCCCGGAACGCGTGCAGAACGCGCAGAACATTGCCCGCCAATACACGGCGCCTGAAGGTGCCGAGCGCGATCGCGAGAGCTATCTCGCCGCGATCGACAACCTCGTCTATGGCGAAGACCCCAGCGAAGGCTTCGTCCGCGGCCGGCGCTTCCTGCATCCGAAGCTCGGCTTCACCTTCCAGGCGCCGGATAATTTCACGCTCGACAACACCGCGCAGGCCGTGATCGGCGTGCGCGAGGGCGGCGCACAGGCGATGCGCTTCGACGTCGTGCGCGTGCCGGCCGAACAATCGCTCGGCGATTACCTCAACTCCGGCTGGATGGAAGGCGTCGAGAAGGCATCGACCGAGGATCTCACCATCAACGGCTTTCCGGCGGCGTCCGCCACCGCCAAGGGCGATCAGTGGCAGTTCAAGGTCTATGCGCTGCGCTTCGGCAGCGACGTCTATCGCTTCATCTTCGCGGCACGGCAGAAATCGACCGAGAGCGAGCGGAATGCGCGCGAGACCGTCAACTCGTTCCGCCGCCTGTCGCTGGAGGAAATCCAGGCCGCTCGCCCGCTGCGCATCAAGGTCATCACCGTGCAGCCCGGCGATACCGTGGAATCGCTCTCGCACCGCATGGCCGGCGTCGATCATCCCGCCGAGCGCTTCCGCGTGCTGAACGGCCTCGATCGCACCGCGCAGGTGAAGGTGCGCGACCGCGTCAAGATCGTGGCGGACTGAGTGTTTGAGCATGATCGTTTCGGAAAACCGCTACACACTTTTCCGGATCATGCTTTAGCGCCGCGCCAATGGCGCCTCATCCCACTGACGAGCGCTTTGCCCGCGGCTTCCCCCGCACCATGATCAGCGCCGCCGCCATCACCTGCAGCGCAATGCAGAGATAGAACGGCAGCGTATAGCCGCCGGAGAGATCGCGCAGGAAACCGACGACGCCGGGACCGAACGCGTAGGTCACCTGGTTGATCGCGGTGTTGAGGCTGATCAGCACGCCGAAGGCGGCTGAGTCGAACTCTTGCTGCACGATGAGCGAGGGCAGCGTGATGAGGTTGCCGACCGAAAAGCCGAACACGGCGCAGGCCGCGATCAGCACGTAATCGTTGTGCAGGTTGATGACGACGAGAAGCGCGACGGCCTGGCTGAGGAACGACAGCGCGGACGCGAGGCGCTGATCGAGGCGGTCGATCACCAGCGAGAACAGCACGCGGCCGACCACTGCCATCGCGGTCAACACCGCGACGGCCACAGCGGCGCGCTCGCGTCCGATCACGGGATCGAGGAACGAGATCAGATGCACGATGAAGCCGACCTGGGCGAACAGCACCAGGGCGAAGGCGATCGTCACCGTGAGGAAGCCGGCGTCACGCAGCGCGAAGTTGCGGATCTCCGTCGATGATTGCGGCTTCGCCTTCGCGGTCGCGTGCCAGCCGTGGCGATCGGGCGGGCGGCCGACGAAAAGGAGGATGACCGGCACGAGCAGCACCAGCATGGCGCCGGCGGCCGCGTACATCGCACCGGCAAAGCCGATATGGCCGATCAACGCGACCAGCAGCGGCACGCCGGCGATGCCGCCGAAGCTGGCACCGTTTAGCGCGAGACTGATCGCCATGCCGCGCTTCTCGTCGAACCAAAGGCTGATCGTGTTGGTGATCATGGCGAGACTGGTGCCGGCCCAGCCGAAGGCGAGCACGGCATCGGCGAGATAGAGCTGCCAGGGCTCGCGCACCGCGCCGATCGCGACCGCGGCCGCCGCCATCGCCAGCGTGCCTGCGATCAGGCTGAGCCGCGCGCCATATTTCTCGACGGCTTCGCCGACGAAGACGACGAGCAGCGCGCCGAACAGATAGAAGAACGTCGTTCCCGATGAGATCGACGACGCCGACCAGCCGTGGGCGCGCTGCAGCTCGGCGACATAGACGCTCTGGCCATAGAAGCCGAGGCCCCAGCCGAAGGTCGCGAGCAGGAAGCAGACGGCGACGATGCGCCAGCCTTCGTAGCGGAAGGAGGATTCGTTGATTGGCGGAGTGTGACGGGGATTGTCGAGCATTTGCGCTTCTCCTTCGCATCCCCGCAAGCGCTGGCTCTGCGCTCGCCTGTTCATGACGAGCATCATGTAACAACGCGGCTCTCGAAAATCACTTCGACCTGGATCGAAGTGTCAACGCTGCTGACAGCCTCCTGCCATCACACCGCATCCGGGAACTCGCCTATGGCCGCCTCCAGGCGCGCCTTGCGGCGGCGGGCCCAGGAGACCAGCGAGAGCACGACAAGACCCAGCACCACCGGCGGGAACACCACGAGGTTTACCGCGGACCAACCGTAATTGGCGAGCAGCTGGCCCGACGAGAACGAGCCGATCGCCATCATGCCGAATACCAGGAAATCGTTGAAGGCCTGCACCTTGTTGCGCTCCTGCGGGCGATGCGTCTCCAGCACCAGCGCGGAGGCGCCGATGAAGGAGAAATTCCAGCCCACGCCGAGCACGATCAGCGTCGCCCAGAAATGCATGGCCGTGAGGCCGGAGAGACCGATGGTGGCGGCGCCCGCTTCCAGCAGCAGGCCGGCGGCCACGATCTTCGGGGCGCCGAAGCGCGCGATCAGCGTGCCGGTGAAGAAGCTCGGCCCGTACATCGCAACGATGTGCCATTGCAGGCCGAAATTGGAATCGGACACGGACAGGCCGCACAGCTTCATCGCAAGCGGCGCCGAGGTCATGACCAGGTTCATCATGGGATAGGAGATGACGCCGCACAGCGCCGCCGCGATGAAGCGCGGCTGGGACACGATCGTGAGCAGCGGCCGGCCGCCGTGCAGATCGGCCGGCGCCGGCTTCGGCATGTCGACCCCGGCGACGATGCCCATCGCGATCAGCGCGACGGCGGCCTGCACCAGGAAACTGAAGGCGAACAGATAAGGCTGCCAGACATCCATGGTCCATTGCACGAGCTGCGGGCCGAGCACGCCGGCGAACACGCCGCCCGCCATCACCCAGGACACGGCCTTGGGCCGGTAGGCCGCACTGGCGCCGTCGGCGGCCGCGAAGCGATAGGATTGCGCCACCGCGCCGTAGAGACCGCCGAGAAAGGTCGCCAGACAAAACAGCGCGAACGAGCCGTGCAGGATCGCAAACGAGCCGAGCAGGCCGGTGAGCGCGCCGAGGCCCGTGCCGATGACGAAGGCGGCGCGTCGGCCGAAGCGGCGCGAGATCGCACCGGTCGGCAGCGTGCCGGCGGCGAGCCCGACCACATACATCGAGATCGGCACGGTCGCGAACGACATGTCCGGGGCAAGCGTGGCGCCGACGATCGCACCGGTGGCGAAGATCACGGCCGAGTTGGCGCCGGTCAGCGCCTGCGCGGCGGCGAGGCGCACCACGTTGGCGCGCACGCGGGCATCGTCGGCGATCTCATTGGCTGCAGTCACGTCAAGCATCGGCATTTCCGCCCGAAGGGCTCGGTTGATTCGCGGCACTATGGAGGGGCGTGAGAGGGCCGGCAACCGGCGCAAACGGGCGCGGGCCATGCCCCTGACGCAATCGCTTGAATGATAGCGCTGCGCGCCCTTGACGGCTTGCGCTCGATCAAATCCTATTCGCCGCGATCTTGGGAGTTACGTTCATGTCCGTCGACGACAGGCCCACGCTTGAAGCTCCCGACGACGATCCCTGGCTGTGGCTGGAGGAGATCGAGGGCCGGCAGGCGCTCGATTTCGTCGAACGGCAGAACAGCCTGACGCTGCAGGCCTTCGGCGGAGCGGCTTTCGAACGCGACCGCGACATTCTCGCCGGCATCTACGATCGTCCCGACAACATTCCCTATGTCGGCCGGCGCGGCGATCGCCTTTACAATCTCTGGAAGGACGCGGGCAATCCGCGCGGCCTGTGGCGGCGGACCACGCTGGAAGAATTTCGCAAAGCCGCGCCTGCCTGGGAAACCGTGCTCGACATCGACCAGCTCGCTGCCAGCGAGGGCGAGGACTGGCTCCTGAACTGGATCAGCTCGAGCCCGCAGCATCAACGCGTCATCCTGAGCCTCTCGCGCGGCGGGAGCGATGCCGTCACCTTGCGCGAGTTCGACATCGGCACCAAGAGCTTCATTGCCGATGGCTTCGTGCTGCCGGAAGCCAAGGGCGGCGTCGACTGGCTCGACGCCGATACGCTGCTGCTCTCCAGCGCCTATGGCGCGAACATGGCGACGACATCAGGCTATGCCAGAACGATCCGGCTGTGGCGGCGCGGCGAGCCGGTCGAGCAGGCGCAGGTGATCTTCGAGACGACCGCCGACCGGATGCGGGTCTATTGCGGCGTCGACGACACTGGCCCTGAGCCGCGGGCCTGGATCGTCGACCAGGTCGACTTCTTCAATTTCGCGATCTGGCTCCGCGACGCCGCCGGCGCGCTCACCAAGCTGGATCTGCCGACCGGCGTCTGGATGCAGGCACATGGCGACTGGTTCGCGATGAAGCTGCGGCAGCCATGGACCATCGCCGGGCGGACATTCGCGGCGGACAGCGTGCTCGGCATCTCGCTGTCGGCCTTTCTCGCCGGCGATCGCGACTTCACCGTG
Source organism: Bradyrhizobium glycinis (assembly GCF_016031655.1). Taxonomy (GTDB): domain Bacteria; phylum Pseudomonadota; class Alphaproteobacteria; order Rhizobiales; family Xanthobacteraceae; genus Bradyrhizobium; species Bradyrhizobium glycinis. Next base: position 130,173 of record NZ_JACCHQ010000013.1, read on the forward strand.
CTGTTCGTGCCCGGACCGCGGCGCGCATTGCAGGGCCTGTTCTGGACGGCGGGCAAGCTCGTGCTGCCGATCCTCGACGAGTTGCGGCCGGTGCATGAGGTCCGCACGCCCTCGCCCACCGGCTGGGCTCGTACGACACTGCTGGGGCTTCCCGACATCGGCGTGGTCGACGTCTGGCGGCTCGATCACCACGAATCCCAAGGCAATGGCGATCTGCTCGCCAATGTGCAGGATCCGCTGACGCCGGCCGCGCTGCTGCTGCTCGAGCACGGCGTCGCAAGCCCGGTCGTGCTGAAGCAGGCGCCAAAAACCTTCACCTCCGATGGCCTCTTGGTGACACAGCACGAGGCGATCTCCGTTGACGGCGAGCGTATCCCCTATGTGCAGACCGGCCCCGCTGGCGAGACCGGCGATGCGCCGGTCTATCTGAGCGCCTATGGCGGTTTCGGGGTCTCGGTGAAGCCGTATTACAACGCCTCGGTCGGCAAACTATGGCTGGAGCGCGGCGGCACGATTGTCCAGGCGAATTTGCGTGGCGGCGGCGAGTTCGGCACGCGCTGGCACGATGCCGGGCGGCTTGCCGGCAAGACGCTCTCACACGACGATTTTGCCGCGGTCGCCGCCGATCTCGTCCGCCGCGGTGTGACGAGCGCGAAACGCATCGCCGCCCAGGGCGGATCGAACGGCGGCATCCTCATCACCAACATGCTGGTGCGCTACCCCGAGCGTTTCGGCGCGCTGTTCTGCACCATCCCGCTGATCGACATGCGCCGCTACACCAAGCTGCTCGCGGGCGCGAGCTGGATCGCGGAATATGGCGATCCCGACAAGCCCAACGAATGGGAATGGCTGAAGACCTACTCGGCCTATCACAACGTCAGGGACGGCCAGTCCTACCCGCCGATCCTGATCGCGACCACGCGGCGCGACGACCGCGTCCATCCCGGCCATGCCCGCAAGATGGCGGCGAAGCTGCAGGCCATGGGCTATGAGGCCTGGTTCTACGAGCCGGCTGCAGGCGGCCACGGCTACGGCAAGGACAACAAGGAGCGCGCCGGATTCGAGGTGCTGGGCTATCGGTTCTTAAAGGAGAAGATCGGGTGGAGGGATGGGGCGTGACGGCCTCTTGATCTGACCAACGCGAGCCCAGTGGGCGGTGCACCTCTCCCGCTTGCGGGAGAGGTCGGCGTGCGAAGCACGGCGGGGGAGGGTTCTCTCCTCTAGGGGACTGTCCCATCGCGGAGACACCCTCTCCCCAACCCTCCCCCGCAAGCGGGGGAGGGAGCGCACCGCCTTCGTAGCTAGCGCGCGAACACCAGCGTCAGATTGTTCGCGGGCATCTCGATCGTATCGATGAGGCCGAGGCCTGCCGCCTTCGCGAGCTTCTCGACGTCGACGACGTCGCGCACGCCCCATTCGGGATTGCCCTCGCGCAACGAGGTGTCGAACACCGCGTTGCTGAGCGCGGTGTGCTTGCCGTCGCGCTTGAAGGGGCCGTAGAGGAACAGCTTGCCGTCACGGCGCAAATAACGGCCGGCGCCGGCGAACAGGCCTTCGGCCACGGCCCAGGGCGCGATGTGAATGACATTGGCGCAGAACACGGCCGCGAGGCTGGTCGGCCCCTGCCCGCTTTTCATTTTCGGGCACCAGTCGGGATCGGTGAGGTCGATGCGCAGGGGTGGGCGGATGTTCGGCAGGCCCGCATGCACGCGCCAGGCTTCGATGCTCTTGAGGTGGCGCTGGTTGAGATCGCTCGGCCACCAGGTCAGGCCGGGCGTGTGGCGGGCGAAATGCACCACGTGCTGCCCGGTTCCACTTCCGAGTTCCACGACGTTGCCGGTCGCATCCGCGAGGTGCTTTTCCAGCGCTGCCCAGATCGGTTCGTGATTGCGATGGAAGGCCGGCGCATCGAGCCGGCCATCCGGCTCCACCCGTCCGCCATCCCTGCCAAATTCGACCACATATTCAGCCAAGTGACGTCCCCAAAAATGCGAACCAGAAAAGAAGGCCAAACGCCCGAGAATAATCTGCTAGTCCACGCCCATCCGAATGAACGAACTATCTCGTCAGTTGCAATGCGGAGGATATTAACTCCATTTTGCCGCGTGCATAGTCTTGATTGTCAGGCGATGGCCTTTGTGCTTTTGAACAATTCCGCAAATGAGATCATCGAGATAACGTTCCGGGACGATGCCTTGACCCTCTTTCCTCGCAAGCCCGCTCTGCTTGCTGCACTGGCCCTCCTCGCCGGCGCGGCAATGGCCCCGGCGGAGGCGCAGTCCACCGTGGCGGAGGGCCAGAAGCTCGCCTTCGACCGCGGCAAGGGCAATTGCCTCACTTGCCACGTCATCAAAGGCGGCGACCTGCCGGGGACGATCGGACCGGAGCTGAAGGATATCAAGTCAAAATACCCTGATCGCAACGAGCTCACCGCGATCATCTTCGACGAGACCAGGCGCAATCCGCAAACCATGATGCCACCGTTCGGCCGGAACCGGATTTTGACCGAACAGGAGATCGACGCGATTGTTGATTTCCTGCAGACGCTGTAACCGCCGGCGGCCCCAGGAGACTTGAGATGACCACGACGACGAGGCCTCATCCGACGCGGCGCCTGATCCTTCAGGGCGCAGCCTCCGTGGCGCTGCTCGGCCTCGGCAATCTGCCGTTGGCGCCCGCGCGCGCTGCGGCGAACGACAAATATCCCGAAGAAGCCTTCAGGCAGAAGAGCGAGGCGGATGCGATCAAGTCGCTCTACGGCAAGACCGCCGAGCCGTCTGACAAGGTCAAGCTGGATGCGCCGGAGATCGCCGAGAACGGCGGCGTCGTGCCGATCTCGGTGACGACGACGCTGGACAAGGTCACCTCGATCTCGCTCTTCGTGGCGGAGAACCCGAACGCGCTGGCGGCCAGCTACAGGATTCCCGATGGCACGATCCCTGCTGTCGCCAACCGGCTGAAGATGGCCAGGACCACCAAATTGACCGCGATCGTAGAGGCCGACGGCAAGCTCTACAGCGCGACCAAGGAGGTCAAGGTCACCGTCGGCGGTTGCGGCGGCTAAACGAGGCAGTTCGACATGGCTTCCAGCATTCGCGTGCGCGCAACATCGAGCGGCGACATCACCGAGGTGCAGGCGCTGATCCAGCACCCCATGGACACCGGCCTCGTCAAGGATTCCAAGGGCGAGTTGATCCCAGCGCATTTCATCCAGCAGTTGAGATTCGAATGTAACGGCAAGGACGTGTTCGTCGCCGATTGGGGTACTGCGGTGTCCAAGGATCCTTATGTGAAGTTCAGCTTCAAGGGCGCCAAGAAGGGCGACGAGATCAAGATCTCCTGGACCGACAACAAGGGCGGCTCGGACACGACCACCGCGAAGATCGCGTGATGAAGGCCCGCTCCGTCCTCCTGCTTGGCTCGCTCGGCGCTGCGCTCATCGCGTTCGCGCTCGCCTCGCCGGGCGTGATCGCTGCCGACATGGTCGATCCCGTCGCCGATGCCAAGGCGTTCCAGAACTTCTTCTTCCAGAAGTTTCCGAACGTGAAGCACGAGGATTTCGTCAACGGTCCGTATTCCATGAACGAGGACATGAAGCGGCAGTGGCAGGAGAAGGAGGAATTCCCGCCTTACGAGTTCGCGCTCGAGGCCGGCAAGGAGATGTTTTCGACCCCGTTCAAGAACGGCAAGACCTATGCCGACTGCTTTCCGAACGGCGGCATCGGCATCCGTCAGAACTATCCGTACTTCGACACCGGGGAAGGCAAGGTCATCACGCTGGAGCTCGCGCTCAACCGCTGCCGCGAGGCCAACGGAGAGGCGCCCTATTCCTACGTCAAGGACGAGATGGCCTCGCTCACCGCCTACATGGCCTACACCTCGCGCGGCAAGCCGATGGAGATCAAGATCCCCGACGATCCCCGCGCGCTGGCGGCGTTCGAGAACGGCAAGCGCTATTTCTACACGCGGCGTGGCCAGATGAATTTCTCCTGCGCGAGCTGCCATGTGCAGAGCCCGGGCGAGCGCATCCGCGCCGAGACCCTCGCTCCGGCGCTCGGCATCCTCAACGCGATGCCGATCTACCGTTCGGAATGGAGCGGCATGGGCACGACCAGCCGCCGCTTCGTCACCTGCAACAGCCAGACCCGCGCGGTTCCGCTGGAGCCGCAGTCGGATGAGTATCGCGACGTCGAATATTTCCTGTCCTACGTCGCCAACGGTCTGCCGATCTCGGGACCGGGAGCACGGCCATGAAGCGGTCACTTAGCTTGGCCATGCTGCTCGCCTTAAGCCTTGCGCCATCCGCGCGCGCGGCGAATGAGGCGGACTACAAGGCGGCCTATGCCGCCGCCGAAGCCGCCTCCAAGGAGGCGGCCGGCATGCGCAACCAGTGGACCGTGACCGCATCTGCGCTGGCGGCCGCGAAGAAGGCTGCCGATGGCGGCGATTTCGACCGTGCGGTGGCCGCGGCCAGGGAAGCCGAAGCGCTGGCGAAGGCGTCGATCTTCCAGGCTGTTTCCGAAAAAGAAGCCTGGAAGGCGATGGAAATCCGCTAGACTGCCCGCAGTGAACGCAGTCCCGACGAGAGGCGCGGAGAATTCTTGAATGGCGATCCGCCGCCGCGATTTCCTGAAAGGTGCAGGCCTTGCCGCCGCAACAATCAGCCTGCCGCGGCTGGCCCGCGGCGCTGATGCCGCCAGCATCTACGACCTCGAACGGTTCGGCAATGCGCGGATCCTGCACATCACCGATACGCATGCGCAGCTCAATCCGGTCTATTTCCGCGAGCCCAGCGTCAATATCGGCATCGGTGAGATGGCGGGACGGCCGCCGCATCTGGTCGGCCGCGCCTTCCTCGAACGCTTCGGCATCCGGCCCGACAGCGCCGATGCCTATGCCTTCACGTGCTTCGAGTTCGAGAAGTCCGCGGGTCGCTTCGGCAAGCTTGGGGGCTTTGCCCACCTGAAGACGCTGGTCGATCGCCTGCGCGCCGATGTCGGCGAGCGGCGTTCGCTGCTCGTCGACGGCGGCGATCTCTGGCAGGGCACGGGGCTGGCCAACCTGATGCAGGGCCGCGACATGGTCGAGGTCGCCAATCTGCTCGGCATCGAGGCGATGACGGGACATTGGGAATTCACCTATGGCGAGCAGGCGCTGCGCGACAATCTGGAGCGCTTCAAGGGCGAGTTCCTGGCGCAGAACGTGTTCCTGACCGAGGAGGCCGCGTTCAACGATGCCCCCGCCTTCGACAAAGCCATTGGACGCGTGTTCAAGCCTTCTGTCATCAAGGAGCTCGGCGGGCATCGCATCGCGATCGTCGGCCAGGCCTTTCCCTACACACCGATCGCGCATCCCAGGAGGTTCACACCGGACTGGAGCTTCGGGATCCGCGAGGAGGAGCTCCAGAAGCATGTCGATGCCTTGCGCGGCACCGACAAGGTCGACGCCGTCGTGCTGCTGTCGCACAACGGCATGGACGTGGACCTCAAGCTCGCCAGCCGGGTCACGGGCATCGACGTCATTCTCGGCGGCCACACCCATGATGCCGTGCCGCAGCCGATGCCAGTGAAGAACGCAGGTGGCACGACGCTCGTCACCAATGCCGGCTCCAACGGGAAATTTCTGGGTGTGCTCGATCTCGCGCTCGACAGCGGCAAGGTCAGCGATGTCAGGTATCGTTTGCTGCCGGTCTATTCGGAGCTGCTGAAACCCGATCCGGCGATGGCCGAGCTGATCGGCCGGGTCCGTGCGCCGCACGTGGCCGACTGGTCGGAAAAGATCGCAACACCGGACCGGCTGCTTTATCGCCGCGGCAATTTCTCAGGGCCCATGGACGAACTGATCTGCACCGCGCTGCGCACCGAGCTCAACGCCGAGATCGCTCTGTCGCCGGGCTTCCGCTGGGGCGTCACCGCGCTGTCCGGCCAGGCGATGACCATGGAGGATCTGCTGGCGGAAACCGCGATCACCTATCCCGAGACCTATGTGCAGGAGATGACGGGGGCCCAGATCAAGGACCTGCTCGAGGACGTCTGCGACAACCTCTTCAACTCCGATCCCTACTACCAGCAGGGCGGCGACATGGTGCGTGCCGGCGGGCTCAGCTACACCTGCACGCCGGACGCCGCGATCGGCAGCCGCATCTCGGAGCTGAGGCTCAGTGGCGGCAAGGCGCTCAGCGCCAGCCACCGCTACAAGGTCGCGGGCTGGGCCTCGGTCAACGGCCAGCAGGGCGCGCCGGTGTGGGACGTGGTCGGCAAATATCTGCGCTCGGGCCGGATGGTTCAGGAGCGACTCGGCTCCGGCGTGACGCTGAAAGGGGTCGAGGGCAATCCGGGCATTGCAGGACTGGGATGAAGCGGTCGCAGCTCTGTCCGCGATCATGCTAGCTGCAACAAGAATCTTCTAAATTTCCTTGTTTATGCAGTAAATTAGTTCTCTACTCGGACCGTATTGTAGTAGAATCTTGGAAATCAGTTCCAAGCCGGGTCCTGCCATGATCTTCCGACAGCTCTTCGACAGCGTTTCGGGCACCTACAGCTATCTCCTCGCCAGCCGCCCCGGCGGCGAGGCGCTGATTCTGGACCCTGTGCTGGAGAAGGTCGACCGTTACTGCCGATTGCTGCGCGAGCTCGACCTCAAGCTGGTCAAGGCGGTGGACACGCATCTACATGCCGACCACGTCACTGGCCTCGGCGAGCTGCGCGACCGCACCCATTGCATGACCGTGATGGGCGACCAGACCAAGGCCGACGTCGTCGCCATGCGGGTGGCCGACGGCGACAAGGTGACGATCGAGGGCCTCTCGCTGGACGTGATGTACACGCCGGGCCATACCGACGATTCCTATTCCTACCTGATGGGCGACCGCGTCTTCACCGGCGACACGCTGCTGATCCGCGGTACCGGCCGCACCGATTTCCAGAACGGCTCGGCGCGCGCGCAATACGATTCGATCTTCAACCGCCTCTTGAAGCTGCCGGACGAGACGATGGTGTTTCCGGCCCACGACTACAAGGGCGACACCGTCTCCACCATCGGCGAGGAAAAGCGCTACAATCCGCGGCTCCAGGTGCGCTCGGTCGACGAATATGTCGAGCTGATGGCCAACCTGAAGCTGCCCAATCCGAAGATGATGGACGTGGCGATCCCCGCCAACATGCATGTCGGCCTGCATCAGGAGGAGCTGGAGAAGGAAGGCCGCGCGCTCAGCGCGATCGAGGCGATCCGCAGCCTCGGCCGGCCCGACATCCTGCTGGTGGACCTGCGCGAGACCAATGAGCGGATGAAGCACGGCATGCTCGAAGGCGCGCTGCACACGCCCTATCCGTCCGTCGAGGAGAGCCTCAAGCCCGGCGGCATGCTGCGCGAGGTCGCGGCTGCAACGGGGCGCCGCATCGTGTTCTTCTGCGCCTTCGGCGAACGCTCGGCGATGGCCGTTGCGGCTGCAAAGGAGGCCGGGCTTGTCAACACCGCGCATATCGCCGGCGGCCTCGATGCCTGGAAGAAGGCGGGCGGGCCGGTGGTGCACTGACGACCTCGTCGCCTCTTGAGATAAATCAGGCGCCGCACATATTTGGCGGGTAAATTCGGATGCAGCATCACCATCCGGGACCAGCCATGGCCAAGACCGGCAAGCCGAGCGAGCCGCCCAAGACCACCGAGAACAAGCCCGCGGACAACAAGGCGAAGAGGGCCCCGCGCCGGCGCGAGACCGATGACGACGATTACGAAGACGGCGACATCGCAACGCCGAAGCGCGACCGCTATGGTCCGGATGACGAGCCATTCTGAGGATGCAGCTCCGCTATCGTTCCTGCGCTCGCTAGGGACAACGGAAGCACACCCGACCCCGCACGGCCGCACCCGCACTACCTGCCATGCGCCTGCGTTCATGGACAAATAACCGCCCTCCCCGATAGTTTGCCCGTTCATCGGGAGTGAAACGGAACTGCAATGGTCGACGTTCTCGCCGCACCGCAGCAAGGCAAAGCGGACAGTGCGCTGCGCACGCTGACCGGAATCTCGATCGCGCATTGGGTCAGCCATTTCCATCTGCTGGTCCTGCCGATGCTGTTTCCGTTCCTGAAGGAGAAGCTCGGCGTCGGCTATGTCGAGCTCGGCTTCTCGCTGACCACGCTCGCCATCGTCTCCGGCCTGACGCAGGCGCCGACCGGCTACCTCGTCGACCATTTTGGCGCGCGCAAAATCCTGCTGATCGGGCTGACACTCGGCGGCTGCGCGCTGATCCTGCTCGGTCTGCACCTCAGCTACGCCGCGCTGATCGCCTGTGCCGTGCTGCTCGGGCTCGCCAACAGCGTCTATCACCCCGCCGATTACGCGATCCTGGCCCAGCACATGGATGAGGCGCGGATGGGCCGCGCCTTCTCGATCCACACCTTCGCCGGCTATCTCGGCGGCGCGGTGACGCCGGCGATCGTGGCGGCACTGGTCACGGTGTGGGGCGGCGTCGGCGCACTGATCGCCTCCGGCGCGATCGCCATTGTGGTGGCGATGCTGCTGGTGGCCATGGGCATCCCCGAGGCCGGCGCACACAAGAAGAAACCGGGCAGCGCAAGCGCGCCGAAGCAGGCCGTGATCACGCCGGCGCTGATCACGCTGACCGCGCTGTTCATGCTGCTCAGCCTGTCGGTCGCCGGCATCAACAATTTCGGCGTGGTCGCGCTGATGAGCGGCCACGGCACGTCCTATTCGATCGCCAATGTTGCGCTGACGGCGTTTCTCGCCGCAAGCGCCGCGGGCGTGCTCGCCGGCGGCTTCCTCGCCGACCGCACCGAGCGACACGGCTATGTCGCCGCGGCCTGCTTTGCCGCCAATGCGGCCATCGTGCTGCTGATCGCGCTCGTAACGCTGCCGGGCTGGGCCCTCACCGCGACGATGGGGACCGCGGGCTTCCTCTCCGGCGTGATCGCGCCTTCGCGCGACATGCTGGTGCGCAATGCCGCGCCTCCGGGCGCCGCGGGGCGCGCCTTCGGCATCGTCTCCACCGGCTTCAACCTCGGCGGCATCGTCTCACCGCTGCTGTTCGGCTGGATCATGGATCAAAGCGCGCCGCACTGGGTGTTCGGCGCGTCCGTGATCTTCATGGTGGCGACGGTGGTGCTGTCGCCGTTTACGGAACGCCGGGCGGCGAAAGCTTGACGACGGCCGAACTCGGATCGCGCGCTCGATACGACGACAGTCGTGAGTGAGGCGGCGGGCGGCCTCCTTACGTCGGCGACACTGCGCCCTTCAGCGCCGTGCCCTGCGCCGTCGCACCACGCGTCAGCCTGGCCTTTTCCGTGTTCGGCCACAGCAGCAGCAGGCCGATGACGCCGGAGCCAATCATGACCACCGCGTTGATGGTGAAGCCGGTCAGGTAGCCGTCGAGCATGCTGCCGGCGCGCTGGATCACGGTGCCCATCACGCTCGGCGCGATGATGCCTGAAAGCGTGTAGAGCGCGCCGTAGATCGCGAGCACTGCACCGCGTTGCGAGGCCGGGGTGAACTCGCCGAGCATCGGCGGGCAGACCACGTAGATCGCGCCGCAGAGGCCGGAGCCGACCACAAGCAGCGCGATCTGCAGGCCGGCGCCCTCGACATGCGCCATCGCGGCGAGGATCAGGCCGCCGACGATGAGCGGCACCGAGCCGAGCACGCCGCGCGAGACGCGCGTGGTGTAGCCGCGGGCCATCATCACCTGCGAGATCCAGCCGGTGAGGATGACGATGGTTGCACCGAACACCCAGGGCAGGATCGAGATGAAGCCGGCCTGGCTCTGCGAGAAGCCGAGCCCCTTGACGATGAAGGGCGTGAACCAGGTGAGGCCGAGCGACAGCGCCCAATAAGCGCCGAAGGTCGCGATCACGCAGCCGAGGAAGGTACGCGAGGTCAGCAGCTGCACGTACGGAATCTTCGGCTCGGCGGCGGCCAGGACCTCTGTATCCTCCAGCGGGCCTTCCTTGCCGAGCGCGAGCCAGGCTGCGACCCAGATCAAGCCGACGACCCCGAGCGCGCCGAAGGCGTAGTGCCAGGAATGGTTGACGATGATCCAGTTCAGCGCCGGCACCGCCAGGATGACGCCGAAGGCTGAGCCCTGCGACAGGATCGCGGTCGGCAGCGTGCGCTTCTCGTCGGGAAACCATTTGTAGATGGCGTGCGCGGCGACCGAGAAGGCCGGCCCTTCGCCCGCCCCCAGCACGATGCGGCAGATCAAGAGCGTGGTGAAGGAGACCGTGCCGACCATCGGGAACTGCGACACCGCCCAGATCACCGCCAGCGTCAACAACACCCAGCGCGTCGGCACCTTGTTGACGATGAAGCCGACCACGATGGCCGAGATCGAGAACAGGAAGAAGAACGAGGACCCGAGCAGGCCGAACTGCTCGGCACTGAGCTTCATCTCGGTCATGATCGGCACGCCGGCGAGACCGACGACGATCTTGTCCGCGAAGTTCACCACCATGAAAAGAAAGAGGAGAAATGTAATGGTCCAGGCGCCCTTTGGCGTTTTGGTCGTCGTAGCCGCCACATTGGGCGTTCCCTGAGCGCTCATCATTCTCCCCGCATGTCTTTTTTCGGCACTTTCTTGATTTGGCCGTCTTGGAAGCTAACAGCGGCTTCAGGGCCAACGCAACCCCGGCATTTCCGCATCAGGTGTGCTAGGCAGCAATTCCGTTAATTCCGTCCGACGCCATCATCGTGCTGAGCATCCGAAACCTCTCAAAGACCTTCTCTTCGGCCGGCGAGCCCGTCCATGTTCTGCGCGGCGTCGACCTCGACCTCGGGGCTGGCGAGCGCGTCGCGCTGACCGGTGAATCCGGCAGCGGCAAGAGCACGCTGCTGCACCTGATCGCCGGCCTCGACGCCGCCGATGGCGGCTCGATCCGGCTGGGCGACATCGAGGTCACCAAGCTCTCGGACGCGGGACGGGCCAGCTTGCGGCGGAATCGCATCGGCCTGGTTTTTCAGCAGTTCAACCTGATCCCGAGCCTCTCCGTGGCGGATAATCTCGCGTTTCAGGCGCGGATCGCCGGCCGGCATGATGCGGCCTGGACAAAAGAGCTTGTCGAGCGCCTGGGACTCGGCAGCCTGCTCAAACGTTATCCGGAGCAAATATCAGGCGGCCAGCAGCAGCGGGTCGCGATCGGCCGGGCGCTGGCGACAAAGCCCTCACTGCTGCTGGCGGACGAGCCGACCGGCAATCTCGACGAAGCCACCGCCGAGGAGGTGCTGGCGCTGGCGCGCGACCTCGTCGCGCGCACCGGCTGCGGCTTCCTGATGGTGACGCACAGCCTGCATCTCGCCGCCACGCTCGACCGTCATCTCACGTTGCATGCGGGGCGCATTTCATGAGGCGCGCGCTCTGGGTTCTCGCCGTGCTGCTCAGCCATTGGCGGCGCCACAAGATGCAGTTCGCGACGCTGCTGATCGGATTGATCGCCGCCACCGCGCTGTGGAGCGGCGTGCAGGCCATCAACCAGCAGGCCCGCAATGCCTATGACCGCGCCGCAGCGACATTCGGCGGCGTGCGCACCGCGATGCTGGTCGCTCCCAATGCGGCGACTTTCCCGCAGGAGCTGTTCATAAAGCTCCGTCGCGCCGGCTGGCCGGTGTCGCCGGTGCTGGAGGGACGTGTCCAGATGAACGGGCATTCGGTGCGGCTGCTCGGCATCGAGCCGGTCACGCTTCCGGTCGATGTCGGCAATGCACCGCGCCTGGGTGCAGCGGATCTCGGCAGCTTCGTTGCTCCGCCCGGCCAGACCTTGGTGGCACGGGAAACGCTGAGGGGCTTGCAAGAGGCGGAAGGCGCGGCGCCGGCGATCAGCAGCGGCGCAAGGCTGCCGCCGCTGCGCGTTCAGCCGCAGCTCGCACCCGATGTGCTCGTGGTCGATATCGGCGTCGCACAGCGGCTGCTGAGCAAGCCCGACCAGGTCTCTCGGCTGCTGATCGGCAAGCCGAGGGGCAAGCCCGCACCACTCGCGAGCGTGGTCGGCGAGCAATTGCAGCTGATAGAGCCGAATGCGGAGACGGAGCTCGAGCGTCTCACCGACAGTTTTCATCTCAACCTCACCGCCTTCGGCCTGCTGTCGTTCTTCGTCGGCCTGTTCATCGTCAATTCGGCCGTGGGCCTTGCCTTCGAGCAGCGGCTGCCGATGCTGCGCACCTTGCGCGCCTGTGGCGCCTCGGCGCGGCTGGTCAACATGGTGCTGGTGATCGAGCTGGTGGCCCTGGCGCTGGTCGCAGGCCTGATCGGGCTCGCTTGCGGCTATTTCATCGCAGCCGCCCTGCTGCCGGATGTCGCGGCCTCGCTGCGCGGGCTCTATGGCGCGCAGATCCCGGGGCAGCTCAGCCTGCGGCCCGAATGGTGGCTCGCCGGCATCGGCATCAGCGTGGCGGGTGCGCTTGTGGCGGCGGCGACCAGCCTGATCAAGGCGATCAGGATGCCGGTGCTGGCGACGGCGCAGCCGGGCGCCTGGCAGCAGCGGCAACGCCGCTGGCTGATCCTGCAGAGCTGTGCGGCCTGCGTCGTGTTCGCCGTCGCGCTGCTGCTGTTCCACTACGGGCAATCGCTGATCGCAGGGTTCGGCGTGCTCGCCGCACTGATGTTCGGTGCGGCCCTGATCCTGCCGGCATTCCTCGAGATCATCCTGCTCGTCGGCCAGCGCACCGCGCGCGGACCGATTGCGCTGTGGTTCTGGGCGGACAGCCGGCAGCAGCTCTCCGGGCTGTCGCTGGCGCTGATGGCGCTGCTGCTCGCGCTTGCCGTCAATGTCGGGGTCTCCACCATGGTGGAGACCTTCAGCCGCACCTTCATCGGCTGGCTCAACGGGCGGCTCGCGGCCGACGTCTACATCAGCGCCTCCGACAACGCGCAAGGTACGGCGATCCGCAACTGGCTTAAGGATCGCAGCGATGTTCAGGCGATCCTCCCCGGCGGGCGCGCGGAGGCGCTGGTGCGGGGCGAGCCGGTCGAGTTGCTCGGCCTGCCCGATCACGCGCTCTATCGCGAGCGCTGGCCGCTGCTCGACACCGCGCCGCGCGCCTGGACCCGGCTGGTGCCGGGCAATGCCGCCTTCATCAGCGAGCAGTTGAGCCGCCGGCTGAACGTGCAGATCGGCGACGTCGTCGAGGTGCCGGCGCCGGGCGGGAGCTGGGAGCTCGACATCGTCGGCATCTATGCCGATTACGGCAACCCCAAGGGGCAGCTCACGGTGAACGTCGCCGCATTGATCCGGCAGTTTCCGCAGACGCCGCAGACGCGGATTGGCCTGATCGTCGCGAAGGACAATATCCCCGGCCTGATCGCGGCCTTGCAGAAGCAGTTCGGGCTCGACGACCGCAGCGTTGCCGACCAGGCGACGGTGAAGGCGGAATCGATCCGTATCTTCAACCGTACCTTCGCGGTGACGTCGGCGCTGAACGCCTTCACGCTCGGCGTTGCAGGCATTGCGCTTCTTACTGGCCTGCTCACGCTGGCCAACTCGCGCCTGCCGCAGCTTGCGCCGCTGTGGGCGATCGGCCTGACGCGGCCGCGCCTTGCCGCGATCGAGCTGACCAAGACGCTCTCGGTCGCGCTGTTCACGGCACTGCTGGCCGTGCCGCTCGGACTCCTGGTCGCGTGGTGCCTGATCGCAATCGTGAACGTGAAAGCATTCGGCTGGCGGCTGCCGTTCCACGTCTTCCCGTTGCGGCTGGTGGAGCTGGTCGCGGTGGCGCTCTGCGCCTCGCTGCTTGCGGCGCTGCTGCCGATGGTACGGCTGGCGCGGATGCAGCCGGCAAACCTCGTCAAGGTGTTCGCCAATGAGCGGTGAAGCAATCACGCGGCGCGCCTTCGCCGGCAGCATCGCCGCCCTTGCCCTGGCGCACCGCGCCGGCGCACAGGGCTATGCCGGGCTCGGCGAGACCGCCGATGGGTTTGCAAAGGTGACGCCGGGAAAGGCGTTCACCTTTCCCGTCGATCACGGACCGCATCCGGACTTTCGTATCGAGTGGTGGTATCTCACGGCAAACCTGGTCGATGCGAGCGGCGCGGCCTGCGGCCTGCAATGGACGCTGTTCCGCCAGGCGGCGCAACCAGGTCCGCAAGGCGAAGGCTGGGCCAATCAGCAGGTGTGGATGGCGCATGCGGCGGTGACGCGCGCCGACACCCACCGTTTCTCCGAGACGTTTTCACGCGGTGGCGTTGGGCAAGCCGGCGTGACGGCAAAACCATTCGAGGCCTGGATCGACGATTGGGAGATGAAGGGTGTCGAGCGCCTCGACGATCGCACCTTGGCGCCGCTGACGCTGAAGGCGTCCGGTGCCGATTTCAGCTACGCGCTGACGCTGGAGGCCAACCGGCCAGTCGTGCTGCAGGGCGATCGCGGCTTCAGCCGCAAGTCGGAGCGCGGGCAGGCCTCGTACTACTACAGCCAGCCGTTCTACCGCGCGCGCGGCACGCTCAGCATCGACGACAAGCCGGCCGCTGTCTCCGGTCAGGCCTGGATGGACCGGGAATGGAGCAGCCAGCCGCTCGACGCCGACCAGACCGGCTGGGACTGGCTGTCGTTGCATCTGTCATCCGGCGACAAGCTGATGCTGTACCGGCTGCGGCAGAAGGACGGCAGAGACTATCCGTTCGGCAATTGGATCAGCGCCAGCGGCGAGACGCAGATGATTGCAGGCAGCGACATCCAGATGATGCCAAAGGCGACGGCGGAAGTCGCGGGACGCAAGCTGCCGGTAGAATGGCAGATTGCGATCCCGTCGCGATCGTTCGCGATCCTGTGCAAGCCGCTCAATCCCAAAGCCTGGATGGGGACCGGTTTCTCCTATTGGGAGGGACCGATCCACTTTGCCGGCACGCAAGACGGCGTTGGCTATCTCGAGCTGACCGGCTATTGAAGCGCGGTTTCTTTCCAAGGGGTTTCGCGATGTATCATCTCACCGCCCTCGTCACGCTGCTGGCGATCGCGTTTTATTTCTTCACCGCCATCAACGTCTCGCGCTCGCGCACCAAGACCGGCGTCAAGGTGCCTGCGATGTCGGGGCATCCGGATTTCGAGCGGGCCTTCCGCATCCAGATGAACACGCTGGAATGGATGCCGATCGTCCTGCCAGCCCTTTGGCTGTTCGCGATCTATATCAGCGACGCCATCGCGGCGGGGATCGGCGCGATCTGGATCACCGGCCGCATCATCTATTTCGTCGGTTATTCGCAAGCAGCGGCCAAGCGCGGCACTGGCTTTGCGATCCAGGCGCTCGCCGCCATCGCGCTGTGGGTCGGGGCGATGGGTGCGGTGTTGGTGCGGTTGGTGTGAGGGGCCGAGCTGCGGACACATACTCGGTGTCGTCCCGGACAAGCGTCAGCGCCGATCCGGGACCCATAACCACAGGAAGATGTCGTGACGCGAGCTGATCACTCTGAGTCCCCGTAACCACGCCTGCTTGTGTTTATGGGTCCCGGATCGGCGCGCGCTTGAGGCGCGCTTGTCCGGGACGACAGCGGAATGTGTGGCGCCCCTACTTCGTCAGCGGACAGCCGCTCTCCTTGGCGGTGAAGAAGGCCTTATCGCCGGGGACGGTGGCGAGCAGCTTGTAATAGTCCCAGGGCTTCTTCGATTCCGAGGGCTTCTTGACCTCGAACAGATACATGTCGTGAACCATGCGGCCGTTCTCGAGCACCTTGCCGCCCTGCGCGAAATCGTCGTCGACCGGCAGCTCCTTCAGCTTCTTGGCGACGGCATCCGGATCCTTGGTGCCGGCAGCCTTGACGGCTTTCAGATAGCTTAGCGTCGCCGAATAGGTACCGGCGTGGATCATGCTCGGCATACGCCCGGTGCGCTTGAGGAAGCGCTCGCCGAGATTGCGCGTCTTGTCGTTGAGATCCCAGTAATAGCCTTCCGTCAGCACCAGGCCTTGCGCGGCCTGCAAGCCGAGGCCGTTGACTTCGGCAAGCGTCATCAAGAGGCCCGCGAGCTTCTGGCCACTCGCGACGATGCCGAACTCGGACGCCTGCTTGATCGAATTGGTGGTGTCGAGGCCGGCATTGGCGAGGCCGACGATCTTCGCCTTCGAGCTCTGCGCCTGCAGCAGGAAGGAGGAGAAGTCCGACGAATTGAGCGGCACGCGTACCGAGCCGAGCACCTTGCCGCCATTGGCGGTGACGATCTCGCTGGTGTCCTTCTCCAGCGCGTAGCCGAAGGCGTAGTCCGCGGTGAGGAAGAACCAGGTGTCGCCACCGGCCTTGGTCAGCGCGCCGCCGGTGCCGACGCCGAGCGCGCGGGTGTCGTAGGCCCAGTGGAAACCGTAGGGTTGGCAGGCATCGCCGGTGAGCCGAGAGGTCGCGGCGCCGACGACGATGTCGATCTTCTTCTTTTCCTTGGAGAGCTCGTGGATCGCGAGCGCGACCGAGGAAGTCGTCAGCTCCGTGATCATGTCGACGTGCTCGACGTCATACCAGCGCCGCGCGATCGAGCTTGCGAGATCAGGCTTGTTCTGGTGGTCGGCCGTGACGAGCTCGACCTTCTGGCCGAGCACCTCGCCGCCGAAATCCTCGATCGCCATCTTGGCCGCTTCGACCGACCATTTGCCGCCGTAATCGGCGTACACGCCGGACTGGTCGTTGAGGATGCCGATCTTGACGCCTTGCGCGGAGGCGGGAACCGCAATCAAGAGGGCCGAGGCCGCTGCGGCCCAAAGTGCTGATTTCATATGTTTAACTCCCGGCATTGTTCTGTGAAATCGCGCGGATAGTAGTGAAGAACCCCGCGTGCGCCCATCCATTTCGTGTTGATCGTTAGTATAGGATTCCGCGCGCCAAGCTCCCGCTGTCGTCCCGGGGCGCGCGGAGCGCGAGCCCGGGACCCATAACCACAGGGAGACGCTTTGGCGATGACTCGGAGTTACCGGTGTCGCGCTGAACTACTCCCTGTGGTTATGGGTCCCCGCGTTCGCGGGGATGAGGCGGCGCCTATGACCATCAAGGCGGACCTCAGGCCATCGCCTCCGGCTTCTTGTCGCGCCGCCCTTCCGCCAGGTTCCGTACCACGACATAGAAGATCGGCGTGAACAGAAGGCCGAACAGGGTGACGCCGATCATGCCGAAGAACACGGCGACGCCGACGGCCTGGCGCATCTCCGAGCCCGAGCCGGTCGAGATCACCAGCGGCAAGACGCCGAGGATGAAGGCGAAGGAGGTCATCAGGATCGGCCGCAAGCGCAAGCGGCAGGCGTCGATGACCGCCTCCAGCCGCGGCTTGCCTTCGTTCTCGATGTCGCGCGCGAACTCGACGATCAGGATCGCGTTCTTCGCCGCCAATCCCACCAGCACGACGAAGCCGATCTGGGTGAGGATGTTGACGTCCTGACCCATGATGCGCACGCCGATGGTGGCGGCTAACAGGCACATCGGCACGATCAGGATCACCGCGAACGGCAGCGTCCAGCTGCCATATTGCGCGGCGAGCACGAGATAGACGAACAGCACGCAGATCGGAAATACGTAGAGACCGGCATTGCCGCCGGTGACCTGCTGATAGGACAGGTCGGTCCATTCGAAGGTGAAGCCGCTCGGCAAGGTGTCGGTCGCGAGCTGCTTGATGGCGTTAAGCGCGGTGGTCGAGCTGGTGCCCGGCGCCGGCTCGCCCTGGAGTTCGGACGCCGCATAGAGATTGTAGCGCGCCACGCGATCGGGTCCCGAGACGTCCTTGAACTCGACCACGCTGCCGAGCATCACCATGTCGCCGGAAGCGTTGCGC
This sequence comes from Bradyrhizobium glycinis, assembly GCF_016031655.1. Taxonomy (GTDB): domain Bacteria; phylum Pseudomonadota; class Alphaproteobacteria; order Rhizobiales; family Xanthobacteraceae; genus Bradyrhizobium; species Bradyrhizobium glycinis. Next base: position 147,914 of record NZ_JACCHQ010000013.1, read on the forward strand.
GTTCGCAGGCGCGCAAGGTCGCTCGGCTCTTTCCGGAACGGAAAGTCGGCCTGCGCGGTGACATGGTAGGTGCGGCCGAACAGGTTGAAGTCGTTGACATAGGTCGACCCGAAATAGGTCTGGATCGTCTCGTTGATGTTGGAGATGGGCACGCCCAGCTTCTGCGCCTTGGTCCGGTCGATGTCGACGAAGAGCTGCGGCGTGTTGGCCGTGAATGGCGAGAACACCGCGGGGGCGAGCAGCGAAGGCGATTTGCGCGCGGCGGCGACAAGCTCGTCGGTGGCCGCGGCGAGCATTTCAGGCCCACGGCCCTGGCGGTCCTGGATGCGGATGGCAAATCCGCCGCCAGTGCCGATGCCGGGAACGGCCGGCGGCGGAATCACGATGATGAAGGCGCCCTGGATCGCGGACAGGCGCTTGCGCAGCTCGGCCGTGATGGCGTTCGCGGACAGACCCTTCTTCAGCCGCGCCTCGGGCTCGTCGAACACCGGGAACAGCGCCGCCGCATTGCCGGCCTGGGTGCGGGTGGCGCCGGAGAAGCCGGCAAAGGCGGCAACGCGGACGATGCCTGGCGTATCCAGCGAGATCCGCTCGATCTCGCGCACGACCTCGGTGGTGCGCGCCAGCGAAGCGGCGCCCGGCAATTGCACGGATATGATGACGTAGCCGCGATCCTGCGCCGGGATGAATCCCTGCGGCGTGGTCATGATCAGCCAGCCGGCGCTGCCGATCAGCACGACATAGATCAGCAGCATCACCACCGAATGGCGAATCACGAAATTGGCGAGGCCGGCATAGCCATGCGCCAGCCGGTCGAACAGGCGGTTGAACACGCCGGTGAACGCATTCCAGCCGCGCGCGATGACGTTCCAGGCCGCCGGCGGCCGCTTCTCTTCGTGCGGCGTGAGGATCTGCGAGGCCAGCGCGGGTGACAGCGTCAGCGAGCAGAAACAGGAGATCGCCGTCGCAACGGCGATGGTGACGGCGAATTGCTGGAAGAATTGCCCGGAGATGCCGCCGAGGAACGCGGTCGGGACGAACACCGCGCATAGCACCAGGGCGATCGAGACCAGCGCGCCGCCAACCTCCTCCATCGTCTTCAGCGCGGCATCGCGACGACTGAGGCCGTGCTCGAGATGGCGCTCGACATTCTCGACCACGACGATGGCATCATCGACCACGATGCCGACCGCGAGGACGAGCCCGAAAAGGGTCAGATTGTTGATGGAGAAGCCGAGCGCCGCCATCACTGCGAACGTGCCGACCAGCGAGACCGGGATCGCGATGATCGGAATGATCGCGGGCCGCCATCCCTGCAGGAACACCAACACCACGATGACCACGAGCAGCATGGCCTCGTAGATGGTCTTGATCAGCTCGTGAACCGACTGAGCAATGAACTCGGTCGGGTTGTAGCCGATATTGTAGTCGAGGCCCCTTGGAAAGCTCTCCTTGAGCCTCGTCATGGTGTCGGAGATGTTCTTTGCGGTCGCGAGCGCGTTCGAGCCCGGCCGCTGCGTCACCAGCATGGCGACCGCCGACTTGCGCAGCAGGAAGCTGTTGGTGGAATAGGCCAGCGCCCCGAGCTCGATGCGGGCGACGTCGCGCAGCCGCACCGTGCGGCCGTCAGGGCCGGCCTTGATCAGGATGTCCTCGAACTGCTTCTGGTCCTTCAAACGTCCGGTGAAGGTGAGGTTGGGCTGGAAGGCGCGATCGGTGATCGGCGGCTCGGCGATCTGGCCGCCCGCGATCTGCACGTTCTGGGCGCGGATCGCGGCCAGTACCTCGCCCGAGGTCAGGCCGAGATTGGCGATGCGGTCAGGGTCGAGCCACAGCCGCATCGAATAGTCGCGGGCGCCGAAGATCTGGATGTCGCCGACGCCGTCGATGCGCAAGAGCTGGTCGCGGACCTGGAGCAGCGCATAATTGGAGATGTAAAGCTGGTCGAACGTGTCGTCCGGCGACAGCATGAACACGACCATCAGAATGTCGGGCGAGTTCTTGCGGGTGGTGACGCCGTTGCGCTGCACTTCCTCTGGCAGGCGCGGCTGCGCGATCGCAACGCGATTCTGCACGAGCACCTGGGCCTTGTCGAGATCGGTACCGAGCTTGAAGGTGACGGTGATGGTGAGCTGGCCGTTCGACGTCGCCTGGCTGTAGAGATACAGCATGTCCTCGACGCCGTTGATCTCCTGCTCGATCGGAGCGGCGACCGTGTCGGACACGGTCTGGGCGGAGGCGCCGGGATATTGCGTGGTGACGACGACGGTCGGCGGCACCACTTGCGGATATTCGGAGACCGGCAGCGTGGTATAGGCGAGCGCGCCGACGATCAGGAGCACGATCGACAGCACCATCGCCAGAATGGGCTGGTTGATGGAGAGGCGGCCGAGATTCATGGCTTGCCACCGGCCGGCGCTTGCGCGGTCTGGGGAGCGACCTTGGCGCCGACGCGGGCGCGCTGGATGCCGTTGACGATGACGCGATCGTCCGGCTTCAGCCCTTCACGGATCACACGCAGGCCGTCGTCGAGCGGACCGAGCACCACGGGGCGCGCTTCGACCGTGTCATCCGCCTTGACCACGAACACGATCTTGCGGGACTGATCGGTCGCGATCGCAACGTCTGGAATCAGCAGCGCCTCGTAAGGTGCGCTGCCGATCAGGCGGACGCGGCCGAACTGGCCGGGCAGGATCGAGAGATCCGTGTTCTTCACCACGGCGCGGCTGCGCAGCGTGCCGGTCGAGACGTCCAGCCGATTGTCGAGGAAATTGACGGTGCCCTCGTGCGATGGCTTGGTCTCGCCGGCCAGCGCCACCTGCACCGGGTTTGCGGTGTCGCGCGAGCTCGGGCGCCGGCCTTCGAACCACAGCTTGCTGTATTTGATGAAGGTCGCTTCATCCATGTCGAAATAGATGTAGATCGGATCGAGCGCGACGATCGAGGTCAACAGCGTCGAGGTGCCGGTGTCGCTGCCCTGCACGAGATTGCCGGGGCTGACGAGATGCCGGCTGACGCGGCCGGTCAGCGGCGCAGCCACATGCGTGAACTCGATATTGAGCTTGGCAGCCTTCAGCGCGCCTTCGGCCTGCATCTCGGCGGCATGCGCGGCCTGCAGCGCCTGACGGCGTTGATCAACGACCTGCTCGGAGACGGCGCTGGTCTGCACCAGATTGAGACCACGATCGAGCTCGCGCTTGGCAAGCTCCACTCTCGCCCGCGCGTCGGACAGCTGGCCCTCCGCCTGAGTGGCCACCGCCTCGAACGGGCGCGGGTCGATCACGTACAGCAGATCACCCTGACGCACGATGGCGCCGTCTTGGAACTCGACCGAGTTGACGAAGCCGCCGACCCGCGGCCGCACCTGGACCTCCTCCACCGCCTCGAACCGGCCGGTGAACTCGTCCCAATCGGTGACGGTGCGCTTGACGGGCTGGGCGACCGTCACTGGCGGCGCTGGCGGAGCCGCAGCCTGCGATGCCGGCTTGTCGCAGCCGGACAGGGCGAAGGCGGCGGCGAGAAGCCCGGCGATTGCGCTGACCTGAACAAAATCGTGGCTTTTGATCAACTGCCTGCTTCCGTCCGGTCCGCTCATCCCCAGGTCCTCGCATCAAAGCCGCAGAAAAAGGCAGGGTACGCTTCTACCCGCGGGCGCTGCAAGATGGGATGCAAAGATGAACTCTTCAAGACCAATGCGCGGGCAATGCTTCGAACGGTGCCCTGACCGGATGACGGGTTGACAGGGAAAGAGACGGTGTCGGGCGACGCAGCTGAGGCAAGCCGAACCCTGCCGTGAACGATGGGCCCTCGGAATTGCGAGCTCTTCCCGGCGGCTGTCCTTCGAGATGCCCCGCTTCAGGCGGGCCCATCATGACTGAGAGAGCTACTTCCGCAGCCTGGCCTTGGCGCCGGCGACGATCTGCATGGCGACGCCGGCAATCCAGCCGACCAAGACGAGCCAGGTCCAGGCGATGTGCGGATCGAGCCGGAGCACGATCACGGCGACCGAGGCGAAGGCGGTGAGCGTAGCGGAGAGCGTGCCGGCGGCGCTCATGAGCTCGGCGGCATCGATCTGGCTATGCGCGTCGTCGAAAGGCATCTGCGGCGTGTCGATGCCGAGATAGAAGCCGATGCCGCCGAGCAGCATCATCAGCAGCAGGAAGCCCTGCGTGGTGAGAGTGGGGATCGCCGAGCCGACATAGGCGCCGACGAACAATCCGCACGCGGCCCCCGCCATGGCAAGGCCGACGCGTTCGAACACATGGGCAGTTTTACGAAGACGGAAACGCATGGCCAGCCTCCGCGAGGCGTTGAGAGCGAGCAGGTTAGGCCAGTTTTGGGGGGCGTGGAAGGTGAGGAGGTTTACGGATTCGTGAGTGGGAGCGCGCGCACCACGCTCGCTCTCACCTCGCCCCGAACGTGGTCTTGCCGAACAGCGCCTTCTGCGTCGAGGGCTGCGAGCGCCAATATTGCGGCGGCGCCTCGACCGCCCCGCCGAGCTCGGCGGCGGCGTGCCAGCCCCAGCGCGGATCGTAGAGCAGGCCGCGGGCGAGCGCGACCATGTCCGCCTTACCCGACGCGACGATCTCCTCCGCGTGCGTCGGCTCGGTGATCAGGCCGACGGCGATGGTGGGCAGGCCGGTCTCGCGCTTGATCGCCTCTGCAAACTGCACCTGATAGCCGGGGCCGAGCGGAATTTTTTGCAGCGGCGAGACGCCGCCGGAGGATGCATCGATCCAGTCGACGCCGCGCGTCTTCAGCGCGTTCGCGAATTCGATGGTCTGTGCCAGATCCCAGCCGCCCTCGACCCAATCGGTCGACGACACCCGCATGCCGACCGGCTTGTCAGCGGGGAACGCGGCGCGCACCGCGTCGAACACCTCCAGCGGAAAGCGCATGCGGTTCGCGAGGCTGCCACCATATTCGTCGGTGCGCTTGTTGGATATCGGCGACAGGAATTGATGCAAGAGATAACCGTGCGCGCCATGCACCTCGATGGCGTCGATACCGAGCCGCGCGGCGCGCTTGGTCGAATCCACGAAGGCCTCGCGGATGCGCGTCAAGCCTGCCGCATCCAGCGCCAGCGGGGCGGCCTCGCCCTCCTTGTGCGGCACCGCCGACGGCCCGACCGTCTGCCAGCCGCCCTGCTCGACCGGGATCAGCTGGCCGCCGTCCCAGGGGCGCGCGCTCGATGCCTTGCGGCCGGCATGGGCGAGCTGCATCGCAATCGCGGTGGAGGAATATCTGCGCACCGAATGCAGGATCGGCTTCAGCGCGGCCTCGCAGGCATCGCTGTAGAGCCCGAGGCAGCCCGGCGTGATACGGCCGACCGCCTCGACATGCGTCGCCTCGATGCAGAACATCGCCGCGCCCGACAGGCTGAGATTGTTGATGTGGGTGAAGTGCCAGTCGGTGGCGACGCCGTCATCGGCCGAATATTGGCACATCGGCGACACCACGAGGCGGTTCTTCAAGGTCAGGCCGCGCAGCTTGATCGGGGAAAACAGGACGGACATGCGGGGAGTTCCGGGGGATGGAGGATTGTGATGGGAGTGTAGTGAGGGACGCGCGGATTGCTAGTTGCGCGGCGGGAATGGCGGACCGTGGGGCCATGCATTGCGCGCGTCGTACAACTCGGTTGTCATCCCGGGGCACGCGCAGCGTGAGCCCGGGATCCAGAACCACAGGATCCCGTTTGACGAAAACCGGCCACCACGAGCCGTCGCCAAACTTCTCCCTGTGGTTCTGGGTCCCGGGCTCGCGACTTCGTCGCCCCGGGACGACAGCAGAGAATTACTCCACCAATGCGAACTGCAGCAGCAGCGTCCTTTGCAGCATCGAGAAATTGTCGTCGGAGATCAGGGTCAGCACGGTCTCGCCCTCGGCCGTGACATGGGCGTCGATGCCTTCCATGTTGTCGATCTCGTGGCCGAGATCGGCTGCGAACAGCGTCAGGCCGTCGACGACGGCGCCCGGCGCGATCGACTTCAGCGGGATCGCACGGATGCGGATGTTGACGCCGGTGAACCAGGAGAATTTGCGTTCGAGGATGAGGAGATCGCCCGAGGGCAGCAGCACGGCGTCGCTGATGTCGAAATTCTCCGAGCGGCGCACGCTGAACTGGCCGGGCGTGGTGCCACCGATCAGGAAAGCGAGGAGATTGCCGTCGGCATCGAGCCCGCGCTCGGAGAAGGCGATCAGCGTGCCCGCGAGCGGCTGGGCGCTCTTGCCCGGTCCCTGCCCTTTGGGCACGACGACCATCGCCTCCAGCCCCTTGTTGTAAGGCAGCTTGCGCAAGGCCGGCGGGACGGCGATCACTTCGCCGCGGGCGCCGGTAGCACCCTTGGCGAAATCATAGCGCAGGATCTGGTTAACGCGTTCGAGCCCGACATAGACGAGGTTGCCGTCGCGCGCGAGCGACTCGGTGTCGTACCAGAGCCGCTTCTCGGTGATCGGCCGCCCGTCCGCGCCCAGCACCGGCGCAGCCTCGACGTCGGCGAGCCCGACCATCTCGCGGCCGGAATAGCGGATCGTGCCGGTGAACCAGCCGCCCTGATCGGAGATCGCGAGGAAGCGCTCGCCCTTGCCGTCGAGGAAGCGGAGGCCGGACAGGCCGCCGAAGCCGCGATAGGGCGAGGTCAGCACCAGGCCGCTGCGAAAATCGAGCGAGCCGAAGCGCGTGCGCGAGCGGTCGCGCGGCTCGAAATTGGCAATGCTCCGCGCATTGACCTCGACGCTGACCGGCGCGGTGACGGCATGCTCGAGCTGGAGGGCGCGCGGCGGCGGCTCGGTCTTGGGCTGCAGTTGCGCCTGCGCCAAGCGCGGCAGCGCGAGAGTGGAAAATCCCGCCGCCGCGAGGCTGACGAAGCTGCGGCGGGATGGATGCGTGCTCACGAATGCAATTTGCGTCGCGGGCGACCGGCCGCTGGCATTGGCGCTGTGTTGGTCTCACTGAACAGCTCGGCGAGCTTCTCTGTGATGGCGCCGCCGAGCTCCTCGGCATCCACGATCGTCACGGCGCGGCGATAATAGCGCGTCACGTCATGGCCGATGCCGATCGCGATCAGCTCGACCGGAGAGCGCGTCTCGATCTCCTCGATGATGTGGCGCAGATGCCGTTCGAGGTAATTGCCGGGATTGACCGACAGCGTGGAATCGTCGACTGGCGCGCCGTCCGAGATCATCATCAGGATCTTGCGCTGCTCGGGGCGGCCGAGCAGGCGCTTGTGCGCCCAGTCCAGCGCCTCGCCGTCGATGTTCTCCTTCAGCAGCCCCTCGCGCATCATCAGGCCCAGGTTTTTCCGCGCACGGCGCCAGGGGGCGTCGGCGGACTTGTAGATGATGTGGCGGAGATCGTTGAGGCGGCCGGGATTGGCCGGCTTGCCGGCGGCAAGCCACGCCTCGCGCGATTGCCCGCCCTTCCAGGCGCGCGTGGTGAAGCCGAGAATCTCGACCTTGACGCCGCAACGCTCCAGCGTGCGCGCGAGGATGTCGGCACAGGTCGCGGCGACCGTGATCGGGCGGCCGCGCATCGAGCCGGAATTGTCGAGCAGCAGCGTCACCACGGTGTCGCGGAACGTCGCCTCCTTCTCGTGCATGAAGGACAGCGGGTGATAAGGATCGGTGACGACGCGCGACAGGCGCGCGGGGTCCAGAATGCCCTCTTCGAGATCGAACTCCCAGGCGCGGTTCTGCTGCGCCATCAGGCGGCGCTGCAGCCGGTTGGCGAGACGGGCGACGATGCCTTGCAGATGTGCGAGCTGCTTGTCGAGATAGGCGCGCAGCCGCTCCAGCTCGTCATGGTCGCAGAGATCCTCGGCGGCGATGACCTCGTCGAACTTGGGCGCGAAGGCGTGATATTCCGGCCCGCGCGGCTCGTTCCTGCCGTGCTGATTCGGGCGCGTCGCCTCGCCCGGCGTCTCGTCGTCACCGAGCTCGCCGTCGTCGAAGGTGTCGGAGGTGGAGGCCTGCGCGCTTTCCATCGCGCTCTCGCTCATCTCCTCCGAGGTTGCCTGCGCCTGGTCGGCGCTCATCTCCTGCGCGGCGTCGGAATCGGGCGAGCCCTCGGCGCCGGACTGGTCATTGTCGCCGTCCTGGTTCTCGTCGTTCTCGTCATTGTCCTCGCTGTCGGCGTTGCGCTCGTCGCCGAGCTCGAGCGCCGAGAGCAGGTCATGCACGGCATCGCCGAACTTGGTTTGATCCTCGAGCACGCCGTCGAGCCGGTCGAGCCGCTTGCCGATCTTGTCTTCGAGGATCGGCCGCCAGAGGTCGACCATCTTCTTGGCCGCCGTCGGCGGCGCCATGCCGGTGAGGCGCTCGCGCACCAGCATCGCCAGCGCGTCCGCCAGCGGCGCGTCGGCGCGGTCGGTGATCTCGTCGAACTTGCCGCGGTGGAAATGGTCGTCGAGCATGGCCGTGAGGTTCTTGGCAACGCCCGCCATGCGGCGCGCGCCGATCGCCTCGACGCGGGCCTGCTCCACCGCCTCGAACACGCCGCGCGCCTGCGGATTGCCGGGCATCAGCTTGCGGTGAACCTTGGGATCGTGACAGGCGAGCTTGAGCGCGATGGAATCGGCATGGCCGCGGACGATCGCGGCGTCACGCTTGCTCATCTTGCGCGCCGGCTCGGGCAGCCGCGCCTTGCCAGGCGCAAGGCCCGGGCGTTCGGCCGCGAAGGAGACGTCGAGCTCGGGCGCCTTCGCGATCGCCTTCAGACAGGAGGCGACCGAGCGCTTGAACGGCTCGGTCGGTGCTTCCTTGTTGCTGCGGAATTTGGAGTTGGATGATGATGTGCTCATAGCGACTTCGTAAACGAATGGCGCGTCACCCCGCCGGGATAGCCGTCGATGGTGCCGAATTCCTGGTACCCGCAAGAACGATAGAAGCCCGGCGCCTGGAAACTCATCGTATCGACATGGGCTCGGATCGCGCCGAGCCGCCTTGCCTCGTCCTCGATCGCCGCGATCAGCTTCGTGCCGTGTCCCTTGCCGCGCTGCTTCTGGTCGATCCAGAAATACTGGATGAACAGAACCGTGGACCAGAGCTGACCGACGATGCCGCCGACGATCTTGCGGCCGTCCTTCAGCGAAACCGCGATGCTCTTGACTTTCTGCTTCCCAAACTTCTCGTCGTTGTAAGCGCCGAGACCGGCGAGCACAGCCTTCTTGGTGGTCCCAATGGTGCGCTCGACGGTGATTGATGGCATGGTCTAGCTGAGCGCGACGTTGACCGCCGATTCCGGCAGCTCCGCATTGAAGCAGCGCTGGTAGAACTCGGCGACCAGGGGCCGTTCGAGTTCGTCGCACTTGTTGAGGAAGGTGACACGGAACGCAAAGCCGATATCGCCGAAGATGTCGGAGTTTTCCGCCCAAGTGATCACCGTACGCGGGCTCATCACCGTCGACAGATCGCCATTGGCAAAGGCGTTGCGGGTGAGGTCGGCGAGGCGCACCATCTTGTTGACGATGTCGCGGCCCTCCTGGCTGCGATAGTGCTTGGCCTTGGCCAGCACGATCTCGACTTCCTCGTCGTGGCTGAGATAGTTCAGCGTGGTGACGATCGACCAGCGGTCCATCTGGCCCTGGTTGATCTGCTGGGTACCGTGATAGAGGCCCGAGGTATCGCCGAGGCCGACGGTGTTGGCGGTGGCGAACAGCCGGAAGGCCGGATGCGGCTTGATCACCTTGTTCTGGTCGAGCAGCGTCAGGCGACCCGAGACCTCCAGCACGCGCTGGATCACGAACATCACGTCCGGGCGTCCGGCGTCGTATTCGTCGAACACCAGCGCGACGTTGTTCTGCAGCGCCCAGGGCAGGATGCCGTCGCGGAATTCGGTGACTTGCTTGCCGTCGCGGACCACGATGGAGTCCTTGCCGACGAGGTCGATGCGGCTGATGTGGCTGTCGAGATTGACGCGCACGCAGGGCCAGTTCAGACGGGCGGCGACCTGCTCGATATGGGTGGATTTGCCGGTGCCGTGATAGCCGGTGACCATCACGCGGCGGTTCTTGGCAAAGCCCGCGAGAATGGCCAGCGTGGTGGCGCGGTCGAAGCGGTAATCGGCGTCGACTTCGGGCACGTGAGGATCGACTTCGGAATAGGCCGGGACTTCGAGATCGCTGTCGATCCCGAATACCTGGCGCACCGACACCTTCATGTCGGGCAGGCCGGAAACTTCCTCAACTTTGGACAGGGCGGCGGTCGTCATCAATCCTCCGAGGTCCCGGGCGGTCCCGAAACCGGTTATTCGCACGTTGGCTGCGGCTGGGTGCTGATCATCAACCTATCAGAGACAACGAGCCGGCAGAAGCCCGCCCACCAATCAAAGTTCCGTTGTCTTTTCATTTAGATAGGCAAGGAACGCAGTTTTTGGAGGGCTGCCTTGCGAATCACGCCGAAATTCCGGCGGGTCGCGCCCAATCCATGCGAATGGTACTTTGGCCGTATGCAGTTACTTATGTAGGGTCCGAAGCCCCATGCTCCAGCCCTTCAAGAGACGACGTGACGTCCTTTCTCGATCCCCTCATCGCCTTCGTTTCCGCCCATGCGTGGCTGGCTTATCTAACCCTGTTCCTGGCGGCGCTGCTCGAAGCCGTTCCGGTGGTGGGATCGGTGATCCCCGGCTCGACCATCATCCTGGCGCTGAGCGCCCTGGTCCCCGGCGGCGAATTGCAGCTGCCATGGGTGCTCTTGGCGGCCGCAACTGGTGCCGTACTCGGCGACGGGTCGGCCTATTGGATCGGGCACAGGCGGCAGCGCGAGATCCTCGACACCTGGCCGCTGACCAATTATCCGCGCGTCGTCGCCGAGAGCGAGAATTTCTTCCACCGCTTCGGCACCTGGGCCGTGTTCTTCGCCCGCTTCGTGCCGCCGATCCGCGCCTTCGTGCCCGTGACGGCCGGCGCGCTGGGCATGGCGCCCGCGACATTCTATGCCGTGAACATCCCGGCGATCCTGGCCTGGGCGCCGGCTCATGTGCTGCCGGGCGTGCTGGCCGTGTCGGCCCTGCATGAATATGCGGGGCTGCATCATCATACGCATGGCGGCAAACACATCTGGATGCTGACCGTGGTCGGCGTTGCGATCGTGCTCGGCCTGGGGATGTGGATCTATCGCCGGCGGAATGGCGGCGGCGCGACGGCAAAGCCGCAGGTTTAGGGAGACGCCGCATCACAAGCGCCGCCCTGCGTTCGCAGGCACCGAGTTCGTTGCGAGAGCATCGCACCCATGACATCCGTGTGATTGACCTGCTTCACCGCCAGCGGCACGTTGGCCCAGTCCTCGCGCCTGTCACCCCATGTTCACCATCGCCAGCCTCTGGATTCCCTTCACCATCGTGGCCGCGCTCGGGCAGGTCGCGCGCAATGCGATGCAGCGGTCGTTGACCAAGCCGCTGGGGACCTGGGGCGCGACCAATATCCGCTTCCTGTTCGGCTTTCCGTTCTCGCTGCTGTTCCTGGGGCTGGTGCTGCTCGCGACCGGCGATCATCTGAGCGCGCCGCCGGCCATGTTCTGGCCGTGGCTGCTCTTGGGAGCACTCAGCCAGATCGTCGCCACCGGCCTGATGCTGCTCGCGATGAACGACCGCTCGTTTGTCGTGACGACGGCCTACCTGAAGACCGAGGCGATCCAGACCGCGATCTTCGGCTTCGTCTTCCTCGGCGATCACCTGACCTGGCTGAAGGTGCTGGCGATCGTGATCGCCACCATCGGCGTCGTCATCACCGCGCTCCGCCCCGGCGGCGAGAGGAGCTTTGCCGAGCTGAAGCCGACCATCACCGGCCTGGTTGCCGCGGCGGCCTTCGCGCTGTCAGCGGTCGGCTTTCGCGGCGCCATCATCAATGTGCCCGGCGTGTCCTTCGTGACCGCAGCGTCAATCACGCTGGTGCTCGGCCTGTTCGTGCAGACGCTGATCCTGACGATCTACCTGCTCTGGCGCACGCCAGACGTGCTGCGAGGAATCCTCAGGTTATGGCGACCGTCGATGCTCGCGGGCTTTATCGGCGCCTTCGCCTCGCAATTCTGGTTCCTCGCCTTTGCGCTGACGGCCGCCGCCAACGTCCGCACGCTCGCCTTGATCGAGGTGCTGTTCGCGCAAGCCGTCGCCTACTATTCGTTCAAGCAGCCGGTCGCGCCGCGGGAGCTTGCGGGTATCGCGCTGATTGTCTTGGGCGTCGCGCTGCTGGTGGGAGTCTAACCGTCATTCCGGGGCGACGCGCAGCGTCAAACTATGGTGCGCAATTGCGCACCTGAGAATCTCGAGATCCCCCGATGCGCAATTGCGCATCTGAGGTCTGGTCCTTCGGACCATCCCGGATGACGCGCTCCGCGCGGTCAGTTCCTATCTTCCGGCAGCGTCGGCAGCGGCGAGACCTCGATGCCCTCCTCGATCAGCGACTTTGCCTCTTCGGGCGAAGCCTCGCCGTAGATCGGGCGGTGCTCCTTATCGCCGTAATGCATGGCGCGGGCTTCGTTGGCAAAGCGCTCGCCGACATTGTCGGCGTTCTTGACGATGTGGTCGCGCAGCTCTTTCAGCTTGGCGCGCAACTCGCGCTCCTGCGCCATCAGCAGCGAGGTCGGCCCTGACGGCGCAGCCTCGGGCGCGGTCGCGGCCACGGGCTCCGCCGGCGGCGTGGCGCGGCCGCGCCCCTTCTTGCCGACGACGCGCGGCGCCATGATCGCCTTGTCGACCTTGGCCGAGCCGCAGATCGGGCAGGTCACGAGCTTCCGCCTCACCTGCGAATCATAGGCGGACGAACTCTGGAACCAGCTCTCGAAGTCGTGGTCGCGGTCGCAGCGCAGCGCGTAGCGGATCATGCCGAGCCCCGCACGAGGTGCAAATGGTCCGGCCCGGCCTTGGGATCGGAGACGCCGAAGCGGCGGCCGTGCTGGAGCGATGGAATCGCGCGGCGCGCCGTCTCGACCTTGGCCGGGTCGATCTTGGCCATGATGATGCCCGGCTCGACATCGCCCTCGGCGAGGATCTCGCCCCAGGGATCGACGATCAGCGAATGACCATAGGTCTCGCGCTTGTTCTCATGCAGGCCTGCCTGCGCCGCGGCAAAGATGAAGCAGCCGGTCTCGATCGCGCGGGCGCGCAGCAGCACGTGCCAATGCGCTTCACCGGTCTTGCGGGTGAACGCCGACGGCACGGTGATGAAATAGGCGCCGCTTTCGGCCAGCGCGCGGTACAGCGCGGGGAAGCGCACGTCGTAGCAGATCGTCAAGCCGAGACGGCCCCAGGGCAGATCCGAGATCACCGCGGTCTCACCCGGCTGGTAATTGGCGGATTCGCGATAGCTCTCGCCGTCCGGCAGCTCGATGTCGAACATGTGGATCTTGTCGTAGCTCGCGAGCACATTGCCCTCGGGCCCGATCAGGAAGGAGCGGTTGACCGCCTTCTCCGGCGAGAAGCGCAGCGCCAGCGAGCCGACATGGAGGTGAATCTGCAGCTCCGCGGCGAGCGCCCGGTAGGCCTTCAGCGAGGTGTCGTCCTCTTCGCTCTGGAGATGCTCGAACAATGCCTTGCGGTTCACCTGCATCATGTTGCTGACTTCGGGCGTCTGCACGTAATCGGCGCCATTGGCAGCCGCCTGGCGGATCAGCTTCGTGGCCTGCTCGAGGCTCGGCCCGGGCATCAGGCCGGTGCGCATCTGCACCATGGCCGCCGTGAACGTGCGGTTCTCGCTCATGACGTGGCCTTCACGCTTTCGAGCATGCCATCGAGCTTGCCTGCGCGGTCGAGCGCGTAGAGATCGTCGCAGCCGCCGACATGGGTACCGCCGATCCAGATCTGCGGGAAGGTCGAAACCTGGCCGGCGCGGCCGTACATTTCCTGGCGCCAGGACGGGTTCTTGGCGACGTCGAATTCGGTAAAAGTCGCCTTCTTGCGGGTCAGCAGCGACTTGGCGGCGGAACAATAGCCGCAGCCCGGCCGGGTGTAGATCTCGACGGCAGCAGTCATTTCGTCTGGCGCTCTCATGTCATGAATTCGTTGAATTATATGGGACGGGGGCCGCTCTGGACAACCCGCGCAAAGACCAGCACGTCGACCTGGGCCGCCTTGGCGCGCAACAGGGCTCGCGCGCAGGCATCGAGCGTCGCCCCAGACGTCAGGACATCGTCGATCAGGACAACGCGGCGGCCCTGGACCTCGGCCTGGCGGTCGGGAGATACCTGGAATGCGCCCTGCACATTGGTGGCGCGCTGGGCCCGGGACAGGCCGATCTGCTGCTCCGTGGCGCGCACCCGCCGCAGCACGTCGCCCCGAACCTTGACCCCGCTCTGCCGCTCGATCACGCGTGCGAGCGCGCCGGACTGGTTGTAACGGCGCCGCCAGGCCCGCCGCCAATGCAGGGGCACGGGCACCAGCATGTCGGCGCCGGTCAGCAACTCGCGGCCCGCACGCGCCATCCAGCGGCCCATGGCCGGCGCCAGATCGGTGCGGTCCTGGTACTTCAGCGCATGCACCAGCGAGCGTGCCACGTCGTCATAGCGCACCGCCGCGCGCGCCCGCTGATAGGCCGGCGGGCTCGCGATCGCCTCCATCGACAGCATCTCCGGGCCGGGGTCATAAACGAAAGGAATGCCGAGTCGCGGGCAATAGGGTCGTTCGATGAACGACAGCCGGGCCCAGCACGAGGCGCAAACGCCCTCGCCATCGACCGGCTCGTGGCAGGATACGCACTGTGCCGGCAGCGCGATGTCGAGCGCCAGCCGCGCCGCCCGCGCCACCACGTGGCGGCTGGCGGTCCATGCGCTCCGCAGCGGTGCGGCGATGGAACGGATGGTGGTGGCGTCGGCTTCCATGTGGGGAGGCTAACGCTGCACGCAGCGGATTGCCAGAACTGTGGAGATCGGCGTAACCAGCGGCATGGTCCAGACCGCTCAAATCCCGCCCGCCTTGTTCGATCGTGCCTTGCTGCAGAGACGGCAGCAGCGCGCCCAGGCCCAAGGCGCGGTCACATTCCTGCTCGATCGGGTCGCCGAGGACATGTCCGACCGCTTGGCGGCGGTGATGCGGGAGTTTCACGCGCCTGTCGATCTCTGGACGCCCGGCGCCGGGCTGGCGGCATTGCGCACGCGGCTTGCCTCCATCGAACACATCGCGCTTGACGCGGCCGGCGCGGAGAAGCTTGCCTTCGCGCTGGAAAGCCTCGACCTCGTCGTCTCGGCGCTGGCGCTGCAATTCGTCAACGATCTGCCGGGCGTGCTCGCGCAGATCCGCCGTGCGCTCAAACCGGATGGCTTGCTCCTTGCCGCGATGATCGGCGGCGACAGTTTGACCGAGCTGCGGCAGGCCTTTGCCGCGGCGGAAGCCGAATGCGAGGGCGGTGTGTCGCCGCGCGTGGCGCCGTTCGCGGACCTCCGCGACGTCGGCGCGTTGCTGCAGCGGGCGGGCTTTGCGCTGCCGGTCACCGACGTCGATCGTGTCGTGGTGCGCTACGCCAATGCGTTCGCCTTGATGCAGGATCTGCGCCGCATGGGCGCGGCCAATGTGCTGATCGAGCGACGGCGAACGCCGACGCGCCGTGCGACGCTGCTGCGGATGGCCGAGCTCTATGCCGAGCGTTTTGCCGATCCCGACGGCCGCATCCGTGCGACGTTCGACATCGTCTGGCTCTCGGGCTGGGCCCCGCATGGGAGCCAGCAGCAGCCGCTCAAGCCGGGATCGGCGAAAGCAAGCCTGGCGGAGGCGGTGAAGAAGGCGGGGAAGGCGTGATCCCGGCACTGCGGCCATTCCGGGGCGCGCGATAGCGCGACTACGGGGCGCAATTGCGCCCCTGAGAATCTCGAGATTCTCTGGTGCGCAATTGCGCACCATAGTTCGATGCTGCGCATCGCCCCGGAATGACGAGCAGGGGCATCGTCACATCAACAAATCGATCAGATGCGGGATCAGCGGAATGTCCGCGGGCGGCATCGGATAGTCTCGCAGCTTGTTGGCGCGGACCCAGACGAGGTTCTGGCCCTCGCGTGCGGTGACCATCCCCTCCCAGCGCCGGCAGATGTAGAGCGGCATTAACAGATGGAAGGTCTCGTAACCGTAGCTGGCGAAGGTCAGCGGCGCGAGGCACGGCTCGGCGACGGTGATGCCGAGCTCCTCATGAAGCTCCCGGATCAGGCTCTGCTCCGGCCGCTCGCCCGGCTCGAGCTTGCCCCCGGGGAATTCCCACAGGCCGGCCAGGGCCTTTCCTTCCGGGCGCTGCGCGATCAGGACGCGTTTGTCGGCGTCGACAAGCGCGCAGGCCACCACCAGTGTCAGTTTGAGATTGGCCATGCGTGTCTGTCGCTCGCTGAAGATCGTCTGCAACGGTTTGTTAACCTCGTTGCGGTCCAAGTTTCCAAGGCCCCCATAAGTCATATTTAATCCGCAGTTCCTAGAGTGGGAACTCTTTAAACCACTCTAGGCCTACCCATGCGCGCTGCGCTTTCGGTTCTCGTCCGCCGGTTCGTCCGCGACCGGGGTGGCAATATCGCAGTGATTTTCGCTCTCGCCTGCGTTCCCCTGATCAGTGCGGTCGGGTGCGCGATCGACTATTCGCGCGCGACGCTGACCCGGTCCAAGCTTCAGGCCGCGGCGGATGCCGCGAGCGTAGGCTCGATCGCCAAGGCTTCGCCAGCGTTCAAAGCCGCCGGCAACATGACTGCGGACGGCTCGATTTTGGTCGGCGTCACGGATGCCGAGAACATCTTCAACGCCAATCGCGCCAGTCTGTCCGGCTATACGCTGACCGGCCTCACGCCGACCGTGGTGAAGTCCGGCTCGACCGTCACCGCGACGGTTTCGTTCACCGCAACTATGAACACCATGTTCCTCGGCGTGATCGGCAAGTCCGTGCTGACGTTGAGCGGCACGTCGAAGGCGACGGCCAGCATGCCGCTGTATATCGATTTCTATCTGCTGCTCGACAATTCGCCGTCGATGGGCGTCGGTGCGACCCCGGCCGACGTGCAGAAGATGGTCAACAACACGTCGGACAAGTGCGCCTTCGCCTGCCACGATCTCAAGGACAAGAACAACTATTACGATCTTGCCAAGAAGCTTGGCGTGACCACCCGGATCGACGTGCTTCGGAGCGCCACGGAGTCCTTGATGGATACGGCAAACGCCACCGAGACCTATTCAAACCAGTTCAGAATGGCGATCTATGATTTCGGCGGCTCTGCAAGCTCGCTCGGCCTGCGCAGTCTGTTTTCGTTGTCGGCCTCTCTCTCCAGCGCCAAGTCGGCGGCCGGCAAGATCGACTTGATGTCGGTGAACGGCCAGAACGAGAACAACGATCAGGATACCCCATTCACTGCGGTCTTTCCTGCGATCAACGGCGAGATCAGCGCCCCCGGAAGCGGCACGTCGGCCAGTCCGCTCAAATACCTGTTCTTCGTGTCTGACGGCGTGGCCGACGAGAGCAACACGGGATGCCTGAAACCGCTCTCGGGCAGCACGCGGTGCCAGTCGCCGCTCAACCCTGCGCTTTGCAAGACGATGAAGGATCGCGGCGTCAAGATCGCGGTGTTGTACACGACCTATCTCGCGCTGCCGACCAACTCCTGGTACATGAAGTGGATCGATCCGTTCAATGCCGGTCCCTATGGCCCGTCGCCGAACAGCCAGATCGCACAGAACATGCAGAGCTGCGCTTCGCCGGGCCTGTATTTCGAGGTCAGCCCGACGCAAGGGATCGCGGACGCCATGAACGCGCTGTTCAAGAAGGCGGTCGCAGACGCGCGGATCTCGGGGTGACGGCCCTAGCGCCTACGACCTGTAGTCCCCGTTGATCGCCACATATTCCTTGGTGAGGTCGCAGGTCATGACGCGGTCGCGGCCTTTGCCGAGGCCGAGCGAGACCCGAATCGCGATCTCCGGCGCCTTCATCGCTTCCGACACCTGCGCTTCGTCATAATCGGGATCGCGCGCGCCGCTCCTGGCGACGCGGATGCCGTTGAACGAGATCGACAGCTTGTCGCGATCGGCCGGCTCGCCGGCCTTGCCGACGGCCATCACCACGCGGCCCCAATTGGCGTCCTCGCCGGCGATCGCGGTCTTCACCAGCGGCGAGTTCGCGATCGACATCGCGATCTTGCGGGCGGAGGCCTTGGTCTTGGCGCCCTCGACGGTGATCTTGACCAGCTTGCGCGCGCCTTCGCCGTCGCGGGCGACCTGTTCGGCGAGATTGGCGAGCACCTGGTTGAACGCCTTGACGAAGGCCTTCAGGCGTGGATCGCTGGCGCGGCTGATCCTGGGCGCGCCATGCTCGGCGGCGGCGCCGGTGGCGAACGCCAGCAGCGTGTCGGAGGTCGAGGTGTCGCCATCGATCGTCACGGCGTTGAACGTATCCTCGACGCCGCTCTTGAGCAGCGCCTGCAGCGCGGCGGGCGCGATCGGCGCGTCGGTGAAGATGAAGGACAGCATCGTCGCCATGTCGGGCGCGATCATGCCGGCGCCCTTGGCCATGCCGTTGATGGTGACCTTGGCCTTGCCGAGCTTGACCGTCGCGGTCGCCACCTTCGGAAAGGTGTCGGTGGTCATGATCGCCTTGGCCGCGGCGAGGTAACCGCCGGGATCGGCAGCTCCGGCGAGGCGGCCGAGCACGCCGTCGAACTTGGTGGCGTCCAGCGGCTCGCCGATCACCCCGGTCGAGGCCAGGAAGATCTCGCTCTCGCTGCAGCCGACCGCCTTGGCCGCGATCTTCGCCGTCAGCGCGGTGGAGGCGCGGCCGGTCTTGCCGGTGAAGGCATTGGCATTGCCGGAATTGACCACCAGCGCGCGCGCCTTGCCGCCCTTCAGCTTGGCGCGGCACCATTCCACCGGGGCCGAGGGGCACTTCGACTTGGTGAAGACGCCGGCGACCGCAGTGCCCTTGTCCATCACCGCGAGCAGCACGTCGGTGCGATTTTTGTAGCGGATGCCGGCTTCGGCGGTCGCAAGACGGATGCCCGCGATCACGGGCATATCAGGGATGGTTTTGGGGGCCAGGGGAGAGACGGAGGAGGACATCGCGGGCGCCTTGGTAGGGTCTTGACATGCAGATGGCCGGGGGAGCCCCCGGCCATTGTGACGTTAGATACCCTTGGCGTCCGCGAAGTGACAGCGAATTCTTACTTCTTCGCCGGCGGCGCCATCTTGCTGTCGGACGGCTTGGCGTCCTTCGACGCATCCGCCGCCGGCTGGTCCAGCCGCTCGACCTTGGCTTCGGTGCGCAGCTTGGCGACATACTCGGCCTGGGCTTTGCGGGTTACATACTGCTCGATCTGCGCCTTGACCTGCTCGAAATCGGGCGCCTTGCGGTTGCGCTTTTCCTCGACCTTGATGATGTGCCAGCCGAACTGCGACTTCACGGGGTCGGAGATCTTGCCGGGCTCCAGCGAGAAGGCCACGGCCGAGAATTCCGGCACCATCTGCTCCTTGGTGAAGAAGCCGAGGTCGCCGCCATCGGCAGAGCCGGGGTCCTTGGACTTCTTCTTGGCGAGCTCGGCGAAATCGGCCCCCTTCTCGAGCTCGGCCTTCACCGCCTTGGCCTCGTCCTCGGTCTCGACCAGGATGTGGCGGGCGCGCACCTCCTGCTCGCCGGTGATCTGCTTGGCGGCCTCCTCATAGACCTTCTTCATGGCGTCCGGCGTGGTGGCGGCCTTGCCCTCGCCCGCGAGCAGGCTGTCCATCAGAAGCCGGTTGCGGGCGAAGGCCAGGCGCTTCTTGAACTCCTCGCTGTCGGCGATTTTCCTGTCTTCGGCAGCCTTGCTGACGATCTTCATGTCGATCAGGAACGACAGGACGTTCTCGTCCTTGGTGGCCGGGTCCATCTGGGCGAGGCTCGGCCCGAGTTCCTCCTCGGCCATGGTGACGTCGCTCTTCTTGATTTCCGCGCCATTGACCTTCGCCAGCACCGGATCATCGGCGGCCCGGAGCGGGCCCGCAAACGCCAGGGACAGCGCCAGAGCGAGGCTGCCAGCCAGGGCGGACGCGTAGCGGAAGCGCTGGGTTGCCGGGAACGAGGTGGTCATGGAAAATCCTTATGTTGAAGCAGGGGGCTGCTCGAGCGGGGCGGACACTCGCCCAATCAGGGGGGCTTGGCAACGCGAAAAGTCTGTCAAAATGATGAATTAGCCGCACTGCGCCCGCCGTTGACAAGGCCCCGACCGGGCCATATCTCTGCGCGGTCGCGACCATGGCGATGGCGTTTATTTTGCTGCGTTTTTGGCCGTTGAACCCAGACTTGCCCAATTCCCACCCATATGGCGGATGTCCCCCGCAGTTCGGGCTCCGACGCCGCGAAGCGTCACGGTGAGTTGATAGGCGGGCGGGTGACAACTTCTTAGGCCCAACGCGGTTGAATCGCGAACACAGGAACCAGGCATGATCGGCGCGCTCGCCCGCAAGTTTTTCGGCTCCGCCAACGACCGGCGGGTGAAGGGATATCAGTCCCGCGTCAATGCGATCAACGCGCTGGAGCCTGAGCTCGCCAAGCTCTCCGACGAGGCGCTCAAGGCCCGCACCGCGGAATTCAAGCAGCAGCTCGCGAACGGCAAGACGCTGGACGACCTTCTGGTCCCGGCCTTTGCGACCGTGCGCGAGGCCGCCAAGCGCACGCTCGGCCAGCGCCATTTCGACGTTCAGCTGATCGGCGGCATGGTGCTGCACGAGGGCGACATCGCCGAGATGAAGACCGGCGAAGGCAAGACGCTGGTCGCGACGCTTGCGGTCTATCTCAACGCGCTCGCCGGCAAGGGCGTTCACGTCGTCACCGTCAACGACTATCTCGCCCGCCGCGACTCCGGCTGGATGGGCCAGATCTACGGCTTCCTCGGCATGACCACCGGCGTGATCGTGCACGGCCTCGACGATGCCGAGCGCAAGGCGGCCTATGCCTGCGACATCACCTACGGCACCAACAACGAATACGGCTTCGACTATCTGCGCGACAACATGAAGTACCGGCTCGAGGACATGGTCCAGCGGCCGCACTTCTTCGCCATCGTCGACGAGGTCGACTCCATCCTGATCGACGAAGCGCGCACGCCGCTGATCATCTCCGGTCCGCTCGACGACCGCTCCGACTTCTACAACACCATCGACGGCTTCCTGCCCAAGCTCGACAAGACCGATTACGAGGTCGACGAGAAGCAGCGCACGGTGACGCTGACCGAAGGCGGCATGGAGAAGATCGAGACGCTGCTGCGCGATGCCGGCCAGCTCAAGGGCGAATCGCTCTACGACGTCGAGAACGTCTCCGTCGTGCACCACATCAACCAGGCCCTGCGCGCCCACACGCTGTTCACGCGCGACAAGGACTACATCGTCCGCGACAACGAGGTCGTCATCATCGACGAGTTCACCGGCCGCATGATGCCGGGCCGCCGCTATTCGGAAGGCCTGCACCAGGCGCTGGAAGCCAAGGAGCATGTCCAGGTCCAGCCCGAAAACCAGACGCTGGCCTCGATCACCTTCCAGAACTACTTCCGCATGTACGAGAAGCTGGCGGGCATGACCGGCACCGCCGCGACCGAAGCGGACGAATTGTTCGACATCTACAAGCTCGAGGTCGTGGAGATCCCGACCAATCTGCCGGTCGCGCGCCTCGACGAGGACGACGAGGTCTATCGGACCCAGAAGGAAAAATATCAGGCCATCCTCGCCGAGATCGAGCGCGCCAATGCGCGGCTGCAGCCGGTGCTGGTCGGCACCGCCTCGATCGAGAAGTCGGAAGTGCTCGCCGAATTCCTCAAGAAGAACGGCTACAAGCAGATCGATTTCGGCAAGGAGGGTGCGCTCGACAAGCTCTATGCCGCCGCCCGCGCCGGCAAGCCGGCGAAGCTGTTCGCGGTGCTGAACGCGCGCTTCCACGAGCAGGAAGCCTACATCGTCGCCGAAGCCGGCGTGCCGGGCGCGATCACGATCGCCACCAACATGGCTGGCCGCGGCACCGACATCAAGCTCGGCGGCTCCCTGGAGATGCGCATCCAGCAGGAGACTGCGGGCATCACCGACGAGGCCGAGAAGGCCAGCAAGATCGAGCAGATCAAGGCCGATATCGAGCACTTCCGCGACATCGTGCTGAAGGCCGAGGAGACCGTCGAGGTTGAGCCGGCCAAGGGATCCAAGCCCGCCAAGACCGTGAAGAAGCCGGGCGGCCTCTACATCATCGGCTCCGAACGCCACGAATCCCGCCGCATCGACAACCAGCTGCGCGGCCGATCCGGCCGTCAGGGCGACCCCGGCCGCTCGAAGTTCTTCCTGTCGCTCGAAGACGACCTGATGCGCATCTTCGGCTCGGATCGTCTCGACAGCATGCTGCAGCGTCTCGGCCTGCAGGAGGGCGAGGCCATCATCCATCCCTGGATCAACAAGGCGCTGGAGAAGGCGCAGCAGAAGGTCGAGGCGCGCAACTTCGACATCCGCAAGAACCTGCTCAAGTTCGACAATGTCCAGAACGACCAGCGCAAGGTGATCTTCGACCAGCGCGTCGAGCTGATGAAGGACGAGAGCGTCGCCGAGACCGTCGCCGACATGCGCCACGCCTTCATCGACGACCTCGTCGCCAAGCACGTGCCCGAGCATGCCTATGCCGAGCAGTGGGACGTCGCCGGACTGAAGGACGAATTGAAGCGCGTGCTCGATCTCGACCTGCCGGTCGACGACTGGGCCAAGGAAGAGGGCATCGCCGACGAGGAGCTGCTGACGCGCATCGAGACCAAGGCGGACGAGCACATGGCGGCCAAGGTCGCGCAATGGGGTCCCGACGTGATGCGTTACGTCGAGAAGACCATCCTCTTGCAGACGCTCGACCATCTCTGGCGCGAGCACCTGATCATGCTCGACCACCTGCGCCAGGTCATCGGCCTGCGCGGCTACGGCCAGCGCGATCCGTTGCAGGAGTACAAGACAGAAGCCTTCAATCTCTTCCAGGAAATGAGCGCTCACCTGCGCGAGGCCGTTACGGCGCAGCTGATGCGGGTCGAGATCGTCCCGCCGGAGCAGGAAGCCCCGGTGCTGCCGCCGATGGAGGCGCACAAGTTCGATCCGAACACCGGCGAGGACGAGATGGCCCTCGCCAGCGTCACCCTCGGCGCCCAGGCCACCGACGCGGCGCTACGCGATCCGAAGAACCCGGCGAGCTGGGGCAAGGTCGGTCGCAACGAGGACTGCCCGTGCGGAAGCGGCAAGAAGTACAAGCACTGCCACGGGCGGTATGCTTAGCGGCTAACTTCGCTGCCGTGCGCGCGTAAGGCGCGATACCAGCGCCTCATTCTCCGCCGTCGTCGCCCGGCCTTGACCGGGCGACCCAGTACGCCGCGGCGTCTCGGCTCAACCACAACAGCCTCTGGAATACTGGATCGCCCGATTAAATCGGGCGATGACAGCGAGTATGTGGTGTGCCCTCGTAGATGGGGTAACGGGCCGGCCGCCCCTTAATTCGAACTATCTATCAGGCTCTCCAGCAGCCGCTTCAATTCGCTCGTCGACTTGTCGCCGTAGCTCTCCAGGATGTGCTCCTCCTGGTCGACCGCGAGCGAGTTGAGCTTCTTGCACAGCACCTTGCCGCGGTCGGAGATGAACATCAGCACCTTGCGGCGGTCGTTGGGGTCCTGCACGCGGTAGACCAGCGTGTCGGAAACCATGCGGTCGATCATCTTGGTCAGCGTCGGATGGTTGAGCAACACGGCGTCCGCGAGCTCGCCCATCGAATGGCCCTCCCCATCCGACAGCACTTTCAGGATGCGCCATTGCTCGACCGGCACGCCCTCCTTGCTCAACCGCAGTTCGAGCTGCCGGTTGATCTCCCGGTTGGCTTGCGCGAGCAGGTAGGCGAGGTGTTCGGTGATCGGGGAGTTTTCTTTCGGCGGTTTTGCCACGGCTAAGACTTCGCCTTGACCCAAATGAGTGAATGTCTTGCAAACAATGCTGCATCTATATGCACTTCAATTCTTGAATATTCAATATTTTCAA
Organism: Bradyrhizobium glycinis; assembly: GCF_016031655.1. Lineage (GTDB taxonomy): Bacteria > Pseudomonadota > Alphaproteobacteria > Rhizobiales > Xanthobacteraceae > Bradyrhizobium > Bradyrhizobium glycinis. The sequence goes on from NZ_JACCHQ010000013.1 coordinate 171,858, forward strand.
AATAGGATCATTGCCCAACAAAAGGGCGGAAGCCGCGGCCGCCTGCTCAATGTGCTTTCAGGTCTGGTCTCAGACAGGAGTTGGCGTGCACGCGACGGTAAACTTCCCGGCTCACGGCGGTCCGGTGTTGCCGCCGTCCCTGCTGTTCAGGAATTTGTCGTCATCGGCGGCGGATTTCGACCTGTCTCCGGTCGATGCGCATGTCATCCAGCGGCGGGGTGCGCGCAACAAGCTGCGCATCGGCAATTTCCTCACCTTCACCGGCTCGCCCGGAATCTGGGGCCCGACCTCCACCAACAGCGCGATGCTGGCCGTGGCCGAGATCAACAAGCGCGGCGGCATTCTGGGCCGCGAGCTCGAACTATCGATCTACGATTCCGGCGGACCGATCGAGGAGGTGGTGCGCCGCGCCGAGCAGGCGATCGCCTTCGACGAGGTCGACCTCATCATGGGCTCGCATATCAGCGCGGTTCGGGTTGCGCTGCGCAAGGTCACCGGCAACCGCATCCCCTACATCTACACGCCTGTCTATGAGGGCGGCGAGCGCACGCCGGGCGTCATGGCGATCGGCGAAACGCCGCGCTGGCAGAGCCGGCCCTCGATCCATTGGCTGGCGGAGGTCAAGAATGCGGCGCGCTGGTACCTGATCGGCAGCGATTACGTCTGGCCCTGGCAGTCGCATCGCGCGGTCAAGCGCTACATCAAGGAAGCGGGCGGCCAGGTCGTCGGCGAGGAGTTCGTACCCGTAGGCGAGGACAATCACGAGCCGCATCTGGCGCGCATCCGCGCCGCCCGGCCCGATGTAGTGCTGATCTCGCTGATCGGCACCGACAGCATCACCTTCAACCGCGCCTTCGCCGAAGCGGGCCTCGCCACGTCGACGCTGCGGCTTGCAGGTGCGATGGACGAGACCGTGCTGCTCGGCATCGGCGCCGACAACACCGAGAATCTGTTCTGCGCCTCCGGCTATTTCAACGGTCTGGTCTCGCGCGCCAATGACGAGTTCCTCAGCGCCTATTATTCCATGTTCGGTGCCAACGCGCCGCCGGTCGGCTCCGTCGGTCAGTCGAACTATGAGGGGCTGCGCTTCCTGGAATCCGTCGCCAACCGCGCCGGATCATTGGCGTTTCGTCCGCTGCTCAAGGCCGCGCGCAACACCGTCTACTCGGCGGGCCGCGGTCCCGTGACGCTTCGCGACGGCCGCGCCGAGATGCCGATGTATCTCGCTGAAGCCGACGGTCTCGACTTCAAGATCATCAAGACGCTCTGAGAGACGGCTCCGATACGCCGCAGCCGCCTTGCGAAATAATACTTGAAATGGAAAATATTTCCGTCTCTAGTAACGACGTGAAGCCGGTTGGCCCGCGCCCCTGAAGGCGCGAGCGAGAGGCTTTCATCAGTGCCAGGGATCAAGAAGCTTCAAGGAGAGCGCCGTGACAGTTGCCCTTCCCACGCCAGCCCAACTTCGCAGTGTCGCCGAGCAGTGCGGCCTTTCGCTCACCGATGACGACGTCGCCTCGTTCCGCGGTCTCATGCAGGGCTCGATCGAAGCCTACAATCTCGTTGCCGCGATGCCGGACGAATTGCCCGAAGTGAAATATCCGCGCACGCCGGGCTACCGGCCCTCGGCGGAGGAGAACCCGCGCAATGCCTGGTATCGCAAGACGACCGTGAAGGGCGCCGCCAGCGGCAAGCTCAAGGGCAAGACCGTCGCGCTGAAGGACAACATCATGCTGGCCGGCGTGCCCATGACCAACGGCTCGTCGACGCTGGAGGGCTATGTGCCCGATTTCGACGCCACTATCGTCACGCGCATGCTGGATGCCGGCGCCGAGATCAAGGGCAAGGTGCATTGTGAGCATTTCTGCCTGTCCGGCGGCAGCCACACCGGCTCCTACGGGCCGGTGCATAATCCGCACAAGATGGGTTACTCGGCCGGCGGCTCGTCGTCGGGCTCGGGCGTCGTGGTCGCGCTCGGCGAGGTCGACATGGCCATCGGCGGCGACCAGGGCGGCTCGATCCGCATGCCGTCGTCGTTCTGCGGCGTCTACGGCATGAAGCCGACCTGGGGCCTCGTCCCCTACACCGGCATCATGCCGATCGAGATCTATGTCGATCACACCGGCCCGATGACCGCGACCGTCGCCGACAACGCCCTGCTGCTCGAAGTGCTCGCCGGCGACGACGGCTACGATCCCAGGATCAAGGCCCCGAAAGTGGAGGAATACACCAAGGCGCTCGGCCAGGGCGTCAAAGGCATGAAGATCGGCATCCTCAAGGAGGGTTTCGAGCAGCCGACCGCCGAATCTGCGGTGAATGAAAGCGTGCGCGAGGCCGCAAAGCGCTTCAAGGATCTCGGCGCCATGGTCGAGACCGTCTCGATCCCGATGCACCTCATGGGCGGCGCGATCTGGACTCCGATCGGCACTGAAGGCCTGACCCAGACCATGATGTTCGGCGACGGCTACGGCCTCAGCCGCGGCGATCTCTATTCGACCTCGCTGATGGATTTCCATCGCGGCTGGCGCCGGCAGGCCGACTCGCTGTCCGAGACCACGAAGCTTTTCATGATGCTCGGCACCTACATCAACAACAATTTCGGCCCGCGCTTCTATGGCAAGGCGCTCAACATCTCGCGCCGGCTGACCGCCGCCTACGACAAGGCCTTTGCGGATTACGATCTGCTCCTGCTGCCGACCACGCCGATGAAGGCGACCAAGCTGCCGGAGCCCAACGCCAGCCGTGAGGAATATGTTGCCCGCGCGCTCGAGATGATCTCGAACACCGCGCCGTTCGACATCACGCACCATCCGGCGATGTCGCTGCCCTGCGGCATGGTCGACGGCCTGCCGGTCGGGCTGATGCTGGTCGGCCGCATGTTCGAGGAATCCACCATCTACCGCGCCGCCCATGCCTTCGAGCAGATCGGCGACTGGAAGAAGATGTGAACCAAGATTTGATGCAGGCTGACGGAACACAGAAGCGTTTTCAAGCGAAGTGGATGCCGGTTCGCGTGAAGAAAACGCGTCAAAACAAGAATCCAACACATGGCTAACGCGTTCGTCGCGGCGTTCGAGATCCTGAGCTTCGGCGCGATCATCGTCCTGATCGTGCTGGGGCTCGGGATCATCGCCAGCATGATGGGCATCTTCAACTTCGCGCAAGGCGAGTTCGTCCTGCTCGGTGCCTACATCACCTATCTCGCTTATGCCAAGGGCCTGCCGATCTGGGCGGGCATGGTTGCAGCACCTTTCGTGGTCGGCGCGCTCGGCTTCGTGCTAGAGGCACTGATCATCCGACGATTCTACGCCGCGCCGATCGTTGCCATGCTCGGCACCTATGCGCTCGGCCTGATCATCCGCGAAGCCGTGCGCGGGCTGATCGGCGGCTTCTATCTCACCGTGCCGGAGCCGATCGGCGGCTCGATCGACATCGGCGCCATGCATATTTCGGCGTGGCGCTTCACCATCATCGTCATCACGCTGCTGGTGATGGGCCTCTGCTATCTGCTGCTGTCGCGCACCAGCTTCGGCCTGCGCGTGCGGGCGACGCTGGAGAACCCGTCGCTGGCGCGAGCGTCGGGCATTTCAACGCCGCTGATCTACGGCGCCACCTTTGCCTTCGGCGCTGCGCTCGCGGGCCTTGCCGGCGCGCTGATCGTGCCGGTGTTCAGCCTGTTTGCCGATCTCGGACTGCGCTTCCTGATCCAGGGTTTTGTCGCGGTCATGGTCGGCGGGGTCGGCTCCTTCATCGGCCCGGTCGCGGGCGCCGGCGTCATCGGCACGCTGAGCGCGGCGCTGCCCTGGGTGATGGCACCTGTCGTCGCCGACGTCCTCGTCTTCGTGCTCGCCATCGTCTTCATCAAATTCCGTCCGCAAGGTCTCATCGCTGGAAAAGGGGTTTAATCACATGCTCGATCGTACTCAGCTCACGCGACGTCGCTTCCTGTCCAATTTTGCTTTTGCATCGGGCGCGGTCGCGACCGGCGTCGGCAGCTGGGTGATCCCGGCGCCCTGGGCCAATGCTGCCGAGACGCCGATCAAGGTCGGCATCGCCACTGACCTCACCGGCCCGATCGCCTATGCCGGCAACGCCGACGCCAACGTCGCGAAAATGGTGATCAAGGAGATCAACGCGGCCGGCGGCCTGCTCGGCCGTCCGCTCGAGCTCTACATCGAGGACACCGCGTCCAACGAATCCGTCGCCGTCGGCAACGTGCGCAAGCTGATCCAGCGCGACAAGGTCGATATGGTGCTGGGAGGCATCACCTCCTCGATGCGCAATGCGATCAAGGACCCGATCGTGGCGCGCGGCAAGACGCTCTACATCTATCCGCAGCTCTACGAGGGCAAGGAGTGCACGCCCTATTTGTTCTGCACCGGCCCGACGCCGGCGCAGCAATGCGACGAGTTCATCCCCTGGCTGATCAAGAACGGCGGCAAGAAGTTCGCGCTGCCCAGCGCCAATTATGTCTGGCCGCACACGCTCAACGTCTACGCCCGCAAGGTGATCGAGGCGAGCGGCGGCGAGGTCGTGTTCGAAGAATACTACCCGCTCGACCAGGTCGACTTCTCCGCAACCGTCAACCGCATCATCTCCAACAAGGTCGACGTCGTCTTCAACACCGTCATCCCGCCGGGCGTCGGCCCGTTCTTCAAGCAGCTCTATGAAGCCGGTTTCCTCAAGAACGGCGGCCGGCTCGCCTGCGTCTACTATGACGAGAACACGCTCAACATCAACCAGGCTGCCGAGATCGAGGGCCTTGCGAGCTGCCTCGACTATTTCAAGGTGCTGACCAAGGAGAACCCGTTCGACGCCAAGATCCAGGCGGCCTATGAAAAGGATTTCCCAGGCAACTTCCTGTTCGCCGCCGGCAGCGCGGCGACCGGCACCTATCGCGGCCTCAAGCTGTGGGAAGCCGCGGTGAAGGAAGCCGGCAAGATCGACCGCGAGTCGGTGGCCGCCGCGCTCGACCATGCCAAGATCGCCGAAGGTCCGGGCGGACCCGCCGAGATGGTGCCGGGCAAGCGGCACTGCAAGATGAAGATGTACACCGCGGTCGCCAAGAGCGGAAACTACGAGATCGTCGGGCGCAGCAATGGCCTCGTCGATCCCAAGGAATGCTGAGGTGGAATGCTGAAGCCGATGAGTGTGGTAAGAGAGGCCATCGTCGCCGACGCGGACGACGAAGCGGACGGTGCGATGGCTAAGGGCACAGCGGCGGAACGGGCCAATGACCGCGTCAAGGCAGGACGAAAAATCCTGCCCATCATCGAGGGCCTCGTGCTCCTCGCGGCGCTACTCGCGCCGCTGGTGCTGCAGGACTATCTCACGGTGTTCGCGACGCGGGTGATCATCCTCGCGCTGTTTGCGCTGTCGTTCGACCTGGTCTGGGGCTATGCCGGCATCATGAGCTTCGGCCAGGCCCTGTTCTTCGGCTCGGCCGGCTACGGCGTCGCCTTGCTCGCGCGCGACCTCGACATCACCAACATCTTCCTGGTGCTGCCGGCGGGAACGCTGATCGGCCTCACCTTCGCGCTGCTGCTCGGCGGCTTCCTGCTGCTGGGCCGGCATCCCTCCAGCGTGATCTTCGTCTCGCTCGGCACGCTGACCGGCTCCTACGCCGCCGATCGCCTCGCGCGCGGCTGGTATTATCTCGGCGGCCAGAACGGCATCCCCTCGATCGCACCGATGTCGCTCGGCGGTTATGACTTCACGGAAGGACCGGCCTTCTACTATCTCGTGCTCGGCATCCTCGTCGTGGTCTATCTGCTCTGCCGCTTCCTGGTGCGTTCGCAATTCGGTCTGGCGCTGGCGGGCTTGCGCGAGAACGAACAGCGCATCGCCTTCTTCGGCTACAAGGCGCAGCACCTGAAAGCGATCATCTTCACCATCGGCGGCGCCATCGCTGGTCTCGCCGGCAGCCTCTATGCTTTCCACGAAGGTTTCGTCTGGCCCAACATGGTCGGCGTCGTGGTCTCGACCCAGGTCGTGCTCTATGTACTGTTCGGCGGCTCCGGCACGCTGATCGGCGCCGTCATTGGGGCCGTGATCGTCGAGGGCGTCAGCTTCTGGCTCTCGGACAATTATCGCGACATCTGGCCGATCATCCTCGGCCTGCTGCTGCTGCTCGTCATCCTGTTCCGGCCGCTCGGCCTGATCAGTTTTGTGCTCGGCGAACGCGAACGGGTCGGCAGCTTTGGCGCCAAGGTCAAGGAGACGCGCAATGCTCCTTGAAGCGGCCGGCATCAAGAAGGTCTTCGGCAAGCTCACCGCGCTTGACGGCGCAGCCCTCACCGTCGGCGAGAACGAGTTTCACGGCCTGATCGGCCCGAACGGCTCCGGCAAGAGCACGCTGATGAAGTGCATCGCCGGGGCCGAGGTGCCGACGCAAGGAAAAGTCTCCTTCGTCAACACCGACATCACCGCGTTCACGCCGACCGAGCGCGCCCGGGCCGGCATGAGCCTGAAATTCCAGATCACATCCGTGCTGCCGTCATTGACGCTCTACGACAACATCCTGCTCGCGCTGCAGGCGCAGTCCTCGCTGTTCGATCTCGTGTTCTCGCGCACGCGCGGTGCGTTGCACGACCAGGTCATGTCCATGCTGAGGCAGTTCCGCCTCGCCGATCGCGCCTTCGATGCGGCTGCCGCGCTGTCGCACGGTCAGCAGCAATGGCTGGAGATCGCGATGGCGCTCGCCGGCAAGCCGAAGCTCCTGCTGCTCGACGAGCCCACCGGCGGCATGAGCCTGGAGGAACGCCGCGTCACCGGCGAGCTGCTGCAGCCGATCAAAAAACATTGCTCGCTCGTCATCGTCGAGCACGACCTCGATTTCATTCGCGACATCTGCGATCGCCTGACCGTGCTGGACCAGGGCAAGGTGCTGGCAACAGGCACGGTGTCGGAGATCCAGGCCAATACATCCGTCCAGGAGATCTATCTGCGCCGTGCCTGAATTTTTGGACATCAAGCATCTCGACGCCGGCTATGGCCGCAGCCAGGTCCTGTTCGACGTCAGCCTCGGCATTCCCTGGCGCGGCGGCGTTGCCGTGCTCGGCCGCAACGGCGCCGGCAAGACCACGCTGATGAAGACCATCGTCGGCGAGTTGCCGGCATGGAAGGGCGAAGTCGCCTTCGACGGCCGCGACATCAGCCACCGCGCCACCCAGGAGCGCGTGCGCGCCGGCATCGGCTACGTGCCGCAGGAGCATTCGGTGTTCGCCCGCCTGTCGGTGCGCGACAATCTCGCCGTCGGCTCGCTCGCGAACAAAGACGCCTCCGCCATCGACCGCGTGCTAGCGATCTTCCCAAAGCTCGGCCAGCGCCTCGACCAGCCCGCCGGCACGCTCTCCGGCGGCGAGCGCAAGATGCTGGCGATCGGCCGCGCCATGCTGGGCGATCCAAAACTGCTGCTGCTGGACGAGCCGACCGAGGGCGTTTGGATCGGTGTCATCGAGGAGATCACCGAGCGCCTGATCGAGCTCGCCAAGACCATCGCCGTCATCATCGTCGAGCAGCACCTTGACCTCGCTTTGCGAGTCGCCGACTACGCCTATGTGCTCGACCGCGGCCGCGTCGCGCTGCAGGGCTACGCCGGCGAGGTGAAAGGCAATCCGGAGCTGATGCGGTATCTGGCGCCGTAGGGCGCGGCTCTACTTTTATTTTAGATCGGAACGAATCCGTCGGGCCGCGTTGAATCCAGCATGTGTGCTGTTGCGTTGCGTCAGTTGGGACTATCGCGCCTAGCCGGCGCGCGGAAGATTCCGATTCCGTCTTACATCGTGCCATGCGATCCCACGCTGCGCGAAAACCCACCGCAAGGCGGCGGCTGGGTGTTCGAGATAAAAGCCGACGGCTATCGCGCGCAACTTCACCTGCAGGCAGGCGCGGCGACGGTCTATTCGCGCGCTGGATACGATTGGACCGAGCAATTCTCGTCCATTGCAGCCGACGGGCGAAGGCTCAGAGCCGAGAGTGCGATCATCGATGGCGAGGCCGTGGTCTACGGTTGTAATGGCTTGCCGGATTTCCAGCAGCTGCGGCGCGAGCTCGGCGCCAAGCAGAGCCGCCGCATTCGCTATCACGCGTTCGATCTGTTGTATCTCGACCGATACGATTTGCGTGGCGTCGCCTTTGTCCAGCGAAAGCAACTGCTGCAGCGGCTTCTCAAAGAAGCGCCCGAGACTTTCATCTACGTCGAGCACGTCGAAGCCGACGGCGAGGAAATCTTTCGCCATGCTTGCAGGCTTGGCCTCGAAGGGCTGCTCGCCAAGCGCGCCGACGCACCTTATCGCTCCGGACGGCAGGAAGCCTGGCTCAAGCTGAAATGCAAGAAGAGCGAGACGTTTCCCATCGTCGCATTCGTCGAAAAGCTGGGCGCGTACCCGCGGAAGGTGGCTTCGCTCTACATCGGGCGTCACGAGGATGATCGCCTGCTTTATGCCGGCAAGGTCCGCACCGGCTACACCGAGGCGACCGCGCGTGAATTGCGTGAACGGCTCGACCCACTGATCCGGCGCAATTCTCCGCTCGATCTGCCGGTAAAGAAGCCCAAGGCGACGTGGGTCGAGCCGGTGGTGAATGCCGAGGTGGAATATGGCGCCCTGACCGACGATGGCCTGCTGCGTGAAGCCGTGTTCAAGGGCCTGCGCGACGATCTTGCGCCGCGGAAGGTCAGGGCGCCCCGGTTGGTGCCTTCATCGGTCGGACGGCCGAAGCTCGGCGTTCCCAAAGAGAATATCCTGCAGCTGCTGCCCGACGCGATCGTGCCGTCCAAGGAAGAGCTCGCGCGTTACTGGACCCGCGTCTGGAAGAAGGCGCTGCTGCATCTAGGACATCGACCGCTCAAGCTGGTGCGGCACGTGCACGGCACGACGTTCTATCATAAGGGGCCGCTGCCGAAGGACATTCCGCAAGCGGTGCACCAGCTACGCATCCGAAAGCGCGAAGGCGGCGAAGGCACGCGGCTTTGGGTGGACAGCCTTGAGGGTTTCCTCGGACTCGTCGAGATCGGCGCAGTCGAATTGCATCCCTGGAATTCGACTGTCGAGGATGTCGAGCACGCCGATCGCATCGTGATCGACCTTGATCCCGGCGAGGGCGTCGCATGGGATGCTGTGATCGAGACCGCCCTGGAACTTCGCGCGCTGATAAGCCGTGAGGGGTTTGCGACCTGGCCCAAACTGACTGGCGGCAAGGGCATTCATCTGACGGCGCCGCTTGACGTGCCAATGCTGCACGATCAGGCGCATCGCATGGCACGCAACCTCATGGCCGATTTCGCATTGCGTCGACCGGATCGCTACGTCCTCTCCGCCCAGGCCAGGCGCAGCGGCCGCATTTTTCTCGACTATTTGCGCAACGGCCGCGGTACCACCGCGGTCGGCACCTTCTCGCCGCGGGCGCGCGAAAATTTTCCCATAGCTGCGCAGGTGACATGGGAGCGGATCGAAAGCGGCATCGTGCCCGACGCGTTCACGATCCGCAGTCCCTTCCGTGTGGTGCGGAGGAGAGGGCGATAATGAGCGCGTTCGGGCGCCTCGCCGCCCGCCTACTTCATCGCCGAGAACCGGCTGTCGAACGAGTTCGACTGCACCACTCCCACATCAACGTTAGTTGTCAGGCTCCGCGAGCGGAGCATCCAGTACGCCACGGCCTCTCGCTCGATTATGGCTGCGCCGCTTCGTTGCTTAAATGTCAAAGAGCCGAACGTGACATCGCGATCCCGCGGCGCCCAGCGCCCGGGTTTTGCTTCGCTTCTGGCCCCTCGGAATCGGAAGGGGCGCAGGGAAGGCCGGGTACCGGCTGGCACCCGCGAGCCCCTGTGCATGATGCGTAGAGTAGACGCTCACAGGGGAGACACAGGTGCAGCCCGATAACCGGCCTTCCCTGCGCAGTGGTTTGACGGCTTATGTCGCGCTCTCCCCGGGGAGCGATGCACTATTGCCCCCGTCGCCTCGCGAGATCACTGATACGCGCCCTCCGGTTGGAGAACGTGCACCACCGCGAGACTTGACGTACAGACCCCGGACGTCAGGACCACACGATTTTGCCGTACGCGGCCCTGCTTCGCCCCTTGGCTTCGCAGGGCATGGCAGCGCCTGTCGTACCGCGCCCGCTGATCGCTCACGGGGACTACCCGCCCTGCGACCGCATCTGGCGCCAACGCCGCCCGCGTCCACCGCAACCCACCCCACGAACCGTGACGATCGCGACCCGCCCCCTTCCGGAGGGATGAGATGCGCGAAGGATAGGGTGTTTCGGGTGTTCGGGTAAAGCGAATTCCCTTATCCGAAGGAGCGTGCCTACTTCACCGCCGAGAAGCGGCTGTCGAACGAGTTCGACTGCACCACCGGCGCGGCGCCGGCCATCATCGGGGCGCTGTCGCCCGCGCCGTCGCTCACCGACGGCTTCAACGCCGGACGCGTCGCGGCGAGGCGGGTGTCGGGCTTTGCCGGTTCGGCGGTCTTGGCGGCGACAGCCGCCGGCTTCGGCGTATCCTTCGCAGCATCCTTGGACTTGTCTTGCCCCGGCACGAAGCGAGTCACGGCGGCCTTGAGTCGCGAGGCGGCCGTGGCCGGCGTCGTGGACGTCTGGGCGGCCGGCGCGACGGACGCAGTGGCCTGCGGCGCCGGCGTGGTGGTCGCCGTGGTATCGGCGGTGCCGAACCCCATCTTGCGGCCGAGATTGGAGAAGAAACCGCCGCTTGAGGATTTTTCGGCGGGCGCAGCCGAGGCGACGCGGGGGCCAGTCGCGGGCGCGCTGACCGCAACCACCGGCTCCTCCTGCGGCGCGGGCGCGCTTGCCGCCACATCGAGGTTCGGCTTGGGCGGGTTGACGTGGCCGGGGATCGTGCCCGGCGCCTTGGCCATGGCCAGCATCTGCAGCGTGGTGCCTTCGGCGCTCTCGGACAGGCCGGTCGAGCCTTCCGGAATCTTGGCGGCGAAGATCTTGTGCATGCCGCCGTCGATGCCGGTGTTCATCCGCGCCACCGGCGTGCCCTTGGCGACCAGCCTTGCGTATTCGGCTTCGTCCTTGGCCTGCTTCTCGCGCACGGCGCTGGCGATCTCCTCGGGGATCACATAGGCCGGGCACTTGGCCGAGGCGTCGAAAACCGGATCGCGCTTGGCATCCGCGGGCTTTGCCGCGTCGAAGACGTACTTCTTCTCGCAGAAATCGACCTTCGGCTCCTGCCGCGTCACCTCGAAATGATCATAGCCTTGCTTGATCATCTTCCAGAACGGCATGTTCGGATTGTTCCGGTGCCTGGCCATGTTCACCGGCGTCATCTTGAACGGATAGGCCTGCAGCTGGAACGCCTTCTGGCCGCCGAAGAAGGACTCGCGGCCGAGCGAATAGATCTCCGCAATCTGCTCGTCCGTCATCGCGTAGCAGCCGCGCGACGAGCAATCGCCATGCACCATTAGCTGCGAGCCGGTGCGGCCCAGCGCCTTGTCGAACGCGTTCGGGTAACCCGTGTTGAAGGAGAGGTAATAGGCCGATTGCGGATTCATCTGGCTCGGATTGATCGAGTAGAATCCCTCCGGTGCCTGGCGGTCGCCCTCGCGCACCTTGGGGCCGAGATCGCCCGACCAGCGGCAGATCGGATAGGTCTTGAGCAACGCGAACTGGCCCGAGCGGGTCTGCTTCCAGACCTCGAGCTCGGCCTCCTGCTTGAACAGGCGGACCAGGATCGGCGATTGCAGGTCCATGTCCTTCTCGGCCATCGCGGCGATCAGCTTCGGTGGCACCGGCTGATTGGCCTTGGCGTTGGTCGCGAGCGAGGCCTGATCGGTGTTGCAGCCGGCGAGCAGACCGCCGGCCGTCAACAGCGCAACCGAAACCAAGAGCGCGCGAGCAAGCGAACGAGAAATCAAGATGGACCCCACACCGTGCCGGGCTTTGAAGCGCGAACCCCAATTCTTCCGAAGCGCGATCCGACCGGAAAACCGACCCGCCGAGACGGGCCCGGTCAGACCTCGCTCCAGCGCTTATGCCCTGAAGCCATTGATTAAAATTCTAACCTCTGGGTCATGTGGTCGCAACCCGAGCGGGGATCACGAGGGCGTTGGCCCAGTGGCATGGTCAACGAAGACTAAATGGACGCGACTTGGGACGGAACTGGGGCCTTCCAAGCCGACGGGGACAGAGATCGCCGATTTGGGCAAAAAAAGGGTTAATGCAGGGTTACCGGCGTCATCTTCACCTCCCCCGCTTGCGGGGGAGGCCGGGAGGGGGCTCGCGCCGCATTGGGAATGTTGCGAGGGGAGACACCCTCTCCCCAACCCTCCCCCGCAAGCGGGGGAGGGAGCGCACCGCCGTTTGCGGCGCTAATCGAACCGAATCAGCCCAGTTTCCGGCCGATATCGAGGAATTTCTGCCGCCGCATCTTGCGGATGGCCTCTCCATCAAAGTTCCGCAGCTCGTCGAAGGCCTTGGCGATGGCATCCCCAGTGGTGGCGATCATGGCGGCGGGGTCGCGGTGGGCGCCGCCGACCGGCTCCTTCAGGATGGCGTCGATGACGCCGAAGCGGAGCATGTCCTGGGCGGTGATCTTCATGTTGTTGGCGGCTTCCTGCGCCTTGGTGCCGTCGCGCCAGAGAATGGAGGACGCCGCTTCCGGCGAGATCACGCTGTAGATGGCGTGCTCGAGCATCAAGACCCTGTTGGCCGTGGTGATGGCGATGGCGCCGCCCGACATGCCCTCGCCGGTGATGATCGCGACGTTCGGCACGGTCAGCGCCAGGCACGCATCGGTCGAGCGCGCGATCGCCTCGGCTTGTCCCCGCTCCTCGGCGCCGATGCCGGGATAGGCGCCGGCGGAATCGGCGAGCGACAGCACCGGCAGGCCGAACCGCTCGGCCATCTCCATCAGCCGCACGCATTTGCGATAGCCTTCCGGCCGCGCCATGCCGAAATTGTGCCGGATGCGGCTCTCGGTGGAATCGCCCTTTTCCTGGCCCATCACGCAGATCGGCTCGCCGCGGAAGCGGCCGAAGCCGGCGACCAGCGCCTCGTCCTCGCCGAACTTGCGGTCGCCGGCCAGCGGGGTGAATTCGGTGATCAGGCCCTTGATGAAGTCGTTGAAATGCGGCCGCTGCGGATGCCGCGCCACAAGCGTTTTCTGCCACGGCGTCAGGTTCGCATAGAGGTCCGCCAGCGCCTGCGCCGCCTTGTCCTCGATCCGCCCGATCTCGTCGCTGATGTCGGTGCCGGTGGCGGCGAGCGCGCGCAATTCGTCGACCTTGGAGTCGAGCTCGGCGACGGGCTTTTCGAAGTCGAGATAGCTGCGCATCTGGTCTTGCATCAACTCAATATAGAGGACGGGGCGAGGCGGCGAAGCGAATTTAGATCTGCGGAAAGAAGTGTAGCTTCTCCAATGGCTTGACCTGTGCGCTGCGAGCTTGCCCGCCAAATCATGCGAAAGGCCCCGGCTCTTTCTGCGGAGAAGTGGCCGAAGTCAAGGCGGTTTAGGCTGTCCTCCTGGCCCCGATGTCGTGTCCCGGACGCTGCAGCGCAGGGCCGGGACCCAGCAAGCCGCATGGGCCCCGGCTCAGCAGCGCATCACTTACGTGCTGCGCTGCGTCCGGGGCACGAGACCTGTTTACTTCTCCGCCAGCGGGTGCAGGTCACGCACCAGGCTCTTGAGCCGCTCCTCGACCACATGGGTATAGATCTGGGTCGTCGAGATGTCGGTGTGACCGAGCAGGGTCTGCACGATGCGCAGGTCCGCGCCGTTGTGCAGCAGATGGCTGGCAAAGGCGTGGCGCAGCACGTGCGGGGAGACCAGCCGGGCCTGCAGCCCGGACGCAACCGCGAGCTCCTTGAGGTCGCGGGCAAAATGCTGGCGGGTCAGATGACCGCTCTCGCCGAACGAGGGGAACAGCCATTTCGAGGCGGCCACGCTGCTCTTCCTGTCGGCCTTTGCCGCTTCCGTGGCGGCGAGATAATCCGCCATCGCCTGCCGCGAGGCGTCGTTGAGCGGCACCAGCCGTTCCTTGTTGCCCTTGCCACGCACCACGATCATGCGGGCGTCGCGCTTAGCCGCCGAGCGCGGCAGTGCCACCAGCTCGGAGACGCGCAGGCCGGTGGCGTAGAGCACCTCGAGCAGGCAGTAGAGCCGCAAGCTGCGCAGCCGCCTGGAGGGCGAGGCATCTTCCGCCTCGCTCAATTCCTTGGCGCGGCGGAGCATGCGGTCGACGTCGGCAATCGACAGCACTTTCGGCAGGCCGCGGCCGCGCTTCGGGCCTGACAGGATCGCGGCGGGATCGTCAGTGCGGATGCGCTCGTTCAGCAGGAAACGGTAGAGGTGCCGCATCGCGGACAGCCGGCGGGCCACACTGGTGGACTTGAAACCCCGGGTGTCTAGATCGGCGAGATAGTCGCGCAGCGTCTGGGTCTCGGCATCCACGAACGTGTGGCCGACCCGGCCCAGAAACTCAGAGAAATCGGTGAGGTCGCGGCGGTAGGCGTCGAGCGTGTTGGGGCCGGCGCCCTGTTCCGCTGCGAGCATGTCGAGGAACAGGCCGATGAGCTTGGCGTCTGAGGGCGGGCTGCGCATGCCCGGGAGGCTAGCTCCTATTTCTTTAGAAACTTGTCCGGCGGGATCGTCACCGTCATTTCCCGCGGCTTCGGATTGACGAAGTTCGCCAGCGCGAAGACCACGCCATAGACGATGCCGGCGATCACAGCGACGACCGTCAGGAAGCGGAACAGGCTCGGCATCGTTCTGGGGTCTCGGGTCGGGGCGCGGCGGCCAAATTAACCAATGAAATCATCCAACATGTTCGCCGTTTCGTGGCAAGAGTCCTCTGGCGAGGGCCCCCATGGGGTCGTATAGGTGGCCAAAGCATGCCGCATCTGGCGGCAGTTCGAGCGAGATCCAGTCGAGCGAGACGATGTCCGACGCCGCGTTGCCGCTTCCTGCTTCGCCCGAGGCCGACATCCTGTCGGCACTCGGGGCGCGCTCGATCGTGCTCGTCGGCATGATGGGGGTGGGCAAATCCACCATCGGCCGACGCCTCGCGGCCCGGCTCAAACTGCCCTTCGTCGATGCCGACACCGAGATCGAGGCGGCGGCCGGCATGACCATACCGGAAATCTTCGAGCGTTACGGCGAAGCGCATTTCCGCGAGGGCGAGGCCCGGGTGATCGCGCGGCTGCTCGACGACGGGCCGGTGGTGCTGGCAACCGGCGGCGGCGCCTATATGCGGGAGGAGACGCGAACCCGCATCGCGGCCAGGGCGGTCTCGATCTGGCTCAGGGCGGACCACGACGTCATCATGCGCCGCGTCCGCCGCCGTGCCGATCGCCCGCTGCTGCAGACCGCCGACCCGGAAGGGACGGTGACGCGCCTGCTCACCGAGCGCGAGCCGGTCTATGGCAAAGCCGACCTCACCATCGCCTCGCGCGACGTGCCGCACGACAGAATCGTCGAGGAGTGCATCGAGACGCTGCGCGCCCATCTCTGCGGCGAGCACTCCGCCCCACCCCCTCAAGACGTTGCGAGTGCGTCAAGATGACTGCGCCGTTGAAGCATTCCGATCCCGTCAATGTCGGCGTCGCGCTGGAGAATCGCGCCTATGACATCGTGATCGGCCGCGGCGTGCTGGCTTCGCTCGGCGAGCGCCTCGCCGCTCTGCGTCCCGGCGTGCGAACGGCAATCGTGACGGATCGCACGGTGGCAAAACACTGGCTCGAGCCGACCGAAGCATCGCTTGCGGCCGCCGGCATTCCGACCTCGCGCATCGTGGTCGAGGAAGGCGAGATCTCGAAAACCTATGCCGGGCTCGAAAAGGTCAGCGAGGCCCTGATCGCCGCTCGCATCGAGCGCAACGATCTCGTCATCGCGCTCGGCGGCGGCGTGGTCGGCGATCTCGCCGGCTTTGCCGCGGCCATCCTGCGCCGCGGCGTCGATTTCGTGCAGGTGCCGACCTCGCTGCTGGCGCAGGTCGATTCCAGCGTCGGCGGCAAGACCGGCATCAACTCGCCGCAGGGCAAGAACCTGTTAGGGGCCTTCCACCAGCCGGTGCTTGTCATCGCCGACACCGCGGTGCTCGACACGCTGTCGCCGCGTCAGTTCCGAGCCGGCTATGCCGAGGTCGCCAAATACGGCGTGCTGGGCGACGAGGCCTTCTTCACCTGGCTGGAAAAGAACCATGCCGAGATCTTCAAGGGCGGATCGGCCCGCGAGCATGCGATCGCGACCTCCTGCCGGGCCAAGGCCGCAATCGTCGCGCGCGACGAGCGCGAAACCGGCGAGCGTGCGCTGCTCAATCTCGGCCACACCTTCGGCCACGCGCTGGAAGCGGCGACCGGCTTCTCCGACCGCCTGTTCCATGGCGAGGGCGTCGCCATCGGCATGACGCTGGCGGCGCAGTTCTCGGCGAAGCTCGGCATGATCGGCGAGCGTGAGGCGGCGCGTATCGAGCGCCACCTGATCGAGGCGGGTCTGCCGACGCGCTTGCAGGACATCGCGGGCTTTGCGCAGGAAGGGCTTGCCGATGCCGACGCGCTGATGGCGTTGATGGCACAGGACAAGAAGGTCAAGCGCGGCAAGCTCACCTTCATCCTGCTGGAGGCCGTGGGCCGCGCGGTGATCGCAAAGGATGTCGAGCCGGCGCCGGTGCGCGACTTCCTGAAAGAGAAGCTCGCGCAGTGATGACGGGACCGTTCAGATCGGCCGCCCGCGAAACGGCGGGGAATGCCGGGGCGGTCGCGAGGCAAACATGAGTTCGATCTCGATCAATCTGCTGCTTGCGGCCCTCTTGCTCGCCGCCAACGCGTTTTACGTCGCGGCGGAATTTGCGCTGGTGAAGAGCCGCGGCTTCCGCGTCAAGGCCATGGTCGAGCAAAACCGCTTCGGCGCGCGCCTGCTCCAGACGATGATGGGAAACATCGAATCCTATCTCGCCTGCTGCCAGCTCGGCATCACCATGGCCTCACTCGGTCTTGGCTGGATCGGTGAGCCGACCGTGTCTGCGCTGCTGAGCCCCCTGCTCAGCCCGCTCGGATTGTCGGAGGCCACGCTGCACTTCACCTCCTTCGTGGCGGGTTTTCTGGTCTTCTCCTCGCTGCACATCATCATCGGCGAGCAGGTGCCGAAGACGCTTGCGATCAGGGAGCCGATGCCCGTGTCGCAGTGGATTGCTTACCCGCTGCATTTTTCCTACCTGGTGTTCTATCCGCTGAGCTGGTGTCTCAACACGGCGTCGAGCGCGGTCCTGCGTCTGATGGGGGTGCAGGAGTTCTCGCAACACGAAATCCTGACGGATTCCGAGATCGAAGGCCTGGTCGAGGAATCGGCCGTGCACGGCAAGATCGAGAGCGGCGAGGCCGAGTACATTCACAACGTCTTCCGCCTCGGCGAGCTGACGGTGTCCGACGTGATGGTCCACCGCACGGCCATGGTGATGATCAATGCCGACCTGCCGCCGGAGGAGCTGGTGCGGGAGGTGCTGGCGACCGAATACACCCGCATTCCGCTGTGGCGGGACAAGTCGGAGAACATCATCGGCATTCTGCACGCCAAGGATCTGTTGCGCGCGATCCGCGCATCGGAAGGCGACACCTCGCGCATCGACGTCACCACCATCATGCTGCCGCCCTGGTTCGTGCCGGAGATGCGGCCGATATCCCAGCAGCTCAAGGCGTTCCGCCGCCGCAAGACCCATTTCGCGCTGGTCGTCGACGAGTATGGTGAGGTCGAAGGCCTCGTGACGCTGGAAGACATTCTGGAGGAGATCGTCGGCGACATCTCTGACGAGCATGACGTGGTGGTCGCCGGCGTGCGCCGTCAGCCGGACGGCTCCGTCGTGGTCGACGGCTCGGTGCCGATCCGCGATCTCAACCGCGCCATGGACTGGCATCTGCCCGATGAAGAGGCAACCACGGTCGCCGGCCTCGTCATTCACGAGGCGCGCTCGATCCCCGACCGCGGCCAGAGCTTCACCTTCCACGGCTTCCGTTTCCGTGTCCTCCGCCGCGAGCGCAACCGCATCACCGCGCTCCGTATTTCACCGGTGACGCGCGAGGCCGAGCTGGAAGAGGCCAAGCCGAGACGCGCCGGGACGTCTTTTTGATTTTTGCTTACCCTCCCCTGGAGGGGGAGGGTCGATCGCGCGCAGCGCGAGCGGGGTGGGGTGATCTCTCCATACGGGCACTGTCGCGTGAGGAGAGACCGTCACCCCACCCCGTCTCTCGCCTCGCTTCGCTCGACATGAGCCGACCCTCCCCCTCCAGGGGAGGGTAAGAGAAGTCAACCTTCCCCCGGTGCTTGCGCGTTGATCGCGAGCGCGTGGACGCTGCCGGCGAGTTCCGCGGCGAGCGCCGAATTTATCATGCGGTGACGGTCGACCCGGCTCTTCCCTTTGAAGGCGGCAGACACGATATACACCCGGAAGTGCGTCTCGCCGCCCGGCCGATGGCCGGCGTGGCCCTCATGCAAATGTGACTCGTCGACGACTTGCAGGCTTTCCGGCGTGAAAGCTTCCTGCAACTTGTTGCTGATAGTATCTTTCATAGCCATGTGTGCCATTAAGGTGCGCGCTCGCATCTCGTCAATACCCGGACGTCCAAGCTCGTCGCGACCGGGTGCTCAGCGAATTGCAATGTCAAGACTTGAAGGTTTTTGCATTGCGTAGTCAAAGTCAGCCATGCCGATCGATTCATCAAAGTTCTTCGACTCCATCCGCGTGAAGCCGCGGGGCAAGCAGCCGGAAGTGAAGCCGCGCGACATCGCGGTCAATTGCGAATGGGCGGGCTGCGCCAACAAGGGCTCGCATCGCGCGCCGAAGGGCCGCGAGAACCAGCGCGAGTACTGGCACTTCTGTCTCGATCACGTGCGCGAGTACAACCAGAACTACAATTTCTTTTCCGGCATGAATGCCGAAGCCGTGGCGCGCTATCAGAAGGATGCGCTGACCGGTCACCGCCCGACCTGGAAGATGGGAGCCAATGGCGGCAAGAAGGGCGCGGAAGAGATCGACATGGCGTCCGATCCTTTCAGCATGTTCTCCGAGATCAACGGCCGCGCCAGCTGGCGCAAGGGCCCCGAAGCGGAGCCCAAGGCCGAGACGCGCAAGGTGATGAACGCCGAGCGCAAGGCGCTTCAGGTCATGGGCCTCGGCCCCAGCGCGACGCTTGCTGACGTCAAGACCAAGTACAAGGCGCTGGTCAAGCAGCACCACCCCGACGCCAATGGCGGCGACCGCTCGACCGAAGATCGCCTGATCGAGATCATCAAGGCGTACAATTATCTGAAGACGGTCGTGCGCGAGGCGTAAGGGCCTCGCGGCATTCAGTGTCGTAGGGGTGGGCAAATCGAAGCGTGCCCCCGCTTTTTTTAGATCGAGACAGATGGTGGGCACGGCGCAAATGCGCCTTTGCCCACCCTACGATTCCGGCCTCGCGGAGGCATCCGCTCTCAAACTTCCGGCATCGCTCCGACATAGGACGAGCTCGGTCTGATCAACCGCCCCGTCCGTTGCTGCTCGCGGGCATGCGCGGTCCAGCCTGCGCTGCGCGCGACCGCGAAGATCGGCGTGAACGCCTGCCGCGGAATCGCCAGCGCGTCGAGCAGGATCGCGGTGAAGAACTCGACGTTCGTCTCCAGAAGCCGCTCCGGGTTCTTCTTGCGCAGGGCGCTGCGGATATAGGCCTCGACCTCGCCGGCAAACGGCAGATCGGTGCCGCTCGCCGCCAGCGCCTCGACTGCGGTCTTGAGCACGTCGGCGCGCGGATCGCGGACGCGATAGACCCGGTGGCCAAACCCCATCATGCGCTCGCCGCGCGCCAGCGCCGCATCCACCCAGGGTTTTATGCGCTCGCGCGAGCCGATCGCGTCCAGCATTTCCAGCACCGGCTCCGGCGCGCCGCCATGCAGCGGACCGGTCAGCGCGCAATAGCCGGCGGTGACGGCCGCGAACAGATCGGCCTGCGTCGAGGCCACCACGCGCGCGGTGAAGGTCGAAGCGTTCATGCCGTGGTCGCTGGCGGTGACGAGATAGGCATCGAGCGCCGTGACCTCGCGTGCTTCAGGCGCGCGCCCGTGCAGCATGCGCAACGTGTCGGCGGCATGGCTCACGTCGGGATCGGGTGCGACCGGCTCCAGCCCTTTGGCGCGCCGGACCAGCGCGCCCGCGATCACCGGAAACGCGCCGACGATCGTCGCCTCGTGCTCCAGCCCGTGCTCGGCGCGAAGTCCGGCGATGGCGGCACGGAACCCGTCGATGATGCCCATGCCGCGCGTCGCCGGCAGCAGGTCCGGCAGCCGCGCGAAGGCGCGCTCGCGCGCCACGCCCAGGCTCGCCCGGACATTGGCTTCCGTGAGGGTGGTCTTGCTGGCGCCGTTCCAGAGCCGGGCGGTGACGCCCTCGAAGCTCGAGATAGCGGCGAGCCGTCCGACGTGCTCCCCGGCAATGATGAGCTCGCCGCGCTCGCCGTCGACATGACTCAGCACCGTCTCGGCCGCGGGAACGCCGTCCAGCCCGATCTGGCTCTTGGTGAGGTGGATGTTCATGGCCCAAATCTCCTGTTCACGAAAGACAGGGTGAGGCCTCTCGACACATTGATCAATCTTGATTACATAAATCAATATGAAAAATTCCGATGGGCTGTACCTCTCCGCCCGGGAAGCCGCCGCCGAGCTCGCGATCTCCCCGGCCACCCTCTACGCCTATGTCAGCCGCGGCCTGATCCGCTCCGAGCCGACACCGGACTCGCGAAAGAACCGCTATCGCGCCGAGGATGTCCGTGCGCTGAAGGAGCGTCGCGTGCCGTCGCCGGAGCCACGCGGCCTGCGCAGCTTCGATGCCGAACTGCCGGTGATGGACACGGAGATCTCGACCATCACCGAGGAGGGTGCGATCTATCGCGGCGTCAATTGCGTCGATCTTTCCGAGAACGACACGCTGGAGCACGCCGCCACGCTGCTGTGGGATGTCGCCGACGTCGATCCGTTTGCGCCTGACAATCAACCCGAGCTCTCCGCGGAAATGCGCGTGATCGCGGAGGCCGCGCGCCGGGCGGCACCGATCGACCGCGCCATCGCCGTGCTCGCACTGGCCGCGAGCGTCGATCCCCGCGCCTTCACCCGGGCACCCGATGGCCGCGCCATGGTCGGCGCGCGCATCGTCCGCCTGCTGGTTGCGACCATGCTCAATGCGGAAGCCTCGGCCGAGCCGCTGCATCAGCAGGTTGCGCGCGCCTGGGCGGCGGACAACAAGCACGCGCCCGATTTGATCCGCCGTGCGCTGGTGCTGCTCGCCGATCACGAGCTGAACGCCTCGACCTTCACCGCGCGCTGCGCGGCCTCGACCGGCCTCAATCTCTACGATTCCGTCATCGCCGGGCTCGCCGCGTTGAAAGGGCCGAAGCATGGCGGCGCCGGCGTCCTGGCCTCACAGCTCGTCAAGACGCTGGTCGACCGCGATGTCGAGCCAATGGTCCGCGAGCGCGTCGCCCTCGGCGAACGCTTTGCCGGCTTTGGTCATGGCGTCTACAAGCACGGCGACCCCCGCGCCCAATCGCTTTTGAACGCGCTGTCCCGCTCCGGCGCGCCGCGCAAATTCACCAAGGAGGTGCCAGAGCGGATCGCGGAAGCCACCGGCGAGTTCGTCAATATCGACTACGCGCTCGCCGTGCTCGTCCACGCACTGCGCCTGCCCGCCGGCAGCGAGCTGGCGCTGTTTGCGATGGCGCGCAGCGTCGGCTGGATCGCGCACGCCAGCGAGCAATTGCAGTTCGGCAAGCTGATCAGGCCGAGGGCGAGATATGTGGGTCCTGCACCGGGACGCAGGGCGGGGCCTGCTGGTTAGAATCTCTGCGAGTGCGGCGCTCTCCGCTGTCGTCCCTGCGAACGCAGTAGACAGCGTTCTGGGCGGAACAGCTCGTACCCTACCCAGGGCCGTTCACACCATCGCTTCCGCGACGACCATGTAGTTCACGTCCATATCGGACGACAGAGACCATTTGTCGGCGAAGGGCGAGTAGACGACGCCGGTCTGCTCGGTGATGACGAGACGGTTGTCGAGCAGGTATTTCGTCAGTTCGTCGGGCGTGACGAACTTGTTCCACTCATGCGTGCCGCGCGGCAGCCAGCGCAGGACGTATTCGGCCCCGACGATGGCGAGCGCAAAGCTCTTCCAGTTGCGGTTTAGCGTCGAGACCACCATCAGGCCGTTCGGCTTCAGCATCGCGGCACAGCGCTTCAGGAATATGCCGACGTCGGTGACGTGCTCGACCACTTCCATCGCCAGCACGATGTCGAATCGCTCGCGCGGGTCGATCTCCTCCACCGTGGTGCAGCGATAGTCGATCGCCAGATGACTCTTGTCGGCGTGCAGCTTCGCCGCCGCGATGTTGCTCGCAGAGGGATCGATGCCGATGACCTGCGCTCCGAGGCGCGACAGCGGCTCGCAGAGCAGGCCGGCGCCGCAGCCGATGTCGAGCACGCGCAAGGACCCGAGACAATTGAGGCTCCGCACGTTGCGCTCGAACTTGCGGCAGGCGGCATCGCGGATATAGCCGAGCCGCAGCGGGTTGATCCGGTGCAGCGGCGCCATCTTGCCCTTGGGGTCCCACCATTCCGCCGAGAGTTTCGAGAATTTCGCGATCTCGGCGGCGTCGACGCTCGAGCCGGGCTGGGCGGAAAGAGAAGTATTTTGCTGCATGCTCATGGTTGGGCGCGGTCCTACCGCGTGGTGATCGAACTACGGAAGGCGAGCGGCGAGGCAATCGTCTTGATCGTCTCGATACCCTCGCCGACGCCGCGAATCGTCACGTCGCCGTAGTTGAGAATACGTCCAAGAATGGTCTGGTCGACGTCGACGCTCTCGACCTTGTCCAGCGCCATCTCGAAGGTTCGGCGCTTGATGAAGCCCGTCTTATGCACGACCCTGAGATTGGTGACGTCGGTCTCGGTGGTGAAACGATGGAACCAGCCTTTCACAGTCCAGTACAGGGCCGCCAGCGCCGCGAGACCTGCGGCGCCAAGGCAAAGCAGAAGGAGCCAGTCCACGGTTGCCTGCCGCGACAGGATGAGCAGGGCCAGCGCTACGATCCAGGCCACGATGGCCGGAAAGTAAAAGATCCAGTGCGCATTGGTCGAATACAGCACTCGCTCGCCGGGCTGCAGGATCTCGTCGATGTAACGCGCCATGACCTAGCTTAACCCAACTACCCCACCCTGCCCCCGCAGGAACCCGCTTGCC
>NZ_JACCHQ010000014.1 GCF_016031655.1 Bradyrhizobium glycinis
GGGCAGCTGGCGCGCCTGCCGCCGCCAGGTGAACACTTGTTGGGGTGTCAGCCCGTGTCGGCGGGCAACGTCGGAAACGACCGCGCCTGGGACCAGCGTCTCCTCGACAATCCGGACCTTGTCGTCCTTGGAGAACCAACGGCGTCGTCCGGTCTCTGTGATCACCTCCAACCGGCCCGTTGCCACATCCGACTTAAGCGTATGGTCAAGCATAGACACGAGCCGATCCCTTCAAAGAGATCGTGAACCTCGCTTATCCTTCACGCCACGAGAAGGTGGGATCAAAACGACGCTTACGCTGGAGAGACGGGTATCGACGGATTTTTTCGGTATTGGGGCGGCGAAGCGCTCTACAATTCGCACGACCGCGATCCGGTCAACTCGAAGGCCCTGTGCTCAATCGGAACACCCTGTATCGTCGAGGCGGAGGTGCCTATTTCCTATCTCGGGGGCAACCCGAGTTTGGCCTTTAAAATCGTTCGCCGTTACCTCATCCACCGAGGCCACCACACCACCGAACCTTATGACCACGAGGATCGCATCGTGCAGCCGCTGCCTGCGTCGTACGTTCGCCACATACACAGGTTTCCAGAGGCACGCTTCTTGGAATTGTCTGGATGCGCAGATTGGGAAACTCCGCTCTAACGCTGTCCTGTGTTCAGTGTCGTCCGTATCGCGGCAAACGCTGCCGCAGCAGCGTCAATCATGGCCTTTGCCTGCTGGATCAACCCCGCAGACCTGTCGAGACCAACCAAAGCAAAGGCTTGAGCGATTTCACTCTGGGGCAAATGGGCATCGCCGAGCCGCAGTTCGTAAATCCCCACGAGCGGAGTTAGAAGTGTTCGGGCTTGATCCGCGGACACAAAGTGGCCCAGCAGCCATTCAAGCGACTTGAGAGAACCCAGTGTACGATCTGGCTTACCCACTGCCTTGTACATTGCAGTGACGTCCAATCGGTCAGCTGTGAGCCTCGCGATGTCCTTTG
Source organism: Bradyrhizobium glycinis (assembly GCF_016031655.1). Lineage (GTDB taxonomy): Bacteria > Pseudomonadota > Alphaproteobacteria > Rhizobiales > Xanthobacteraceae > Bradyrhizobium > Bradyrhizobium glycinis. The sequence goes on from NZ_JACCHQ010000014.1 coordinate 986, forward strand.
CAAGTGCTAGTAGGTTTTGCTCATCAACTGCACGAAATCGATGAACTTTGCTTGCAATTTCACTGGTTGCATCGTGGTGTCGAAAGATTGGAACGCCATAGATGCGAGCGAAATCTTCATCAAGCGCTGACATTTCACTGATCAACGTCATTTCCGGCGCGTCGGTATCCGCTGGGCGAGACCGCATCTGAGCCGCCAGCAGTTCAGACGAGACGCCGCCGTCTGGCAAAATGTTGTGCGCAGCCCAAATCCTCTGCTGCCACTGCGGAAGACGAGCGACGTCGCACGCATAGACGTTGATGAGACCCAGCTGATTGACGCCAAAATGGACGGGATAGTCAGGCGAACACCACACCGAGCCTGTGTCCTCCGTGTACCACTCCATGCCAGCTCCTCGCACGCCCGCCAATGCAGGCACGACACGTGGATTGAACCAAAGGTATCTGCCGATGTCTTCATCGTTGAGCTTGCGGGACGGCTCTCGAACGCCAGCACCGTCGATGATGAAATCTATGTCGGTCTCTGGTTCATCCCCTCGCACGCGCAAACTGCGGGGAGCGGGCTCAATCCATTCCTCGCGCCAAAGCTCCCCATCGACGCGCGTCACTGTCTCGCCCTTGCGTTCAAACTGGTATGAGCGACCATCTGTGTTGTCGTCATTCTCCCTTGGGAAGACAGGGACCTCATCCCCCTCATCGACGTCTGTGCGCCAAGCCTCGAACACAGCCACGCCTCCGAGGAGACTACCGTCCGCACTGGTTGGAAATGCGCGAGCTTGAAAACGATCATGGCGTTGCTCATCGGCCAACCCAGTCTCTACCCAACTGATATGCGAAGCATCTAGTAGGGTAGCCGTACGCTGTCGGTATACGGCCACTCGCAACGCAAGCCTTCGGGCGGCTAAATAGTCACGTAGGAAATCGCTCCTGATCAAAAAGCCCTTCATTTCACCTTTGTCGTTGTGCACCTCGCGCACGACGTCGATGTACCCCTCTTGTGGCCTAACCCAGGTCGGCCCCTCCCTGATCAGACCCAGAGCCATGATCAAATCTTGGCTCAAATGCCAGACTGTTGGGTGACCGGCTCCGACATGCTGATCAAATACGAAACTGACGCCAAGGTCCTCTTCGTCGTCACGTTGATAGACCTCACACGGCTTGTAGCTGTCCTTGAAGGCATACGGACCGGCTGAGTGTATGAGACCAATGTCCATCCAACCCAGTTCCTCGGCCCTAGCCCTGCTGGCCTCTGGAAAGGCGACCGAGTTGGCGAAGTACAATTCTTCACCTGAGAGAACGCCTGTCTCAGGGCCACAAGCAAATGGCAGTTGAGTCGTCTGAGCTAACCGGAGCGGTATCCAAACTCCGTTCGCGATGCGACGGCGCCGGATTTCTCTCATCTCAAACCATTCTTGTGGCGGAATGCTCACAGCAGCTCCGAAGCGTTTCAGCGTGGCTACCCGCGGAATGTTAGCAGTTCGCGAGTGGTGGATGTCCTTCGCAATCTAGGAAATCTGTTGACGAGCACCGCAAGTGTATCTAATTCCCAAGAATTAAGTGCGCGACTGTGCCACTGGCGCTCCTTAGGGAGACGACAGAAGGCGACTGAAAAATAACATCGGCCTGCCTGCGGGCTCATTAGGTGCTACTCGCGGCAAGGTAATGCCGGAGCGACGGAACAGCTAGTTAGCCTTCCTTTGGCTACTGCCGCTGCTCATGTGTTCCTTCTCCACCGGGAGCTTCCACCTTCTCAACTTGATGGTCCTGCCACACAGCATAGGTTTCGTTCGTGGCAGTGTTTATCCAATCGGTTCTCCCGTTGCGGCTAGTCCCCATCACAGCTTGGGCAGCAGCGCTCGGCGAGGTGAAGGCGACGTCCTCATTGAAGCGGAGGTTACCTGTGCCCTCGGCAGGACGGAGCTTGCCTGCCCTACGGAGCTGCTCTCTGTAGGCCCGAACGTTGGAAGCGAGAGAGGGGGCCTCCTCGGATCGCGCGTCAGATCCAGCCAAGATTATCATCTGACCGTCAACTTCAACAGCTCTTGCCGCAAGGCCGCCGGCGCTCATGCGAAACTCTGGATGTGTGCCTGCGTCGGCCTTCTGAACCTGCACTCCATCTATCCCGCCCTCGGAAAGCGGAGTGATCGTTGGCTTTACCGCTTTGGAGTGGCGAACCTGAGGTGTCGGCCGAACAAAATCAGCGCCCAACACGGGGAGCAATATCTGGAGGCGCGCGACGAAATCATCCATATCCGCCAAGTCGCTTTCGGGAAGTAGATCGAAATCGGGGTCGCTCTTGTTCGCGAGCGAAGCGCGCCCTTCGCGGTCAATAATCTTGATCAATCTACTCTCTAAATAGCGAGCATGAGCCTTCGTCAGATTGAGGTCCTTGCTCGTAATTACGCAAACGTGCTCCCAGAACTCCTTGTCCGCGTCCTTGTTATGGCTGGAAATGCGCAGACCGACGTTATCCCCTTCCCCAACATAGACCATTGTTTGGTCAGCATCCTGAGGGTCAGGACCGATCAACAGATACGCGCCGGTCTTTTTGACCTCGGGTCGCGCAAGAAGAGCCGCTACGCTCGCGCGCGGAGCGAACAGCACGTGGCCAGTCCAGCTCATGATCTCAGCGGTCCGCATTCCATCGGGAACACCGTCCACCAGAAACAATTTAATCGTGCGTCCTGCTAAATTGCTCATTAGCAATGCCATACCTTAGCGGAAATGTAGGAAGGATATAGTAGGCAGCGGGCTGTTATGCTTCCTAGGTCGATGCTTTTGAAACCGGTTTCGGTTTTAGTGATGCCGGAATAGCCAGTGCGCTGGCAACCTTTTCAAGGTGGCGCTTCGAAAACATCCACCCTTTGATGCCTGTGCGATTCGAAAGCCATTTGCCGCCAAGCTCGCGCATGTTATCGGCAACTGAAAGGGTGTTGCCTCGAACTAAGAAAGCGCGATCGGAATAGTCCTCAAGGTAGATCCCCTCGGGCGCTGCGGCGGTGGTAGATTCTACCGCCTCCAGTTGGGTCAGTTCTTCCGTTGCGGCACGCTTGACGGCGCTGGCACTCACGACCGTCCCTACCGTAATCTCTCTGACAATGCGGGTGAGATGCCTTGACAGCTTTTGCGCGAGGTCTACGCCGTCGCTGTAACTGTCCTGAAGACCTTTGTCCCGAATCGATGCTTTGAAATTGTTTAAGCTCTCGATCTGCTTCAAGTCCAACCTCTCTTGAGGGACTGCCCTATTCGAGTAGTAAAGCATTACTGGTTTGTTGTTTTTCAGAAACCACTTGATCTCCTCGACTGTGCCGCTCTCCTCCAGCCCTGTCGGAGAACCTAGTCTAGTCCAGAATGAACCGATCAACATATCGCAAGCACGCACGACTTGCCGGTTGATTACACCTTGGGGACGATCACCCATAGAGGGAGCACTGTGTGACTCCCACATCACCGGTAACAGGACGATCCCCTTGTCCTCGGCGTGAAGAGAGTTCCAATCGTGCAGACTACGCTCAATGAGCTTTCTTTCCTCCTCCACATCGGAAGGCGAAGCAATCAACACATGAAGCACCGTGGCCGAGTACGCCATCATCCCCCCAGGCTATCTGAATGCGCTACGTTCGCAGCGCTATAAGCAAGACGTGTAGCAGAGCATGCGTTGATTTGTACACGCAGAGCGCGAAGGGCGGCCAGGACAGGCGCGACCAACCGAGCCCATGGTGACTACTCGTGAGTCATGCAATTTGGAATCGCAGGGATTCTAAAACGTCAATTTTGCCGGAGGAAGGCCTGTGTTACAACTTGATCTAACGTTCGTTACATCGATTTGTGTAGAGATGGGGCTGCGATGGCTGAGGGCAAGTTCGTGTCGTACCTGCGGGTGTCGCGGGACAAGCAAGGGAAGAGTGGCCTTGGCCTTGAGGCGCAGCGCGCCGCCGTCGAGAGCTACCTGAATGGTGGTCGGTGGAAGGTCCTTGCCGAGTACGTGGAGGTGGAGAGCGGCAAGCGTAACGACCGCCCCAAGCTCACGGCGGCCTTAGCGCACGCCAAGGTGTCTGGCGCCAAGCTCGTTTTTGCAAAGTTAGACCGGCTGACTCGTGATGTGGACCTGCTCAGAGCCTTAGCGTCGAGCACGGTTGACCTTGTTTTCTGCGACCTTCCAAGCGTCCCCCCAGGCGCCATGGGCCGCTTTCTTCTCACGCAGATGGCGGCGGTAGCTGAGCTGGAGGTAGGGCTGATAGGTGAGCGCACTAAAGCCGCCCTTGCGGCTGCTAAGGCTCGCGGAGTGAAGCTTGGTAACCCCAACGGAGCCCGCGCTCTCCGAGGAAAGCAGGTGGGAAACGACCGCGCCGTAGCGAAGCTCAAAGAGAACGCGGTTCAGCGCGCCGCTGACCTGAAGGGCATCGTAGACGACATACGCGCTGCGGGGATCACCACAACACGAGGCATTGCTGAGGAACTTCACACACGGGGCATCAGGGCTCCCCGGGGTGACGTGTGGCACCCGACTGCCGTCTCACGGCTGCTCACCCGGCTCAACGTCGCAACGAAGTCGGGGGCCGGACCATGCTGATGATCATTGGATGCGTGGCAGGAGCAGTCGCAGTGATTGCAGTGGCCTTCGAGGCGCTTAAGATTGCTGCCCTTTGCGGGGCGGTGGCTTACTGGATGATCTCGCAAGCGGTCTAAGGCGCGGCGCGGCTTTAGTCCTGCTGGCCTAGGTCGCGCTTGGCCACGCTGATGGCTTCCGCGGAATTTCGGGCGCGGCGGCTGCTTACGGTGTGGAAGTAACGGCCGTTTCCGTCGCGCTCATAGCTCACTCGCCATTCGTAGTGCTCGGGATCGCCACCAAAATATTGCGCGCCAATTCCCGCTCCGATCACATTGACACTCACTGCCCTTGCTCCCGCTGTTGTCGGTTCAGCGTATCTGATTCGATCCTCAACCGGGGCCGAGAAGTCAATGAGCCAACGGGTCCCATCCGGTGCGACCGGACCCTATTTTGGCGCGACCCCGGCACCCGACTTCAACGCTTCTTGGCTTAGACCGCCGCCGCCGCCGAGGGCGCGGCTGCAGTGTTCTGCGCGGCACCGGCTGTGGCGCTGTAGCGCCTCACTTTATTCCCTATTCTCTCCAGGACCCGCCTTGAAAGGAGAGCAGCTTTGCCGCCGTTTTCTGACCCGTACCCGGGGAGATGACCGATGATTGGTTTTGGAAGCTGGTTTGCAAAGCCTGCCGCGGAGACGTCGAGCCAATCGATGGTCAGAACTCAAAGTACCGAAGTCGAAGCCGAGCTTCGAAGATTCCTTTCTGACTTCAAAGACCGAACTAAACTGCACGCGGCGCTCATCTTTCCGGTCATGTTTAAGGTTGCGGTGAAGTTGTTCATCGAAGACTTCGGCGCGGAAGTTGCACTTCGACAATACGAAGCCTTAGTCGCCTCGCTCACCTCAGACGGCATGATCCGGGAGAACCAATACACTAACTTCAACTGGCCACAGATCGATGCAAACGACGCGCCTCTCGTTAAAGAGTTGGATACATTGCTGTGGCGCTTTGTGCGGGAGCTGACAGGGCGCGGTTATCTAAAGGAAGCAATCGCAAAAGCGATTCTGGATACCGCAATGCAAGCTTCCACCGAAATGAACGCACTCGTATCGGCGGGCTATCTGATCACCATTGTAAAGGAGCTACGGGCCGGAATTTACACGCCTCCCCCGGAGGTCCGCCCCGAAGCTGCGAAAGGTACCGACGAAGTCACCACGATCATCTTCAATCATTTTCGCGACATGGCGTACAAGCTAAAAGAGCGCTTAGGGCTGGAATGGCAGCACCTTCTACCCGGCATGCAGCGTGTGGGCGTGATCTGCTGCATAAAGTATCGGGGGCGCGATGGAGCACTGGCACTCTATCGCGATCAAGTTCAGAAGCTTGCGCCCATCCTTGATCAGAGTCCAAAGAACCCGCCTCAGAATCTTCCACTCACCGAGCTGCACGTCAAGAATATAGAGACTTTCAACGAAGCGTACCTCGGACTTGCAAATGATGGCTTCAAGAACCCGGACCTTCATCCGTTATGGGTCGCCCACGCATTGTCCATGCTCATAATGGAGCTAACTACCAAGCACTACGATCTAACTTTCCTTTCGAGCATCATCGCGTCGAGCTGCGCGGACATCGAGCGGGGCAAGTATAATTCCGTAGCGAAGACGCACTGAGAACGCGCGATGCAGGGTCTGCTCCACGATTCGCCAGCGGTGTCCCGGCTTCTCACCCGCATCAAAAACATCGCCAAGTAACGGGTCCCCTTTCTTACACCGGACCCTATTTTGGTGCGATCCCGGCGCCCGACTTCAAAGCTTCTTAGGTTAAAGCCTGCGCCGCCGCCCAAGCTAACGGCAGCAGCGTGCGCGCTCCACATCTCCGATACGTCTGCTTCCTCTTCCCGCAGGCGAAAGTAACGCCACACCGGCCAAGGTTTTCTGTGACCCATCGCAGACTGGGCTCTAACTTGAGTGAAGATTGAGCGAAACCAGCTTTGCTCCCAACTCCATGAGCAAGATCATTGTTAGCGATTGGACATCGGACTTCGGGTTCAACGTGGCCGCTTTTGAACCGTGCTGAGTTTCAAGCTGCAGCCGGTCACCATCCTTGATCTGAACTGAGCCGTAGTGCGACACGCCGTCAAACTCATACTTGACGACGTACCTGATGGGGGCGACCGTCTTCTTCTTGGCCATTCGTAGGTTCTCCGCAGGTCGGCCTCTTTCCTAACAAGCCAAGCCCGCGATGTCGCCTATTGGGCCCATGGCTGAGCTTCTCGCGCTAAGCGCGCGTGGCCTCCTTCGTCTCGCATCGGACCCTCGGACCTCGCGGGTAGCCGACAGATCAGGTGGGTGTTCCTCGGTCCCTCCGTAAACGCGAGGATCGAACGGGTCCTTTCGGCTCGACTGGGCCCTATCGTGGCGCGATGTCCACACGGCACTTCAAGTCTACTTGGGTTCAAGCCGCTGAAGGCGCCTAACGCCAGCGGCACCCCCTGTCACTCATCCTGAGTGAAACAATATAGGTCGATGCCACCGCCTGCAGCCCAACGAAGCCCGTATGCCCCGAGGATTCCATAAGGAGTCCACCCAGAGGCCATTCGCTCCCCTGCTGTCTGGTGCCACCCGAGCGCCGGAGCGAATCCAGCGCGGCCGTAGGACTCCCTTGACCTATTTCGCTATACCAGAGGAGCGTAATGTACCCCGGCGGCTCATTTACGGTTGGCCTCCCCCACCCAGTCATAAACTTATCGGGCAGGCCAAACATTCGTTCCACGTTATGGTAGGGTTACCCTCCGAGGTACTTGGGGGTGAATAACCATCACCCTCCCCCTATGTAATAATACCTATTATATTATATATTTCATATACTTAGTTAGACACCCCCGATCCTCCACCGTTAGAACTCCCATAGGTGGGTGACATCTAAGCTGGGACAGACCCCGAGACGGGCCTGGAACTGACGGGTGATCGTCTTCACAGCTAAGGCCTGATGTGAAGCTGGTACGATCAGGCTGTCATGAACTGGCAGGCTTGGCACGCCCTGCGCCATCAGTTCCTTCATACTGCCGATCACGACCTCGCTCTCTGCAAACATCAGGTCGCTCCAATCCCGAGCACGGCCACCGATGGGATGACCCCAGCGCTCAAGCAGCGGATGGTGTTCAAGAACACGTCTCTTCACCTCGCGAAGATTGTAGCGCTTCACGTTGAACTCTTCAGGTGCAATGCCCTTCTTCTTCAAAATCTTCCTGACATCAGCAACAACACCCGAGCGCCACGCTGCAAGGAAGTCCCCGTTCCCGAAGTGGTAGTTGATGAAGAACTTCGTCACCACCCGGTCCAGCTTGGTAGGACCAAGGATATCCCCATAGGCGTCCGCCTCGGTGTCGAGCGGCTGACCGATCCAAGCGTAGAAGATGGTGAGGTACGACGATGAGATATCAACCTCCGCCACCGCTTCGCCGTCGATCCGCATCTGGACCCGTTTGTCTTCCTGAATCTGCTGATAGCATCCCGCATCTTGCGGGTACGAGTACAGACGGCCACCCTTGTCCCAGCGATACCGTGCAAGGCTCTCGGCCTTGTGGAACTTGCGAACCCAGCCAAGATGGATGATCTCGTCTGTTGGATGTGTGAGCGTGTGCTGTTGCATAAAAGCGTTCAGCGCAGCGACGTCTGCACGGAGCCGGTGGACCGTGGGTGTCTCAGGTGTCTTATGGTGCGGCTTCGTGAGTTGGATCAACTCGGCGGGCATCACAGGCACGAACTTGAAATGCTCCCGGACGTCCTGCGGTGTCACCCCGCGCTCGGCACAAAGTGCTTGCAGGGCTGGCGTGGCTCGGTAGCGAGTGAGCATACCTCGGGGCGGCCCAGGGTTGCCTATCGCCCGACTGCCGTCATAACCCGGCTTGTGATCCAGCAACCCCGCCTCCTGCCACGATGCCCGGACACTGTCGAACATACGCCAAGTGACAATCTGGCCGGAATAATCAGTCTTCCGCTGCGAACATCTCAGCCAGCCTTCACTGCGGCCGCGCCGGATTGCGTCAAGTAGGTCAGCGAGGAACGCAGCCGCTGCGGTCTGATAAGACGCCAAAGTCTTGTCACGTGCATAGATACGGCCCTGCGCGGGTTGCGGCCGGGGATAGCGCTTGACCAACTCCGCTACAAGCGCACGTGCCTGCTCGCTGGCAGGTGTAGCAGTCAGTGTCGCCAGCGGTGCATCGCGAAGCGCTCCACGCTCGGCCCGTGGTGTCTTTGGTTCCCATCCGCGATACTCAACGAGGAGGTCGTCTTCATTGTCGTCATCAATCATCGTTTATTCACTCGACCGAACGCGGTGTCGCTGAGGGGCTGCCGGTCGCGGCTTGCCACGTGATGGCCCTCTGGGCAAACACTCAATCCAGCTTGTATCGCGGGAACTTCTTCAAAGCCTCCGCCATCGAAGCAACCTTCGGCGGCCCATACTTCCGGCCTTCAGTCGGCGGGGCATGCCCGGTGATGGCATCGTTGATCCTCTCGGACATCCCAACCTCATCGCCAATTCGTTTGAAGAGGTGACGCCACGAATGATTGGGGCTGATGTCGGGATCATCAATACCGAGTTCACGAACCCAAGTTCCGAGATGGGCACGCGCGGTAGCTGCACGAGGACGCGACGGCTTCAGCGGATCGCTACTCATCTTTTGTGGTGTCTTGTCATTGTAGAAAAGCGCGCCATTCCCAACCTGATTGACCATCTCTATGAAGCCTTGGGCAATTAGGTGTTCGTGAAGCGGAACGACGCGTACTTGACCAGTCTTTGTAGTGCCCGCCTCCGGCGTAATCTTCATTACGTGGAAGCCATCGCGCTTCTCGATGTCTAAGCCTCGCAACTGAGTAATTTCGCCTGACCGAGCACCAGAGTACGCGCACACCCAAGGCACCCAACGGCGCGTTCTCTCGGTGGGCGTAGCGGGCTTCTGATAGGTGAGGCTCGCTTTGAGGATCGTGAGCGCTTCTTCGTTCGTGAAGCTTCGGCCGTCTTCTCGCTTTTGAACCTTGCGAGGAACATCGACCTTCACTTCCTTAAATGGATTCTGGTGAATGCGCTTATGAACGCGCGCCCAAGCAAATACCGTCCGTGACGCGGACAACCACACCTCGCGCACGGTGCTGGCCTGACGCTTCTCAGAGATTTGGCTGTGTATCCAAGCCCGCGCTGCGTCCTCTGTGATCCCCTCAGCACCCACCTCAGCGAACTGCCGTTGCATGGCGAGGAAGACAGCACGCCAGCGCGAGACCGTAGTTGGCGCAGGCTTAACCGCGTGAACGTAAGCCTCGAAGAGTTCCCAGCATCCAACACCAGAGGCGCGCACGGGGCCTGCATTGAACACGGGGAACGTGTCGGGCGTTTCGTCACGTGAATAATCGCCGTTCGCGCGCTTCTCCAGCAAAGAGAAGGCCGGCAATAGGTTGTCACTGACAGCGTCTACAAAGAGTGCGTAGGCAGTGGGGTTCAAAGCTTTCCCCTCGCTGGCGAGGAATGTCGCTACTCGCGCCTCTTCCGCAATCAGTGGCCTCACCGCCTCGCGAACGTCTGGCTCTTTGGCCCAATTCCAATCGGCATCAGACCGTGGGTCTTCTTCATAGCTCTCAGGCGCGTGAGGACGGATCACCTCCCAGACCATAATATCCCCGAGGCCCTTCCAATATCCCGGCTTGCCCGGGTCCGCCTCGTGCTGCTTCACGAACCACAAGTACCAGCGACCGGCCAGAGCGATTGCGTTGAGCCTCGTGAGTGGTTGCCCCTCGCCGTTCCTCTGGGCCCGCAGGGTCGCGATGCGGGTTTCGACCTCTGCTTCCCACTCGCCAAGTCGGGCCTTAGCCTCGTGCTTAGGTGTGCCAGCCGCGAGTTTGAGATGAGCTTCACGCTTGGTCCCATAGAGACGTTGGTAGTCCTCGCGGACATCCTCGGGAATGCCCTTGCGAGCAAACCATCGACCATCAGCAGCTCGATTCAACGCAACCATTCGCAACGCCATTTGTATCGCCTTTTGTATTTTGGCGACGCAAATCCGTTAGGTCTATCAACAAGATGCTGAGAATGCGGGGTTATCCGCAATCATGGTACAGTTGGGTGGGCTCGAACCACCGACCTCCTGTTCCACAGACAGATTTGTGCCGCCGCCGCATCTACGCTCCGCTACGCGGCACTACGAATTTCACAACAATTTCAAGATAATAACTCGCCGTAGCCACGCCCTCCTTCGCTACAATTAGTGTTGCCGTGGTAGCTATGTGGTAGCTAGAAGCGCGAAAGGGACTTCGCATGGCGTTGGCAAGTATTACGATCAGAGCTGTGCAGGCGCTGGTCCCAGGAGAAGCGATCTGGGATGCGGGCCATAAGGAAGCGGTGCGGGGCTTTGGCGTGCGGCGCCAGCGCGATCAAGCGACCTACGTCCTCAAGTACCGGTTGTTTGGCCGCCAGCGCTTCTTCACGATTGGTCGGCACGGATCACCCTGGACACCAGAGAAGGCGCGCCGGGAAGCCAAGAGATTGCTGGGTCTGGTCGCGGACGGGAAGGACCCGGCGGATACCAAAGCGGAGGCCAACCTTCAGGCGGCCGACACACTCCGTAAGATAGCCGGCGAATACCTCAGCATCGCGAAAAAGAAGCAGCGGCCCCGGACGTATTCGGAGGTCGAACGCTACTTGCTCGTCGCCTGGAAGCCCCTGCACTCAGTCTCCGTGTTCAAGATGACCAGGCGCCATGTTGCGGCGCGAGTCGCCGATATCGCAGCGCAGCAAGGGGCCGTCTCAGCCGCACGCGCTCGCACCGCCCTATCCACGATGTTTAATTGGGCCATTCAAGAGGGCCTCGATATTCCGGCAAACCCTGTGCTCGGCACCAATCGTCCCGAGCAGCCGAAATCCCGGGAACGGGTATTGTCCGATACAGAGCTGTCCGAGATTTGGAAGGCATGCGGCGATGACGACCACGGACGTATACTACGCTTGCTGATCCTCACCGCTCAGCGGCGCGACGAAGTCGGCGGCATGAGATGGCCGGAGCTAGATACCGCAGCCGGCCGTTGGACTCTGCCCAGCGCTCGGGTAAAGAACCATCGCGAGCACGTGCTGCCGCTAGTCCCAACTGCCTTGGCTCTGCTGCCGCCTCAGCGAAATGATGAAGACTGCGTCTTCGGTAATAGTGCTCGCCGAAAAAGTGATGAAAATCGAGGATTCTCCGGCTGGTCCAAATCGAAGTTAGCGCTGGACGCACGCATTCTTTCGGCTCGGAGGGGAGTGGACGAGGATGCCAAGCCGCTGCCCCACTGGACCGTGCATGATCTTCGTCGCACGGCCGCGACCGTGATGGCCGATCGCTTGGGCGTCCTGCCGCACATCGTTGAAGCGATTTTGAACCACGTTAGCGGCCACCGCGCCGGAGTAGCTGGGGTGTACAATCGCGCCCGTTACGAAGCGGAAATGCGAGACGCGCTGGAACGCTGGACTGAACATATGGCTCAGATCACAGTCGTTTGACGGCGGCGGGCGCGGAGCAGTGCCGGATAATCGTCACTGACAACGACCGCTTTGTTAAACCGCCCTTTGGATGGGCAATCGCCCCTTGAGCGGACACCAGGCGCAATCCTGCCTTCGAGTAAAAGGATCGGCCGTGCTTGATGGGCCGCGCGGGGCGCAAGATACGTCCTCGCGGGCACTTCAAGATGTCGTTCTTGGCGTCGCACCGGAAGCGTCTGAGCGGTACGCGACTCTTGATTGGTTCGGCTTTAATTGGGATCAGGGCATCGATGCCGCGCCGCTCGAGCGCACCGTAGACTTAAGCGTAGGCATAGCCGCGTCGGCGGTGACCACCTTGATGTTGATGCCCGCAATCGATTCAACCTCATCGACTTGCGGCTCGATCATCTCCCCTTCGTTCATTTGTCCAGTCGGAACCGCGACGTCCAGAATAACGCCGACCTTGTCATCGACGGAAGTGTGCTGCTTGTAAGCGGACTCCAGCCGCCGGTTTCGGGCATTGGTGGCCATTGTCGCATCGGATCAGTGGTGCAGATCTTCTTGTACTTGCCGCTTTGCCGGCGCTTCCTCTCAGCCTCGCTTTCATCTTCGCTTTGATTCTCGCTCAACACATTCACCACATGCTGCTCGGTGAGGCTGTCCCAACTCACGTTGGCGCGGATCAGCGAGGCATCGATGTGAACCACTACAGCCGGCTCACCTGGCTTTTCGAGATGCCGGTCATACCCATCGCCTGCACGAGGTCGTCCACCGAGCGGGTCGAGACGCCCTGCACATCGGCTTCCTGCACCGCGGCGGTCAGAGCCTTCTCGGCCATGCGGCGCGGCTCCAGGAAGCCCGGGGAAGTAGGAGCCCTTGCGTAGCTTGGGAATGCGAAGCTCGACCGCTCCGGCGCGGGTTCCCAGATCGGTCGCGGTAACCGTTGCGCGGGGCCAAACGCTCGGGGTTTTTCTCGCCGTAGGCGGCCCCGGTCTGGCCCTCGGCTTCCAGCTCCATCAGGCGCTGGGCGGCAAAGCCGATCATCTCGCGCACCAGATCGGCATCGGGCTCTTCTCCACGAGCGTTCGCAGGTTCATCATGCCGTCGGTCATCGGTGGTTCCTCGAATCAGGTTAGTGTCAGCAACCCGACCCTACCGACGAATCATCGATGACTACCGCAAAGCCGCCCGCCCGCTACGGCGCTGTGTGGGGGCGCGCGTGCAGGCGGCTTTGCTCTACCACACCATCACCGGGGACACGACCCGGCCCACACGGGTCGACTTACTAGAACGATTTGATTGGACGGGATGCATCGTGGGATTGCGGCGGTGGGTGCACGCTGATCTGCAACAGGGTGATTCAGAGCCCCTCTACGAGCTGGCGGGCCTAATTCGTGAGGCAAGCAGCCTTCTGAAGAAGACCGCGAAAAGGCACCGGGAACGCAGCAAATATCGATCTATCGAACCATCCTGGGCGGGAGCCGTGACTGAGAGTAGCTTAGGGATCCGGCGAGCACGCTCGTCGGAGAGCCGATATCATGATTGCGGGCCGAATGACCTCAATGAGCAAAGAGCATATGGTTCATGTTGATTCACAGCGCTCGCCAGGTGTGTGGTCTAATCGACTGCGCGGCGGTTTTCGTCATTGCAAAGCTGCGACTAACGGTCGAGACTCGCCCTTAGCCCACGATCTCCGCCAGGCACTCTAGCTTTTGCAAGACTCCGGTGGTGCGGACCTCGGCTGGCCAGGTCACTCCGACCTCGCCGAACACCACCATCGCGACATGGAGCGCCGCAACCCTGATGCCGTTCTTCAGCGAGCCCGCCGCCCCGGGCGCCGAGGGCGAGGCATGAAACGGCTGCGTGTCATCGGCGTTGCCGCCGAGCGCGCCATACTGGCCGCAACACACGACGTGAACACGCACCGGGGCGCGATCTTCGGGCTGGGTCTGCTCTGCGCCGCAGCCGGCTACCGGAATGCCGTCGGCATTCGCAGGTCGCTCGGCCGGCTGGTTTCCGACCGTTGGGGCGACCACATCCTATCAGCCCCAGTGCCGCGGCGCACCCATGGCGCAGTCGCTTCGCGGCGCTACGGCGCCGGAGGCGCCGGGACGGAAAACGGCCGACGGCCTTCCGTTGGTCTACGGACATCGCTCTGCCCGCGCTCCTCGCGGCGCGCAAGGTCGCGTCCGATGACGAGGAGGCCGTGTGGGCTGAGATATTCATGAGGCTGATCGTCAGGTCACCGACACGAACCTGCTGCATCGAGTGGAAGATGACGGATTGCGCTTCGCGCAAGAGAGCGCCACCGGCTTCGGCTCTTGGATCTAAGGGCCCCCCATTCAGGTGAATGCAGTTCATGTATGAGTGTAAAGTTCTCATTTGTCGGTCGGTTCCACCTCAACGCAGACTGACCTCAAAATCAAAGCTCTAGAGCTGTTTTGGGAGGAAGTTCTACGAATTCACATCGCGCTCATTTGGATTGGCGGGAAAAGCCAAGTCCGGCGATGCGGCTGCGTGGCAATCCTCGACATTGAAGAGACTTCTGGCGCCGGTCGCTGCTGATGGCCTGCTTACGTCCGCGCCAGGTGACGACGTGACAAGTATTTGGAGGTCGGCTCTGCCAGCCTCTGAATGCCCTGGAGAGGAGGAGGAAGGCATGAAGTTTAGGACATTTTTAAGCGCGGCCGCTGTACTCGCGCTCACCGGCGCCGCGGCGCCGGCTGCGGACAGAGATGCGGCCGACACAGCGGTGGAAGCCGCGAAGAAGTACGCAGGTACAACGATCAGCATCGTGTGGGAGGCCGGTCTCCAGTCGCTCGACCCGCTGAACTATTCGGGCCCGCAATGGGAGAAGCTCACCGGCATCAAGGTGAAGGTGGTCGAAGTGCCGACCGATCAGATGTTCACCAAGATCATGCAGGATTTCAAATCAGGCGCCGGAGCCTATGACGCATTGAACGTCATTCCGTCCTGGATGCCCGATCTCGCCCGCGCAGGGGCACTTGAACCCCTCGATAAGTATGTCGACAAGTTCGGCTATCGTGACGAATTGCAGGACATCGCAGCTGCCTATCGTGACAACCAGATGCAGTATGACGGCAAGATCTACGGTTTTCCGGACGACGGCGACGTGATGCTGCTCTACTACCGGAAAGACATCTTCGAGGATCCGAAGATGAAGGACGAGTTCAAGGCCAAGTTCGGCTACGAGCTGGCGCCGCCAAAGGACTGGAAGCAGTTCGACGAGATCGGCCAGTTCATCACCGACAAAATGGCGCCAAAGGTCTATGGCGCTGGCTTCTTCCGCACTGCGCCGTATCCGCAATACATGTTCCAGGAACGCTTTCGCATGGAGGGCGGCAAGTTCTTCAATGCCGACACCATGAAGGCGACGGTGAATGGCGATGTCGGCCTCAAGGTCTTCAAGCAGATGGTGGCGGAGAACAAGTTCATGCCTCCGGGCGTGGAGCAGTGGAATTTCGTCGACAATCTCGCCGCGTTCCTTCAGGGCACGACCGCGATGACGATCTCCTGGCCGCCCTACGGCCGCTGGGCCGCGGGCTATGGCTCGGGCGAGGAAGCGCTGAAGTGGGTGCCGAAATCGCAGGTCGCCGGCAAAGTCGGCTACGCGCTCACCCCTCTCGGCCGTCCCGAGCTCGGTGTTGGCTTCGACTTGTCGGTGTCAGCCACCAGCAAGAACAAGGAGGCCGCCTATCTCTTCATTCAGTGGCTGAACAGCAAGAAGACCAGTCTCGCGCGCGTCCAACTCCCTTATACGCTGCGTGATCCGTTCCGCCTGTCGCACTACGCGAGCGAAAAGTATCGTGCGCTGTGGCCTGACGCTGCCGCCTATCTCGACACCATCAAGACGTCGGGCGAGAAGGGCCTCCTCGACCTGTCGCTGCTGCAACAGGATAAGTACGACGAGGCTATGACAAAGGCGATCTCGAGCCTGTGGGCCGGCGAAGACCCCAAGGCCATTCTCGACCGCATGGCGCAACAATTCGACGCCATCACCGAGAAGGTCGGCATCGACAATCAAAAGGCCGTCTACAAGGTCTGGGCCGCGAAGCCCGGTGCCTACCCGCAATAGCAGCTTTGGACAGCGCACGGGAGGCATCGCTCTCCCGTGCGGCCGTTTCCTGGACCGATGATGACGCTTTCCGAAAGTATCAACGCTGCCGAGCAGCGGCGCCCCAGCCGCTTCGGGCGGATGTTCGAAGATCGCCTGCCCTATCTCATCGTTGCGCCGGCGATTCTGATCCTCCTCCTGGTCGGCCTGTTCCCTCTGATTTACTCGCTGATCGTGAGCTTCCAGCGCATCACGATGACCGAGAACGACACCTCCTTCGTTGGCCTCTTGAACTATGCGGAGCTGTTCAGAGATACCCGCCTCTGGGCTTCGCTCGGTCATACCGCCATCATCACCGCGATCGCCCTCCCCTTGGAGCTGCTAATCGGCTTCCTGATGGCGCAGCTCTTCATCGATCGCATGCCGGGTCGACAGATCTTCGTCGCGCTGCTGGTGCTTCCGACGGTGATCTCTCCGATCGTCGCGGGTGCGACGTGGCGTCTGATGTTCGACGTCCGCTTCGGCCCGATCGGTCAGATCCTGAGTTTCTTCGCCGGCGAGCCGGTCCGGATTCTTTGGACCGTCAATCCCTCGTACGTCTATCCGGCGATCATCATCTGCGAGGTCTGGCAGTGGTCGCCGTTCATGTTCCTGCTCCTGCTTGCCGCACTGTCGAATGTCGACCAATCGCAACTCGAGGCCGCGGAGATCGATGGGGCGTCGTACCTGCGCGTGCTTCGCGCGATCGTTCTGCCGGCGATCGCGCCCGTGATCGCCGTCGCCTGCCTGATCCGCGGACTCGATCTCGTTCGCATCTTCGACATCATCTGGGCTCTCACCGAAGGCGGGCCCGGTTCGATGACCGAAACCATCTCGCTCTACACCTATGTGCAGGGTTTCTCGCAATTCGAGACCAGCTATACGGCCGCGATCTCGTTTTTGGTGATTGCGCTGCTCACGGTCATCACCACGCTGGTCCTCAAGCGCATGGAGCTTGCGCGATGAGGGTCGGCAAGCTACCGGCGAGAAAAGCCCGCATTCTGGCGCTTCGCTATCTCGGCGCAGGCGTCGTAACCCTGCTGTTTCTGTTTCCAGTTTATTGGCTCTTCATGATTTCGTTCAAAACACCGGACGAGATCTATCACGTCCCGCCGTTGTGGATTCCCGGACAGATCCAGTTCTCGAACTATTACGTGCTGTTCAAGGATGGTGACGTCGTCGCCATCCTGAACAGCCTGATTGTCGCCGGCGTCAGCGCTTTCATCGCGATCATTCTCGGAACGCTCTGCGCCTACAGTCTCGCGCGCTTCGGCACCGGCGGCGAGAACCTGGCGATGTGGATCATCTCCCAGCGCATGATCCCGCCGATCGCGGTCGTCTTCCCGGTCTTCCTGATCTACGTCTATTTCGGCCTGGTCGACGGCTATTTCGGCCTCATCCTCCTCTACACCGCATTCAATCTCCCCTACGTGATCTGGATGATGCGCGGTTACATCGTCGACGTTCCGCTGGAGCTCGAGGAAAGCGCGCTGGTCGATGGCCTCAACCGATGGGAGGTGATCTGGAAGGTCGTTTTCCCGATGGTTCGCCCCGGCCTCATGGCGACGTCGGTCTTCACCTTCGTCTTCGCCTGGAACGACTTCCTGTTCGCCCTCGTGCTGACGCGCACCGAGGTCATCACCTTTCCGGTCATGCTGACGCACTATTTCGGCGGACAATCGAATTTCTGGGCCAAGATCGCGGCGATGTCGGTCTTGGGGACGTTGCCGATCTTCGTCGCGGTCTCGGTGATGCAGCGCTATCTCGTGCGCGGCATCTCGCTGGGCGCAGTCAAGGGTTAGGGAGAGCGGAGTGGCTGACGTCAAGCTGTCCGGGGTACACAAATATTACGGCAACGTGCATGCGGTCCGAGGGGTGGATCTCACCATCGCCGATGGCGAATTCGCTGTGCTGGTGGGGCCGTCCGGTTGCGGAAAGAGCACACTGTTGCGCACCATCGCTGGCCTCGAGGACCCGGATGGCGGAACTATCGCCATCGGGGGCGCGGTGGTCAACGATCTGCGCCCGCGCGAGCGCAATATCGCGATGGTGTTTCAGAACTATGCACTCTACCCTTATCTGACCGTCAGCGAGAACATCGCCTTCGGTCTGCGCGCCCGCAAGACTCCCGAGATCGAGATCAGGAAGCGGGTCAGCGAGGCCGCCGAGATGCTCGGCATCGGCAATTTCCTGCAGCGCTATCCGCGGCAGCTCTCCGGAGGACAACGTCAGCGCGTCGCCATCGGCCGCGCCATCGTTCGCAAGGCCGACCTGTTCCTGTTCGACGAGCCGCTCTCGAATCTCGACGCTCAATTGCGTGACGAGATGCGCACCGAGATCAAGCGCCTGCATCACGAGATCACGACGACCATGATCTACGTTACCCATGACCAGGTCGAGGCGATGACGCTGGCCGACCGGATCGTGCTGCTGCGTGACGGAAACATCGAGCAGCAGGGCGCTCCGCTGGAACTTTTCGAGCAGCCCCGTACGGGGTTCGTGGCAGGCTTTCTCGGCTCTCCGTCGATCAACCTCATCCCCGCGACCTTCAAGACAAACGGTCCCGAGGCCGGGGTGGTGTTCCAGTCCGGCGGTGAACTGACGCTACCGAGCGCGAAGGCGAGGCCGCTGGCCAGCATGAATGGGCGAGAGATTCTCGTCGGCATTCGGCCGCAGCACTTCAGTCGAGCCGGCGGGTCGCTGCGCGACGGCGTGGTCTCCTATTCGGCCACTGCCGATCTCATTCAGCCGACGGGGACACGCACCTTCACCACGATCAAGATCGGTGGCGTCGATGCTGTTGCCGAGTTGCAGGCGCACGACGTGAGCAGCCATGGCGAGCGGATCGATCTCGCCATCGACCTCAATCGCGTGGTGCTGATCGATCCGTCCAGCGGCCTGGTTATCGCATAACGAAAGCAACATCCGTAACGGGAGGGATGAATGGCGTCGAGACTGTTTGCAACCGGAATTGGCGCGCCGGAGGGGCCGGTGTGCCTGCCCGACGGCTCGATGTATGTCACGGAGATGTCCGCGTCGACCCTTTGCGTGACGCGGCTCGATCCTCGCGGCAACCGCCGCGTGATCCGAACGACAGGTGGCCGTCCGAATGGATTGACAACCGATGGCCACGGCAGGATCTGGATCGCGGAAGCCGGGCTCCGGGCGCTGATCTGCATCGACGAGCGCGGAAACGAGATCAGGCGTATGCAGGGCGAAGGGGCGGAGCGCTTTTTGTTTCCGAACGACCTCTGCTTCGGTCCGAACGGATTGCTCTACATGACCGACTCCGGAATGGCCGCCGAGGATTTCATCAACGGCCAGGCCTTCGTCGACGGGTATATGGATCTCGACTGGGACGGCCGTGTATACGAGATCGATCCCGCAGCCATGAAGGTGCTCCGCGTGCTCGATCGCAAGATCCGCTTCACCAACGGCATTGCCTTCGGTCCCGACAACCACCTCTACGCCAACGCGTCCTTCACCGGCGAGATCTATCGGTATGACGTGCTTGGCGAGGCAGCGCCGAAACGCGTCGTCTTCGGCAACGTCCTGCAGCCGGATTCCGATGCGGACTTCAAGGGGCCGGACGGAATGGCCTTCGGAACGGACGGCCGGCTCTATTGCACGGTCTACAACCAGAAGAACGTTACGGTGCTGGACCGGCGGGGTGAGGTCGCCAATCGTCTGGTCCTGGATGGACCGCAGCCGACGAATTGTGCCTTCACACTTGAAGGCAGGAAGCTGCGCGTCACCGAAGTCGGCAAGGGGCAGGTCGAAGAAATCGATGCGCCTTGCGAGGGCCTGCCGCTGCATCTGCCGAAATTCGCCTGACAAGGCGCTTCGCGGTTTGTCCCGCGAGGCGCCCGGCCATGTTGTCAAAGGAAGCCGATCGACAGCCAGGGCACGGCGGCAACGATCAGCGTGCCAATCAGGAGCGCGATCATATAGCCCACGATCGGCTTCATGCCCTCGTCCGGATTGATGCGGCTGATGGCACAGGCCGCGTAGTAGCCGACGCCGAACGGTGGCGCGAATAGGCCGATGCCCATAGCGAGGACGACCACCATGGCGTAGTGGACATCGTGCACCCCGACCTGCCGCGCGATCGGGAACAGCAGAGGACCGAACAGGACGATGGCCGGGATTCCCTCCAGCACGCTCCCCAGAATCACGAAGGACACGATCGTCACCGCCAGGAAGACGGGGATGCCGCCTGGTAGGCTGGTCATGAATTTGGCAAGAGAAGCGGAAAATCCAGATTGGGTCAGCGCCCAGGCCATCCCTGTCGCCGCGCCGATGATGAGCAGGATCGCCCCGGAGAGCGAGGCCGTCTCGACCAACATTGGATAGATACGGCGCCAGTCGAACTGGCGGTAGATGAAGAGACCCGCGCAGGCGCAGTATAGAATGCCGATGGTCGAGACCTCCGTTGCCGTCGCGACGCCTTCGACGACAGCGGTCCGGATCACGAACGGCAGGGCGATAGCAGGTATCGCGATCACAAAGGCCCGCCCGATTTGCCGGCCGCTAGCCCGTTTGATGTGAGACAGGTCCTCGCGGCGGTATCGCCACCAGACCACGGCCGCGAGCATGAGCGCGAGCACCACGCCCGGAAGCAACCCGCCCGTGAACAATGCCGAGATCGACACGCCGGTCACCGAGCCGATCGTGATCAGGACCAGCGAGGGCGGGATCGTTTCGGTCTGCGCGCCGGTCGCCGCCAGAAGCGCAACCAGATCGCCTGGCTTGGCTCCTCGCTGCCGCATCTCGGGAAACAGCACAGGAGCCACCGCAGCCATGTCCGCTGCCTTGGAGCCGGAAATGCCCGAGACCAGATACATCGCTCCGACCAGCACGTAGTGCAATCCGCCGCGCACGTGGCCCAGGAGGCTCGCCAGGAAGCTGACCATGGCGCGTGCCATTCCCGTCATCTCGATCAGGAGGCCGAGAAAGACGAAAAGCGGCACGGCGAGCAGGATCAGGTGGCTCATGCCCTCGTCCATTCGTCCGATCATCACCACGTCGGGCGTGCTGGTCGTCAAGGCGAGATAGCCAACCGTCGCAAGACCAAATGCGAAGGCGATCGGCACGGCCGCGAAGACCATCGCCCCAACAACGAAAACGAAGAAGATCAGAAGATTGAGATTGCCGAGCGGCTTCAAGACGGGGGCGAGCAGAATGAACGCCGCAATGATACCTGCGACCATCGCGACCGAACCCAGCAGGCTGCGCAGGCTCGCGATGCGGATCAGCCGGAGGACCGCTGCGATCAGCATCAAGCCGATGCCGATCGGCAACGCCGCCGCACGCCAGCTGTTGACGATCTCGAGCGCCGGCGTGGTGACGAAGGCCTCGTCTGCCGCAAACTCATAGGCCGGCCAGACAACGAGCGCAAGAAATGCCAGGGATGCTGCGGCCGCCACCACATCCAGGAACGCGCGAAGCTCCGCGCTGAGAACGCCAACGACAGCTGTCATCCGCATGTGTTCGCCGCGCTGGAACGCGATCACGGAGCCGAACATGGCGAGCCAGAGAAAGAGAATGCCAGCAAGCTCGTCGGACCAGACGATTGGTGAGCGGAACACATATCGGCTCACGATGCCGGCAGACAGCACCGCAATCTCCGCCAGCACGAGCAGTGCCGCAGGGACCGCAACGAGATGACCAAGCATAGTGTTCGCCGTTATCACCCAACCGCGTCGGCCGGCCTGCGACGCGCCGACCGCCATACCGGCATCCACATGCGGCGTATGGCTCACGCTGGTCATGATAACTGACCCGCGGCTCTTTCGAGTTGCGACCATGCCTCCTCGCCAAATTTGGTTTTCCAGTCGGCGTAGAAGCTGGTCTTGGCCAATGCCTGGCGGAAGGCGGCGCGATCGACATCGATGAATTTGAGGCCCTTGGCCGAAAGATCGGCGCGAAGTGACTGGCTGAGCTTTGCGATGTCGGCGCGCTGATCGAGGGCGGAGCGGTCGAGCTCGCGCGTCACGATCTCCTGCACGTCCTTGGGCAGGCGCTCGAAAGCGCGCTTATTGCCAAGGATCCAATAGCCGTCCCAGACGTGCCCCGTCAGGCTGCACGTGCTCTGCACTTCATAGAGACGGGCGGTCGCGATGATGGGCAACGGATTCTCCTGCCCATCAACGACCTTGGTCTGCAACGCGGAATAGACCTCGTTGAAGTTGATCGGCGTCGGTCCGGCGCCGAGCGCCTTGAAAAGCGAGGTCAATAGCGGCGCGGGCGGTACGCGGATCTGGAAGTTCTTGAGATCATCCGGCGTCCGCACCTCGCGGCCGGACGAGGTCACCTGGCGGAAGCCGTTGTCCCAGGCCTTCGACACCGCCATGATCGGCGTCTTGGCAATCTGCGCCCGGATATAGGTGCCGAGGTCGCCGTCCATTGCTTTCCACACGCTGTCGTAGTCGGCGAAGGCAAAGCCGGTGTTCACGATGCCGGCGCTGGGCACCAGGGTGGCAAGAATCGAGGACGATTGATTGAAGAACTCGACGCCTCCGCTGCGAACCTGGGTCAGCAGTTCGGTGTCGGAGCCCAGCTGGTTGGCCGGGAACAGCCTGATCTCCAGCCGGCCGCTGGTCGCTTCGCGGATACGGTCGATCGCCTCTTGGGCTCGGACATTCACCGGATGGGTCGGATCCTGCCCGGTGGCGAACTTGTAGACGAACTCGGCGGCAGACGCCGGACGGGTCAGAATCCTGCAGAGAGGTACCGCGCTCGCCGCGATCAATAGCGAACGGCGGCTGATGCGTCCGGGCTTCGAGACAGTCATGTTTTCCTCCTGGTCCTGTATTGACGTTGTGCCGGCTGCATGGAGCCTGCGCTGTTCATCCGTCCCGACTCTTCGCTGGCTGCATTCGGGCAACAGCCATCCCTCGCCCGCCGCAACTTGCAGCGGGCGGAACACTTCACTCGTATTTGGCCTGGCTGGCGCTCAGTGCCGGTGCGCTAAAGCCACTGCTTGATCTGCCTTGCGACCTCGGCGGTGGAAATGCCGTAGCGGTCGTGCAGCGTCGGTAGTGCGCCGGCGTCAAGAAATTTGTCCGGCAACGCAATCTGGCGGAAAGGCGGATGGACGCCTGAACGCATCAGGAGTGCGGCGACCGCCTCGCCGAGACCGCCAATCGTCGTGTGGTTTTCGGCAACGATGACCAGGCGGCCTGACTTGCCGGCTTCGCGCAGTATCGTCTCGGCATCGAGCGGCTTGATGGTCGGAACGTGGAGCACTGCAGCATCGACGCCATCGTTTTTAAGAACTTGCACAGCCTCAAGCGCACGCATGGTCATGATGCCGGATGAGATGATCAGCACGTCCTTCCCGTCACGGATCAGCTTGGCCTTGCCGAGCTCGAACTTGTAGTCATATTCGTCCAGCACGACGGGCACCTGACCACGCAACAGGCGCATGTAAACTGGCCCATGATGCGCTGCGATTGCGGGCACCAGCTGCTCGATTTCATGAGCATCGCAGGGATCGATGACCGTCATGTTCGGCATCGCACGAAACAGCGCGAGATCCTCCGCGGCCTGATGGCTCGGGCCATAGCCCGAAGTCAGGCCGGGCAGTGCGCAGACGATCTTTACGTTGCGGTCTTCCTCCGCGATGGTCTGGTGAATGAAGTCGTAGGCGCGCCGTGAGGCGAACACGGCGTAGGTGGTCGCGAACGGCATGAAGCCTTCCGCGGCGAGGCCCGAAGCGGCGCCGAACAGAAGCTGCTCGGCCATGCCCATCTGGTAATAGCGGTCCGGGAATTCCTTCGCGAAGATGTGCAGGTCGGTGTATTTGCCGAGATCGGCCGTCATGCCGACAACGTCAGGGCGGCTACGTGCAAGCTCGACGAGCGCATGTCCGAACGGTGCCGGTTTCGTCTTCTGCCCCTCCGCCGCGATCGAGGCGATCATGGCCGAGGTGGTCAGGCGCGGTTTGCCCGGCTGGGGTGCTGATCTAACGGTCTTCATGCCTGCCTCCCAGCTTCCAGCGCGGCCAGCGCGAGCTGCCATTCGTGCTGCTCGACGCGGAGGAAATGGTTCTTCTCGCGCTGCTCCAGGAAAGGAACACCCTTACCCATCAGCGTGTCGGCGACGATCATCCGTGGCTTGGGCTCGGGATGGGACTTGGCGGCGTCAAACGCCGTAAGCACGGCATCGAGATCGTTGCCGTCGATGCGCTGCACAAACCAGCCGAAG
Source organism: Bradyrhizobium glycinis (assembly GCF_016031655.1). Lineage (GTDB taxonomy): Bacteria > Pseudomonadota > Alphaproteobacteria > Rhizobiales > Xanthobacteraceae > Bradyrhizobium > Bradyrhizobium glycinis. The sequence continues at coordinate 25,361 of NZ_JACCHQ010000014.1, forward strand.
GCCTGAAGCTTCTCGACCAGCGGCTCGAACGCCATGACCTGCGTCGAAGGACCATCCGCCTGCTGATTGTTGACGTCGACGATGCCGATCAGATTGTCGAGTTTGTAATGGCCGGCCGACTGGATGGCCTCCCAGACCGAGCCCTCGTCGAGCTCGCCATCCGAGAATAACGTGTATACCCGCGCCTCGGATTTCTTGCGCTTCAGCCCCAGCCCCATTCCGACGGCGATGCTGAGCCCAAGCCCTAGCGAGCCGCCCGACATTTCCATTCCCGGCGTGTAGGAGGCCATGCCCGACATTGGCAGGCGGCTCTCGTCGCTGCCATAGGTTTCGAGTTCCTCCTCGGGGACGATCCCCGCCTCGATCAAGGCCGCGTAGAGCGCGATGGCGTAGTGTCCATTCGAGAGCAGGAAGCGGTCGCGTTCCTCCCAGGACGGATCTTCCGGCCGGTAGCGCATCGCGTGAAAATAGGCCACCGCAAGGACGTCGGAGATGTCCAGCGCCTGTGCGATATAGCCCTGGCCCTGGACCTCGCCCATGCGCAGCGCATTGCGGCGAATATTGTAGGCGCGATCCGCCAGTTTCGGCGTGTTGGTCAGCGTTTCCATCGATCTGGACCTTGTCTTCCTAGCTCAGTGGATCAGCATGCCGCCGTTGACGTCGATCACGGCACCCGTCACGTAGGCGGAGAGATCCGAGGCCAGGAAGGTGTAGATGCCGGCGACGTCGTCTGCCGTGCCGAGACGATTGAGCGGAATGCCCTCCAGGATCTTCGCCCTCATGTCGTCGGTCAGCTTGCCCGCGGTGATATCGGTGCCGATCAGGCCGGGTGTCACGCAATTGACGCGGATGCCGTCCGGGCCGAATTCACGGGCCATCGCCTTGGCGAGACCAAGCACACCCGCCTTGGCGGCCGAATAATGCGGGCCTCCAAATATTCCGCCGCCACGCTGGGCCGAGACCGAAGACATGCAGGCGATTGATCCGGATTTTCGTGAGCGCATATGTGGGATCACCGCCTGGGAGAGGAACAGAATGCCCTTCAGATTGACGTCCTGAATGCGATCCCAATCGGCCGGCGAGATTTCTAGGAACTTCACTGGCTGGGTGATGCCTGCGTTGTTGACGAGAATATCGATGCTTCCGAAGGATTCGATCGCGCGAGCGACGGCCTGCTCGCAGGATGATTTGTCGGCGACGTCACATCGCAGCCCAATGTGGGACGTGCCAAGCGAAGCCGCGGCGTCCGCCGCCGCGCTCGCGTCAATGTCGAGAACGGCGACTCGAGCGCCCTCGGCAACGAACCGCCGTGCCGTGGCAAGCCCGATGCCACGCGGCGATGCCGCGCCCGAAATGATGGCCGTCTTACCGCTGAGCAGCATCAATTCCTCCCGCAAATTGTTTTTCCTTGGCAAGCCTAGGAATGCACCGCGGACGGGCAACAGACAAACGCACAGTTGTCACGGATGGATGAATCTGGTTCACTTATGGAATGCTATCAAACGTCCCGATATCGGCAATTCGCGCCTTTGAAGCCGCCGCCCGCACCGGATCTTTTCGCGATGCGGCGAATGAGCTTCACCTGACACCGAGTGCGGTCAGTCATGCCATTCGCAAACTGGAGGACACGCTTCGGACCGTTCTGTTCGAGCGCAGCGCGCGATCGGTGCGGCTCACGCCAGCCGGCGAAAATCTGATGCGCCACACGGGAGCGGCATTCGATCAGCTCCGCCGTGGCCTAGAGGAAGTTGCCGCGCGCGGACCGCAATTGGTGCGCGTTCACTCCGCACCCAGCTTTGCCGCGCAATGGCTGGCACCACGGCTGGCACAGTTTCTCGCGGCTTATCCAAAGCTCGAGGTTCGGCTGGCTGCGAGCACGGACTACGCCCGCTTCAGCAATGATGACTTTGATATCGACATTGTCTATGGTCCGCCGCGTGCTGAGGGTGTCGAAATTATTCCTCTCCCGGAGGAGACAGTCACCCCGCTCTGCTCCCCTGCTCTCGCAAAATCGATAAGAAAGCCTGCCGATCTCCTCGATCAGACGCTGATCCGCTCCGACGTGAAGCAGGTTCAATGGCACCAATGGTTCACCGCCAACGGGTTGGAAGCCCCCGCGCTCCACGGCATGAGATTCGATCGCAGCTTTCTCGCGATCGCGACAGCCGCGGAGAGTTTGGGAGTAGCGCTGGAATCGACGCTGCTCGCTGAACGTGAACTGGCGAGCGGACGATTAGTTGCGCCGCTGGCAGGACGCGCCAACGATATTCGATACGTCGGTCACCGCCTGATCTACCCGCGCGCCGGCCGGCAAAGATCAGCGGTACGGGCTTTTGCAGATTGGGTCGTGGCGCAACTCGATGTCCGCTCTTCGCAGTGAGCCGCAGCTCTGTCAAAAAAGAAGCGAGGGCCTGAGAGGCCCTCGCAGTCAGGGAGGAAGGGGTATCCAAAAACTTGATCCCAGTTCTTTTACGACATTGTCGGCATGACGAATTCGGCACCGGCTCGTATTCCGGTTGGCCAGCGGCTGGTGACCGTCTTCATTCGGGTGTTGAAGCGAACGCCTTCCGGGCCGTGCATGTGATGGTCGCCGAAGATCGATGCTTTCCATCCACCGAAGGAGTGAAAGGCCATCGGTACCGGAATCGGAACGTTGATGCCGACCATTCCGACCTTTATCTGATGGGCGAATTCACGCGCAGCGTCGCCATCACGAGTGAAGATAGCGGTGCCATTGCCGAATTCGTGTTCATTGATCATGCGTGCGGCTGTCGCGTAGTCCGGCGCTCGAACGACTGACAGCACAGGTCCGAAGATCTCTTCCTTGTAGATCTTCATGTTCGGCTTGACATGGTCGAACAGCGTTCCGCCCACGAAGAAACCATTCTCGTAGCCCTGCATCCTGAACTTGCGTCCGTCGACCAGCAACTTTGCGCCCTCGGCGACGCCGGCATCGATGTAGCTCCGGACCTTCTCCAGGTGCTGTTTCGTGACGAGGGGACCCATCTCCGCTTCGCGGTCGGTACCCGGCCCGACCTTCAGGCCTCGAACCTTGGGTTCGAGCGCGGATATCAGCCTGTCCGCGGTCCCCTCGCCGACCGGCACAGCAACCGAGATCGCCATGCAGCGTTCGCCGGCGGAACCGTAGGCGGCCCCCATCAAAGCATCGACCGCCTGATCCATGTCGGCATCGGGCATCACGATCATGTGGTTCTTGGCGCCACCGAGCGCCTGGCAGCGCTTCCCGTTGTTCGCGGCCGTCGAATAGATGTATTGCGCAATCGGTGTGGAGCCCACGAAGCTGATCGCCGAAATATCCGGGTGATGCAGCAGCGCATCGACAGCTTCCTTGTCGCCTTGCACCACGTTGAACACACCGTCCGGCAGACCGGCTTCCTTGAGCCACTCCGCCATGATGAGCGACGCCGATGGGTCGCGCTCAGATGGCTTCAGAATGAAGGCATTTCCGCAGGCCAGAGCGACCGGGAACATCCACATCGGAACCATGACCGGGAAATTGAAGGGCGTGATTCCGGCGACAACACCGAGCGGCTGGCGCGTAGAATAGCTATCGACGCGGGTACCGACATTCTCGGTGAGTTCGCCCTTGAGGAGTTGCGGAGCGGCCGTGGCAAACTCGACCACCTCCATTCCGCGCTGAACTTCCCCGAGAGCGTCGGAGTGAACCTTGCCGTGCTCGGAGACGATCACGTCGGCAAGCTGACTTGCGCGATCCTCGAGAATTCGTAGAAAGCGATTGAGGATGCGTGCACGCCGTAAAGGCGTCGTGTCGGCCCAACCCTGCGCCGCCCTGTTTGCGGCAAACACCGCGTCCGCCACCACGGCCCCGTTGGCGGCCACAACACGGCCCGTCTGCTCGCCCGTTGCCGGGTTGAAGACGGGCAAACTGCGTTCATTGCCACCCGGGACCTGCCTGCCATTGATGAAATGATTGATCTGCGTGACCACAAGCGTCTCCTTATTAATTTTGACCAGACAAGTGCCTCGAGTCAGGCCGCTTTCATTCCCGCCATGTATTTGCCGATCACGCGCTTGTCGGCGCTCTCGGCTGGCACCTCATGGACGATGCGACCCGCGCTCATGACGAGGATCCTATCGACCAAGCCGAGCAACTCGTCGAGATCCTCCGAGATGAGCAGCACTGCGGCCCCGCCGTTTCGTGCATCGAGGATCCGACGATACGTTTCTTCGCACGCAACGAAATCAAGGCCGAACGTCGGATTGGATGCGACCAGCAAGCAAACATCCTGGGTGAGCTCTCGCGCCAAAACGGCGCGTTGCACGTTGCCACCGGATAGCGCGCTCATGCTTGCGGTCAGGCCAGGCGCCTTGACACGGAATTGCGCCACCAGCCTCTCGGCCTGCTCCACGAGTGCCCCGTAGTTCATTGCGATACCGCGGCAGAGCGGCGCCCGATCGAAATTGCGCAGGGCGAGATTCTCGGCCAGCGACATGCGATCGATGCAGGCGTTCTTGAGGGGCTCTTGCGGCAAGCCATAGACGCCCAGGCGGGCGATTTCCCTTCGTGTACCGTTGAAGGACGAGCCGGAGACGGCAATCGTACCGTTGCGATCCCGCTGCCCCATCATGGCCTCGACCAACTCCAACTGTCCATTTCCGGATACTCCGGCAATCCCGACGATCTCGCCTGCTCGCACCTCAAGCGAGAGATCCTTCACGGCCGGAAGACCATTGTCCCCGTTCGCGCAGAGGTTCCTGATGGAAAGGATAACGTTGGGCTTTGGAGGTAATCTCGGCGCATGCGGCACCATCTTGCTGACGGGCTCTCCGATCATAGCTTCCGCCAGAGCATCGTCCGTCAAATCAGCAACGGCCCCAGTTCGCACCGACGCACCTCTACGCAACACCGTCACGTCGTCGGCAAATCGGCGCACTTCATGAAACTTGTGGCTGATCAGGATCGCGCTGAGTTCGCCCGTCCGTGTCAGGCTGCGAACATGGCCGAGCACTTCGTCGGCTTCTGCCGGCGTGAGCACCGACGTCGGTTCGTCCAAGATGAGGAGCTTGCGCCCGAGATAGAGCTGCTTGACGATTTCGGCCTTCTGCTTCTCGCCGGCAGAGAGCTGCGAGACGCGCACGTCGAGTGGCACGTGAAAAGGGAGCTTCCTGGTGACTTCGGTCAGCCGCCTCAGCTCGCTTTGCCAGTCGATATAGGCCGGCAATCTCGCACCGCTGACGACGAGATTCTGCGCCACCGTCATCGACGGCACGAGAGTAAAATGCTGGTACACCATGCCGATGCCGAGCGCATCGGCATCCTTCGGCGAGTTCAGTCGCTGCTCGCGCCCATCCACCTGGATGTGCCCCTCGTCCGGACGGTAAAAACCCACCAGGCATTTGACCAACGTGCTCTTGCCGGCGCCGTTCTCCCCCAGCAGCGCGTGGACGGTGCCCGAGCGGATCAGCAGCGACACGTTGTTCAAAGCGAGATTCGCCCCGAAACGCTTCGTCATGTTCCTGAGCTCGACTTGCGGTACGCTCATCGGACGTCCCTCCGAGGATGAATTCTCGTCATGGCGCTTCTCACCGGTGGAGCTTGAGCTCGCCCGGCGCATCGGCGAATGGAGCAGCCCGCGACGTCGAGGCCACCATGATTGCAAGGGTCAGAATGTAGGGAGCCGCGTTGAACAGGTAATAGTAGCCGGTCACGCCAATGCCCTGGAGCGCAGGACCGAGAGCGCCCGCCCCGCCGAACAGCAGCGATGCGCCGAGAGCATTGACCGAACGCCAGCGCGCAAAGATGACGAGCGCGACCGCCATGATGCCTTGGCCACTCGACAGGCCTTCGCTCCAGCTCCCCGGATATGAAAGTGACAGAAAGCTGCCGCCGATGCCGGCGAGAAAGCCGCCCGCCATGGTGGCGATGATGCGCACCCGCAATACGGGAAAGCCAAGCGCTCGTGCCGCATCCTCGCTATCGCCGACCGTGCGCAGCATCAACCCCCAGCCCGTCCTGTTCAGGAAGACGTAGACCGCGAAAGCCAATGCAATTCCGACGAAGAACAGCGCGTTAACGTCCAGCGCAGCTCGCACCTGCGGTACGCTCGACCAGAATCCGAGTGCGATCGAGGGAAGCGGCGGCGCCTTGGGCTCGATCAAGGGTTTGCCCAGGAAAAACGCGAGGCCCGTACCCAGCACGATCAAGCTGATGCCGATCGCGGTGTCATTGACGCGCTTCACACTGCACAGCAGGCCATGCAGAAGGCCGAAGGCCATGCCGGCGAGTCCCGCGGAAAGCACGCCTAGCCAGGGCGAGCCGGAGAGGTAGGAGATCCCGTATCCCGCCATGGCACCGAGCATCAGCGTGCCTTCGAGCCCTAGATTGATACGGCCCGATTTCTCGGTAATCAGCTCGCCGATGCTGACGAAAATGAAGGGTGTCGACACCCGGATGGCGCCACCCAGGATCGCGAGCGGCAGCGCTAGCCAGCCGATTGATGTACCGTCCATGCCTTACCTCCGCGTCGTTTCTCGGAGTTGTTGCGCAATTGCATCCGCGACGAGGACGCAGACGAAGATCAGGCCCTGAAACACCAGCATTGTCGCATCTGGAAGTCCAAGACGCCGTTGCAGCAAACTGGCGCTCGCCTGCATGCCGCCAATCAACAGCGCGACGGCGACAATCGCAAGCGGCTGGTGCCGCGCCAGGAAGGCGACGAGGATTCCGCTATAGCCATAGCCGACGATGAGCGAGGAGTTGGCCGTCCCCTGCACTGCCGCCACCTCGATCGCGCCGGCAATGCCCGCCATGCCGCCTGCCACGACCGAGGCTCCGATGATCCAGCGATTCACGGCAAGACCGATCATCCTCGCGACCCGGGCACTTCCGCCAACCACTCGCAGCGCAAACCCCCAGCGGGTGTAGCGGAGCACGACATGTACGGCGATCGCCAGCAATAGACTGACGGCAAGGCCGGCGTGAACGCCCACACCTGGCAGCGTCGGCAGCATGTAGGAGGGATCGATAGGGTGGGTCGACGGCTTGTCGAGACTTGCCGGATCGCGCAACATGCCTTCGGTCAGGTGGTGGAAGACGGCGATACCGATGTAGGACAGCAGCAGGCTCGAGATCGTTTCGTTGACGCCGCGATATTGGCGGAGAACACCCGCCAGACCGAACCAGAGCCCTCCGATCAAGGCGCCGGCCAGCAACATCAGGCATTGCATGGGAAACGCGTGCGCTCCCGCGAACGGCAGCGTCACAACGGCACCCGCGAGCCCGCCGAGCACCAAGGCCCCCTCGCCGCCGATGATCACCAGCCCCGCTTGCGCAGGGATCGCAACGGCGAGGCCCACGAGGACCAAAGGAGCGGCGCGCGACAAGGTATCCTGCCAGGCGAAGCTGCTACCGAAGCCGCCCTGGACGATCAGACCGAACACCGTGGCGGGGTTCTGTCCGTACAAGGCCACGAACGCCGCAAAGATGGCGGAGGCGAGCAGCACCGCCAGGACAGGCAGGGCCACACTCAGTTGAGCTGCGGTTACCAGCGGCTTCGGAGGCACGGGTTCGATTCCGGAGATCGAAGACAAGAGCGCCTCCTAGACTTGGCCGATGATGCCTTCGACGAGATAATTGATGCCGTCGAGCGCCCGGTCGTTGCTGCTCTGCATGACGCCAGCAGGGATGACGACGTTGCCCTTATTGTCCTTGAGCGGGCCGCTGTAGATCACGCGCGTGCCGCCCATGAGGTCTGCCCGTGCCGTCTCGGCCGCTGCGCGCGCCTCAGGCGTAACGAGTTTTCCAAAAGGACTGTTCTTTACGAAATGATCACCAAGCCCTGCACGGAGATAGTGCTCCGGCTTCTTGCCGCCACGGACGCTGCCGGCATAGACAAGATAGGGTGTGATCCAGTTCCACTCGGCTCCGGTGAGATAGCCGTTAGGAGCCACCTCGGCCTGACTCGAATGGTAGCCGCATGACATGACCCCGCGCTTCTCCGCCGTCTCGACCACGACTTTCGGGCTGTCGACCTGGGCGGCGATGACGTCGGCCCCCTGGTCGACCAGCGTGTTCGTCGCCTCCGCTTCGCGGACTGGAAGAACCCAGTCGCCCGTGAAGATGACCTGCACCTGAATCGCCGGATCGACTGATCGCGCGCCGATTGCAAACGCGTTTATGCTGCGCAGAAGATTGGGCGTCGGCTTTGCAGCGACGAGGCCGAGCTTCTTGCTCTTCGTCATGTGGCCAGCGATGATTCCCGAAGTGTACTGCGCCTCGAAGATGTAGGCGTAGAACGTGCCGATGTTCTCGGGCATGCCCGCCGTCCACACGCCGCCGGTGTGAGCGAAGGTGACATCCGGATACTTGGCCGCCATCTCTAGAACGTGCGGCTTGAAATAGCCAAAGGACGTCGCCAGGATGAGTTGAGCGCCATCCTGACGGATCATTCCTTCCATGCTGCGCTGGGCCGCGATCGTTTCCGGAACGCGCTCCTCCTCGATCACCTTGATGCCGGGCAGCTTCTTCAGGGCCGCGGCGGCCTGCGCGTGGGACTGGTTGAAGCCGTAATCCTGCTTGGAGCCGGAGTAGAGAACTCCGACGGTGAGTGGCGTCTCCGCATGGGCAACGGTACTCTTGAGAACGAATGGTGCGGAACCGGCAGCGGCCAGCATCTGGAGCACCGAGCGACGGTCGACAGGCTTCAATGTCATGTTCCCCTCCGTTGAAGATTGCGATCAGCAAGTCACGACGAAATTCGTTCGGCAGCAGACAGCAGGCCGGGCGCCCCACATGCGATGAGATCGGCTTCCAGCTCTCGTCTTTCAGCAGCGGACAGCGGCGTGACGGGCGAGCGCACGGCGCCACCAGCAAGGCCGATCAGATCGCACCAATGCTTGACCGCCGCGTTCGGCATGTGACCGCGCTTCAGCGGGTCCATGATCCACTTGTTGAAGATGGCCCGTTGCGGCGCGAGTGAAGCGCAGATGCGTGCTGCTTCTTCCGTCCGTCCGGCCGCCAACAGAGCGACGTATCCCGCGATCGGGCGAAACTCGCCGCGTTGATAGAGGTAGGGCTCGGGGTCGGCATAGAGGATCGACTGACCCTCGGCCTGCATGTTGGCGAAGAAGTTCTCTTCCAGCGGGTCTGACACCAGCACGCCGTTTCGCGCAGCCAGGCGGAGCGCCGCGTTCTCGGCTGCATTGCCTGTCGTCTTCAGGAGCTTCAGGTTGGGTAGCGAGCAGAGCTGCGTGAAAACGCCGGGATCCAGCGGGCTGCCCGCGGCGGTTCGCGCGTTGAAGATGACGATCGGCATCTCCAAGCGGACACAGATGTCGTGCAGATACGCGAATTGCTGCGTAGGCGACCGCGGCCCGGAGGTTGGGACCATGAGCACAGCATGGCTGACGCCAAGCCGACGCGCATGCTCGCCGAGATCGATGGTTTCTTCCACCGAGGGACCCGAGATCACCACGGAAATCCCAAGGCGCCCCCTCGCCTCGTCCGCAATGACCTCGATGACACGCTTTCTCTCCTGCAGCGTGAGGGACCAGACTTCGCCGATCAACCCATTGCAGAACACGCCCGCCAATCCGGTTGCGATGTAGTGGCGGACATTCCGGCGGACTCCGGCCTCGTCGATGGAACCGGAGGCGTCGAAGGGCGTGTGAATGGCCGCCCAAATTTCGGGGATGTTCTGCCCGATTGCCATGCTTGCTCCCTCTCATTCGGCCGATCTATTCTATTTATCATGATAAACCGGATTTGCATGAATATGCCTATTATGGGAGAAGTGTCAACCGACGAGTCGGTTCTTCCTTGGGCCCCCGCCTAAGTCGTCCCGGAGCCGACCGTGGAACCTATTGGTGGACTTGGAGAATTCGGAATGACGGTCGAACTGGAAAAATCGCCGCGGCCGGGGAGCCGGCTGAAAATCCAAAAGCGAGCCGACCTCGTTACCGAAGAGATCAAGCAGCTGATCACGCAGAAGAACCTTCGTCCGGGCGACAAGCTTCCCATGGAGAAGGAGCTCCAGCGGCTGTTTTCGGTCAGCAAGAGCACGATACGCGAGGCGCTCAAGTCCCTTGAGGTGCAGGGACTGATCACCATCAGCACCGGCCCGACCGGCGGAGCGACGATCATGGAGGTCCCGCTCGAGCGCACCTTTCAGCTGCTGCAGAACTACCTGTTCTTCAAAGAAGTCAGCATGGAGGACATCTATGCGGCGCGGCGCCTGCTGGAGCCGGAATTGGCTGCCGGCTCGGTGCCGTTTCTGTCAAACGAGCAGCTCGACGCGCTGGAGCACAACATCGAAACGTGCCAGCCGACCTCGCAGGAGCCGTCCCTTCTGGTTCGTCAACGCCAAGCGGATCTCGACTTTCACGACATCCTGGCTGCAGCAAACCCCAATCCCTTCCTGCGCTTCGCATGCGAGCTGATCAACGAGATGCTTCGCCGGCTGGTTGTCTTCAGCACCCAAACGCCTCCGGAAGAGCACACGCGATTCGGATGTGCCAACGTCAGGATTCACACCGAGATCGCCAAGGCCGCCCGCGCGCGCGACAGCGAGCGCGTGCGCGCGCTCATGAAAGCGCATATGGAGGAAGCGTCAGAATACGTGAAGCGGTTGGATGGCCGACTCGATGGTCGACTTATCCTCGACTCGGAGATGGCGCCGCGCCCGCGGCCGCTGTCCTGATCGACGTTCGGAGCTGCCAGCTCACAACTAGGCCCCGTGTGAGAGGCGCTGCTCCACGATCCGATCGGCCTGCTCCCAGCTGTCAGATACAGGAACAAAGAACTTGATCGTCTGATCCCAATTTAGCCAATACCACTCACCATCCCGCTTCCGATAAGAGTGCCGGTGAACGAAGCAGCCCCAAACGGCCTTGCCTGACAGAACAGGAGTTTCCCATGCGCTCCAGTGACCGTAAGCAGCATCACTTCCGGGGCGCACGTCGAATACATAATTGCCTGCATAGTGAAGGCAGAAGGTCTGCGCCAAATCCGCGAACAGTGCCTCCATAGAAGGCCTTCCCATGCACCTGAGCTCGCCGCTCTCAAAGCAACCGTTAGGGAGGAATAGCGAAGCGAGCGCTTTCGGATTGTAAGCCTCGCCGGTCGAACCGCCGGTATCACAAAGCTCGAAGAACTCGACGACCCTCTCACGAAGACGTTCAATATCCTCTAACCGTGTGATGCGCGCCTCAAGCAACATTGCCGTCCTCACAAGACTGTTGGGGCCACGTCCACGACTTTGAGATTCGTTCTTCCGCCCACCCGATCCGATAATCGGAAACGAACTTCACCGTGAACTCAGCGCGAGACGTTAACCATCGCGTATTGCGCTTCACGTATGCATCCTTGTAAAGACCAGCCATCAGCATCGGCTTGCCTTCGACTGTCAGCGGGGCCCAGGTGGTCCACCGACCAGTAGCGCTGCTCCCATCGGGCGAGATCTCGATAATCTGGTTCATCATGAAGTTGAGCGAAAACGAGATCTTGGTCTTGTATGACGCCAAAAACTCCGACAGCTGAACGTATCCCCGGTACACTCCGAAATGCAGCGACTCCCAAGTCGCATCCTCATAGAAGGTATTAAGGACTGCTTGAGCAGGGCCGTTCTCGTTGATCATTGCATCCAGACTGCGCGCATATTCACACTTGAGTTGTCGAACGGCTTCGATGTCTTCGAGCTGCGCGATGCGACGCTCGCTATCTTCGAGTTTATGGATCACGAAATACTCCAGGCAGTGGGCTATCTAAAGCGGACTTGAGAGAATGGTGCTCTGGCGTGCATTTCCCGCAAATATGGAAATGCCGCAGGGACTCCGGTTAGCCAGTCTAGGGCACGGCAAGGCCGACGCGGCCGGCAAGCAGATCCTCACGGCTTACCTCGCCCGTGATGCGACCTTTTTGAATGCTGAGCACGCGATCCGAGAGCGAAGCAATGAACTCAAGATTCTGCTCGACAACAATCATCGAAAGGGATCGGCGCTTCCTCAGCGCGAGCAACGTCTCGATGATTTCCTCGATGATCGACGGCTGAATCCCCTCAGTAGGTTCGTCGAGCAGAATCAGCTTCGGATTCGCGCAGAGACATCTTGCAAGCGCTAACAGCTGCTGCTCCCCTCCCGAAAGTGCTCCGCCAGGCCGGTTCAGCAGACGGACAAGCCTCGGAAAATCTGTAAGCAAGTCGTCGATGATACGGGAATCTTCTTTTCGGGCGGCAGCGAGCCCCATCCTAAGGTTCTCACGCACCGTCAGGGTTGCGAATATCTCGCGCCCCTGCGGGACCAGACCAAGGCCCAAGCGCGCACGTGCGTGAATGGGAAGTCTGGTGACGTCACTGCCGAGGAATCGTACTGCACCGTTCATCGCTGGCAGATATCCCATGAGGGCCTTCAGTAGTGTCGTCTTTCCCATGCCGTTGTGCCCGAGGATGCCGAGATATTCGCCTTCCCCGACGTCGAATTCGATTCCGGTCAGGATCGGCACAGGACCGTAGTTTGCACGCAATCCTTGAACCTCGAGAACGTTCATCATTAGACGACCACCTTCTTGCCGAGATACACGTCGCGTACACGGGGATCAGCCAAGACGTTCTTGAGGGTGCCCTCCATTATGATCCGCCCCTGATGAAAGACAGTGACTGTGCGCGCAATCATTTTGATGAACTCCATATCGTGCTCGACCACGATGATTGCGCGCGCTTCATTGATCTCCCGAATGATCTCAGCAGTGCGCTCCGTCTCTTCGTCGGTCATGCCCGCAGCCGGCTCGTCGAGAAGAAGTAGCTCAGGATCGCCGGCAAGCACCGTACCGATCTCAACCCACTGGCGTTGACCGTGCGAAAGTTGTCCAACGATGGCAGACTGTCTTTCGGTCAGACGAACTCTCTCCAGAATCTCGTCTACAACGAGCTTTGTCGTACGCGGCGTGTTCTTGCGGCGTGCTGACAGCCAGATGTTTTCGCGCACCGAGAGGCCGTTGAATACATTCGGCACCTGCGTCTTTATGCCTAGACCGGCACGAGCGATCTCGTGGCTCGGTAAGCCTGCAATCGACCTGCCGCGAAAAGCGATCGTTCCTGATGACGGTGTGATTTGCCCGGTCAGCATCTTGAAAAAGGTGCTTTTGCCGGCTCCGTTTGGACCAATCAGGCACCGCAGTTCCATTTCGCCGAGGTTGAAGTCAATGCTGTCATTGGCGATGACGCCCCCGAAATTCATTGTCAATTTTTCTGTCTTCAGCAGTGGGACAGGTTCAGTCATGTCAATTGACCTGCATGGCGCGCTCTTTGGGCGCTGTCGTGTTCGGTCGTGCCCGGTGGTCCTTACGGAGTTGCACAAGACACAGGAGGAAGGTCGGTACGACACCTTTCGGTAACAAAAGGACGAAGGCGACGAGAATTGCGCCGAGGACGAGATTCGAGTTGAACGTCTGCTGTGATCCTATCGACGCAACGAGAAATTGGATCACAAAGCAACCTACGATCGGGCCGAACAGAGTGCCAAGTCCGCCGACGGTGATCCAAATGATGATTTCGGCTGATAGCGAGAGGGAGAAGATTGTTGGCCCGACAAACGCACCCCAATTGACGTAAAGCGCCCCGCCTAGACCTGCAATCGCACCGCCAATGACAAACACGCCGAGTTTGACCAATCGCGTATCGTAACCGAGAAGAGCGGCGCGAGTCTCGTTCTCACGTACCGCGACCGCAATGCGGCCGAAGCGGCTGACCAGGATCAGCCTAAGCAGCAGATAAAGGGCGATGAGGGTGCCTCCGGTAATCCACCAGGAAGCTTCGGGAGAGAGGGGAATTTCTGGATGGAAAGGCATATTGAAGATCGGCACGGAGGGAATGCCATTGAACCCTCCCAGTCGCGCTATGCCGATCCTGTACACCTCTCCTGCGGTCGAATTGACAACGTTGAAGAGAATGAGCGTTACGGTAAGTGTAATGACGCCGAGATAGACGTCACTTACTTTGCCGTAGAACACGAAATAACCGAGCGCTGCTGCAAAGAGTGCCGGAAGAACGACCGCGAGCAGGATTGCGTTCGTCGAGTCACCAAAATTGATGGTCGCTATTGCATAGACGTAGCCACCAAGTCCAAAGAAGGCAGTTTGCCCAAATGACAGGATGCCGCCGAATCCCCATATGAAGGCCAGGCTCAGTGCGAGCACACTCATAGCCGCGAATAGCGTTACTTGCATCAGCGCGAAAAGGTCGAGGTGGCGAGGCAGCAGGGCGACGCCTGTCGCCGCTGCAAGTACCAGAATAGACTGAAGGCCGGCATTTCGCGCATCGGTCATTACGACATACCTTTGAAAAAGCGTCCGGAAATGCCTTGCGGCAGAATGCGGATCAGAAAGATCGCCGACAGGAACAGAATCACCTCGCCGTACACTGGGGTCGTGAGGTAGGCACCGAGCTGATTGATGAGGCCAAACAATCCCGAAGCAGTTAGCGTTCCCGAGATGATCGTGGCACCGCCACCCACCACTGTTATGAAGCATTTCGCTATGAAAGCGGCTCCCATAACCGGGGTAATTCCCGACAATGGCGCAAGCAGCCCCCCAGCCAGTCCCGTCAGTCCGGCGCCGATGCCGAACGTAATCATATACACGCGGTCGGGATTGACGCCGAGCGTCGCCGCCATGTTCGGATTGTGCATCACCGCGCGGGCGATGAGCCCAAATCGGGTCAATCGCAGCAGAGCATAGACGAGCGCCATGACGGACACTGCCATCCCTGCCAGGAACAGGGTGTACCAACTCGACCGGTACTCACCGACCTGGAAGCCGCCAAGCGGCGTCGGCACACCGTTCATCGTGTTGCCGTAGATCGTCGTGACAAGACCTATCAACAGCAGGCTCAGCCCCCATGTTGCGAGCATTGAATCGACGAGCCGCCCGTAGAGAAAACGGATCAAGCAGCGCTCGATAAGCAGTCCGACCAAGCCGACAAACAGTGGAGCAACGATGATCATTGAGACCCAGATATCAACGCCGGCATTGGTCGCGATTACCGTTGCGTAGGCACCGAGCATGACGAATTCGCCATGCGCGAGATTTATGATTTTCATCATGCCGAAGATGATGGCCAGGCCGACACAGAGCAGAAACAGTGACGCAGTGCCATTTAGGACATCCAGCGCGAGGATGATTGCCAGATCCATGGATCGTTCCAGGAAAGCAGGAGAAGTGGCTACGCCGGCGAACCGGCGTCAAATCCGAGAAGGCATCAAAGCGAGATTTCGTATTGCTTATTGTCGTTCGGGTTCTTCACCAGATCGCAGACAGCGGCGGTGTCGAGTGGCTGCGCGTCCGGAAAGGTCTCGGTGACGATCCATTTGCGATCCTTCACCACTGCGAGATACGTGTTGCGTGAGACGTGGTGCGTTTTATGATCGACCACTACCTTGCCGCTCGGACCGTCGAACGCGATGCCGGTCTCAAGCGCTTCGATCACCGGCAACCGCTCGATCGTGTTAGCCTTCTTGACACCCTCCACCCACAGGTTGAAGCCCTCGTAGGTCGCTGCGGCCAGCTCGCTGATATAGGGAATGCCCGGTGAGAGCTTCTTGAGCTTGTCGACGTACGCCGTACTGGCCGGGGTGGTCAGTTCCTCGAAGTAGCCGAAGGTACCAATAATGCCGTCACTTTCGGCCGCGGAAAGAGTTGCGGGTTCATTGAACAGCCCGAAGGTGGTAGAGGCAATTTGAATGCGGTCCTTCATTCCGGCCGCGGCCCATTGGCGGTAGAAGGCAACGTGGTTTCCGCCGACGAGTGCAGAGAGAATCAGGTCCGGTCTTGCGGCCTGGATCTTGGATATAGTCGGGCCGAAATTAGTGACATCGAGGGGGAAGAAGTCGACGGATAAGGTCTCGCCGCCATTTTCCTTGACGTACTTCTGCATCCATTTGGCGGTGATTTGCCCGTAATTGTAGTCGGCCGCGATGATGTACACTTTCTTGCCGCCCTTGCTCATCGCGTAGGGCACGAGTTTCGCAACCGTCTGCGCCGGCGTAGTCCCAGTGATGAACATGTTCCGATCGCAGACACCTCCTTCGTAGAGTGTGTTGTAGACATAGAGGGTACGAAAGCGATCGAAAGTCGGTCGGATGGCCTCACGGGATGCCGAAGTGATGCCCCCGACGATTACCGCAACCTTGTCCCGAACGGACAACTGCTGGGCATACTGCGAATACAGTTGGATGTTCGACTGTGTGTCGTAGTGGACGAGCTTCAGGGGACGCCCGAGCAGACCACCAGCCGCATTCACCTCCTCGACTCCAAGCTTGAGACTGTCCACCATTGGCGAGCCCGAGGCCGCCATCGTCCCCGACTGATCATGAAGCGATCCGACAAGGATCGGCTCAGCCGCGAAGGCATTCCGGATGAAGACCGGGGAAACGAGAGCCGTGGCAGACGCGGCAGCGGCCGTCGAGCGCAAGAAATAGCGACGAGTAAAACTCATGGGACGAGACTCCGGGTGGGCGCGGTTTAGTAGTTCCATGAAGTTAATATCACAATGATTGAAAAAGCAACTATTTTTCTGGCCGCGACAATTGAGCTTTTTGAATCACAAGTGAGGTCCGTCTTCTGAGATTTATCCTTTCCATGCGGCTCAGGATCGATGTAAAGAGCTGAAAGAGCTCCAAATAGTTGAAATTTCAAATGTCGGATCGCCCCCTAAACGAGCACTTGTCTCATCTCCTGTCCCAAGCAAGCAGGCATTTTGCTCGCCATCTAAATGCGGATGGCATCGCCCTCGACGAGTGGCGTTTGATGAAGGCCCTGTCGGAGCGCCGAGGAATGACGATGCGCGCCATCGCCGATGAATTGGCCCTGAGCGCTCCGACCACCACCAAAATTGTCGATCGCATGGTGCAGGAAGCGCTCGTCTACCGCGCTCCTGATCCTTCTGATCGCCGGAAGGTCGTCCTCTTCCTGTCAGAGAAGGGAGCGGAGCGCCTTGCGGCCCAGAGCGCGCGGGTCAACGAGCAAGAGACCAAGGCTGAAGACGCCTACGGCAACGAGCACGCCGAACAGCTGAGAGCCATGCTGGAAAGCTTCATACGCAGGATGGAATGAATGGGGTCAAGGACTTCACTACTTCCTTCAAAGTGTGCGGAGTCCATCACTCGATCGTCGATATTTCTATCATCGATCCCGCTAAACGAGAGAGAGCATGAACAATTCCGAATCAGGAGCACGCCTAGAAGTCCGCTTGCAGGATGTCGACCTGAGCGCGCTAAAGACGCCCTTCCATTCCCAATGGACATACGGTGCAGAATGGAGCAAAGCGCGAATTCTGGCCAGCGACCGCACGGACGCACGCATTGAACAACCTGCTGAGGAATCTGAAGAACTCAAATTCGAGGTCCACTACAGGTCATGGTTTGGCATCGCCTATTTCGGCCTGGGACGGAAAGCGAGCGCCGAGCAATCGCTCCCAAACCTTCTGGCAACGCTGGAATCGACTGTTTCCGGGAGGATGAGTGCGGCAGCTGCCGCAAAGCTCGTCATAGGTGACAAGCTCAGCGAGTGCGTATTCAGCGAGTGTGTTTTCGGTGTGGCCAATGCCTGGCTCGAAAACCCGCGCTACACGGTCGCTCCGGCAAAACCTTTGTCGCTTGCGGCGCTGGAAAAGAGCGCAATGGACGTGCACGGCATCTTCTCAACTGGCACGGCCAATCCCATCATGTGCGAATTGATCGATCCAAGGCTGGACGTTTGGCTTGCCATACAGATTTCTGAAACCGGACACGACCAGCATTTTGTCTCTTCCGAACTTGCTCGGCGCGTCTTCACCCAGGTTTTCTTGCGAAAATAGGAAGCAGCATCTTCAAACTTAACGACTATAAATTTCGCGAATTACCGAATCGGGGCTGGTTGCAGGAGCAAAATCGAGCCATCTACCGGCACGGGGTTTGCATCTGATCCTGAGCTTTGCCGTAAGCGACTGCAGATGGTCCATTCTGCAGGATGGAAGCGGACGCAAAGGAGAGGGTCGGTTGCATGATCAAGCTTGGTTTGCTCGTAGCCGAAACGGGGGCGACTGCGATCTGGACCCCCTCGGCGATTGCTTGCGCCCAACTGGCAGTCGCGGAGCTCAATCAGGCGGGAGGCGTGCTCGGTCACCACATCGAACTCACCACGATCGACAGCGGGCCAACGGGCGAAACGGCGGCTGAGGCAGCAGCCAATGCAGTTGCCTTCGAAGGGATCGCCGGCATTGTCGGCATGGTCCCGAGCTATTGCCGCCGACCAGTGACGCGCGCTATCGGCCGCACAGTGCCGTTCATCTATACCCCGCAGTTTGAAGGGTTCGAGGACGACGCGAGAGTTGTGACAACAGGCGAAACATCCAGTGAACTTCTCGCACCGGCGCTTCGGATGTTCCAGAACGGCCGCCGTGACCGGCGCTGTTTTCTCTGCGGGAACGATTACATGTGGCCACGTGGAAGTATAGCGATCGCACGAGCAATGATTCAGGAGGCGCGCGGGACCATAACGGGCGAAATGTATCTGCCGTTGGGCAGCCGCGATTATGATGAAATTCTGTCCCGTATCGCCTCCACCCGATCCGACGTTGTTCTCCCATTCTTCCTGGGATCCGACGCGATCCATTTCAATCGTGCGTTCGCGGCCGCAGGGCTCACGTCGCGAGCGGATCGCTTTGCCTGCGCCGTAGATGAGACCATCATCTATGGGCTCGCCGAACATGAAACCGAAAACCTCTACATTTCGTCAGCATATTTCTCCAGCCTTCGATCGCATAACAACGGCGCATTCCTCGAGCGCTATCACACGCTGCATGGCGACAGTCCGCCCCCCGCCAACGCTTTTGGCCAATCTTGCTACGAAGGCGTGCATTGCTTCGCGGCTTTGGTCGCTGCGGCCGAGACGACGCGCGCCGACTCAGTTCGAGGTAAAGTCGGCCGCGCGCTTCAAGCGCGCACAGCCCGCGGCAAGAAGGGCGGTACGCTCGCCGGTTCGAGCCAGCCAATCTATCTTGGCCGCGTGGACGGCTATGAGGTCTCGATACTATCCCACCCCATTTGATTGCCGATTCCGTTCAGGACGAGCCTCGCTGATTTACAGCTCGCCTTACCTCAGCAATGGGCACGTTAATGCTGCCCCTCTGGGCCGACCGGGGCCCCGATGGCGCTCAGAGCGGTGGGCAAAAGTCGCGTTGCTCCGAAATCGCCGCTCCGGCTGAGAGCGAGAGATCGGCCGAGTTAGTTCGATTTAACCGCTCGCCGTGCGATCATCCACACGGATGGGATGATGGATGTTGTTCGTGATCGTCATTCACCTGAAACCGTTCGATCGCGGATCGCCTGCGCGCCAGCAATGATCTCGCGCTGGAGCGTGCGCGCGGCCGGCGAGAGGTCGCGCCCGATGCGCCAGATCAGATAGAGCTCCCGCTCGATCACGGGATTAACCAGTTTGCGCCAGGTCAGCACGGGATTATCAGCCTCTGGCCATGCGAGACTCGGCAGCGGCGCGACGCCGACGCCGGCTTCAACCAGCGCCAACAGCGTGGCCGGATGCTCGGCTTCGTGGATCGGCGTACCCTGGCCGAGCTCGGGGACATTGCGCTCGATCTCAAGACGGATGCCAGTGCCGGATGCCATCACCACGAGTCCTGCTTTCGATGCCTCGGCCCAGCTCACGTCCTCGCGCGCGGCGAGCGGGTGATCGCGGCGCATCACCAAGGCGAAACTGTCGACGAGCAGGCGCGTGGCATCGAGCTCGGGATCGTCACCCGGGACATTGGCGATGCCGAGATCGACGTCACCGCCGCGCAGGGCCGCAAAGATCTGATGCCGCGAAATCTCCTTCAACGTCACCGCGACCATCGGATGCTCGCGCTGGAATGCGGCGAGCACGCGCGGCATCAGCCGCAGCGCCACCGACGGCACGCAGGCCACCGTGACGTGACCGCGGCGATGCTCGCGCAAATCGCGCAGATCCTGGAGCTGGCGATCGAGATCGGCCAGCAAACGCTGGATGCCCGGCATGAAATCCGCGCCGACCTTGCTGAGCTGGAGCTTTCGCGTGGTGCGGTCGAGCAGCCGCACCCGCAGGTTTTCCTCGAGCTGACGCACCGCCTGGCTGACGGCGGATTGCGACATCCCCAGCGCGCGCGCTGCCGCGCTGAAGCTGCCCGTCTCGACGACGCGGACAAAGGCGCGGAGCTGTTTCAGGTCGAGCTGATCTATCAGCATCGCTTATAAATATATCTCTCTATTCTGGATTGCTAATGAAAGTCTCCAATGCAAGGATTTTGGGCGAAGACCGGGGATGATCAGCAAATGGGCAGTCGGCGAGCTAACTCGTGGTTCTGACAAGTCAAGGGACTGTGACGTGATCAACAGACGCGACCTCATGAAGTATTCGCTGCTGGGCGCGGCGACGGCGCCGCTGGCCGGCCTCAACACCCCGGGCTTCGCGGCCGGCGGCAAGGTGGCGATCGCCGAGGCACTGCGGCTCGGCATGTACAACTCGCTTTATGTAGCCGCGGAGAAGGGGCTGTTCGCCAAGCATGGCCTCGACGCCGACCTCTCAACCGCCGGCGGCATCGCGCTGCCGGTGCCGATCCTGCTCTCCGGGCGCGGCCAGATCGGCGTGACCAGCCCGGGCATGTCTGTCAACGCGGTGCGCGAGGGCGGCAAGATCAAGAACATCGCCAAGATCGTCGGCGGCGTGTCGATGTGGGGCATTGCCAAGCCCGACAGCAAGATCAGGACGATCGACGATCTGCGCGGCAAGACCATCGCCACGCTGAAATTCCCCTCCTCCACGATCCAGGTGCCGACCTACGCGATCAAGACCGTCGGTAAATTTGATCCGAAGGAGGCCGGCGTCACCTTCCTCGAACTGCCGCCCGGCGCGCAGGCCGCCGCCGTGAAGGACGGCCGCGCCGACATCGCCACCGCCTTCGAATGGGACGTCAGCATTGCGGCCGAGCAGTTCGGCCTCGTGCCGGTGCTGTCCTTTGCCGATGCGCTGGGTTCACTCTGCTTCACCACCGCGATGGCGACGGAAGAGACGATCGCGAGCAACCCCGCGGCGGTTCAAGGCTTCTGCAATGCGATCGCCGAAGCGCAGAAGCTGATGCACGAGAACAACGCTGTCTTCACCGAGGTCGCGGAGAAATATTTCCCGAAGGTGACGCCCTCGGTCGTCGCCAGCGCCACCAAAAACTTTTTCGGCTCCAAGACCGCGATCCCGCGCAATCCCACCATCTCCGTCGACGAATGGGATCGCGCGATGCAGCTTGAGCAGGGCGGCGGCGCGGTGCAGTCGATCCTGCCCTACGCGCAGATGGTGGACAATCGCTTCGCCGAGCAGGCCACAAGACAGTTCGGTCTCGCATCATGACGGTGAACACCTCCCCCGCGCGCGAGCGGCGCTTTGTCACGCTGCCGGCGCGGCCCGAGCCGCTCCGGCTTGCCGTTGACGAGACCGCGGTCGTCGTCGTCGACATGCAGAACGCCTACGCCTCACCGAACGGCTATCTCGACCTCGCCGGCTTCGACATCTCCGGCGCCAAGGCTGCGATCACCGCGATCCAGGATGTGGTGAGCGTTGCGCGCGGCGCCGGCGTTCCCGTGATCTTCTTCCAGAACGGCTGGGATGCCGACTATGTCGAGGCCGGCGGGCCTGGCTCACCGAACTGGCACAAGTCGAATGCGCTGAAGACGATGCGCAAGCGGCCAGAGCTGCAAGGCAAGCTGCTCGCCAAGGGCGGCTGGGACTATGCGCTGGTCGACGATCTGCAGCCGAAGCCCGGCGACATCGTGGTGTCGAAGACGCGCTATAGCGGCTTCTTCAACAGCCAGTTCGACAGCATTTTGCGCGCTCGCGGCATCCGAAACCTGGTGTTCTGCGGCATCGCCACCAATGTCTGCGTGGAATCGACGCTGCGGGACGGCTTCCACCTCGAATATTTCGGTGTGATGCTGGAGGACGCGACGCATCAGGCCGGCCCCGACTACATCCAGAAAGCCTCAATCTTCAACATCGAGACCTTCTTCGGCTGGGTCTCGTCCGCGAGCGACTTCCGCCGCGCCTTTGCCCAGACCGAAGCCGTTCCCGCAGAAGAGGACTCGCCATGACCGACCGCGCCATCATCCCGACCGGGACTCAGGCTCCCATCGCCCCGTACTCGCCGGGGATGATGGCCGACAACGTCATCTACGTGTCGGGCACACTGGCCTTCGATGCCAACAACGACGTCGTGCATGAGGGCGATGCCGCCGGCCAGACCCGGCACATCCTCGAGACCATCAAGCGCGTGCTGGAGACGGCAGGCTCGAGCCTTGCCGACGTCACCTTCAACTCGATCTTCATCACCGACTGGGCGAACTATGCCGCGGTCAACAAGGTCTATGCCGAATACTTCCCGGGCGAGAAGCCGGCGCGCTACTGCATCCAGTGCGGCCTCGTGAAGCCGGGCTGCCTCGTCGAGATCGCCTCGATCGCGCACAAGAGGGCGTGAGGTGGCCGTGCTCGACGCTGGCCAGGCCGCAGTGACCGGTCGCATGCGCTTCAAGTTGCCGCCGGCGCTTCGCATCGCGCTGCTCCAGATCGCGCTGCTGGCTCTGCTGCTCGCGGCGTGGGAGCTCGCGATCCGCTTCGGCTTCATCGCCGTCTATCTCTACGGCCAGCCGAGCGGCATCATCGCCAAGGCGGGAAAGCTGATCGGCAGCGGCGAATTGGTCCGCGATGCCGCGCTCACCGCCTGGGAGGCCATCGCCGGCTTCCTAATCGGCACCGTGCTCGGCAGCGCGGCGGGACTCTCGCTGTGGCTGTTCCCGACCGGCGCCGCGGTGCTGCGGCCCTATCTCGTCGCGCTCAACGGCCTGCCGAAGATCGCGCTGGCGCCGCTGATCATCGTCTGGTTCGGCATCGGGCTGTCCTCGAAGATCGCGATCGCCGCGATCATCACCTTCATCGTCGCGGTCATCACCGCGTTGCAGGGCGCCAAGGAGGTCGATGCCGATCTCGTCAAGCTGCTGCGCTCGCTCGGCGCCTCCAGGTGGAAGACCTGGCGCACAGTGATCGTGCCCGGCGCGATGCCGTGGATCGTCGCGGCCTTCCGCCTCAATGTCGGCTTCGCCCTGATTGGCGCCGTCGTCGGCGAGTACATCGCCTCCAAGGAGGGTCTCGGCTACATGATCTACTACGCCGGCGTGCTCTACGACCTCAACGCGGTCTGGGTCGGCATCGCGACGCTGATGGCGGTGGCGCTGCTCATGTACGGCGCGATCGATCTGATCGAGCGCCGCCTGCTCTCCTGATCCGAAACCACATCACTCCAATCGCTGGGACGTCATGGCTTTTGCACGCGGCAAGGATGCCGAGATCTATTACGAAGTTCACGGACAGGGCACGCCGGTTCTGCTCTCGGCCGGCATGGGCGGCAGCGGCGCATTCTGGGCGCCGCAGCTCACGGCGCTCGCCGCGCGCCACCAGGTCATCCTCTACGATCACATCGGCACCGGCCGCAGCGAAAGCGGCAGCCGCAGCATCGCAGGCATGGCCGATGACATCGCGTGCGTGCTCGACCATGCCAGCGTCGATGCCGCGCATGTCGTCGGCCACGCCATCGGCGGCATCGTCGGCATCGAGCTTTCGCTGCGTCATCCCAGGCGCCTGCGCAGCCTCACCATCGTCAACGGTTGGGGCCGCGCCGATCCGTTCCTGCGGCGCTGCTTTGAGATTCGCAAGGCGCTGCTGAACCAGTCGGGCCCGCAGGCCTATGTGCGCGCGCAGCCGCTGTTCCTCTATCCGCCGCAATGGATCTCCGAGAACATAGCCCATCTCGACGCCGAGGAAGAGAAGATCCTGAAGCACTTCCCGTCCGCCGCGACGATGAATGAACGTATAGACATGTTCCTGGCGTTCGAGGGCGGCCGGCGCCTCCGCGAGATCAACGTGCCGACGCTGCTGTCCTCGGCAAAGGACGACGCGCTGGTGCCGGCCTATCTCAGCGGCGAGCTCGCCGCCGCCATTCCGAACTCGCGCGTGCACGAGGTCGCCTGGGGCGCGCACGCCTTCAGCGTGGTCACGCCAAAAATCTTCAACGACACGCTGCTCGACTTCCTGAAGGAGGTGGACCGATGAATGCGCTGGCGCAGAACATTGCAGGGCTGGAGCCGATCGTGCTGCGCGCCGAGAATGTCGGCGTCACCTTCGATGGCACCGGCCATCCGGTCGAGGCAATCCGAAAGGTGGACTTCGAGCTCCGCCGCGGCGAGACGCTGGCCATCGTGGGCCCTTCCGGCTGCGGCAAGTCCACGCTGTTCAACGCCATTGCCGGGCTGCTGCGGCCGACCCATGGGCATGTCGAGGTCGGCGGACGGCGCGTGGACGATGCCGCCGGCCATGTCGGCTACATGCTGCAGAAGGATTTGCTGCTGCCGTGGCGCAGCGTGCTCGACAACGTCATGCTCGGGCTGGAGATCCGCAAAACGCCAAAACCTCGCGCGCGAGAGATCGCGCTGGAGCTGATCAAGGCCTATGGCCTCGCTGGCTTCGAGCACGCGAAACCTGCCGCGCTGTCCGGCGGCATGCGCCAGCGCGTCGCCATCATGCGCACGCTGGCCTTCGACCCCGAAGTGATCCTGCTCGACGAGCCGTTCTCGGCGCTCGACTTCCAGACCCGGCTTCTGATGCAGGCCGACGTCTCCCGCATCATCGCCGAACGCGGCAAGAGCGCGATCCTGGTCACCCACGACATCGGCGAAGCTATCGCCATGGCCGATCGCGTGCTGGTGCTGAGCGCCCGCCCGGCGACCGTCCAGTCAATGCTTGTAATCGACCTGCCGCGCGCCAACTGTGACCCCGCGGGCCTGCGCACCGACCCGAAGTTCCAGGAGTATTTTGCGAAGATCTGGGCCGATCTGGAAAAGCCCGGCGGCTTGGGGTAGGCCGAGTACCCGCGATTACAGGGCTGATGCGACAAAGCTATGCCACTAGAAGCGCTAAAAGTTAGTGCGGTACCCTAATGGATCACGAGCCACGAGCTGGCATCACCTCCCCGACGAGGAGCCGGCTCGCCAATGGCCGCTGTGAGCGCAAGCAACGAAATCGAAACGAGGATTTCCACGCATAAGCTTCTCCATCACTGCTGACGTCGGCTGGTGATCGCGTGTTGACCCCTAGCTGCTTGGATCAATAGTTCTAGCGGCGCGAAGATCACGGACGTTCTCGATGGCAATCTAGCCTTCAGGTACGAATCCCGAGGTAGCTTGTGCGATACGGCGACGTGCAACGCAAGCATGGCGTTAAATCGTTCAATCGCTGCCCCCGAAACATCAAGACAGGCCTTCGACTAGCGGGCGCTGCAGGTGCCACGTCATCAGTTCGGCCGCTTCCGCATAGTGGCGCGCCTCCAGCAGATCGAGCAAGCGCAGATGCTCGCGCACGTGACGGCGCATGCCTTCACGGTCGGCGAAGCTGCGGTAGGCGAACAGGCGACGGATCGAGTTCACGCGCTTGAGCGCTTCGAGGAAGAAGGGATTGCCCGCCCCGCGGATGATCTCTTCGTGGAATTCGCAGCCGGATTGATAGATCTCGCCTATGGTCATCTTCTCGAATTCGCCGCCGAGGACGCGCTGTTGCCGCTCACGCAATCGCGCGATCGCCTCATGCGATAGCGCGTAGCTCGGCTGCGCCATCGCCGCCGGCTCGATCACCACGCGGAACGCCATCGCCTGAGCCTGCGCGGCGGGGCTCGACACCGTCTCCGCAAAGCGCCAGCCATAGCCCGGCAGGCGCGCGATCCAGCCCTCGGCCGCGATGCGATCAAGAAGCCGCTGTAGCTCGGCCCGGCTCAGATCATAACGGCGCATCAACTCCGCCTCGGTGACGTCAGCCGAAAGCCGGCTCGCCAGTACGTCGCCGGCAATGCTCGCATAGACCTGTTCGCCGCGCCTGACGGCCGCGAGCGCCGGCTGGGCCGCGCCGCTGGTCGGATTCTTCGCCAGCACGAAGCCGCGATGTGGCTCGCCGCGCGCAAGGCCTGCAGCTTCCAGCGCCTTCAGCCCGAGCCGGATCGGGGCGCGCGACAGGTCGAGCGCGTCCGCCAGCCTCTGCTCGATCAAACGATCGCCTGCCTTCATGCCGTCGCGCCGGGCGAGCGCCATGATCAAGCCGGCGAGGTGCTCGGCGCGCTCAGAACCGGCTTTGCCTTGGGAACGTCGGCAACTTTGGGTAGCAGTCATTGCAGTGCACGCAGTCTTAGGGCTTGACAGATTGTCCCATGGATTGTTCTTTTATATAACAATATACAATCGGCCTAGGAAGACTCACATGGCCCGCGAGCCCGATGTCCACATTTGCGAAGTCGCGCCCCGCGATGGTCTCCAGAACCTGGACATCTTCGTTCCGACCGAAGCCAAATGCGCGTTGATCGACACGATCGCGGCCGCGGGCATACGCGAGATCGATGCCGGGTCGTTCGTTCCGCCGAAGGTCGTGCCGCAATTCGCCGACGTCGATGCGCTGATGGCGCATGCGCTCACGCACAAATCGACCACCATCGGCGCGCTGGTGCCGAACCCGAAGGGCGCCGAGCGTGCCATCGGCGCCGGCGTCGACGTCGTCTATTTCGTCATCTCGGCCAGCGAGACGCACAACCGCGCCAATGTGCGCCGCACGATCGAAGAGCAGCTCGATGGGTTTCGCGCCGTCCGCGCCGCGATCGATGCCCGTCCGGTGGATCAGCGGCCGCAACTGATGGGCGCGATCTCCACCTCCTTCGGCTGCTCGCTGGAAGGCGAGGTGAGCGAAGCGGCGGTATGCCGGGTCGCGCGCGCCTTTGCCGAGGCCGGAGCCGATGAAATCGGGCTTGCGGACACCGTCGGATATGCGACGCCCAAATCGATCCGGCAGATCGTGACGGCGGTGCAGCGCGAGGTCGGGTCGCAAACGACGCTGCGGCTGCATCTGCATGACACTCTCGGTGCCGGCCTTGCCAATGCCGTCGCCGGCCTCGAAGCGGGCATCCGCCGTTTCGATGCCGCCGTATCCGGCCTCGGTGGCTGTCCCTTCGCTCCCGGCGCGCGCGGCAACATCGTCACCGAGGATCTCGTGTTCATGCTGGAGCGCATGGGGCTCTCCACCGGCATCGACCTCGACCGCCTGATGCAGACGCGGGAGATTCTCGCCCGCCATATCCCGGCAAACCATCTGACCGGCCATCTGCACGAAGCCGGAATCCCCAAGGTCCTGCGGAGGGCGGCATGACCATGGCTGTGCGGCAGACGGCATCGGAGCTTCGTCCGTTGGCGGGCGTTCGGGTGATCGAGTTCAGCCAGATGGTGATGGGGCCGAGCTGCGGCCTGATCCTGGCCGATCTCGGTGCCGACGTGATCAAGGTCGAACCGCTCAAGGGCGACCGCACCCGCACTTTCAAGGGACCTGCGGCCGGCTTCTTTGCGACCTACAGCCGCAACAAGCGCAGCATCGCGCTGGACACGTCGAGCGCGCAGGGCCAGGACGTCGCACGAAGGCTGATTGCCAGCAGCGACGTCCTGATCGAGAATTTCCGGCCGGGCCTGTTGAAGCGGATCGGCCTCGACTATGAGAGCGTCGCGGCCTTTGCACCACGCCTGATCTATTGCTCGCTCAAGGGCTATCTGCCAGGGCCTTACGAGAACCGCCTCGCACTCGACGAGGTCGTGCAGATGATGGGTGGCCTCGCCTACATGACCGGCTTGCCCGACAGGCCGATGCGCGCGGGCGCCTCCGTCAACGATGTCATGGGCGGCATGTTCGGCGTGATCGCGATCCAGGCTGCGCTCGCCGAGCGGCAGCGCACCGGCCGGGGCCGCTACATCCAGAGCGCGCTCTATGAGAACAACGTGTTCCTGATGGCGCAGGCCATGATGTGTGAGGTGGTCAGCGGCCAGCCCTCGATCCCATATTCGATCAAGGACAGCCCATGGCCCGTTTATGACCTCTTCGATACCAGGGATGGCTCAAAACTGTTCGTCACCATCGTCGGTGAAGAGCAATGGGAAGCGTTTTGCCGCGCCTTTGATCGCGAAGCCTGGCTCTCCGATCCCCGCTTTGCGACCAGCAACGACCGGGTCGATCATCGCAACTGGCTGATCCCCGAAATCGCGAAGCTCTTCAAGCAATGGGACAAGGCCGATCTGGCAGCGCGGCTCGAGCAACTCGATCTGCCCTATGCGCCGGTGAACAAGCCCGGCGATCTCTTCGACGATCCGCATCTCAACCGGTCGGGTGGCCTGACCGACATTCGGCTGCCCGATGGTCGCGAGGCCAAGACGCCGCTGTTGCCGATTGCCATGGACGGAAGACGCCTGCCCAATCGCTACGATCCTCCCGGGATCGGTCAGCATAGCGGCGAGATTCTCAGCGAGATCGGCATGTCGCCGGACGAGATCGAAGCATTGCGGCAGCAGGGCACGATCAAGGTCGCGCCGTCCTGACCCGGCCGGCCCGACTGAACAAGAACCAAGGGAGGAGGAGCACATGAGCATGACGAGGCGCCAGGCGCTGATCGCGGGCTCCGCATGGGCCGGCGCGTCGCTGCTGCCGGGACGGTTGCACGCCGAAACGAAACAGGTCTCGCTCGCGTTCGGGCCGGTCTCGCCGGTCTACGCCATCGGCATGATCGCGGAGCTCAAGGGCTACTTCAAGGACGAAGGGCTCGATTCCAGGCTCGTCACAGGTAACGCCGGTACATTCGGCCGCCAGACATTGGCGGCGGGGCAGGCGCTGTTCGCCCACGGCGATGCCAGCCATCCGCTCCAGCTCGGAGCGCGCGGCAAGCCCTGCAAGATGCTGCTCGCGACCGAGATGGTATGCTCCTACGCCAACATCGTGGTCCGGCAGGACCTCTACGACAGCGGCATCAATTCGGTCGAGAAGCTCGCGGATTACAAGCGCACCGACGGCGCCAAGCCGATCGTCGCCGCGACCGCCATCGGATCGGGCACCTGGGTATTCGGCACCTATGTGTTCGAAGCGCGCGGGCTCGGCACCAAGGTGAACTGGGTCGCGGGCGGCGGGACCAACACGATGTTCCCTTCGCTACAGACCAAGCAGTTCGACGCCATCATGGCGCCACCGAGCTGGATCGTCGAGGTCGAGAAGAAGGGTTTTGGCCGGACGATCTACGACACGTCGAAGCCTGGCGTGTTCGACAGGGATTTCGGCGGGACGCTGCCCGTACTCGTGATCTACACGCTGCAGGACACGGTCGAGCAGGACAAGGCGATGGTGCAGGCCTATGTCAACGCGGTCTACCGCGCGATGGCCTTCGTCAAAGCGGCGCCGCTTGCCGAGGTGCAGGCTCTGGTCACGCCGAAATATTTCTCAGGGATCGATCCCGATGCGGTCAGCGCCGAGCTCGGCTTCGACAAGTCGACCTGGGCCTATGACGGCGTCATCGACAAGGCGTCGTTCGAACGCGGCGCCAAGCCCTGGTACCGCAAAGGAACCGACATTCCCGAGACCAGGTACGGGGATGTTGTCGACATGAGCTTTCTCGAGACCGCCAGGACGAAATACAAATGATCGTCGCGCCAAGCCAGGGCCTCGCGCTCGCGCGCGACGAGGATCGAGCAGCGGCTGCGCGCACGCGCATTACCGTGCAGGGTCTTGCCAAGCGCTTCAACGCGTCCGGCCGCGAGTTCGTGGCGGTGGATGACGTTTCCTTCGAGGTCAAGCAGGGCGAGTTCGTCGCGCTGCTCGGTCCATCTGGCTGCGGCAAAAGCACCATACTGAACATGGTCGCGGGGCTGTTGCCGCGCTCCGGCGGACGCATCCTGATCGACGGGGACGCGGTCGAGACCGGCGAGGTCAACCCCAGGGTCGGCTACGTCTTCCAGCGCGATACGCTGTTTCCGTGGCGGACCGTGGAGCAGAACATCGGCTATGGGCTGGAGATCGCGGCAGTGCCAAAGAGCGAGCGCGCCGCGCGCGTTGCCACGGCCGTCGAGAAGGCCGGCCTCGCAGGCTTTGCCCAGAGCTTCCCGCGCATGCTGTCCGGTGGCATGCGCCAGCGTGTCGCCTTGATGCGCACGTTGATCCTGGAGCCCGAGATCCTGCTGATGGACGAGCCGTTCGGTGCGCTCGACACCCACACCAAGCTCGAGATGCACAAGACGCTGCTGGAGATCTGGGAACGCGAGCGGCAGACCGTTCTGTTCGTGACTCACGATCTCGGCGAAGCCTTGACGCTGGCGAGCCGCATCATCCTGCTCTCGGCGCGCCCCGGGCGTCTCAAGGAAGACTTCGACGTCGCCATTCCGCGTCCGCGCGATCCCGTGGCCGTGCGCGAGACGGCCGAGTTCGCCCGGCTCTATTCCCACATCTGGCATTCCCTCGGCGAAGAATTCCGCCGCACCAGGGCCGATTGACCATGTCTAACAGCCGCACCGTCATCCTGTTCTGGCAATTGGCCATTCTCGCAGTCGTTCTCGTCGTCTGGCAATGGGGCTTCGAATGGAGCAGGGCGCTGTTGCCGAAGGCCTACGTGCCGAAAATCCTCGATCCCTATTTCGTCGCCAAGCCGTCGCTGATCTGGCAGAGTTTCTTGCGGCTTGGCTGCTTCGCAGACGCGACCGGCTTTACCGCCTGCATCAAGGGCAGCGACAACAATCTGTGGCTTGCCACACTCGTCACGTTGAAGAACACCTGGTGGGGCTTTCTGTTCGGCTCGGCGAGCGGGATCGCGGCCGGCCTGGTGCTCGGCCGTTCCGATTTTCTCTCTCGCGTGTTCAGCCCCTACATCGTGGCGTTCAACTCCATACCGCGCATTGCGCTGGTCCCGCTCGTCATCCTGATTTTCGGCCTCGGCGACCTCTCCAAGATCGCAACCGCCTGGCTCGTCGTGTTCTTCGTGGTGTTCTTCAACACCTTCGAAGGAACGCGTGCGGTCGACCGTGACCAGATCGCTGCCGCCCGCCTGCTCGGCGCCAGCGAATTCACGGTGCTGCGCACGGTCGTGATCCCGTCCGCGCTCGCCTGGGTGTTCGCTTCGCTGTTGCCCGCAGTATCCTTTGCGCTGATCGGCGTCATCGTTGGCGAGTTCATCGGCGCAGAGCGCGGGCTCGGCAAGCTCATCATTGAAGCGGAGGCGCGCGCCAACGCCAGCGAGATGATGGTCGCCATCTTCGTCATGATGATCGTCGGCATCTTGCTGGCGGTCGCCGTCCGCGCACTGCAGTCCTATTTGTTGCGGTGGCAACCGCAGTTCGAGCACTCGTCATAGTTTCTGCGGCTTCGACTGTGTGCCAGTATCATGGCAGATGCGGTTCATTGACATCGGAATCGCGGAACGTCGCTTCCCTCTGGTGCCTTTCGCAGTAACGCTACTGATAAAGTGGTGCACGGACCCCTCGCCGCTATTGAATCTCTGCAACAGAGACACAGGTCCGTAGAGGAACCGCTTCGATGAGCGACCGCCATCTCCAGTAACCGGAATCCAAGGACGCTCCATCGAGCATCTCTGGAGTCTGATATACCCGCTTCTATCAGCCTCGATGGCGAGTGGCCGCCGGAGTTTCTTCTCTATTTTACCGGCCTCCTCGAAGCCGTTTATTATGGGTTATGGCTCCCTGCGTGAATCATTCGCAAGGCGACCCGTTACCACGAGGCGCGAAGAGAAAAAGTGCATATGGCAGCATCTAGCCTTGCACATCGTGCTCGCACTTCTGGCGATGTGACTGCGAGCCAGTCATCTAAGAGAACGTCCAGCAAGATGCAAAAACGAGCGGGGCGCCGTTTGCCGCGCGAAGGGGATTGAGCTAGGCGGACAGGGCAGATTCGCGCTCCGTTTCGTTTCAGAGAGCCATCAGAGCACAGGTGAATGCGGCTCACCAATGATTGCAAAGTTCTCATTTGTCGGCCGGTCGGTCGCCGCACTCCTGATGCGTTCAGGCGTCCATCCGCCGTTCCGCGAGATCGCATTGCCGGACGAATTTCTTCCGAAGCTCGAGGTTCGACTGGCTGCAAACACGGAATACGCGCGCTTCAGCAATGATGACTTCGATATCGACATTGTCTATGGTCCGCCGCGTGCTGACGGTGTCGAAATTATTCCTCTCCCGGAGGAGACGGTCACCCCTCTCTGCTCCCCTGCTCTCGCAAAATCGATAAGAAGGCCTGCCGATCTCCTCGGTCGGACGCTGATCCGCTCCGACGTGAAGCAGGTTCAATGGCACCAATGGTTCACCGCCAACGGGTTGGAAGCCCCCGCGCTGCATGGCATGAGATTCGATCGCAGCTTTCTCGCGATCGCGACAGCGGCGGAAGGTCTGGGAGTCGCGCTGGAATCAACGCTTCTGGCCGAACGCGAACTGGCGAGTGGGCGACTGGTTGCGCCGCTGGCGGGACGCGCCAACGATATCCGCTACGTCGGCCATCGCCTGATCTATCCACGGGCCAGCCGACAGAGATCTGCGGTACGAGCCTTTGCAGATTGGCTCGTGGCGCAACTCGATGGCGAAACTGCCATCTCACCGCGCTGAAATTCTTCGCACCACTTCGCCAGGCGAAAGAGCAGCCAACGGGTGCCTCGCTCAGGGATAAAGCTTGGCCCAATCGATGTGAATGGCGCCAACTCACATAGCATTCTGGTGCTTTGTAGACACGATTTGACGCACGGGCTTGACTGGCTGCTGGCTTGTAGACCATCGTCCGACAATTGCATTAACGACTGCGGGGTCTCAGCTCATTGCTCTTTCAAAGGCATGGCGAGACCACCGGAATGCGGACATGCGCCTGAGGGTCTGTAAGGAACACAGACCTTCGGCCTTTGTCTCGTTGGAAATATCGCTCTGGAAAGTGCGCCCCTGGTGCTCCTAACGGCGATCGCCACCATCTTTCCTGCTTAGGGCCATTGCCGAGTATTAGCTAGTATGGAGCGCTAATCGACCTTCATTCTTTAAAGAACAATGTGTGGCGCGCTCCAATCCAATCTAAATCTATGTATATAGTGTGCATTCCTAGATGATGTGTATGACTGGAGCTAACGATTGCTTTTTCTCAAATTGCGGGTGACAGCGGGCTTACGCGTATAGATTACTTGAGAAGCGGCTTCGTACCAGCGTTTCACGGGGCATTTTTCCGGGACAACTAAGAGAGACCATGGCAGCTCAGCACTTGAAACGGCGCGTTGCGCTGATCACCGGCGTCACAGGGCAAGACGGCGCATATTTGGCCGAGTATTTGCTCCGTCTCGGCTACACCGTGCACGGGATCAAGCGCCGGTCATCCTCGTTCAACACCGCGCGCATCGATCATCTCTATCACGATCCGCATGCCGGCAACGTACCGTTCCTGATGCATTATGGCGACATGACGGATTCAACCAATCTGATTCGGCTGGTTCAGCAGATCCGGCCGACCGAGATCTATAACCTGGCCGCCCAGAGCCACGTCCAAGTCAGTTTCGAGAGCCCGGAATACACAGCCAACGCCGACGCGATCGGCGTGCTGCGCCTTTTGGAAGCGATCCGCATTCTCGGCATGGAAAAGGAGACGCGGTTCTACCAGGCCTCGACGTCGGAGCTTTACGGGCTCGTGCAAGAGGTGCCGCAGAGGGAAACCACGCCATTCTATCCGCGTTCCCCCTACGGAGTCGCCAAGCTTTATGGCTACTGGATCACAGTGAACTACCGTGAGGCCTATGGCATGTTCGCCAGCAACGGTATCCTGTTCAACCATGAGAGTCCGACCCGCGGCGAGACCTTCGTAACACGCAAGATCACCCGCGCCGTCGCCCGCATCGAAATCGGCCTCGAGAACACACTCTATCTCGGCAATCTCGATGCCAAGCGCGACTGGGGACATGCCCGCGACTATGTCGAAGGCATGCACAGGATCCTGCAGGTCGACGACCCCGCCGACTTCGTGCTCGCGACCGGCGAGACGCGGTCGGTCCGCGAGTTCGTCGAGCTGGCGTTTGCCGAGGTCGGGCGCAGCATCGAATGGCGGGGCAAAGGCGTCGACGAGGTCGGCCTGGACAAGGCGTCCGGCAAGACGCTGGTGCAGATCGATCCAGCCTATTTCCGTCCGACCGAGGTTGATCTCCTGATCGGCGACGCCAGCGAGGCGCGCGCGAAGCTCGGCTGGGTTCCGAAGACACCGTTCTCGCAATTAGTGAGGGAAATGGTCGCCAGCGATCTCGTCGAAGCCAAGCAGGGCGCATCCAATGGCAACCACTGCGTTTGAATTGAAGGGCAAGACAGTTTTCGTTGCTGGCCATCGCGGCATGGTCGGTTCGGCGCTGATGCGCCGGCTAGCACGTGAACAGGCCGATCTCTTGACGGTGTCGCGCAGCGAGCTCGACCTGCGCGAACAGGCGGCGGTGAATGCCTGGTTTGCCGCGAAGCGGCCTCAGGCCGTGTTCCTCGCCGCCGCCAAGGTCGGCGGCATCGTCGCTAACAACATGCTGCGCGCCGAGTTTCTCCACGACAATCTGGCGATATCAAGCAACGTCATCCATGCGGCGCATGCGAATGGATGCGAGAAGCTGATGTTCTTCGGCTCCTCCTGCATCTATCCGCGCCTAGCGCCCCAGCCCCTGCGAGAGGATTCGATCTTAACCGGCCCGCTGGAGCCAACCAACGAACCCTACGCCATCGCCAAGATCGCTGGCATCAAGATGGCCCAGGCCTATCGCAGCCAGTACGGCGCCGATTTCATCAGCGTGATGCCGACCAATCTCTACGGCCCCGGCGACAATTATCACCCTGAATACAGCCACGTCGTCGCCGCGCTGATCCGCCGCTTCCACGAGGCCAAAATTTCGGGTGGCGGCAATGTAGTGGTGTGGGGCACCGGTACTCCGCGCCGTGAATTCCTCTATGTCGATGATCTCGCTGACGCGTGCATCCATCTGATGAAGACCTATTCCTCGCCGGAGCCAGTCAACATAGGTACCGGCGAGGACGTCAGCATTGCCGAGTTCGCGCTCATGGTCGCGGCCGCGGTCGGTTATCGCGGTGGAATCAGCTTCGACATCTCGCGCCCGGACGGCACGCCGCGCAAGCTGCTCGATGTGGGTCGACTGTCCGGGCTCGGCTGGCACGCCACGACCTCGCTCGAGGACGGCATTCACCTAGCATATCGGGCCTATCGCACGGAAAGCGATGGACGGCGCCAGAATGATTCACCTATTGCCGGATAAGGGGGCCGATCTTACGATCAATCAGCGGTGAACGATGGCCTAGCGGACCCGCCGCTTACGCAACGATCGATCTTGATCCGCAGCTGACGAACATTTATCGCAACAACCGCCCTCCGTGTGCGGCCAATAAACCGACTGACCCGGTGGATCCAGCTACGGCGCAGCCGGCCGACCTGCAGGAACGGAAAAATGATCACGATCGAGACGTCCGGCCATCGCTTGAGAGCTCATCGACTTTGGGTCCCACACGTACGATCATTAGCTGGAGGCGTGCTAGTGTCCTTTCTCGACCAATGCCTCAGCGATGGTCTGTTATCATCATCCTAGCCGACAGCGTAACGATGGGCATGAGCGCGCCCAACACTCCGAATGCCAAGGGCAAGCGCATCATTTGTGCAATGAGACCGATCCCGGCGGGCCGGACGAGTATACCCGCGTAGCCGCTTGTCGCGATGACCGCCTACCTGTGCCTAGTGGCATCACATTCCGTTTGCCGGCGCTTCGACATATCCAATAAGCACGAACCCTGCCATAGCAATCAGCGCTATTGGTACGGCCACGACTCCAAACGGCCCGTCACGATCGGCAGTGTCCGGAGCGTCAATGTGGCACGCTCCCCGATTCGTACCACCACGGCTTTCCGCTGAGACGCCCCTTCGCATGTTGGCTATTCGCGAGCGACTAGCGGGCCTGCTCTAGGCCATTGACGAGAGGTGTGAACCTTCACCAACCGCACTCGTGCGAGATCGAGCGATATTGACCTGCCACTGCGTATTTCCTCCAGAAGGAGTTAGAGTCCGGCCCGAAGAAGGACGGACAGATGAAGCGAGCAAGGTTCACGGAAGAGCAGATTATCGCGGTATTGAAGGAGCATGAGGCTGGGGCGAAGACAGCCGACCTGGCTCGCAAGCACGGTGTTTCCGAGGCGACGATCTACAATTGGAAGGCCAAATTCGGCGGCATGGACGTTTCCGAAGCGAAGCGGCTGAGGGCCTTGGAAGAGGAGAACGCGAAGCTGAAGAAGCTTCTGGCCGAGCAGATGCTCGATGCGGCCGCACTTCGCGAGCTCCTTTCAAAAAAATGGTAGGGCCCGCCGCCAAGCGCGCTGCGATCGCGCATCTGCAGGCCGTCATGAGCCTGTCGGAACGGCGGGCCTGCTCGATTGTGGGGGCGGATCGGAAGATGATCCGCTATCGCTCCAACCGCCCGCCGGACGCAGTTCTGCGTGGCCGATTGCGCGATCTCGCCAACGAGCGGCGGCGTTTCGGCTATCGCCGGTTGTTCGTCTTGCTGCGGCGGGAGGGCGAGCCATCGGGGATCAACCGGATCTACCGGCTTTACCGCGAGGAAGGGCTCACCGTCCGCAAACGGCGGGCTCGCCGCAAGGCCGTGGGGACCCGTGCCCCGATCCTGGTCGAGGCGAGGCCGAACGCGCGCTGGTCGCTGGACTTCGTCCACGACCAGTTCGCCAATGGCCGACGCTTCCGCATCCTCAACATCGTCGACGACGTCACCAAGGAATGCCTGGGCGCCATTCCGGAGACGTCGATCTCGGGGCGGCGCGTGGCCCGCGAACTGACGGCAATCGTCCAGCGACGCGGCAAGCCAGGAATGATCGTGTCCGACCATGGCACCGAATTCACCTGCAACGCCATGCTCGCTTGGTGCAAGGACGCAGCCATCGATTGGCACTTCATCGCACCGGGAAAGCCGATGCAGAACGGCTTCGTCGAGAGTTTCAATGGCCGGATGCGCGATGAGCTACTCAACGAGACCCTGTTCTTCGATCTCGATGACGCCCGCGCCAAGATCGCCAACTGGGTCGCCGACTACAATCTCCAGCGTCCCCACTCGTCGCTGAAATACCTGACCCCCGCGGCCTACGCCGCCCACCTCACCGCAACGGACGATCGGCTGCGCAACCCCGACCAGCTCCGCCGATCGTCCGTTGCTCCATCCGCGCCACTTGGCGTACAAAACCCCGAGACTCTAACTGCCGCTGGATGAAAATGCAGTGGCAGGTCAATATCATGAGAAATAGGAAATCGAGCGCGGTTTGGGCGCTATAGTCGTACTGCGGGGCCGGAGCCGGCCCGGATTTGCATCCACGCAGTCCACAAGAGAACGGTTTCATCGAAAAAGGGGGATTCGGGAGATGTCGTAGCTCTCCTGGGCTCTTCTGGCTGTCGCAAGGCCCATTTTAGTGCCCGCCACACGTGTTCTTCTAATGACCATCGGGCTGATCAAAGTTGGCCCGCACCAATAGTAGGAGGCAAGTTAAAGAAGAATCGCTGTCCGCCGAGCGCGATGTCATCGTCAGTGAGCGACTGTTCGCTTAAACCATTTCCTTGGTAGGCCGATGTAGTAGCCCCGCCTCCGAAGTTCCGGCTCGGTTCTGTTGAGCGTTTCGCAAATGGATTCCACCGGTGCGCCTGCATCAACAAGCTCGCGCAACAGTTCATCTTCTCGTATCGTCCAACGAGGAGAGCGAAGGGCAGCCTTCAATGTAACCTCTTAGCTCTGAGTTAATGCGGTTTTGAAGAAGAACTGTCGGCCAGCCCGAGCGTATTGCCAAGCTCGGCGAGCGATTCCGCGCTCGTGTTCTTGAAGCGCAGCACAGTCAACTGGCAAACCTGATCTGACCAGAATTGAGTGTAACCAACTGTATGGCCGCCCATACGTCGCCTCGATTATTCCATGCTTGTGTCCGCTCGAAATTGGCAGCGGTGGATTTCCTTCGAAAGCTATACGTTGGCATAGCCGAAGAATACTTTCGAGCGATTAGGACTCACCTTAGACCGTGCCGTACGACCTGCGAGATGGGCTTGCGGTCCTGGAGTTACTCTGCATGAGATAGCCTGTCGCTAGGAACGCCGCGCCGCCAGAACCGGCAGTACGATACATGCAGTGGGCCGGGCGCTTGGCCGCTGGCCAAAGGCCGCCTCGACTAGCCCGGCGCGCGCATAACCGCGGCCGACTCATTCCCAACAGCCGCACGGGCGGGTTCAGCCCTAAATAGCTCACCAGCTTCTGCGGACTGTTAAACGCCGCCTGGTCCTGCTGCGCAGTCCGGTCACATCAGAGCGGGCGTGTCGACCGTGCGAGATTTCTGTTTCATGCTAGACAGAGGGTGCGAACATGAACCAGAAGGCCGAACCATGCAAAGTGACGGCAGAATCAGTGTCGCCGGCAGGCGCGTGACCGCCTGGCGGTTCGACAACTTGACGTCTGTCGCACCGTGTCGATCACCTCGAATGACGTGAGATCTCTCCCGTGGCCGGCGTCGCCCTTTCGCAGAGCTCGACAGCCGCGCCGACCCGCAGCAGAAACTGTGGGTTGGAGGCGGCACGAGCACGCGTTCTCGCAGAATAACCTCCGGAACACCACCGTGAAAGGGCCGCCTGCGCTTAAACGAGCAAATGACCGCTCCACGGATCGGGGGCGCAACACCTCTCACATTTCCAACGACAGAGAGGCGAAAGGCTTTGCACAAGTCGCTGTAACCCGCCACACCAAGATGGCCGTCTTTGAGGCTCACCTCATCCTGCACCAGTTCACGTGTAAGCCACTTCAGACGGCGCGCGGCTTCGACGGCCCTGTTGCCGTCACAAACTTTGCTGCGGCTGAGTCTTTGCCGTCATCTCGACTGTGCTGTCTTGGCTCGGGAGGAACGGTTTGCCATGATCAGGCGCCTCACAAGCGATCTGGTCAGGGCGTCGAACGTTTCAAAACGGTGAGCCTTACGTCGTATGCGATGTCTTTCAGTGAATCTCTCAAACCTGCCGAATTTTTCCGAGGTTGGTAGCAGTAGATAGTCAAGCACTTCTTTATTGGTCTCAGTTAGCCTGATCACGATGATCCATCCGGGCAGCAATTTCTGTAGAGCTCGAATTGTCCAAACCGACGAGTGGCTTTCCCTCATCTTGCGCTGGCATCGGGCTATCCGGAGGGCGACACCGACCTTCCCATTTACAACGACGGTTTGGGCAACTCTGTTCATCTCTACTTGCCCACCCCCTTTCTCGATCTGAGCAGAAAGCCGGGAGGCGAGCCGTTCTATCAATTCTGCCCAAACCTCGCGAGTGTCTAAATAACCGCAACCTTGTTTCGAGGTATACCCAATCAACCTATAGACATTACGGAGGCTGCCGAAGTGCTGCACGTACGTGCGTGTGCAGGGAAGGCCGATAGTTCTATTTATGATTTTCGGACTGAGCTTTCCCTCTTTCATTAGAGTTCGCCGCAAACGTGTCAACATCTCATTTTCACTGAGATGCACTCGCCGCTCCGCCATGAGCTTTTTCACGCGCCGGAAAATATCAGGCTCAATGATCGGTTCGATACACCCTTCCCTCCTGACCCAGCGATCAGGTGAATTGTACACTGACTTGGCCTTCAACTTGCATGATCGGCGGTTGTAGATGAGATTTCCGATGTACTGCTCGTTTCGGAGTAGCCGACCTATCATCGCGCGATCCCACTCCTTGCTGGTGGGACTAGGCACAGCCCGGTAATTGAGTTCGCGAGCGATCGCAGTTTCTGATTTGCAATCCAGGAATCGCTGGAAGATCCACCTTACGACGGCCGCTTCTTCAGCCGGTCCCGGCGTCACCCTAACGTGATCCGTTGTCAGGTATTTGCGTTCACCATCTCCTAGCACTCCTTTCGATTTCTGGCTTGGATCGACCAACTCCCGCCGGAGGGCGTATCCAACGCGCCCGCCGGACAAAAAGCCGAGGCTCGCAAATCGCGATTGACCCGCATGTACCTTGACTGAAAGTTCGCGACTGTACTCTGCGGCCATCACCCTCTTGACGTTCTTCACAATGCTAGACAGCAAGCTGCAGTCATTGTCGAACTGTTCGGCGCAATAAATAACCTTGATGCCTGCTTGTTTGCAAATGAACTCGTAATGAGCGCTTTCGTCCGTATCTTGAAATCGTCCCCATCGGCTTACGTCATACACCAAGACATGCTCAAAGTCGGCTTGCCCAGAACTGACGTCTTCGAGTAGCCGGATCAGGCCAGCTCGGTTCTTGATTCGAAGCCCACTTTCACCTTCATCCTTATAGGTCCGAACAATCGCCAGGCTGTGAGCCTGCGCGTATGCAGCAATTGCAGCGGCCTGATTTTCAATCGAATATCGCTGGTAGTCGGTTGACATCCGGACATATTGTGCGGCGCGATTGCTGTTTCGTCGCTCTGGAAGTTTCACCTGTCGAAGCATGAGCGCGTTAGCCATAGTGGCTCCAATCAATCATACCCGCACCGTACGCCCACGCTCCGGCGGCTCAACCGCAATTCCCCGTGAGGGTCGCCTCCCCGAAGTGACAACGGCGGCCGGATAATTGCCGAGAACCCTCGGATGGCGGCGCTTCGCCCAGAGCACGATTCTTGTTTACCGAGCGGCATAGCACAGAAATTCTACATGACGCCGGGTTCCTGGTCGACCGGCATTCATATCCTGTAGAAACACTGGAGCTGCCGTTCGAGGTCTGGACCATCAACCTTCCCTCGGGCGAGTATCTTGGGCGCGAGTACCTCAAGACCAGTCCCAGGGGCACGATGCCCGCGCTCTTGCTTGACGACGGCCCGCTCTTACCAATTTCAAGTTTAACGCGCTGTGGCTCGCAGAAATCCGCCCGCGCTGCAAGCTATTGCCGGATGCCCCCGCACCGGCAGCGCACGCCATCGAGCTGCCCGACTTTCGCGCTGATCCAACTGCACGGTAAAGGCTACATACGGATCTTCAGGTTCGAGCGCGACATCTCGTCGAAGGAGGGGCGGCAAGGCAGCTACATCATACGCAAAGCGGCAGCGCCTTCGAGCAGCATCGAGTGCAACCGAACCGCGAAATCGAACGACTAGTGGACGCGATAGCAAAAGAACACGGCGATCCATCAATTCTCAGGCCAAGATGACCGCCATAGGTGCCGAGCGAAAGCAGATTTGTGAGGAGTCAGAGCGAGCCGCACATTCCTAAGGAAATCGCGCTATATGCGGGCATTCTGAAACCATACGAGGAGCCACTCGACTGGCTTGGCGGAGCGCTGGGGAAATGTATTTCAGCCGGAGACGCAGAGGCCGCACGGGCCAGCAGAGACCTTGTCGATACGATGACTGCGTTCCGTTATCAGACATACGGGATGGAGTAGCGATTGAGATTGCAGGCCGATTAAATGCCCTGCTCGGCGACGCTGCCCAACCTAAAGGCGGTCGACACCGGAGTTTTACGCAAGCGTTGAGCCAGCTTAATGCCGCTTTCCCAATGCTGTTTGGGGATCGCGCGGGTTATAGTCCCCGCAAGCCAAATAAATACCTTGCGACTCTTCGGACTGATGAGCACTCGCCCGCAACGCTGGCGTCTCATTTGCTAACGCGGTTCCGAGGAAGGCGTCGGGATAACCGGCGAGATATTTCGTGGCTGCATAAAAGTAGAGCGGTGTCGCCCAGGTACTATCCATTATCACGAGAGTACCCGACGGATGCGACAGCACACGAGCAAGCAGCTCCAGGCCTGATGGCCGACCATGGAATCGTTTTCAGCATGAGCCGGCCCAGGACGTGTGGGACAATGCCGCGATAGAGAGCCGCTTCTCAATACCGAAGGGACGGGCGGTAAGATCTGAAGAACGAGAGACGAAGCTCGCTCCGACTGTGTTCTACTTAAAGGTCTTTACGACACGACCGCAGGGACTCGACCACGCTTATGTCAGCCCGGTTGAGATCGAGCGCAAGCTGGGTTCAACTGAACCCGGTGTCCGTTAAGCCCGCAGCAGCTCAGGCCCGCGCTGAATAGCGCAAGACCACCGATTTCTCGGCTTCGATCACGCCCGGACTTGCTCGAATTGATTAGCGGTTGTGATCGGCGATCAAGGGCTTGCGGCCAATCAGTGGAGCGCTGGCTTATCGAGCCCCGAGGCCCAGGGCAGCGTAGGATGGCCGGCGGCAGATGACGTCGGCGCCAACTGCTCGAGACGAGTTGGCCAGGGACTTTGTGCAAGATTTCTATTTCATGCTAGACAGAGGGTGCGAAGATGAACCAGAAGGCCGGGCTATGCAAAGCGACGACTGAACCCGTGTCGCCGGCGGGTGCGTGATCGCCTGGCGGTCCGACAACTTGACTTCTCCCGTGCCGTGTCGATCACCTCGAATGACGTGAGACCTGTCCCGTCGCCGGCATCCCCTTTCGCAAAAGCTTCGACAGCCGCGCCGACTCGCAGCAGAAACTGTGGGTCGGAGGCGGTAGGAGCACGCGTTATCGCAGAATGATCTCGGAGAACGCCCGCTCCGGCGAAAAGGCCGCCTCAGCTACAACAAACAAGTGACCGCTCTAGGGACCGGGATGCAGCACCTCTCCAAGCTCGGCCTCATTGGAGGCTCACCTCTTCCTGCACCAGTTCACGTGTAAGCCACTCCAGAGGGCGCGCGGCTTCGACGGCGCCGTTGCCGTCACAAAGAGCCGCCCCAACGACTTCGATCTGGAGCTGTATCATTGTGCGGAAAGTTTCGGTTTGGGACTCGTCATCCATCGTGCAGCACTTCGGTGCGGAACACGCTGCATGGGACTAGCAGGTCCACTCGCTAAATTCCCGAAGGGATTACACTTGCTTTCCAGACCATCTGAGTTTCCTTGAGAATCCCCTGAAAACCTGGTCCGGGTTGCGTGGGCCGCAGATACCACTGTCGCACCAGAAGGGCTGCGCGGGGATCACAAAGCACGACTACTAAGAGGTCCGCCCGACACTCAGCCGAGTCGCCCTGAACGTCTGTCCCTACGCCTCATCGTTATCCACCGCTTCGAAGGCGGTCGGCCCTGAATTCGGCTCGATCGGCTTGTACACGCTCACAGCTTCGACGTTCCTCGACCTTGCCACCTACCTCCCGCACAGCGAGTTATCGGGATACTGGCTCACGACGTGATCTAGGCGGCGTGGTTTTCCGGCATTTGGAGCGA
Source organism: Bradyrhizobium glycinis (assembly GCF_016031655.1). Classification (GTDB taxonomy): domain Bacteria; phylum Pseudomonadota; class Alphaproteobacteria; order Rhizobiales; family Xanthobacteraceae; genus Bradyrhizobium; species Bradyrhizobium glycinis. The sequence continues at coordinate 68,495 of NZ_JACCHQ010000014.1, forward strand.
CCCGGTCGTCTAGGTGTCATGTTCCCATTTCGTGCGGCCATTAAGCTGTAAAGTCCAGCCACCAATCCTGGGAGGCGTCCCATGACCGGCCTTTCCGTTACAATTTCGCAGCCCCTGCGAGATTGGACACTCCTTGAAGGCGAGGTCGCTAGCCTTGTTATGGCAAGGTTGGCAACTGAAGTTAGTCGGGGCGTGGTAGGGACAGCGCGTTTCGGACCAGCACAAGCGCCGAGTCACGTCTCGGCTAACTTCACCGGCAGCGCGGGCGCGGCAGGGACAGCGTCGAGTTTCTCTTGAGTTAAGGCGCCGAGTCGCGCCTGCGTTGCCGTCGATATCAAAGCGGTTCGGCTGCAGGGTCAAGCGGTCGACATTATTCAAAAGCTGACAATCCGTCGCAAGATGATTTGAGACTGCTCAGTGCTCTTGAAAGGGCAGGCTCTGGCTCACTATGGTTAGAGGGTAAGCGCACCGTTGCGCTGTAAGCGGCGGTTTGCGATGGCGTCGCGCTTGATGCGTTTTCCTTCTACGAGGATCGCCTTGGCTCTGTCGACGCAGGCGTTGGCTGGTGTGAGCTTGCCGATGCTCACGTCACAGCGCACGTGATTGTAGTGAGTGACGACACCGTACTTCACCTCTGAGATCACCGGGTAGTTAATACCTTTCAAGCAGAATCCCGTTCTTCAGCGTCGAATCCCAGCGCTCGATCTTTCCCTGGCTCTCAGGATGGTACGGAGCGCCGCGCACGTTCTGTATGCAGTCGTCGAGCCATTTGAACGGACCGTCTGCCACGTAGCTCGAGCCATCGTCGCTGAGAAGACTTGGCCGGTGCGCGATGGCGATGTGATCAAGGCAGGTGCGGCTAATGCTTGGTCGAGGGTGGCACTGACTCAGAATCGCACATGGTGGAACCATGCCTCAGACGCGACGTAGCGCTAGGAGTCCTCAGGCACGGTCGAGAGATAAACGACCCCATAGTGAATTCGGTCTGCCAGAGCTGGTGAGACAGGCATCGCCTTGTCCTTGAACTCGCTCGCGGACCTGGATCACCGCTAGGCCGAGTTGGTGATCGAGCCTATAGGCCCACGCCTCGGATACAAAGTCACTCCGTTCGTCGGCGAACCGCACGGCGAACCTGCGCGCCGACAGCTCCGGTCGGTCCAGCACCAGATGGATAAATCCGGCCTCCCACATCATCGTTGATGAGATTCCCAACCCGCTTCATGACCGGTGATCTACCAGCGGTTTTCCCCTCGCATTGACGACCAAGCCGGCGACAATCGTGGCCCGTGGGATCCCCAGCGTGTCCAGCGCTTGGAGGCGCGATTGCTCGACCAACTGGAAGATCGCGGCCTGCGCGGAGGCCCGATACCTTATGCCTTGTCGTCCCATCCTCGTTCATGCTCCTCTCAGCACGCAATTCTCCAGCTTCAGATCGGCGACCACCTTCTTCAAGACAGCAGCCTCCCGGCGGAGTTACTTCAACTCGCTGGAGGTCGCAGGTCGGACCGTGTCGCTCCTAAGGCGGCGTTTGCCGCCAACGAGGAACTCCGTGGACGAGCCGCAATACATCGAGGTCGCAATGCCTTGTCGACGGCAGAGTTCGGAGATGTACTTCTTGCCGCGAGCACCATGCGGCTACTCTCCTTCGTCCCCCCTATTAGTGTATGCCTAGGACAGTGGGATCGCGAAACTGGAAGCACGTCCGAGCCAGTGTGGATCGTTTGCGCCGGACTAAAACCACACCGCACCTCACGTGCGCGTCAGTCAGCAATCTGCATGTCCTTCGCTATGACGAGTAAGATCTCGGCTTTGAGGCTGCCGGCCCGGAAAGCTGCCGTAGCTCGTTGCTCAACAACAAGCGCCTGCATTGCAAACCAAGCTGCTTCGCCGTGCATGCATCCTGCTGTAATACGGGCCCGACCAAGACTGTGAAACGGTCTTTTAGTACCTGAAAAGCGCAGCATCTTCTCATTTCGAACGATCCTGACCTGCGGACGACGCTGCTCTGGTAGGATTTAAGGCAGCTCGCGCACCAGTATCGCAACAAATAGGGGCGCTGGCTTTGAAGTGACCAGGCTACGTAGGTGCGAGCTCTAATGTTTGAGTGTTCACCTAAAAGCAGGATGATCGGCATCATCGGCTGGAAATTTCTTGCTCGAAACCGCCCTCCTTCTCAGCCAGCTTCCGAAGCGTGCGCAGGTCGACACGTCCGACCGAGGGAGTATCAATATAGTCTATGTCTATCCCCGATTTTTCAAGACACTCCGCCTTACATAGGGCATCTCTTGCACTCAACCTTTGAACCGAAAAATGCTTGCGGCTAAAACCCGATCGATGACACCTAATACTGTAGCGCACGGATCCCCTCCGTTGAGGGCGACAGTATATCCGACTTTTTGCAGCAGTACGGCCGACCATCTTTGGTAGATCTGCAGCTCTCAGATGCTCCAGCGGCATTAGTCGAGATTAACTCAGGTCATCAATTACTTCACCAGATTTACGAGCCGCACAGTCAACTCGGGGCTTACCGCGCTGTAGACACTTGTCCGTTTTCTGACAGAGGCAGAATCTCGTGTCAGGTACATCACAGCGCTTAGCAAGCTTGAGACTGTCGAGAGCCCATTCGGCATGTGGTAGCCAGCGCCGCTTGGCCTGGCCATTGCTTAGATAAATCGATCCTACAGAAGCATTTCTTTTTTCAACGCCATTGATTGACGAAAATTGAAGATTTGCCGGGTTGGCGCACTCCTGCTATCCGCTTCGTCGTCACGACATAGAAGGGTGAGGCCGGCGAGCGAGCTCTTTCGTCACTCGGTCCAACCATCGGCTCAGTTCCGGTTCAGTGCCCATTGGTGGTACATGGCTGCCTTTCGCTTGGCATGATGCTTGCTGAAGATCATTTGCTCTCAGAAGCACGAAAGACAATCCAAGGACTTAAAGACGCAATATGAGCGCAACGGGGTTGATCGGTGACTTCATTCCACGCACGAATGTGGTGAAACGTGCAGGGCGCATCGGCGCCGAAATCAAACATGTGAAGCTATCAGGCGATCTACCGGATCACGCCATCGCTGCGATAAACAGCTTGTTGATCGAGCACAAGGTGATCTTTTTCCGCAATCAAGGACATCTCAATGACGCCGAGCAGGAGCGCTTTGCCGCTCGTCTCGGAAAGTTAGTCCCGCATCCGATGCTCGGTGCCACCAAGGGTACGACGTCGCTCCTCGAATTGGACTCCGCTCGCGGGGGCGGTCGCGCCGACGTTTGGCATGCAGACGGGACTTTCGCCGACGCCTATCCCAAGATTTTGGTTCTGCGGGCCGTTGTGATGCCATCCTTCGGTGGCGACACCGTCTGGTCGAACACAGCTGCCGCTTATCTTGATCTGCCGCCACCGCTACAACAGCTTGCCGAGCGCCTATGGGCCGTTCACAGCAATGTTTTCGATTATGCCGGGATCGCTCGTGTCCGCGAGGTCGACAAGAAGCACTTTGACGAGGTGTTCACCAGAACGATTTTTGAAACCGAGCATCCCGTTGTACGCGTGCACCCTGAAACAGGCGAGCGCACGCTAGTGCTTGGCGCCTTGGTGAAGCACTTTGTTGGGGTCCCCAAATACGACGGTCAAAAGCTGTTCGATCTTTTTCAATCGCACATCACCGCGCCCGAAAACACTGTGCGCTGGAAGTGGTTAGAAGGCGATGTTGCAATATGGGATAACCGGGCAACGCAGCATTACGCTGTCAACGATTACGGGGACCAGCATCGCGTCGTACGTCGAGCCACGATTGAGGGTGACGTGCCTGTCAGCGTAGATGGCCGGAGCAGTGTAACTCGCCCTCCACAGCGCTCTCGCGTCTGAAAACCAAAAAACGCAACAAGCGGAACTGTATCGGGCAGACGCGGGCACACACCTCCGACATGATATCTCAGCTCTTAGCGCCAGCTCGGCGAGGCCTAGGCTGATGCGACGCAACCATTTAGCTTTGACTAGCAGTTTCAAGATACCTTTGACCATCACCGTCCTTCGCCAGCGGGCGGTACGTGGCCTTCACGCTTCAGTTTTGAAAATCCTCTATCCGTGGCCATAAATCGCGCCAACATGAGAGCGATGAGCTTGGTCGGATCGACTACTTGACCACCCTGACGCGTAAGCGCTTCTGCATATGCAGTGAGATCACGATACACAGCCGCAGGCAGCTCCGCACTCACTTTGACCGGCTTGTCGTCTGGAAGCTCGCCTATTTTGAGTTTTGGCATGTTGTCACGCTCTATAGGGCGTAAGTATGAGATCATGATTGACAATAACGCGAATCGGGAAACCAGGTCGCACGGTCAGAGTCGGCTGAATGTTGAGGCTCCGCCGAACTACCTGTTGTCCGGTCTGATTCAGTGAGTCCGAGGCGCCGTGCCGCAACGCCTGGATGATTGCGCTATCGTTGCTATTGGTGTCCGAGCCGGCACCCAATTCGGTCCCGACCGCCAGAAACGTCGATAGTGCCGCAGCCTTGAACAACTCGCCCCAGTGATTGTCGACCTGATCTTCGAGACCTGCATATCCGGCGGTGTCAGTGCCAGGCTGCCGCTCGAGGACAATGGAGCGCCCATTCGGCATCATCAGGCGCGTCCAGACGAGCAGTACGCGGGATTGACCAAACGAGACCTGACTATCGTAGATCCCGATCAGACGTGCTCCCTGAGGCACAAGCAGAAACCGGCCCGTCGGCGTGTCAAACACATTCTCGGTGACTTGGGCCGTAATCTGGCCTGGCAGATCCGATCGTATCCCGGTGATCAGGGCTCCCGGAATGACGGTCCCGGCCTGCACGATATATGGTGAAGCTGGCCTCATGACACGGTCAGGACTGACCGTGCGACGGTCCACGGACGCATTGACGAAGGCAAGCTTGCGGTCCTGGCCATTCTGCGCAGATCCATCGTCGCCACTGCTCGTGGCGTTTGGCGGCACGCCGCGCTCGCTTCCGAGAGGCGCGGTGCCGGACGGACGCACTCCTCGTCCATTGGCAGAAGCGAACAACTGGCTGATGCGGGCTGCTTCGGTCTCTTGATCACGGCGCTGCTGGTCATGATCAGCGCCGGTCGTCGGTAATTGACCTTGAGCAGCAAGGATCGGTCGGCCGAGGTCCCCGGGCAGCGGTGGACCAAGCTGCGGAATCGGCTGGCGCGGAACGCCAGCGTAATCCTTCGGCAGCGTCGTGATGCCGTCGGCAACATTGTGATGGTCGGTGCTGTAAAGCTCATCGGTCACCTGTTCTCGGGATTGCTTGTTCTGCAGCGACCACATCACCGCTCCACTGATGACGAGGAGGGCTACCGCGCTCCCTCCGGCCAGGACTTTACGCGACAACCCCGTTACCCGTGGATTCTCCGCTCTCAAGCGGAAGCTTTTGGACTGTTCCTCTTGTGTCTCCGGCGGCACTGTTACCTCGTGATCGTCTTCCCTCCGCGTGTTCATGACGACGGCCTCCCGTCGGTCCTGAAAATCCTGACCTTCTGCTGATGTTCGCCGCCGAGCCGAAGTTCCGCGGCTGCAAACAGCCGATCGACGATTAATACGTTGCCGTAGGCACGATAGTTGACGAGCTCGGTCTTGCCGTCTGGGCCGATGACAAAGAGCGGGGGCATCTCCCCTTGCACGATGCCTTGCGGGAATTCAACATAGACCTTGCGGCCATCGTCATATGCGGCAACCGGCCGCCAGGCAGGGCTGTCCCCTTCGATGGCATAGCGAGAGATGCGTTGCGCCGGATCGGGGAGAACCGGTTTCAGAGCGACTGAACGGGATCGTTCGCGCGCTGTTTCCGGATAGTACCAGGCAACGGATGGCATGTACGGACGCTCGCGGGAGCGAAGCTCGATCAGATAGGTGCGCCGATCGGTATTGACGACAAGATTGGTCTCGATCGATGCGCGGGTCGGCTTGACGAGGATGTGGACGCGTCGCGTGTCACCGCTCCCGCTCTCGGTATCGCCCACGACCCAGCGTACGGTATCTCCCGCCGCGATGGGCCCTGCCCCTGTCAGCTGCTCCCCTTCCTCCAGCGCGATGTCCGTGATCTGCCCGGGTGCAGCGTAAATCTGATAGAGCGCTCCGGGACTGTAGGCGTAGATTTGGGCTGCGTTGAAATACCCGCGCCTGCGAGGTTCGACGCGGGCCGCGCTGTTTGCGGTCTCAACCCGGCTCACGGGTTCAGCGTCTTCCTTCCCTCCCCACTTGCCGCCAAGAGCCGGCTTCCAGAGCGGTGGAACGTGGAGCGGTCGCGCTCTTTCGTCGAGAGGCATTGGAGGCGTCGGCAACGCAGGCACTTCCGCGTCATAGCTGATCTCCGGCGGTATGTAGGTCGCGCACCCACCGAGCGCCGACGAACTAAGCATCAGAGCAGATAGAAATGCACGCTTCGAGCTCACGAACCCTGGCCAAGCCGAATTGAGCCAGGATTCTGCGATGTGATGCTTCGAATCAACGTCAAACTTTGTCTTGGTCACTGACTCAACTCCTTTGACCAGTTGATGGCGCGGACGTAGACGCCGAGAGGATTCTTACGCAGGCGCTCGGCATCCCGCGGGGTCTCGATCACGACGGTCAGAATCGCAGTCCAGCGCTCGGTCGAACTCAGCGAGCCGTTGTCGTAGGTTCGCTGGGTCCACGCGACGCGAAAGCTGTCTGGAGACGCGCGTATGACGCTAGAGACGTCGACGGAGATCTGCGCCTTGCCGAGCCTGGCAAACGGATCGTTGTTGCGCGCGAAGTCGTTGAGCGCGGCGGCCCCGCGATCGGTTGTAAATTCATAGGCTCGAAGCCAGTTCTGGCGCAGGACGATGCCGTCGGCCGGCAGGCCTCTGACATCCTCGATAAAGCGCGCCAGGTGGTAGGCGATCTGGGCATCGGTGGGTTGATAGTCGATGTTGGCTGGCGCGATCCTTTGGGCCTGACCCAGCCGGTCGACTTCGACGATCCAGGGCGTGATCGATCCCTTGCTCGATTGCCAAACGAGCCCACCGGCAAGGCCGGCGGACAACATCAAGCAGCCGAACGCCATCAAGCGCCAGTTCTTGGCCTGGACGCGAGCCGATCCGATGCGGTCATCCCAAACCTGCGCTGCCTTTTGATATGGCGTGACCGGCTGGGGCATGCGCCCGTAGTGGACGGAAGGTCGCTTGAACATAGGTGATTGCCCCTTGGATCGAACGGTCGGTTTCAAATCGTGACATGGCTAGGTATGGGAGGATCGCCGTCGCTAGCGGGCGCGAGAGCGGAGACTCGGTTGTGTCAGCGCTCTCCTTCGGACAAGTCGACCGACGAGCCGCTACCACCGTGATCGCCGGAGCGCACCGCGTGCCCAGCAGCCGACGCACCATGCCGAATGCTCTCGGCTCGCTTCATGCGCCGCGCCCAATCGGGCTGCCCTTCGCTGGCGCTGCTGGCAGCCTGGTCGCCCGCGCGCCCGCGTCCGCCCAATGTTGCCGCTGCGCGACGGAGCGGGCTCATGACCGCCGATCCGCCAGATTCCGTGACGCCAGCAAGGCCGCCACTTCGATAAGCCGCGGATGCGCCACTCAAGACGGCACCACCACCGCGCGCGGCACCCGCGATCGCGCCGCCGGCGAGACCCGCACCACCCGCGGCAAGACCTGCGCCGGCCACAACAACACCGCCGGCAGCAAGTCCCGTCCCGATCGCAGCGCCGGCGCCGAGTTGCGGTCCACCGGACACCAGGCCATTTGCGATTCCCGGGCCGAAGATGCCGAGGCCCAACAACGAGAGCGCGGCGAGCACCAGCGTCATCGCATCTTCGATGGTCGGTTGTGCGCCAGCGATGCCAGAGGTGAATTGCGAGAACAGGGTCGAGCCGATGCCGACGATGACGGCCAGGACCAAAACCTTGATTCCGGATGATATGACGTTGCCCAACACCCGTTCGGCTGCGAAGGCGGTCTTGCCAAACAAGCCAAAGGGAATGAGCACAAAGCCGGCGAGAGTCGTCAGCTTGAACTCGATCAAGGTGACGAAGAGCTGGATCGCGAGAATGAAGAAGGCGAGCAGCACCACGACCCAGGCGAACAGGAGAACGACGATCTGAACGAAATTCTCGAAGAAACTGATGTAGCCCATCAGGTTCGAGATCGACTCGAGCAGCGGCCGGCCGGCGTCGAGGCCGACTTGAGCAATCTTTCCCGGTCGCAGGAAGTCTGACGCGGACAGGCCCGCGCCGGATGCCTTGAGCCCTAGACCAGCAAAGCTCTCGAAGACGATGCGCGCCAGACTGTTCCAGTTGCTTATGAGGTAAGCGAAGACGCCGACGAACAGCGTCTTTTTGACAAGGCGCGCGATGATGTCCTCATCCGGCCCCCAACTCCAGAACAACGCAGCGAGCGTGATGTCGATCGCTGCAAGGGTGGTCGCGAGATATCCGACGTCGCCACCCACGAGCCCAAAGCCGTTGTCGATGTAACGGGTGAACGTCTCCAGGAACTGATCGATGATCCCGGTACCGGTCATGGCTTGCTCGCTTCCGGTGACGCCACGGTTGGATACCCCTTCGGCAGCCGGCTCTCGTCCTTTGGCGCGAGCGTCAGACCGTCGACGGGATCGGGACGGTGTGATGCGACAGCGCCGTCTTTTCTGCCAAAGAATCGGCGGCGGTTTTCGGCCCAGACCCGCTGGCAGTGCTGATAGGCTGCCGTTTCTTCCGGAGTGATAGTGCTGCAGCGGGCGAGGTCAGAACGATCGACGTCCGCGGTCTGCTCCGCCTTCGGCGGCGAGGAAGCATCCTGTCCACCACGAAGCTGGATCGTGCAGGCCGCGACAACGAACACAACGATCGATACGGCCAGCGACAGCGCTTTGAAGGCCTTTGCGTCGCTCATCAGTGAAACATCTGCACGTTGGAGGATTGATAGCCCTGTCCCGGCGTCAGAAACCGCCGAAGTTGCTCTCGGCCCTGGTCCTGGGCAGCGGCACGCTGAGCTGCTTCAAGACTCTGCGCCCTGCCCTGTGCGGCCACCGTTGCGGTGAGATCGGCGAGCTGTTGCGCCTGGAGCGCGAGGATCTGATTGCCGGCCTGTGTTGCCTGAAGGGCGCCGCTGGCGCCCTGGCTCGATGTTACGAGCGCCGACGTTTGGATGCGGTTGGTGTCCAGATTGCCAACCACGCCGGCCTGGACTCGGAGCGCATCCTGCAGTGCAGCGACAGAATTCTGCCAGCGCGATTGAGCGTTGATGATTAACGCCTGGTTGGACTGGCTGCCGTTGGACGGCGCGTAGCTGGTCGAAAACGCCCTATCGATCTGCTGGACGTCGTAGGCGATCCGCTGGGCCTGGGCCAGCAATTGCTGGGTCCGCTGGATCGACGATTGCAGCTGCTGCAGCGACGAATATGGCAGGCTTGCCAGATTTCTCGCCTGATTGATCAGCATCTGCGCCTCGTTCTGCAACGACGTGATCTGATTGTTGATCTGTTGCAGCTCTCGAGCCGCTGTCAGGACGTTCTGGACGTAATTGTTGGGATCGAAGACGATCAGTGCTCGTGCGGGCACTGCGACGCCGAGCACAAGCGCGATGGTGCCCGCGGCTGCCAATAGGCCAAGACGCCTCATAGCGATTTCTCCAAATTGACGAGATTGGGGATCAGGTCCGTCGCCCAGGCGACGCCACGGTGCTGGAGCCAGGCCGGCACGAAGCCGTCGCGCCCATGTTCGGCCAGGAGCTGCTCGATGGCGGCCTGGTCGGTCTTGGAAGAGGCTGCGGTGAAGGCGAGCGCAACCTCACCTAGGCCGAGCTCGAACATCCGGTTGCCGCGCCGAGACTGGCAGTAATAGTCCCGCTTCGGCGTGGCACGGCTTAAGAGCTCGATCTGGCGGTCGTTGAGGCCAAAACGCCGGTAGATGGCTGATATCTGCGGCTCGATCGCCCGTTCGTTCGGCAGCAGCAAGCGCGTCGGGCAGCTTTCGATGATCGTCGGCGCGATCGCAGACCCGTCGATGTCCGAAAGTGACTGGGTGGCGAAGACGACAGACGCATTTTTCTTCCGAAGCGTCTTCAGCCATTCGCGAAGCTGGCCGGCAAAATCATCATCGTCCAGGGCCAACCAACCCTCATCGACAATAAGGAGTGTGGGCCGGCCATCGAGACGATCTCCAATGCGATGAAAGAGGTAGGCCAAAACTGCCGGCGCAGCAATCGTTCCGATCAACCCTTCGGTCTCAAACGCCTGGACCGAGGCTTCGCCAAGCCGCTCGAATTCGGCGTCAAGCAGTCGTCCGGACGGGCCGCCCAGGCAATAAGGTTGAAGGGCACGTTTCAGGGAGTTGGACTGCAGCAGCACCGAAAGGCCGGTCAGGGTGCGCTCCTCCCTTGGTGCCGAAGCAAGAGATGTCAGCGCCGACCAGAGATGGTCCTTGACCTCCGGGGTGATCTCGATTTTTTCCCGTGCCAGGATCGCGCCGAGCCACTCCGTGGCCCATCCTCGCTCCATGGAATCGTCAATCCAGGCCAGCGGCTGCAATGCGACTGGTTTATCGTCCCCGTCAGACAATGCGCCGCCGAGGTCATGCCAATCGCCGTCCATGGCAAGCGCGGCGGTGCGGATCGAACCGCCGAAATCGAACGCAAAGACCTGCGAGTTCGGATAGCGGCGGAACTGCAACGCCATCAGCGCCAGCAACACAGACTTGCCGGCGCCTGTCGGTCCGACCACGAGAGTATGGCCGACGTCACCGACATGCAGCGAAAACCGGAAGGGGGTCGATCCCTCGGTCTTGCCGAACAGGAGGGGTGGACCCTTGAAGTGCAGATCTCGCGCCTCGCCCGCCCACACGGCCGACATCGGAATCATATGGGCCAGATTGAGAGTCGAAACCGGCGGCTGCCGCACGTTGGCATAAGCGTGCCCGGGCAGACTGCCGAGCCACGCCTCGACGGAGTTCACTGTCTCGATCATGCAGGTGAAATCGCGACCTTGGATCACCTTCTCGACCAGCCGCAGCTTCTCATCGGCAGCATTGGGATCGCGGTCCCAGACCGTGATAGTCGCCGTGACAAAGGCTTGTCCGATCTGGTCCGACCCCAGCTCCTGCAGCGCCGCGTCGGCGTCCAACGCTTTGTTGTGGGCGTCGGTGTCGAGCAGCGTCGACGCCTCGTTGGTCATCACCTCCTTTAAGATCGCGCCGATGGACTTTCTCTTCGCGAACCACTGGCGGCGGATCTTGGTCAGCAGCTTGGTGGCATCGGTCTTGTCGAGCATGATTGCCCGGGTCGACCAGCGATACGAAAATGCCAAATGGTTCAGATCGTCCAGGATTCCTGGCGTCGTCGCGCCTGGAAAGCCGACGATCGTCAGAACCCGCACATTGGCCGAACCCAGCATCGGCTCGAGCCCACCGGTCAGCGGCTGGTCAGCCAACAGCGCATCGATGTACATGGGAATTTCGGGAACACGAACGCGATGACGCCTGGTCGAAATCGTCGAATGCAGGTAGGTCAGCGTGTCCTGATCATCGAGCCAGCCGCATTCGGGCATAAACCCCTCGACGAGCTGAAGAACGCGATTGGTTTGATCGATGAACCCGCGGAGCACCTCGCGAGCGTCGGCACCAACGGTGCGATCGCGGCCCTCATAGAGCAGTCGCTCTGCCTTGGCGGCCCCCTCCTCCGGTGGCAGATAGAGGAAGGTCAGGAAATAGCTGGATTCATAGTGTGCGCCCGCCTCCTCGAACTGGGCCCTGCGCTCAGCGTCGACCAGCGCGGACGCAACGTCTGGAAAGGTGCTCGGAGGATAGGCTCCTGCAAAATGGCGCTGCGCTTCTACGAACACGGCCCAGCCGGATCCCAGGCGACGCAAGGCGTTATTCAAGCGGCCGGCGACGGCGACAAGTTCAGCCGGCACTGCGCTGTCGAGGTCTGGCCCCCGGAACTTCGCCGTCCGCTGGAACGAGCCGTCCTTGTTTAGGATGATTCCCTCGTCGACCAGGGCTGCCCAGGGCAGGAAGTCGGCGAGGCGTGCGCTGGAATGGCGATATTCCGCGAGATTCATCATGACAGACTCAGAGGTTGAGATGACCGGGGATGCGCAGATGTCGGCGCACCACATCGACAAAAGCGGGGTCGCGCTTGGCGGCCCAGACGGCGGCCATGTGACCGATGAACCAGAGGACGAGACCGGCGATCCAGAGCCGCAGTCCAAGCCCAAGAGCCGCGGCCAACGTGCCGTTGACGATCGCGACCGACCGCGGCGCGCCGCCCATCAAAATCGGTTCGGTCAGGGCACGGTGAACGGGCACGACAAAGCCTGCGACCGGATCATCCATCAGATCACCACGCCACCGCCGAAGGAGAAGAACGACAAGAAGAAGCTTGAGGCCGCAAACGCGATCGATAGACCGAACACGATCTGGATCAGTCTGCGGAAGCCGCCCGACGAATCCCCGAATGCGAGCGTTAGGCCGGTCACGACGATGATGATGACGGCGATGATCTTGGCGACCGGCCCCTCGACCGACTGCAAGATCTGATTGAGTGGCTGCTCCCACGGCATGTTCGAGCCAGCCGCCCATGCTGGCTGAACTGCCAAAAGCACCGTGCCGAAGGCCGCCAACGATGCACCTCGAAGAAAGCGAAATTCCTGACGCATGTCAGTCTCCTGCTGTTGAAAGGCTGTAGTCGCCGGTGGCACCCAGCCCTGAGACGGTGGCGAGCTCAGCGAGGCGGCGGTCAGCACCGCGTCCCACCAGCACGGCGACGAGGTCGATGGTCTCGGCGATCAGGGCGCGGGGAACCGTGATGACAGCTTCCTGGATGAGTTGCTCGAGCCGCCGTAGCGCGCCGAGCGCAGTCCCAGCATGGATGGTACCAATGCCGCCGGGATGGCCGGTGCCCCAGGCCTTGAGGAGGTCGAGTGCTTCGGCACCTCGGACTTCGCCGATCGGGATGCGATCAGGACGCAGTCTGAGGGAGGAGCGGACGAGATCCGACAGCGTCGCCACACCGTCCTTGGTCCGCAGCGCAACGAGATTGGGCGCCCTGCACTGTAGCTCGCGGGTGTCTTCGATCAGCACGACCCGATCGGAGGTCTTCGCCACCTCGGCCAGGAGTGCATTTGTCAATGTTGTCTTGCCGGTCGATGTCCCACCGGCGACGAGGATGTTCTTCCGTGCTCCGACCGCGTTCTTCAGGATCCTGGCCTGCTCTGAGGTCATGATCTTCTTGGCAGCGTAATCGTCGAGCGTAAACACGGCGACGGCGGGCTTGCGGATAGCAAAGGCCGGGGCTGCGACGACGGGAGGCAAGAGACCTTCGAAGCGCTCGCCAGTCCCGGGCAGTTCGGCCGAAACCCGTGGCGCGCCGGCGTGCACCTCGGCGCCCACATGATGCGCAACCAGACGAACGATGCGTTCTCCATCCGCGGCCGACAGAGTTTCGCCTGTGTCGATCAGGCCGTTCGACAACCGGTCAATCCACAAACGCCCGTCCGGATTGAGCATCACCTCGATGATCGCCTCGTCTTCGAGGTAGCCGGCAATCGCGGAGCCGAGCGCGCTACGCAGCATTCGCGCACCGCGCGAACTCGCTTCCGATTGAATGGAATGGATTGCCACTGTTCGCCCCCACCGAATGAGGACGTCCAACGAGCGTCCTCATGTGGGGATGATTAGAAAAGCCACCAATGGACTTGGCGCAACAAGCGCTTTCGGTGATCGTAGGCTGGCGTAGAAAAAGAAAGCCTGAGAACTGATACTTAGGGTCAACTCAATGGTATCAGTTCGCTGCGAGTTTCTGCTCACCACTCCGCATCGTCACCCACGGGCGGCAGAAGGATGACCGACTCCTCATATAACCCTATTAACTCGACAGCGGAGCAAACATCAGCCGGCTTGAAGAAGGGGATTGAATTCATCCAGGAAACGATGGATCGGCGCCAAGACAGCATGAACCAGGCCAACGCCGCGATCTGCGCTGCTACGTTGACGCCGAATGCGACTTGATAGGCCTGGATGGCTCTATGACCGTCATTCGCAGACCATTGCTCTAGGATAAGACCTGTCGCGTATTGTGCCAGGAACGCCCAACCAAAGTGCAAGACGTTTAGGGCGCTGTTGGCACGACCGGCAAGCTCCGGCGGAAAGTAATCTGCTATTACCGCGAAGCTGACCACCGTTGCCGTTCCGGCAATTGCGACAACTGACCAAGGCAAGATGGACGGCAGAGGCACTCGCAGGATCAAAGCTAGCTCGGCTGCGACAAACAGCACTGCAACCGTCGCTAATACCGTCTCCGCCCCGATGCCCCTTCGTTTGACGTAATGAACGGTCATCCCGAACAACAAGGCGCCGCCGCTCAAAACGATCGACATTATGAACAGCTGTCTTACGAGACTTGCGCGATCAAGCCCCTCCACGTCGGTCATCCATCGTGAGGCCCACAGTCCTTGCAGAGACCAGGCTGATCCAATGCACGTTGCCGAAAATGGGGCCACTCGCCAGAAGCGACGATCGGCAAAAACGGAGCCAAGGGTGGCGCGCGCTGATGATGGGGCAACGACTCGCTCAGGCACGACGACATAGATGAGAATGGCCGTCGCTCCGGTAGCGGCCGCCAGAATCTCAAAGAGCTGCCGCCACCCCATCCAGGCGAGCAGGTATTCGACGGGAACCGTAGCGGTCACCGCTCCTAGCGATCCCAGCATGACCATGTAGCCGTTCAGCAAAGCAACTCGCTCCCTGGGGAACCAGATGATGATGGACTTCAGTCCAGCAGTCAGCGCTGCAGCAACACCAAACCCGATCATTGCACGCGCGATCAAAAGGGACATGAAGCCGCTCGATACCGCGAACAGTCCGGCGCCCATTGCTGCGAGCAGGAGCAGAACACTCTGGATGCGGCGCGGACCAAAGCGGTCCAGCAATATGCCGACGGGGATCTGCGCCGCCGCAAAAACGAGGAAATAGACCGAGGTAAGCAACCCGAGGTCAGCAGCCCCAAGCCCAGCATCCGAGCTAAGATGACTGGCGATCAAAGCGGTGATCGTTCGAAACAGATACGAAAGATAGTATCCAACTGCAAACGGGAGAAATACGCGTGCGGTGAGGCGCCATGCCCCTGAAATCTGCATGCTGGCCTCTCTTGCTGTCAGCTCGTGCGAGCCGATAGCGCGTCCAGCTTTTTGTCAGTGCGCCTAAATTGCTGCGGTCGTAGGCTGGCGTGGAAAAAGAAGGGACGGCGCGATAGCCTATCCAGGACGCTCGGTCAGGGTTCGTCGACCGGTTCCTGACGGCGGATATCTTCCGGAATCTCGCGGAGAAAGCTTTGCCCCTTTTGCACGCGGCGGCCGAGTGCCTCGACAAATCCTTCGAACCGCTCCCGGCCTTTTGCTTGCGCGGCCGCCTGCGCGTCATTGGGCAGTGGCGGGGTGATCGTCAGCCAGAACCGTATGAAGAGCGCCAAGCTTTCGGCCGTCAAACTGACGTCGCGCTCCAGTCTCTGCATCTGACGCGACAGCCGATCGAGGCGCCGGGCGAACGCTGCCTCCCGCCTGTCCGCTCCGTCAGGTGAAAGAAAGGAGGCGACGGCAGCTTCCACGATGGCAGACCGTGAAAGCTTCTTGCGATCGGCGAGTTCCGAGATCTGTTTCAGAAGCTCTGGCGGGAAATAGACGTTCATCCGGTCGCGCATATTGCCTCAGAGCTCCATGCCGTCATTCGGGTCCATGGCGACTTGACGGGCGACACCGCGCATCTGTTGGCGTATGAGCCGGGACTGACGGACCGCATCCTCATCATCGTCAAGAACAGCGGCAAATTCCTCTGCCGGCGTCGGTTCGGTTGTCTCCTTGGCGATCGCGACGTGATCGGGGAGTTCGGGCTCACGGCGGAGACCGCTATTCGACGAGTCTTCCTCGGCCTCCGTGGCTCTGTCAGTTGGACCTGCCGGCTTCAACGGTCCAAGCGCTGACCATCCGTCCGTTCGCAGCGATCGGCCGGCGCTCGCCGGATCGGGCGGTGACAAAACCCGCTCGGTGAACCGGCGATCCTCGTAATAGCGGACCTTCTTCGCCCTGATCGGCGCCGTCCCTGCCACCATGACGATCTCGTCCATCGGCGGAAGCTGCATGACTTCGCCCGGGGTCAAGAGCGGCCTTGCCGTCTCTTGGCGGGAGACCATCAGATGCCCCAACCAGGGGTTGAGCCTGTGACCGGCATAGTTCTTCATTGCCCGCATCTCCGTCGCCGTGCCCAGTGCATCGGACACCCGCTTGGCCGTCCGCTCGTCATTGGTCGCGAAGCTGACTCGGACATGGCAATTGTCGAGGATCGCGTTGTTCGGCCCGTAGGCCTTCTCGATCTGATTGAGCGATTGCGCGATCAGAAAACTTTTGATGCCGTAACCTGCCATGAAGGCAAGCGCGGACTCGAAGAAGTCGAGCCGCCCGAGTGCAGGGAACTCGTCAAGCAGCATCAGGACTCGATGCCGGCGGTCGCGAGCGTGCAAGTCCTCGGTCAGCCGCCGGCCGATCTGGTTCAACACCAGACGGATCAATGGCTTTGTCCGCGAGATGTCGGAGGGCGGCACCACGAGATAAAGCGTGGTTGGGCGGCTATCTGCGATCAGGTCGGCGATCCGCCAGTCGCACCGACAGGTCACCTGGGCCACCACGGGATCTCGGTAGAGCCCGAGGAACGACATGGCGGTGGACAGGACACCGGAGCGCTCATTCTCCGATTTGTTCAGGAGCTCGCGCGCGGTCGAGGCGACCACGGGATGAGCACCCAGCTCGCCGAGGTGGGGCGTGGTCATCATCGCCTTCAGCGTCGCCTCGATCGGCCGTTTGGGGTCGGACAGGAACGCGGCCACACCAGCGAGGGTCTTGTCCGCCTCGGCATAGAGGACGTGGAGGATGGCCCCGACCAGGAGCGAATGACTGGTCTTCTCCCAATGGTTCCGCTTGTCGAGCGAGCCTTCAGGATCGACCAGAACGTCGGCGACGTTCTGGACATCGCGAACCTCCCACTCCCCACGCCGGACCTCGAGCAGCGGGTTGTAAGCCGAAGATTTCGGATTGGTCGGGTCGAACAGCAGCACCCGGCCATGTCGCGAGCGAAAGCCAGCGGTCAGTTGCCAGTTCTCGCCCTTGATGTCGTGAACGATGGCTGAACCCGGCCAAGCCAATAGCGAGGGTACAACGAGCCCAACACCCTTGCCCGACCGGGTGGGCGCGAAACACAGCACATGTTCAGGTCCGTCATGGCGTAGGTAGTAGCCGTCGAGTTTTCCCAGCACCACGCCATCGGGACCAAGAAGCCCGGCGGCTTTCACCTCCTCAAGATGGGCCCAGCGCGCAGAACCATAGGTCTCGACGTTCTTCGCCTCACGCGCCCGCCAGACCGACATGCCGATCGCCACTGCAATCGAAATGAAGGTCCCCGACGCCGCGATGAAGGCTCCCTCAACAAAGACCTGAGGCGCATAGGCATCAAAGACAAACCACCACCAGAAGAAGATCGGCGGGTAATAGATCTTGAAGCCTGATAGCTCGAACCAGGGCCGGCCAAGCTCCGGTTGATAGGCGAGCCGCCATGCCGTCCATTCGGTTGCTCCCCAGATCGCTATTAGAACGATCAAACCGACAACGATCACCTGGCCCCAGAGGATCTTGGTTCCGGACATCCCGAACGTTCCTTCCACTACTGCATTGGCGAGATGGCTAGAAGCCCAGGTCGCGCTTCCGACCAAAACCCCACTCGATGCCACCGCCGTCCTTGACGACGCCGGTGACGTGTTGGCCGAGCCGCTTTTCGAGCTCACGCGACCAGGGCACGAGCTGGAAGCCAAGCCCGTTGTCGATCATGGCAAAGCGTCCGGAGGTGAGCGTAAGCCGCTGGCGATATGTGCCCGCCACATGCTCTCCGGAGGCGGCCTTCACGTGACGCAGGCCGGTATCGGCCGAAAGTTTTGCGGCCACCTCGTCCAGTTCGCGTCGACGCAACGTGTCCAGGAGATCGCGCTGCAGGATGATGCGCTGACCCTGCCGCCGCGCCAGACCCTGCTGGATCAGATGCTCGGTACGGGCCTCCATGGCGTCGCGGGTCTCGCGGCCGAATCCACTCATGGCAAGCGGCATGGGGTCGCGTTCGACAAGCCTGTGGTCGAGCCAGCTGGCCCCTTTTGCCGTGACCTGCCCACCGAGATCGTGATCGGAACGGGTCGCCAGCACCAAGGTCGGTCGCGGATCGCCGGCTTGACCCAAGCGTCGGACCTCGACGAGTCCGCCGGCCGGCGGTGCATGTTCGAAAGCCTCGAGTCCGCGGAAGCGCACATGGTGCGCGCGGCCGTCCGTTCCGTCGATCAGGGCGTAGGCTTCGCCGGTCAGTTCGTCATACAGTCCACGGTCGACCAGTCGTCCGATAAGATGGGACGTCGGCGCTCCACCTTCGATGACGAAGTCAGCAACACCGCGCGCTTCTCCACGCTCGGCAAAGGCGCGGTGCATGGTCTTGATGATGTCGCCGCGTATACCGAGGTCGCGCAAGCTACGCTCCGCCTCGAGCCCCACCATCCATTCTCCGGGTGCGGCGGATACGGCAAGTCCCGTCTTCTCCAGGTGTTGAAGGCGCCCAACCATCAGGCGCCTGATCTCGGAGTCAGAGCTGCCGGGACTTTCTGGACGAAGATCGATATAGCCGGTTTCATCGGCAGCCAGGCGGATCTCCCGGTCGAGTCGCGTCCATCGTTCCGCCGTGACTTCCCTCTCCAGCGAACTACGGACCTCGTGCTCCGGTTTCGGGCCGAGCTCAATGCCAACCAGCTCCTCAGCGCGTGAGCGCAGGCCTCGGCTGATGTAGTCGCGGGCGATTACGAGATCCGCCCCTTGCTCATCTACGCCCCTGACGAGAAGATGGACGTGGGGGTTGTCGGTATTCCAATGATCGACAGCCACCCAATCCAGCTGCGTGCCGAGATCGGTCTCCATCTGCTTGGCCAAATCTCGGGTGAACGCCTTGAGGTCGGTCATGCCGTCAGCGTCCTCCGGCGAGACGATGAACCTGAAATGATGCCGGTCGTCCTTGCAGCGTTCAGCAAAAGCCGCACCGTCAGCGCGGTCGCTACCAGCGTCGAACATCTCGGCCCGCTCGCCGCTCCGGGTCACCCCATCGCGTTTCAGGTATGAGAGATGCGCGGTCAGGGGCGCCGAGCGGAACGAGCGTCCCTTGTGACGCACGACGCGCGCCTTCACTACGACGCGCCGCGCCGAGCTGAATAACCGGCCGCGACTAAAGGCCAACCGGCCACGGCCAAAGGTCGACCGCCCATACGCAGTAGAACGCTTTCGCACCGCGGTCCGACCCGAAGTGTGTCCGGCCTTCTTCGCGGCACGCAGCACCTGGTTGATGAAGCTCTTGGGCTTCGGCGCGCGGGTGCTGCGGATGCGCCCGGGCCGAATGCGCAGATCGCTGTCCCCGACGCTCATAGCCGGGCCTCGAACAGCGCCAAAACAGCTACCGTGCCGAAAACGCCCTTGATTGCATTCATCAAAATGCAAGGCGCGGCACGCGCCCCGACCGACCGGCACGCCAGAACCCAAGCCATGCCAATGGCTTGTGGTTCGACCGGCGAGCCCCTTTCGTCGCCCACAACGTCAGCTTCGACTACGGCTTCGTCGCCTATGAATTCGACCGCATCGGGCGGCGCTTCAGATTTCCAAAGCTCTGCACCTGCGCCGGAATGCGGCGGCGGTATCCGGGACACAAGTCCTACGGGCTTGGGAAGCTTTGCGAAACATACGGCATATCGCTCGCCAACCACCATCGCGCCCTATGCGACGCGCGGGCCGCGGCGCAGTTGTTGAACCTCATCAATCAAAAGCGGAGCGAAGAGGGGCAAAGCGCCGAAGCAGCGTAGGGCGTAACCGATAAGGCACCTTGGAACGGCGGGAGCTCTGGGAGGCACAATCGCTACGAAGCAGTTCCACAAAAATAGATTTTCTGATAAGACGAAATATCGCTTGCTCCGTCGGGCAAAACAGTGGTTCATAAGGCGCTGGTCCTAGCGAGACGAAGGAGCCAGCCCGATGGCGAATGACGTGGACACCTCCTCGGAACTGTCCAAGATCGCGAAATTGAACGGTGACTTCCGAAGGAACGGCACTCTCATCGGTGCGATTTTGTACCTCCGCACCGTGAGCGCCGCCCGCCGAAGCCCTTGGCTTTGGGCTGGCCTGATCTCGATCGCTTTTTCGGCGGTGCTGAGCTGGTTGGGGCGGCATGGGTGGTTTTTGCCAGCGTTGCCTTGATGGCGGCGAACAGTGCCCCCTTATTCCCGTAAAGCGTGCCCCGATGTCGACGAAGAGAACCGGATGAGAGCCAGACGTAGCGTCCTGCCTTCAACGTGGCAGGCAACAGCACGTAGTCCGCGATCTGCCGGTTCGCCGCATCCAATCTCATCACAGCGAGCAGGCCAGTTGAGATCTGCCTTCGGTAAGCCTTCCATTGCGCTGCGTGGTCCTCTCCGCGATGCGCCAATCGCCGCGCAACGAGAAACGAGACCAAGCGCTCGCCTCCGACATGGAGGGCTATGCCGTCGAGAACGAGGTCAAGCTGCAGGCCTGGGTCAGTGCGCAGCACCTCCGCGAGTTCGGTAGCATGCTTGGTCTGTTCTGAGGCCCAAAGCTCCCTGGTCTCGATCCAGTCGCAATCGCGCGGCGACACGTAGCCGATCAACGCATAAGCCTTCCGCAGCGAGCCGAAGTGCTTCACGTAGGAGGAGACGTGATTGAGGCCCAGGGTTTCGTTGATGATGCGGGAATTGAGCTTGCCACGGCGGCGCAGCGTGAGACGAAGGCGCAGCAGCATCTCATCTTCGGGAATCTCCACACGCCGTTCGGCCAGCAGTTTTTGGGCTCGAGCGAAGATGCTGGGGTCCACGATAGGCTCGATCGCCGCTGCGCCCCGGACCCAGGCGTGATCCGGATTCTTGACCAACTTCTGCCCCAAGCGTCGCGAGGTGCGATTGTAGATGGTCTTGCCGATGTAGTTCTCGTTCGCGAGGATGGTCGGGATCATGCCGTCGGTCCACGGCCGACCGTTGTGATTGGCGATGCCGGCGTCGTTCAGTTGGCGCCTGATGTCGCTGTAAGACGTTCGGCCGTTGACGAACTGATCGAAAATGATCCGGATCACTGCTGTCTCCTCGGCAGAGCCGGGCTGCAGTCGAACGCGATCCGATTGCAGAGCCTTGAACTGGCCCTTTTCGAGGAAGCCTTTGGGATGCTCGCTCTCGTCTACCATCAGGCGCCGGAGGCCGTAACCAACGGGGGCACCGACGCGGTACCCCAGGCTCGCAACTCGGCAGTGTCCAGCGTGCACCTTGACCGAGAGCTCTCGGCTCCACTCTGCGGCCATGCCGCGCTTCAGACTTTTCGCGATCCCGGAGACGAATGTGCCGTCGTTCTTGAAGAGCTCCGCGCAGTATTCGACTTGGACACCGCTCCGCTTGCACAGGAATTCGTAGTACGCGCTCTCGTCGACGTCCTGGAAGCGGCCCCATCGACTGACGTCGTAGACGAGGATGTGATCGAAGTCGGCCTGTCCCGACTGTACGTCCTCGATGAGTTCGATTAGACCGGGCCGCCCCTTGATCCGGAGGCCGCTGCGGCCCTCGTCGGCATAGGTGCGAACGATCGTGAGAGCGTTCGCCTCGGCATAGGCGGCGATGGCGGCCATCTGGTTCTTGATCGAGTAGCGCTGGAGCTCCCTCGACATTCGAACGTATTGCGCCGCCCGCCGCGCTCGGGTCCGCCTCGCCAGGCCTGTTCCTTGGGGAACGACGAGCCAGTTACCCATGCACCCCTCCTGCTACTTCAGAGGTACCCGCGCGCGGACCGGCTGCCCGCCCGAACCATGCTCTCCTCCTCGGGGATGCTGGCGGCAGTACGGGCCCGTCCGGCGCGATCATGGGAGGCGATATCTCGAAACGAGGTCGTCCGGTACACTTCTGCCGACGTGGTGCTATTGGGAGCCGCTACTCCGGCGTGATGACGCACGCCCGCGCCTGCAGCGCGACGCGCGGCCCCGCGGACCGGCCGTATTCGCAGCTCAGCTCGCGTTATGTCGCACTTGTCTTGGCTCCTGCCTGCTTGCCCCCATGGGTGACCGAATGATGGCTCAAGCCGTGAGGGGCGCGTTTGAACGGATGCGCACATTAGCGAAGGCTACACTGCCGGTGTGTACCTGAAGGCCGATGAAGCCGGAATCCGGATCCTCGCTCCTCATGCGCCCGCGGAAGCGCTCGTTGGGATCGGCAGGGTCAGCCGTGAACTTGGTCGATGGCTGACCGTTGAGCACAACCTCGTACGTTCGACCAGTCACAGTGATGTCGAAGCTGTGCCAAGTGCCGGCCGCGAGCCTCTGGCCGTTCGTATAGTTCTGCTGCCCTGGCGAGGTACCGATCGTCTTGACCTTGTATATCGCACCCGTGCGGTTGAAGAGAAATCCATCGAGTTCTCCCCTGCGCGTGTCGCCCCGCGCTTCCTCATCGATCTGAACCTCATAGCCGGTGTCGACCGCCACGGTGGCGAGGTTGCCGGGAACGTCGGGCCCTGGCGTCCCTGGCAACTCGGGCAACTTTGGATTCCGGAAGCGCAGAAAGACCCCCGAATTGTCGTTGCTGTTGCCCCGCGGATGCGGAAGACAGAAGTCGAGCCGGAGGGTGAAATCGTCGAACTGCTCGGCCGCATAGTAAAGCAGCCCGATGCCGTTCGAGTCGGGCTGCGCGACGAGGGTGCGCCGGACAAGGGCGAAATTCCCGCCTCCTACTCGATTCCATTTGGCGAACAGATCGGCGGATCTTTCCGTACCATCGAACAAATATCGGAAACCGGTCTCGGCGACCGCCGCCGGCGGCGGCGGCAGCAAGTGGTCGCCGAGACGCCTGGCGAGCGCGATCCCGGTCAGCATCGGGTTCGGTGAACCGATCGTCGGAAACAGCGCAGGCCCCACCACATAGGCGTTCTTGACGCTGTGAAAGCGGCAATTCGCGTCGGTGACGGACGCAGTCGGGTCGTCCCCCATGCGCAATGTGCCCGCTTCGTGGTGGGTCGAGCCGAGCGGATCGCGTCGGCCGTTCGGGTGCTGATCGCGCCGCGTGTGAGGAATGACGGCCGCAGCGCTCGTCGCATCGGCGCCGAGCTGCACTTCCGCGCCCGTGACGGGATGCAGGAAGTCGACCTTGTGACCGTTTGCAAGCACCACCGCGAGTTCGTCGGAAGCCTTGTCCATGGCCTCCCAGAGTTGCTCGTCCTTCGGGTTCGGTTGCAGGTTCACGAAGGCCTTGCGTTCGCCGTAGTCAACTTGACCGGGGTCGAGATCAAGCGTGACGTTGCTCGCGGCGTTGTTCGGTTGCATCTCGCCGATACCGCGGATCGTCACGATGACATGCGAATCCGTGGCATTCAGATGTTGCTGGAGCGTATCGATGTCAGGGACCTTCTGAAAGAGCTCCGCCTCCGAATTGGATCCCGCATTGCCGAGACCCGACGCGGTGATCTGGAAATGGAAGTGGCCGAAAGAGCCGTCTGGGTTGTTGTCCGCCCCCAGGAACTGATGTCGGCCCTTTAGCAGCAGCGCAGAGGTTTGCAGCGCTTTAACGCTGGCAGAAACAGCGCTGAATGCCTCGCGTGGCACACGCAACGTGAGGTTGGAACGTAAGTGAGCCATGAGGTTGGTGCCGATCCGACCGTCGGCTCCGAAGGACAAGAGAGCAAGCCGCGTGCTCTCGATGGTGCCGAGGGCCACGATCACCTTCGCATCGGGCGAGAGCGGAATCCGTCCGCGTTCGGTGACTACGCCATCGACACGCAGTCCGTCCGGATCGTTGGTCACGCTCAATCGCGACACGTGGCAACGCGGCACGATCATCAAGCGCTTGCGCACGTCGTCACCGGGCGCTTCGCTGAAGGCCCCCCTTGCCGCCTTGATTAGCAGCGGCACCGCGCTGAATTTGTTGAGCGGGAAGAAGCCCGCGTGTTCGGGCCGCGCCTGGACGGCGAGCGGTGCTTCCAGTTTCAGCTTATTGCGCATCTCGGCCTCGATCTGCTGGCTCTGGGCCGGATCCGAGGGCGGATTAGGCGGCGTGAGTCCCAGAAGAGCGGCGAGATCATCGAGTGTGGGCGGCGTATCGAGGATTTCTACCGGAGGGGCCTCCGGCAGTGCGGCAAGGTCGACCGCGCCGGAAATCCGATTGGCTTTGATCGCGCTGTAGAGTTGCTCGCGCATTCCGTGGTGCAACTCTCCGAAGATGTAGTCGTTCGTCGCCGTGACGCCGATCTGCTGTCCGGATTGGCGGAAGTAGCCGTTGTCGCCGTTGGGCAGCTTCTTCGCGTTGAGGTCGTCCAGCACGGCCTGCGGCCAATCGGTGCGGGTCTCCGTATCGAGCAGCCGCGGAGACCACCCGCCCCACCAGATCGAGCGGCCGCCAACGCAGTAGGCCAATCCGGATGCTGCATAGCCGAGTACAGGGGCGGCGTTCCACGACATTCCCCAAACCTCCCGACCGAGATTGATCGACGGGAGGTTCTGCATGTGTTCGGCAAGCAGAACCGGTCCAGCTTCGAGGACAAGGATTCGTTCGGACCGGCCGGTACTACGGAACCACAGATGCTCGGCGATTGCAGAGCCGAACGTGCCCCCGCCGATCACGACGAAATCGAACGGCCTCATTTCGCCGCGGCCCGGCAAGGGATTGCCTTTGATGTCCCGGGCGTTGGCGCGGTAGGCCGGATCAGAATTGGCGAGCGCTTCGTCGAAGGTGTTGCAGACGTAGCGCCCCAGCACGTCGAGAGCGAAGTCGGTTGGTTGCGAGGACGAGCCGATATTCATCGTGGACTCCAATCCCGGGCTTCGCGCTCACATGGGACGGACGGCGCTGGCCCTCACCTCTTATAAATGTACAGCGACGTTCGTGACGTGAATTACTTCACAATGATTATCAAAGGTTGTTTCGGGCAAGAAAGGGGCACCTGAGGGCACCGGAGAGATGGATCGCCTTCCCGTCGTTCTCCCGTGGCGGACACGACGGTCGAGGACATCCACAACGTGACCTCGATCACCTATCCGGTGGTCTGCCCGCGCACCAATGACGGGTGAATGCCTCAAGTCGATTCTGGAAGATCGTAGCCGACAACCTGATCCATGCCGATCCTTACTATCAGCAGGGCGGCGACATGATCCGCTGCGGCGGTGTCGGTCACGCGATTGGCCCTGGCAAGCCGATCGGACAGCGGATCGCGGACATGACACTCCTAAAGACCGGCAAGTCCATCGACGCGACTAAATAATACACCGTCGCCAGTTGGGCATGCGCGGCTGACTTGGTCGAAGGACCGCCGATCTGGGATCTCGTCGAGAGCTACATCGCTCGCAAGAAGGTTGTTGCGGCGGCGCGCTTCGTCGACAATGCGCATCCGCAATGATTCGGCTTCGGCCCAGGGTCGCGCTCAATAGTCGGGGATATCTCCCCTTGGCCGCGTGGGCTGTACGCAACGCACCAGGTCAGCGTTGGTGCGCTTCCTGCTCTTCTAGCAATCCGACGCTCGTTTTTCAGACGGTGCGGCCTCGGCTCCTCCGGCCGTCGCCTTTTTTGACTGTTCGGTGGGCGCAGGACGGGTCTGCTCGACCGTACCCGCTGTCTTATCCGGCTGCTGTGCGGATGGCGCAGGCTTGGTCGCCGTTGATTGCTCGGCAGCAGTGGGCTGGCTCTGCATCTGGCGCTGCGCGTCTTCCGAAGAAGTTGCGGTATGCTCTGAGGCTTTGCTCATCGACGATGTCGGCGGATGCTGCGTGGAATCAGTTGCTGTGGAGCCAGTTGTTTGCCCGCTATAACCTGGGACATTCCCTGACCCTGCATCGCGACTCGCCGTGTCACATGGACCGGCATGCACGGATGAGATGCTGACAGCGAACGCTGCTGCCAGGACCAAAAATCTGTAAGTAGTCATGGCCCTTCTCCCTAGTTGGATGTTGGACGTTCAACAAAAGCATCGAGCCATCAGTTCCTGGATCCTGGAGGAAGGTTTGAGACGGGCGCCATCGTCAGCTACATCGATGCAACATTCGACGGAGTAAAGTTAACGCCCAAAGATCCCCGCGCGCGTGCGCGCATATATATCCCGTAACCCATGAGCGATTGGTCTTCCCGGAACTTGGCATCCCATCCAACGAGAAAGTGGTAGCTCACGCTTTGCCGAAAGTCGAAACAGTGCTCGCGATTCTTGAGCGCGAATTCGTCGATGGCCGGCATTATCTGATCGGCTCCGAGCTATCGATCGCCGACTTCTTCCTTTTACCGAGCACGTTTTGCGTTTAGCCTCACGGGGGAAGGCAGGCGCCTGTACCCGAAGTATCCCGCCTTCCGCCGATGGCGAGAGCGCATGGAGAGCTACCCACGACACAGAAGCTTCGCGCAATCCTCCCGCCACGTGAACCAATTCAACACGCGCGAGAATGGGCGAAGTCACACCGCCCGAAGTCCGACGACTATCTCCGGCAGAGCTGGACGGGACACAGAGCTATCTGACCTCACCATATGCCAGATCATCGAAGAGGGTCACGCTATCCGCCTTGGTCCACAAGCCAATCATGCCGGCGTCCGCAATCGTGGTGTCTTCCACCTCGAATAGCGGCTTTCCATCGTAAGTCACCTTGAACCGATTTCCTGTGAAGTCGCAACGCAGCGCGTGCCATTGCCCGGACGCCACCGGCGTCTTGACGCCATAGCCGCCCTTTCGTCCGACAATCTCCAGCGAGGTTCGAACGCCTTTGATAGTCTTGTAGAGCACCACGTTGTCCTCCAGCGCGTTCGCCCGCACGACATAGTAATTCTCCGCATCCTTTGCGCGCCAGATAATTCCCGCGGCGCGATCTTCTGAGCCGGCGACGGCCCTAAATTTGACCTCCACAAAGCCGTCGCCGATCCTGGTATCGCTCTTGATGGCCACGGGGAAGGTCGCCCGCCCGGATTGCTTGAGCACGTTCGGCTTGCTCGGCGCGGCGGCGTCGGTCTCAATGGTCCATTTCGGTTGTCCTTGGCCGGTCTTCGTCAAAGTCCATCCTTCCGGCGGCTTTCCGGCAGGACTGTCGTCAAACTTCAGAGTTTCTGCCACCGCGCTCCCTCCAATCGACAAAACTAGCATGAGCGTCAAAGCAAGCCTCGCCCGCGCGGGCGACGATTTGACTTCGAAAGGCATCACACGCTTCCTCCCTCGATCCTTCTCAACTCTTTGTACTGGCAGTCTTGTCCAAAGCCGCGCGTAAGCCTTCGGCCAGCTTGACGGCGTCGTCGTTCGCCCAGAAGTGCATGAAGAACAGCCTGGGCTGCTCGTCGAGCATGTGGCTGTGCAGCGCGGTCACCTCGATGCCGTGTGTCCGCAGCGCCAGGATGACCGGGTTGACCTCGTCGGCCGTCAGCACGAAATCACCTGTAATGGCGGCCTTCCCGCCTCCCGTCGGCTGGATGTTGATAGCGATCGCGACGCCCATCGGGCCGACAGGCGTCAGGGGCGTGCCGTCCTGCGTGATCGGGTCTCGCCGCTTGACGTTGAACTAATAGACGCCGCCGTTCGCCTGGCCTTTCACGCCGATGATCTGGTCGAGCTTCGCCGTGTCAAGATCGACGGGTGTCGGCGGACTCGCCTGCGCCGCGACCGTCAGCGGTGTCTTGCTCTGGGCCAACGCATCGTGGATCGCCGACGCAAGCTTGACCGGGTCCCCATGGCCGGCGATGTGCATGTAGAAGGTCGCCGGGCTCGCCCGCAGCAGATGATTGTGCACGGCCGTGATCTCGAGACCGTTCGCGATCATCTTCGCCATCACGGGGTTGATCTCGGTCTCGAGCAGCACCAGGTCGCCCATGACCATGGCGCCGCCATGCGCAGGCTTGAACGTGACCCAGCCGCCGAGCGCCAGCGCCGGCTTGATCGCCACCCCATCCAAGGTGACGGAGAGGTCGCTGCGGGGAAAGCCGTAGCGGCGGACGTCGTCCGAAACCGCCGGCTTGCGGCCGAGCGCCTCGTCTACCTTCTGCCATTGGGCGTCCTGAGCATACGCGGGGAAGAAGGGCGCGAAGCGGATTGCGAAAAAGCAGACGGCGAGGCCGACCAGAGCCAAGATGGTCCTTTTCATGGTGTTGCTCCTCGCCCTCAATTCCGCTCTTTGATCTGGCCACTGCTGTCGACGAGCAGCTTCACGGGCTTGCCGTCCTTCACCGCATTGGCGGTGATGCCTTCCGCCGTCGACTTGACGTCTTGCACCTGCGAGTAGCCGGCCGCCTGAATCCTGGCGACCAGCTCTTCCTGGGTCAGGGCGTGGGCGGGCGAGAAGCCCACAGCAAGCGCTGCGAAGAGCGCCAAACGACAGATCGCTGATGTTGGCATGTCTGATCTCCTGGTTATCCCTGCCCCAGAAGTCCTTGCCTGCGGCCTCACTTGATCTTGCTGGTCGGCCAGTTGTGCGATTCCTTGGTCGCATCGCGGCACCATCGGTAGAACGCACCGTAGAGCAGCAAGCCGGCGTTCACTTGCTCGAGGTCGATCCCACAGCCGTATTCCTGTTCGTCGCACGGTCCGCGGTCGAGGCCGTCGCGGAGCGGTTCGAGGCTACACCATCGACATGGAACGTGTTCTGGAGCCATCGCGGCGAGCTCTGCACCTTCGATGTCATGGTCAAGGAGTTCGGCCTGTCGTCGCCTGCGTTGCAGTGGCTGGCGACGATGGTCCGCGCCGCCGATGCGGGACGCCTCGATCTGTCTCCGGAGGCGCCGGGCCTGCTTGCGGCATCGCTTGGGCTGTCGCGCATGCTCGACGACGATGAGCGTCGGCGCGGCCGCCGTGCCCTCAATCGAGACAGTCTGTCGGGAGAAATGGAGGTGTACGATGGTGACATGCTGCGCCCTTGGTGATCAGGACGCGATTCTTGGGCATGACGCCTCGCGGGGAGATCGCACATCCCCGAGCCGCGAATAAAAAGCCTAGTTGACGGGGCTGTCAACCCGCCGGCGGCGAAGGATTCCAGAAATCATCAGACGAGCGTGTGGTTTCATCTGAATTAAGGGAACTAAGCCGACGGTTGGCGTGACGTTGGGCTTAATGGAGTCGCCGAGCGAGCTTCTTGATGATTTCGCGGAGATCCCTCGCATACTCTTCGATGATCTTTCTGGCTTCCTCCAGGCGCGAAGGCTCCGGCTCCGGAACTTCCCTTTCTCGCGCCGGTCGGTCCGTATCTTTCATGCGCTCACGATTCGAGGGGCACGGCAAGATTTGTTGAGCTAGATCAAGGTTCGCCCGCTCCGATCTTGAAATGTCCGGAGGAGTTCACGTAGACTGCCGGTCCGGGATCAAGCAGACTCCCGGCGAGACTTCGGTCCAAGTTCTGCGCAGCACGCAACACGTGGAGCCTGCGCATGGATACCGAAAAGCAACCCTCTCCCCGACGTGCAGTTGCCATCCTCTCGCGAGGAGATGCGGCCGCGCGTCGAGAAGCCACCTCGAAAAACGGCCGCTTCGTTGACGTTTTCGAAGCACTCACCGCCGTCGGTGTCGAAGGGCGCGCCGCCGTCTACGACGAAAGCTTCGCCGATGCCGTCCGCGAAGAACTGCTCGCAGTGGACGGCGTGCTCGTCTGGGTTAACCCGATTCAAGACGGCCGAAACCGCGCCAGTCTCGACGCGCTGCTGCGCGACGTCGCCACGCAGGGCGTGTGGGTCAGCGCTCATCCCGACGTCATCCTCAAGATGGGCACCAAGGAGGTCCTCTATCGCACCCGCTCGATGGGCTGGGGATCGGACACGGCGCTCTATCAAACCGCCGCGGCGATGCGCGCGGAGCTGCCGGCCCGGCTCGCCACAGGTCCGCGCGTGATCAAGCGCAACCGCGGCAACGGCGGCCAGGGCGTCTGGAAGGTCGAGAAGCTGCCGACCTCCTCCATGATCAAGGTGCTGGATGCGACCAAGGACGCGCCCGAGGAACTGACGCTGGATGATTTTCTGCGGCGCTGCGCGGAGTATTTCGAGAACGGCAGCGTAATCGATCAAGCGTTCCAGCCGCGCCTGAGCGAGGGCGTGGTGCGCTGCTACATGGCGGGCGATCGCTGCGCCGGCTTCGGCCATCACAAGGTCAAAGCCCTCGTCGAGGCGCCGGCCGCGCGTTCCGAGGCGGGACCGCGGCTCTACACGTCGAACGCGGACCCGCGCTTCCAGCGGCTGCGGCGGTTGATGGAGGACGAGTGGACACCGCAGCTCACCTCGCTTTTGGAAATCGCGCCAGGGGACCTGCCCGCGATCTGGGATGCCGACTTCATGCTCGGCCAGGTCCGGGCCGACGGAAGCGACAGCTACGTGCTCGGGGAGATCAACGTCAGCTCGGTGCATCCATACCCGGACCAGGCGCCGGCAGAGATTGCCAGGCGAGTTGCCGACCGGCTGCGGCTCAAGCTCTGACGCATGCTGACGGTCAGCGGCCTCAAGCGCCTGCACATCTTCGTCTCATTCGACCTGCAGGACGGCGAGTGCGTCGCCCTGCAGGGGCCTTCGGGAGTAGGGAAGACCTTGCTGCTCCGCGCCATCGCGGATCTCGATCCCAACGAAGGAACAGTCAAGCTGGACGGCGTGCTCAGAGAGGCGATGCCGGCCCCGGCCTGGCGAAAGCGGGTAACCTACCTCGCCGCCGAGCCGGGCTGGTGGTCCGACACCGTGCAAGATCACTTCGCTGCTTGGGATGATGCCCTTCCGCTAATTGCGCGACTGGGGTTGCCGAACGAGTGCGGAGCGTGGCCGATCCAAAGGCTTTCGACAGGCGAGAGATTGCGGCTGGGACTTGCGCGGGCGCTGATGCTGCGAGCGCGGGTGCTTCTGCTGGACGAGCCGACCTCGGCTCTCGACCCTGCATCAGCCGCGGCCGTGGAATCCTTGATCGCCGAACGCATCGCGGATGGAACGAGTGTCCTCTGGACTACCCACGACGGCGCTCAAGCCCGCCGGGTCGGGACCAGGATTTTGGTGATGAGGCCCGACGGCGGGATCGAGGAAGGCCGGCCGTGACCTACATCCAGCTTTCGTACGGCGACCTGGTCCTACCTGCGCTTCTTGTCGTCATGGACGGCGTCTTCTCGCTTGTTCTCCGGCTCAAGCTCGAGAAGCAACTGGCTGTTGCGACGGTGCGCATGGTGGTGCAGCTCGTCCTCGTCGGATACGTGCTAACGTTCCTGTTTACCGCGGTGTCGCCGCTCTGGACCGCACTCGCCGCTCTGATCATGGTCCTCTTCGCCTCGCGGGAGATCGTCGCGCGGCAGAGGCGGCGCCTTCAGGGCGTGTGGAAGTACGGCCTGGGCGCGGGATGCACGCTGCTCGCCGCCGGTACCGTTACGATGTTCGCGCTTCTGACGGAGCTACGACCCGATCCTTGGTATCACCCGCGCTACGCGCTGCCTTTGCTGGGCATGATGCTGGGCAACACCATGACTGGAATAAGCCTGGGCCTGGACGTGCTGACCAACAGCCTGATGCGCGAACGAGCCGGCGTGGAAGCTTGTCTTGCGCTGGGAGGCACCCGACATCAGGCACTGCTGCCGGTCATACGGGACGCCTTGAGAAGCGGCTTCATGCCGATCATGAACAGCATGGCCGCAATCGGCCTTGTTTCCTTGCCGGGAATGATGACCGGCCAGATCCTTGCGGGCGTCGAGCCGGTCGATGCTGTGAAATATCAATTACTGATCATGTTCCTGATCGCGGGTGGGACCGGGCTGGGAACGCTGGCGGCCGTCCTGGCTGGGGCACGCCTGCTCACCGATAGTCGACATCGGCTGCGTCTGGACCGCCTCACGGCGGAAAAGTCCACTTGAGCGCGCTGGGCGTGCGGCGGCCGTCTCGCTACGCGATCCTACCCCCATCGCTAATTCGATCGCTGGGGTGCAGCATCACCGGGTCGCCCGCAGCGAGCGCGGAGAGAACCTCGGCGACCGGTTGTTTAGATGTTCGATCTGGACAGGGATGGTGGTGGCGCGCGCCCTGTCGTCGGCAAGAACAGTCCACGGGAGGCATTTCCGGAATAAAGCGCACCGACACGGTTAAAGCATCTGGAGTGCTTCAGGTGGTCGCGTCGACGACGACCCTGTAGTCGTGATCTAGCAAGGCCAGGCCTCGGGCTGATCCGCGAAGTGGATGGTCAGACCCGCTGTTCCTCGACACCGTGCTGATGACGAGGGAACGACGCCTGCGAACCGAGTGCGAGGAGCACGGCTGGATGCAGGACCGCACCGACCCGCACGCCCGGGAGCTGGCCTTCGACATCGCCCGCCAGGATTCCTCGACCGGCTTCTCTCCGGAGGAGGCCGTCGCCGAGATCGGCGATGTTCTGGATTCGATCGGCGACACCTGCCCGGAGTGCCCGCCCGAGGCCGACTAAGCCGTCTCGTGCGTCATGCCGCGCTCGCAGCAAGCCGAGGCACGAAGGCGAATGAGTTCGATCCGCGCCAGCGCGGCGTTGATCCATCTCTGCCGTTCAGCTCCATCGGCTTCGCCGGCGCGCTTCATGGCCGCAAACGCCTCGCGCTCGGGATCGTACTCGACGTCCATGGGCTGAAATATAATCGCAGATCGTAAACGATCACGCAGCGAGGCGGCCGTAGGAATCCGGGGCCGCCACGACCCGCGATCGCGGGCCTAACCCTCCGGAGCGTCACGCCTCTGCTCCTCTAATCTGTCGATGAGCTGCTCGGGATCAGCCGCACCTCTGGCCGCTCCTACTGCAGAAGGCATGCGGGTAGCGCTGGCCGCCCCCGGATGGATCGCACTTTCGCAAAGGCGGCAAGGGGGGTCTTGCGCGGTGACGAATTCCATCCATATACCATCTGCCCAGATGGCGAAAGGATAGTAGCAACGATGGCCAGCAACGTGCACGAAATCCGACCAAAGCCCTCCGACTCGGAAAAAATCACAATCAATCTTGGTTTTGTCGATCTCGGTCAGGTCGATTTGATGGTGCAGGAAGGCTTCTATTCGAACCGCACGGATTTCATCCGGACCGCTATCCGCAACCAGCTCGAACGCCATGCCGACGTGGTCAAGCAGTCCACGGCACGAAAGAGCCTGGACCTGGGCTTGCGAAACTACAGCCGCGAGGATCTTGAGGCGGCGCGGAGGGCGGGCGAGATGCTGCACATCAATGTTCTGGGTCTCGCCACCATTGCGCAGGACGTCACGCCCGAGCTGGCCCGCGCGACGATTGCCTCGGTCTCTGTGCTGGGTGCCCTGCATGCCAGTCCGGCGATCAAGTCCGCTCTCGCCGACAGGACGAGGTAAGGTCATGTTGAACCAGGACATCATTCGCGAAGCCACTCGCCTCACACGCTCGGGCCAACTCGTCGAGGCCACCGCGCTGCTTCAGCGCATGCTTCGGGGCGAGAAAGAGCGGGGCGCTACCGCACCGATGGCCGGCCACCTCGCCCTTGCTGCAGGAAGAGAGCCGCCGACCATCGACGCCAAGGCGAACGCCGCCGAGACGAGGCGGCCGCGTCGGGCGGCCCAGCCGGCAGTGGATATCGCCAAAAACCTCCACGGGCTCGGACTGGGAGGAGCCCTGAGGCGTGCGCCGCCTTCCATGGCGGACATCGTGCCGGATGGCGCCAGGTTCGTCGAAGGCGTCTACGCAAATGCCGCGGGAAGCCGCGCCTACCGGCTGTTCATCCCGAGCGGCTATCATGGACAGCCCATTCCGCTGGTGATCATGCTCCACGGCTGCACGCAGTCACCGGAGGATTTCGCCGCCGGCACGCGGATGAACTTCATCGCCGAAGAACAGACCTGCTTCGTCGCCTATCCCGCGCAGCGGGCCGACGCAAACCAGGCGAAATGCTGGAATTGGTTTCGTCCGGCCGACCAACAGCGCGGCGGAGGCGAGCCCTCACTCTTCGCCGGCATCACCCGCCAAATCATGCATGACTATTTGGTCGATCCGGAACGCGTCTACGTCGCGGGACTGTCCGCCGGGGCTGCGGCCGCGGCCGTCATGGGATCGACGTACGGCGATCTGTACGCGGCGATCGGCGTTCATTCCGGACTGGCCTGCGGAGCAGCCAGCGACCTTCCCTCCGCGCTGATGGCCATGAAGCAAGGTGGCGGACTTGAGGCAGCGCCGAGCGACGGCCCGCCCGTGCCGACAATCGTCTTTCACGGCGATCGCGACACCACCGTGCATTCCAAAAACGGCGATCGGATCGTCCGACAGTCGATCAGCGGATCCCGCACGAAAGCCAAGGTGCATCGGGGGCGGGTACCTGGAGGACATGCCTACACTCGCACGGTCCACACCGACGCCTGCGGGCGCGGAATCCTCGAACACTGGGAAATCCACCGAGCCGGACACGCATGGTCGGGGGGCAGCCCCGCCGGCTCCTACACCGATCCGGACGGACCGGACGCAACGAGAGAAATGCTGCGCTTCTTCCTCGAGCATTCGCTCCCACCAGGGCGGAATTGAGGTGGCATCCGCTTTTCATCTCGGTGATGTGGGAAGCGGACGTCGCAATCGTTCTCCATCGAACGGGAGCCCGCTGGCGCTAATCGTCCGACCTTTAAGCCAATCAGGTCTTCGGCTTCTGTTCCGCTGCAGCCTCTCGAGCGATCCGCTCCGCCTTCAGGCGCTCCCGGTTTGCATGGAATGCCTGTTGGTCGTGTTCATGCTCGGAGACCGGTGCCTCCGCGCGCGTGTCGCGAAACACCTTCTGGGCTTCCCGTTGGGCCGCGGTCGGCATGCTCCGGTTTGAGGTGCGATCGCTCATTGCTTCCTCCTTCGGGCGCAAACGGTCCTTGCGCTATGTTGCGCATTCAGACCGCCAACCTAGGGGTAGGTTTTCCCCCGGCGGGACTTTGGGGGCCCGGGGGCATGGATTCGACTCTTCGCGAACCCATTCGTTCCAATCCCTTGGTGTCTCGAAGATTACGCCGACTTCCGCCGGGCTGCAGCGGGCTTCTTCGCCGCAGTTTCCTTCGCCGGCTTCCTGCCCTCGATCGACATCAGCATTTCCTTCTGGCCGGCTGCCGCCTTGCGCGGCTTCTTGGCGGGTTAGCAGCCTTCGCCGCCGCGGCCTGCTTGCCGACTGATCGGCGCAGCGCCTCCATCAAGTCGACGACAGTGCCGGTAGCAGGCTTCTCCTTCGGCGTGATCGGCTTGCCTGCCCGCTTCTTGTTGATGAGATCAATCAGCGCGGTCTCGTAGTGGTCCTCGAACTTTTCGGGCTCGAACCGCCCTGCCTTTTGGTTCACGATGTGCCTGGCGAGATCGAGCATGTCCTTCGTCACTTTGACGTCCTGGATCTCGTCGAAATATTCCTGCTCGCTGCGCACCTCATACGGATAGCGCAGCAGCGTGCCGACGAGACCCTTGTCCAGCGGCTCAAGCGCGATGATGTGCTCGCGGTTGGTGAGCACCACGCGGCCGATCGCGACCTTGTCCATCTCGCGGATGGTCTCGCGGATCACCGCGAAGGCGTCGTGGCCGACCTTGCCGTCCGGCACGTAGGTAGTAGGGGCGGATCAGGTAGCGCGGGTCGATATCGGACCTGTCGACGAACTCGTCGATCTCGATGGTCCGCGTGGACTCCAGCGCTATCTCCTCGAGCTCTTCCTTCGAAACCTCGATGTACTGACCCTTCTCGAGTTCATAGCCCTTGACGATATCCTCGTTCGGCACCTCGTCGCCGGTGTCGGAATCGACTTTCAGGTACTTGATGCGATGGCCGGTCTGCCGGTTCAACTGGTTGAACGAGATCTTCTCGGACTCTGACGTCGCCGGATAGAGGGCCACCGGACAGGTCACAAGTGACAGACGCAGGAAGCCTTTCCAGTTGGCGCGGGGAGCCATGCACGCGGTACTCCGGAGGGACGGTGCTGGATTCAAGACGAACGGAGCCTGCCGGTTCCGACATGCTCCGGGCCCGCCAACAGGAAAATTGGCCATCTGCCCGCAGCGCCCCCAGGCACGTTCGAAAACGTCGTGAATCGCTTGTTTTCCAGGTACCTCGTGGAGCTTTTGGCCGGTATTGTGGAACCATGGATGCCCTGACCCAGCCCCTCAGAGACGGGCATACTTTGGACCCGGCGGACTTGGCCGCAATGGCCGAGGCACTGAGCCGGTCACCCGACTACCGGATCTTGCGGCGCTTGGTTGCCCGACCGACCTAGATGCCGACTGCGGGGCAAGAGGTCCGGACCGGCGTCCTGCTCGACACCGAGACGACCGGCCTCGACCACGCGAAAGACGAGATCATCGAGCTCGGGATGGTCAAGTTCGACTACACGCCGGACGGACGGATCGTCGGCGTCAGAGACACGTTCTCCGCTTTCAACGAACCGAGTGCGCCGATCTCCGCGGAGGTGACGGCACTCACCGGAATCACCAACGAAATGGTCGCCGGACACAAATTCGACGATGCCGCGGTCGCCGCCTTTGTCGAAAGCGGAGTCATCACGATCGCGCACAACAGCGGCTTCGACAGAAAATTCGCCGAACGCTACTGGCCCGTATTCGAGCACAAAGCTTGGGGCTGCAGCATGAGCGAGATCGACTGGCGCAGACACGGCTTCGCGGGCTCGCAGCTTGGCTATCTCCTTAACGGAGCCGGCTACTTTCACCAGGCGCACCGGGCGGTCGACGATTGCCACGCCTTGCTGGAGATTCTCGCGTTCGAATTGCCGACGATGGGCTCGTCCGCACTGGCGCTCCTGCTCGAGACCGCCCGCAAGCCGACAATGCGAGTCTGGGCGGAGCAGACCGCTTTCGAGCTCAAGGACTTGCTGAAACGTAGAGGGTATCGCTGGAACGACGGGAGCGACGGGCGCCCCAAGTCCTGGTTCATAGACGTCGACGAGACCGCCCTCGACGACGAGATCGCGTTCCTGCGCAGCCAAATCTACATGCAGGACGTCGAGCCAACCGTGCAGAGGCTGACCGCTTTCACGCGATTTTCCTGCCGGGCGTGACGCGGGCCCTCAGGGCGTCCATCCCCGCGTTCCCAGGAGAATGCCGTGATTCCTGCCGGCAACGTTGAAATCGTAGATCTTGAGGTCGGACCAATCGAGCTTGCCTTGAAGTTCGGCAAGGGCGCGCTTATCCAACTTCTCATACACTTGAACGGCGAAAAGGATCCGACTGGCAGGAAATGCCTCGGCGAACTTCGCGATGACCTCGGTTATGGGAGGTTCTGTTCGGCGCAGATCTAGTCCTTCCGTCTCATTCAGCGCAGTGCCCCAAGGCGGCGCCACGAAGACGATCATGGCCTCATCGGGCGCCGTATGGAGTTGCCCCATCATGAGGCGATAATCGCCGTGCTTCAGATCGATGGTCTGGTCAAGGACCGCGAGGTTTTGCTTGGTGAGCTGAAAGATCTGAGGATCGAACTCGAAGGCGATCCCGCGCGATCGCGGCACGTGCCGCAATATC
Organism: Bradyrhizobium glycinis; assembly: GCF_016031655.1. GTDB lineage: Bacteria > Pseudomonadota > Alphaproteobacteria > Rhizobiales > Xanthobacteraceae > Bradyrhizobium > Bradyrhizobium glycinis. The sequence goes on from NZ_JACCHQ010000014.1 coordinate 105,990, forward strand.
CAGTACAAGGTATTGCAAGAGCCGGCGAAAGGATCCAACACGACCCATCGCCCCCTTGCCGGAAGCGAGGCTGCGACAGCAGCGACGTCCTGCCCGATGCGGTCGGCAACGGCATCTCGGGTGCACTCGACTGCTGTCCGGCCGAGCAAGCGTACCCCTTGCGCGTACCACTGGGCCGGCGTCATGCCGTACAGCCGGATGAAGTCGGGATCGCAGAAACTGTCGCTGCCGTATCGACGGATTTCGTCCAATGTCAGCAGCTCGTTACGTTTCGAACCGTGGAGGAGCAATGTCCGGTCATAGGGCGGCGTCTCGGAATGCTTCGAATGCTCGTTCACGTGTGGTCCTCCTACGATCGGCGTTTCCAATTTCAGGACGCCGGCAGGCCGCCTGAACAAGTAGTCCAGGTCGAGCGTCAGCAAAGCGATGCGACGACGACGAAGGATTCCTGGGGAAACGTCAGCCTGCCGTTCGCCAGCGTTGAGGGATCGAGACGGCCGGCCACGTCGTCGGCGATCTCTGCGATCAATCGCGCGCGGCCGGCCTCATCCTCCCCCTTCAATAGCGCAGCCATCGGGGTCGCGGTGAGCTGGAAGCGAACATAATCGAGCGCCGACGGGAAGCTGATCTGCTTGCTCACGGTCTCGACTTGGGCACGGTCGAATCCGGCCTGGCGCACCCAATTGCCCACTTCGTCGGCGCCGCAGGAAAGATGCTCGGCGCGTTTGGTCCGCGAGGACTCGGCTCCGAGAAACTTGTCCAGCGCCTGCACAAAGGCGTAGGCGGCCGGCGTGCGCTCGATGGAGCTGTACACGCTCAGCCCTAGACGTCCGGACGGCCTGAGGACGCGAGCGATCTCTCTGACGGCCTGCGGCCGATCAGGGAAGAATTGCAGTCCGAGTTGGCAGAGCACGACATCGAAGCTGCGCGACGCGAAGGGCAAACCCAGGGCGCTGCCCTCGATCCACTCTACCTCCCTGGATTTGGCCCGGGCGATGGCCAGCATTGCGCCATTCAGGTCTACGCCGACAAGTCTTCCGACATGGCCGCGCTCGGCCAGCCGTCGCGCCACGACGCCGGTCCCGCACGCCACGTCCAGGACGCTTTCTCCATGTTCCGGCTCGATCCGATCCAGCAGGTCATCGGCCCAGACAGAGGTGATCGCTGGCACGAGATAGCGCTCATACAGCTCGGGAGCGCTGGCATCCATCTGCCAATGTTCGTGTGCTGCCATAACACCCTCTTGAAAATGGCAGGGTGAAAGCAAGTAAGATCAATGCAAAAAGTACCTCATGTTGGCCGATCCCGACGGTCAACACAAGGTTTCCGAAAGTAAGCTAGGGTCCGTCCCGTGGCGGAAAATGAGCGATGCTTCCCGCCGCGTCTGGAGACCGCTCCGGCCTAGCGGCCGAGACGCTTCTCGACCCGCTTGCGGCTGTTGCCGACCTTCTTGACGGCCTTCTTCACGGCCGATGCGGAGCGGCCAGTCTTCTTCGCTTCGTAGCGGACTTCGTAGTCCTGTCCCTTGGCGACTCGTGCCCGGTCCTGCTTGCGTCCACGCGCGGCCTTCTTCTTCGCTGCCGCCATCGGCTCCTCCTCTTGCGAATTTGATGACGATGCAACGTCGCAAGGATTCGCGAGTTCCGGAAACGAATCCTGCCGGCCGGCTTTGAGTCCGCAGGTTGTTGCGTTGGAGTTCGTGGCGTGGCGTTTCAGCGGTGTAAACCGGCGGCGATCGGCGTGAAGGCGCCGTTCCCCGGCTTCGTAGAACCGGCCTTGGCATCGTCGATCGAGAAGGTGCCGTCCGGAGCGCGATGGATTCACGAAATCAAGTTCGACGGCTACCGTGTCCAGGTCCACCTGGCGAACGAAGCCGTGAAGGTCTTCACCCGGCGCGGTCACGACTGGACCAACCGCTTCAAGAAGGTCGCCGACGACGCCTGGCACATCAAGGCGGGGTCGGCGATCGTGGACGGCGAAGTCGTGGTCCCCGCCGCGGACGGCACGACGGACTTCTCGGTCCTTCAGAACGAACTCAAAGGCAGGTCCAGCAGCATCGTGCTGGTCGCTTTCGATCTCCTGTACCTGAACGGCCGCGACCTTCGGAAGCTGCCCCTGTTTCAGCGCAAGGCAGAGCTCAAGAAGATCATCGGCGGCACCGCGATCCAATTCAGCGAGAGCTTCGAGATCGAAGGCCGCGAGATGTTCGCGCACGCCTGCAAGGTCGGCCTGGAGGGCGTCGTCTCAAAGGTACGCGACAGCGCGTACGCCAGCGGCCGCGGCAACAACTGGGTCAAGAAGACCTGCGCGCAGCGAGAAACCCTCGCGATCGCCGGCTTCGCGCTCGACGAAGGCAAATGGGATGGCATCTATCTCGGTCGGCGCAAGGGGGACGACCTGGTCTACGCCGGCAAGGTCGACCACGGTTTCGATAAGGTCTCCGCAACCGACCTGCAAAGGCGCCTGAAGCCCCTAATCCGGAAGACGCAGCCGTACGCGAAGCGGATCGCCCACAAGGGCATCTGGGGGGAGCCCAAGCTGCTCGCCGAGGTCGAGTCCCGGGCGAAGTCCGCGGAAGGGAAGGTCCGGCATCCGTTCTTCAAGGGATTGCGGGAAGACATGTAGTATCATCGTTCGCGCTTTCGCAGGGATTTTCGAAGACGGGCGACACGCCGTGAACTAGATAGCCCGACGGCTTCTGCCTGCGACCAGTCCATAAACGAACAGTACGATAATCGCACCGACGACGGCGCCGACTAGCCCCGCTCCTTCGCCGGGCCGATACCAGCCGAGCGCCTGACCGAGATAGGTCGCCACGAACGCTCCTACGATTCCGAGGATCGTGGTCAGAATGAAACCAGTCGGCTCGTTATCGCCGGGCATGATTAATTTCGCGATGACCCCTGCGATAAAACCGATGATGATCGTCCAGATGATGCCCATGTTTTCCTCCAAGAACTCGTTGCGTTAGCCAGCCGACGAAGAAGGAAGCCGTCCGTCGGGCGTGTATTTGTCCAGGGCTGTCGGCAGCTCGCGGGACAAGCGATCGAGTATCTCCTGCTGCGACAGTCCGGTCTGCTGTTCCAGCTTCTGCAGGACATCCGGACCGATCGCTTGCTTAAGTTCGGGCGGCGTGACCTCCCGGTTCGGCCCGTGATCGACCCAGGACTGCGCGGCGTCACCCTGACCGTTTTGTTTGAAGTGCTCGAGAAGTTCGCCGATCCCGCCGTTGAGCAACGAACCCACTCCACCGCCGCCGACGAGGCCGCCCAAGTTGCCGAGCATGCCGGTTAGCGAGTCCTTGTTACCTGGCGCCGACTGCCCGGAGGTCGCGTTGCGAAACATCTCCGCCAGCTTGTCTCGATTCTGGTAACCGGCGATAGCGAGCATGCCCAAGAGGGCGGTCATCGATGGCATTCCGCGGCTCATTTCCCGCTCCCGTATTCGATCGTTTTCGCGTGAGAAAAAGTGACCCGCCCTGGAGGCGGGTCGCCGACTGACCTTACCGTACGCCTGCGCCGTAGAGTTGGCGCTCGCGGCGGACCTCGTCCGCCCCGTAAGGTTGCGCCGCCGGATCGTAGCTCTTCCACCCCGCCTTTTGCCAAGCCGCGCTGCGGTCGCGCAGATTGACAGCCGATTGGTCGAGGATCGCTTCGTAGCGCGCACGATCGCCGTCAGGAACGCGGGCCGAAACCATCGTGCCGCCGCGCCTTACGCCTTCGGCATAGAGAGGTGCTTCTTCCTCGGAAACGCCAGCTTGCGTCAGCGCACCGACGACTCCGCCCGTGGCGCCGCCCGCGACCGCGCCCAGCGCCGTCGAGGCAAGCCATCCGGCCGCGACCACCGGACCCAAGCCCGGAATGGCCAGCAGTCCAAGGCCCGCGAGCAGACCGGCTGCGCCGCCGAGACCCGCGCCGACACCGGCCCCCGTGGCAGCACCTTCGGCACGATCGTCGACACCGTCGCGGTCGCGATCGACCTTCTTGTCGGTGCTGTACCAGTTGTCGGAATTGTTCGCGACGATGCTCAAGTCCGAATGCGGCAGACCTGCCGCTTCGAGGCTCGTCACCGCGCGCTGTGCGTCGGAATAGTTGTCGTAGAGACGCGTAATGGTAACGGTCATTTTGAGTCCTTATCTGTGTTAGCTGCTGCGCTCGGTTACTTCGCCGCGTTGACGTTGCCCTGGAAGTCAAGGCTGACGTCCGTCGATGTGCCGCCCTTGCTGGCCTTGCCGCGCCACACGCCGTTGTCGTCCTTCTTCAGGCCCGTGACATCGGTGTACCCCGCCTGCTCGATCTTCGATTTGGCCTGGCCCTCGGTGAAGCTGTTGGCTCCCGAAACCGGTTTGTCGGAATTGTTCTGGCCGGAACTGTTGACCGCGTTGTTGTTCGGGCGGTCGGTGGCCGGCGGATTTTGCGCGAACGACGGACCCGTCAGAAGCGAAGCGGCCGTCAGCAGCAGAAGAAGTTTCTTGTTCATGTCGTCCTCCAGTATTGGCCGGGCACAACATGTGCTGCGCCCAGAGGTTCCAAGTTTTCCCGGTCGGATTGACGCAGCACTCAGGCCGGGAGGCCGGCGCCGCGAGGCCGCCGCGGCGCCGGCGTCGGAGAATGAGGCCATGGCTGCTAATCGAACCATGAGGGGTAGCCGGCGTTTACTGACATCATGTCAGACGCTTTCGACTATTTCCGCGCCTACGCAGTCCGGGCTCTTTGCAAGGCGCGAGCGATGCCGAAGGGCCGGATGAAGCACCTGCAGCTTGTGGTCGGCCGGATCTATAACCTCCTCAAGAAGGAGGCGGCTTACAGCCCGAACACGCAGCATCTCGAGGATTTTCGCGCGGCCCTGAAGCTGGAGAGCTCTCTCGATCGTCGGTCAGGCGACCGCCCCGGCGGTCGCCCTACTCCGGCGGCGCCGCAAAGCTCGGACCGGGAGGCTGGCTGAATGCCTTCGCTCGACGCGCGCGGTGTGGCAAGTCTCCTGCGAGAGTACGCGCAGCGCACAGCCTTGGGAGGCGGCAATCCCTACCGGGCGAAAGCCTACTCTCGGGCCGCGGATAGCCTGGCGGCTCTTGCCGACCCGCTCGATGTGCTCATCGCCGAAGACCGGCTCACCGAGATTCCGGGCGTCGGCGATGCTATTGCCGACATCATCGCCAAACTTCACAAGACAGGCAGTCATCCCAGCCTTGATAAGCTGCGGAAGGAATTTCCGGAGGGCGTGCTCGAGATGCTCGCGGTGCCTGGCCTTCGGCCGGAGAAGGTGCTGCGACTCTACAAAGATCTGGGCATCGCCTCGCTCGCGGAATTGGAGGCCGCGGTGAAGGACGACCGCATTAAGAAGGCCAAAGGCCTCGGGGCCGCGTTGCAGACCAAGATCCTACAGAATCTGGCGATCGCGAAGAGCGGTGAAGGCCGCGTCCATCTGCACCGGGCCTCCGCCCTGCTGGCGCACGCCAAGGAGTCGATCCGCAAGTCCAGGCCCGAGCTGAGGCGCGTCACCATTGCGGGCGACTTCCGGCGGGGGTGTGAACTCGTCGGCGATCTCTCGATCGTTGCTGAGGGACTCAAGGCCGCGAAGCCACCGCCGACGGACGGACTGCAGATCCACCTGTCCGACCGCAAGCACTTCGGGGCCGCGCTTTTGTTCGCGACGGGCTCTACCGCCCACATCGAGCAGCTCCGGACGCTGGCCGCCAAAAAGGAAATGCGGTTGGAAGCCGACGGCTTGCACAAGGGGCGCACGCTGATCGCCGGCGAGGAGGCCGAGATCTACCGCGCCCTCGGTCTGCCCTTCATCGACCCAGAGCTGCGGGAAGGGCGCGGCGAGATCGAGGCGGCTCTGAAAGGCAAGCTCCCGAAGCTCGTCACCGACCAGGACCTGCGCGGCATCCTTCACTGCCACACCGATGCCTCGGACGGGTCGGAGACGCTGGAGACGATGGCAAAGGCCACGCGCCAGCGAGGCTTCGAGTATTTCGGCGTGGCCGACCATTCCAAGTCAGCCCACTACGCCGGCGGCCTCTCCGTCGAGGAGGTCGCGCAGCAGCAGCGGGAAGCCGACCGCTTGAATAAGGGCTTCGGCAAGGATTTCCGGATACTCAAAGGCATCGAGTTGGACATTCTGGCTGACGGCTCGCTCGACTATCCGGACGACGTGCTGGAGCGCTTCGATTTCGTGGTCGCCAGTATCCACGGCCGCTTCAAGCTGGACCGCAAGGCGCAGACGCAGCGGCTGCTTCGGGCCATTTCCGATCCTCATACCACCATCATCGGCCACATGACGGGGCGACAGCTCCAGCGGCGGCCCGGCTACGAGATCGACATCGAGAAGGTGCTGCGGGCTTGCGCCAAGCACGACGTCGTCGTCGAGATCAATGCCCACCCGTGGCGCCTGGACCTGGACTGGCGCTGGCACCGGGCGGCCCTCGACTTCGGCTGCATGCTGAGCATCAATCCGGACGCGCACTCGATCCCCGAACTTGACCACATGCACTGGGGCGTCCAGATGGCCCGCAAGGGCGGCGTCCCTGCCGACCGGGTCCTGAATGCGATGACGCTCCCGGAGATCACGCGCTACCTGCGTCAGAAGCGGCGCTCGCTCGCCCGCGCCGCCTGATGTCGCAGGCGCACGATCTCTCACTCGAGGGAAAGGTGGCGGCGGTCGCCGCGGACCCTGGGCACCACTTCAGCAAACCGGTCAAGGATCGCATCGTTCTGGTGGCGGGCCACGGCGTCGAAGGCGACGCCCACGGCGGTCCGTTCGTCCGGCACCGCTATTTGGCACGTCGCCGGCCCCGCCTGCCCAATCTCCGGCAGGTCCACCTGATCCCGGCCGAGCTCTTTGCATTCCTTGGGGAAGCCGGCTTCGAAGTCGCCGCGGGGGACATGGGTGAAAATATCACAACGATTGGCCTGGATCTGGAGCGGATGCCGCTCGGGACCCTGATCGAGCTCGGGCCGTCCGCGGTCGTCGAGCTGACCGGTCTCCGGACGCCTTGCGTTCTGATCGACCGCTTCCAGCGCGGCCTCAAGCGGCTGGTACTCTCGTCGGAGGAAACGGGCCCCCCATTCAAATCAGGGGTGCTGGGCGAGGTCCGAGCCGGGGGACCGGTCGTGGCCGGCGACAGCGCGCGGGTTCGCCTTCCATCCTCGTCGTTTCGGCCTTTGCCGGCCCTGTAGAGAGCCCCTGCCATGGCCCGAAAATCGACCCTGCCTCGGCGCCTGCAGCCCATGCTGGCCACGCTGACGGATGCGCCGTTCGACGATCCCGATTGGGTCTTCGAGGACAAATTCGATGGTTTCCGCATGGTCGCGGAGATCCGGCGTGGTCGGGTCGCGCTCTACAGCCGCAACGGGAAGATCATCAGCCACTCCTACGTCGAGGTCGCGAAAGCGCTAGAGGGCGTAAAGGTGGACGCCGTGATCGACGGCGAACTCGTCGCGATCGGCAAAGACGGCGTCTCCCATTTCCAATTGCTTCAGAACGCCCTGCGCCATGAGGCCAAGCTCTTGTACTGCGCGTTCGACCTCATGTTCGCGGCCGGCGAGGACCTGCGAGCGCTGCCGCTCTTGGAGCGCAAGAAGTGGCTTAAGGCCATCCTGCCGCGCCACAAGCTGATCGCGTTCAGCAACCACCGCAAAGGCAATGGAACAAAGTTCTTCGCAGAAGCTGAGCGAAGGCATCTCGAAGGCATCATGGCAAAGCGCGCCGACAGCCCGTATGCGTCTGGACGCCGGACAGCCGATTGGCTGAAAGTGAAGACCGCGCAGCGCCAGGAGGTGGTGATCGCCGGCTTCACGGCGCCGAGGCGGACCCGGCCTTTCTTCGGCGCTCTCGTCCTGGCGGTGCGGGAAGATGATGGGTGGCGGTACATCGGCCATGTCGGCACCGGTTTCAGCCACCAGGTCCTCGAAGAGCTTCACGGCAAGCTCATGAGCCTCAAGACGGGTAAGTCGCCGTTCCCCGCCAAGGTGAAGGATGAGCAAGTCACGACCTGGGTCCGTCCTTCGCTGGTCGCGGAAGTGAAGTTCGCGGAGTGGACCAGCAAGGGCGAGCTGCGCCAGCCAGTCTATCTCGGCCTGAGGTCCGACAAGAAGGCCAAGGACGTCGTTCGCGAAAAGAGTTGGTCGCGAAAATAGCGCCGCCGAGAAGACACGTCCGACCCCGTCAACCGGCCGCGCGCTCTGTTGCAGAAGGCCACGGCGGCAGGGGCGGCAACCCGAGAGCCTTGCGTACAGGTCCGAACGACTTCCGGTGAGCTGCGCATGCACCAAGCCTGGCGAGAGCATCGTAATGAGCTGGCACCGGGTAGCCCTTATGATCCGCGAAGCCGTAGCCGGGGTGGCGGACGTCGAGAGCCCGCATGACCGTGTCGCGCTCGACTTTCGCCAGGATCGACGCAGCAGCGATGCTCGCGGACTTGGCGTCGCCCTTGATGATGGCCTGCTGGGGGAGGTCGATTTCCTTCAATTTCTTCGCGTCGATCAGCAGGTGTTGCGGCGTCAACCCTAGTCCCCGGACGGCGCGCTGCATAGCCTGGATGCCCGCCCAATAGATGTTGATCGTATCGATCTCCTCGACCTCGACGAACGCCACACACCAACTCTCTGCCTTTGCCTTGATCTCCTTCGCGAGTTCCTCGCGGGCCGCAGCGTCGAGTTTCTTCGAGTCGTCGATCCCGACTATCCGGGTACCCGGCTTCAGGATCACGGCGCCAGCGGAGACCGGCCCGGCAAGAGGGCTCATTCCGGCCTCGTCCACGCCTGCCACGACATGAACGCCGCTCTCCCACAGAGAGGTTTCAAAACTGAGCATCTTGCGGAGGCGCTGCCCTTCGGACCTGTTTTCGAAGCGCCGCTTATCAATCGAAGCCAGGATGGCACGGGCTCCCGCGCGGGTGTCGGCCCGCAAGATCTGCTCCAGGCTGGACTCCAGTGGTCGTTTCTCGACGACATAGCGCTGACGCAACACATCGAGCGAATATTGGGACATAGCGGCCTTCGCACAGACTAAATCGGGAAAGCGTGTCCGTAAACTTTGTGGCGATTGTCTGAAGTTAGGCCTTGCCGCCATCGTCAGCCTGCGCAGCGCCCCGTCGAGAGGAACCGCCTGCTCTAGCTGGGGGCCGGTATTCTGCGCGGCTACTGATCTGCATCTAAGACCCCCCGATCTCCGAACGGAACCAACCGCTGTCTTCATTCCTTTAGAAAGGAGTGGAGCCTCGATCCCAGGGTGCTTCCGAGGGACAGGCCCATGCTCCGAGAGACTCGCGACGAAGAACAGGTTCTGGACCGCACCGCCGAGGTCGCAGCTACCATTGCGGAAGAAGGCCTTCGCTATGTCAGCGACTCCGCGCCCGGTTACACCCGCAAGCGGATGGGGATTACCTTCAGCTACTACGACAAGGACGGCAAGCGCATCACCGATGCCGCCGTTGTCCGACGCATCAAGTCCCATCGGTATCCCGCCGGCCTATGAATCCGTCTGGATCTGCCCCTCGGCGAATGGCCACATACAGGCGACCGGGCTCGATGCTCGGGGGCGCAAGCAGTACCGCTATCACGCAAAATGGCGCGAGCTGCGCGACCAGAACAAGTACGAACACATCGTCCAGTTCGCTGCCGCGCTGCCCGCGCTGCGCGACTGTGTCGCGGCCGACATGAAGCTGGAAGGGCTACCTCGCGAGAAGGTTCTGGCCACGATCGTGAGTCTGCTGGAGAAGACGTTGATCCGAGTCGGCAACGCCGAGTATGCCGAGAAAAACAAATCCTACGGGCTCACTACGATGCGGCGAAAGCACGTTGCGGTGGGCCGCGGCGTCCTTCGGTTCGACTTCACCGGCAAGTCGGGCAAACAGTGGAAACTTCGGGTCGAAGACAAGCGGATTGCCGCCATCGTGAAGCGTTGCGCGGAAATCCCGGGACATGAGCTCTTCAAGTACCTGGATGACGACGGACAGCCGCGTACGGTCGATTCCGGCGACGTCAATGCTTACATCAAGGACATCACGGGCGAGGACTTCAGCGCAAAGGATTTCCGGACTTGGGCGGGGACGGTTCTGGCGGCGTTGGCGCTGACCGAGTTCAAGAAGTACGACAGCCAAGCCGAGGCGAAGCGCAACGTCGTTGCCGCGATCGACAGCGTCTCGAAGCAGCTCGGCAACACGCCCGCAATCTGCCGCAAGTGCTACGTGCACCCGGAAGTCCTGAGCGCCTACATGTCCGGTGATCTCGTTAACATGATCGAAGCCAAGATCGCGCAGAAGTTCAGGCGCCAGTACGCCAAGCTCACTTCGGACGAGATCATGGTTTTGTCGTTTCTCCGCAAGCGTCTCGATTGTCTGAAGGGCTCCGCCTGAGCTTCCGCTCACAGTCGGCATGGCCGTTGTGCTGACCGTGCTACGGTTCCGAAGTTCTTCCGATTTCTGGAGATCCGCGCGAAGACTACTTCCAAGAACTCGTCAGCCCAAGGAACACTCAACCGCCCCCAGTGTTTGATCCATATGCGCTATAGGCGCGAGGCTCTCTTGAGCCGAAGCGGCCCCAGCCCTGGGTCACTGATCCAGGCCTGGGGTCGTTTGATTTCTGCATTATCGGCTCCAGAAATCGAGTGAAAGGCATCCAGGTTCTTGGGATGAGTGTTGGATCTTGAGTGAACGCGACAAAAAAACCGAAACATGTCAACTGACCAGCTTCTTGCGATTATGAAGAGACACTCGGCATCAATGCAAATTCAGCCGATCCGGGAATGGTGCATCTTTCCTATGTCGACCGTCCGAGCGGCAGCGCGTGAAGAATTCGGCGCCGCGAAAGCGAATCGTCTCGGGGGGCGCGCGCTCAAAATGCAGCGTGAACTCCTTACGGCCTCACTATTGGAAAAACATTAAGTTTCGCCTTTCTGGTGACGGCTCCTCCTTCTGAGGCACGCAGGCTGCGAACGTGCTCTCGACTGTCGGTATACGACCGCGTCATGGCATCGGCTTCCGCATTGCGCGCGTCCGAAGCAGCGATTTATCCTTGGAACGCCGACGGATGCTGAAGCTAAAAGTATAGGGACGGTCAACGCGCGGCGCTCAGAATTTTCGCTCCACCATCTTGAGGCGCAGGGCGGAGATGGCTTCTCCGGGATTGAGACCTTTGGGACAGGCCTTCGCGCAATTGAGGATGGTGTGGCAGCGATAGATCCTGAAGGGGTCCTCGAGCATGTCGAGCCGCTCGCCTGTCGCTTCGTCCCGGCTGTCGTAGATCCAGCGCGCGGCCTGAATCAAGGCCGCAGGGCCGAGGAAGCGCTCGGAATTCCACCAATAGCTCGGGCACGACGTCGAGCAGCAGGCGCAGAGGATGCACTCGTAGAGACCGTCGAGCTTGGCCCGATCCTCGTGGCTTTGCCGCCATTCCTTCTGGGGCTCGGGCGATCGGGTCTGCAACCACGGCTCGATCAGGGCAAGCTGTGCGTAGAAGTTGGTGAGGTCGGGGACCAGATCCTTCACCACCGGCTGATGCGGCAAGGGCAGCACGCGGAGCGGCTCGCCTTCTGCAACGTCCTCGCTCATGGATTTGGTGCAGGCCAGCGTGTTCTGGCCGGCGATGTTCATCGAGCAGGAGCCACACACGCCCTCGCGGCAGGATCGTCTGAACGTCAACGTCGAGTCGACGTTGTTCTTGATCCAGATCAGGCCGTCCAGCACCATGGGTCCGCAATCGCTCTGATCCACGAAGAAAGTGTCCAGCCGGGGATTGCGGCCATCGTCGGGATTCCAGCGATAGACATGAAATTCGCGTAACCGCGTGCCGCCGGGCTTTGGCCAGACCTTTCCCTGCTCGATGCGGGAATGTTTCGGAAGCCTGAACTCCACCATGCTCTTTCTCCTCGTTCAGACCGGCGCAAGGCAGCGCAACTTCAGGAGTTCGTCCATCGACAGACCGAACAGGAGGACACGACATAGCGGCGCCATCGCGAGCATCAGCAGCAACACAAAGACGGCGTAGACCAAAGCCGGCGGCGTGCTTCTAACGAGCTTGTAGACTGCCTTGCGCATGCGCTCTCTCCGCTCCCGCACGCGCCATGGCGGCGCCCATCACGGCCATCGCAGCTCCCCAGAGCAGGAAGCCGAGATCCCAGAAGATGCGCTGGCCTTCGGGCGCCGTCTCATTGACCTGATGCAGCCTGAGGATCTGGTGATCGATCACGCCCTCGACCAGGTTGAAGATGCCCCAGCCGAGCAGGATCAGGCCGAGACATTTCCGACGCGACCATTGCAGATCGCTCCTGCGTGCCCGCTGCCAGAGCAAATAGAGAGCAGCAAGTACCGCGACATAAGTGGTGCTGTGGAAGAGGCCGTCCCAGGTCGTGTTCAGCCTGATGTTGTCGATCGAGTCGAGTGGATACCAGCCGCTTAACATATGATGCCATTGCAGCAGCTGATGAAAAACGATGCCGTCGAAGAATCCGCCGAGGCCAAGTCCGAGAAGAACGCCGGCGGACGTCGGGAAGCTGTTCGGTCGCTTGTGTTTCATGTGGTGGACTCGTGCGCGGAGCGGCACTTAGGATGCCAAAACAAGCCATCGCTCACACGGACGTTCCTATGATGGCCGGCAATCTCACCAGCGGTGAGCACCCCATGGCGACCAACTCGTCGGGACTAAACATGCGTTAAGCAAGCGGACGTCGGAGCATGCAAGGGCCGGCTCCATACCGGATTAGGAACGTTCAACATAGCGGGCGCGTCTGTCGTCGACACGTTGGAGATACAACATGCTGAGACGATCGTTTTTGCTCGCTCTGGGCGGGCTCGGCTTATCGACCTACACTGCACGCGCCAGAACCGTTCCGCAGAGGGACTTTCGCACGGCCGACCTCATGGGCGGCGCGTTCGCGATGCAGACAAGTCAGCTCGCCTTGACACGCACGAGCAATCCCTTCGTCGAGACCACCGCCAATGAAGACGGCATCCGGCGCTTCCAACCCGGCAAGAGCTTCCGGTGCCATGCCCGTGACGACTGTGATCCGATGCGCTGCACCACGGGGCGCGCTGCCTCCCACGACCGATAGCGGCCGAGCGGAGCGGCATGAGAAATCTCCACCCGCATCAGCTCGCCGCCGTGGCGCTGGTGCAGCTCGCCGAGCACGTCATCAATTTCGCAAGGGCCGGGATCGCCGAGCAGGTTCAGGTCGCGAGCGCGCTCGCGGCGGAACCCGGCGCCGCTCCGCTGCGGCCCGACCATGCCACGTTGCTGCGCCAACTCGAGGCCACGCCGGCGGGCCGGTTCGATCGAATGTACGTCCAAGGGCAGATCCGGGGACATCGCGAGTTGCTCGCACTCAACAGTTCTTATTTGAGAGGCGGCAGCAATCCGCAGGAGCAGCAGGTGGCCCAGATGTCGCTTCCTATCATTCAGCGACATCTGGCGATCCTGAGCAGTCTCAGGGAGATCGCGTAGGGCTTTCGAGGAGAGCAAGGGAGCGCTATCTTCCGATCGGTCTCCCAATTCTGCGAGCTCTCGGACCGGATCTGGTCGCCGCCCTGCAACGAGGGACCGGGCGTGACCGTGCCATCGATCCGGCCGATGTCTCGCGCGTACGGAAGTCTCCGGTCTGATCACAGAGAGCCTTTCCTGGCACGAGGGGTACATCCGCCCTAGCGTGCCGTGAAAAGCTCGCGATCTTCCTGTTCACTTGAGTGATTGAGGTCCTGCGCCGAAGTCGCCTCAGTGCTATCGCTGGTCGCGCAGATGCCGCTCGAGGTCGATCGCTCGATCAGCATTGTAAGCGCGCTTTAGCAACGAGTTGCGTTCCTCTCCTGGCGGCCGGTGGTCTGCCTCGTCTCGCAAACGTGTCGCGAACTGCGCCAGCCGCGACTCGAGAGAATCTGTCTGTTTGAATCGTCTCCTGCGCTTGATCATTGGTGACCTCCGTTTGGACGTTCGGGAATTATATCTTCGGATAAATGCAAGCTGCAGGAACATAAGTTAAATTATGCGCAGGAAGTATTCTCGCCTATCGTATCAAATGATAGGGCACGAAGTGACGGCGGCATTAGAGTCAGCGCCCTGCAGATATTCTACGATTCAGGGAAGATGATCAGGAAAGTATCCATTCCGCCCACCAAGGCGGATCGTTTCATTGCAACCCAGGCGGCAACACAGACAAATCCGATCATCCAGAAATGCCTCCGGACAGCGACGTGGGCGGCTGATGGTCACGTGCTTGGCCCGGCCGCCGCTGCCATCTGGCTTGCTTCGCGGGTAGGTGGGCGGCGTCATCGCATGTCCGCGAGCCATTTCGCGTTGACGGTAGCGGCAGCGATCGCTGCTCCGAAAGTGATCAAAAGCTTGATCGACCGGCAACGCCCCGACCGTTGCGTGGTGGGTCAAGATCGACGAGGGGTCGGCATCTCTGGCAAGCCGTACGATTCCTTTCCTTCCGGGCACAGCGTACATCTTGGAGCCGTTGTCGGCGCCCTGGCTTGGGCTTACCCCAGGAAAAGTAGGTATATCTATGCGGCCGGCGGAGCGCTTGCTGCGACCAGAATTGCCGTTTTGGCACATTGGCCAACAGACGTCCTTGCCGGCTGGGCGCTGGGTGCCGCGATTGAGAAGTCAATCCGGCAACTATCCGCCTGATATAGTTGGCCGCTGCAGGAAAACAGGTCTCAGTGCACGTTGGCGATGATGGCGGCCACGCGGCGGGAGTGTTGATCCACAATCACCAGACTTTTGCCCGCTATGAGATACTGGTCTCCCCAAAATCCATTCAGCACTTGAGTTGCTTCGGGCGGCAGGTCTGCAACCGTCGTCTGCCGGGGAATGGACGTCCCGATCATCATCTCGAAATTGGGGCGATCCATGGTAGGCGCTTGCGCAGCTGAGAAGATCGCACGGAGTTGTTCGCGCTGGCGCTCGCTGAGGTCAGCTGGCGCGGCAGTTTGTCGGATCTCGCGGGCTCGACGACCTGTCGAGTCTTCGTTTTGAGCGGGATCTTCCTTCGCTGCCGTGCTGATCGCCTCCCGCTGTGTCGGAACTCCGGTCCCGACCGTAGTGGCAGGCGCGCTGTTGTTGGCTCCTGTCGGCGGACGTCCAACATAGTCGGTCGCACCGAACATCTGGGGTGCGACAAACCACAACGCAGAGCCCACGAAAAGAACCGCCACGACGGCGCATCCCCACATCATCAATCTGCGGGTGCCTTCTCTCTCTTCGCGTCGGGGAAGATTTGCGACCATAGCGAGCGTCTCCGGTTTCTTGTCCCAACCAGAGCATCGATCCGCCGTTCCTAAGTCGTAGCTCTGCGGACGCCTCCCTGGCCGCAGAGCCCACGGGGCAGCCGACACCATCGGCAGGAACGTTCAGCTCTCGCGCGCGCTGATGAATAGCAATCGGACTACTCGCAGCGCCGACAGGAGCATGCAATGCAACGACCTTCAGAAGCCAAGCTTCAATCGATTCCGGATGAAGCCGCCGAACGGACGACTGAACATCCGGCAGGACCGCACGCCAGACCGGAATTGACCGACTCGGACAAGACGCCCGGCTGCGGTGTTTTGCCGGAGCCGGGTGATCCGAACATTAGCCCGGCGGGTTAGGAATCCAGACCCGGCGCGTGCAACCAAGAGCAAAGATCGCGGCGCAGGCCTCGGACGGCGCGACTGCAAGCCACTCCGCCTCGGCACGCGCCGTCACTTCTCACGGACGGCCGGGAGCACCTGCTTTGCGAATGCCTCGATGAAGCTCAATTGCCGTCGTCCCACTTGATGGAGATGAATTTCGGCGAATCCCATTTCAGCGTACCGGGCAAGCCAAGCGCGATGCTGGCCCAGGTCTGCCGACACCAGAACCGATCGGCGAACGTCCTCACCCTTGACTAGGCGGCCGACCTTGTCGAAATCCTGTGGTCGTCGAAGGTCCCAGTTCACCTCCCCGCCGACCGCATTGGAAGCTCATTGGTGCAGGGCCTCGGCTTCAGCCTCCTCTTCGGTCGGAGCCCATGACAGCGCCATTTGCAGGATGATGGCTTGCCTTGCCCGCCTCCTCGACGGAAAGCCTCGATAACCTTGGTTAGTTGCTCCGGCTCGGCCTGAACGGTGATGAGAGCGTCGGCCCAGCTGCCCAGCCACTCCGCTGTCGTCTCGGTCACGGCGGCGCCGACCAGCATGACCGGCTCCTCCGGGCGGGTATAGAGCCTGGCTTCAACGACGCTCACCCTGCCGCGATGAGTAACAGTCTCGCCTGCGAGAAGCGCCCTGATGACATGCACGCATTCGAGAAGGCGAGCGTTGCGCTCCTGCTTCTCTGGCCACGGCATGCCGGTGATGGATTCGTTGATCGCCTCGCCGCTCCCGAGAGCCAGCCAGATGCGACCCGGATACATCTGCCCGAGCGTCGCGGCACCTTGTGCGACCACCGCAGGATGATAGCGATAACCGGGTGCCGTGATGATCCCGAACGGGAGGCTAGTTGTTTCCAGTGCCGCACCCAGCCAGGACCATGCGAAGCCCGATTGCCCCTGTCGCTCGCTCCAGGGACGGAAATGATCGGATGACATGGCGCACTCGAAGGCCGCCTCCTCTGCCATCTTGGTCCATCGGAGCAGATCGGCCGGTGCAAATTGCTCGTGCGAAACGTGATATCCGAAGCGGGCCATCGTCTTTAAACCGTTCCTCTCCCAACGATCCGAGAGAGGGAGCCTGATTGCGCCAAAACCATGCAAGGCCCTGCCCGGCCCCTAGGCGCCCTCTTCTGGTGCTACTCGCGGGCAAGTTCGCCGGGAAGATGCTGCTCCCCCTGGTCTGTGAGAGTTGGAAACTCGCCTTGGTTCACCAGCGCCTCCACCGGCTCGACAGTTTCGGTTGTGACCGGTTTCCGCATATGCGGCTTCGCGTCCTCGAACGCGATGGCCATTCGCGCCAGCTCCCAATGCGCTTCGGCCTTTCCTTCCGGTCGGCCCTCGTCCAGCCAAATACGATGGGCCCGCTCACGTATTCTTTGCTCCAGATCGGTCATGCGCGTCTGCTTCAGATGATCTTAGTCATCGTATCGGCCCGATCGAACACCGGACCGTCAGAGTCCTCACGGTCAGATTCTTCGACGTCGGTCTCGTCCTCCGCCCCCACGCGAACGGCCTCTTCCGTCTCGCTCAACCCATCGATCGTCTCGTTTGCGCCCATACCTGGCTGATGCCGGCCGGTCACCTCGCTCCTCGGCCGCGCGCCGACCGGCTTGTCCACGTCTGCCGCGGAGGGCGAAGCCGGATCAGCGCCAAGATCATCTTCTCGACCTGCGATTCCGGGGAGCAGGATTTGATCTGATCCCTCAACTTGTGAGGTGTTGGCGTATGGAGATCCAGATTTCGAGTCGACTTGGTCACGATCCACGGCTGCCTCCTGTCTGATCGAGCACTACCGATTTACGGTCGTGATCGTTCCTATGTCCCGTTCCTGTGTATCTCTGAGACCTTTGCCCACTTGAGTACCAGACGGCCCTCAAGTGCGGTGCTCTGCTTCCCCCCCTGAACGCAGAGACGTTGGCTGGAGACCTACCCAGAAGCGGCGCTCGCCTGCTCTACGCTGGCCGGGCCGCATGCTCACAACCTGTTGCCTAAGGGAACGGTGTTGGTAATCGCCAGCGATTGTGGTCCCACTTAACAGGCCGCCACCCGATCAGAGCTCTGGTCAAGGCCAGCGCGCCCAGGGGTGCGCACGCCAGCACGTTCGTCCCGCAAGGCTACTTACTCATCTGCAACCCTGGCTCCTCTGCGGCAAGTTCATGTGGTCCAGCCGAACCCTTCTCGTTCGTTTAGGCATGCAGGCGGAGCGGGTTCGACCTCGAACGGATGCCGCTCGGGAGGCGTTCGAGCTCGGGCCCACGGCCATCATAAAGGTGAGCGGCGTCCAGACGCCCTGTGTCCTCATCGACCGTTTTCGAGCTGGCCCTAAACGGCAAGTGCTCTCATCGGCGGAAACGGGCCCTCCGTTCAAGTCCGGGGCTTTAGGCGTGGTCCGAGCCGACGCAACCATCGCGGCTGGCCAGCGCTCGGGTTCGCTCCATTCTCCTCATTCGGCTCTAGACGGCTTTGTAGAATGCCCCGTGCATAAACCGGCGGCCGCATAGCCGAATCGAAGCGCGTTCGATAGGATGGAGCGGCATGGCCGCAAACAAGGTAACGGCGGTACGCTTGGGGCTGGGGAGGCAACCGACGGTCCGGGACTATCAGGCCGCCAGCTCCGCTGGCGGCTTTGTTTCGTTCAACCTTCCTCAGGAGGCGTTCGCCCTTGCTCGTTCACGGGCCTCACGGCGACGCTCCCGGCGCTCGCGCCGCCGTTTGGCTCGATCGGGGGGCTGCTTCAGCGGTGGAACGGGCGATGTGGACGCCGCAATGGAATCTTCGACCGCGGGCACCTGGACAGCCTCCGATGCCGCTGGACGGGCCTCCATGAGGTCGAGCACTGCCCGTCCTTTGGCTGTGATCTTCCATCCACCGCTTAGGCGCTCGACCAGTCCTTTGTGACCAGATGTCCAGGCCCGGCACCCTAGCCGCGAGCCGCCTGGTCCGGTCCGTCCAGTCGCGGCCGCTCGTCGCCAGGATGGCCATGTCGCGCTTGAGGTCTTCCATCACGGCGAATCCGTCTGGATAGGCCACCAGGATCTTCAAGACCGTCACCTGGAAGTTCACGCGGGCCCCGCGATCAGCGCCACATCCTGGGCGTATGCGAACGGCATTTCGGCGGACCTATTTGAGACGCTCGGGAGCACTTTCGCTACTCGTCGCCTCCAGTTGCGGCAACTGAAAAGGCTTTCACAGCATCGGTTCGTCACCGAATGCCTCAGGCACGCCAGGCTCCGAATAGCCGCTGTCGCAGACGAAGGCGACACCACGGTCCTATCACTTCCGGCCACTGGCACCGATCCAGCAAGATTGACGAGGATCGCCACGCCGAACGCAGCGTCCCGCGAGAGCAAAAGCGCCTCCCGCAGGTTCCGGCTTTCGCACCCACGCAATGCTTAGTTCCTCGATCATATCGACAAGCATCATCCTTGATCAGCGCCTCGTCCGGGACGAGGAAGAATGATTTGCCGGCTGCTCGGTCGCGTTCACAAAAGATCTTTCTTTGGTGTTGTCACGTGCCGTGCGTGTGGGTTTGGCGAGTATCGAGCATCGACCTCAGACGCAGCGACAACTCCGGCTGCGAAAATGGTTTTTGGATGAGGACGACATCGGGATGGAGCCGACCATCCTGAACGATGGCATCTCTTTCATATCCCGTCATAAAGAGGACCTGCAGCGCGGGACGCTCGGAAAGCGCGAGATCGACCAGTTGCCTGCCGTTCATGCCTGGCATCACGACGTCGGTCAGCAGCAGGTCGATCCGCTGTTCCGGATCCGCGATGAGTTTCAGGGCCGCCTCGGCATTGTCGGCCGCCAGCACCGAATAATTCATATCGCCAAGCATCTCCAACAGATGCTCGCGCACCGCTCGATCGTCCTCGACCACCAGGATCTTCTCGCCCCGCCCGTCAAGGACGCTTCGATTAGGCTCGTCCAGAAAAACAGGCTTGGCTGCGTTCGATCGGGGCAGATAGAGGGTGACCGTCGTGCCTTTCCCAGCTTCGGTTCGGATGTCCACGTGCCCTGACGATTGTCGGGCGAAGCCGTAGACCTGACTCAGTCCTAAGCCGCTCCCCGAGCCGGGGGCCTTGGTCGTGAAGAATGGCTCGAACACCCGCTCAAGGACCTCGGCAGGTATGCCCGTTCCCTGATCGCTGACCGAGACGGCGACGTACTCCCCAGGCGAGAGATTTTCGATTCCGGCGCAGTAGTCGGAGTCGAGCACGCTATTGCGAGCCTCGATCATCAACCGTCCTCCGTCTGGCATGGAGTCCCGAGCGTTGATCGCCAGGTTTATGAGAGACGCTTCCAGCTCGATCGGATCGACATCGGTGATCCAAAGATCCGGTGCGCGGAAGACGTCGATCTTGACCTTTTCTCCAAGCGATCTGGCCAAAAGGCCGGCGACCTGGATCATCACCTGGTTCACGTCAATTGGCTTCGGCGCAAGAGGCTGCCGGCGCGAAAAGGCGAGCAGCTTCCTCACCAGTTGCGCGGCCCGCTCCGCTCCGGTCAGAGCGTTTCGAGCCTGGCGATGCGTTTTGTCCTCCTCGGGGGTGCGGCGAACGATCGCTTCGAGATTGCCCATCACGATCGAGAGGAGATTGTTGAAGTCGTGCGCAATTCCGCCGGTGAGTTGGCCGATAGCCTCCAGCTTCTGCGATTGGCGGATCACGGCTTCGGCGCTTTCTCGCTTGCGGACCTCCGCGTAGAATTGATTGGTCCGCCGCAATGCTAAGTATTCGAGCCAGAGGATCAATGCCAAGGTTGGTATCCCGAAGGCGAGTTGGAGAAGCAACCACTCACCCCATTCCCTCCAGATCGACATCTCCTCAAGACTGGAAGTGACGTAGATCGGCAGATGCCCGAGATGCCTTACCTCGAACCGACGCTTCAATCCATCTACAGCCGAGACCGTTGTATAGGTCGCCTTGCGCTCCTGAGCTGCGATAGCGCGCCGGAAACCGGTGTTCTCCGCCAACACGATGTCCGGGGCCGTCGGAGCTGGGTAGCGCGCCAGGACGGCCCCGTCGTCCCTGATGATCGCGAAACTTGCCGCGGCACCGCCGCCGAGGGTAGCGAAGAATTTCTCGAATGCGCTGGGCGGCACCACGACGGCGCTGATGCCGGCGACTGCGCCCGTCTCGTCGCGCCACTTCTTGCTCACCGAAAAGAAGGGAGGTCCGCCGATCCTCGGTATCAAGATCTTGCCGACGAAGGTGCCCGTCTCCGGATTCCGCTGCGCCACGAAGTAATCGCGGTCCGAATTGTCTAGGTCGGGAGCCCGAGAAACCGACGAAGTCACCACCGGCCTCCCGTTCCGATCGAACAGCCAGATCGCGCGAAGGTCGGACACCTTGCCGATCATCTCGTGAAGTCGTTCGTGGAGCGCATGTTCTTCGCTCTTCAGAGCCTCCACGCTACGCCTTCGCGTTATGCCTTCAACGCTCGAAAAAAGGAGTTCGATTTCTTCGAAAACCTTGTTGGTGTGTTCGATCGCGATATCCAGGGAACGTGCAATGCGCTCGTCGGCGGATCGCGACACGAAGCTGTAATGCTGCAGGCTGGCGATGCTCAACACGAACAGCGCTCCCATCGCGGTAGCGGCCATGACAAGCGCGAAGCTGGCGGTGGCGGAAGGCGCCGCGTGGTGTCTGATAGTTCTACTCACACCGCGGACCCAAGCAGGACGAGGCCACTCGTCGGTGCTCTTCCACGGCTGGCGCTTCTCGGTCAAGCATTCATTGTCCCTCGGCGGCAACGTAAGTGCTTTTACCTCGGCTTGGTTCCATTAGTATAACTACCGAGTGGGGTCTGCCGCGCGCGTTCCGGTACATGGTCGGTCAGTCGTTGATGCCCACCCATGCGCGCCTGAAAGCGCGGCTTTGCCGTGCATTTGGGACGAAGTCGTGCGGGCAGCGGGCGCTGAGCCGCCTGGTGAATCAAGCTGGTCCGACGCCGATGAAAGCCTTCTCCAGCGCTGAGGCCAAATGGGCAGATGTATAGGGCTTCGACAGATGTTCGAACTCGATCGGCCGATCCGACGGCAGCTCAGCATATCCCGTCGCCAGAATGATCGGCAGCTTCGGGTGCAGCTCTTTTATGCGTTGGGCAAGCTCCAGCCCGTTCATTCCAGGCATGGCATAATCCGTTACGACAATGTCGAACAGCGGATCGCTGTCTAGCAATTTCAAGGCCTGACCGCCGGACTGCGCTTCGGTGACACTGTGACCGAGATCGAGCAGCATGTCAGCCGCTCCCATGCTCACCAGGACGTCGTCGTCGACCAACAATACGCGCAGTCTCCTGCTCAGTTCCGGAGCAGCGGGCCTAATCTCCGAACTCGCCGGTTTCTCGCCGTGCTTTGCGCGGGGTAGCCACATCGTGACTGTCGTTCCCTCGCCCCGCTGGCTCTGCAGTCGCATGGCTCCGCCCGACTGAGCCGTGAACCCGTGCACCATCGAGAGACCAAGACCGGTGCCCTTGCCCACCCCCTTCGTGGTGAAGAACGGCTCCTGCGCCCGCGCGAGCGTTTCTTCGCTCATGCCTTCTCCAGTGTCGGTCACAGTGATGCAGACCAATGATCCCGGCGGTAATCCAGCGCTGCCGGCGTTCTCTTCGTTGTGGCAGGCGATCGTCAGCGAGCCGCCATGCGGCATGGCATCGCGAGCATTGACGGCAAGATTGATTAGTGCCAGCTCGAGCTGGTTCGCGTCGACCGCAACCGGATCAACGTCGGGCATCACCTCGGCGTGAATGACGATGTTCGGGCCGACGGAATGACGGAGGAAATCCAGCATCTCCGGAATCAGCGTCTGCAGAGAGACGACCTCAATCTTCAATTCCTGCCGTCGTGCGAACGCCAGAAGGCGCGTCGTCAATGTCGCACCCCGCTCCGCTCCCTGCATGGCGCGGTCCAGGAGCCGAGAGATCCTGGGATCGTCGGGAAGAGCCTTTTTTAAAAGACTGAGGCTGCCGAGGATAACCGCCAGCAGATTGTTGAAATCATGAGCGACACCGCCCGTCAGCTGTCCGATGCTCTCCATCTTCTGAGATTCGTGGAGCTGTCGCAGGGCGACCTCCCGCTCGCGAGTCCGCTCATTGACCCGGTCTTCAAGTTCCTCGTTGCTTTTCTGAAGCGCGTCCCTCGCATCGGACAAAGCCGACTCGGCGTTCACCCGTTCCGAGACGTCCCGCCAGATAGTGGTGACGAAATTCCGCTGATCGGCGCCCCAACGACCCAGCGAAATTTCGAAATGCCCAAACGTTCCGTTCTTGTACCTGCCGACGACCGAGACGGCACGCTTGTCCTGCTGCTCGATCGTCCCTTCAGCCAGCAGCCGCACAAGCGTATCCTCCGACTGTAAAAGAAAGCTCAGCTTTTGCCCTATCAACTCCGTTTGGTCGTAACCAAGAACGCGGTCCACGGCCCCGTTAACCCATTGAATGTTCTGGTCGGCGTCGACTGTGATGATCGCGTCAGGAGCGGAGTCCACAATCGCATGATATCGCGCGTTTTGCCGCTCGCGAAGCACGCGCTCTCGTGTCACCGCGGCCGTGACGTCGGTCACTTGAAGAAGACAGTAGTTCGACTCAGCCGTTGGTACAGGACGGACGATGATGTTGTGGAGCAGTTCGCCTCCATCGTCGAGCCGCAACGGAAGCAATGAGTTCAACGTGTGGGTCAGAAGGCTGGAACTGCCTACCTGAAACGCATCTTCGATCACGCTAGGCAAGCGCGTCGTGCGCGCCTTTGGAAACACGTCGAAGAAATCCTTGCCGAGCACTTCGGCGGTCGAACGCTTTGACGTGCGGGCCATCCAATCGTTCCAGGCGACGATCCGTCCTGCGCTGTCAACGACGATCAGGCCAATGTCGACGGTGTCAAACGCCGGCTCGTAGATAGGGTCCGTCGCATTATTCGGCGTGACGGGGGGACTGATCTTCGATGGCGTGGATGAAGTCATTGACGATGGCTTTCAACGTGGCGATCGACGGCAGGTCCATGAGCAACGCTATAAAGCCATGAACATCTCGGGTTTTAATGTTGAAATCGATATAAAGAAAGAGCACGAATTGCGCGCCCGATGCGGGGCCGTCGACGTCAAACAGAGCAGCCCCATCGCCTCGAACGATTGAGGGCAGCGACATCCGCATGGTCCGGTGCAGAACATTTGCGATCGTCGCCAGGCAGCCATTAAGAATGATATTGCCCGTTTCAGCCAGCGCTTCATGCTCGAGATCGATGACGTCTTCCAAGGTATGTTCATCGCCTAGTATCGAACGAACCAACTCGAGGCTCTGAGCTTCCGGGAAGATCAGCAATGCCCTGCCGGCAAACGGTCCTTCAAAAGATTGCTGCACCGCCACGAGCTTTTTGGCATTGTCCCGCTCGACCAGTTTTGCGGCCGCGGCGCGCGTGACAATCCTCACCGACGGAACGGACAGCAGCACCTGCTCGCCGACCATTTGTCGCAAGCTGCTGGCGGCGCGGCTGACGCCCATGTTCGCGATTTCGGCAAGCGCATCCTGTTCGGTGTGGGTTAGCTCGCCGATGTCGGCTGTCATGACGCAGCCTTCTTCAAGCGAAGCGTGGCTCCCGACAAGAAAGCCGACAATGTTTCGTCTGTGAGCGGCTTTGGTATGAACCCAGCGTTCAGCTCGCGGGCCCGTCCAACGATTTCATTCTGGACGTTGGCCGATACGACCGCGACGGGCATGCTCGGGTGGGTCTTGCGGATGTTGGCAACCAATTCCAACCCGTCCATTCCGGGCATGTTGAAATCGATAAGTGCGATATCCGCCGCTCCCCCTGCAATGGTTGCGAGGGCCTCTTCCGCATTAGTGACTTCCACTAAGGTCCAATCCGGCCTGATCCGCCGCATCGAACTTGCCATCACCATCCGCGCCAGCTTGCTGTCGTCCACAACCAAAACTCTATACTGCTGCATATCCTGGCTCTTGTTGCGAGGGGTCGCGGGTTGGACTAGTACAGTCTGATCAGGTCTAACCTCTTGCTGGGACGGGGTAAATGGCCCGCGCGGCAATTGGTTCCACGGGAGTAAGCCTAGTCGCCGGCGGCCTTATGCAATCCCGGTGCTACCCACTGTGCCACCCAAGTATCACCGCAGCGCCCGATCGGCGCAATTCCCGAGGCCAAAATGACCTGAAGTACCGCTGTATGCATCCGCTCGCACTGCGTCCAATCGAGAGCTGCCTTCGGAGTGCGCTGCAACATCTGCAGCAGGGGCTCGGCGTCCTCAACCGGGCAGACGCCCTCGAGAATTATGACGCCCGCCTCGGTCCTATGGACTGTCACTGCAGCAGCTCCTTTGCGTCCAGCACCAGCAGGACCTGCCCGTTACCAAGCAAGGTTGTTCCGGCAAACCCGCGCACCCCCTCCAGCAGTCCCTGCATGGGTTTGAGAACCACATCAAGCCTGTCGCGGATCGCGTCGACTTCAAACGCGACGATCTTGCCGGCGCTTTCGACGATCACCAGAAGCCTAGGCGCCGCCTGGTCCCGAGCCCGTTCCGGCAGCTTCATTCGCTCGGCCAGGGAGACGATCGGCACCACGCGTTCGCGCAGAATGACCCCATAGTTTTTCTTGACCCTGCTAATGCGGTCGGGCGTCACCCTGACTGTTTCGGACACCGCATCCATAGAGATACCGAACAATTGTCCGCCTGTTTCGACAAGCATGATGCGGGACATCGAGACGGTCGTCGGGAGATCGAGCCGCACCGTGGTGCCGATCCCTTTCCAGCTTTCCAGTGCTACACGTCCGCCCATCTGCTCGATTCCGGAGCGGACCGCGTCCATGCCTATCCCTCGCCCGGATATGTCCGATAGCGCGGGCGCGGTCGAGAAGCCGGCGGAAAACACCAGATCGATAGCCTGCTCGTCCGTCAGAGCGTCCAGCTCGTCCGGCGCCAACAATCGATTTTCCGAGGCCCTCTTCCTGATGGCCGCCGGATCGATCCCGCGGCCATCGTCGGCGACCTCGATCAGGAGCCGATCACCGGCCCGCGATGCTGCGATTGAGATCGTCGCCGTTTCCGGCTTTCCAGCCGCGTGTCGCTGTTCCGGGTTTTCGATCCCATGATCCAGAGCGTTGCGCAGGAGATGCACCATGGGTTCGAAAAGGCGGTCCATGATGCTCTTGTCAAATTCCGTCGTCTCACCCCGGGTGACCAGGGCGACCTTCTTGTCGAGTTGCCGGGCCACATCGCGGATCAGCCGCGGAAAGGACCTGAACAGCTGTGCGGCCTCTATCATGCGCAGCTGAAGCACGGCCCCGTGCAATTCCGTGACGAGCCGCTCGATGGCCTCGCGGTCGCGCTCGACAGCTCGTGAAATTTCGGTCCCGCCAAGCTCCTGCTCGACCCGCCGCGCCGAACGAGCCAGGGCGTTTTTAGCGACGACAAGCTCTCCTGCAAGATTGACGAGCGCGTCGACTTTTGCCGCGCCAACGCGCAGCACGCGGTCCGCGGCTCGCTCCACCTCGTTTGTTGCTCTCGCCTGCGGCTGGCCCAAACGAGTATCGCTCAGAGTGGATGGCACAGCGGCAAGCGCTGTGAGAGCCTGCTCGAGCGCCTCCAACAATGGAGCGGGAGTTTGCTGCGCCGTTGCCAGTGCGCCCCCACGCAGCACCGCCTCTGCCAGTTCTGGAGGCGCACCATAACGCAACGCGTTGGCTGCCGCGCGTACTGCTGAGCCAATGCATCCTAATAGATCGGCTTTTCTGCCCGGCACGTTCAGCATTTCGCGCTGCGCTTCGAGCACGTTCCTCACCAAAGCCAGGCTGGGCTGCGCCGCGTTGGCCGCGGGGAGGGCTTGGCGCGGGATTCCGATGAGACGCACCTGATCCGGCACCAGCCTGAAGATGCGCGAGATGTCCTCCCGCTCGGCAATCGAAAGCGCTTGGAAGCGCATATTGCAGGCGTACGGGTCGATTTCGGAGAGAGCCGCAAAGGGCTCGCGCGCTTCGATATGGCACGCCGCGAGCCCCGGAACCTGCCGCATCAGCTGCAGCGGATCGTCGCCGTTGTAAAAGCAGCCGACGGCCGGCTCATACAGGATCGCTGTCGCATGGCCAGGCGGCTCCGGCATTGACGATATCGCCGCGATTAGCCGCGCGATCCAGGAGGGCAGCTCGCCCGCACTTCCTGCCGGCTCCCGCGAAGCGGGGGCGACCGGATCCGCTGCCGCATTTGTCAGGAACGACCGCAGGCGCTCCGCCATGGCGCGCCCGTCCTCACCCGCTTGAAAAGGCAAGACGCCGGCGGCCTCAAACTCGTCAACCCAATGCGACACCTGGTCGAGGCAAGCCATTACCGCATCGATGATATCGCTGTCCGCGACGAGCGTGCCCTCCCGCAGCCCGGCCACCAAGTCCTCGGCTGCATGAAGAGTGATGCTCATCGCCGGCAATTCGACTATCCCGGCGGAGCCCTTAAGCGTATGAAGTGCCCGCAACACGTAGCTGGCCGCTTCGTCCGATGCTCCGTAGCGTTCGAGCGCGATGAGCTGGTCTGTTGCCCGTCGGATCAGGTCGCGAGCTTCCGTGACGAATTGTTCGTGTAAGGCGTTCACGGGATGGCTCCGGTGAGAAGGCCGACGTGCCGAACCAATTCGTCCTCCGCCACCGGCTTAATCAGGTACATGTTCGCGCCCGCGGCTCTTGCGTCCGCAACATCTTGCGAACCCGCCTCGGTCGAAATCATCAACGCCGGAACGGTCGCCACTTCGCCGCGGCCGGCGCGCAGCGATCGAATGAAGGTGAGGCCATCCATTCGCGGCATGTTCACGTCGAGGATTACGAGATCAAACGGCTCCGATAACACCTTTTCCATGGCCTCGATGCCGTTGATTGCTTGCTCGACATGGAAGCCCGCCTTGTCCAGCGCGGCCCGGTAATAGAGCCGCACCAGCGATGAATCATCAACCACAAGGACGTGGATGGCCCGCCTCGCGGTGTCAGCCATGATCTGCCTCCGGCTTTTGATAGACGATCGCGTCGGGAAATCGCGACACACTAAAAAGCGGTGAAATTCGGCTCATGCTTTCCGAATGGCCCAGACAAATGTACCCGCCCGGTCGAAGGCAGTCACACAGATTTTCAGCCGTCTGCCGTCGCGAGGCGTCGTCGAAATAGATGAGCACGTTGCGGCAGAAGATGAGGTCGAAGTCGCGATAAGTTGCCATATCGCGGGCATCGATCAGATTGGCGCGGGTGAACTCGATCGAATTCCTGAGCCCCTCGTCGATTTGGTAGCGGTCGTCGGAAATTGGAATAAAATAGCGGCTGATGATGTCACGCGACAAACGCATCAGCGCCCGATCCCGGTATATTCCTTCGGCAGCGGCCTTAAGTGCGCGCGTATCAATATCCGAACCGACGATTTCAATGTTATAGCTGTCAACTTGCGGCCAGTTCTCGAGCAGCCAAATCGCGATCGAATAGGGCTCCTCACCGCTCGCGCACGGGATAGACCAGATCCGAACGGTGCCGCCCGGAGGCTTGCGGCTGACGATGGAGTCGAGCAGTCCAGCTGTCAGGCATTTGAGCTGGTGGTCCTCGCGAAAGAAATATGTCTCGTTCACGGTGAATGAGTTGATCAGCTGCTCGATCTCGTGATCGGCGTCGGCTCTGAGGAGCGAGAAATAGGCCTGGAAGGACAACGAGCCGGTCGCATCGATGCGGTCTCTGAGCCGACGGTCGATGTAATATCGCTTGTCCTCGCTGAACGACATTCCCGTACGTCGGTAAAGAAAGTCGCAGAAGCGCAGGACTTCGTCGGGCGTGATGTCGTAGGCAGGTGATTGTCGCCCCGTCCGGCCAGCCATGCCCCCTTAGCCTTTCACGCCCGATATGCGGGCTATTGCGGCCGAAATTGCAAAAGGCAGAAACGGCGACGCGGAAAAGCGCGCCGCACATCTTTCGAGGGACGGCAGGGCCTCTGGCGTGCCCACCTCGGCTAGTACGTCGATCGCCGCGCCGCATACATTGGGATGCGGCTCGCGTTCAATCAGGTCGCATAACAGGGTGGTGGCTTGGGCCGCGTCCATGTTGCGCGTCAGCTCGGTCGCAAGCAGGCGCACATCGGAGTCCCCATCGCTCAGCAACTGCGGCATGAATGGGGCGAGGGATTCTCGTAGTGCGCAGAGCGCTTCGACGGCCGCCGTCCGCAATGCGGCATCCTGTGACCGCAGGTATGGCAGTATGGCCTCGATGCTCGCCGCGTCGCCTACCCGGATCAGCGCGGTCATGATGGCTTCGCGCACGCGCGGCACCCCTTCGCGGCGTAGCGCCGCGGCCAGCGCAGGCACCGCTGCCGCCTGACCGGAAAGCGCTCGGGCGGCGGTCCAGCGGGCTTCCGCAACAGGACTGTCGAGCGCGGGCTCAGGCGGAATTTCATCATCCCCGCCTGTCGGACCGCGGCGTCTAACAAGGGGCATGGGCGTTCACCAAGTGCACGATGGTATCGGCGATGCTTTCCAGCGGCCGCACCAATTCGGCGCCGCCAATCTTCACCAGTTCACCTGGCATGCCCCACACGACTGCGCTGGATTCCGCCTCCGCAATCGTATGGCCGCCGCCGAGACGCAGCCGTTTCATCGCCTCAGCACCGTCATAGCCCATCCCCGTCATCATCACTCCGATCAGGCGCGAGGCGTCAAGGTGCTCAAGTGCGCTCGCCACCATTCGTTCGACGCTGGGGTGCCACAAATAGGTGGTCTTCGCCGGCACTGGCATTGTCACGATGCCGGCTGCCCGTGATGTCACCATCACGTCGGCATCACCTTTCCCGATATAAATCGTGCCCGGAGTCAAAGCCATCGGCTGGTTAACCTCGACAACCTCGAGTTGGCATTCCCGGTCCAGTCGCCTTGCAAAGGCACCGGTGAAGCTTGCCGGCAAGTGCTGTGCCACCAGAACCGGCCAAGGAAAATCTGGAGGCAGTTGCGGCAGCACGGTATCGAGCGCCGCCGGGCCGCCTGTCGAGGTCCCGATCAGCACAAGCCCCGGGGGAGAGCCGTTCCGGACGCGCTTCGCGCGGCTGTCGGTCCTGGGAAGCGGTGCGCGCGTAAATCGCTGCGGGGCGCGCGCAACCAACCCTGCCCCCCGAATTCGATGGCGAACGCGCTCAGTCAGGCGCAGGGTTCGGCGGATCCGGGCGCCTGCGGCGCCACGGACCTTTTCGACCAGCAACGGGTGCAGACGGTCAATCTCCAAGGAGACGGCTCCGCTCGGTTTGGCGACAAAATCAACGGCACCGAGCTCGATCGCCTCCAGAGTTGCGTCAGCGCCTTCTGCCGTCAGCGACGAGACCATCACCACCGGCCGGGGTGCCTCGATCATGATCTGGCTGAGACAGGCCAGCCCATCCATTCCAGGCATTTGGACATCGAGCGTTACGACTTCAGGATCGAAGATGCGAACCAGATCCAACGCCTCCTTCCCGTCGCGTGCGAGGCGGATGTCAAAGTCGCCCTCAGCCCTGAAGATGCCCTCGAGCAACTTTCGCATCAGGGCGGAATCGTCAACGATAAGGAGCCTGATCACGACACGGGCACGGCAGGGGCGGTCGAAGAACCCTGGAATTTGGCAAGGATGTCCGACTCCATCTGGTCGAGCAGTTGCCCGGGGTCGATCAGCAGGATCAGCCGCCTGGTGACTTCGAGATTGATCACGCGGGAGATCAGCCGCATTTGTTCTGGTGATACGCCGGGAGCCGGGCAGATGGCATTCGCTGGCGCTTTCATGATTTCGGAAATCGCATCGATCAGGAAGCCCGCTCGGACTCCGTTGATCGACAAGACGAGAATGCGCCGCAGTCGCGATTGTTCCGCCCCACTCAACTCGAACCGCCGCCTGAGATCAATGATCGGCACGACATTGCCGCGCAGATTCATCACCCCTTCGATGAAGGCGGGCGATTTGGGCAAACGCGTCACCTGCTCCGGGGGCCGTGCGACCTCGCTTACCGACCCAATCGGAACGCCGTACTCCTGGTTACCCAATCGGAATATGATGAACTGTTCGTCCGCCAATAGGGTCTCCTCGGCCTGCAATGCGGATGCGCCGGTCTCCTGTTCATCGAGGATACGCCGGATGACGTCCGACCGAAACAGCCGGTCTGGCGAGAGCAACGCAACTAGTCGCCGTCCCTCGTCCAGCCGACAGATGGAGCTTATCTCAGCGTCGCCCTCGCCGCGGGTGAGCAACGACGGTGCGGGCTCCACGACCTCGGGATCCAAACGCAGGATTTCGCGCGTCGCGTCGACTAGCAAGCCGACCGCGCGCTCACCGATCGACACGACCACGACCTTGCTGGTGCGGCGGCCTTCCTCATCGGCCACCATCCCCAGCAGCATGCGCAGCGACACCAAGGGCAGAAGGCGACCTCGCAGTGTCACAACGCCCAGCACAGCAGCCTCCGGTCGGGGAAGCCCCGAGACATGATCCGGCAGGGGAATAATCTCCCGCACGCTGTCTAGAGGTAACGCATATTCCTGATCGCCGAGACAGAAGCTCAGGAGCGACATCACGGCGCGGGTCGGCACCGCAACAGCTCGGTCGATGGCAGGGGACATCGAACTGGCAGCGGTCGCCGAAGGCATGCCGAGCGCGACAAATTTGCCCGCCAGAATACGCGACGGGCCGAGAAGCTTGATCGGGCTCTTCCCCTCCTCGCCGCGAACGATGCCGTCCAGCAGCGCCCGATCGATGTTCCCGGCAGCGGCTTCATCTCTTTCCAATTGATCGGCCGGGATCGTCAGGAGGCGATCGATGCCGTCCACAACGAAACCAACCGGCGCATCGCCATGCGTGACGATCACGCGCGTCGAGTCGGAGGCGGGTGCAGGCGGCATATTCAATAGCACCCGCAGGCTCAGTACCGGCAAAACGATGCCACGTAAGTTGGCCAGCCCGAGCAGCGACGGAGGTACGAGTGGCATATGGGCAAGAGCGGGCGGCCGGATGATCTCGGCCACAAAGGGCAGCCGAAAACCGAAGAGTTCGTGCGAGAGCCGAAAAATGAGCAGATCTTGGGTGAGCGCGTCTGTCCCCGCAACAAGCCGACGCTGCGCTGCGGGCGCCTCGGCCGTCTCCGGAGCCTGCTGGCGTTTACTTGCCATCGGGACGCTGAATGATTTCTGCGAGCGAGGCGATCTCTTCGATCGCTGCCGCCAGATCCTCGGTCCCGCTCGCCTGCTGTTTGGCGGCAGCCGCCGCCTGGGCGGACGCGCTGGCCGCCTCCTCGGCAACTGCTGCCACCTGCCCGGCACTCTGCGCGGCTTCCTTCATCGACGCGAGTATGTTTTCGGCGCTGGACCCGATCTGTTGATTTTCGGTGGCGATCTTGGCGACATCACCTTGTACCACGTCAAAGCTCGCCAGGATCGCGTCCGTCTTCTGGTTTTCCGTTTCGGCGCCGACTATCACGCGCTCCAGCTCGCGACGCACCGCTGAAATTTGTCCCTGGATCGCGCGAAGGGTCTCCTTGATACGGGCGGCATTCTCCCCGGAGTCCCGGGCCAGGTTGCGTATATCCTTCGATACGACTGCAAATCCTTTGCCGAATTCACCGGCCCGGGCTGCCTCGACCGACCCATTCACCGCCAACATATTGGTCTGTATCGACACCATGCTGATCCCGTCGACAATCCTCTCGATATTGGCACTGAGGTTTTCGAGACCAGCGACCAATTCAAGGCTTTGCCTCGTGGTTTCGATGGAACGCGCAACGCCTTGCGATAGATCGGTAAGCTGTGAGCGGCATTCGCCAAGCATAGCACCCATCCGCTCGGTGCGGTCGAGCGATGCAATTGTGCTCTGGCGAAAGGATTGGGCAGTCTTTTCAATTTGAGCCATCGCAGCGCTGGCCTGCTGCGTCGCTGCAGCCTGCTGCTGGGCACCTCGGCTTATTTGGTCAACCGCTGTCATGATCTGTGCGGCAGACCCGGACATTTCCTGGACGGTCGTCGAGAGCTGCTCGGCCGCGGAGGCGAGCTGATCGGCCCTGGAATCATCCGCCGAAATGGACTTGATGTCGGCGGCCAGCGTCGAAAGTGAGCGCGATGCAGCCTGACTCTCTTCCAACACGCTCGCCTGTTGCTCCACGCTTCGCAGCGCTTCGGCAGCGGCGGCGGCCTGCTCCTCAGCGGCGGAAGAGATGATTTCGGCCCCTCTCTGGGCCTGGCGCGCGGCCGCTTCGGCTTGCACCGTGGCGACAGCGATAGATTGACTTGCGTCAGCCAAACCGCTGACTTCCTTGCGCAGCTCGCCAAGGGCCACGATAACGATCTGGCTCTTCTTTGCTTCCCCCGTTGCCGTGTCGGCACCGGCCTTGATGATCGACGTCATGGAAGACACTTGGCTCTCGATTTGCGCCGCAAGACCTTGCACGTCCTGTGCGCTATTTTCCGACCTTTCGGCCAGTGCCCGCACCTCGTCCGCGACCACCGCGAAGCCGCGGCCATGATCGCCCGCCCGCGCGGCCTCAATTGCCGCGTTGAGAGCGAGCAGATTGGTCTGGTCGGACACGTTGCTGACCGTTCTAGTGACATCACCAATGCTGGCCGCCTGCCTACTTAGTTCAGCCATAATATCGACCGTGCCCCCCTGCCGGTCGCCATTGTGTTTGATATTGCTGGCCCATGCGCCGATTTGGTTCGTGGACTCAACGAGCAGCATTTGAAGAGCCTCGGTCCGACGACGGCCGCTTTCAGCCAAATCGCGCGCCTGCGCGAGCGTTGTAGCGGTGTTGTTGGCAACCGCGAGCGTCTCCTGAGCTGCGCTGGCGGCCTCCTCGGCCCCGCTCGAGATCTGCTCCATCGACCGCCGCAACTCCTCGGCTGCAGATGCTGCCGCCGTAATCCCGGTGGCCAGCTCCTCCGTAGCCGCCGCGATCCGCTCCTCCAACTTTTGTTTCTGGATGCCGGAAAAGCCTGGGCGAGCGGACTTGCGGCGCGCCGCGGCAGGTCCAGAGCTTGGGACTTGGGGCGAGGGTCGATGGTGAAGCGCCCTTCCCGCACCCAGTTCAGACGTCTTCATCAGCGATTTTGGACCGCTGGCCGGCACTGCTTTGGAAACCCTGGACGCAGCTTTGTTTTCCTCCTTGGGAGGCGCTAATCCTGCTTGCCCCGTGTTCCCGTTCGCGTCGAGCGAGCGCGATTTTGGCCGGCTGGGCTGCTCGCGAGTGCCAGAATTTTTGCGCATTGCGGTCGATTTTCCTTGAAGTGTGCAGTGACTTCGGTTGGAAAGGGCAGTTGGGAACACTAAACTACGCGCTCTGCATGAACACAAGCTTCGTGGGCGCGGTGCTCGGATTACGGCCTGAGCAGGCGCACGGGAAGCCGTAGCAGTATCAGCGCGCGACTGACGGGACGCCTTAATGACCGGAGATTCGTTTGTTCCCCTCACGGAGATGGAGCGAGATGCTTTGGCGGAGCTCGCCAACATAGCCATGGCGAAAGCCGCCAGCAGCCTGCGCCTGATGATCCAGAGTGAGGTGGTGTTAGCTGTCCCCTCGGTTGATATCTTCACCAGCGCGGCCGCCGCACGACTGGTGGCAAAGCCCGACAACGCTAAGCTGGTGGCGGTCCGTCAGGATTTCGCCGGCGCCTTCTCCGGCAGGGCTCTCCTCATATTTCCGGAGCGGAGTAGTCTCGAATTGGTGCGAGCGGTCGTCGGCCGACAGCTACCTCTGGAGGACATCGTCGATCTTGAAGATGAGGCACTTGCGGAGACCGGCAATATCATCCTGAACAGCTGGGTAGCCACCGTCGCCAATCTGCTGAAGCGCGGCTTAAAGATGTCGTTACCGATTGTCGTGCGCGGCGACGGCAACCACATGTTTGAGAGCGCCCGTTCGGATCTCGTCTTGTTTCTGCATGTCAAATTTGATATCCGCCAGCAGGAGATCGGCGGTTATGTTGCTCTTCTAATGGACATTCCATCATTGGATGAGCTGCGGTTGCTGATTGCCGGCTTCATCAGATCCCTCACCCGCGGTTGAGTTGCCATCGAACGGCCATTCCCCCGGGTCGGCCCCCAGAGATGGCCGCAAGGGCGGCGTCCCTCCGGAGCGGCCTTGCCTGAGATCACCCGCTACCTCCGCCGGCAGCGCCGCTCGCTCAATCGGGCGGCGTGATGCGGCAGGGGCGGCTCTCGCTTGAGGAAAGGGTGGCGGCAGTCGCCGCGATCAAGTGCACTGCTTCAGCAAACCGCTCCCGGATCGCATCGTCCTGGCCGAAGGCCACGGCGAAGGCGGCACACGCTGAGACGTTCGCCACCGCTGTCTCGCCCGCCGCTGCCCGCCTGCCCAATCTGCGCAAGTCCACCTGATTCCATCCGAACTCTCCGCGTCTTCTTTAAGCTGGCTTGGAGGTCGCGGCGCGAGGCATGTCCGAGAACATCACCACCCGCCGCCCGAATCGGGAGCGGATGCCGTTCGGCACCCTCATCGAACCGCGCCGTCGAGCTGACCGCTCTCCAGACGCTCTGTGTCCCAATCGACCCCTTCAAGGCCGGTCTGAAAACGAAGGTGCTCTCGTCGGCGGAAACGTCCTCCATTCAAATCAGGAGTGCTGGGCGTCGTCCGGGCCGGCGGGAGTTGCCGCGAGCGCTCCCGCGCGGGTTCGAATTCCGTCCTCTTCTTTTCGCGCTTTACCGGCTCTGTAGGAGCCGGTGCACAACTCGGTTTGCGGACGGCCGAATCGAAGCTCGTTCGGTAGGTCGGACGGGCATGGCCGCGAACAAGTTAACGGCGGTACGCATGGGGCTGGGGGAGCAATCGACAGTCCGGCACTATCTAAGCCGCCGCGTGAAGCCGGCGGGTTTCTTTGGCCAACGTCGATTCTCAGATAGACCTTTTACCGTACGCGCTCAACCGCTTCGCTAGTTCAACGGGTCGGTAAGAGGATTGGATTGGGTTTTGCGAGCTGAAACAGGTAAAACCGGAATGGCCTCCAGCGAGAAGGTCGTTCTGGAAGCATATGAGGCAGCAGAAACAAAAGTCAAAAAATTATCAACCTGTTCGCGGAGAACGGTTATGTGTTCGCCGGAAAAAAATACCGCGGCCGAGAAGCCGGTGACCTTGTCAGGAACGTCAACATTTCATTTCCGGACATGCACCGAAAGCCCCCCACAACATCTACACCCTCCGTCGGTTAAATGGCCGCTTGTGGCCCTTAGCTGACCTTGCCGCGCCGCGTGCCGACCGTGAGCTTGTGACCCTGAGCGGACCTGCTCCGTGTTCGCACCGTCGGCGAAACGGTGCTGAGCGCTCAGCTACCGATTTCGTCGGCGCACTAACTTCGTTGTGCATTACGATCGGAAGCGAGCCCGTTCTTGCTCGACTTCTTCGGCGTCTTTGTCGTCGAGGGTCACGAGCGAGTTCTTCGCGTCGCCGTTAACTCTCAACAGTTCGTCAAGCTTTGCGTGAAGAGCCTGCGTATCGCGGTGCTCAGCCCTCTGAATGACCAAGGTCATCCCCCACGTCGAAAGCGTCGCCAGATCGTGCCAGCCGAGCCCACCGCCGATGCTGACCCAGAGCAGTCCGTACACGATGAATACACCAAATGCGGCGGGGCGCGAAGTGAGAACGCCGAGATCCGTAAGCCAGCTCCGAATCTTCTGTAAAGCTAATGCTGTGGCCAAAAGCTTCTCTCGCGCTAGATGGTTCGGACGGAAACAGTCGGAGTCACAGCGCTGGCTTGACCGGCGAAAAATGCAGCCAGCGCGCCCAGAAGGAGGGCAAGGGCACCCAATAGTGCGCCCTGCGACACACGCTTCGCCGCGGTGTCGGCCGCCTGTTTTGCCTGCTCTTTCGTTTTCGCGACCGTCTCCTTGTACTGCTGCTGATACTGAGCGATCTGACTTTTCGCCTCGTCTTGAGAGATGTTCTGCGCCTTGGCCAATGCGTCCGCGGCCTTGTCGTTAGCCCCAGCCTGTTGCGCAGGGTCGCCGGTTAGTGCTGCGCGAACGGCCGTCATTGCGGCGTCCCGAAGTGCTGCAGGATCCTGGCCGCCACTGCGCACTTTGCTTTCTATGGCGGCCATTGGGTCGCCTGCATTATTAAGAGAGGGTGCTGCCGTCTGAACCGCTGTCTGGACTGTTCCGCCAAGGGCTTTACCTGCTCCACCCAGAGCCGAGGCCGAAGTGCTGAGAACGCCACCGATCATGCCGGACGCAGCCGACGAGAGAAGATAAACCACAATGAGGGTCGAGACTGCCCACGATATTAGACCGTGATAAGCCGTGGTGGATCGAGATGCCTTCCCGGAAAGCCGCCCGGCAATGTAACCGCCGAGCGCGGCAGCGAGTATACCAGAGACGACAAACCATATCCCAGCACCGACCGACATAGAGCCGGCGCTAGGAGCATCGCCTTGCGCGAGATCCAGCGTCGAAAGACCGACGCCCACCCCCACCATGTTAAGAATGATCTGCATTACAAGCCCGATCACGGCACCTGCGAAAACAGCGCCCCAAGCTACTTGGTTCAGCATGATCGTGCGTATGTCGTCGGCAGGGCCAACTTCACTGGCACGAGGTGGAAATCGATGATCCTGACGCGGCATTTCAGGGGAGTAAGCCATGACGTTCATCCTGGGCAGGAGAGGTTCACGCGCTAACCTTCCCTTCATTGCGGTTGTTCCTAAGTTTTAAGGTTAGTTGACGGACCCCCAAATTCTGTCAGTCGCGAGAGCCCTAATCAGGACTGCTCGTCCTCAATAGGAAATGGCCTGAAAGGGCAAGACGCGTTTCCCAATCCATGAACCTTATGACGCCCCTGATGCTCAGCTGAGATGCACAACTCAGGCGCGCGAGAGTGCTTAATCAGCGGCGGTCTTCGGCAGCTCTCCTTGGCGCTTTGAAACGAGCGACTTCCGGAATTCGCCCGTGGCTGACCCAAGCCCGAATGGCGCAAAGTCGCTTGCCGATGGTGACGCGCTAGTTCGTGACCGTCCATGCCCGGCATAATGATGTCGGTGACCCCATGTGCCCGCAATGGTCCCCCCGTATTCTCTTGAAAGCGGGTGCCGCACCCCCGTCCGCCGGGTTTACCCGGCGAGCAGCTTCGCTGCTCTCATGCAGCTCCCGTGCGCCGCACTCAATTGGTTCTAAATTCGGTGAAGGCTTGCTTCTTGCTTGCGTCGGCGCCCGAAAGGCACCGCGACGGCCATAAGAGGTCTATAAGGCTGCTCTTCGGCACCGCCCTATTGTTCAGGCGGCTCGTGGCCCCCTATCCGTGTATTCACTCGGTGACAGCAATCAGGGAAGAGTGACAGGAACCTGCGCTGGTCCATCGCAAACTCCCCGAACCTGCAGGACCGACAAGGCCCCGCCGGTCAGCCTCAGGACACCGGTGAGGTCAACATTTGGGGCGACAATGGCGGGCTGCACGGCAGCACGCGATCCATCCATTGAGAACCGCGCAGTCACTCCAGTGTGGCGCGACACCGTTATGTCCACATGCGGTCGAGCCCCGACCAAGCTGAGGCTATCGTCGGGGACACGGACAAAGCCACTGCACCGGTCCCATCACCACGAGCAGAGCGATAGATCTCCGGTGGCGATTGGGTCAGTTAGGAACGAGGGCTCGGCTTTCACATTGCTTGTGAGGTGCAATCGGGAGTCTCAGCATGGCATTGCAAATCGTGATGGATCACAGCGGCGACAGCCGCCACTTCTTCGACAACTCCAATGCAGAAGCGTTGGTAGAGGCGGAGAGGCTTTTTCTGCAATTTACCAGCAAAGGATACACCGCGGCGGTGCGGAACGAGCCCGGTGAGGTAACGAAAATCACCGCATTCGATCCGACCGCGGAAGAGACATTGTTCTTCCCGCGGCTCGTCGGTGGGTGAGCATCAGTGAAGAGAAGGTCTCGTCGCATCGGCTCATGGACCCCTCGGAGCATGGCTGTTGGTCAGCTTTATCAAGCAGCAAAGGAGGAGAAAACGGTTCAAGCTCGAGCGCTGCGACTGCTGCGCTCTTGGCTCTCACCCCAGCAAAGGGCCGAGTTCGAGAGGAAGGGGCACTTCGACGTGGTTGGGTGCGATACGGGAAAGCGGTACCGCATCCGGCGGGGAACGTCCGCCAACGTCAACGAGATCGACGAATACGGCCGGCTGGGCATGGGGTGGTGCTTCGTCCCGGTGGGTGGCTTGGTCCAGGGCGATGTCATGCTCGCCCAAAAAATAGCTCTTGAAACGGACGAGGCACGTGCCCTGAGCATCGCGAATAGCTTCCCCGGTCCGATCCGGTGGCGCCGACCGGGTACTCGTCCGCGAGAGGGGAGAATTGTGCCCGGACGTCTTCATTCGAGCTAAAGGCAGACCGGCGTCGCCGACCGGCCGCCGAGCAGAGGAGTTGAGGCCAAGGAAAGGGGGCACCCTGACCTTCCTTTGAACTTCGGGAGTTATATCCCCGACAAATGCAAGCTGCAGGAACAGTAATCTTGCTCCCTGAGTACATCGGGCGGGCGGCATGCCAGCGATTTCCACCATTCATGAAGGTCATCGCGCGACGGCGAGCCATGTCCGGTGGCGGCACGATCGCTGGTCCGAAAGTCATTAAGAGCTGTACGACCGGAAACGACCTGACGATTGCGTGCTGGGTGCTGATTATAGGTGTCGGTATCGCCGGGAAGCGGTGCGGCCCGGGAGCTGTTGTCGGAGCGCTGGCTTGGGCTTCGCCGGGGAAAGAACGCATATCTTTGCGTTGGTGGAGCGCTCCCGGCAACCAGAATAGCCCTCCTGGCACATTGGCCCACGGACGTCCTTGCCGAACTCGCGCTGGGCGCCGCGATCGAGAAGTCGAATCCGGCAACTATCTATCTACCAGTCGAACGCAAAAACTCGGTTCAGCGCACGTCGGCGATGATAGCTGCCACGCGCCGGGAGCGTTGGTCAACAATCACAAGACTTTTGCCCGTGATCAGATACTGGTCTCCCCAAAATCCATTCAGCACTTGAGTTGCTTCCGGCGGTAGGTCGGCGACCGCTGTCTGGCGGGGAACGGACGTCCCAATCATCATCTCGAAGTTGGGACGATCCATGGCAGGCGCTGACGCCGACGAGAAGATAGCACGGAGCTGTTCGCGTTGCACATCGCTGAGGTTCGCTGGGCCAGCAGTTTGCCGGATTTCGCGGGCCCGACGGCCCGTCGAGTCTTCGTTTTGAGCCGGATCTTCCTTCGCACTTGTGCTGATCGCCTCCCGCTGTGTCGGAACTCCCGTCCCGACCGTCGTGGCGGGCGCGCTGTTATCGGCTCCGGTCGACGGACGTCCCACGTAGTCGGTTGCGCCGAACATCTGGGGTGCGACAAACCATAACGCAAAGCCCACGAAAAGAACCGCGGCGATGGCGCATCCGAACATCATCAGTCTGCGGGTGCCTTCTCTTTCTTCGATTCGGGGAAGATTTGCGACCATGGCGAGCGTCTCCGATTTGTTGTCCCAACCCGGAGCATCGATCCACGGTTCCTAAATCGCTGCTCTGAGGTCACCTCCGGCACGCGCGACGCACTTGCTAAACCACACTATTGCTTGGAACGTTCAGCTCCCGCGCGCGCTGATGAAGCAGTCGGGTTACCCGCAAGGCGGACAGGAGAATGCGATGCAACGACCTTCAGAACCCAAGCTACAATCGATCCGCGATGAACGCGCTAAACAGGCAGCTGAACATCCAGCAGGACCACACGCGACACCGAAGTTAACCGACTCGGACAAGACGCCCGGCTGCGGTGTTTTGCCTGAACCGGATGATCCGAACATCAGCCCGACTGGGTGACAATTCAGATCGCGGCGCCGCAATCTCAGGACGCAGGTTGCCGCAGTCTGCCGTTCAGCTGCGGATGCTCCTCTTCAGCATGTCCTCTTCTCTTTTGATGGCCGGGAGCACTTGCTCTGCGAATGCCTCGATGAAGCTCAACTGGCGCCGTCCCACCTGGTGGATATGAATCTCGGCGAAGCCCATTTCAGCGTACTGAGCAAGCTAAGCTTGATGCTGCCTTAGGTCTGCGGACACCAGAACTGATCGACGAATGTCTTCGGCCTTGACTAGGCGGCCAACCGATCCATTCAAACTGAAAATGAAAAACCCCTCTTCGATCGTCCCGATGTCGGTTCAGCAGACCCGACGGTGGGCCATATTTCCCATGGGAGACCTGCCGTCCAAACAGGGCTGCCAACTCGATCCCAGGATAGCCAATGAGCTGCGCGAGGATGCCTTACATCTACAGCGCGCATTGACACAAGCAGAGCGCGCTTCAAGGACTCCGTGCAGACCTCGGAATTGGCCAGCAGATCGGTAGACAACTCCCCGCTGGAGTTTCGAAGGCTTCGCAGTTTTAGCCAGGCCACGACGAGTCTTCGTTTTCTCTGTGTTTCAAAGAAAAGAGCCTCAGCCGCTGTTTCAAAAAAAGGCCCCAACCCGGGGGGAGGATTGAGGTCTTCGGCATAGAGCACCTTGTTCGGCAACAGATGCGATGGCCCAACTGATAAAATTACGCCGCGTTGTGTCCTACTTCATTCAGTGGGGGTCCTAAGTAGGACAGTACCCAACGCCACCCCACGGCCCTACGCTCACGGACCGCAACCCCAGCCTATGAGGATCACCTCGCAGACGCGCGAGATCGGCTTATGCGGCATCTTGGTCTATTGCCACTGCGGCCACAACGTCGCGACGGACAGCTCACTGGCTGGACGACGTATGTCTTTCTGACATTGAGCCTCGTTTTGTGCGCGAGGGCTGCGGCAGCCGCGGCGCCGACGTCCGACCGATTTCGGGCGAGGCGACCCACGACGCGCGATTCCCTCGCAGGCCAGCGCCGGCTGCTATCTCATTCTTCGAGATCCAATACTGATGAAGTAGATCGGCTTCCCGGCTTCGTCGGTCACCTCTAGCGACCATTCCTGACCTGGACGGAACTTGCCGTCGATGTCCTTAAACAGGGCTCCCGCGTAGCCTATGGCTTCCTTCCAAGCCGCTTCATCGTCGGGCAATTCCTCTCCCAGGCTGTCCTTCATTGGGTGCGAGTCGTGCACATTAAAGAAGTACTTCGGCATGCCAGGTAAAATGCTGTTTGAACGGCCTCCGTTCCTAACGCGGAAGCTTAGGAACGCCGGTCAACCGCCCTGATTGGAATGCGGGCCATGCGGAAGGCTATTGAACGACGCACGCAGCTCGGCCGGCGTCGCACCACTCAGAAAAAAAGGCGCCAGGAGTGAACTAGGAACGCTGCGGGCCGGCCCATGTTGATCCTCGTGCGCTTAGGCGCAAGGCTATCTCATCCGTAGCCCGAGCGGCCCCAGCCCTGGGTCATTGATCCAGGCCTGGGGTCGTTCTTCTACCATTCGGCCGAACTTCGGCGACCGTTTAAGGGAGATGCTGGCGAATTGTGTGATCTGCGTAGCGTTGAATAGCGAGAGCCAGCCGGAATGTCTGACGAGCACCCGCGACTCAATAGGCGGTGAGGTGCTGTCCGTATTTCCCTAGGGTCCTAAGTTGAATTTGAAAGGTGTCCAAGCGCCAAGGGGGACCAGTCCAGCGCCGGGGATATCCCGGACTGAGGCGGTCGCCCAGATGCGCGATGTTCTCGATTCTATCGGGGCTACCTGTCCGGCGTGCCGCCAGAAATCGACTGGAGGCTGTTCTCATTAAGTGGCATGGCCGTCTCATATCCGCTCCAGCTTCATTCGTCGCGTTTTCGAGAGCGTGGTGCGCCGCTGCAACGAGGAACGACTGGTCGGCGGTGACGGATTTGCGGTCGATGCGAGCCTAATTAAGGCCGATGCCAATCACGAGGGGCCGATCTCCAAATTCAGTGACCTCAATATGCTCGTCATGCTCGGAGCGCTTGAACGGAGCTACGACGAGTATTCCGCTCTATGTCGAACGGCCGGATTTGAGACCGCGGCACGGCTCGCGCGGGCTCGCACTTCCAGGTCATGGAGGCAGTTCCGACTTAGACTGAGCCAGTGCGGATCCTTTCTTCACAGCGCAGGGTCTGCATCCGATACGCTTTCACAAGCTGAGGTCTGGTCATGGCGCGATGGCGAAGTTCGGTTTGGCTCAGATATGGTCTGCTGATCGAGGCACACTGGAAGTGACACGGCACCGTTCAAACCGACGCTTTTGACCCTGGCTGTGTAAAAACGCGAACAATCGACAGGCGGCTAGAACTACGTTCTTCAGTTCGCCAT
Source organism: Bradyrhizobium glycinis (assembly GCF_016031655.1). Taxonomy (GTDB): domain Bacteria; phylum Pseudomonadota; class Alphaproteobacteria; order Rhizobiales; family Xanthobacteraceae; genus Bradyrhizobium; species Bradyrhizobium glycinis. The sequence goes on from NZ_JACCHQ010000014.1 coordinate 148,814, forward strand.
CTCGCTTGAAATTGCTTGCGAGCATGAATGCTAGATCGGCCTTCCAAAGCGGAATTTGTTTCACGGGCAGAAGAAATGTCTATCTCGCTTTACGTACGGCATTCCGTGTTCTCGTCGAGTATCAGTTCTGCTTTGCGAGGGGCGAGTTCACGACCCTTCCCCAGCGGGGTACCTCGGTGGCGACAAGCTCGCGGAGGGCGTGGGGCGTTCGTCGTGTGGCTTCAGGAATGACGAATCCGATCTCGGCCAGTCGTTTCCGCGTCGTCTCGTCGTCCAGGGCTTTTTTCAACGCCTCGTTGAGCTTGGATTGAACTTCGGGATCCAGATTTTTGGGCGCGAAAATCGCGTTCCAGGTCGAGACGACAAACTCAGGCAGGCCACCTTCAGCAGTTGTCGGGACGTTCGGAATCAGCTCAGTGCGCCGCGGACTCGCGATTGCGATCGCTTTCAGGGTACCGCCTTGGATCTGCGAGATTGCCCCACTCAGCGAAATGCAACTGAAATCGACCTGACCGCTCATTAGATCATTCATCGCTGGCGCGCCGCCACGGTAGGGAACGCGCCCGGTTTGGATTCCGAGCATCGATTGAAGCAGCGTGCAAAAGAGATAGGTGGGCGCTCCAGCACCGACATGCGCTTCGTTGACCTTATGCTGGTTCGCCCGGACGTAGGCGATGAAGTCGGGAAGACTGTCGGCTGGGAAGTCCTTTCGGGTCACGATCACTGCAGGCACTTCGGCCGCGATGCCGATGGGCGTGAAATCATTGATCGGATCATATTTGAGGTCGGGATATTGCGCAGGGGCGGCACCATGCGTTCCCATGTTGCCCATAATGATCGTATAGCCATCCGATGCCGCATGGGCGGCGCGCGTCGTCGCTGTCGTGCCTGCGGCTCCAGGCTCATTATCGATGATGACGGGCCGCCCGAGCGTCCTCGACAAGTGCTCGGCTAGAATTCGCGACAAGGTGTCGTTCGATCCACCGGCCGCGTATGGCACGATGAGCGTAATCGGCCTGGAGGGGTAATCGGCCCGGGCTTCGCCCAGAGGGCAAAAGGCGAGACCAGTGAAAAAGAGCGCGAGCAGGCGAATCATTTCAATCCTCCCTGGCTTACGACTTTCGAGATAACCTATCATTCGGGTCGCCAACTGCGCTATGATATAAAAAGACGCGCGTCCCCTCTTGGCCCAACTCGGACCTCATGCAATGTCCATTTCTGCGCGCCGTTGGGGGATGAGCGGACATCCCGGATTCATGAGTACACGCCCTTCTGTAATGGGCCCGATGATGTCAAGCCTCCCGAGTGAACGTCTCGTCGCCGAGCTCATGCTTCTGTCCGTGGTCAACGCCTGGCCGCCACATCATGCTGTCAGAGGGAGCGGTGAGCCTATCTAGATACGCGTGGTTCGTCAGATGACGACCACTGGCCGTGTAACGGCTTCACCGGATCCACCGTCCCGGCGACGGGACTTCGGGCACCGAGCTTCAGTTCAGCCCGGTTGCGTTCTTGATCTCCTCCACGTTTTCTATGCTGCGATCGAGCCGGCGTCAGTCCATCGGTAAGTTGTGCCGTCGATCCAGATCCGATGCAGGATCACCGCGAGCTTGCGTGCCAGGGCGACCTTTGCGCGCTTTGAGCCTCGCCGCTTGGCGACGTCCATCCCCCAGCGCTTGAGTTTTGAGAACCGCGTGATGCGCGACAGCAGAACGTTGGCGGCTTCATACAACGCCGTGCGCACCGTCTCGTCACCGGCCAACGTGATCCCGCCTGTGACGTCCTTTTCTCCCGATTGATATTTCTTTGGCGTAAGCCCGAACAGCGCGCCTGCTGCCTTCGATTTTACGATGCGATGAGGGTCATCAATCGCTGATTTGTAGGTAACAGCCACCAGGGGGCCAACACCCGGTACTGTCATCAGCCGGCGACAGACTGCATCGTCACGCACAATTGCCAGCACAGCCTTGTGCAGCCTTCCGTACTCTGCCCTCAAGGCCGATCGTGCCGAAAGCATCGCACTGGCAATACGCTCCAATGTCGCTTGTCCCGCAACCAACTCTAGGATCCGCGCTTCGAAACTCCTCCGCGTCACCGGGCCAACCTTCAGCCCGAAGCCGCGCAAAATCCCTCGGATACTTAATTCCACATCGATAAGTCGCCCGAGAAGCTGTTTGCGTGCGATCAGGAGTGCCCGGATCTCCTGGGCGCCGACCGACTTCGCGTGTACCGGCTGGAACCATCCCATCCGGATCAACTGGGCGATCCCGCGGGCATCCTTGCGATCAGTCTTCACCGTCATTGCAGACAATGCGGCCTTAACATGTCGCGTCTCGAGCAGGACCGCCTCGAGCCCCGCTCCTTTCAAGCCTGCATGCAGCCATTGCGACAGCGGCCCCGCTTCCAGCCCAATTCGCTTTACTGCAAAGCCAAGCCTCTCGAAAAAGTCGACTAAGGCGTCGGGTTCGCTCGCGATCTTCGCTTCCTTCAGGATCTTACCCTGGGCATCCACAACGCACACGCTCGACAGTTCCAATGACACGTCGATTCCGGCATAGTTCTCCACGGCTGTCCTCCGTCTCTAGATGCTTGGGCCCGACTCAAGTCGTGACCCCGTTTCATCATCTATCGGGGGACAGCCACCATCATGACCCCTTGCTCGGAGCAGGGCCCATTACGGCATCTAGAACTCCCGGGTAGTCGCCGGGTGCTCTCGGTTCTTGACCTTGATCCAGTCTTTCGTCATTTGCGGCCATAAGAACTAGAATGCGACAATGAAGCCAACCACAGTGATTGCGGTGATTGATAAGGCGCGCCCTGCCGGCTCATAGCTCTCGTCCCATCGCAGGATGGGTTCTGTTCTTCACCTTGATCCAGTGCTTCTGCCGGCCTCCACGGTACGGCCGATCGCGGTGCTTGGAAACCAAGCCCTCAAGTCCCATGCGGCAAGCGGCCCAGAAGAGGTCTGGCCCGATCTCACCTCGCTCAAACGGCGCCACGCTGATGCCATCCGGCCGGCGGGCCAATAGCTGCTGCAGATTTGTTTTGCGAAGGTGGAGGGGAAGGGGCCGCAAATCATTGCCGCCCATAACCAGGATGTCAAAGGCGTACAGCTGCACCTCGTCATCGTATTGGCGGCTGTGCAGAGCGTTGAATCGCTGATCCCATCTGCCCCGAGGATGACGGCCTCGCCATCAATCACAAAGCGCTTCTGCCGGTTCTTCAGCGCGGCCTCGGCAATCCAGGGATAGCGCTTCGTCCAGTCGGTGCCGTTGCGGGAGAGGAGGCGCACGCGTTCGTTCTCTCGGATCACTAGCATCCGATAGCCGTCGTGCTTTACCTCGTGAATCCAGTCCGGTCCTGAAGGGACCTGCTCGGCGGCGGTTGCCAAGCAGAGCTCGTACGCCATACGCATCCATCGGAGATAGTGGCTGAAGGTCTGCTTTTCGAGAGGAGAGAAACTCTCATTTGAGTTATGGGAACGGCCTCAGGTGGTCCCCTGAGGCCGTCTGCTAGATTAGTTCTGCTGAGATCAGCGCATTGTTCCGTATAGCTGCCGCTCCTGTCGAATTTCATCCGCGCTGAGCGGACGACTTGACGGATCGAACCGTTTCCAGCCGGTTTTCTCCCAGGCGAGACGGCGGTCTGCAAGATCAATGGCCGATTCATTCAAAATGCTGTCGAACCGAGCGCGATCCGCGTCCGGGACTTTCGCGGTCACAAGGGTGCCACCTCGACGAACGCCCTCGGCGTAAGCGTGAGCATCATCTTCGGACAGGCCAGCATTCATCAGGGCTCCAACGATACCGCCGGTAGCTGCCCCTGCTGCCGCTCCCACGGCCGTGGAGGCAAGCCAACCGGCCGCAACGACCGGACCTAAGCCGGGGATCGCAAGCAGCCCCAGGCCCGCGAGCAAACCTGCCGCCCCGCCGAGGCCGGCTCCGATACCGGCGCCTTTGCCAGCACCCTCTGCGCGGTCGTCAACGCCATCGGCGTCTCGATCTTTCTTATCGCCGCTGAACCAATTGTCTGAGTTGTTTGCAACGATGCTAATGTCGGAATGCGGCAGGCCGGCAGCTTCAAGACGGGTTACTGCGCTTTGTGCATCCGAATAAGAGTCGTAGAGGCGAGAGACAGTGACTGTCATGTTCAAGTCCTTCACTTTGCCGGGTTGACGTTGCCCTGGAAATCCAAGCTCACGGAGGTGGTCGACCCTCCTTTTTTGGCTTTCCCACGCCATACGCCGTTGTCGTCTTTTTTCAGCTCGGTCACGTTCGAATAGCCGGCGCCCTCGATCCGGGACTTAGCTTGGCTTTCAGTGAAGCTGTTGCGCCCTGCAACAGGAGCATTCGAGTTATTCTGGCCCGAACTGTTGACCGCGTTGTTGTTGGGCCTGTCCTTGGCGGGCTGATTTTGGGCGAGCGCCGGTCCTGCCAACCCAACCGTCAAGCAAACAACTGCCAAAGTGCGAAACATACGTTCCTCCTCCAAACGATAATTATGTGTCGCTAACCCAGATAGGCGGTGCCGGTTCCAAACCGGAAACTTCTCGGAACAGTTCTCGGGGAACCTTGTACTTACGGCAGCATTTTTTCAGTATGCCGAGGTATTTCTTTCACGTTACGCATTATCGGACGCAGGTTGACGACGAAGGCGAGGAATTGCCCGACAAGCATGCTGCTTGGAAGGAGGCCACGATAATGGCCGGCCAGACACTGCAGGCATTGAACGGGAAACTGTCGCCTGGCCACGGTTGGAAAATGGAAGTGACAGACGAGTTTCAGAATGTGTTGTACGTTTTGAGCATCCGAGCAGAGAAGCCGAAGTAGTTCCCGGCGCGGACAATTCTGCTCTCTTGCTGGAACGTTGAATGGTGCGCGCTATTAACAATAAACGCCAAGGGAAATCGCGATAACGCTTTGGTCCTTAGCTGCCGCTTGCCTGGTGGCATTCGGTCTCGCGGCTGTACTTATCCTTCATCTCCCCCAGAAGAGGCCGCCCTGATGGGCGGTCTCTTTCATTTGTGATCGCAAGCCGCGTGTTACCCCGCTCGAAGTCAGGTCGCACGTCGCCGCCGCGGCTCCCGCATCCCTGACAAACAAACCGCGGTTCAAGGTCGGAAAGGCGGACGTTGTCTGGCCATCGATCGGAGCTCAAAGCAACGTTATGGCCGCAATGGCAGTAGACCAATATCCCGCGCAAGCCCATGCCGCGCATCTCGCCGAACGTGATCTTCATCGGCCGGTCCTCAGCGTGTGTGGGCGTGTGGCGCTTCTGTCGAGGCATGTCGCCCATCGAAGCGCGTCGCGTGCGAGAGTCAAATTGTCGATTACTGGTGGATCGGAACGCGCGTGAGGCGCCGTGTGTCGTGGGTATGGAAAGCGTTGGCCTGCCGGTTCACCCTGGTCCGGGTGTCGGTGCTGGCATCGAAAAGATCAAGAAGCCGGTTTTGTCGGCCAGCTGCCGCTCGACGAATGCCGGCGAGCAGGCATGGCTGACGCTGAATGACAAAGAGCACTGTAAGCGCGTTCGGCCTGCTCCTTTGTCAAATTGGCGGCCCAATCGCTTCCAATCAGGGCCGGACCCTTTCGCTCGCGATCGTAAACCATCCAACCGGCGGATCCGAGCCGAACAAGAAACCTGCTTGCCTTCAGTTCTCCTTCACTCACCAAAGCCTCCTCCTGTTCTAGCGTAGGTGGGCGGCCCTTCAGCTCCTTGAGATTGTAAATGGTGATTACCAGTAGGTCCAAGCGAGCCATGCAAAGGTTCAAGAACCCCGAAAAAGACCCCACACTGACGGGCGATGGGGCTGGGGTCCAGACTGAGGTCGGCCCTTCTGGAAAGGGCATCGGAAAACCCGGCACTCCAGTCCACGTTCACTTCCGCTGCTGGCCCTTAGCGACCAATCGATGCCGTGTGCCCGACGGCAGGTTTTGACCCAGTTCGGACACCTCATTTTACGGGGGCGCAGCTGGTTTCCGCCGTATCAATGTACTCGTTTTCGCCGATATGATGTTGCGACGGGAAGTTCTTGGTATTATTGGCGGAGCGGCAGCTTGGCCGCTCGGGGCGTGGGCGCAGCAGCCCAAGAGTGTACCTCGCATTGGCTTCCTGGTGACGGGTCCGATCGAGTCTCCCGAGGCGCGCGCAGCCCTAAAAGCCTTTGATCAAGGATTGCGCGAATTCGGCTACATCGATGGTCAGAACGTGTTCGTAGAGGTTCGAGCTGCGGACTTGAACGTCGAACGGTTTCCGGCACTGGCGAGTGAACTGGTCCACCTTAAAGTCGATCTCATCGTCGTGAGCTGCTGCCGGTTTGATGGACACCAGGTTAAGCTAATCCCACCTTGCGCTCGAACTCAACCGGGCTGAGATAGCCGATGGTCGAGTGCCTGCGGATCGTGTTGTAAAATCTTTCGATATAGTCGAACACATCGGCTCGTGCCTCGTCTCTGGTTCGGTAGATCTTGTCGGCGGTCCGTTCGGTCTTGAGCGACGAGAAGAAGCTCTCCATCGCCGCGTTGTCCCAGACGTTGCCGGAACGGCTCATGCTGCAGACCATGCCGTGGTCGGCCATCAAGCGCTGGAACTGCTCGCTGGTGTACTGGGCGGATTCAGGCGGTCGTCGCAACACTCTGGAGGTGGAGGTTGCGATGAGCATTCGAAAGCGGCGATCGGCACGGTCAGGACGAGCGCCATTACCATCGCCAGGACGACCGTCTGCTGCAGGGCGCGATGAACAAAATCGATTCTGGCGGGCGATTGCCGGTGGACTGAGCAGCGAAGAGGCTGCGCTCGAAGCCGGAGTGTCGCAACCTGTCGGAACCAGATGGTTCCGAAAGGCGGGCGGCATGCCACCAGCGATGTTCAGATCTTCGGCCAAGCCGCTCTCTGGGCGGTACCTCTCATTGGTAGAGCGCGAGGAGATCGCACTCCTCAAGGTGCAGGGCCATTCCATACAGGAGATTGGGCGCCGCCTCGGTCGGGCTGCCTCGACAATCTCGCGTGAACTGCGGCGCAATGCGGCCACCCGCAGCGGCGGGTTGGAGTACCGGGCGACGACTGCCCAGTGGCATGCAGATCGATCGGCCCGTCGTCCGAAGCTGACCAAGCTTGCGCTCAACACCACCTTGCGCACTTATGTGGAAGAGCGACTTGCTGGTGTCGTCGTGGCTCCGAGCGGCACTCCTGTTCCTGGTCCCGCCGTTCCGTGGAAGGGCCGCCGGCATGGGCCGCGCAAGGATCGGCGATGGGCCAAAGCCTGGAGCCCTGAGCAGATTGCCCGACGCTTGCCGATCGACTTCCCGGACGACAAGGCGATGCGCATCAGCCACGAAGCTATCTATCAAGCCCTCTTCGTTCAGGGCCGCGCGGCGCTACGCCGCGAACTGACGGCCTGCTTGCGAACAGGGCGTGTGTTACGGATGCCCAGAGCACGCGTACGCAGGCGAGGTAAAGGCTTTGTCTCGCCGGAGATCATGATCAGTGAGCGCCCCGCTGAAGCGGCCGATCGAGCAGTGCCGGGACATTGGGAGGGAGACCTTATCCTCGGTCTTAGCAGCTCGGCAATCGGCACGCTGGTCGAGCGCACGACGCGCTTTACGATGCTCTTGCACCTTCCACGGTTGGCAGGACATGGCGAAGCTCCGCGCGCGAAGAACGGGCCCGCCCTCGCGGGACATGGGGCCGAAGCCGTGCGCGACGCGATCACGCGCACCATCATCACTTTGCCCGAAGAGCTGCGCCGCTCGCTAACCTGGGATCAGGGAGCCGAAATGGCTCAGCACGATCGTCTCAAGATCGATGCGGGTATCCAGGTCTACTTCTGCGACCCGCAAAGCCCTTCGCAGCGCTGCACTAACGAGAACACCAACGGTTTGTTGCGGCAGTACTTCCCGAAAGGCACAGACCTGAGCATCCACAGCGCCGACGAGATATCCGCTGTGGCAGCGGCCCTCAATGGCCGACCGAGAAAGACACTGGGTTGGAAAACACCCGCGGAGGCGCTTGACGCCTTGCTGTCATGAGCCAAAGTTACAGAGTGTTGCGACGACCGCCTGAATCCGCCCTGACTGCCCTGGTCGGAGTGGTGCAACAGTGCTTCCGGCTTGCCGCGTCGCCAGACGGCCATCAGCAGGGCATCGGTCACCAACTGAGCTGTCATGGCGGCGCTCATCGACCAACCCACCACCCGGCGTGAGAACAGGTCGATCACCGCTGCGACGTAGAGCCAGCCCTCGGCCGTCCAGAGATACGTAAAGTCGGCGATCCACTTCTGGTTCGGCCGCTCGGCGGCGAACTGCCGGTCAAGGAGGTTCGCCGGCACGGTCTCGAGCTGTCGATCGCCACTGTCCTTCGGCAAGCGCCGGCGTCGCGGCCGCGCCCGCAAGCCTTGCAGGCGCATCAGCCGTTCGATTTGGTGCAGGCCACAGTCCGCCCCATCGGCGAGCAGATCACGCCACACCCGGCGCGCACCATAGGTGCGGTCGCTCGCCATGAAGCTGGCCTTCACCTTGCCGCCGAGCTCTTCGTCGCTGCGGGATCTGGCGCTGGGCGAGCGATTCAGCCAGGCATGGAAGCCCGACCGCGACACCCCCAGCGCATCGCATAGCCATGCCACCGGCCAGATCGCCCGGTGCTTCGCGATGAAGACGAACTTCATGTCAATTCCTTCGCGAAGGCTGCGGCCTTTTTTAGGATATCCCGCTCGGCCTTCAACCTGGCGACCTCACGGCGCAACCGCTCGATCTCCTGCTGCTCCGGCTTCATCTGCCCGTGGCCGGGAAAGGCCTGCACCGGATCGGAGCCGAACTCTTTCACCCATTTGCGCAGAACGTTCTCATGAACATCCAGGTCGCGCCCGGCCTGCGCCACCGACACCCCACGCTCCCTAACCAGCTCGACCGCCTCGATCTTGAACTCGCGACTGAACTTCCGTCTCTTCATCGCCCACCTCCGGCTTCATGAAACACCTAATCTCGGTGTCCATCAAACCGGCAGCAGCTCACGAAGGACCTGAAACGTGGTGAGATAGGGCACGATCCAAAACAGGACGACGATATGGAGGAGCCCAAGAGCATATGAACCGCCTAGGACGCTAATCCAGAAGAGGAAGAAGCCATACTTGTCGATAAGTATGCCTGAGCGGCTTTGATCCTCAGGATCTGTGATCGAAAACCGATTGGTCCAAAGATACTTCAGATACGCCACTGTCGCGCCGCCGAAAATCGGCTTCCAGATGATGTTGAAGCGTACCGTTCCGGAGGCTGCACGTCGTAAACGCCGCTGGCCAGGAAAAACTTCAGGTCGGGATCCTTGTCGGGGTCGCCGAGATAGGGATGGTGCAAATAGACGTGCGATATCCGGTAGGCCCAGTGGCGCTGGAACAACGGATAGGAAGCGAACAGAATGCCGAGCACATAATTCCAGGTGGTGTTCTTCGCGAGCGTGCGGTGAGCCGCATCATGGGCGATGGTTGTCAATCCGCGCTGATAGGCACCAATCAGAAGAACGGCTAGCGGGTAGAGCCACCATGAGAGGGACACAGTCGCGAGCGTGCCCGCCGCGATGACAGCGTAATCTTTGGCGATATAGGCTGCTCCCGTTACGTTGTCCGGCCGCAATTCGGAGAGCTGCCTGTTGATCTCTCGGCTGAATTGAACGGACTCATAGCGTGATGACCTCAATTTCCAAGCGTCTGTCTGATTCATGAGAACCTCTTCCTGATCGCTTTGCGGGTTGTCAGATTGCGGAAAGGGCCTTGTCCAGGTCGCGTACGATGTCGCTGACATCTTCAATGCCGACGCAAGGCCGGATTGAGCCGCCCAATATGCCGGCGGCTTCGCGTTTTTCGCGAGGGACGGTGGCGTGCGTCGTCGAGACAGGATGGGTTACGAGCGTGCGGGCATCCCCCACTTCGAGACGTGATATATCAAGTCGACGTTCTGGATGAACTTGCGCCCAGCCTGTTCGTCCTCGACTTCGAACATGATCATCGCCCCGTGTCCGTATGTAGCATTGAGGGTCTGTTCGACGGTTTCCCGATCGGCGCCCTCAAAGAGCCCCGGGTAGAAAACACGGCGCACCTTAGGATGCTGCTTGAGAACGTCGGCCACGATTCTGGCATTCGCGCAGTGCTGCTTCATCCGAAGCAGCAGCGTTTCAAGCCCTTGAATCAGCTGAAAACTCGCAAACGGGGCAATCGCCGCGCCCGTATCGCGCAACCAGGTCATGCGAGCCTTGAGGAGAAACTCGCTCTTTCCAAGATCGTCGACATCGCGCACCGCATTATGCCAGACCATCCCGCCATGCGCATCGTCGGGGCGGTTGAACAAGGGAAAGCGAGAGGCTCCCCGGTAGCTAAACTCGCCGTTATCAACGATCAGTCCGCCGAGCGTCGTCCCATGGCCGGATATATATTTTGTGGCGGAGTACGTTGTAATGGCAGCGCCGAGATTTGACGGCCGGCATACCAGCGGCGTCGTCGTATTGTCCACGAACAAAGGCACGCCGTACTTTCGCCCGATCGATGCCAGCTCTTTGACGGGGAGCGGAATCAGACAGGGATTGGAAATCACCTCTCCGAACAGACATATGGTGCGATCATCAATGGCGCGTTCGAACGTCTCGGGCCTTCGGGGATCCGCCGTCTTCACGGTGATCCCAAGACGCTTTAGAGTGTTGTGGAGCAGGTTCCAAGTATTGCCATATAGATACGGAGAGGCGACGACATTGTCCCCCACTTCGCCACTTGAGAGGTTGACGATAGCAAGGAACGTCGCCGCTTGCCCTGACGCAACGGCGAGCGAGTCGCTTCCCATATCGACGGCGGCGTAGCGCTTTTCCAGCGCGCGGGTCGTCGGATTGATGATCCTGGTGTAGGTGAACCCATCGGCCTTGACGTTGTAGATGTCGGCAATTTGGTTTAGATCGCCATCGAGTTCGTAAGCCGTATTCTGGTAAATCGGCACTGCGACGGCTTTCGTCACGGGGTCGCGTCGATAGCCCGCGTGCAGAACAGCGGTCTCGGCGGAAAACGGCAGCCGCGGGTCCCCAGCCGCGGGAGCAGGCATCTTTACGCGAGCCCCGCATGCCCCTACGCCCGACACCGGCCTTGCAGAACGCCCCTGGCCGGACCGGAAATACGTACGGAAAGCGCACCCCAACTGCTCGATCCAGCTGGATTGGATTTCCCCAATGCAACCGACGCGAAAACTCCGCGTCGCAAGATGCAGCTTCGAGTAGACGTAAAGGTTGTGGGCTGCCAAGTGGCGATAGAGCCCATCGAATCCTTCCTGATCCACGATTCCGGATGGCGCACTGAACGCGACGCAGATCGGCGACTGCAGGTCAGCGGACAGCAGCGGAGACACCACTCCTTCGAGTTCTTTGACGAGATCGTTTCTGACCTTCTCGTACCTGCGGCGCCTGGCCTCGATGCCCTCCTCGTGCAGAATCTTCAGGGCCGTCGTCGTTGCCTGAACGATGTGGGTGGGAGGGGTCGACCGCCACTCACCGGTGCGCTCGAGCGAGAGCCATTGATCTCTCACGTCGAGCACAAACGACCTTGGTTCTTGAACCGCATGCTCCAGCAGCTCGCGAGACGCAATGACAAACGCAACGCCTGGCGGCCCTTCTATGCACTTGTTGCTCGACGTGACCAGGACGTCAGGTCCACGCTGGCTCAGGTCGATATTGAGAGCGCCGAAGGAACTCATGCAATCGATGATGGTCTTTACGCCACGTCGCCTCGCCTCCTCCACGATCGCTTCCAGCGGATTGACGATTCCGGTTGTCGTCTCACAGTGGACGAAACACAGGTGCGTAACGTCAGGATTTCGGCTCAGATGCTCGCCAATTTCTTGGGGATCCAAAGGATCGGTCGCTCGCTTGACAAGCTTCAGTGCTTCGACGCCCCACAGCCGCAGAATTTGCGAAATGCGCTCGCCATAGATCCCGTTTATGCAAACGAGCGGCCTGTGGGCTCGGGCCAAAAATGAAGAGAGAGCGGCTTCCATCGCAAAGGAGCCGCCTCCCTGAATAGGCACGACAGAATAGTCGTCAGCATTTCCCAGCAAGTTGAGCATCAGCCGCCTCATACAGGCGGTCACTTCCTTGAACTCGCAATCACGCGATGCGAGATCGAGCTGCATCTGGCTCTTGACTGCCAGCGGCAACGACAAAGGACCAGGCGTCAGCAAAGAGCGCTGTCTAGTCAAACGATTTCTCCTCAAGTTGTTTTCGTCGATAGGTCTGGGGTACGCCCACCCACCAGGGGCGCCCCTGCGGCGAGCATCGATTTGCTCGGCTCAACAGCTTCCAATCAGCCGCCTATGGATCGCGGGCGCGCTTGAGGTCAGCGCCCTAAAAGCACGCCGGACGACACCCTCCAGCCTCCCATCAGCGCAGATGCAGAGCGATCTTTAACAAAGCTCCTCAGCGGGACCATCTGTCACCTCCCAGAAATTAGCGTTGCGAACTGGCGCTGAAGGGCGCTTTTATCCGGCCATAACGCATGCGTGAGTTTGACCAGCAACTTTCTTGCGTCGCCGAGCGGCAGGTCGGCCGGCCGACTAACGTTCTGAACCTGCGCCATTCAGGCGCACTTAGCGCTAGGAAAACGAGGCAGTTGGATTATCGCGCCGGGCTGCAGATCGAGGCGAACTACTTGACGACATCGTTAGCAGCAGGAGTCTGATGCAAGGGTCTAAGACTTGATGCATTCGCACGTCGCCGCTCGTTGTAGGGTTTCGGAACGCGAATGACTGTCGTTGTCCATTTCAAGATCTACAACTTGACGTTTGGGGCGTTTCAAGCCTCTCCAGGAATTTTCTCGCGAAGCTTTCTTCGCGACGTACTCCCATCCGACGGCGACCAGCCTATCTCGGCAGCTGAGCGCGGAAATTCACAGCGAGTAGGGATAATTGAGAGCTCGACATCCGGACCGCCGGCGTTGCGCCTGCGACCGCGTCCGGCCAGGCTAGGTGATGTCACAATCCCAGTTAATCGACGATCCTCGCTATAGCCCTAGATTCAGATGGAGGTACCGAGCGTCTCCCCCATGCTGGCGAGATCTTCCTGGATGCTCGCGACTGGAAAGGTACGCGTGCGTCGCACCGACCGAAGCTATTGCTTCGTTGCGTTTGGTTCGAGCAATCCTTGGCCGATGATCGAACTCGGATAATCAAAATTACCTGGAGATTTCTGTCCATTTTGCAAAAAAATCAGTTCGACGCCCTTCGGCGAGCCGCCTGACGCCAGGACTTGTCGTCCTGCTTTACTAGGACCACGCCGATGCGACTCCAGATCATCTTCTGTGAGCGCGATCGTTAGGCTCGCAACAATTCTGGGTTCTGAACTCCGCAGCCCGGCGAGAAACTCTCGCGGAACAATCATCGTCGTGGCGAGCGTACCGCGGCTCTCTGCTCGTATTGGCCACTCCGCAGCGTCCTGCTCGTTGATAGCGATCTCGCGTTCTACGCGGTCTCTTGCGCGTTCGAAAAGGTTGACGGTTGACCAGAGCAGATCACCAAGAGATCGTCCTTATCGCTTACCACGGATGAGCTCTCTTGCCTTTCCGCCGCGTGCCAGGGCCGCCTTCATTGCGATCAATGACTGCGGGGAAACAGAGCAGAACCGGAAGCGCGGCGGAGGTTGTAGTGCAGCGCAAGTTGGCCAAAATGAGCGGGCTGCTTTGTTTCGGCAACACCGTCCGGGGACTCACTGACGGCCGTACAGCAAAACTTGCAAAGGGACTCAACGTGAAGCCAGTTGAGAATGGAGCTATGAGATTGGGCGCCGCGGCTCTTCTGAAACATGGCGCCTCGCGCCCTCTCGACAAGTTTCTGCGGAGAACTCTGCGAGACGGGCCCCTGATTAAAACGGTCAATTGCAATCATCCATCGCAAGCGGTCGTGGTCCTCGAAACCGACTTACGAGATACTCCATCGAAGATGAGGCGCTGGAGCCCATTCGGCGACAAAAGGCCATCCAGCACGGCCGCGAAAAACTCTCTCACCCCGGATCGGCAAAGCTAGTTGACGCTCTGACCGTAGAGGACGGCCCGCGAGCCGCCCTACCGCGCCAGTAGCCAGCGTTGGCTCAAAATTACCGCTGATGTCCCAGTCCGATTCCAAGATTTAGCGCCTTCTGGCGTAGCGCACCGACGCTGCGTTTGGTCATTTTTGCTAGCTTTATAACGGGGGTCCGGGCCTTCGAATGAGCTTTGAGCTCCTTGACATCTGCCTTCGTCCACTCGCGCCGCTTAACGCGTTTCTTGGTTGCTTTTTTCACGATGAATGCTCCTTTCAAGACAAGCGGCTTGTAACATAGTTTTGCCGGAGGGACGATCGCAAAAAAGAGGCAATCATAGGAACTCTCGCCAGGGTATAAGCTCGGTAATGCTTTCACGCCCTGTTTGCGGGCTTTGATACGGTTGAATGCAGCCCTCAATCGACGCCTTTCTACTCGAAGCTAAGCAGGTCGACCAACATGTTCTGGAATGAGCAAGCCAATTGGGATGAACCTAAACAGCCGGGGAGGTTCGTGATTTGTATGCTCAGAGCGAATAAACGTCGAGGCCGTGTAAGACATCGCGGGTTCCTTGCTGTGGTCGCCTTATGACAATTAGGTCGCTGTGTTATCAAGTCGCCGGAGTTCCTCGGGCTGCGGTTGAGGGCGTGAACTCATAAACGCGCAGCCAGCTACAGCGTGCTTCACGCGAGCTGAACGAAGGCAAGGTAGTTGGTTGCAAGCCTGTCTCAGCACATCGCTATCCGGCGACATTGTTTGCTCCGATTGAAGAACCACTCGACCCGATTGCAAGCGCGGTAGAGATACGGGCTAAAGCAGACCGGATCTCTGCGATTGCTCTTCCGCGCAATGTTGGCCCACGCACCCTTCTTCATGGCAAGCTCCATGATCCAGTCGGCGTCATAGAACGGCCGGCAAGCAGCATTGATCCGGATTTCAGACCAGGCAGCAGTTTTCCGGCAAATCGGAGTTTGTGCCTCACCGGGGCTCAAAGCCACCGGCCGACCATTTCTATCGACCACCGCATGGATTTTCTCGTCAAGCCGCCGCGTGACCTTCCCTCCCTTTGGCGCTGATTCTTTGTGATGCAGGCTCCGCGCTGGTGCACGCCGACATGGAGGTATCGATCATCTGCAGCGCCGGGCCGCGTCCCGGTCGAAGCTACCCCATAGCGGTCGTGGGCTGCTGTCTAAGTGGGTCGCTTGGCGAACGCTAAACCCAATCCTAGCATCACCATTGCCGTGCCGGACCCCTCACGCAGTCTCTGAATAAGAACAGGACGTTGCGCCATACCGCTGCGGATGTGGCTTGCGGCAAAGACGACCGCAATGTCCGCGAGCGTGTTTAGCGCGACCGAGACAGCGCCAAGCAGAACAAACTGCTGCGCCACATGCCCGCAGTTTGGATCAACGAACTGCGGAATGAAGGCGAGGAAGAATGCGGCAGTCTTAGGGTTCAGCGCCTCGACCAGCACGCCCTCTTGAAATGCTCGTCGCGTCCCAATGGATGGGGTCGTTGCACCAAATTCCGCGTCCTTTCGAGCGTATCGAAACGTGCGGATGCCAAGCCAAACTAGGTAGGCCGCCCCTACCAGTTTAAGCGCGGTAAATAGTTCGGCGCTGGTCAGGACTATGGCCGAAACACCTAAGCTCCCAGCGACGACGTGAACCATGCCGCCTAGGCCAGTTCCAAGACTGGAGCTTATGCCCTCGCCTCGGCCACCGGCTAGGGTCCGTGCGGCGACATAGAAGATACCTGGCCCCGGTGTTATGGCGAGCACCAAGGCGGCAGCTACGTACAATGCGAATTGAATGGGATCGAACATGCCCCCTCTATAGCACCAAAAGTTTGACCATCGACAGTCTAGTTCTTGGCCCATCGTGTCGTCTCGCTGCGCTGCAGGAGCATGGTGCCCGCGGGCCGTCGATGCGAAGGTTCTCGAAGGCATCGGCGACACCTGCGCGACTTGTTTCGAAGAACGGACCAATGTAGATGCCGCTTTTGGCTACGCGTCTGACGAGCGCTCAACTGCAGCTTTCGACGGATTTGAGATCAAACTACGTCGGTGGTAACCGCGCAGTTGCACATCTTGGCGAATGAGATCGCTCACTAAACGCACCGCCCGCTTCTTTCGCTTCCAGTTGCCGTCCAACCCCACAGGGATCGCGAAGCCTCGCGGAACGACCAAAAGATCGTGTCTTCCGTTCAAATAAATATCGAACATGTCGTCCCTCGTTCGACACGAGCGTAGATCGCCGGTTCATCTATTTGGTGACATGGCAGCAACAGTCGCATCTAAAGACTTTACACGGGTTTTCTCCGGATCGCCCTCACGTGAGCGTGCATAGAGCGGAGGATCCGGTGGCATTGCAGGAACAGATATCAACCAGCGCCGCGGGGCGATCCGTTGTCCACCAGTCACGCCTTTCTGCCGGCTCTTGGACGGCAGAAAGTAGTACACCATTACATCGGTGCAATTCGGATCGCGCCTAGTTCGCAAATTGACGCCGCGATTCAATCGCGCGGACTTTAGGCCACACTCAAGCTAACTGCCCCATGCCGACTTGCAGTGCAGGCGGGGTTCGAAGTTCTATCACATCGGCGAAGACTGTCCAATCGCCGATGCTCTTTTGCCTGCAGAAATCGGTCTCCGCCTGCTGCGCAGCAGCACTCAGCGAGGCGGCGTCGATCTTGAACACTGCCTGACAGGCACGATGCTCGTGGCCCATATCGTCACAAACGGTCTTAATGAACCGAACGTTAAATGAAGGCATGGTCCGATCTTTCCGTGGTTTTGCTCACTCTCCATTCTGCCATTCGAGCCACGAGAGTATTTGATCTGCCTCAAGGAGGATCCCGAGCGGTTGTCCGCTCCCGAGCTTTGGTCGAGGCTTGAGCAGCGCGGCGCGAGCGCTTCTGTTATCCCGGAGATGATCGCGCGATCGGTTTCTGTCCGAGCTTCCGGATCTCGCTCTCTCTTGAAACGGCTGATGGACAGCGCCGTCTGGTCCGCAATGCGCTCGACTGAGAAAATGGAGGCAATGATCGAGGAAGGTCTTGCACCTACGACTGCGAGCAGCATGCGCCGTCACACCCGAGACTGCCGGCTGTTGATCTCTAAAGAGCCCATACTCCATTACTGGCAATATGAAACCTTCGGGCCGCGAACTCTAGACGCGATACTTGGTGGTCTCACGGGCATTGCGAACTCAAGTGTGGGGACGGCTATCGACAATGCGAGGCACACTCAATTGACCATCTGTTTGCCGGCTATCGCAGCATTGAGCTCAAAAGCGCATCTACAGTTTTTTGAGCTGTATCAATACTGCTGCGGCCGCCTACTGATAAATCTTCCGGTCCAAGGTAACATGCATGTCAGAAAGAAAGACTTGGCGCCCTCCATGTTTTCCTGTCCAGATACCGGCGACCGAGTTCAAGGACTGCTGCCGGAATCAACTGAGGGCGTGCCGATGACCTGCACCCGAATCCTGCGCCGCTTGCGACAGCGTCCACTTCATCGACCTCCGAAGCGGCGCGATGTTCGGCACCGACCGCTGCTAGGCCCATCCCAGGTGATGTCTAGCGAGCTCCGACGTCTTCCCCGTTCTCGCTTTGGGAAGTCGTTCCCCTCGCAAGCGCGGGGCCAACGTCATCATAACCCAACGGCCAAGCTCGCCTCGTCGGACAAGGAAATTTGTCACCAACACTGAGAATGTTTCGACATGAAAGACCACGGCGACATTTGCCACGGCGCAGGCCAGATCGCGGGATCGGCAGGCCAGTTTAGAACAGCGGAAAATACAAACTGCCGACGGCTTGAGCTGATCCAGATGGAATCGAGCCGAGCCGAGGAGTGGTTTCCCAGCGCTACTCCGAGGTTCAACAGCGCCACGGCCCAAAAGATCGCGGCAGCGGCTGACGCGATCGAGACCACGCACCACCTGCATAATGCTGCGCTGAACCTGTCCGCGCGGCGGCCAAGCGATCTCGTCCCTAGTGCTTAGAAGGTTGCCTGAATTTGTCAGCTCGCACCGATGAACTCCGCCCAAGGTCTATCGGCGACCTGACCTGGGAGCAACTCGAAACGGCGCCTCCCTTTGATCGGGATCTGGAGATTGCCGTGATCGAAGGCAATACCATTCACCGCGTGGTCTTTCCTTGCCGTCGTATTGTCGGCGGCTGGATCAAGGCAAAGTCCGGAGAACACGTCGCCGTGCAGCCGACGCACTGGCGCATCTGGCCCAGTAGCGGCGGCCCGCCTACATAATGGATTGACGTGAGTTGAGGCCCGAGTGCGGCCGGTGGCCTCTCGTGGGAAACAATGTAGCGTTGGATCAATAAGAGGACCTGACAGCCAACATGTCGGACCACATCAGGTACTGTTATCTGCTCTGCGCCCCATCAGCGTCGTCTTTCTCGCGAAGGGCCTTATCACCGATCCGCAAACATGACCGACATCCCGGAACTCGCGGCATTTTCTCTTCTCCTTGGCTCTATGCGCAATTGGCCACGGCGGGAGTGAGAGCAGGCGCGGTATAGGTTACCCCATCAGCATTTGACCGGGACATCGTGGCGAAACCTATCATTAGGCTTAAGGAGAAGGGTGTCATTCGCTCGTTCAGCGACGCGGCAGTGCATTTATTCAGTTTGGTCCTCTCACGAAGTGCTTGCAACGAGGATTGCTGGAGCGCTACCGCGTCGAACGCGGCCACTACTGGACGATATCTGACAAATGGGCGGGCACATCATCGGCATCGGCCGCATCGTAGTCGGCGAATGGAGCAACGAGACGCGCTCTTCGGATGGAGCTTGCGTCGGTGAGGCAACAATGCGGGGCAGACGACTCGTCGGTTCCATCGGAAGCTTCGCTGAATGACAAGCGCAGAAGACTGCGTTTGCAAGAGCTGCAATCTGAACTCGTGCACGTGTCGCGGCCATGGTGAGATGACATCCTCTATAGCCCATGAGATCAACCGGCCGCACTCCGCAATCGACTAGATGCACGGCACAAAAGGCTTTTCTGACGCCCGACAAGCGCGACGCAAACCGTATGCTAGTGCACCCGACCACGCGACCCGACAGGCTGTGCGTTTTTAACGAGATCGGCCGAGCGCCCCGCGGTAATTCGCCGCCAGGGCAGTAACAGAGCACTCTGTGGAGGTTCCGCTCACGCTCGTTGAAGTAGCTGTGGCTCTGACTCCTGTCGGCCCGGGAGAAGAAAGCCGCAAGCCTGGCTATCCGCAGCGACCGCGATCTGTCATCAATGATCCTGGCCCCAAATCTAGATTCAGCAGGCCGCGCTGATCTGATACGCAAGCAATCGAGGCATGGCTTCCTGCCCTTGCCGCGAATTGACTGTCGAAGCTGTCAACGTCGATACGTTTACCGTGAAGCGACTCCGCATCAGCCCTGCGCCGAGCCTGTTCCACGCCTGTGTCACGACAGAAGAGCAAGGCGGTCAATCTGCAGCACAATCATAGAGACATATGGTGGCCACATCGTCGTGGAAGTGAACCCAGGCGGCGGCACGGTCTTTCAGTTCGCCGCGCTATTGCGGAGCTTAGGAAGAGACATGATTGGACGGCGCATTCTTGTGATCGACGATGACGCGGCGATTCGGGATTCGCTCGCCTTTCTGCTTGATGTTAACGGCTTCTACGTAGCAACCTATGAGACCGCGACTGCGTTTCTCAATGACGTCGCGAGCGGTCCGGTTGACTGCATCGTGTCAGACGTCCGGATGCCAGGTATGAGTGGTCTCGAACTGGTCCGCAAAGTGAAAGCCGATCGTATCGAATGCCCAGTGGTTCTGATAACTGGCCATGGCGATGTATCGCTCGCAGTCGAAGCGATGAAAGCGGGTGCGGTCGACTTCATCAAGAAGCCTTTCGAAGAAGAGGTTCTCTTGCGGGCAATCGGTAGCGCCTTGGAGGCGCGGCCAATAAAGCCGGCGGATGACGCAGCGAAACTGCAGGCGCAAGCTCGCCTTGCGGGCCTCTCGTCGCGCGAGCGTGACGTCCTGCAGGGGCTAGTGGCCGGCAAAATCAACAAGGTGATCGCCCATGATCTCGGCATCAGTCCACGGACGGTCGAGGTTTACCGCGCGAACCTGATGGCCAAGGCCAATGTCCGCAGCATGTCTGAGTTGATGCGAATCGCAATTACGGCGGGACTCTGACAGCCGCGCAAATGGCGGCCGCTGGCTTATTCATGTATCAGGCTCCAGGCCGATAGGAGCGTTCTCGGATGCAAGAAAAGCTACTCGGCGATGTCCCCGGGGAATATCCTTCGTGCGAGCACCACCTTATTATGGCGTCGCGCTGACGGCAAGAATTCCAGGTGCGATCAAAGCGCCGTCGCAATTGGCATCATCCGCATTGAGGTGCCCTCCGCACGGGCTTACGTGTATCTACTTAGGGGGTTCTACCTAGGGAGAACATCTAAATTTTCCGGTTTGTTAGGAGCAGCCAATCTGCGGCCATCGGCCTTCGCAACATAGCTCAGCCACGCAGGTCCAGGCACCCAGTTTTACCGAGACGAGCCGCCATCGGACCGGCGTGTTGCGCGGGCAACTCGTGATCTGGGCCGTCAAATGGCAGACACTCTTCCAACCTACATTGTGCCTCGAGGAGGACCCGCAATGATCGTGGATCTTTTGCTTCGAGAGCATCGCAACATCGACCTGCTTCTGGTCGTTCTTCAACGCGAATTGGAGATTTTTGAGAAAGGGATCCGTCCCGACTACGAGGTCATTCGTGCGATTATCAGCTATTTCGAGGTTTACCCCGAGGTGTATCATCATCCGCAGGAAGACTTAATCTTTGCCAAGCTCAAGGCTCGCGATCCGGAGGTAGCTACAATCGTCGGCGACCTCGCCCTGGAACACCAGGAGGTCGTCGACCGTTTGCATCACTTCGCGCAAGCTATTGATGCCATCCTGGCGGACCGTGAAGTCCTTCGGGAAGGCGTCGGCAATATCGTACGGGACTTTATCGTACGCGAGCGGCACCACATCATGTGGGAAGAACGAGATTTCTTTCCCGCCGCCCTGAAGGCTCTCTCGGCTCAAGATTGGACCGAAATCGCTTCGGCTCTCACCGGTCATGGAGATCCGCTATTCAGCAAGACAGCAGCAGAGACTTCCGATGCACTAAGGGCACATATTCTGCAACTCGCGCAAGAAGCTGACGCGGAACGTAGGTCGGTCGCGCTTTCGTCTGCCTAGGCCCGTAACCCGCGACACGGCGCCGCAATGGATGGGCGTTGTTGATTATTGCCGAAAGTCGACCCGATGCTCGTCCGAATGAGTAGGGATGCTCGCCGGCGTGCGTACGTCAGAACGGGTATGGGCCTGCTCGACCAAGGGAGCAAGCGGCATAGCCGCGCTTTCCTGAGCTCTGGTTCGTCCACAATGTGACCGTCGGTCGCTTGCGCTCCCGATGGTCTCGATGGAGCCTTGAGGTCACAAAAATGCTCGGCTGATGTAGCCGCGATGGATGGGCTGAATGGAGCTGTCGGAACGTGTGCAAGTCGGACACTCTTCAAAGATGACACGAAACCGCTGCGAATTGCCTCCCTGTTACCTGGCACGAACAATGCAAGTCCGGGCATGCCCAGGCTTCTCCTGCTGGGCATGTCCAGACGGCAATAAGGGCTGCCGCTGGAGACTAAGGTTAGCGGCGCGTGACATAGAGGGGAGCGCCTGCTCGCGCGGGACCACAAGCGGGCACCCCGTCGCGTCGCCGCTAACTTCTTGCGCTCGCACTAGGGACGTGCCCGACTGAAATGACGCGCGGATGAAAACCAGTAGGCAAAGGGGTATGAAGAGAATGTCTGCAAGACGCGCCCTATGGTTTTGTCTCAGTCGATCTTTGATTTGGCTTGCGCTGTTGGCTGCCACGGGCAACAGTATTCGCGCGAACGACAGCGCTCTTATCGAAAGAGTCAAGTCAACGTGGCGAGCGCAAGACGGTGAATCGATAGAGCAAATTCTCTCCAACGTCTCCAAGGTGGCACAGTTCGTTCCCGGAACGTGGGGCGTCGCTCGAGGAATCGACCACAATGAATATGTTTTCGTTTCGTGGACCAGGCATCGGGAGATTAAATCAGACGAACAGTACGTTATCACCTGGAGGATCGCGCTCGACGGAACGGTTGAACTTACGTCGAACTACGCAAAGCCGATGGAATTGGGCTGGCGCGCCCTGGCGCTCTCGTTGATCGCCAGTGAAGTCTCAGATGGCGAAAAGGACGCAAATATTCGCTTTCTTCATGATCCAGTCAACTTCAACTTCGTAACGACCATGCAAGGCCAGCTCGGCACTCTTCTGCGTAAGGGCCGCTGCACTATCGTTGAACCTGTTGGAGTGGACTACTTGCCGAAGCCGAATGACGAGTCGACAGAGAAAGGTGGTGTGTGGCGCGTTCTGCTTTTAGTGAACTGTGATATCCCAGGGCCTCGTTTTTTTACCTACAACGGGGTCATTACTTTCGAGAAGGGCGAAGGACAAGATTGGCAACCGCAATCCTCCCTTGCCAAGCGCATCGCGGCCTTTCCTCCTGGCTCCTGGTTCAATCGCATAGAGCCAAACAAACCGGAAGTGTCAGAGGGGCACAAAAGACTTCAGTAAATGGTCGCGTAGCGAGGGCCTGGTCAGATCCGCCGATCTGCTGGGTGAGAATTTTGCATGCCGATGAGCCTCGCCGATCGATGAGCTTGCTTACCTCGAAAGGCTGTATCGTTCCGCGGGACGCGTCAATAAACGGTCACTACCAAGCAAGAGCGGCCTCCCGTCGGGGCGTCTGCGTCATGAGCAATCTATTCAGCTGTCGGAGCGAGGCTCCCCCCACCAGGTGCAGCGTGCCAATGCGAAACGCCATGACGTCATCGGCGTCAACCACCAACTCGGCTCGCGACACGAAAGAAGGCTGCTGGTTTTGCGGCGTTTGCGCAAATGGAGATACCGACCCATTTACGCGGCGAGCGTGAGCTGAACTCCTTGGCGTCTTTCTCCAAACCGGTCCCAGGAAGTCGGACCAGACTTGTTTCGAACATTGGAGTCTTCGTGACGAGGTCCATGGCGGCATGTCATCGGCTCCTCGGAATGTCGGAAGCCTCTGTCTGGCTAATGCAAGGCGCCACTAAGCGCAGCAAGGTCGCTGCGCCACGCCTGACTCCGCTCGACCGCCGAACACTCACGCTTTTTTATCGTCGAGAAACGGCGTTGGAGGGTTCGGATGTCTCCTGCATCGCTAGTTCGAGCGGTGGGGATCTCTTCGTTAGGTTGAGACGGTGCGGTGAGCGGCCCACCGAGAAAGACCGGAAACGCTCAAAGGATACCGAGGCACGCACACGGCAAGAAATCGCTTGAACCTCACGCTGCGTCAGGTCGTAGGTAGGAGATCACGATCAAGCTTTCACAAAGCACTCGTGGAACGATGCCGGCTCAACGGGGCCCGATCGTGCGTAAACATGGATCAAGAGCGAAAGGTTTATTGCCGGGATGAAACACCGCGTAATGGAGGTCGCATTGCTGGCGGTCATCACATCTCCGGTTTGCGCCGCGACACTCAGCGGCGCTCCGCGTATCATCGACGGCAATACGATCGAGATCGAGCAAACCTCAGTTCGGCTCTCAGGCATCGAAGCACCTGAGACTGATCAGATTTGCCTCGACGCCCGCGGCGGCAAATGGGCCTGCGGCGTAGCTGCTCGCGAGGAGCTTATAAGGCATTCGAACGGGCGAGTGTGGGACTGTCATACCACAGGAGTTGATAAGTACGGGAGGTCACTCGGCAGGTGCTTCATCGAAGGCGAGGATGTCAACGCCTGGATGGTACGCTCGGGCTGGGCACTATCATGGGGTCTATCTAAACCGAGCTACGCTTTATCCGAGTTGATGGCGAGTACAGCCCTTGCGGGGCTGTGGTCGGGGGCGTTCATCGCGCCTTGGGATTGGCGTCGCCGCAACAGGTGGACGATCATCGTCGGCGCAAGTTCCGTTCCGGTCGACGCTCGGCAGCTCCTGCTCGGACCCGCTCTGCTATCGGACCCGCCGTCGCCCGAGTGCCTGATAAAAGGCGCCCTGGACCGCAACGGCGATCGCATTTATCACCTGCCCGAACAACCAAGTTACGGACAAATCGACATGGCGGAGAAGCCGGGTGGGCGCTGGTTATGCAGCGAAGCGGAAGCCGCGGCCACCGGGTGGCGTAAAGCCGCGCGATGAGGTGACATGCAATGTCCTACACAACCAACATCGCGCCTTCGCGGCGCTCACTATTGCGCTTCGCTATTTCGGCGGCTTGCCTACGGCTTGGCAACAACTTTGTCGATGCTAAGGAAACAAGCGCGCCGCCCAAGCCTGGTAACGTGCTCTCGCCGGATGCTGCGCTGAAGCGGCTGATGGAAGGGAACAATCGCTATGTCCAGAGCGCATCACGAAGTGATAACTTCAAACGCGAGCGCCAGGTTTTGGTCGATGGGCAAAATCCATATGCGGCGGTTCTGAGTTGTGCCGATTCACGTGTGGCGCCTGAACTTGTCTTCGACAGCGGACTTGGCGATCTATTCGTCTGCCGGCTAGCCGGCAACTTCGCCAACGATGACACGCTCGCCAGTATGGAATATGCCGTCTCCGTGCTGAACACGCCGTTGATCCTGGTACTTGGCCATGATCATTGCGGTGCAATAGACGCCACGATCAAGTCACTCCATGAGGGTAGGCCGCCGCCGGGCCACATTCCATCCCTCGTTGCTGCTCTTGCACCGGCAGTGAAAGAACCTCTCCAGCAAAGCGGTGACACGTTCGCCGATGCGATCCGACAAAATGTATTCGATAACGTCACCAAGCTCAAATCGACCGGGCCGATTCTGAACGCAGCGGTTGAGCGGAGCAGACTGAAGGTCGTCGGGGGCCTGTATCGTCTCGACACCGGCAGGGTCGATCTGCTGGGCTGACGCTGGCGTCGTCGCGCGGCCGGCTAAAAGTTTGCTGCCTGATACAGGGCTTCGGTCGAGTTTAGCGCAATTCGTGCGTCTATCGGCGGCATCAAAGGTAGCGAATACAATCCGCTCCAGAATTGTCAAAGCTTCGGGACCTTTGGTATCCGCGGCCTCTTAATTCTTATTCTATTCTACGTACTGATGATGGCAACGCGCGGTCCGCACAAAGAAACGACACATACCGGCGCCGAAAGCATTCATAGTTTCACGTTGAGGCGCTAGGCCGACAAAGGAGGCTCTAGCGGCAGATGGCAGTACGAGCCAGGTTAGGGCCGGTATAGTCATTAAGCAGCTGGCCGCCCAATGTCGGCTCTACTCCTACAGCGGAGAGAAAGTAGACATCTCCCGAAGTCGCTGGAGGGGCCCAAACCAGCAGTAACGGCTTGGACGCTTCCGCTGAAGCAGAACGCAGGTCGGGGATCTGGGCCCGCATCAATCTGCTATGGTCGCGCGGGCTAAATTGACCGTTGCCCGCATCGGCTGCGGTACCCCATACATGCATGAGCGCCAGAGCCACTCGACAGGACCGAACCGATAGCGGCGCAGCCACCACACGCTGAACACCACCTGCGCGAGATACACGAAAATGCCGATCGCCAGTGTCGCGGCGACGCCGAGGCGCCCAAACTGGCCTAGACCATAGCCGTAGAAGATCCAGCCGCAGATCACAGATTGCGCCAGATAGTTCGTGAGCGCCATGCGGCCAAGGGGCGCGGCCCAGCCCAGCATCCTCTGCCCGCCCGAGAGGTTCACAGCGGCGATGACTGCGGCCGCATAACTCAAGGCCAACACGACCGTCCCCAGCTGTTGCACTGGAAAATGCGCGCGCCCGAGCGACGGCCAATTGAAGAGCTGTTGTCCTGCTGCCGCGACACTCAATCCGCCGCCAAGAAGAACGCCAAAGATTGCGGCGACGAACAAGAGGCGCCTGTTCGCCGTTGCCCGACGCAGAACCCCGCTGCGCCACACCAAGGCGCCGACCAGGAACAGTGCGACAGTGCACGGAAAGGCTATGACGTGCAGCGGAAAAATCGCCCGTATCTCACGGATCCGAAACGCGAGCACATCGAAGAATCCGCCCGTGCCGTAGGCGCGCGTCGCGTCCTCGGCAAGAGCGGCCATCTCGGCTGCCCGCGGCACGGGCACGATCGGCAGCAACAGCAGCATGGTCAAGTAGAGCCCCAGGAGCAGCAGGGCTGCACCCGCGATGAGCCACCGCGCGCCGCCGAGGAAGGGCAGCACCACGAAGCCTGCCAGGGCATATTCGACGAGAATGTCGCCGTCCCAGATCAAATAGAGATGAACCAGGCCAATCGCCAGCAACACCATCAGCCTACGCACGAGCAAGATCATGCGCCGTGCATTGCTGGCAAGCCGCTCAAATTGGATGGCAAGGCCGGCGCCGAACAGCAGCGAGAACAGCGTAAGCGCCTTGGCGCCGATGGCCACCGTCAGCAGAGCCTCGAGCGCCCGGTCGAGCCGCGCCGGCTCCGCATTCGGCAAGAACGCCGCGAAGATGGAGACGCGAAATGCGATCACGATGTTCATGGCGAGCACGCCGAACAGGGCCAAGCCACGCAAGACGTCAATCGCCTCGAGCCGCTCCGACGAGCTCATGGGCTTTGGAGGCGCGTCACTCGCCGGCGCCGTTCGCGAGCCGATGCTTCCGCCGGTCATTGCAGGATTCCCCGTTTCCGATGGAGAGATTTAGAACGCCGTCTCGTAGCGCATCAAACTACCTGAATTGGGGGGTGAATCGAACCCTGACTACACTTGATCTTCGGGTTGCCGTGACCTGATTTCAGTATCGTTCGGTAAATCGACCAGATGATCAAACGCGGCAATCTCTGTTACCACGGAGCAGTATCTATGGTATTGTGACTTTCGACGTTTGAACGATCCGCTGGAAGGACTCGTCAACCAGACCTCTCCGCAATTAGCCCAGATTGAAATTTGTCCTTTAGCGACACAACCACAACGAACTAATGTGGGCGTTGCGTTGCCACGAGTACGGCCATCCAACCGATGACGAAGTCCTGGGGATTTGTAACCACAACGTCCGCCAGCAAGCGTTTGATAGACAAGCTTGGACGCTATGGGGGTGAAGAATTCCTTTGTGGTGATGTCAGGTATCTCGAAGACAAAGCCAGCTTGGCTTTAGATGGGATGCGGGTGGCGGTAGCGGATTCGGCTTGGAATTCAGATGTCCGAGGAGTCGCGGGTCACGGTCTCCGCGGGAGGCGCGCAAGCTTCGGGGCAAATGATGCGCCCGCAGACGTTTAGCCCGTGCAGACGCATCGCTGTACAACGCGAAGAATGCTGGTCGAAATAGAGTCGTTGGCGAATGCCCCCTGGCGAGCCAAGCTCGCGCAGCATTTCCACAGCGATCAAATTGATTGTAGCGGGACACGTCAAAGTCAGGGATCGTCGTGCTCTAAGTGCTGTTCTGGCGCATCGACGCAAGCTGTTGGTTAACCTATAGGCAGTATCTGGTCTCAATCCGGCAAGCTCTTGCGAGCGTTCTGAGCGAGATTGAGGTAGTCGAGCAGGTCTTAGCGAGTTGAAGCCTCCGCCCCGGGTTTTTACTGCAGAACGAATGCGGCTGAATCGATACATGGGGTGCGCAGGCAAGAACTAGCCGATGCGCGAATTAAGCTGCGCCTTACTCTAGAGGCACCATGCTTTTGCGTAAGCGAGTTCCGGGATTCGACGGACCACGGTTTGGGTCGTGTCGTCGCTCTTCTGGTCGTGCGCATCAAGAGTAGCGGTCGGGCGTCGATCGAGATGAAAGCAGAAGCCCGAAGAATGATTTCGGACGAGCAGTGAGATCGCCGCTTCGACCGTGTCGAGATAAGCGCGACAGATCTGCCATTCCGCGATCGCCGGTGGGTTCGCCCAACGTTGCAACGTGGCGCCAACTCCCGGTGCTCGAAGGAGCCGATGCATCCTGGGTTCCGGCACAGCGTCATTGTCCAAGAAGTACGGCGACGGCGGATCCTGGCGAGCGGCCTTGAAGGCCGCTCGCGAGCGTGCGGATCGGCGCTGTTCTGCATCCAGCCGTGCTTGCTGCAGTCGCGTATGGCGCCAGCTTTCCATTAGAACGTCGCCGACGCCTGGTGTCCAGCCGGAGCCTGCATGCAGAGATGGTTGGTGGACATTGCCGGGCTATCGGAGATGCTTTGCGAGCGCGCGGCCTGCTGATCCCACGACATATCGTTGATGGCGACCTTTTCTACTTCGGTAGCGAGCTCGACCTTGGCCGGAGGCGGCTGCGCACCCCGTTGGACTCGCCGGCAGCGAGATCGGCGAGTTCAACGTAGACTTAATCGCGGCTATTGAATTTACCCGCTTTGGATATTTGGGCGCTTGCCCTACCCTACTTGATAAAGATTGTCGAAGACACCTTCGCGAAGAAGGAGCCAATCGGCGAGTGCCAAGGCCTTGCTCACCGTATCTTTTGGGTAGAGATCGTCGAGAGATGCAGTCGGTTGGGGTCCCTGTAACGATCGGCGAGGCTGTAGAATAATTCGTCTATCTCGCCTGATCGCACATTAAATTCTCCATAGTTTGGATCGAACAGCGTGGTCGTTCCATCCGACGCCGCCGTTGCAACTGAGTGTCGGCCACCTTCGGCGAAACGTAAGCTAAGGATATGCCTCGACCCGTCAGCGGTGATTTTTTCGAACATGCGCGAGATGCTTGTAGGGTCATCGAACCTATATTCCTTCTCCTTTCCGGCTGGATTCAAACCGATTTCCCGCAATACTGCATTTATTGCCTGCAGGGTGGCCGATTTCACACCTTCGCTTCGCAAGTCAGCCCGGAGGTCCGCATACTGCTGCTGCCGGTCAGCCGCGTCGCTGTGCCCTTGCGATCCGGGTCTTAGCGCATTTATCCGGGATCTCGGACTGTAACGGAGATTACCAAGCCACTCGCCAGTCAACCCAAGGCAGATTCCGTCTACATTCGCCTGCTCCAATTCGCCTGTACGGTATTCGAACAAGGGGCGGCTTGGCCTCGCTGCAGAGGATGCACCGGGGTTGTCTGGATCCGAGGTATGTGGCGTGCTAACGCAGCATCCCATCCTGTCAAGCACTGAGGGGCTCCTCCGCAGCGCGAGATTCGCCAGCGTTTCCGCAAAGCCGTCGCTGTCTCCTGACTGACTCGGTTCGTAGCCTAGGCTGGAGTATTGGGATGGGTTACTGATTCGATTATCCATGGCGCCTCATGTTTTCTTTCGTCACGTGCCGCTTCTGATCCGGTTGCGAACGATACGCGAAGCGCCTGACGATAAGCTGACCGGGGGATGACGTGCCCGGCGTCGTTCGGCGATGTAGCACGAGGTCAATATAGTCCTCCTTGCGCCGGCCTCAGTCGTCGCATCGGGCGACGGCGTTGGTCGGATAGGACCTACGGCAGCGCGCGCATGCCGCGGACTCCCGCGCGTTCAGGCCGGCTTACGCTTGCCTCTCGGCGGCGTTGCGGCGGTAGCGGCTGTTCGAGGTCTGATAGTACTGCGCGCGGATGCCCTCCATGGCCTCGATCAACGATCCCCACGGCGCGGGAAAGCCTTCTTCCGCCATCACCCGGTGCAGCATGCGCGTATGACCGGCCAGTTCGTCATTGAGGAACTCCACCACAGGCATTGCCGGATAACGCTGCAACAGGAGGATCGCCGCATTGTCGGCCTCGCCGGCCGTCTCATCCTTGTCGCGTCCATGCAGATCATTCTGCAGGCGCCCAATTGCGGAGATGAGCCGCAGGACCTGGCGAAACGCCGGACGTGCGCGCAAGGTCGCCATGTCCAGCCCCCACAGCAACGACAGGCAAGAGAACACGTTCGCGTAAGCGATCGAATCGATGCCGTTGTGCAGGTACTCGGCGTAGGACCAGCGTTCCGCCCCTGCCGCCTGCGCGTGCCCGGCGCGCAGCGCCGCGCAGTAGCGCCGGGTGTCGTCGAGAAGCTCAGCATAGTCGCGACGATCGTAGGCGAGCGCGGCCAGCGAAGCGCGCAGCACAGCGCAACCTTCGAATCCGGGGAGCGCGCAAGCCACGCCCTGCCCTAGTGCCAGCTCGACCGCGGCGAGCTGCTCCGGCGCGATTAGGCCAAGGTCGTTGCAATCGTCGAGCCAGAACAGTAGCGCCAGCTCGCGATAGAACGCTACGATCAGCGTTTCGTCCTGCGAATCGCGACCGGTGCGGGCGCCGGTGTCGCGCAGGCTGGGATGGATGCGCTGCAGGATGTAGTGGCCGCCCCTGACCGCTTCCACAGCGTGCTCGTCGACGAATCCGGTCAGGGAACGCCCCCACTCCAAGACGTGCTGCAGCGCGCGTTCGGTTTGGATCATGATGCAAGTCCTGCTTGCTCGGCCAGGACGCGCCGCCCCCAACGAAACGCCAGCCACAACCCGGCGAGTTCGGCCACGCGCACGACCCGGGTGGGGCAATACAGTTCCTTGCCGATCCACAGTGGCGTCTGCGGCAAGGCATGCGCCGCATAGCGGGCGAGCATCCACCCCAGCGCACGCGCCACCGCCTGCGCGATGCGCCGCCGCCCGGTCAGGTCTTCGCTCCCGTCTATCACGTGCAACGCGAACAGCGCATAGGCGGTTTCCTCGAATGTGGACGCACGACCTGCGCCCCAGCCGCCGTCGTCGCGCTGCGCGTGCAGCAGCGCCGCGAGCGCGCGCTCGTCGCGCCAATGGGACTCACCTTGCGCCAGCGCAGCGACCGCGTGCGCGGTGGGATACAGCCACGAAACGTGCCATTTTTCGTTGTCCCAGAGACCGTGCGGGTTGCGATTGGCCTCGACGTAGGCGCTGGTGCCGACGGCAGGCTTTCCCAACAGTCGCAACGCATGCAGGGCATGGATGTTGGTCGACACCGACGCATTGCGCTCGCCAGGGAAGGTGACGAACAGCTCGCCAACTTCGAAATGGCGCAACGCATCGACCGCCGGGTCGCGGCCTGCAAGGCGCAGCACGCACATCGCGACGGCGGTGTCGTCCGCGTCGGCCGCAAAGTGCAAGGCCGGGCCCAGACCGCGCATGCCCAGGCGCGCGTCGAGCTGCGCGACGATCCCGCCCACCGCCTCGGCGAGCGCGGGATGTGCGAACAGCCCGGCAAGATGCAGGGTGTACAACGACCAGCATGGCTCGAACACATTGATCGGCCAGACGTTGGGAACGACACCTTCGATGCGGCTGCGCGTCGCCCGCGATGCCGCCTGCAGATAGGCCTCAGCGCGTCCGACCTGCGGTGTGCTCCCCCGCGTCACGGCGTGCGCACGCCACGCGGCGGTGGCCGCCGGACTGATGCCGATGCTGCCGTGGTCATCCGGGCATGCGGTGGTCGGAGACGTCCCCCATGCTTCCCAGGAGTGCAGCAACGGATGGCCGCTCGGCAACGCCTCCATCGCCCCGAGCTTGACCAGGCACGCTTGCCGCAACGGCAACAGCGCCGGATGGCGTGGAAACGCCATGCCGCCCAGCAAGGATGCGGCATCACCGCAAAGCTGCGGCAGAATCAGCTCCGCGCCGATTGGTGCGTCTTCCGGCACCGTATGCGCGTAAGGATCGGGCTGGCGCTGGAGGAACCGGGTTGCAGACCGGACTGCGTCGGCAGCGCCAGGAATAGGACCAGCACGCTGCAATGCTAGCAACACCGCCCAGGTGGGCACATGGCGGAATAGCGGGAAGTCCGTGCTTCCCCATCCGCCATCGGCCTGTTGCTGCGCGATGAGCCACGCGTATGCGTCCTGCCGTTCGGGGTCGTTGCCGTGGAACTGCAGGGCTCGCGCCGTGTCGTAGACGGACGGACCGACGCTGCCGCCATCGCTCATCTGGCTCAACAGGCCGCGCAATTCGGAAAGAATCTGTTCGGACAGCGCGTTCACGCGGGATGTTCCTTTTGCAGACGGTTGACGAGAACCGGGATCGGGCAGACGCCGCGCATGTCGCCGCAGGCCCGTCGCAGCTGCAGTGCCGGACGGCCCCCCTGCTCCGGCGCGGCGACGCGCCCCGATGCTGCCGGTCCGCCGCATAAGGCTTGCGCGCAGCGCGCCGCGGCGGGCAACCGCCTGCAATCGCGGACTCGGACACAGTGCAGCATGCACCGCTGCCGCCGGCCGATCGCAGCGGCACAGGGACGGGACGCCATGGCGGACGGGCACGCTCATGCGCAGGGCGCGTGCTTGAACAGATACGCGTTGGCCCGCTGCAGGAGTTGCGCCAACCTTTCCGCACGCTGCCCCAGGGGCGCGATGGCCTCCCCGGCATCGCGCAACAGATCCAGCGCGAACTGGCGTGCTGCCTGCAGTCCCATCATCGACGCGCAGGTTGGCTTCTGCCCCATTGCGTCCTTGCCGGGGGTCTTGCCCAGCGTCGCGGTATCCGCTGTCACGTCGAGAATGTCGTCGATCACCTGCAACGCTAGGCCGAAACAGGCGCTGTAGCGATCGAGCGTACAGTAGAGTGCAGCGTGCGCGGCGTCCTCGGCGATGGTGCATAGCGCGCCCATCCGAACCGACGCGCGCACTAGCGCTCCGCTCTTCATCCGGTGCATCGCCAGGATCCTGTCCAGCTCGACGTGCTTTCCAACCAGCGACAGATCCATCGCCTGCCCGCCTGCGGCACCCTCGGCCGATACCGCCTGCGCCAGTGCGCGCACGAGCGCGATACGGTTGTCGCCCGGCGCATCCAGGCTCGCCAGGGTCAGGAAGGCGTGCGCCTGCAGCGCATCACCGACCAGGATCGCAGTGGCTTCGCCGAACTTGACGTGCACGGTCGGAAAGCCGCGGCGAAGCACGTCGTCGTCCATCGCGGGCAGGTCGTCGTGGACTAAGGTACAGGCGTGCATCATCTCGATGGCGGCGCCGACGTCGTCGAGCATGTGCGAAGGCGTTTCGGCCAGTGCGCCGGCGGCCAAGCAGAGCAAGGCGCGGGTGCGCTTGCCGCCATGCAAGGTGGCGTAGCGCATCGCCGCCATCAACCCAGTATCACCGTCGTCTTCGGCGCAAAGAAGACGCGCCAAGGCCTGTTCGACTCGCTGTGCGCCGTTCTGCATCCAGATCTCCGGCAGCAGCCTGCCGGATGCGCCGCGCGGCTGCGGGCCCGATCCGCAGAGGGCGGAAACGCCAATTTGGTCGTCGTCTCCCGTCGAGCCTCTCTGCATGATGTTCACGTCCTTGTAACTGACAGCAGACGGCTAAGGCGAGCGGCGAGCCGCTGCGGTGTTGCCGTCGTCGCACGGAGCGCGCGAGCCGGGTGCGGCAATGCCCCGCCTCGCCAGCGCCGTTGCCTCGCCATACAAGTCATGCAATGCCAGCTCATGAGAATGAGATGCGGATTGTCATGGACGGATGTGCGGTCGGGAAATAGCTTTGGCCTTTTTCAGCGCCGCTCAGCAACCGAGGCCGCACTCCGGTCTCGTGCATAGTCAGCGCCAAGGCGATACAGAACTGCACCAGTTCCAGCCATGCCAGGTGATAGCCCATGCAGACGTGAGGGCCGGTACCGAACTGCAGCATATCCACCGGCCGGATCGGCTCGGTGCGTTGCAGCCACCGCGCCAGCCGAAACTGATCAGGCGCCTCGTGCAGCAGCGCCGAGGTCGAGAAATGCAGCAAGGGAATGCACAAGGGGGTGCCCGCGGGAATGCGCCGTTGGCCGAGTTGCAATTCCTGCAGCGCGCGACGCGGCAGGACCGTGGTTGCGGGATGCACGCGCAGCGTCTCGCGGAACAGCGCCTCGGCGACCGGGCACCGCGTCAGGTCCGCGTGCCGGGTCGGCACAGCGCCCACCCGTTGCGCCTCCTCGACCAGAGCGTCCCACAGCATCGGCTGCCGCGCTAGCTCGATCACCATCCAGGCCATCGTCGAGGCGGTGGTGTCGTGACCGCCGAGCAGCAGCAAGCGGATATTGGCGATCAGGACATCATCGGAGAGTGCATCGTCGGCGCGATCGAAAGCGCTCACCATGTCGGCGATTAAGCCGGTGCGCGCGCCATGCGCGCGCGCGTCGCGGACGAATTGGCGCAACTGCGCGTCGATCCAGTCGCGGGCGGCGCGGCCGCGCCGCAAGGGCAGTCCAGGCAGGTCGATTGGGGGCGCGACGATCAACTGTAGCAATTGCCGGTACTTGCGATGCCATCCCGGCAGGTCCTGCGCTGGTATGCCCATGAGGCTGAAGATGAGTTTGAGCGTCAGGTCGCCGGTTTCGCGCAGGATGGTGACCTCGCCGCGGTCGCGCCACGCCTGCACCCGCGCCAGGATGATGGGCGCGAACAGATCGCCGATGCCGGCCTGGCTCAGCCCCTTGGGCAGAAACGCCGCCTTGATCGCATCGCGCGCCTTCCGGTGCGCGCCGCCGTCCTGGACGACCAACGTTCCAGCAAACAATTCGGGCGCGATCCCTTCGATCAGCGACGAGGACACGTCCTTGTGGCGGAGCACTGCGAACGCATCCGGATCCAGACAGGTCATCAGGTGTCCGGCAGGACCGAAATCCAGCCAGAAGTGGCTGCCCAGCGTCCGTTCCGCACGCTGCAGGAGGCGCGGCAGGTCGCAGACGATGGCGGGAAGATGCCCGACCAAGGGGAAAGCGCCGGGCACGACCGGGATGTCGGACCGCAGCCGGTGTCGCCGGTCCAGCGGGTTGAGCAGCATGTCCATCAGCAGCGCGGCGCCGCTGCCGCCTCCACGGTGTCGCCGCTAGGCCACGCGGCGGGGCTGTTGCCGCCGTCGGCATACGTCGGCACATGAGCCAGCATGCCGCCGTCGATGCACACGACTTGGCCGGTGATGAACGCAGCATCATCGGAGAGCAGGAACGCCACCAACGCAGCCACGTCCTCGGGGCGGCCGACGCGCGGCAGGAGCTGGTGCCGTCGCAGATGTCGTTGCATGCGCTCGTCCAGCTTGGCGAGGAGACGCTCGGTCATGATGAGACCCGGCGCAACCGCGTTGCAGCGGATCTGCGCACGACCGCACTGGGTGGCGAGTGAGGCTGACAGCATGTTCATCCCCGCTTTCGACGCGGCGTAGGACGTCTGCGCGGTGTCGCCGCTGAGCCCTTGGCACGACGACATGTTGACGATTGCGCCACCGCCGCGGGCGATCATCCGTGGGATGCCCTGCCGGCAGCAGAGCAGCGTGCCGCGCAGATTGGTCGCCATGATCTGATCCCAGACCGCCAGATCCAGGTCGAGGATCGCGCGGTCGCGCGGGGTCAGATGCATGGCGCTAGCGTTGTTCACCAGCAGGTCGACCCCACCGAAGCGCCGTTCGGCCGTCTCGAACAGCACTGCCACCGCCTGCGCATCGGCGATGTCTGTGGCCATTGCAAGCGCGTGGCCCGCTTCGGCCGCGATCTGCGCGGTGCAGGCGGTGGCCGCCGGTCCATCAATGTCGGCCACCACCACTCTGCCGCCCTCGCGCGCGATGGCGAGGGCGCATGCCTTGCCGATCCCGGCGCCGGCGCCGGTCACCACGGCCACCTTGCCTTCAAACCGTCCCATCGTGTCCTCCTGGATTGCGTTGATCGTTCGCGGCATGCCGCTCGGCCTCCGCCGGAGAAGGCGCAAGCTCGGCGCTGGCGCGCTCGTCATCGCCAGCGTCGCTTTCGATGACCTGAATGGCGGCGACCGGGCACTGGCTGGCCGCGAGCCGCACGGCGGCGTGAAGCGCAGGCGGGACCCTCGCCACGCACACTTCGGCGACGCCGTCCGGCTCGCGCTGGCGAAAGGTGCCTGGCAGCGTCAGCACGCACTGCCCGGTGGTTCCGCACAGATCCTGGTCGACCACCACGTGCATCTCAGCCCCCCTTCGCATGCAGCCGCACCGGCAGCGCGCGGAACGTCCTAAGGAACGCGGAGGGCTCCCTGGTCGGCTGCTCGGCCAATGCCAGTGTGGGGAAGCGCTCCTGGATCCGCGGCACGCTCTCGGCCAACTGCACCCGGGCCAGTTGCGCACCGAGGCAGAAGTGGATGCCGTGGCCGAAGCTCAGCATGATCTTCTCGTCGGTCGACATGCCAGGACTGGTGCCATAGAACCGCGCGGGTTCGAAACGGTCGGGATCGGGGAAGGCCTCAGGGTCCCGATTGCCGGAAGCGATCAGCACGCGCACGTCCGCGTTCTTCGGGATCACCACGCCGGCCAGTTCGATGTCGCGCTGGGCGATACGCGGAATGGAGCTGAACATTGCGGGCGCTTCGCAGCGAAGGACTTCTTCGACGAATGCCTTCACCCCCACGGCGTCTCCCTGCAACCAGTGCAGCTGTTCGGGATACGCCAGCATCGCCAGGACCGCATGGTCGATCGCCGCAGCCGTGGTGGCGAAGCCGCCCAGAAGCATGCCCCACAGCATGCTGATCAACTCTGTATCCGACAGCGTGTCGGCATCGTCGTCGTGTGCGCCGACCAGCATCGTAACGATGTCGGGGCGGGGATCGGTGCGCTTGCGCTGTATGAGGTCGCCGAAGTAGGCCTTTACGCTGGCGCTCGTTGCATCCGCAACAGCAAGGCGAGCATCGCTGGCCTGCGGGCTCAGGCCTTCCAGAATGGCGCCGATGCCGGTGGCGAGGCCGAACATGTCCTCCTGGGGTATGCCGAACAGTTCGGCGAACACCAGCACGGGCAAGGGAAGCGCGAATTGCCGATGCAGGTCCACCGCCTCACCGCGCTCCAGCGCCGGCGCCATGCCGTCCAGGCGCGCTGCGACGATGCGCGCGATTCCCGGCCGCAAGTTGTCGATCTGGCGTATGGTGAAATCGCGCGAGATCAGCCGGCGCAGACGCGTATGTGTCGGCGGATCCTTCATCGCCAGCGTGGAAGCCAGCAGATTGAGCGAGAGGCTGGTCGCCGCACGCGGGAAATCGCGCGCCAGTTCGCCCGGCGCCGGTCCCCGAAATGCATCGCCCGTGGCCTCGAGCACCCAGCAGATATCGGCGTGGCGGCTTAATAAAAAGGGTCCCGACGGCGCGCGATGCACCGGATCGTGCTCGCGCAACCACCGCATGAACGGATACGGGTCTTGGATGCATGTCGGCGACGCCAGTTCGGCGAAGGCGTCCCGGCATGTTGCCGTGGTTTCTTGCGCGTCCATCTTGTTTCTCTATTGGCTAGCTGATCTGCCTGGCGTGCGTTAGGCACGGCGGAAATTGCGGCGAAGATCGCGATCCCGATGCGCCCGCGCATCACCAGAGCACCGGAAACTCCTCGAACCCGCCAGTGATGATCTCCTTGCGCAACTTCAGTTCTTCGGGCGCCACGGCCAGGCGCAGCGCGGGAAAGCGCTGGAAGATCGAACCGAACACCACCTTGAGTTCAAGCCTGGCCAGCGCCCCGCCGACGCAGCTGTGTGGCCCGTAGGAGAACGCCAGGTGCGGCTTTGCGTCGCGTCCGATGTCGAAGATTTCCGGGTCGTCGAAATGGCGCGGATCGAACGAGGTCGCCGGCAGGCCGATCAGCACCTTGCTCTCCGCGGGAATATGCACGCCCGCTATGGTCGCGTCGGACCTCGGATAGCGCATGATGCCGTCCCAGCCCGCGCCCGGCGGGTACATGCGCAGGATTTCCTCTACCGCCTTGTCCACCAGGGATGGATCGCCGACCAAACGTGCGCGCTGCTGCGGATGGCGGAACATGGCCAGCAGGCCGAATTCGATTTGCGCGACGGTGCTCTCGTGCCCCGCCACCAGCATGCCCGCCGCCAGCCCGATCGCCTCTTCCTCGGTCGCTTTGCCCCGGTCGACCGCCGCGAGCAGATCAGTCAGCAGGTTGTCGCCCGGATCCTGGCGCTTGTCCCGTATCTTGCCACCAATGTAGGCGCGCAGTGCTTCCCAGGCCAGGCGCGAGGCGCTGCGCGGGCCGCTCTCGTGCTGGTGGGTCATCACCTCGTCGGACAGCCCGGCGAAAAAGACGTGATCCTCGTAGGGCACGCCCATCATCGAGCTGATAACCATGGCCGGAAGCGGAAAGGAAAGGTGGCGCCGCAGGTCGGCGGGCTGAGGCTGGGCCGCCAGCGTCTCGAACAAGTGTGCGGCGATTGCCTCGATCTGCTGCTTCATCTTGCCGTTGTTGAACGCCGGCGCCACGATCGCGCGTAACCGGGCATGCTCGTCCCCCTCGTGCGAGACCAGCCACCCCGGCGAACCGAGAATAACCGAATCCGGGGTGAATGCGGCCGGCGGCATTCCAGCGGGCCGGAACGCCGCGTCGGACAGCACCGTCTTGGCCTCGTCGTAGCCGGTCACCCACCAGCCTTTGTGCCCGGAGGGGAAGCGCACTCGGTGGATCGGACCGTTGGTGCATAGAGCCAACATTTCGGGCGAGGGCTCGATGTGATGGACGCGCCACATCGGCAGTGTCGGCAAGGCTTCTTCAGACATGGTGGCGCTTCATTCTCTCTAAGCGATCGACGGGCACAAGGTCACCGGCAGGTGCTCCGGGCAGCGGCTTCAGGCCCTTATGTTCACTACTGTTCGTCGATGATGATCTGCGAGAAAGCGGGGGGACCCTAGGGCCTCAATGTGGCTTTAACCATCTACCGAATCTTGTAGTAACCCCTTGAGCTAAACACCTGGTGGCGCAACACTATGCGGGAAACTCGCGGAAGGTTTCCGTTGGGATATCCGCCTATGTTGGTCGTCTGAATGCGCGTGTCGCCGGACTCTGATCGACGCAGCACAGACTTGCAGCGCGATGCGCTGTTCGCCGTCGCGTTGTGACGTGTCAGCTGTCAGAGCATCCCGCCTTGGGCACGAAGACTGACCTCACCGGCTCGGCGCGGTGCTCGAATTCGTCCGGCCCGCGACGTGCTGTCGTGTGGAAACTCGACCGGACCGGCTGGGCCGCTCCCTGTCGTACCTTGCCGCCATCGTGACCCCGAAGGATAATCGGGTGGCGTTCCGCTCACTGACCGAGAACCTGGACACCACGACGCCCTGGGGCGAACTCCTATTCCAGGAGTTTGGCGAGCCCCGCGCAGTATGAGCGCGCTTTGATCCGCCGCGCTGGACGGCGGGCTGCTTGATGATCGCCTCTATGCGTTGCAGCCGACAATCCCGCATCTGATGCCGTGATCACTGCATCGCTGTCCAGCATCATGGCATCAACGATTGCCGGAGGTCGAAAGCAGCAAACCTTGGAAGAAATGGTATCCAGCTCCATCAGGGCTGGGCCGCAAAGCCGTCCATCTCGCGCAACAGAGCGGCATCGGGGTCTTTTCCACGAGCGTGCGCAGGTTCATCATCCGTCGGTCATCGGTGGCTCCTCGAATAGGTTGTTGTCAGCAACCCGACCCTACCGACGAATCATCGATGACCACCGCAAGCGGCCCGCCCGTTACGGCGCTGTGTGGGGGCGCGCGTGCAAGCGGCTTTGCTCTACCTAGCTACGATCACCGGGGACACGACCGGCCTTGAACCGGACGTAGCGTCAAGTTGTACTATTCGAGTAGCTGACGAGGATACTCGCCAAGTAGGACCGGCTCGCTGTTTTCTGACATCTGTGAGACGACGGTACAAATTCGGTCGATGTGTGTAGAGTGGAGGCGGATGCAAGTGCCAATCCCCGCCTGCAGGATCGTATGAAGTGGCTCCAAGCGCTCGCATGCGGCAGCAGGTACTTCTTCAACCGAGTGGATGCTGTCCATCAGCTTTCGCAATTAGAATTTGCGGTAGACGTTACGCCGCAAATAACCGTCGGCAGCTCTCTCCCTCTGCCGATGTCTGACTTCGGCCCGGCCATCGCATCGATGGCCGGGCTTTTTTTTACACGATGAACAACAATTGGGAGTGTTCTCCCGCGTGTTTGATGAAGAGTTCGAGCGACAGAGACAAACGTAGGCGATCAATCAGGAGGTCGTTCGGCACATGCTGAAATCGATCGATCCGTCCTGACCTACCCCGACCTGCGCTAGCTGCTCGCGTGCATGGCCATGGGACGGCCGCTATCTGCACTGCCTTTACGCCCCCTCCTCGCATCGCCTAATCCAGCTACCTGGCATGAGCCAGAGAGAGCTCTCTCGTCATTGTACTGAAGGGGGGGTTACGTCAGGTTTTGGAAAGCTAACGTGAGTAGCGAAATAATGAGAGGGCGATGCCAGCGGAGTTGACCATGGACCGATTCAACACCATCAACCCGGCTGATCATGATTCAACGATGCCCGATATCACTGTGGAAGAACCGCAACAGCCGCACGCTAGGTTTGAGCAGCACCTCGCAGGCGCGCGAGAGGCGGGTCCCGTAGATCCTCACGCGGCGGCCCATGATGTCACTGAGGAAGACGATCGCCTCATCCAGACAGCGAGCGGCGCTGCCCTCGAGCGAGGGCCACCGCCGAATGCGACCACCATCGAAATTTATGATCGTCGCTTCGCAAATTCGCTGAGGCGCTGAAGCAGTCTGGCAAATCGATTTCTGGCCTCGATGATGATACGTTGCTGCGGTATGCCGGGAGGCTGATGCCAAAGGACAAAGTCATCCGCCCAGCGTTGTCGATGGTCAGCCGGTACCGCGAGCCTAGCGCCGACCCTCGCACCACCTCAACACATTATCGACCTTCCAGGGACGATGAACGCTTCATCAGGAGGCCGCCGCGGCAAGTTTCGGCCGATGGCTCGGAGCGAACACGGTGTTGAGCTATGCGAGCAGTCTGCGGAAGTTGGCCGCAGCGCTCCGACCATTGTCCCTTGCCGAGCTCAGTGACGATACACTGCTTGGCCACGCGGGCAGGTTATTTCCGAATGACAGGATGCTCTTCTTCGCCTTGGACCGCCTCCGCGACTATCGCGCGATCACCGAGCAGAGCAATTTGGGCGCACAAGGAGGCAACTCGCGCCAGGCCATTCGGCCGCCCACCAGTCAGCCCATGCGGCTGGTCGATGAGCAGCGCTCGGGGGATGATACGGAGCGCGACACCTCGTTGGCGGCTGACGGTTCTAGTACTCTGGAGGTTTGGCACGTACCGCGTTTAGCCGCTCACTCTCCGATACAGAGTGTAGCTCAGGACGTGCTTTTCGACGCTGCGGAGCAGAGCGGCAAGCTACCAGCTCTCAGCTTCGATGCACCCGTGCTTTGGCAGGGAATGCATTCAACGACTTCATCGCCCGTGCAACGTTTTGCTCAGGAAGAGCTTTTCGATGCCGCGGATCGCCAGAGCCTCGAGCCAGCGACGCTCCTCGATACACCAGTGCCTCGGCCGAGGATGAGTTCAACAGTTCACTTGCCGATGCAAAGTGTTGCGACCGAAACAGCCTGTCGATGCCACAACCTGGCAGTCGACCTCGCGGCCGCAGAGCTCCGTCTCTGAGGAATATTTTAGACCGATGATGAACCAAGGCGCTGCCGCCCAGGCCACGCTCGAGCAGACGTCCCCCGCGGCCAGCGACAGCTTTGATGCGTCTTTCTCCGTTCCCGAGGACTTCTACCACGGAAGCCAGCCTGCGCCGGATATGATGCGTTCCAAGCTGGGCCGCTGGGGCCTCTTGCCAGACGTAGAACAGTGGGTGAAGACCTACCAGATTCGCGGTGAACGCTATGCGGCCGTGTTGGGACCGGGAGGGCGTAATGATGTTCAGCTCATCCATCTGCGGTCTCCCGCTGTCGGCGATACGTTTGATGTTACGTTCGCCGCTTCGAAGGATTTTTCCCATCGTACCCAGCTCGCGCCCGATATGATGCTGTCCATCTTGGGCAAGTGGGACTTCTTGCCTGTTGCGGAACATCCAGTCATGAACTACGAGATTGGGGGCGAACGCTACACAGCCATGTTGGGACCAAGAGGACCCAACGACGTTCAACTCGTTCATCACCCGCGGCCCACCTTGCTGGATGAAGCCGCCCCCGCGGCGCTGAGAGCTTCTTCAAACATCTACCGCGGTCTTGCGCCCATGTTTGACTCGCCGGCCCCTGTCGAAATGCGCGAGGACGCTCCTTCGGCGCTGGCGCCTGGTGGTTCCGTGCCGTCTGTCGCACTTGCATCAGGCCATCAGCCGCCCCCGCAAGTGCCTGAGCTCGGCGAGTTGTTTGGCGACTCTTGGAGACACGGCCCCCGAGAGGCTTCACCTGTCGTCATTGACATGCTGCAACACCTGCGTCTTCTGCCGAACCAAGATGTCCCGATGACCCGTTTTCGGATCCACGGTCAGCCCTACACGGCGGAAAGCCTGCCGGGAGGCCGCATCCTTCTCTTCCATCGGCCGCACACTGACTGAATGAGGTCGGCACTTTCGCTCAACCGCTCACGCGGTCGATGAAACAACGTCAGATCCTTGTAAAACTGCGCTTCAATTCTACTTGGCCGTGAGCAAATCCGATTTCGCAAATCCCGAGATGATCTCAAGCAGGATGTACCAAAAAGGTATGCATTCGGCAGCACGGCGCTCAAAAGACAGATTTGAGAGGCGTCGAAATACAAGATGGGCACGCGCTACACACGACGGCTCGATTGAGGACCGAGCGCGAACCATCGTAGGTTAGTGCATGTTGTCTTTTACCTGAATCGGGATTCCCAGCGGGCAGGATTTCTGTTTCAAACTCCATGCTGAAGAACGGGGCCAGCATAGATGACGCGACCCCATTTCGGGAGACCTTCGCGACTTGCCTGGCGAGGGCTGACGCTGGCGAGACGGTTGGTTCGATCGCAGAAGCGCTTCAGATCAGTCGTAAGCGTCGTTTTGATCCCACCTTCTCGTGGCGTGAAGGATAAGCGAGGTTCACGATCTCTTTGAAGGGATCGGCTCGTGTCTATGCTTGACCATACGCTTAAGTCGGATGTGGCAACGGGCCGGTTGGAGGTGATCACAGAGACCGGACGACGCCGTTGGTTCTCCAAGGACGACAAGGTCCGGATTGTCGAGGAGACGCTGGTCCCAGGCGCGGTCGTTTCCGACGTTGCCCGCCGACACGGGCTGA
This sequence comes from Bradyrhizobium glycinis, assembly GCF_016031655.1. Taxonomy (GTDB): domain Bacteria; phylum Pseudomonadota; class Alphaproteobacteria; order Rhizobiales; family Xanthobacteraceae; genus Bradyrhizobium; species Bradyrhizobium glycinis. The sequence continues at coordinate 191,761 of NZ_JACCHQ010000014.1, forward strand.
CACCCCAACAAGTGTTCACCTGGCGGCGGCAGGCGCGCCAGCTGCCC
>NZ_JACCHQ010000015.1 GCF_016031655.1 Bradyrhizobium glycinis
ATCTCGTCACCGACGGCAGCGGCAACACCACCGTCTATCTCGGTAGCACCGGCACGCCGGCAACGCTTGCAACCGTCGACGATCTGTTCACCGCGATCGATCTCGCCAGCGGCGTCAAGACAGTTGCCATCAGCTCCGGTGCTGCGACGATCGCCACGAGCGTCGGCCAGACCGCCTCGACCGTTGTGGGCGGCGCCGTCACGCTGAGGAGCTCGACAGGTGCGGATCTGACCGTCACCGGCAAGGCCGACCTGCTCAAGGCCCTCACCCTGACGAACTCTGTGGGCGGCGGCAACGCCACCGTCAACGTCAACCGCACCACGAGCGCGGCTTCGCTGGGTGCAACGATCACCGACGGTTCGACGCTGAACGTCGACGGTCACGTCATCACCTTCAAGAACGCGCCGATCCCGGGCTCGACCGGTGCGCCGAGCATTCCGAGCGGCTATGGCGTCAGCGGCAACGTCCTCACCGACGGCAACGGCAACTCGACGGTTTATCTGCAGGCCGGCACGGTCAACGACGTGCTGAAGGCGATCGACCTTGCCACCGGCGTGCAGACCGCGACGATCGGCGCCAACGGCACCGCGACGCTGGCCACGGCGACCGGCCAGTCGAACTCGACCATTAACACGTCCGGCCAGCTCAAGATCTCGACCGGCGTCAATGCCGACCTGTCGATCACCGGCACCGGCAACGCACTCAACGTGTTCGGCCTCGCCGGTAACACCGGCAACGCCACCGCCTTCACCGCGGCGCGCACCTCCGGGATCGGCGGCATCGCCGGCAAGACCTTGACCTTCACCTCCTTCAACGGCGGCACGGCGGTCAACGTCACCTTCGGCGACGGCACCAACGGCACGGTCAAGACGCTCGATCAGCTCAACACCAAGCTGCAGGCCAACAACCTGTCCGCGACGATCGACGCCAACGGCCTGCTGACGATCACGGCCTCCAACGACTACGCCTCTTCGACGCTCGGTTCGACCGCAGCCGGCGGTGCCATCGGCGGCACGCTGACCTCGGCGCTGACCTTCTCGACGGCTTCCACTCCGGTCCAGGATGGGGTTGCCCAGACGGCGCGTGCCAATCTGGTGTCTCAGTACAACAACATCCTGAACCAGATCGACACCACCTCGCAGGACTCCTCGTTCAACGGCGTGAACCTGCTCAATGGCGATCAGCTTAAGCTGGTGTTCGACGAGACCGGCAAGTCAAGCCTGAACATCACCGGCGTGACCTACAACTCCAAGGGTCTGGGCCTTGCCTCGCTGACCGTCGGCGTCGACTTCATCGACAACGCCGCGGCCAACCGGGTTCTGACGAATCTCAACGCCGCCTCGAGCACGCTGCGCTCGGAAGCCTCGAGCCTCGGCTCGAACCTCTCGGTGGTGCAGATCCGCCAGGACTTCAACAAGAACCTGATCAACGTACTGCAAACCGGCTCGTCCAACCTGACGCTCGCCGACACCAACGTCGAGGCCGCCAACAGCCAGGCGTTGTCGACCCGCCAGTCGATCGCGGTCTCCGCGCTGTCGCTGGCCAACACCTCGCAGCAGAGCGTGCTCCAGCTGCTCCGCTAGCAAGCAGCTGAAATTACTGAATAAAATGGAGCGGCGGGGCCTCTTGCCCCGCCGCTTTTTCTTGCGTCCAAGGGCGGGCAGGGGCGTTCATCGGCGGTTAACCCTATCCCTTAAACCGGCGTTAACCATACTTTAAAGGACACCTCCTAAAACTGGACAAAAGGCCGGCTTTCCAGTTCCGCGCGGCCGATTCGTATCCGGTTCAAGAGGAAGACTCGCCAATGTCCAACATCGTTCTCTCGGCGTCAGTTCGCCAGAACCTGTTGTCGCTGCAGTCGACGGCCGACTTGCTGGCCACGACGCAGGAGCGGCTGTCGACCGGCAAGAAGGTCAACACGGCGCTCGACAATCCCACCAACTTCTTCACGGCGCAGGGGCTGGACAACCGAGCGAGCGACATCAGCAACCTGCTCGACGGCATCAACAACGGTGTCCAGGTGCTTCAGGCGGCCAACACCGGCATCACCTCGCTGCAGAAGCTGATCGACAGCGCCAAGTCGATCGCCAACCAGGCGCTGCAAACCACCGTCGGCTATTCCACCAAGTCGAACGTTTCCACCACGATTCCGGGCGCGACGCCGGCCGACCTGCGCGGCACGACCTCCTATGCGAGCGCGACCGCCAAAAGCAACGTGCTCTATACCGGCGCGGCCGGCGGCGTAACCCCGGTCACCGGAACCGCCGCACTCGGCGCCTCGCTGGGCTCGAACGCCGGCACGACGCTCGGATTTGCCGCGACCGCGGCCGACGGCACCACCGTGCTCAGCGGCACCGCCACGCTGGTCGGCACCACCGCGTCCACCACCTTTGGCGCTGCGCCCGCCGACGGCGACACCATCACGGTCAACGGCAAGACCATCACCTTCCGCACCGGCGTTGCTCCGAGCACGCAGCCGACCGGCTGGGGTCTCGACGCCAGCGGCCACATCGCCACCGACGGTAACGGCAATTCGATCATCTACGAGGGAACGCCGACTGCGCCCGCCGCGACCATCAACGACGTCCTCACCGCGATCGACCTCGCCAGCGGCGTCAAGACTGCAACCATCAGTGCCAGCGCGGCCACCATCGCGACGAGCGGCGCGACGGTCGGTACGATCCAGACGCCATCCTCCATCTCAGGCGGCGGCCAGGTCACGCTGAAGAGCTCGACCGGCGCCGATTTAAGCCTGACAGGCAAGGCCGACTTCCTCAACAAGCTCGGCCTGACCACGGCAACCGGAGCAGGCAATGCGACCGTGACTGCGAACCGGTCGACGACCGCCGGCTCGCTCGGCACTCTCGTCCAGGACGGCTCGACGCTGAACATCGACGGCCACACCATCACCTTCAAGAACGCGCAGACGCCGCAATCGGCGGCAAGCGTGGCCACCGGCTACGGCGTCAGCGGCAACGTCGTCACCGACGGCAACGGCAACTCGACGGTCTATCTCCAGAGCGCGACGCTCACCGATCTGCTCAATTCGATCGATCTTGCGACCGGCGTGAAGACCGCCAGCATCTTCAACGGCGCGGCGACCCTCTCGACCACGGCAGGCCAGATCCCGTCGTCGGTCAACAGCAGCGGCCAGCTCGCGATCTCCACCGGCATCAATGCCGACCTCTCCATCACCGGCACCGGCAACGCGCTGAGCGCGTTCGGGCTCAGCGGCAACACCGGAACGGCGACCGCCTTCACCGCGGCCCGCACCTCCGGCGTCGGCGGCATCAGCGGCAAGACCCTGACCTTCACCTCCTTCAACGGCGGTACGCCGGTCAACGTCACCTTCGGCGACGGCACCAACGGCACGGTCAAGACGCTGGATCAGCTCAACGCCCAGCTTCAGGCCAACCACCTGACCGCGACGATCGACGCCAATGGCGTGCTGACGGTGACCACCGTCAATGAATACGCCTCCTCGACACTCGGTTCGAGCACCGCGGGGGGCGTCGTCGGCGGCACCATCACCGGTGTCCTGTCCTTCACCACGGCGCAGCCGCCGATCCAGGATCCCGTTGCGCAGACCGCACGCTCCAACCTGGTCAATCAGTTCAACAACATCCTGGCCCAGATCGACACGACCTCGCAGGACTCCTCCTTCAACGGCGTCAACCTGCTCAACGGCGACACGCTCAAGCTCGTCTTCAACGAGACCGGCAGCTCGACGCTCAGCATCAACGGCGTGGTGTTCAACGCCGCCGGGCTCGGCCTCAGCAACCTCGTCAACGGCGTCGACTTCATCGACAACGGCGCCACCAACAGGGTGTTGGCGAGCCTGAATGCGGCCTCGAGCACGCTGCGCTCGGAAGGCTCGAGCCTCGGTTCGAACCTGTCGATCGTGCAGGTGCGTCAGGACTTCTCCAAGAACCTGATCAACGTGCTGCAGACCGGCTCATCCAACCTGACGCTCGCCGACACCAACGAGGAAGCGGCCAACAGCCAAGCGCTGTCGACGCGCCAGTCGATCGCGGTCTCCGCGCTGTCGCTGGCCAACCAGTCGCAACAGAGCGTGCTGCAGCTGCTCCGCTAATTCCGCAGCGCAACTTCGCTATTCGAGATTACGCGGCGGAGCCAACGCTCCGCCGTTCTTTTGAGGAAGATCGCTAAGACGAGATTAGCCGAGATCGACGCGCATCACGCCAAGCGAGTTTACATCGTGCATGCGTGGATCTAGCGTTGCGCTGACGAAGGACTCCGTGCCCCGTAATTCTGCGGAGTACTTCCAAGCACGGTACGTAAGCAAATCTTAAGCGGTGCTGCCTAGGGTTGGGAAAGAAATCCTTAAGCGCGTACAACGCGCTAGGTAACCTCCAGGGTGTGATTGATGTCGAATTCCGCTGCCTCGGCTTATGCGCGTGTTGCAACCACCACCGCATCTCCTCGCGACATCGAGGCGCAGACTCTGCTCAAGGCCGCCAACAAGCTCCAGGACGCGGTGAACAACGCCGATCCGCTCAGCGAGCAGACCATGCAGGCCCTGATGTTCAACCGCAAGCTCTGGACCATCTTCCTGAGCGAGGCGATGCGCGACAGCAATCCGCAGCCGATCGACGTACGGCAGAAGATCGCCAACATCAGCGTGTTCGTGCTGAGCCAGACCGCCGCGCTGCAGATGAGCCCGCAATTCGATCACTTCCGTCCGCTGATCGAGATCAACCGCAATATCGCGGCAGGCCTCTCTGGACGGCCGTGACGGAATTCGTGATGGTCGCCATCACGAGCACATCGGCGAACTCGCAAATGTCGGCAGGAGCCGATCACGGCAAAGTGGTCCTGTCTCGGCATGCGAAATCCGCGCTGACCGTTGACGGTCAGACGCAGAGCAGAAGCTTCGGCATCGATCTCGTGATCGTCAGGCGCTGAGATCCGTGCTGAGCGGACGCGAGGGCTCGGACTTCATGTCCAGTGCGTGGAAATAGGCACGCCGGCGCAGCATCGCCTCGTCAGGGAACTGGTTCACCACCGTGTCGGTCTTGTCGTTGACGACCTGAAAGACGAAGGACGCGGCCGCCTGGTCGAACACGACCTGGCGCGAGATGTTCTCGTGGTTCGGCAGATCATTTCGTACGGGCGCGCCGGTATCGGCTGCGGCGACCGTCTGGCTCACCGGAAGATCGGTCTGTACGGCCTCGTTCGCCGCCGCGCTCGACGTCGTCACGATCTGAATGGGGGCCGGGATCCCCACCGGCCTGATGCTGAAATCTGTACTCATGGCAGCCTCCTGGTTGCCTTACGTGAGTCAAATCCCAACCCCTCTAATCACGCAAGCATGGAACACCAGGACTGAACACCCGGTAAGGAAACGTGCCTAACCGCGCGACGCCATGGCCGCGCGGTTTTTCTTAAAATTGTCGGTTGTTCTTGTGCTGCTCAGAGCGAGCGGCTGACCGCCAGCGGAGTGATATGGCGCGGACCTGGCGCTGCGCGGCGCCCGGCGGCCGTATAGGTGTTCGGCACGTTGCGCTTCTGGATCTCGGCGTTGACGCCGCGCACGACGCTTTCGGAAACCGCGTGCGCGGTCGCGAGCACGGTGAGATTGACCTGAAGCATCGCGCGGAACGCATCGTGGTGGCGATGCAGCGTCGAGAGCAGCTCCGGCGCGGACTTCGCGAGCTGGTCCTGGTTTGCCTTCAGCTGGCCGACTGCGCTGACGTAGCTGCGCGACAATTCCTGCTTCTTGCCCTCGAGCGTCATCATCGCCTCACGGACCTTGCCGGCGCGGACGAGCTCGGTCTCGCGCTCGATCAATCCGAGCAGCGCGCTCATCGCATCCATCAGGTCTTCGGCGAGCTTGCGCGCCTCGCTGCTGACGGGCGCGTGGCCCGGACGCCGGGCCTGCATCGGCTGACGTGAGGCGTTGAAATGGTTCATCTCGTTTGACCTTATGCCGTGCGGATCGTTTTCGCCTGCTGCAGGATGAGGGTACGGTAGACGTCGCTGGCGATGCCGACGCCGCCGGCCTGGGCGAAATTCTTGGAATATTCCTCGGTCAGCATCGAGCGCCATACGCCCGTGCCGGGCGTATCGCCGAATGGGCCTTCGCCCTTCAGGCCCGAGGTCATCTGCGCGAACATGTTGTTGAGGAACATTGCCTCGAAGTCCGTGGCGGTCTTCTGGGCCTTGGCCTGTTGCTGCGGCGAGACCTTTTGCAGCGCGGCGGCGAGCTCGAAGTCCGGCCGGCCGTTGCGGCTCTCGACCGAAAAGGCCGAAGTGGTGACGAGGCGAGGGGTGTTGGTCGCGCTGGTCTGCATCACATCACCTCGATATCGGCTTCGATGGCACCGGCGGCCTTGATCGCCTGGAGGATGCTGATCATGTCGCGGGGGCCGATGCCGAGGCCGTTGAGGCCATCGACGAGCTGCTGGAGCGAGACGCCGTCCTTGACGAGCGCCAGCTTCTTGCCGTCCTCGGTGACGGTGACGCTGCTGCGCGGCGCGACCACGGTGCGGCCGCGCGACAGCGGATTGGGCTGGCTCACCTGCGGGCTCTCGGAGATCGTGACCGTGAGGTTGCCCTGCGCCACCGCGACGGTGGCGACGCGGACGTCGCGGCCCATCACGATGATGCCGCTGCGTTCGTCGATGATGATCTTGGCGGCGAGATCGGGGTCGACCTGGAGCTGCTCGATTTCGGTGAGGAAAGCGACGACGTTGCCCTTGAACTCGGGCGGGATCGACAGCTGCACCGTCGAAGGATCGATCGGTTCGGCGGTCTTGACGCCGAGATAGTCATTGATCGCGGCCGCGATGCGCTTGGCGGTGGTGAAGTCGGGGTTGCGCAGCGCCAGGCGGACGTTCGGCAGCCGGTTGAGCGCGAACTCGATCTCACGCTCGATGATGGCGCCGTTGGCGATGCGCCCCACGGTCGGGACGCCGCGCACGATCTTGGCTGCCTCGCCCTCGGCCTGGAAGCCGGAGATCGCGAGCGAGCCCTGCGCCACCGCATAGACATTGCCGTCGGCGCCGAGCAGGGGTGTGACCAGCAGGGTGCCGCCCTGGAGATTCTTGGCATCGCCGAGCGCGGACACGGTGACGTCCATGCGCGTGCCCTGGGTGGCGAAGGCCGGCAGGTTGCCCGTGACCATCACGGCGGCGACGTTGCCGGTGCGGATGGTGGCGCCGCGGATGTTGACGCCCATGCGCTCGAGCATCGCCTGCAGCGACTGCTTGGTGAAGGGGATGTTGTTGAGCGTGTCGCCGGTGCCGTTGAGGCCGACGACAAGGCCGTAGCCGATGAGCTGGTTCTGCCGCACGCCCTCGATATTGGCGAGGTCCTTGATGCGTGAGGTCGCCGCCGCAGACGTGACCGACAGCGCCAGCGTCGACAGCGCGGCGCAGGCCAACCCAACAATCCTCACCCAACGAACGCCTGGCATCTCTGCTCCCCAAGGCCCTCAGGGGCCCCTCAAATCGGACAGGACTTGCACGACACTCCCATGACGAGCTGGTCCGGCGCTTTCCTTGCGAGCGCCGTGCCAACGTGGGGCGGTGAGGTAGGTGGCTGAATAGGTTGAATAAATCTGTTTCGACCGGTGTCAGCACTGGTTCGCCCTGAGGAGCGAAACTGCCGCCTGTCGGCAGATTTTGCCGGGCTGTTTACGCAGCGTTAACCATAAGGCAGCGAAGGTGAGGCATCGATCACCCGGATTCTTTCCGATGCGCATCTACGGACCGAACGGCACCACGCTTGGCACGCCGGCCAGCCAGGCCAGGCGGACGGGCTCCGGCAGCTTCGTGCTGCCCGACACCTCATCGGCGCAGGAGACGCGGAGCGCTGCCGCACCGAAGGCGGCTGCCAACATCGATGCGCTGCTGGCATTGCAGGGTGTCGAGGAGGACCCCGTCGAGCGCCGCAAGCGCTCGGTCGCACGCGGCAGGACTGCGCTGGACGTGCTCGACGATCTCAAGATGGGCCTGTTGTCCGGCAATCTCGACGCCTCGACCGTGATGCGGCTGCGTGATGCGGCGGCCAACCTGAAATCGTCCTCAGGCGATGCCGGTCTCGATGCGGTGCTCTCCGAGATCGAGCTGCGGGTCGAGGTCGAACTGGCCAAGGCCGGGCAGGCGTAGTCACGCAGGCTGTCTTACGCCGCTTCCTCCTTCAGCTGGGCATCATAGCGGCGCTGGGCGGCGAGCACGTCCTTCAGATTCTGCTCGGCCCAATCGCGCAAGGGATCCACCGCCGCCGCCAGCGTCAGGCCGAGCTGGGTGATCGAATATTCCACCGTCACCGGCACGGTTGCTATGGCACGGCGCCGGATCAGGCCGTCGCGCTCGAGCGACTTGAGAACCTGGCTCAGCATCTTCTGCGAGATGCCTTCAATCGTGCGGCGCAACTGATTGAAGCGCATCGGCTCCTCGCGCAGGAGCAAGAGGATCAGCACCGCCCATTTGTCGCCGACGCGATCGAGGATTTGGCGGGTGGGGCAGTTCGCTGCGTAGACGTCGGGTTTCATCGTCGGTCCTCGGAAATCCATACCGTTGCTTGGGGTCCGTGTGCCGGTTGTATGCGATCAGTTACCTCAGCGTAATCAGGTAAGCACAAAGTGCTCTCTTAACACCAGCATTCTTTGCGGTATCTAGTCTCCATTAGTTACCATAGAAGCAAAGGAGCCTTCCATGAAAATCGCAGTCGCCGGCGCCTCGGGCCGGGCGGGGTCGGAGATCACCAAGGAACTGTCCCGCCGCGGCCACACGGTCACGGCCATCGCCCGCAACCCCGAGAAGATCGCTGTCCTGCCGAACGTCACGCCGACCAAGGGGGATGTGCTCGACCAGGCGGGCCTCGCCAAGCTGTGGGCCGGTCACGACGTCGCCGTGAGTTCCGTGCACTTCCTGGCCAGTGATCCGCTCAAGCTGATCGGTGCGGCGAAGGAGTCCAAGGTGGGTCGTTACCTCGTGGTGGGCGGCGCCGGCAGCCTCGAGGTTGCCCCGGGCGTGAAGCTGGTCACGACTCCCAATTTTCCGGCCCAATACAAGGCCGAAGCGGAGGCGGGCTCGACCTTCCTTGACCTGCTACGGCAGGAAAAGGACCTGAACTGGACTTTCATCTCGCCCTCGGCGCTGTTCGTGGAGGGAGAGCGCACCGGTAAGTTCCGGCTCGGGACCGACCAGCTTCTCGCAGATGCGAACGGCAAGAGCTGGATCACCTTCGCCGACTACGCCATTGCGCTTGCCGACGAGATCGAACGGCCAGCCCACCTGAAGTTGCGCTTCACGGTCGGCTATTAAGGCCGCCAGCCGCCTCCAAGCCCTCAAGGATAAACCTTCCTGTGCAAGGGCTTGGAGGCGAGGGCCGGGTGGTGAGGGAAATATTGTCTGTCACGGGAGGCCACTATATAAGGCCCGGCTCAACGGACCCCCGGTCCGTCCGCGAGTCGTTGCTTAAGAAGATAGGCCTCCCTTGGAAAAGTTGAAAAACTACCGACCGACCGACAAAGAGCCTTTCATGAACGACCGGCAGAAGGAGTACTTCCGTTTGAAGCTCCTCGCCTGGAAGGATGAGATCCTCAAAGAATCCAAGCTCACCCTGCAAGCTCTGCAGGAGGAGAACGTGAACCACCCCGATCTCGCCGATCGGGCCTCGTCCGAAACCGACCGTGCCATCGAACTCCGCGCCCGCGACCGCCAGCGCAAATTGATCGCCAAGATCGATGCCGCGCTCCAGCGCATCGAGGACAACACCTACGGCTATTGCGAGGAAACCGGCGAGCCGATCTCGTTGAAGCGGCTCGAGGCTCGGCCCATCGCGACGCTCTCGGTGGAAGCGCAGGAGCGCCACGAGAAACGCGAGAAGGTTTATCGCGACGAATAAGGTCCGAGCCGCAGAGATGCGGCTCTTTGTTTTTGGAGGCGGGGGCGCCATTTGGCGTCGTGCTCGGCATATTGCCCGCGGCTTGCCGTCGCGCCCCACCATCGCGATAGCGCGATCGCGAAAAGTGAATCGCGATCAACGGGCTAGACTGGATTGCTCCGAGCTCACGTGAGTTCGGATGAGAAACAGCCTTCACTTCAGATGCGGGAGATTCTGCGAGTCGCATCAACGAGATCGACTCTGAAGTTGAGACGCTGATCCAGCTGCATCACGCATCGCTGCAATCAGGCCTGCGGCGACGTCTCAAGACTTGTATCCCCATAAAGCCTCGACCAGCTCAATATTTCCTTAAACGCGGGCAAGAGGCTGTTGAGCAGGGGCCTTCGAACCAATTTGCCGGCCCGTGCAACGAGGGAATGTGGGTCATGAGCACTGTTCTGGTCACCGGCGGGTCGGGCTTCGTCGGCATCCATGTCGTCCTGCAACTTCTGGCCGCCGGCCATGCCGTGCGGACGACGGTGCGCCGGCCGGAGCGTCAGGCCGATGTGCTCGCCATGCTGCGCGAGGGCGGGGCGGCGGCGCCCGAGAGCGTGACCTTCGTCACCGCCGATCTGACTCGGGACGACGGCTGGCAGGCGGCGGTCGCGGGCTGCGACTACGTACTCCACGTGGCGTCCCCGCTCTCGACCACCGTGCCGACGGACGAGAACGAGATGATCATTCCGGCCCGCAACGGAACGCTCCGCGTGCTCCGGACCGCCCGCGCGGCCGGCGTCAAAAGGGTCGTCATTACCTCGTCGCTCGGCGCGATTGCTTACGGCCATCCGCCGCGCGACAAGCCGTTCGACGAGACCGAATGGACCAATCTCGCCGGTGTCGACGGCCAACCCTACGTCAAGTCCAAGACGCTGGCCGAGCGAGCCGCCTGGGACTTCGTCGCGCGCGAGGGGGATGGGCTGGAGCTGTCGGTGATCAACCCCGCTGCGATTTTCGGGCCTGTGCTGGGGCCGGACTTTTCCGGCTCGATCGAGATCGTCAGGTCGCTGCTCGACGGTGCCATGCCGGCCGTGCCGCGGGTCTATTTCGGCGTGGTCGACGTCCGCGACGTCGCCGAGCTGCACCTGCGGGCGATGATTGCGCCGGAGGCGAAAGGCGAGCGTTTCATCGCGGTCTCCGGCGAGACGATGTCGATCCTCGACATCGCCCGCCTGCTGCGGCGGGAACTCGGGCCGCGGGCGCGCCGGGTTCCGCGGCTCCAGGCTCCGGATTGGCTGGTGCGGCGGGCTGCGAGCCGGATTCCGCTGCTGCGCGCGGTCGTGCCGATGCTCGGAAAGGTCAGGCATTCCACTAGCGCCAAGGCCAAGTCGCTGCTCGGCTGGCAGGCGCGCTCCAATGAGGAAGCGATCCTTGCGACCGCCGAGAGCCTGATCCGGCTCGGCCTCGTCAAGGGGTGACCCGCGCTTGTCAGGCCGGACCGGGGATGCTGAAGTGCCGCCTTTCGACTGCGTAGCGTGGGAGGCGGCGCCGATGGACAAGATTCTCGAAGCCGCAAAGGCGATCGCGCTGGCGCGCCGCAACCATGCCCCGCTCGCGGCGCTGGAGCGGCCTCCTGCGGACGAAGCCGAGGGCTATCAGGTCCAGCGCACCCTGCACGATCTGCTCCTGCCGCATGTCGGCCCGCTCATCGGCTACAAGATCGGCTGCACCAGCCAGGTGATGCAGGACTATATCGGCATCCCGCACCCCTGCGGCGGCGGCGTGTTCCAGAAGGGCGTCCATGACAGCGGCGCCAAGCTCGCCGCCTCCAATTATGTCCGGGTCGGCGTCGAATGCGAGATCGCGGTGCGGCTGAAGCGGGACCTTGCTGTCGGCGAGGCGCCGTTCACGGCCGAATGGGTCGGCGAGGCGGTCGAGGCCTATCATCCCGCGATCGAGATCGTCGACGACCGCTACGTGAAATGGCAGACGATGGGCGCGCCGACCTTGATTGCCGACGATTTCTTCGCCGCCGGCTGCGTGCTGGGCCCGTCGGTCCCGCGCTCGTCGGTGCCGGACCTCAAGGCGGTCAAAGGCCGCGCCTTCGTCAACGGCGAGGAGGTCAGCCACGGCACCGGCGCCGACGTGCTCGGCCATCCCCATAACGCACTCGCCTGGCTCGCCAACCATCTCGCCGCCGAGGGCAAGGGGCTGCACGCCGGGCAGCTCGTGCTCACCGGCAGCCTGGTGAAGACGCTGTGGCTGAAGGCCGGCGACAAGGTGCGGATGGAGCTGGACGCGCTCGGCGTCGTGGAGGCGGAGTTTACGTGAGGGGGCATTGGTACTCTCCGTAGTCATTCCCCGCGAAGGCGGGGAAGCCAGGACGCCGCGCTGCATCAGCACAAACCACGAATGTCCCGGAGTACTGGATCGTCCGCCTTCGCGGACAATGACAATGGAGGGCTGGAATACTGTGCCCTCACCCACGTCATTGCGAGCGTAGCGAAGCAATCCAGAATATCTTCGCGGCCCCAGTCTGGATTGCTTCGCTGCGCTCGCAACGACGGAGATTGAGGCAGCGACGTCGTTCCTATTACGCGGCCTGGCTCGCGACGCGCTATGGCGCACGCGCTAAAAATACATGCGGCCTCCGGCAGGGGAGCTACCGGAGGCCGCGTCGTACATCGTCGTTCGCGCCTAGGTCTCGCGAGCACGATGTGGGAGCTCGGGAGAAGGTTAGAAGGGGAGCAGCACGTCCATGACCTGCTGGCCGTAGCGCGGCTGCTGCACGTCGGTGATCTGACCGCGGCCGCCATAGGCGATGCGGGCCTGGGCGATCTTGGTGGAGTCGATGGTGTTGTCGCTCTGGATGTCCTCAGGCCGCACGATGCCGGCGACGATCAGCTCGCGAATTTCGAAGTTGACGCGGATCTCCTGCTTGCCTTCGACGACCAAATTGCCGTTCGGCAGCACCTGGGTCACCACCGCAGCGACGTTGGTCTGCAGGGCTTCCTTGCGATCGACGCTGCCCTTGCCCTCGCTCGAGGAGGTCGAGTCGGCGGTGAGGACCCGGCCCGGCAGGATCTTGTTGGCCTGGGTGATCGTTTGGGCGCCGATGAAGTTGGTGATTCCCGAATCTTCCTTGTTGGTGCGGCTGCGCGAGGTGTCGTTCTCGATGTTGGCCTTGTCGGTGATGTTCACGGTCACGGTCAAGAGATCGCCGACCTGGCGGGCGCGCTGGTCCTTGAAGAAGGCGCGGCTGCCGTTGCGCCACAGCGAGTTCGGATTGTAGGAGGCGACCTCGGGCTTGGGCATCGGCATCTGCACCGGCTTGTAACCGGGCTGCGTCGTCGGATTGTCGATGGCCGACAGCTTCGGCTGCTCGCCGATCTGCGACAGGCGGTCGATCGAGGAGCAGCCGCTCGCCAAGGTGCAAGTCGCCAGCAGCAGGGCAGAGATCGCGATGCGACGAAGGCGGGAGGCCGAACTGAACGTGGACATGAATCTACTCTGACTTGGCTGGAGCCTGCGAGAGGCGAACTTGCGGAATCCGGGCTTGGGCGATCTCGGCTGCTGGCGCGGGCGTCTGGATCAGGCTCTGCGCCAGGGCAGCGGCCGCCGGCACGTTGTCGCGCTTGACCGACGAGGTCTGCTCGACCGCCGGCGCCATCGGCGCGGACTGGCTGGCGCCCTGGACGGTCACCTGGCCTCGGCCGGTGACGACGCCGGTCAGCGTGCGCTTGGACTGCAGATTGAGCACGCTGACGGTGTCGCCCTCGGCGCCGCTCTCGATCGCCTTGCCGCGCGTGGTGAGATAGAGCCCGGGCACCTGGTAGATGATGGTGACGGCCTGATCGCGCACCACGAAGTCGGGCCTGACGAGGTCGGCGGCGCGGATCGGCGTGCCCGCGCGCATTCCTCGGCGCAGCTGCATGCCGATGCTGCGGTCGCGCGAGGCAGGCTCGCCGGCGACCTCGGCCTTCGGCCGGCGCTCCAACGACAGGTCGGAGGATTTCAGAAGCTCGGCGCGGTCGATGTCGCGGGTCAGCACGGCCACTTCCACCGTCTCGACCGCGGTGCCGGTGAAGCGCAGCTTGGTCGGCGCGGCATTGCCGTCGTTGGCGATCTCGAAGGCGATGTCGAAACGGCCGCTGCGGGCATCATAGCGGGTTGCGACCGGCTGCAGTGCGCCGCTGTTGGAGGCGTCCAGCCGCATCTCGGCGACGGTACGGTCGAACGTGATGGTGATGTTGGCGGCGTCTCCGAGGCCGAAGCGGCGCTCGAGCGCGGCGGCGACGGCGTTCTCGATATCCTTGCTCGCGAGCGTGCGGGCGAGGCGGGTGACCTGGACCTCCTTGATGTCTCCGGTCATGACGCCGATCACCTGCTTGGCCCGCAGCACCGACAGCACCTGGCCGACCGTCAGGGTACCGGTGGTGCCGAGATCGGGCGAGCGGTAGACCGGGATCAGCGCGGCCGATCCGGCGTTGTCGATGAGGTCGCCGATCCGCACCACGTCCGAGGTGACCGTGACGCTTGCGCGCAGCGTCGGCGCGGCGATGAAATCGTCGGCGGCCGCTGCCGGCAAGGCCAGCGCGAGAAGGGTCGAGAGGGCGGCGAGGGTGGCGCGGATCATCGTCATCACCTCAGCGGAACAGCGCCGTGGTCGATTGCATCATCTGGTCGGCGGCACTGATCACCTTGGCGTTCATCTCGTAAGCGCGCTGGGCGGCGATCAGATCGCTCATTTCCGAGACGACGTCGACATTGGCCTGCTCGAGGCTTCCTTGCGTGAGCTTGCCGTAACCCTCGGTGTTCGCGGTGCCATCCTGCGGTGCGCCGGACGACGGGGTCTCGGTGAACTGGTTGTTGCCGACCGGCTGCAGGCCCGCCTTGTTGATGAAGCGCGTGATGCCGATCTGCCCGACGATCGAGGAGGTTGACGAGCCCGGCAGCGTCACCGAGACCTGGCCCTGCTCGCTGACGGAGATGCCCGAGGCGTTGTTGGGGATGGTGATGGTGGGCTGCACCGGGTTGCCCTGCGCGGTGACGACGCGGCCCTGATTGTCCATCTGGAAGGTGCCGTCGCGGGTGTACTGGAAGCTGCCGTCGGGCATCAGGATCTTGAAGAAGCCCTCGCCCGAGATGGCGAGATCGAGGTCGTTGCCGGTCTGCGACAGCGTGCCCTGCGTCATGCTGCGCGGCGTGCCGACGGTCTTGACGCCGCCGCCGATGTCGACGCCGACCGGCAGGATGGTGCCCTGGTCCGACGACTGGGCGCCGACGCGGCGGACGTGCTCGTAGATCAGGTCTTGGAATGCCGCCGTCTGCTTCTTGAAGCCGGTGGTGCGGAGGTTGGCGATATTGTTGGAGATCACCTGAACGTTGAGTTCCTGCGCCGCCATTCCGGTCGCTGCGGTGTGAAGCGCCTGCATCTCAGTTCTCCTTCAATCAGGCCGGAACGTCGGCGAGCTTCTCGATCGCCGCTTTGTGGAGGTCGCTCTGCTGCTGCAGCAGGTTGGCGACCGCGGCATAGCTGCGCATCACTTCGACCATGCGGGTCATCTCGCCGACCGCATTCACGTTCGACTTCTCGATGTAGCCCTGCTGCAGGGTGGACTTGGTGTCGGGCAGCTGGTTTGCCGAGCCGGCGGCATAGAGATTGGCGCCGAGCTTGGTCAGCTTGGCCGGGTCGTCGAACGACACCATGCGGATCTTGCCGCGGATCGAGTCGGTCCGCGCTGTGCCCTCGAGCACCGTGACGGTGCCGTCGGGCGCCACGTTGATGTCGTGGTCGGTCGGCTGGAAGGTGATCGGGCCGGCATTGCCGAGCACGAGATTGCCGTCTGCGGTGACGAGCTGGCCGGTGCTGTTGAGCGAGAACTTGCCGTCGCGGGTATAGTATTCGCCGCCATTGGTCTGAACCGCGAAATAGGCGCCGCCGTTGATCGCCATGTCGAGCGGATTGTTGGTCGGCTCCATCGGCCCCTGGCTGATGTTGCGGAAGGTGCCGCGGTCCTGGACATAGGAGACCTGGCGGTCGCGGCCGATGAAATTGTCCTCACGCGCGTTCGAGTTCAGATATTCCTCGAATAGCGAATGGTCGGACTTGAAGCCGTTGGTGTTGGCATTGGCGACGTTGTTGGCGATGACATCCATCTGCCGTTCCAACGTCATCTGCCGTGACAAACCGATCAGACGCGCGTTCTGCATCGGAAATCTCCCCTGAGTAGATCTGCCATTTCGCTCTCCCAAGCGCCTTGGCGGACCCCGTGACCGAGACCGTCTGGCTCTCCCAAACCGTGAGGTCTCGGGCCTCTCTCAGCGAAAGCCGTGCCAACCAGAAAAGATGTTTTCTTTCAATATCTTGTTTGTTTTTGACCGGCGCGGACGGGCGGCAGAAAGGTCCTGTTAGCCATGTTTGCCCGGCAGATTTTTCCTAGCGGGGGCCCAATCGAAAGATTCCGTTAACCATTATTACCGTAGCGTTTGCGCATCAGAGGAGCGCATTGCGCTTGGGGCATTCGTATCGCGTCGTTGTCTGCCAGGAGGCTTCGCTCTTTCGACTCCCTTTGAGAGATGTACGGGCGCGGCAACCATGGCAGAGAATGAGGAAGGCGGCGCAGCCGCCGAGGGCGCGGAAGCCGCTCCGCCGAAGAACAAGCTCAAGCTCATCATCATGGTCGTCGGTGTGCTCGCCGTGCTCGGCGGCGGTGCTGCGACCTGGTTCTTCTTCTTCCGTCATGGCGAGAACGAGCATCATGCCGAGGCCGCGCCGCCGCCGAAGCCGCCCGCCTACGTCGACGTTCCCGACCTCATGGTCAACCTCGCCGGTTCGCCCGGCGAGCGCGTGCAATATCTGCGGCTGAAGATCGTGCTGGAGCTGAAGGAAGAGAAGCAGATCGAGGCGATCAAGCCGACGATGCCGCGCGTCACCGACATCTTTCAGACCTATGTGCGCGAGCTGCGCCCGTCCGACCTCAACGGTTCGGCCGGCATCTTCCGCCTCAAGGAGGAGCTGACCAAGCGCGTCAATGCAGCCGTCGCCCCGATCCAGGTCAGCGCGGTGCTGTTCAAGGAAGTCGTGGTCCAGTGATGGCGCCAAGGAAGGTGACGGACTAGCGTCATGGCCGGCAACGAGCAAATGGACCAGGATGCGATTGCCGCCCAATGGGAGGCATCGCTCGATTCCGAGGATCCCGCGGAGGCCGCCAAGGCCGCCGCCGAAAACGAGCTGTCGGAGACCATGGCCCTGCAATGGGCGGCCATGGTCGAGGACGGCAGCCGCGATCTCGGAAGCGGCAAGAACTCCGGCGAGCGGGTGCTGTCGCAGGAGGAGATCGACAATCTCCTCGGCTTCACCGTCGGCGACGTCACGCTCGACGACCATTCCGGCATTCGCGCGATCATCGATTCGGCGATGGTCTCCTACGAGCGTTTGCCGATGCTCGAAATCGTCTTCGACCGCCTGGTGCGGTTGATGACGACCTCCTTGCGCAATTTCACCTCCGATAACGTCGAAGTCTCGCTCGACCGCATCACCTCGGTGCGCTTCGGCGACTACATGAACTCGATCCCGCTGCCCGCCGTCCTCACTGTCTTCAAGGCCGAGGAGTGGGAGAACTTCGGCATGGCGACGGTCGATTCCAACCTGATCTATTCGATGATCGACGTGTTGCTCGGCGGCCGCCGCGGCACAAGCCAGCTGCGCATCGAGGGCCGGCCCTACACCACGATCGAGACCGAGCTGGTCAAGCGCCTGGTCGAGGTGGTACTGGCCGACGCCGAGCAGGCGTTCCGGCCGCTGTCGCCGGTGACCTTCACGATCGACCGGCTCGAGACCAATCCGCGTTTCGCCGCGATCAGCCGTCCCGCCAACGCCGCGATCCTGGTGCGCCTGCGCATCGACATGGAAGACCGCGGCGGCAACATCGAGCTGCTGCTGCCTTACGCGACCATCGAGCCGATCCGGGGCGTCCTGCTCCAGATGTTCATGGGCGAAAAGTTCGGCCGCGACCCGGTCTGGGAGGGCCATTTCGCCACCGAGATCGTGCAGGCCGAGATCGCGGTCGACGCCGTGCTCTACGAGGCCGACATTCCGCTCAAGCAGCTGATGCGGCTCAAGGTCGGCGACACGCTGCCGCTCGACATGCGCGCCGACGCCAACGTCACCGTGCGTTGTGGCGACGTCACGCTGACCGAGGGGCGGATGGGAAGGGTCGGCGACCGCGTCGCGATCCGCGTGACGAAACCCTTGCGCAAGCCAAGTACGACACTTGCGATGTTCGAGAAGGTGGACGAGCAGAACAAGATGATGGAGGCCCCATGAACCACTCCCTGGGAATGGCGATCGAGACGCTGGTGGCTATCCTGCTGATGCTCACGATCGTCTACTGCGTCATGCTCAACAAGCGCCTGACGCGGCTGAAGGCGGACGAGCATTCGCTGAAAGCCGTCATCGCCGAGCTGATCACCGCGACCGAGATCGCCGAGCGCGCGATCGGCGGGCTGAAGCTCGCCGTGCGCGACGTCAACGAGAACCTCGGCAGCCAGCTCGCCGCCGCGACGCAGATGTCGGATCAGCTTTACAAGCAGCTCGGCGAGGCTGACAACGTGGTGCGGCGCCTGTCCAAGATCGCGGTCGCCGCGCGTCCCGTCACCAATCCGGAGACAGTCGCCGCGCCGGCGGCCAAGCCGTCGACCGCGAAGGCGGTGGCGGCCGCCGCCGAAGCCTTCTCAGAGCGCCGACGATCCAACGGCCTTGCCGCATGAAGCCTGGGTATGAAGTCTTTTCGTAACATCCGCGTCATTCCCGTCGTCCTGGTCGCCGTCGCAGGCCTCGCCACGTTGAAGGTGGCGGGCCTCGCGATCAACGGCGGCTATGTGTTCGACTACAAGCCGAACCTGGGCAAGAAATCCTGGGCGGAAGAGAACTTGAATTTTCCGACCGGCCGCGACGATCCCGACATCACCGGCTCGACCCATGGTGCGCCGAAGGAAGCTCCCAAGCCGGCAGCGCCCGAGACCAAGATGGAGGGTGGCACCGTTGTCAAGATCGACGATGGGCAGCCGCAGGTCTCGGCCGCGGAGCGCGCGATCCTGGAACGGTTGCAGGCGCGGCGGCAGGAGATCGAGGCGCGCCAGCGCGAGATCGACATTCGCGAAAGCCTGCTCAAGTCCGCCGAGAAGCGCATCGAGACCAAGGTCGAGGAGATGAAGGCGGTGGAAACCCGCATCTCCGCGACCCAGGCCGAGCAGAAGGCCGCCGAGGCCCAGCGCATGAAGGGCCTCGTGACCATGTACGAGGGGATGAAGCCCAAGGACGCCGCGCGGGTGTTCGACCGGCTCGAAATGGGCGTATTGATCGAGATCGCCTCGGCGATCGCGCCACGCAAGATGTCGGACATCCTGGGCCTGATGTCGTCGGAGGCCGCCGAGCGGCTGACCGTCGAGATGGCCCGCCGCGCCAATGGCGGCGGCGATCAGTCCGCCTCGGCCGGCGAATTGCCCAAGATCGACGGCAAGCCGACGCAAAAGCCGAATTGAGGGCTCATACTTAAGAAGTCCTTAATTGGCAAAACCTTAGAGTTGACGGCACGAGCCGGCGCCAGTGCCGGCATGACCGCCGAACCGGAAGAAATGCCGCCAATGGCGCGAGAGGCTGCCGCTGGATTTGTGTCGCGAGCCCGCGCATCGGCGCGGGGCTTGTCGCGTCACGCCCGCGTGGCGGCCTTGCTGGCAGCCTGTCTCCTGCTTGGCCTTGCGGCGCCCGGCCGGGCGGCGGATCCGATCAGGGGCGAGGCGACGTTTTCAGCCGGTGGCGGCTTTGCCCGTCTCGTCATCAAGCTCGGCGAGGACGTTTCCTCCGAGGTGACGACCGCGGGCTCGATCCTCGTCATCCGCTTCGACCGGCCCGTCGATGTTCCCGTCGAGCGCATTCCGGAAGGCGCGCCCGATTACGTCAACTCCGCCCGCCGCGACCCTGACGGCGGCGCCATCCGCCTCTCACTGGCGCGTCGCGTCACCGTCAACACCATGAACGCCGGCGAGCGCACCTTCATCGACCTGTTGCCCGAGGGCTGGAAGGGGCCACCGCCGAGCCTGCCCATGGACGTGGTCAAGGAGCTTGCCGAGCGGGCACGCGCGGCCGAGCGTGCGCTGCGCGCCCAGCGTGCCGCCGCGGAGTCCAGGAAGCGTCCGCCGATCCGCGTGCGCGCCTCGGTGCAGCCGACTTTCGTGCGCTTCGTGTTCGAGATGCCCGACGGGGTCGGCATCTCCTCCGTGCTCAACGAGCAGAAGCTGACGCTCGTCTTCAACGCCAATCTCAATTTCGACCTGGCGGACGCGGTCCTCGCCGCGCCGCCGAACGTCGCCTCGATCAAGCAGAAGTCCGATATCGACCAGACCAATGTCGAGATCGCGCTGATCGGCGATTCCGACGTGCATTCGTTCCGCGACGAGAGGAACTACGTCGTCGACGTCTCCTTCCAGCCCGACAAAGGCAAGTCGGCGGCAACGGCCGAGGCGACGATCGCGCAGATGAAGCCGGCCGGTCGCGGGCCGGCGGCTGCCGCTGCGCCGGCACCGGAAAAGCCCACCGCCGAGAAGAAGGACGCCCATCGCGAGATCCCGCCGCCGAGCTCCGAGACGATCGCGCGCGAAGCCAAGATCGACATCAAACCCGAGGTGAAGGTGGAAGCACCGGCCGCGTTGCCGGCCGCCGAAGCGGCGAAACCGGCGGCGCCTCCCGCGGCCGAAGCGGCGCAACCTCTGGAGGCGCCCAAGGAAGCTGCGAAGCCGGCGGCGGCTGCGCCCGTCGAAGCGCCCAGGGAGATCGCGAAGGAACCGGTCAAGGATGGCGCCAAGGATGCCGCCAAGGCTGCGCCGGCCGAGGCGCCGGTTGCACCCGCGATTGCCAGCGTCGATGCACGCCGCGACAGCGACGGCTTGCGCGTGACGTTCCCGCTTCAGGTCGCAACGCCGGCGGCGGCGTTCCGCCGCGGCGACACCGTGTGGCTGGTGTTCGATACGCCGAAGCCCGTCGATGTCGAGGCGATCCGCACCAAGGGCGGCGCGATGATCGGCGAAGTCGGCCGCATCCCGCTCGACAAGGGGCAGGCGGTACGCATCCGTCTCACCCGTCCGCTGGTCTATTCGCTGACGAGCGAGGAGGTCGGCAAGGAGACCAACTGGATGCTGACGCTCGCCGACAAGATCCAGGCGACGCCGCTGCCGCTGATGATGTCGCGCAACATCACCGATCCCGCGCTCGCCAACATCGCGATCCCCTTCGCCAATCCGGGCCTGCTGCACAAGCTCATCGATCCCGATGCCGGCGACACGCTCTATGTCGTCACCGCGCAGCGGCCGGTGCGCGGCTTCATTAAGCGGCAGGACCTCGTCGATCTCTCGCTGCTGGAATCCGCGCACGGCATCGCGATCCGGCCGAACTCCGACGAGGTTGGCGTCGAGGTCGGCTCCGACAAGGTGATTCTCGGCAAGAAGGGCGGCTTGACGCTGTCGCCGGTCGACATCTCGGCCGAGCGGGCGCCGACCGCCGTGCGCCCGATCTTCAGTCCCGAAGGCTGGCGCAAGGGCCAATCGGAAAACTTCATGGCGCGACAGAGCGAGCTGATGACGGCGATCTCGGCGGTCGAGCCGGCGCTGCGTTCGCTGCCGCGGCTCGATCTTGCGCAATTCTACATGTCGCGCGCCATGTATCACGAGGCCAAGGCCGTGACCGACGTGATGCTGAGCGATCCCCTCAACAAGGAGGAGAGCGGCGCGCTGATCATGCATGCGATCGCCAACATCCTGATCGGCCGGCCGGCGCAGGGCCTGAAGGATCTCGCCAATCCAGCGATCGGCAACAGCCACGATTCCCAGCTTTGGAAGGCGCTCGCCTATGCGCGCCAGGGCAAATGGGCCGATGCGCGCGAGAAGTTCAAGAACGTCGAATTCGCCATCGCCTCGCTGCCGCTCGACATCCAGCGCATCGTGACGATGGACGCGATGCGCGCATCCCTCGAGGTGAAGGACTATGCCGGCGCCTCCAAGCGCCGCAGCGAGCTCGAGGTGGTCGGTGTCCCGCCCGAGGCTGCGCCGGCCTTCGCCGTGCTGCGCGGCCGGCTCGCCGAGGCGCTTGGCCACGACAAGGATGCTCTCGACGATTACAAGCTCGCGGTCGCCTCGAGTGACCGTCCGGCTGCGGCCGAGGCCAAGCAGCTCGAGGTCGCGCTGCGTCAGAAGCGCGACGAGATCGGCAAGGAAGAGGCGCTGCGCGAGCTCGAGACGCTGTCGATGACCTGGCGCGGCGATGCGATCGAGGTCAAGACGCTGCAGATGCTGTCGCGCCTCTATGCCGAGAACGGGCGCTACCGCGATGCGCTCACCGCCGCGCGCACCGCGACCAGGCTCCAGCCGAACGCCGAAGCCTCGCGTCAGGCGCAGGATCTTGCCTCCGAATTGTTCACGCAGATCTTCCTCGGGCCGAAGGGCGACGAGCTGCCGCCGGTCGAGGCGCTCGGGATGTTTTACGAATTCCGCGAGCTGACGCCGATCGGCCGCCCCGGCGACGAGCTGATCCGCCGTCTCGCCGACCGTCTCGCCTCGATCGATCTGCTCGACCAGGCCGCCGAGCTCTTGCAATACCAGGTCGATCATCGCCTCGAAGGCGCCGCGCGCGCCCAGGTCGCCGCGCGCCTTGCCATGATCTACCTCGCCAACCGCAAGCCCGACATGGCCATCACCGCGCTGCGCGCAAGCCGCATCAGCGATCTCTCCGGCGAGCTCAGGCAGCAGCGCCTGCTGCTGGAGGCGCGTGCGCAGAGCGACGTCGGCCGTCACGATCTCGCGCTCGACATCGTGTCCAACGTCGCCGGGCGGGAAGTGCTCCGGCTGCGCTCCGACATCTTCTGGGCGGCGCGGCGCTGGCGCGAGTCTGCCGAGCAGATCGAGCTCTATTACGGAGATCGCTTCCGCGACTTCAAGCCGCTCAATGCGGTTGAGAAGAGCGACATCATCCGCGCCGCCGTCGGCTACGCCCTCGCCGACGACTCGATCGGCCTGTCGCGCTTCCGCGAGAAATACGCGCCGCTGATGAGCGAGAGCGCCGACCGTCTCGCCTTCGACATTGCGAGCAAGCCGGCTGCAGCGTCGAGCGCCGAATTCGCCGAGATCGCCAAGCTCGCCGCCAGCGTCGACACGCTCGACGGCTTCCTGCGCGAGATGAAGCAGCGCTTCCCCGACGCCACGGCGCGCGCACCCGGCGCGCCGCAGGCCAAAGATACGAGCGACCACACCGGCTCGTTGCCCACGATCCCGGTCGTGCGGCAGATCAAGATGACGCGATAGAATTCGGTGCCGCCACATCCTCCGTCATTGCGAGCGGAGCGAAGCAATCCAGACTCTTCCCGTGGAGACGGTCTGGATTGCTTCGTCGCAAGGGCTCCTCGCAATGACGGGGAGAGGTCGCGGGCCATCGTTGAGAGCGAAGGGGATGCATCGCTTACGTCGTCCTCTGTTCATCCTCCTCCGTAACTCTGCACCAGGCTCCCCGCCACCAGCGACCAGCCGTCGACCAGCACGAAGAAGATCAGCTTGAACGGCAGAGAGATCGTCGCCGGCGGCAGCATCATCATGCCCATCGACATCAGCACGGAGGCGACGACGAGGTCGATGATCAGGAAGGGCAGGAACAACAAGAAGCCGATCTCGAAGGCGCGCTTCAGCTCGGAGATCATGAAGGCGGGAACGAGAATGCGGAGTGCGAGATCGTCGGGCGTGGCCGGCGGCGCCTCGCCGGAGAGATCCAGGAACAGCTTCAGGTCCTTCTCGCGCACGTTCTTCTGCATGAAGCCGCGCAAGGGCACGGAGGCGCGCTGGAGCGCATCCTCGACGCCGAGCTGGTTGGCGACGAGCGGGCGGATGCCCTCGTCATAGGATTTCTGCAGCACCGGGCCCATCACGAAGAAGGTGAGGAACATCGCGAGCGCGATGATCACCGAGTTCGGCGGGGCGGTCGCGGTGCCCATCGCGGTGCGCAGCAGCGACAGCACCACCACGATGCGGGTGAACGACGTCATCATGATTAGGATCGATGGCGCGATCGAGAGCACCGTGAGCAGCGCGATCAGCTGGATCGCGCGCTCGGTGACGCCGCCACCACCGGCGCCGCCGCCGAGATTGATGCTGATGTCCTGGGCGTGCGCCGGCATCGCGAGCGAAGCCGCGCCGACCAGGACAGAAAGGAAAAGAACTCTACGCGGGAGGGCCGGCAACCTCACGAAGACGGCTTCGGACGGCCGAGCAGGGAGGCCATCTCGTCTTCGAGATTTTCAAAGCTGGTCTTTTCCGCAGCCGGCTTTGCCGGCGCGGCGGGCGGTGCCGGCGGCTCGCTGCGAGCGGCGCGCGCCGGAGCGGGCGGTGGCTCGGGCGCAACCGGAGGCGCGACCGTTTCCCCGGCCGGGCGGCGCAGGGCAGCCTCGAGCCGCTGCGCCATTTCGGCGAGATTCTGCTCGGCGCTCGAGGGCGCAGCAGCCGCCGCCGGCGGCGGAACGGGCGCGGCCTGCGGCACGGGCGGAGGTGGCGGTGGCGCAGCGGGGCGCTCGGACCGCACCGGCGGCATCTTCATCTGCTCAGTGCCGCGCGGCGGACGCGGCATCAGCGGCGGCTCGCCGCGGGCGATGCGCGGCGGCAGCGGCTCGGGCCGCGGTTCGCGCTCGGGACGTGGCGCGATCGGCTCCGGCGTAAAGCCGCCCAGGGCCGGCTCGCTGCGGCGTTCGGCCAGTGCAGGCGCAGGTCGGCGCACTTCGTCGGCGAAGGATGGCCGCGCGGGCCGCGGCGGCGGCTCCGGCAGTTGCGGTTCGGGATGATCGAGCAGTTCGGGCCGCGGCGCGTCGTCGGCCCAGCCGCCGGCATCGGGCAGGGGCGCAAGGCGCGGCGGTTCGGCGACATTCGGACGTTGCGGAATCTGGTCGCGGCTGGGCGCGGCGCGAACGATGTTGGGCTCGACGACAATGTCGGTCGGGCCGCCGATCATCAGCAGATGCTCGACATTGTCGCGCCGGACCAGCACCAGCCGGCGCCGGCCGTCGACCGCGGCGGCATCGATCACGGCGAGGCGGGGCATCCGGCCGCGCTGGGTGTTGGCGCCGATGCGGCTTCCGGCGAATCGGCGAACCAGCCATGCAGCGACCCCGATCAACGCCAGAACGACGATGAACGCGACGATGAAGGTGATAGGGCTGCCTTGCATACTTGTCCCCGACAAATGGCGCTTTTCTCGTGCCCATGGTCAGTCGAGCCGACCACCGGCGGACGATGCCCCAAACTGCGATTTCTTAACGTTCCACGGCAAGTTTTGCCGTCCCCAACTCTTAATAACCCATGAATCGCCCGATCCAAAACGACTTCTTGCCCTGTGCACGTCTCGCCAAGCGGTTGGGTTAATGCCACTTTTCGCGCCGTCGAATCGCGGGGCACAGGAATCGGCGTCGGCCGGGAACATGCATGGCGAGCCGTCCTTAACCAGCTGTTAACCATACAGGCGGCAAATTCTGCCTAGCGGCGGTCCCTGGGGTCCGTCCGGGGCGGAGGGAGCCGCGACGATGTCCATCAACGACCTTCCGGTGCTGTCGGCGCTTCGCACCAAGATGCAATGGCATCAGGAGCGCCAGCGCGTCCTGTCCGAGAACGTCTCCAATTCCGACACGCCGAAATTCCGGCCGCGCGACCTGGTCGAGCCCAAGTTCGACAAGGCCGGCGCCGTCACGGGGTCCATGGGGCCTTTGGCCCTGGCTCGGACCAGCGCCTCGCACCTGACGCCGTCGGGGGCGGCTTCCGCCTTCGACCAGAACAAGAATGCGGGTTTCGAGACCCGCCCTGCCGGCAACGCCGTCAATCTCGAGGAGGAGATGATGAAGGCCGCCAGCAACCAGATGGACTACGCGGCGGCGACCTCGCTCTATTCGAAGAGCCTTCGCCTGCTCAAGACCGCGATCGGCAAAGGTTAGGCCCTAAAGGAGGCGGATCATGGCAAATGACAGCAGCGACTTCGCCCGCTCCATGGCAATCGCGACCTCGGGCCTGCGCGCGCAGGCCGGCCGCATGCGGGTGATCTCGGAGAACATCGCGAATGCGGATTCGACGGCGCAGACCGCCGGCGGCGATCCCTACCGGCGCAAGGTGCCGACCTTCTCATCCGCGCTCGACCGCACCCTCGACGCGCAGGTCGTCACCCTCGGCAGGATCAAGCCCGACCGGTCCGCCTTCCGCGTCAGATACGAGCCGAACAATCCGGCGGCGGATGCCAGCGGCAACGTCAAATATCCCAACGTGAATTCGGTGGTCGAGATGACCGACATGCGCGACGCGCAGCGGTCCTATGAAGCCAACCTCAACATCATCAGTGCGACGCGCCGGATGATCCAGCGCACGCTCGACATCCTCAAGAGCTGAACAGGACATTTGAGCCATGGCATCGCCGACAATCGCCGCCAATGCTTACGCCAACCTCGCCCGCGTGCTGGAGAACAGCGGCGCCGGCAAGGGCAGCGAACCGAACGGGCAATCCTTCGCCGCGCTGCTGAAGGACGCCGTCGGCAGCGTCGTGGAATCCGGCCGTAAGTCCGACGCGCAGACGGTGGCAATGGCCGCCGGCAAGGCCAACGTGATGGACGTGGTGACGGCGGTCGCCGACACCGATGTCGCGGTGTCCACGCTGGTCTCGGTCCGCGACCGCGTCATCGCGGCCTATGAAGACATCATGAAGATGCCGATTTGATTTTTGCGCTGGCGCTCGCCCCAGACGTCATTGCGAGCGCAGCGAAGCAATCCAGTATCTCTCCGCGGCGGCAGTCTGGATTGCTTCGCTACGCTCGCAATGACGGGGGGAGGGCGTTCGTTCCCCGCCGCAGTGGCGGGGATGAAGTCTAAATAGGGAATTGTGCAAATGACCGGACCCGAGACCCTCGACGTCGCGCGCGATGCGATCTGGACCATCGTGATCGTGTCGTCGCCGCTGATGGTGGTCGGCCTCGTGGTCGGCGTGATCGTGTCGCTGTTCCAGGCGCTGACGCAGATCCAGGAGCAGACGCTGATCTACGTACCGAAGATCCTCGCCATCTTCGCCACGATGCTATTGGCGCTGCCGTTCATGGCCGACTCGCTCCACGCCCACATGTTGCGGATCTCGTCGCGAATCATCGGTGGCTGAGGCACAATGCGTGAACCATGCGCATCGACGTCTCGCTGCTGCCGGCGCTCGCCGCTTCCTTCATGCTCGCCTTCGCCCGGGTCGGCGCGATGGTGATGCTGTTGCCCGGCCTCGGCGAGACCAACATCCCGACGCGGATCAAGCTGTCGATCGCGCTGCTGCTCACGCTCATCATCCTGCCGCTGCATCGCAACGCCTATCAGGTCGACATGGGCTCTCTGGCGCCGCTGCTGGTGCTAATGCTGCATGAAATCGCGATCGGCATCGTCCTGGGCGCGACCGCC
The DNA here is from genome assembly GCF_016031655.1 of Bradyrhizobium glycinis. Lineage (GTDB taxonomy): Bacteria > Pseudomonadota > Alphaproteobacteria > Rhizobiales > Xanthobacteraceae > Bradyrhizobium > Bradyrhizobium glycinis. The sequence goes on from NZ_JACCHQ010000015.1 coordinate 27,352, forward strand.
CGCGTGACGTTGTCGGCGCTCCAGGTTGCGGGATCCGTGATCGCGCAGCAGATGGGGCTCGGTTTCGTCACCTCGGTCGATCCGACGCAGGGCCAGCAGGGCGTGCTGGTCGGCAATTTCCTGACCATGCTGGGCGTGACGCTGCTGTTCGCCACCGACAGCCATCATCTCGTCATTGCGGCGCTGAACGACAGCTACACGATCTTCTCGCCGGGCGAGACCGTGTCGAGCGGCGACGTCGCCTCGCTCGCAACGCGTGCCTTCGCAGCCGCGTTCCGCCTCGGCTTGCAGCTCTCCGGGCCGTTTCTGGTGTTCGGCCTCGTTTTCAACATCGGATTAGGGGTGCTGGCGCGGCTGATGCCGCAGATGCAGGTCTATTTCGTCGGCGTGCCGCTGTCGATCTTTGCGGGCTTCCTGGTGCTCGCCGTGGTGCTCACCGCGATGATGGGCACCTTTCTCGACTATTTCATCGGTGTCATGCACCAGATGATGCCGCTGAAATAAGAGGGATCGATGGCCGAAGACAATGATCCCGAAAGTCAAACAGAAGACCCGACGCAAAAGCGCCTCGACGATGCGCTCGAACGCGGCGACGTCGCCAAGAGCCAGGAGATCAATACCTGGTTCATGATGGCGGGCGGCACGCTCGTCGTCTCCACCTTCTCGGGCTCGGTCGGCAGCGGGCTGCTGACGCCGATGCGCAACCTGCTTGCCAATTCCTGGATGATCAAGACCGACGGCAAGGCCCTGCTCGCGCTGACGCAGCAGATCGAGCTCGCCGTGCTTGCCGCGGTCGGCGTGCCCCTGTTGATGCTGGTGCTGGCGGCCATCGCCGGCAACATGCTGCAGCACCGGCTGGTTTGGTCGGCTGAGTCCCTAAAGCCCAAATTCAACAAGATTTCGCCCGGCGCCGGCTTCAAACGCATCTTCGGCAAGCAGGCGGCCGCCAATTTTCTCAAAGGCATCGGCAAGCTGGTCGCTCTCAGCGTGGTCATGACCATGATCCTGTGGCCGGAGCGGCATCGTATGGAGGCGATGGTCAGGCTCGATCCGGCCGCCATGCTGGGCGCCAGCACCAGCATGACCATCCATCTGCTCGGCGCGGTGGTCGCCGCGCTCGCGATCGTCGCCATCGCCGACTATTTTTTCCAGTACCGCAGCTGGTTCCAGCGGCAGAAGATGTCGCTCCAGGAGATCAAGGAAGAGTTCAAGCAGTCCGAAGGCGATCCCCACATCAAGGGCAAGATCCGGCAATTGCGGCAGCAGCGCGCCAAGAAGCGCATGATGGCGGCGGTTCCCAAGGCGTCCGTGATCATCACCAACCCGACCCACTATTCGGTGGCGCTGTCCTACGAGCGCGGCATGACCGCGCCGATCTGCGTCGCCAAGGGCGTCGACAACCTCGCCTTCAAGATCCGGGAGATCGCGCGCGAGCACGACATTCCGATCGTGGAGAACGTGCCGCTGGCCCGCGCGCTCTATGCGACCGTGGACATCGACCAGGAAATCCCGACCGAGCACTACCATGCCGTCGCCGAAGTCATCGGTTACGTCATGCGCCTGAAGCGTGGATTCAGTGCCGGACGGGGATAAGATGCCCGAAAAGTACCGGAAATGGCTGTAATCTGGGAATCAGCGTACCTTTCGCCGCTGCTGCCCTTGCACCTCAGGGTCCGATTCAGGCAGGGAGGACCCCATGCGCCCCGTGGCGCGTTGATTCTCTGCCGACAGGCTGCGCCAGCTCGAGAATGACCGCCGAGACCGACCACGACCTCACACGCGAGCCCGTTGCGGCGCACGAGCCGTCGCCGCGCTCGGGCAGCATTGCGCTGGTGCTGCTGGTGGCCGCCGGCCTCGTCGCCGTGGCTGTCGGGCTGATGACGCTCGGGCGCGCGCAGGCGCAGCCCTATATCCTCGGCATCCTCGCCGTGCTGGCGATGGTCGGCCTGTTCAACCTGTTCGCCTTCGCCGCCGGCATCATTCGCTTCGCCGACCGCAATCTCGACGATCCCATCATCGGCCGCATCTCCGATCACGCCTTCGACGGGCTCGCGGTCACCGATGCGCGCGGACACGTGGTCTATTCCAATGCTGCCTATCTGACGCTGACCGGCGCCAGCGGCCCGCAGGACGTGCGCCCCGTCGAGCGCGTCTTCATCGGCAACCCCGACGTCTCGGAAGCGGTGTTCCGCCTACTCAAGGCCGCCCGCGAGGGCAAGCGGCAGCAGGAAGAGGTGCGCATCTCCGGCCATGACGGCAACCAGGGCCGCTGGCTGCGCATGCGCGTGCGCCCGCTCGGCACCGGCAAGCGCGAGGCGAAATACGCGGTATGGTCGATCGCCGACATCACGCGCGATCGCGAGCGCCAGGAGGACGTGTTCCAGGAGCTCCAGCACGCGATCGAATATCTCGATCACGCCCCGTGCGGCTTCTTCTCGGTCAATCCGGCCGGCGAGCTCGCCTATGTCAACGCGACGCTGGCGAACTGGCTCGACTACGATCTCGCCGAGATCGGCTCGGGCGGCCTGAAACTCACCGACATCGTCTCCGGCGACGGCGCTTCGCTCTTGACCTCGATCGTGGCGGTGCCGGGCGAGGTGAAGACCGAGGTGTTCGACATCGACCTGCGCATGCGCACCGGCAAGACCATGCCGGTGCGGCTCTATCACAAGCTCGCCTTCGGTGCCGACGGCGCGCCGGGGCCCTCGCGCACGCTCGTGATCAGCCGCGCCCGCGACGAGCGCAGCGACCCTGATCGTGCCGCCGAAGTGCGGTTCATGCGCTTCTTCGACCACACGCCGATGGCGATCGCGACCGTCGATCGCGCCGGCAACGTGGTGCGCGCCAATGCGCGCTACGCCAAGCTCAGTCAGGCGCTGGGGCTGGACACCTCCTCGAAGTCGATCTTCCGCGCCGTCAATTCCCGCGACCGCCACCTCTTGATCGCGGCCATCAACCAGGCCGCCGAAGGCAAGGCCGATATCGCACCGGTCGAGGTGGCGCTGGAAGGAGCCAGGGAACGCTGGGGCCAGTTCTTCGTGACCCCGGTCGATGCGGCCGAGACCGAGGCGGAAGCCGCCATCGTGCACATGCTCGAGACCACCGAGCGGCGCGCGCTGGAGAACCAGATCAACCAGTCGCAGAAGATGGAGACGGTCGGCCAGCTCGCCGGCGGCATCGCCCACGACTTCAACAACGTGCTGTCCGCCATCATGATGGCGAACGACTTCCTGCTGAACGCTCACAAGCCGACCGACCCGTCGTTCCAGGACATCATGCAGATCAAGCAGAACGCAACGCGCGCCGCCACGCTGGTGCGGCAGCTGCTGGCGTTCTCGCGCCGGCAGACGCTGCGGCCGCAGGTGCTCGATCTCGGCGACGCGCTGTCCGATCTCACCATGCTGCTGCGCCGGCTGATCGGCGAGAAGGTCAAGCTGGACCTCGTGCACGGTCGCGACCTCTGGCCGGTGAAGGTCGACGTCTCCCAGTTCGAGCAGGTGATCGTCAATCTTGCAGTGAACGCGCGCGACGCCATGCCCGACGGCGGCAAGCTGATCATCCGCACCGCCAACGTCACCAGCGAGGATGCGGGCAAGCTCGCCTACAAGGGCATGCCGGCCGCGGATTATGTGCGGATCGAGGTCGCCGACACCGGCACCGGCATCCCCGCCGACATCCGCGACAAGATCTTCGAGCCGTTCTTCTCGACCAAGGAGGTCGGCAAGGGCACCGGCCTCGGGCTCTCCACCGTCTACGGCATCGTCAAGCAGACCGGCGGCTTCATCTACGTCGATTCCGAGCCGGGGCAGGGCACCTCGTTCCACATCTTCCTGCCGCGCCACATCGCCGAACCGGAGGTCGAGCAGCCCGCAGCCGCAATCGGCGCGACCAACGGCGCTGCGAAGGAGATCGCCCCCGCCGCGGCGGCAGAGACCAAGCCGCGCACCGACCTCACCGGGCAGGGCACCATCCTGCTGGTCGAGGACGAGGAGGGCCTGCGCGCGCTCAATGCCCGCGGCCTGCGCTCGCGCGGCTACACCGTGGTCGAGGCCGAGAACGGCGTCGAGGCCATGGAGGTGCTGGATGAGCAGAGTGGCGCGATCGATCTCGTCGTTTCCGACGTCGTGATGCCGGAGATGGACGGGCCCACGCTGCTCAAGGCCATGCGCGAGAAGAACCCCGACATCAAGTTCATCTTCGTCTCCGGCTATGCCGAGGATGCCTTCGAGAAGAGCCTGCCGGAAGGCCAGCAGTTCGACTTCCTGCCAAAGCCGTTCACACTGAGCCAGCTGGTGGCGGCGGTGAAGGAGACGATGACGAAGCAGGGGTGAGGGGGCTGTCAACACGCTCTCCGTCATTGCGAGCGAAAGCGAAGCAATCCAGACTGTCTCTGCGGAAAGCGGCTGGATTGCTTCGTCGCAAGGGCTCCTCGCAATGACGCCGAGAAAGCGGAATTCCGGTCGCGTAGCCGCCGGTAACCAGAGACCACGGTTCCCCCTGCACCCCGGCCAAACCCCCGCCAAATATGGGCTTTTGCCACATCCCCGCGACTGAGGGCCGCAGCCATGGGTTCCGAAACCGGCTTCACTTTTCGGGAAGTCTGACCATCTTAGGGACACGTCCCCATGCCGGGGATTTGGGAAACGCACATGACTTTCTCGCAACGATCCCGCACTCTCTTCAAGGCGATCGCCGTCGTGTTGGCGCTTGCGCTGCCGACCGCGCTGGCGATCTCGTCCGCCGACGCGCGCGTTGGCGGCGGCTCCTCGTCGGGGTCACGCGGCTCGCGCACCTATTCCGCTCCGCCCCCCACCACGACGGCGCCGGGCTCGGCCTCGCAATTCAACCGCACCTACACCCAGCCGGGTGCGGGCATGAACTCGGCTGCGTCAGCACCCGCGCGCGGTGGGCTGTTCGGCCGCGCCGGCGGCTTCATGGGCGGCCTCGCGGCCGGCTTCCTCGGCGCAGGCCTGCTCGGCATGCTGTTCGGCGGCGGCCTGTTCGGCGGCCTCGGCGGCCTGTCCTCGATCATCGGCCTGATCATCCAGATCGCGCTGGTGGTGCTCGTGGTGCGGCTGGCGATGTCCTGGTGGCAGCGGCGTCACGCCCCGCGGGCGGCTTACGCCAATGCTGAGGCCGGCGCAGCGCCCGGACCGCAGGCGAACTATCGCAGCGGTCTAGCTGGCGGCCTCGGCGGCTTCGGCTTCGGCGCCAACAACGCGCCACTGGAGATCAAGCCGGATGACTATGAGGCGTTCGAGCGTCTGCTCGGCGACATCCAGGCCGCCTGGTCGAACGAGGACGTGGCCAAGCTGCACACGCTCGCGACGCCCGAAATGGTCTCCTATTTCGAGCAGGACCTCGCCCAGAACCGCGCCCGCAACGTGGTCAACAAGGTCACGAATGTGAAGCTGCTGCAGGGCGACCTCGCGGAAGCCTGGCGCGAAGGCGAGACCGACTACGCCACGGTGGCGCTGCGCTTCGCGCTCACCGACAAGACGGTGGATCGCAACACCGGCGCAATCGTCGCCGGCAGCGAGCAGCCGGGCGAGGCGACCGAGATCTGGACCTTCGCCCGCCGGCCGGGCACAGGCTGGGAATTGTCGGCGATCCAGCAGACCAACTGATCGCCTGCCACATGAGAAACCAGGGCGTCGTGCGTTCCGCACGGCGCCTTTTTCTTTGGGCGTCTCGCCTCGCCGGATCGGAATAACCGGCCGCGTGTCGGGTTGACATGAGGCGGTTAACGACAAGCACAACGGGAGGACAACATGATCCGCATCGAGAGAGTGACGATTGGGGGCCTTGCGTTCGCCATGTCCTTGCTGGCGGCGCCCTCGGCGCAAGCGCAGTTGGCCGACATGACCTTCTTCGTGACCTCGAACGGCCCCGGCAAGGGCGCCGATCTCGGCGGCCTCGAAGGAGCCGACGCGCACTGCCAGAAGCTTGCACAGGCCGCTGGCGCCGGCACAAAGACCTGGCGCGCCTATCTCTCGACGCAGGCCGCCGACGGCAAGCCGGCCATCAACGCCAGGGATCGCATCGGCAAGGGACCGTGGCAGAACGCCAAGGGCACGGTGATCGCCAAGGACGTGGCCGAGCTGCACGGGGCGAACAATCTCACCAAGCAGACCGCGCTCAGCGAGAAGGGTGAGGTCATCAACGGCCGTGGCGACACGCCGAACCGGCATGACATCCTCACGGGATCGCAGCCCGACGGCACCGCCTTCGCCGCGGGCGACGACAAGACCTGCAAGAACTGGACATCGAGCACGCAAGGCGCCGCGGTCGTCGGTCATTCCGATCGGCAGGGCCTGCGCGATGATGAGCCTTCGAAGTCATGGAACAGCTCCCACACCTCGCGCGGTCCCGACGGCGGCTGCTCGCAGGCCGATCTGAAGAGCACCGGCGGCGACGGTCTGCTGTACTGCTTCGCTGCGAATTGAGAGAGGCGTAACTCTCTCCACCCGTCATTGCGAGCGCAGCGAAGCAATCCAGAACCTTTCCGCGAAGGCAGTCTGGATTGCTTCGTCGCTTCGCTCCTCGCAATGACGGACTGGTGCCGCCGTTCCGCCCTCACGCTGACGGAACCTCCGGCCGCATGCTACATTGGTCCGGTCGCCTTCATGCTTACGGACCTCTCTCATGAAATACGAGCTGTACTACTGGCCCGAGATCCAGGGCCGCGGCGAATATGTGCGATTGGCCCTGGAGGAGGCGGGTGCCGCTTACGTCGATGTTGCGCGCGGGCCGCGCGGGACGGCTGCGATGATGAAGATGCTGGACGCGCAGAGGGGCACGCCGCCCTTTGCGCCGCCATTCCTGAAAGCGGGCAAGCTCGTCATCGGCCAGACCGCCAACATCCTGCTCTATCTCGGCGCCCGCCATGGGCTCGCGCCCAAGACGGAAGCCGGCAGGCTCTGGGTGCACCAGCTCCAGCTCACGATCACCGACTTCGTCGTGGAGATCCACGACACCCATCATCCGCTCGGGCCCTCGCTCTATTATGAGGACCAGAAGGCGCCGGCGAAGAAGCGTACGGCCGAGTTCTGGGAGGAGCGGGTGCCGAAATATCTCGGCTATTTCGAGCAGCTTCTCGTCGGGAGCGGAGGTACCTTTGTCACCGGCCGTCGCCCGACCTATGTCGACCTCTCGCTGTTCCAGATCGTCGAGGGCCTGCGTTATGCCTTCCCCAAACGCATGAAGGCGTTCGAGAAGGATGTCCCGGGCCTCGTCGGCCTGCACGACCGCATCGCCGCACGGCCCAACATCAAGGCCTATCTCGCAAGCGAGCGCCGCATTCCCTTCAACGAGCAGGGTATCTTCCGCCGCTATCGCGAGCTGGATCAATAGCCGGTTTGGTGGAGGACGCCAGGCGCGTTCACCAGAGGCCGGGGATGAGACGATAGCGCACCCGCGCCGTATAATCGGTATAGCCGGGCAGGCCCTCGCGCAGCGTGCGCTCCTCGATCGGGATGCGGAACGCGAACAGGGCGATGAAGAGCGGCATCATCGCAAGTCCCCACCACGACCCCAGCAGCAACGGCACGCCGGTGAAGAACAGGACCATGCCGCTGTACATGGGGTGGCGGACATAGGCGTAGGGACCGGTCGAGATCACGTGCTGCGCGCGCTCGGTTTGCAGCTTCACCACGGGCGCGGCGAACGAGTTCTCGCGGAAGACCCACATGATGAACAGTGTCGAGGCCAGGAACAGTCCGAGGCCGAGCACCTGCAACGCGGTCGGAATGTCGGAGGATCGAACGCGGCGGTCGAGCCCCATCACGGCAAGCCAGGCCAGCATGGCGACGACGAAGAGGGCAATGAACATCTTGTCGGCGGCGGGCTGATCCTTTTGCAGGACCGGCCGCAGGCGTTCAGCAAGCAGCGCCGGATCGATCCGGTAGAGCCACCAGCCGCAGAGCGGGCCGAGGAGGGCGGAGGTGACGAGGAAGGCCCAGGCCGACGGCCAATGCAGCGTCCCGGCGCACGCGAACAGCAGCGCGCCCATGCCGACGACGAACACCGTGTTCTGCAACAGCAGCCGTGCGATCATGCGCAGATCCTAGGTGAACGGCGCGCGATCTTGATCCAGCTATCCGGCAAAGATGCGGCCGGACACGCCAAAAGCCCGATCGACTGGATCGGGCGCTTCGGCTTGGCAAGCCCTGATCAGGCGAGCTGATCGATCCGCGTGCCCTGACCCGGCGGCAGCGGCGCCGGCGGCTGCGGCTTGAAGGTCGGATCCTCGTCCTTGACCTTGCTCTGATCGTCCTGCGGCTTGGTCGTGTCGTAGTTCGGCACCACGATCGCGATCGGCGGGGGCGCAACGGTGGAAACCTTCATCCGCAAATCCTCACACATGGAAACAATTGAGCCTGCCCTGCGAGGAGCGAAATTTCCTTCAAGCCAATCGTTAAAATGCGAGGGAATTGGTGCGGTGTGGGCCCTCTATGCGGGCGCGACGCAGCTGACCACGTACTCCGTCATTGCGAGCGGAGCGAAGCAATCCAGAGATCTCTCCGCGGAGACAGTCTGGATTGCTTCGTCGCAAGGGCTCCTCGCAATGACTGGGAGGGGCCTCGTCGTCTCGGTTTGCACCGCGCGGATGAGACACATGTCCGTAGCGAAACGGAAGGAGCTCCGCCTATTCGTCCTTGCCGCGCGTGATCGCGATCGACGCTTCCGTCTTGGTGCGGGTGCATTCCATGTTGAGCCGGCGGTAGCGCATGTTGACCTTGTCGCCACGGAGCAGACCCATCCGCTTCAGGCAGCGCGTCGCGCCCGTCGTGGTGTCGTCCTTGGTCACGGTGAAGACGATCGCCGCCATCGAGCCGACCAGGGCATAGAACTCCGGCTTCGGCTTGCGGTCGCCCTTGGCATAGAGCTCGATGGAATATTTGTCGCCGCGGCAGCCCACGGACAGCTCCTTGGCCGCCGGATGCGTGAGGTAGACTGTGTTGGCGGCGCGGAAATTCACCTTGAGGCGATCGATCTGGTTCGCCAGCTCCTTGGCGCTGTCGTCGCAGCGATCGGCGCGGGCAGGCGAAGCGAGAGCCACAAGGCCGGTGATGGCGGCGGCGACCAGGATCGCGCCGCGGACGTTCAAGTTCAATGTCATGATGAAAAGCCCCTTAGGGCGCGCATTCAAGCGTCGGCCGACGCGAATCGCAAGGGTGGGGGGCGGCCTTTCCACGTGCTGCGTCAGTGCCTTCCCAAGGCCCGGGCGGCCCCTCCCATGCGCGCCGTTCCCTTCCCTTTCCGCCCAAAATCGGCTTAGAACGCTTCTATGCTGAGAGGCCCGCCAGGGCCCCAAAACCCCGAGATTTGCCCCATGAACGCTCCCACCGCCTTTCCCGACCAGTCCAAGCCCGTTCCGCCCTACAAGCACACCCCGCTGTTCCCGCTGGGCAAGGACGAGACGCCCTACAAGAAGATTTCGTCCGAGGGCGTCAGGGTCGAGAAGGTGCTCGGCAAGGACATGCTGGTGGTGTCGCGCGAGGCGCTGCGGGCGCTGTCGGAGGCAGCCTTTGGCGACATCAACCATTATCTGCGCCCCGGCCATCTGAAGCAGCTCCGCTCGATCCTGGAGGACAGCGAGGCCAGCCCGAACGACAAGTTCGTCGCGCTGGATTTCTTGAAGAACGCCAATATCGCGGCGGGCGGCGTGCTGCCGATGTGCCAGGACACCGGCACCGCGATCATCATGGGCAAGAAGGGCTGCAACGTCATCACCGACGGCGACGACGAAGCGGCGCTGTCCGAAGGCGCGCGCGATGCGTATCTGCGCCGCAATCTGCGCTACTCGCAGGTCGCGCCGCTCTCGATGTACGAGGAGAAGAACACCGCCAACAACATGCCGGCGCAGTGCGAGATCTACGCCGAGGGTGATGACGCCTACAAGTTCATGTTCATGGCCAAGGGCGGCGGCTCCGCCAACAAGAGCTTTCTGTTCCAGGCCACGCCCTCGGTGCTGACCAAGGACCGGCTGCTCGCGTTCCTCAAGGAGAAGATCCTGACGCTCGGCACCGCCGCGTGCCCGCCCTATCACCTCGCCATCGTGATCGGCGGCACCTCGGCCGAGCTGTGCATGAAGACGGTGAAGCTTGCCTCCGCCCGCTATCTCGATGCGTTGCCGACGCACGGCTCGCCTGACGGCAACGCCTTCCGCGACCTCGAGATGGAGAAGGAAATCCACAAGATGACGCAATCGCTCGGCGTCGGCGCGCAGTTCGGCGGGAAATATTTCTGCCACGACGTCCGCGTGATCCGCATGCCGCGCCACGGCGCCTCGCTCCCGATCGGGCTTGGCGTGTCCTGCTCGGCCGACCGCCAGGTGCTGGGCAAGATCACGAAGGACGGCGTCTATCTCGAGGAGCTCGAGCACAATCCTGCGCAGTACCTGCCTCAAGTCGAAGAGTCGCTCGGCGGCGAGGTCGTCAAGATCGATCTCAACCAGCCGATGAAGGACATTCTGGCGACGTTCTCGAAATACCCGATCAAGACGCGGGTCTCGATGACCGGCACCATGATCGTCGCGCGCGACAGCGCGCATGCCAAGCTGCGCGAGCGGCTGGAGAAGGGCGAGCCGCTGCCGGACTACTTCAAGAATCATCCGGTCTACTACGCCGGTCCCGCCAAGACGCCCGAAGGCTACGCCTCCGGCGCGTTCGGTCCAACCACTGCGGGCCGCATGGATTCCTTCGTCGACCAGTTCCAGGCCGCCGGCGGCTCGATGGTGATGGTGGCCAAGGGCAACCGCGCGCCGGCCGTGCGCGAGGCCTGCAAGAAGTACGGCGGCTTCTATCTCGGCTCGATCGGCGGCGCCGCGGCGAACCTCGCCGAGCACTGCATCAAGAAGGTCGAGGTGCTCGAATATCCCGAGCTCGGCATGGAAGCGATCTGGCGCATCGAGGTTGTCGATTTCCCGGCGTTCATCATCATCGACGACAAGGGTAACGACTTCTTCAAGGAGTTGAATTTGGGCTGAGACCGTCATGGCTGGGCTTGACCCGGCCATCCATCGCGCTTCGAAGAAGATGCATACGCGGGTCAAGCCCGCGTATGACGATTTGAGCTGGCGGCGAAGTCTCGATGCGTGTCAGCTGCAATTCGTGACCTGGTTGGAGCACAGCGCGCGCCACCAGCCGCGCACGCTGTCGTGGCTCTCGACGAGGCCCCAATAACCGCTGCAGGCAAGAAGCCGCTTCGGGCTGCCGTCGGTGTCGAGCGTACCGCCGAGCTCGCGCTGGGCCGGCATCCATTTGGCATCGACGAAGGGCGCCTGGAACAGCCCGCCCATGCGCGTGCCGCCATTGGCATAGGCCACGCCGACCTTGTTCGAGGCGACCCAGCCGCGCCCGGCATAGGGCTTTGGCGCGCTACGCGGGTATCGCTTCTCGTCCTCATAGTCCTTGCCCGGCGGCTTTGCGCCTTCGATCAGGAACCAGCCGTCCCTGAAGCCGATGATGCGGAATTCGGTGAGCCAGCCGCCCTCGGGCGTGTTCTCGGCGCCGCCGAGCTTCAGCCGATAGGGCGGCGGTAGCGTGCCGAGCACGCGCGCCTTCACTGAAGGTTCGGCACGCACGTTGAGGCCATGAGGATCCTTGTCGATCGACCAGGCGCCGAGATCGCAGGGCTCGGTGCCAGCAGGCAGCGTCGAGCGCTTGGCGGCGAGCTCGGCGTGCAGCTTGGCGAAATCATTGTCGTCGTTGTCGACATCCGGCCCGGTGCGCGGCTTCAGCTCGGCTGACGTCGCCCGCGTCGCATCCGCCGTCAGCGTGACGACCAGAGCCTGGCGCGCCGCAAAGACGCTTGCCGGTGACTTCGGATCGTTGGACAGTGCGGGATAGATCGCGAGATAACCGGTCGACCCTTCGGTTCGATAAGCGGTGCCGGCAACATAACCTGCCGGCACCAAAGCGAGCGCGCTTGCGCGCCACGCCGGTTCGCTGTCATCCGCGCGCGCGGCCTGTGCTGCAACAGACAGGACGATCGCCGCGATGAGCCGGAGCGCACGCATCGGCGCAGCGTGCGTTACGCCCGCGCGCCTGTGAACGGGAAGCTGCCCATCGGGCCGATGCCCATCTCGCCGCTGATGCTGTCGCCGGAGACCGTGCCGGTGAATTCGAGCGTGAGCGGCATCGGCTTGTCGATCGAGGCCTTCCAGGAGACGTTGTCGCCGGAGGCGGTGCCGTCGAAAATCTCGGTGGTATTACCTTGCGCGCCGAGCGTACCCGTGAGCGTGCCGCCCGCAGCCTTCAGGTTCAGCGTGGCCTGCTGTTCACCCATCGGCGTCGTCATGGTCAGATTCCAGTTGCCGTCTACGGCCATTCCCGTCTCCCGAACAAATCCCGGCGGTCCGCGACGATCCGCGGCCGTCCCGAGCGAGCCTATAGCGCAACTCGCAGGTCCTGCCTAACCCTGCGATGTGGCAATCAGGCGCGGGCGGCGGCGCGCTTGCGGCTGGTGACGATGAGCCTGAGAACCACATACTGCACGGCAAAGGCCAGGATCTTGGCGCCGCCGGCGACCACCGTGATGTAGAACGCCCACAGCTTCAGGTCGCCGGTGGAGGCGACCACGATCATCCCGCCGCCGATCACGAACATCAGCGCCGCCCAGGCATAGCCCGCGGCCGTCACATATTCCGGAACGGTTTCCACGACGAGCGGCGGCATGTAGCGCAGCATCCAGCCGCGCTTGAGCATGATGAGGCCGATCGCGAAATGCGCGATCGAGGGTTTGGCCAGCATGAAGCGCGGATCGTGGGTCAGGAGCGTGATCGCGCCCAGCCCGACGACGAGCGCGAGGCTCGCATAGGTCATGTAGTTGAGCGCCTGCCCCTTGAGGCGGGCGTAGATCACCTGCGCGATTGCAGCGGCGATCGCCACCGATGTCGCCAGGATGATGTTGTCGGTGATGAGGTAGATGGCCAGGAAGATGATGGCGGAGAGGAAGTCGGAGGCGAGGCGGGCGAATACGTCCTTCATCGTCGATCCTGTTCAGCGGGCGTCTGGGAGGGCGCGGGCGGGCGTACCGTACTTGATCTGGCGATACTCGGGATACCACTTTGTGAAGTAGAGCGCACTGTTGCGGGCGGCAAAGGCGACCGCGAGGCTGGTCCAGAGCGGCAGGCCGGGGACGTAGAGCAGCACGAGATTGGCGGCCGCCATCAACAGCGCGGCCGCGGTCCAGGCACCCGTGATGATGTAATTGGCGCGGAGGAAGCCAGGCATCGCCGCGGTCTCGGCCGGCACCGCTTCAAGCGCATATTGCAACGTGAAGGGATGGCGGAGCAGCATGGAGCCGAGCGAGATGACGAAGATTCCGACATCGACCGACAGCTTGACCCCGAGGGTGCCGAGCGCGGGGTCGATCAGCGCGAGGTAAAGGCCGATTGCGGCGAACACGAGCGCGGAGCCCGCGGCCAGGATCTTCACCGAGCGCCCGCGCGCGACGTCGATCGCGATGGTGGCGAGGCAGATCACCGAGGCCGCAAACACGCTGAGCACGGCCGACGTCACCAGCATCAGGAAGGCGAAGACGCCGTAGGGCGCGAGGATCAGGAAAATCGCCATGGGCCGCCTCGGTCGGATCAATCTTTACAATGTAAAGATAAGTAGTGCGCCGGCGATGCCGGGTCAAGCAAAATCTTTACAATGTCAAAATGACGTAGGTGACCTCCAACACGCGAAGCGCAGCAACAGCTTGGTCCAATGCCTCCTCCGCCAATTCGGTCCAAGGCAGGAGCGGCAGTACAGCGGCAGCCAACAGAGCGAGGCAGAGCAGGATGCCGCCGTTGAAAACGGTATGGCGGCTTCGCCGCAGCCGGATCATCTGGAACGCGAGTGCGGTGCCGGTCAGGGCGAGGAGGACAACAGCGCCTGCGGTGATCGAGGGCATGAACATGGAAAACTCCTTTTCGTCCGCCCGGGTTCGCGCCAAGTCGCGCCCGCGGAATGACGAGGGGACTACGCCGCGCCGACCCAATTTCCATGGAAGCCGTCGGGGACGCGGTGGCCGAGCTGCACCAAGGCGGCAGGGCCGGCCTCGATATCGGTGGCATTGAACACGGCGAGATCGCTGCGATTTTCCCGCGCGCGCCAGACCACCGCGAGCAGCCAGCCGTCGCCTTCGGCGGCATCCCTGGATCGCTCGACGAAAACAGGCTCGGAGATGGTGTCGCCGGCCGGCAGCAGGTATTGGCCGAGCCGCCTGCCGTTGCCGTCGACGTGGACGATGCCTGCGAGCGCGCCGAACATCGGCAGCTTCGGATTGGCGCAGGCGTACCAGCCGTGACGGCTCTTCAGCCCGGCGCGGCGATCGTCGATGCGCGGGAATTCCCCGGTGAGATCGTCCAGGTACGTCTGCTGGAAGCGGTCGGTATTGCCAGCGAGATCGAAGGTCCAGCGGCAATGGCGGGCGCGCGCTTTATCGGGATCGGTGGGGCGGCCGTCCGGATGCGGAAACAGCGGCGCTTCCTCGAACTGCATGACGTCGGCGACGATGCGGCTCTCGTCTTCCCACGCATTCATGACATGGAAGACGTAGCAGGCTTCGGCACGAAACCAGACGATGTCCTTGGCCATGCCGCTGCGCTTCATCACCCCGACATAGGCGCCCTTGTCCGGCTCCCAGGCATAGGGCGGCCGTCCGCTCATCGCGCGTTCCATGCTGCCGGTGATCGGCAGGATCGGGAACAGCACATGGTTCGCGGTGACGATGAAATCGTGCACCATGCTGGCATAGGGCGCCTCGAACCGCTCGAAGCGCGTCGCCTTGCCCGTTGCGTCGATCGATCCGTAGGAGAGGGCAGGCGTCAGCGGGCCCGCCGCGTTGTAGCCGAAGAACACCAGCTCGCCGGTGACGGGATCGATCTTGGGATGCGCGGTGAAACTGCCGGCGACGCGGCCCTGGTAGTTGTGATAGCCGCGCGTCGCCAGCGTGCCCGGCTCGATCTCCGTCGGCAGATGCGCTTCTTCCAGCGCCAGCAGCTTGCCGGCGTGGAAGATGATGTTGGTGTTGGCGACGCCGCCATCGGTGAGGTTTGCCGGCGCATCCGGCAGCTTGCGGCCGAAGCCGCCGAACAGCGCGCGGCCGGCATCGTGCTCGGCGAGCCATTTCGGCGTGCGGACCCAGCGGTTGCGGTAGCTGGCGCGGCCGTTCTCGAGATGAAAGGCGTGCAGCATCCCGTCGCCGACGAACCAGTGCGCGCCGGGCGAATCGAACTGCGGATTGGGACCGTTGCGATAGAGCGTGCCGTTCAGCTCGCGCGGCAATTCGCCGACGATCTTCAGGAAGGGGGCGTCGGCCTCGAACGGGATCGGCGCGATATTGTTGCGGCGCTCGGCGATGGCGTCATGCTGCACGGCGAATCCTCCCCTATCTTTACATCGTAAAGATCAAATAGGCCCGATCGCAGCTTTCGTCAAGCGAAATCTTTACACTGTCAATATTGCGTCATATAGCTTGCAAATGGCCAAGACCGACACCAAGGGCGACGCGGCGCGAAGCCCGCGTGCCCCGAGAAAAACCACCTCGACGGCGGCATCGCGCACCCCGCGCGGCGCGAGAAGCGCCAAGACCGAGACGCCGTATCATCACGGCGCGCTCCGCGAGGCGCTGCTCCAGGCCGCCGAACGGGTGCTGGAGCGCGACGGGCTCGCCGGCCTGACGTTGCGCGCGGTGGCCCGCGAGGCCGGCGTCTCGCATGCCGCACCGACCCATCATTTCGGCGACCTGACCGGCCTCCTCAGCGAGCTTGCGGCGGTCGGCTTCCGCCAGTTCAACGTGGCAATGGCCGCATCGTGCGATGCCGCCACCACGCCGCTCGAAGCCGCGCTGGCGCGGCCGAAAGCCTACGTCGCCTATGCGCAGGCCCATCCCGGCATGTACGGCATCATGTTCCGCACCGAGCGACTGGATTATTCAAGGCCGTCGCTGCACGAGGCCGCCGAGGCGTCTTTCGCCGGACTTGCCAATGCGGTCGGCATGATGCGGCAGGAGCAGATCAGCGGCGATGCGCTGACGCTGAACCAGGGCGCCGCGATCGCGCGCGCTTGGTCCCTGGTGCACGGCTTCACCATGCTGCTGCTCGACGGACGGCTGAAGGACATCCTCGCACGGCTGCCGGAGGGGACAACCGCCGAGCGGCTGCTCGAGGCCATGCTGACGGCGCCAGTGACGCCGAAGCTTCCAAGCTGTTGAACCGCGAAGGCTAGCGCATCGTGGCGAGCTCGACGGCGCGGCCGCGTGTGCCGATGATCTTGACCTCGTCCTTGCCGCAAGCAAAGCCGCGGGCGAGATCGTCGGCGGCCTTGCGCGCGAGCTCGTTGGCGTTCGGGTTGGCGATCGCATCGACATAGGCGACGTGGCAGACCGGACCCGGCGGCAGCCGGGTCACGACCAGCATGGCCTTTGTGTTCGGCCGCCCCTGCTTGTCGGGATCGGAATTGTCGGCGATATGCCAGCGCTGGATGATCGCAAACGGCTTTGCACCGGCCGCGCGCCATTCGATGGTTGTCTCGGATGAATTGAACGGCGCGAACCAGACGTTTGCCGCGGGTTCCTGGCTTGCCGCCTTGCGGCTGCGCCCGACCGAGACGATCTCGCGAAGATCGTCCTCGGCGATCAGCACGCTCAGGCCGTCCTTGCCCGGACAAACCCGCATGCTGCCGCCGTCGAGCGCGCTGGGCTTGCCGATCTGCCGGCAATCCTTCGCAGCTGTCGAGGTGTAGCTGCTGCTCACGGATTGGGCGGCGGCGCTGCTCAGGCCTATGCAAGTCGTCAGGATGGCGAAGCCCATAATGGTGAGACGATTCATGAGAGGCTTTTATAGACTGGGAACTTCCTCCCATCAGACGTCTTGATTGTGGGCAAGGTTCAAACAGCGTTGGGATATACCTGACAGCAGCACGGAATCGTTCTACAAGAGCGGCTTCGCTTGGGCTCCTCCTGCCTCGTTCGCGTTCTCATTTTCTCGATCATGCCAGCCACCTCGAACAAACCTTATCGCGTCGGCCGCTCCAAGACCGGGCTCGGCCTCTTCGCCACCAAGCCGATCAAGAAGGGAACCCGGATCATCCGCTATTTCGGACCGATCCTGGACTCGCGGATTCCCGAGCATGACGAGATCGAGAACAAATATCTGTTCGAGCTCAACGGGCGCTGGACCATCGATGGATCGGTGCGCAAGAACCTCGCGCGCTATATCAACCATTCCTGTCGCCCCAATGCGGAATCCGACGTCCGGCCGCGCGAGCGCAAGGTCTATATCCGCGCCATCAAGAACATCGAGCCGGGCGACGAGATCAACTACGATTACGGCACCGACTATTTCAAGGCGTATCTGAAGCCGATCGGCTGCAAGTGCGATTCCTGTGAGAAGAAGCGCAAGAAGCTGCGTGCCGAGGCGAGGGCGGAAGCCGCCAAGGTGAAGGCGCGGGCGGAAGCCAAGGCCAAGAAGGCGGGCGCGAAAAGCACGGCGAAAAAGAAGAAGCTGAACGGCAAGCACTTCGCCGGCAAGGTCGGCCGGGCGAGGGCGTAGCCTCGCATCGGTCGTCGCGCGCCCTTCTGCCGCGCGAGCTGACATGCTTCGCGCAAGGCCAAGGGCCTGCTCTCGCCGCGTCCTCAGCCCGAGAACGACGGTCTCGCCTCCTCTCCGTCATTGCGAGCGAAAGCGACTTGTCCGCCGAAGCCTTGGCGAAGGCGGAAGCATCCAGAATCCTGCCGCGGAGGAACGCCGGGTGGCTTACGCCTTCGCTGAGACTTCGGCCGCCAAATCGCAGCGCCTGCAATGGACTGTATGGTGACGCGACGGAATCGGCTCGGCGGCGAAGCGATCAGATCTCCAGCACAAGCGGATTGGCCTTCAGCGTTTTTACCTTGAGCTTGCCGCCGCTCTCGGCCTTCGCTTCTGCCAGCGCCTCCTCGACCAGCAGAAAATGCTCGAGCGATTTCTCCAGCTTCGTGGTCGACTTGCCAGCTTTCTCCTTGGCTTCGATCTGCTTCTTGAGATATTGGCTCGAGCAATTGAGCCACACCGTAAAGGACTGGTCGGCCTCGGGATTGGGCGAGAGCTCGTCGTCCTCTCCGAGGCGTGACTTCAACAGCACCTCGATGATCCGCAGATCGGGATTCTCGTGCTCGCCGTTGGCGCAGAAAACGTAGTGATCGGCAGTGATACGCTTGACGAAATCCCGGTCCAAGTTGTGCTCCGAGCCGTGATGCTGGATCTTGAGCAGGTCCACATGAAGTCCCTTGCCGTCTGGGAGGAGGCCGTGATGCTTCAGCCCGGCTAGGATGTCCTCGTGGTGACCGTCGCCGGTCATGATGGCGCGCGTGACGCCGCCGCCGGCTTTTGTTTCCTCCAGCAGCAACATGAGCGAGGCGAGATTCGGCTCCGTGACCTTCGCGCGCCGGCCAATCTCGTCGTCGATTGACAGGCCGATCGTCCCGGCGGGAAGACCCGCGCGGTTAGTTTCAAGCCACTCCTTCAGGCTTCTTACCGCATTGGCGTTTTTCACGTCCTTGAGCCATGCATTCCAATAATCCCGGAGTATCTCCAAATCCTTCTCGAATGGCCCGATGACGCGGATCGACAGCTTGCTTCCAGGTTTGAGCTTGATGGCGTTCTTGCCGCGCACCATGGCTAGCAGGTGGTTGAACTCGCCGTTCAAGGGGATGTCGAGCTGATCGGCCGCAATGCGCCGCGAAACCTTGATCGCCTCCGGAATGGAGTTGGCGATGTTGCTGTAGGCGGCCGCGAGCTTGATCGCGGCGGGATTGCCTGAACTCGACAGAGTGTTGGCCCGCGCCGCCAGCATGGTGCCGATTTCGCCTGCGTTCTCCGGAACCAGCGCCTTGAAGGAATTGTGCCAGATGCGCTTGACAACCGGCGGCTCGTCAAACTTGGGCTTGGTCGAGGGCCGATTGTTCGCGACCTTGTGCTTGTGCACGCGCCACTGGACCATGTCTTCGAGGAGCTGCAGGACGCCGGCGATGTGATCCTGGTCGACATGCGAGACGTACACGAGATCGAGCTCGCCACCGGCCGCAGCGAAGCGTCCGAGAAAGGGCCGTACCTCGGCCGCGTAAGAGCCGGGCATGCCGCCATCCGCAAGGATCGCGACGTCGCCGGATTCGATCAGCAAGCAATCGCCCTTCTCCGAGGGCAGCAACGTGATCTTCATGACACGCGCCCCTTGAAACGATCCTTCGCGTCGAGCCGGGCCGTGACGTGTCCCGCCTCCCTGAGGCAGGCCTCCGGCATGATCACCCCGAAGCCGCAATCGTTCACCCATTCGAACGTGCCGCCCGGCAACGGTTGCGCGGTCGCTTTCAGGATGCCGAGGATCTGCGCCGCCGTGAGGGTCTTCTCGACTGCGAGCATCAATCCGATCACGCCCGCTACATACGGGCTCGCCATGCTGGTGCCAGTCATGGGTATCCACGGCTCAGCCGGATCGCCGAAACCGTTCGCGGCGACGATGTCTGTGCCGGGTGCCACGATGTCGGGCTTGGGCCGGCCGTCGCGGGTCGGCCCCTGGCTCGATGTGATATGCGCGCTGCGGCGCGCCTCGTGGAGATTCGCCACCGAGACGACGCGCTGGCCGCAAGCAAGCGCGCTCACCGAGGAGGCATCGACGTTCGATCGCGGCGAGAAGAACGACGGCCAGTAGTGCGCGCCGTCGCCGATATCGACCGGATCGTCGCGTTCGATCCAGGCGTGGAAGCGGCCGTCGCGGACGACAAGACCGTGGAGCTTCACGAGCCAGGTTCCTGCCTTCACGCCGACCACGACGTCGCCCATGAAGGGCGTCAAGTAGACTGCGATGTAGTTGGCGCCGTTCGCGGGATGATGCAGCTCGTTGTAAATGCTCAGCATGGTGCGGTCGGCGAGCTGGAAGTTCTCCAGAAATTCGCCCGGCGCAATCGGTCCGATCCATTGCCCATCCGGCGGACGGATGCTGATCGCGAAGCGGTCTTGCGGTTCGTACCAAAGCTCCATCTCGTTTTCGGAAGCGTCCTTGATACGGTCTCCGACCACTTCCCATTCAAGGTCGTGATCGAGCCCCTGCGCCGCGATGCGCGAGCCGGCGTGAATGCGGCCCAGCATGTATCCGAGATCGTCCGGAGCTTCGGGTCGTTCCTGGCCCGCATTGCCGGCCGCAATGCAGATCGATCGACCGGGTTCGGCGAGCAGGACATCGAGCCATCGATCGAGTGCGCTTGAGCCGTCATGCGCATGTCCGTTAGTTCCGAGGCTGATATTGATCGAGATCGGTCGGCCGGCGGCGAGATCAAGCAGGTAGATCACGGCATCGAGCAGCCGCGTCGAATCGTAGAATGAGGTTCTGCGCTCGAGGTCTTCGGCCGGAAGCGAAATTAGGACTGCTGCGATGTCGGCCTTGCTGCAAACGCCGCTATTGCCGGCCGCAATGCTGGCCACATGCGTCCCGTGCGAGCCGACGACCATCTGCGACTGCGGCTCGAGATCATGCGGTGACACATGCACCTGCTTGGCCTCGGTAACCGCCTGAGCCATGTCGGCGGAAGTAATGACGCGGCCGTAATCGAACCCAGTCGGTGGCGTGCCGTCTTTCGCGCCCTGATCCCAGATGCTGACGAATCTCGATTTGCCGGCCTGGTCCAGGAAATCGGGATGGGCCCAATCGAATCCCTCGACGTCGATGACCCCGATGATGACGCCGGCACCGTCACCATGCTTCTTGCGTTCGTTGGCGACCACGCGAGCCGTCGGGGTACTGGTCGTCGCGCTGCCCTTGAGCGGCCGCGGCGGCTTTAAAGTCTCGGCCGGCTCGATGATGACGATATTGGCGTCGCCGGCGAGGTTCTCGACCTCTTCAAGCCCGAGCCGCATCGCGGCGAGCCGGCCTTGAGCGCGATCATGCGGTCCTAGCCTCACCGGCTCGGTCGACCGGACGAAAACATTCACTTCGACATTTTCGCGCCGGTCGGCGGTATTCAGGTCTTTGACCGCGGTTTTACCTTTGGAAATCTGCCCGGGTGCAACTGCGGCTCCGAGGCTCGGAGCCTGTGCGGCGAGGGTGGAGGTCACCTTGAGGCAGCCCTGTATTTCAGCTTTGGCGGCGTTCACTCGCGCATCGCTGTTAGCCAAGACACGAAGCTTCGGATGCATCCGCCGTCGCGCGAGCGACTCGTATCTGTCGGTCATGGTGGTTACCTCCCACTAACAACCATGGCACGAAAGGTTTGAAGTTTCTACCATATGAAACAAGCTGCGTCCTTTTGCCGAGGGCGTGTAAGCTGCTCGGTAGGGTCTTAGTGACGGTAGAAGCAACTGCCTCTTCGGACGAAGTTGCGATGATACCGGTCATGAGAGAGGAGTGATGGCTCCCATGAGGATTGGTGTTCTGCCGCTACCCGGTCGTTGTTTGGTCACGGGGCTCCTCCCAATAACGGAACGGCGAGGCGTCGGGCAAAACACCCCAAAACCCGTCAACCCCTCCCGGCAGAAATATATCACTTTTCCGAATTTCGGATTTATGGCATACGTCCGCCATCCTGGTCCTGCCAGAGGGGCGCTTCGCGATCGTCACGAGATGCGGGCCGGGGTGCGGTGGACGCGGTAGCGCCGGCGCGATTTGCTTGAGGGCAGGGCGGGCAACCGTGAGTCTCAGGCGATGCGCATACGACACGGCGCGGTCACAGCGGTCTTGTTGATGCTCCGGGGGCGCGCACATCGGGCCCTCGATGCTGAGGCAAGGCCGTCCGCGGACGGAGAAGTCGTGTGGTCCCGACGCCCGGGGTTCTGGCGTCAAGGCTTGCGGTGATGCGGCGGCCCGACCGGGTACGCGCATCGATCAGCCGCGAGGCGACGGGGGCAATAGTGCAACGCTCCCCGAGGAGAGCACGAAGGACACCGTTAAAACCATCCGCGCAGGGAAGGCCGGGCGACCGGCATCACCTGTAGTCCACACCGTGTGCATTCCTGTTGCGCACGGACTCGGGTGCCGCCGGCGCCCGGCCTTCCCTGCGCCCTCCGGCAACCGAAGGGCGCAAGCAACGAAGCAAAGCTCGGGCGAAATCCGCCGCGAGAACGCGAGGTTATGCATGCATCCGGGTAAGATCCGATATGACGAAGCCTTCGCGTTCCCCGGTCTGCGCCGCGGAGCTGGCACGAAAGGATCACGCCGTCACGGCGTGCCCGCTCTTCTTCAATCCCACATATTGCAGCTCGGCGAACACGCCGGTGGCGATGGCTTGCGCGACGACCATGAGCTCGCCGGCGAGATTCGGCGACACCGCGCCCGAGAGCAGCAGCGCGATGCTGCCGACGGTCCAGGCCGCATTGCCGATCACGACCAGCAGCACGAGCGATCTCGCTACCGTGGGCCGCGAGGCGAGCCAGCCGACCAGGGCGGTATAGGCGATCAGGAACAGGCCGGTCTCGCGCAGCAGCGCTTCGGGCAGGTTGAACAGCGCAGCGAATGCGCTCGCGCCGAAGGTGAAGCCGAGCGCGGCGACGCCGCTGAAGATGGCGTCGGCGAAAAGGGCGCGGCGCAGAAAGGTCGATGCATCGATCATCTCAGGTCTCCTTGGTTGGGCTGGGTGGAACTCAACGCCGACCGCGCCACCAGGCGCGGAGCAGGCGGGCGAGACGGAGCGGACAGAGGCTTCTGCCGACGCCGTGCTCGAAGGCGATGACTTGCGCGACGACATAGCCGCCGGCCGAATGCACCAGGGGCTCCGGCATGTTGAGGCTGCGCGCCAGCATCCGCGTTGCGAACGCCATGGCCCAGGGCAAGACGTGGTCTGCGACGGTCCGGTAGAGCAGCAATGCGATCATGGTTATCTCCTGTTGCGACCCAAGATGCGCGCGCTCGTCCCCCAATTCGATTACCTCGGTGGTAATGGAAGCGCCTAAATCCGCGTGCTAGTTTTTGACCATGAACGCACATGCATCCACCGCACGCACCGAACGCAGCCAGCCGGTCCATATTGGCGACCATTTGCGCGAATGGCGGCAGCGCCGCCGCATGAGCCAGCTCGATCTCGCCGGCGAGGCCGAGATCTCGGCGCGGCATTTGAGCTTCGTCGAGACCGGCCGTGCCGCGCCGTCGCGCGACATGGTGCTCAGGCTCGCCGAGCGGCTCGACGTGCCCTTGCGCGAACGCAACGTGCTGCTGGTCGCCGCCGGTTTCGCGCCGGCCTTTCCGCAGCGCCCGCTGGAGGATCCCGCCTTGAAGTCAGCCCGTCAGGCGATCGACCTCGTCTTGAAAGCGCATGAGCCCAATCCGGCGCTCGCGGTGGACCGGCACTGGAACCTGGTCTCCGCCAATCGCATGGTGGCGCCGCTGCTCGATGGCATCCCGCAGCATCTGCTCGGCCAGCCCGTCAACGTGCTGCGGCTCGCCTTCCATCCCGAGGCGCTGGCGCCGCGCACCGTCAATCTCGCCGAATGGTGCGGACATCTCCTGGAGCGGCTGCACCGGCAGTGCGAGGCGACGGCCGATCCGGAGCTGATCAAGCTCTACAATGATTTGAAGAGCTATCCGATTCCTGCGCGTTCGGCCCCGCTGTCGAGGGACAACGTCGCGATCCCCTTCAAGCTGCGGCTGGGTGGTGAGGTCCTGAGCTTCTTCTCCACCACCATGGTGTTCGGCACGCCGGTCGACATCACCCTGTCGGAGTTGGCGCTGGAGACGTTCTTTCCGGCGGACGAGCGTACCGCCGAGCGGTTGAAGCAGATGGCGGCCCGCCCGCGCTAGCGCCGTTTACAGGACCGGGCAGCGCTCGCATAATCGGCGGATGGATACGCGCGCATTCCGGCGATTGCGGCCGGCCAATCCCGTCGGTGATCTCCTGCGCGGCTGGCGCACCCGCCGTGCATTGAGCCAGGCGGAGCTCGCGTTCGAGGCCGGCATCTCGGTCAAGCATCTGAGCTATGTCGAGACCGGGAAGGCGGCGGCCAGCCGGGACATCCTGCTGCAACTCGCGTCCGCGCTCGATCTGACGTTGCGCGATCGCAATGCGCTGCTCGAGGCCGGCGGCTTCGCGCGGCAATATGGCGAGCGCGATCTGTCGGCGCCGGAGCTTGCCGAGGCGCGGCGTGCCATCGATCTTCTGCTCAGCCGCCACGAGCCGTTCCCGGCGATCGTCACCGACCGGCGCTGGAAGGTGGTGCAGGCCAATCGCGCCGCCTCGCGCCTGATGACCATGCTGCTTGGCCCTGCGCGCATGCAGCGGCCGCTCAACCACATGCGCATGTTCCTCGCTCCCGACGAGCTCAAGCCGTTCGTCGAGAATTGGCCGATGGTTGCAGCCGCGCTGCTGGTGCGGGCACGGCATGAGGCCATGGCCGCGCCGCTTGACGAGGCCCTGCAATCGACCTGGCGCGAATTGATGCGGCTGCCGCAGCTTCCTGCGGCGACCGAGGACAATTTCGTTCCAGGGCCACTCTGCGAGGTGCGCCTGCGCAAGGGCGACATCGGCATTGGTCTGATCGGTGCCGTGCTGACCCTCGGCACTCCGCAGGACGTGACGCTGCAGGAGCTTCGCGTCGAGATGTCATGCCTGTTGATGCGGCCTCCGAGGCCGCCCTGATCGCGCTTGCAGCTCAGGAGGCTTGAGCCTGCGCGGCCTCGCGCCGCTCGAAGCTCATGGCCTGCATCACCTCCGCGAACGGACCGTTGCGATCGCTCAGTGTCGCCGTGGTGAGGCCCGCGCCATTAGCGCCGACGCGCGTCGCGGCGCGGATCAGGATCCATTCGCCCTCCGGCGGGCGGAAGAAATAGAGGCTGATCTCCGGGTTGATGAAGGTCCATTGGCGCATGTCAACGATCTGCGCGACGCCGCTGGAGAAGTCGGCGGCCTGCACTGCCTGGAGCAGCGGCGTGTTCGGCTCGCGCTCGACCAGCGGCGCATCGAGCCGCATCCAGGCGGCCGCCGGGCCCGGCTTTTCCAGCGCACCCTCGATGAGGCGCACCGACACGTTCTGGAAATAGCGGCTCCATTTCTGCGCGAAGGCAGGCGGCGGGCTGCCGGCCTCCGGCCCCTTGTCAACGGCGGTGGGCCTCGCGAATGGATCGATGGGCGACTCGCCGCTCGGCGCCGTCAAGAGCGCCGTGCAGCGGCCGATCTCGGTCTCGCCGTCCATCAACCGCACCTGCAACGTCTTGGCCTTGCGGCCGTCGCGCAGCAACTCGCTGGCCGTTCTGAACAGGCGCAGGCCCGCCGGGCGCCAGAGATCGAAGGTCAGGCGCCGCACCGCAAAGCCGGATTTGGCGGCGAGGCGCTCGACCTCGCGGGTCATCAGCGCGGTGGTGGCGCTTCCCTGCAACATCTCCGGCGACCACGGACCGCCGGCATGCTCGGTGGCCCGGAACAGATCGCCTTCCGGCTTGAAAATGGCCCTCATCGCACTCTCCTAGGGGCTTGATCGTGGCCGCAAGTATCGGGGCAGGAAGAACCGGTCACAATAACCGCAGAGGTGAAGTCGTGAGCCATGCAGGACGGGCGCCTTGCGCCGCCCCCGGTTCGGCTTATGTTCGGGCGGACCCTCGAAGTGCCCGAAGGAGGCGCCTGACATGAGCACGCTGAAACCGCTCCAGATCGACGTCGTCTCCGACGTGGTCTGCCCCTGGTGCTATATCGGCAAGCATCGCATCGAGAGCGCGCTGGCGCTGGTGCCCGACGTTCCGGTCAAGCTCAATTTCCGTCCCTTCTTCCTCAATCCCTGGGTGCCGCGCGAGGGCATCAGCCGCGAGGCCTATCTCACCCAGAAGTTCGGCTCGGTCGAAGCCTATAAGAGCATTGCGGGACGCGTCGTCGCGGCCGCGAGCGAGGAGGGCCTCGTCTACAAGCCGGAGTTCGTGGCGCGCCAGCCCAACACGACCGACTGCCACCGCCTGATTCTCTGGGCGGAAGCGATCGGCAAGGCGCCCGAGATGAAGCAGCGTCTGATGGAGCTGTACTTCCGCGATGGCGGCGATCTCACCGATGTGAACGTGCTGGTGCAGGCGGCCGCCGACATCGGCCTCGACGCCGACGAGGTACGCAAGCGCCTCGCCACCGATGAGGACGTCGCGCGCGTCTCGGCAGATGCGCAGGAAGCCGCCGACAAGGGCATCTCCGGCGTGCCGACCTATGTCTTTGCGCAGAAATACGCCGTCTCCGGCGCGCAGGATCCGAACCTGCTCGCCCGCGCCATCCGCCAGGTCTCGGCGGAGATCAACGCGCAGGCGGCGGAGTAGGCGCTTGGAGATAGAGATATTCGTGCACGAAGCAGAGGAGGGCGGCTATTGGGCCGAGGCTCCTGCTTTGCCGGGCTGCGCAACTCAGGGAGATAGCATCGAGGAGTTGTTTCAAAACATTTGCGAAGCCGTCGAGGGGTGGACTCTGGCCGGCTAGGCTATTCGGCGCGTTCGCCGAATCATGTGAACCACCTTCCGCGCCGTATCGTGGGCGAGGCGAAGCGTGGTCAGCGCCGCATGGATCAGTCCCACGACCGGATCGTTCCGCCGCAGCGGGATCAGCACGTCGCCAATCGCGAAGCGTCCGCGCCAGATCGGGTTGATCATGGGGTGATCGGCATTCGCCGTCGAGTCCGCGCTGGCGATGGTGGGATCGGCGCAGAGATGGCGGGTGAGATCCAGCGTGAGCTGCACGCCCGGCGAATATCTTGCAAAGCGCTCGTCGATGCCGAGCTTGAAGAAAAAGGCGCGATCCCCATGGCGCAGCACGATGCCGGCGGCGATCGGTGTCGCGCCGGCACGAAGGGTGACGATCTCGCACTGCGCGGTCTCTGCCAGCGCGGGAACTGCGCGGCGGATGAAGGTCGCATCGCCCGCGTGCTGAACCAGCGCGGTGCCGCGCTTGCCCTTCCAGCCGCTGGATTCGAGCTGCAGGAAGCTTTCGAGCGCACGTCCGATCTCGTCGGAGCTGCGCGCAATCTCGAACGCGACGGGGCCGTGCTCCTCGAGACGATGACGCTGGCGCCGCAGCTCCTTGAGCTTCTTGGCGCCGAGCGCCTCGCGCAACAGCGTCTCTCCATCCTGCGTCGCATCGAGGCTGGCACGGATGTAGGAGCTGAGGATTCTCGGCTTCAGGCCATCGCGCTTCAACACCTGCTCGAGCGATGCCATGGCCGCGCCGTCGAGCGCGACGTCGGTGAGCACGAGCGCATGCGCGCCGGCCTCGCGCGCCTGCTGCAGCAGACGCGCGGCGGCCTCGAGCGGAGCGTCGCGGTCGAGCAGCGGACTGCACAGCGTGCCATAGGGATGCGCGCTCACCAGGGCGGGCCCGGGAATCTTCAGGGCGCGCCAGAGTGAGACCACCGGCATCAGGCCGATCAGCCGGACCGAAGAATCGTCAAATGCGGTCAGCGCCGAGGCATCCGTGCGACCGCGTGCGCTTGCGCTGACGGCGAGCTCCCAGGCGGGCAGGTAATATCCGTTCGGCTCGATCGCCCGCTGCGCCAGTGCGCGCCATTGGCCGGCGTCGACGGCGGCAAGCGGCACAGGCGCGCGCGCCATCGCGACATCCCTTGCCGATGCCGGATTGATCGCAGCCTGATGTGTGATGTCGACCACGTCCCGTCGTCCCCGTTCACGCGAGCTGAGCCCGTGCTACCGGTCATGCTTAGCGCAAAGATTGGAAAATACCGTTGGCACGCCGCTGCAATTCGAGCGGTAGCGTTAACGTTTCATTCAGCATCCAGTCGCAGCTGTTCTGCCGAACGGTGACTAGTCGCCCGGCACGAAATGATCGCGGGCGCTCGCGCGGCCGCCGTTGCGGTATCGGTGATGGTGATCTCGACGTCGCGGGAGGTCTTCGGCAGGTCGCTGGGCCCGACCTAGACCGACAGCCTGACCTCGCGGGTCTGATCCTGCCCGACCTCGATGATGGGCTTGCCGCCGGGGTCCGCCTCGATGCCGGCGACGCGGATGGTCGCGCCCGGCAGACCGGAGACCTCGAGCGCAAACGATCGCTGTGCGCCCTTGTTGAGGATGCGCACGGTGTAGTCGTTGCGCACGCCGCCGTCCGATAGCTGGACGAAAAGGGGGGTTGCGCTCATGCAGCACGTTGCCTCGCGCCGGCGCTGCATGTTGATGTCGGTGTCGTAGCCGATCAGGCCCTGGGGCCGGCCGATCTCGCGCATGACGTTGTCGCAGGTGTCGATGCACAGGGCCGCACTGGATGCAGCCGAGCTGGATGCCGTGCCGGATGTCGACGCCGGTCGGGCAGACATTGATGCACTGATGGCAGTCGACGCAGTCGCCGGCGGGTTCGCCCTGGGCGCGCGCGGCATCCGCCTTCTTCACCGACATGCGCGGCTCGCCGCGGTCGCGTCGATAGGTGACGTTCAGCGCCCATTCATCGGTCAGCGCCGCCTGGATCCGTGGCCACGGGCACATGTAGATGCACATTTGCTCGCGGGCATGACCGGCAAAGACATAGGTCGTGGCGGTGAGCATGCCGATCCAGAGATAGGCGATGAACGGTGCCTGGAAGGTCGCGAGCTCCTTCACCAGCGTCGGCGCGTCGGAAAAGTAGAGCACCCAGGCGCCGCCGGTCCACCAGGCGATCATGATCCAGAGAAAGTGCTTGAGCGCGACGTTGCGAAGGTGATCGAACGTCCAGTAGCGCTTGTCGCCCTGCATGCGCTCGCGCCGGTCGCCCTCGTACCCAACGCTCGACCGCGTAGAACAGGTCGGTCCACACCGTCTGCGGGCACATGTAGCCGCACCACAGCCGTCCCGCGACCGCGTTCATCAGGAACAGAATCATCGCCGCGATGATGAGGAGACCGGTGAAATAATAGACCTCCTGCGGCCATAGCTCGATGAAGAAGAAGTAGAAGCGCCGGTGCGGGAAGTCGATCAGCACGGCCTGGTCGGGCAGGCCGGGTCCGCGATTCCAGCGCACGAACGGCAGCAGATAATAAATCCCGAGCGTGACGCAGAGGATCACCCATTTGATGCGGCGGAAGGGGCCATGGACCGACTGCGGATAGACCTTCTTCCGTTTTTCGTAGAGAGGTCCCTCGATGAAGGTGTCCTCGGTCATCCCGTGCTCCCCGCGTGTTGCGCAGGCGAGAGTCCGACTTGCCGGCGCAGAAGAGACGGTACAGAGTCTCCAGCACTGCGCGGACTTTCGGGCTCGCGATGCTGTAGTATATCGTTTGGCCGTCCCGCTTCGGTTTGACGAGGCTCAATGCGCGCATCTTTCCGAGATGCTGGGATAGCGCGGCCATGGTATTTTGCGCCCTGCGCAAGGGCGCTCTCGCTCAGGAGAGGCTCATGGTCACGACGTCTTTTACACCGATCGCTTCGCTCGTTGGCGGCGCGATGATCGGGCTTGCCGCCGTTCTGCTGATGTGGGCAACGGGGCGGATTGCCGGCGTCAGCGGCATCGCCGCGCGGCTGTTTCCGCCCTTTGAGGACCGCGAATTCGCCGGGCGCCTCGCCTTCGTCGCCGGTCTCGCCGCCGCGCCCGTGCTGGTGCGGCTCGTCACCGGAGGTCTGCCGGAGCAGACGATCGCGGCGGGGCCGGCCGTCCTGATCGTCGGCGGATTGCTGACGGGTTTCGGTTCGGTGTGGGGCAGCGGCTGCACCTCCGGCCACGGCGTTTGCGGCTTGTCGCGGCTGTCGGTGCGCTCGCTGGTCGCGACAATGACCTTCATGGCCGCCGGCATGGCCACCGTCTTCGTGATGCGGCACTGGAGCTGATTGCCATGGCAATTCTCGTTCAATTCGCGATCGGGCTGATCTTCGGCCTCGGCCTCATTCTCTCCGGCATGTCGAACCCGGCCAAGGTGCTGAACTTCCTCGACATCGGCGGCATTGCGGCGGGGACATGGGATGCGAGCCTCGCCTTGGTGATGGCGGGCGCGGTGGCGGTGACCTTCGTCCGCTTCAGCCGCGTCCTGAAGCTCGCGCGTCCGTTCTTCGCCGATCGATTCTATCTGCCGACGCGGCGCGACATCGATCCAAGGATCATCGCAGGTCCCGCGATCTTCGGTGTCGGCTGGGGATTGGTGGGCTTCTGCCCCGGGCCGGCGCTGACCGCGCTCGGATTCGGCTCGCTCTCCGCCGTCATCTTCGTCATAGCGATGTGCGCCGGCATGGTGCTCGCCCGCTTCATCGCTCACCTGCCGTCATCGACGCGCTTCGTCACGCCGGCCGATCCGCTGGAAACCTGAGGTCACGGGACCGGGCGAACGGTCTCGTCCGGTCCCGACCATCAAGCCTTCATCGCTCACCAGCGGTCGTCGACCCCGACGCCCACGCTGACGCCGGGCGCGCGAATGCCGACGCCGGCGCGCGGGCCGTCATCCCAATCGCGATGATAGGTCCGGCGCTCGTAATAGCGCTCGCGCGGCATGTAATTGTAGGAATCGCGCACGATCACGCGCGAACCGCCGCGCGTACGATAGCAGCGGCCGGAATCGTCGCAGACAAGTCGCACCTGCTGCACGAGATCCGGATTAGTGTATTCGCTGCTCGTATAGATATCGGAAGCCTTCGCCCCCGAGGCGGCGGCCAAAGCACCCACGCCAGCCAACAGCGCAATAGTCAACGTCCTCATCATGTCCTCCTCGAAACTGCCCTCGGCGGTAACAAGAAGGGGAGCCGGTGATCGTTCCCGGCTGATCTACAGGTTTTTCCCGGAACCTTGTCGTGGCGGATCCCCAAGATCGGCTCGTAGGTCTCCGTCCCGCAGATGTCGTCGGCGTCGGCGCGCCGGCGGTCCACGACCTTGCCGCCGTTGATCGTCACGATGTAGGTCTGGGCGCCGAGCGACGTGCCGGTCGCCGAGGTGAGCTGCGCGCGGACGCACGCGGTCCAGCCCGGTCCTCGCACCTCACGATGCGGCGGGGCGACGTGAACCTCGCGCGGATAGGACGTTGCGAGAAAGACGACGTCGATCTGCTCGCGCACCACGCGCTTGACGTCGGGCGGCGCTTCCGGCGGCGGCTGCTCGGCCTCCTTCATGCGCATAAACTCCGGCACCGGTGCGCGGCTGTCGGCAAAGCCGCAGGCACCGAGCGCAAGCGCGCCAATGAGCAGCGCCGCATGAGCAATGATCCGCAACATCCGTGAAGGTCCCCTGCGGGCCAACAGATAGGCACGATTGCGATCCGACGAAGTCCCGGCCGATCAAGATTTGCTGAAGTCGGGAAAACCGGGACATTGCTATTCCGCGATTGCGGGCTGGTTTATATCCCATAGGCGGGGGATTGCTGTGACGATGGTCTTGGTCATCGCCGGCGCCGACGCCGCCTCGACGCTAGCAGGACCGGCGCCAGCAACGACGGCGCCAAGCCCGGCGGGCAACAGCGCCCAAGGTCGAGGAGACCGTTGCGCTCGAGCGCATTCGATCGCGAGCTTGCCCCGCCGTCGCCATTTCAAACGATCATGACCTTGTTGTGCGCGTGATGCGAACCTTCGTTCACATCGCGACCGCTATTGCACGAAAGCGAGGCCGACGCGCTTGTCGCTGCGCCAAACTGTGCGACAATGCCTTACGAAATGGTCGCATGCGATCGAGAGCGTGACCGATTGCGGCAACATGACGGGAGTGTCGAGGTCGATCGCCGCGCCGCCCGCCGACATGTTTCGCACCGTGCAAGGAATGCCGCTGTTTTCAAAGGTGATCTTTCCACCCTTGAAAACACGATGACGTTGCGATGTGCGCTTCTCAATCATCCGCGTCAGTCCTGCCGATGAGTATGAAATAGTGCATAGAAATTACGTTGAACTAAACTCAATACTGGCGCTACTTGCACGGCGTCTCATATTTTGTTTACGACGTTGGGGCGGCGAACCGCTCCAACGACCGCGGCTCTCCAGGCGCGCTCACCCCGGCAGCATCGCGAACGCGCTCGACACCATCGCGGCCGGCTTGCCGTCGGCGGCCGAGAGCAGCGTGACGCGGCCAAAGCTCATGGTGCGCCCGAGCCGCACCACGCGTGCATCCGCCAGCACGTCGGACGCGGAGATCGCACGCATGAAATGCGTGGTCTGATCGACCGTGGTCATGGGACGGTAGCCGCGATTGGCCGCGAGGATCGCGATCACCATCGCGGTGTCGGCGAGCGCCATCAGGGCCTGGCCGCAGACCACGCCCCCGTTGCGGCACAGTCGCTCCGAAAACGGCATGCGCAGCAGCGCGCCCGGCTGCCAATCCGGGTCGTCCGCGGGCTGTACATGCTCGATGCGCTCGACCGCGAGGTTGAGATCCTGAACCCAGGGGGCAAAGACCTCGCCGAGGATACGCCTGGCGTCGGCGGGGCCGAACTCGGCTTCTGGCTGCGTTTGCATTCTGTCGCGCTCTCCTGTGTTGCCGGATGTTTCATCGCATTGTGCGCGGATCGGCAAGGCAAAGTCATCCGGTCTCGCGCCGGCCGCCTCGGCTTGAAAATGCCTGACTTGGCCCGATATGATGCCTCGCTTGGGTAGGGGTGGATGATGTTGCGTCGCTGTGTCCTCGTCGTTTGCATGGGCCTGCTCGGTCTCGCGCTGAGCGGGTGCACCAAATGCGGCCCGATCTGGGACGATTGGCTGCATGCGCCCAAATCATGCAGATCGGATCGGCTCTAGCGGCCACCGGGTCGTGACCGGGCTGACGAGGATGACCCGGCGCGGGGCGATCCGCGTCTCATGGATGATCTAAGGAGTGGATGATGAAGCTTTTCCGTTTGGCCGCGGTGCTGGCCGTGCTGGCGGGACCTGCCTACGCGCAAATGCCCAACATCAATTTGATGCAGGATGCCCCGAGCAAGTCCCCGGAGGAGAAGGCCGTCGAGGCCGAGCGTGAGAAGGCCTACAAGGAAACGTTGAAGAAGATTCCGGATTCCAAGGCGTCCAGCGATCCCTGGGGCGGCATGCGCGCCGAACAGCCGAAGCAGCCGGGGACGCCGAAGGCGTCGGCCGCAACCAGTGCGCCGAAGAAGACCAAGAGCGGTACGGCCGCCAACTGACCCCGTTCCGGGGAGGCATAACGCTCCTCGGGAGGACTCCTCTTCATCCGGCCCGCGTCCTACATTGTCCGGAGTGTAGTGCGTCAAGGAAGGCAGGACATGGCCGATCGTCCGCGGGATCTTGCCGAGCGGATGGCGCGCCGGCGCAAGGCGGCCGGTAAGCCCGGCCAGTCCGCCGGCGACGGCTTTCTGCGCGAGACCTTCACGCTGCCGCGGGCGGCGGCGCGGGAGCGGGCGCAGGCCTTCTTCGCCCGCTACCCCAAGGCCGGCTATATGAGCGAGGTCGAGACCTGGCGCGAATTGCCCGGCGGGGATATCGAGTTCACCATGCGGCGGCTGCCCAGCGCCGACTGACGCGGCCTATGGCGCGCTGAGCCTCCGTGGTTCTCCGACCATGAACAAAGTTCCTGGGCTCCGGCCAAGGCCGGCCCGCAGCGTGGTTCCACGCCTGGAGACCAACGGCATGTGCCTTGCTTGACCGATCGCGGGCAAGCAACCATGGGCGCCTCATGCTCGGCATTCCCCGCCGCTACTCGCATTTCGTCTTCGGCATCATCCAGTCCGGGCTGACCTCGCTGATCGCATCGGGAGTAGCCAGCTTTCCCGCCGGCAGCCCGGTGCTCTTCGTTCGGCACTGGATGGTGTCCTGGCTGATCGCATGGGCCGCGATGCTGCCGGTCGTGCTCCTGGCGGCGCCCGCGATCCGCGCCTTCTCGCTGCGCCTGACCCGGGAGGAGCGGGAGCCCCGCGCCGGCCGGCAGGCATGAAAAAGCCCCGCCTGGGCAGAGCCAGGCGGGGCCGAGAGTTGTTGGAGGCTGGGTGCTGGGCTGCAACACCATAGCCGGGCGACCGTAGCCGGCTGAGCTTACGACAGCCTGACAGGGGGACGCCGGCAGGCGCGCGATCGAAAGGCCGCAGACTGGCCCCGTACCGGTCCCAATTTCGACATCCGTCCGCACCACTGCGGACACACCCGTCGGCAAGATTTTATCCGTTCGGCGCAGCCATGGGGGAAACGTGGCGCGCCGGAAACGGGGTGGCATCATGGACAACGTAGAGCGGTCATTCGCCGCCGCGACGGCGGCTGGCTTCGTCGTGCTGGTGATAGGCCTGGTTCTGCTGGCGGTGCTGTAGCAGGCGCTGCTGCAGACGGAACTGGCTGCCGGGCCGTCCGATCGACGGCCGGCGCACCTTGCCTTTCAAAACTGGAAAAACAACCCCATGCACAGTAGGAACGCTGGCAATTTCATTGTTATATCAACGGGTTGCAGGTAGTATTTGGATACCTTGTGCGTCCGCAATCCGCGGTCGCAGCGGCCCGACCGGCGATGCCGATCGGGGATCCCGCCCAAACCCCGGCTGGCGCCCCGTCGCGGGTCGGGCCTCGACCCCGCTCCGGACGCCGGTCCTGGCAGTGCCTAGTGGACCTTGATCTCGTTCAGCGGCAGATGGAGCTCGGCGGCGCGCTCTTCACGGTCCTTCTTGCGGAACTCGTTTTCCTTGCGCTCGAACTTCACCATCTCCTCGTGCGCCGCCTGCAGCAGCGGCTTTCGCCGGAGTGTGTCGTGGTGCGTGTTGTTATCCGTCATGACTTGAGGTCCCCAAAAGTTGCGGTCCCATCCCCACAGAAGGCCCGAGACCGCGAAAAGGTTCGGTGCCGTAGAATTACGGAAACATGACGGCGCGCCGGCCGCGCGTCGTTGATGTCGGTCATGTTCGCTTCGCGGAACCCGGCGGAGGCTCAGCTATTTCGGCGGCTGCAGCCCCGGCGATTTGACCCAATCGTTCAGATGATTGGCAACGTCGGCCTGACGGGCCTTCTTGAGCAGCGCGTCCCGCTCCGGCCCGGGCGGAAGCTTGGACGCCTGCTCGCGGACCTGCTTCACCCATGCCGACAGCCGGTCTTGAAGGGTCAGTTGCTGCTTGAAACGTCGCCGCTTGAACATGGCGCTCTTTCCGTGCGAGGAGGCGGGAGCGCGAGGTGAGCGTTCTCATCACCGATAGTGGCCAGGGTCCGCGCGGTGATGATGCATTAGGATCCGGAAATGGATCCGCGTCTGTACAGTTGTGCACTCAGTGAAAAGCGGACAGCGCGACGGTCCAGCATGGCTGGTTTGGCAGACTCCAGAGGTCGACTTCAACCAAAGAGGCCGCCAATCGAGGCGGCTTCCGGTCATCCCAGGAACTTGTCAAAAGCCACCAAGGCACCGAATGAGGTTGCGGTGACGGCGAGGAAGGCCACGAAATACCAGAGGCGATGCATGCCCGGGCAACGCGGACGCCCCGCTATGGTTCATGAAGCCGGCTCGACCAGCTCCGTAGGTTCGTGTGCAAAGCCGGGAAGACAGATCCGGGTACTGTCCTAATTAGGACGCCCGCGACTTGGAATTAGGACAATTGATTCACTTTCGATATGGCCGGAACTCGATATCTCGGGAAAACTTGGCAAGCCGAGGCTGGTATTTCATCCCAAACAATTATTGCGATCGGCAGGGGCTACCGCGAGGTAGCCCTTTCGATTCCGATACCCGCGGAGGGGAATTAGGACCGTCAGAATCTTGCTCTGGCCGATTAGGACACTCCAAAAAATCAACTTAGGGCACTAGGGGGTAAATACGGGCAGCACTAAACCCGCAAAAGAACATATTGCGAACCTAGAACAAATGGGGTACATTGCTTTTGTCGCCGAGCTGCCTCGCAACCGTTTGTCCCTCACGCGAATCCTCGCCATAAGGAGCACGACCCAATGTCCGCAACTGCCCTGCGTATCGTCGAAGGATCTTCCATGGACAAGAGTAAAGCTCTGGCCGCCGCGCTCTCCCAGATCGAGCGGCAGTTCGGCAAGGGCTCGGTAATGAAACTCGGCAAGAACGACCGCTCCATGGACATCGAGGCGGTGTCCTCCGGCTCGCTCGGGCTCGATATCGCGCTCGGCATCGGCGGCTTGCCCAAGGGACGCATCGTCGAGATCTACGGGCCGGAATCCTCCGGCAAGACCACGCTGGCGCTGCATACGGTGGCGGAAGCGCAGAAGAAGGGCGGCATCTGCGCATTCATCGACGCCGAGCACGCGCTCGATCCGGTCTATGCCCGCAAGCTCGGCGTCAACATCGACGAGCTCCTGATCTCGCAGCCTGACACCGGCGAGCAGGCGCTGGAGATTTGCGACACCCTGGTGCGTTCGGGCGCCGTCGACGTTCTGGTGGTCGATTCGGTCGCGGCGCTGGTGCCGAAAGCCGAGCTCGAAGGCGAGATGGGCGATGCGCTGCCGGGCCTTCAGGCGCGGTTGATGAGCCAGGCGCTGCGCAAGCTCACGGCCTCCATCAACAAGTCCAACACGATGGTGATCTTCATCAACCAGATCCGCATGAAGATCGGCGTTATGTACGGCTCGCCGGAAACCACCACCGGCGGCAATGCGCTGAAATTCTACGCCTCCGTCCGCCTCGACATCCGCCGCATCGGCGCGATCAAGGAGCGCGACGAGGTGGTCGGCAACACCACGCGCGTCAAGGTGGTCAAGAACAAGCTGGCCCCGCCCTTCAAGCAGGTCGAGTTCGACATCATGTACGGCGAGGGCGTCTCCAAGATGGGCGAGATCCTCGATCTCGGCGTCAAGGCCGGCATCGTCGAGAAGTCCGGCGCCTGGTTCTCCTATGACAGCCAGCGCCTCGGCCAGGGCCGCGAGAACGCCAAGGCGTTCCTGAAGGGCAACCCCGACATCACCGCCAAGATCGAGACCGCGATCCGCCAGAACTCCGGCCTGATCGCAGAGCAGATTTTGGCCGGCACGCCGGAGCGCGACGCCGACGGCGAGGAGCCGGCGGACGAGTAAGCCTTAACGCGAGTAGTTTTTCGCGAGGAGCGGGCACTGAGGACGTTGAGTTGCCGACGTCTTCGGTGCCCGTTTCGTTTTGCGTGAGGGGTGCGGCGGCGATGAAGCGTGTGATCCTGACCAGCTCGGCGGGCGTCGGTCTTGCCCTCGCCGATCGCGCCGACTTGGTCATCCCGTTCATCTATCGCTTCGTTTCGGGGCCGCTTCCCACGCCTGACCACCTCATCGATTATCTCGGCGCCAGGTGGCCGTTAAACGAGATGCACTGGTCGGATTGCGTCAGGGTCGATCAATCGCCCCTTCTCAGGCGCCAGGATCGGGCGGGTGGGTTGCTCTGGGTCTGCCAAACTTACGGGATCGATGTCATCGAGCTTTGGTTCGATCCTGAACCAAACAGTCAGTTGCAGCTGATCTGGATCCTCGATTATTTGCGTTCCGAACCATCCATCATGGAGAAACTGAGACTACGACGCGTCGATTTCGATCTGCGCGGAGCAGATCCCGCAGAGCTTCGTCGCCGTGACGTGCGGCAGTTCGATGTCGCGGAAAGCGATTTTGAGATCGCCAGCATGGCCTGGGAAGCTTACCGCGCGCCGACGCCTGAGCTTTGCGCCGGGCTGCTCGGCAGGCCGCTGGGCAAGCTGTCTTTCCTGAAGCGGGCCATGGAAGAGCTGCTTGTAGAACTGCCGTCGCTGGCGACGGGACTGGGAGCGACCGAGACGCGGCTTCTCGAACGGATTGCAGGCGGACACGATCGTAACGATCAGCTGTTTCGGCCGGGCGCGCTGGGAACACGCGTGTTCGATCAGTGGGAGCTCGGCGCGCTGCTCGAAGGACTCGCATTCGGCCCGGCGCCAGCGATCGCGGGTTTGGACGGCAAGCTGGCGACACTCGATCCTGACAACGCGAGAAGTCGCGATGCTGCCTTTCGCCGCAGCCGGCTGTCGCTGACGGCGTTTGGCGAAGCGGTCCTGGCGGGCGGGGAAGATTTTCGCCGTCACAACCCGATCAAGCGCTGGTGGGGCGGCACGCTGCTCACCAGCGAACGGCTGTGGCGGTGGGATCGCGAAGGCCGGTCGTTGATTGCGCCTTAGCGGCGCATGCAGTGCCGTAGGGTGGATTAGCCGAAGGCGTAATCCACCACCATTCGGTTCAGCGGACGCAGAAGTGGTGGGTTACGCCTCGCGGACTGCGCTTTGCGCAGCCGCGCGGCTAACCCACCCTACAAATCCTACTCCGCGGCCTCCGCGTAATCGCTGACCGGCGGGCAGGAGCACACCAGATTGCGGTCGCCGTAGACGTTGTCGACGCGGCCGACGGGGCACCAATATTTGTCGGTGCGCGAGACGCCGTCGGGGAAACACCCCTCGCTGCGGGTATAGGCGCGCTTCCAATCGTCGTCGGCGATGTCGTGCACGGTGTGCGGGGCGTGGCGCAGGGGCGAGGCTTCGATCTTGAAACGGCCGGCCTCGACCTCGGCGATCTCCTTCCGGATCGCGATCATGGCGTCGCAAAAACGATCCAGCTCGGCCTTGGATTCCGACTCGGTCGGCTCGATCATCAGCGTGCCCGGCACCGGGAAGCTCATGGTCGGGGCGTGGAAGCCGTAATCGATCAGGCGCTTGGCGATGTCGTCGACGGTGACGCCGCTGGTCGTCTTCAGCGGACGCGGATCGACGATGCACTCATGCGCGACGCGGCCCTTCTCGTTCTTGTAAAGCACCGGGAAGTGGGGATCGAGGCGCGCTGCGATGTAATTGGCGTTGAGGATCGCGATCTCGGTGGCGCGCTTCAATCCTTCGCCGCCCATCATCAGGATGTAGATGTAGGAGATGGTGAGGATCGAGGCCGAGCCGAACGGCGCGGCCGAGACGGGGCCGACCGGAGCGTCAGCATTCGTGGCCGGATGACCCGGCAGGAACGGGGCCAAATGCGCCTTGACGCCGATCGGGCCCATGCCGGGACCGCCGCCGCCATGCGGGATGCAGAAGGTCTTGTGCAGGTTGAGATGGCTGACGTCGGCGCCGTAATCGCCGGGCCTGCTGAGGCCGACCTGCGCATTGAGGTTGGCGCCGTCCAGATACACCTGGCCGCCATGGCCATGCACGATGTCGCAGATCTCGCTTATGTGCTCCTCGAACACGCCGTGGGTCGAGGGATAGGTGATCATGACAGCGGCGAGGTCGTTCGCATGCTTCTCCGCCTTGGCGCGAAGATCATTCACGTCGACGTCGCCGTTCTTCTCGCAGGACACCACCACCACGTCCATGCCGACCATCGCGGCCGAGGCCGGATTGGTGCCGTGGGCGGAGGAGGGGATCAGGCAGATCTTGCGATGGCTTTGCCCACGCGATGCATGATAGCCGCGGATCGCGAGCAGCCCGGCATATTCGCCCTGCGCGCCCGAATTCGGCTGCAGCGAGATCGCGTCATAGCCGGTGATGTCGCACAGCCACTTCTCCAGCCGCGCGAACAGCGCGTGATATCCCTTCGCCTGCTCGCGCGGGGCGAACGGATGCAGCGAGCCGAATTCCGGCCAGGTCAGCGGCATCATCTCGGTGGTCGCGTTCAGCTTCATGGTGCAGGATCCCAGCGGGATCATGGCGCGGTCGAGCGCGAGGTCGCGATCGCTGAGCTTGCGCATGTAGCGCAGCATCTCGGTCTCCGAGCGATGCGCGTGGAAGACCGGATGGGTCAGGAAGGCCGTGCCGCGCTTCAATTCGTCCGGCAGCGCCTCGCGCGTCTCGGCGTCGATCTCGGCATAGGCAAGCTTGCCGCCGAAGGCGCGCCAGACCGCTTCGACCGTCGCAGGCGTCGTGGTCTCGTCGAGCGCGATGCGAAGCGCGGCATCACTGAGGCCGAGATTGATCTTCTCGGCGAGGGCGCGCGCGACGATCTCCTCGCGCTTGCCGCCGGCATCGACGCTGAGCGTGTCGAAGAAGTTCTCGGCTTGAGGCGCAAAGCCGAGCTTGCGGAGGCCGGTCGCGAGCACGGCGGCGCGGCGATGCACGTTGCGCGCGATCTGTGCCAGGCCCTCGGGGCCGTGATAGACCGCGTACATCGAGGCGATCACGGCGAGCAGCACCTGCGCGGTGCAGATGTTGGAGGTCGCCTTCTCGCGGCGGATGTGCTGCTCGCGGGTCTGCAGCGCGAGGCGATAGGCCGGCGCCCCGCGCGAATCCACGGAAAGGCCGACGATGCGGCCGGGCAGCGAGCGCTTCAGCGCATCGCGCACCGCCATATAGGCCGCGTGCGGTCCGCCATAGCCCATCGGCACGCCGAAGCGCTGCGCCGAGCCGATGGCGATGTCGGCCCCTAACTCGCCGGGCGAGGCGAGCAGCGTCAGCGCCAGGAGGTCGGCGGCTAGAATCGCGAGTGCGCCCTTGGCCTTCAGCGCCGCAATGGCGGGCCTGAGGTCGCGCAACGCGCCGGAAGAGCCCGGATATTGCAGCAGCGCGCCGAGCACGTCCGATTTGTCGAGATCGGTGAGGGGATCGCCGACGACCAGAGTCCACCCCAGCGGCTCGGCGCGGGTGCGCATCACCGCCAGCGTCTGCGGATGCACGTCCTTGTCGACGAAGAAGGCCTTGGCCTTGACCTGCGAGTGACGCTCGGCGAGCGCCATGGCTTCGGCCGCCGCGGTCGCCTCATCCAGCAGCGAGGCGTTGGCGACGTCGAGCCCGGTGAGGTCGCAGATCATGGTCTGGAAGTTGAACAGCGCTTCCAGCCGGCCCTGGCTGATCTCCGGCTGGTAGGGCGTATAGGCCGTGTACCAGGCCGGATTCTCCAGGATGTTGCGCTGGATCACCGCGGGCAGAATGGTGCCGGAATAGCCTTGGCCGATCAGCGAGGTGAAGACCTGGTTCTGGCCTGCGAGCTCGGCCATATGCGCGATCGCCTCGCTTTCGCTGAGCGGCCTGCCGAGATCGAGCGGGGCGGCCTGCCGGATCGAGGCCGGCAGCGTCTCCGCCATCAGTGCATCGACGC
The DNA here is from genome assembly GCF_016031655.1 of Bradyrhizobium glycinis. Lineage (GTDB taxonomy): Bacteria > Pseudomonadota > Alphaproteobacteria > Rhizobiales > Xanthobacteraceae > Bradyrhizobium > Bradyrhizobium glycinis. The sequence goes on from NZ_JACCHQ010000015.1 coordinate 68,145, forward strand.
TTTTGGCGCCGACTGTTTCGAGCATAGCGGTGACGTCGCGCGCCGAGGGGCCGATGTGGCGGCGTACGAAACTGGCGGTGTCGCCGTTGGTCTTGCGGTGCGCGGTCATCGCTTGCTCCATCGTCGTTAAGCCGTATGCGCCTTGTAGGCGGCTTCATCCATGAGGCCGCCGAGCTCGCTTCTGTCGGCAATCTTGATCTTGAAGAACCAGGCCTTGCCTTGCGCATCCGAGTTCACCAGCGCCGGCTCGGCGACGAGCTCGGCATTGGTCTCGAGCACTTCGCCGGAGATCGGCGCGTAGACGTCGGAGGCGGCCTTGACGGATTCGACGACGGCGGCGGCTTCGGCCTTCTTCAGCGCGCGGCCGACCTTGGGCAATTCGACGAACACGACGTCGCCGAGCTGCTGCTGCGCGTAATCGGTGATGCCGACCGTGGCGACATCGCCGTCGATGGCGAGCCATTCATGGTCGGAAGTGTACAGCGTCGTGGTCATGTCTCGTCCTCAGCGTTTGTAGGTGTTTTTCACGAAGGGCATGGCGGCGACCTGCAAGGGCAGTCGCTGGCCGCGCACCTCGGCGAAGAGTTTTGTGCCAAGCGCGCTCGAGGCGGTGGGCACGTAGCCCATCGCAACTGGCGCATTCAGGCTCGGGCCGAAGCCGCCCGAGGTGACTTGTCCGATCGGCTCGCCGCCCGCGTCATTGGCAAACAGCAACGCGCCCTCGCGCACCGGCGCGCGTCCCAGGGCGAGCAGGCCGACGCGGCGGCGGGATGCGCCGCCGTCGAAATGAGCGAGGATCTTCGCAGCGCCGGGAAAGCCCCCGGCGCGCGTCCCGCCGGTACGGCGGCTTTTCTGCACCGACCATCCCAGGGCGGCTTCGACCGGCGTGGTGGTGGTGTCGATGTCGTGGCCGTAGAGGCACAGCCCGGCTTCCAGCCGCAGGCTGTCGCGGGCCCCGAGGCCAATCGGCAGCACGTCGGGATTTTCCAGCAGCATCCTGGCGAGACGTTCGGCATCGCCTGATGGAACCGAGATCTCGAAGCCGTCCTCGCCGGTGTAGCCAGAGCGCGAGACGAAGCAGTTGATGCCGGCGACCTCATGCGGGCCGGCGTCCATGAATGTCAAGCCGGGCGCCTCTGCACAGAATTTCGCCAGCGCCGCTTCGGCCTTCGGGCCCTGCAGCGCGATTAGCGCGCGGTCGGCAAGCTGCTCGATCACGCAGTCGTCGGACAGGTTCGCGCGCAGATGCGCCTCGTCCGCGTCCTTGCAGGCGGCGTTGACGACCAGGAACAGGTGATCGCCGAAATTGGCGACCATGAGGTCGTCGAGAATGCCGCCATCGTCGTTGGTGAACTGGGCATAGCGCTGCCGCCCCGCGGCGATCGCCACGATATCCTGCGGCACCAGCCGCTCCAGCGCGCGGGCGGCGTCCTCGACCTTGCCCGACTTCGGCCGAAGCGCGAGCTGGCCCATATGGGAAACGTCGAACAGGCCCGCTTTGGCGCGGGTATGGAGGTGCTCTTTCAGCACGCCCGCGGGGTACTGCACGGGCATGTCATAGCCCGCGAACGGCACCATCTTGCCGCCCAGGGACACATGGAGGTCGTAGAGGGGGGTACGTTTCAGGGAGTTTTGGTCGTGCGCTAGCATCTTAGGGGGCCCTCGGCGGTTCCCCGGGGAGGATTCCCCGATGGACACCAGTCGAAGCCCCATCTGTCGCTGTGCCTGAGAGTATTATCCCGTCGGCGGACGCTGTCCGGGTCTTAAGCCCGTCGGCGCCTCTTTCCAGATGCTGTCAAAGCCACGCGGTCCTTTTGCCTGAGAGTTTCCGGGGCGGTTGCTCCTTCGGCGCCGGCTACCAGGTGCCGGTCTCTCCCGACGTGGCCGTACGATACAGATGGGTAGAGACCACAGGGGAGCCAAGCCTGTCAACGCGTCCGCGCGCCCTATCCAACGGGATTGCGCGCCTGCGGCAACCCTCTGATCTCCTTGCACAGTTTCTGGACAGCGAAGCTGGCCTTGTCTAAAAGCGCTTTGGCCCGCAGATATCAGCCTTAATCTTTCGGTTTGGACGGCGAAAAGCGGGCCCAAGCACACCCGATTGGATGAACATGAGCGGCGTCAACGAGATCAGGTCGACCTTTCTGAACTACTTTGCCGAGAACGGCCACGAGATCGTGCCGTCCTCGCCGCTCGTGCCGCGCAACGACCCGACGTTGATGTTCACCAATGCCGGCATGGTGCAGTTCAAGAACGTCTTCACCGGCGTCGAGAAGCGGCCCTATCAGCGCGCCACCACCTCGCAGAAATGCGTGCGCGCGGGCGGCAAGCACAACGACCTCGACAATGTCGGCTACACGGCGCGCCATCTCACCTTCTTCGAGATGCTCGGCAATTTCTCGTTCGGCGATTACTTCAAGGAGCGCGCGATCGAGCTCGCCTGGAAGCTGATCACGAGCGAGTTCGGGCTGAAGAAGGACAAGCTGCTCGTCACGGTCTATCACACCGACGACGAGGCGGCGGGTCTGTGGAAGAAGATCGCCGGCTTCTCCGAGGACCGCATCATCCGCATCCCGACCTCGGACAATTTCTGGGCGATGGGCGACACCGGGCCGTGCGGCCCGTGCTCGGAGATCTTCATCGACCGCGGCGAGCACATCTGGGGCGGTCCTCCCGGCTCGCCGGAAGAGGACGGCGACCGCTTCCTCGAATTCTGGAATCTCGTGTTCATGCAATACGAGCAGGTGACGAAGGAGGAGCGCGTCGGTCTGCCGCGTCCGTCGATCGACACCGGCATGGGCCTGGAGCGCATGGCCTGCATCCTCCAGGGCGTCGAAAGCGTGTTCGAGACCGACCTGTTCCGCAACCTCATCGACGCCACCGCGTCCGCGCTCGGCAGCGGCCCGACCGAGCAGAATGCGGCCTCGTTCCGCGTCATCGCCGACCATCTCCGATCCTCGGCGTTCCTGGTCTCCGACGGCGTGCTGCCCTCGAACGAGGGCCGCGGCTATGTGCTGCGCCGGATCATGCGCCGCGCGATGCGTCATGCGCAGCTCCTCGGCGCCAAGGAGCCCTTGATGCATCGGCTGGTCTGGGCGCTGGTGCGCGAGATGGGCCAGGCCTATCCGGAATTGATGCGCGCGGAAAAGCTGATCGAGGAGACGCTGCGGCTGGAGGAGACCCGCTTCCGCAAAACGCTGTCGCGCGGCCTTGCCATCCTCGACGAGAAGAGCGCCGGTCTGAAGAGGGGCGACATGTTCGACGGCGACGTCGCCTTCACGCTGTACGACACCTACGGCTTCCCGCTCGACCTGACGCAGGACGCGCTGAAGTCGCGCGGCATCGGCGTCGACCAGGCGGCGTTCACCGACGCGATGGAGCGGCAGAAGGCCAAGGCGCGCGAGTCCTGGAAGGGCTCGGGCGAGGAGGCCTCCGAGGCGATCTGGTTCCCGCTGCGCGAGAAGCTCGGGGCGACCGAATTCCTGGGCTACGAGACCGAGAGCGCCGAGGGCGTGGTCTCGGCGCTGGTCAAGGACGGAGCCGAGTTCACGAGCCTCAAGGCCGGCGAGACGGGCGCGCTTCTGCTGAACCAGACCCCGTTCTATGCGGAGTCCGGTGGCCAGGTCGGCGACACCGGCGTGCTGTCGGGCGAGGGCGGCATCAAGGTTCGCGTCACCGATACGCAGAAGAAGCTCGGCGATCTCTTCGTCCACATCGGCACGGTCGAGAGTGGCGAAGTGAAGCTCGGCACGGCGTTGCAGCTCGAAGTCGATCACGCACGCCGCTCGACCATCCGCGCCCATCACTCGGCGACCCACATCATCCACGAGGCACTGCGCCAGGTGCTCGGCGATCACATCGCCCAGCGCGGCTCGATGGTCGCGCCGGATCGGTTGCGCTTCGACTTCGTGCATCCGAAGCCGATCACGGCCGAGGAGCTTGCCCGGGTCGAGGACATTGCCAACGATGTGGTGCTGGAGAACGACGAGGTCACCACGCGCATCATGGGCGTGGATGAAGCCCGCGAGGCCGGGGCGCGCGCGCTGTTCGGCGAGAAATACGGCGACGAGGTCCGTGTCGTCTCGATGGGCAGGACCGCGCGCGAGCGCGGCGCCAACGCGCTCGGCTGGTCGGTCGAGCTCTGCGGCGGCACCCATGTGAAGCGCACCGGCGATATCGGCCTGATCACGGTCACGAGCGAAAGCGCGGTCGCCTCCGGCGTGCGCCGCATCGAGGCGCTGACGGGCAACTACGCGCGAAAGCATGCAAACGACACCATGGCGCTGGCGAAGATCGCGGCGAACGAGCTGCGCACCTCGCTCGACGACGTGCCGGCGCGCATCGCCGCGCTGATGGAGGAGCGCAAGAAGCTCGAGCGCGAGCTCTCCGATACCCGCAAGAAGCTGGCGATGGGCGGCGGCGGCACCGCCGGCAACGGCGCAGCCTCTAGCGTGCGCGAGGCTGGCGGCGTCAAGCTGATGGCGCGTGCGGTCGAAGGCATCGAGATGAAGGATCTCAAGAGTCTCGCCGACGACGGCAAGAAGCAGCTCGGCTCGGGCGTCGTCGCCATCGTCGGCGTCACCGAGGACGGCAAGGCCGGAATCGTGGTCGGCGTCACGCCGGACCTCACCGCGCGCTTCAACGCCGTCAACCTGGTGCGCATCGGCTCCGAGGCGCTCGGCGGCAAGGGCGGCGGCGGCCGGCCCGATATGGCCCAGGCCGGCGGTCCCGATGGCGCCAAGGCCTCCGAGGCCCTGAGCGCGATCGAAAAAGCGATGGCGGGCGCGTAAATCGCCATGCGCCTCGTTCCGCGAGGACGTGGGCTTCGCGATCCGGACTTACGGGATCGCCTCTACGATTTGCTGGAGCACGACCCCTTGGCCTATTCGGTCGGGTCGCGCTTCATCCAGGTCATCATCGCCGTCATCGTGCTCAACGTCGCTGCGATGGTCCTCGCCTCGGTGCCGGAGCTCGACGCGCGGTTCGACATGCTGTTCTCCGGCATCGCCGCCCTGTGCGTGATCGTGTTCGCGCTGGAATATGCGGCGCGGCTGTGGACCGTGGCGGGGCATACCCAGCGCAAGGGATCGGCGCTGTCCGACCGGCTGGGCTATGCCTTCTCGGCGCTCGGGATCATCGATCTCATGGCCTTCCTGCCTGCCGCTATCGTGCTCGCGACCGGCCGGCACGCGACGCTGGCCGCGCTTGGCGTGCTGCCGTTCTTCAAGCTGATCCGCTATTCGCCGGCGTTGCGCTCGCTGCTCGCGGCCGTGCATGCCGAGCGGCGCGCGCTGATCGGCTGCATCGTCATCCTGATCGGCGCGGTCCTGACCTTCGCCTCGCTGCTCTACGCCATCGAGCGCGACGTGCAGCCCGACAAGCTCGGCACCATTCCGCAGGCGATGTGGTGGGCGATCGTGACGCTCGGCACGGTCGGCTATGGCGACGTCGTGCCGGTGACGCCGCTCGGCAAGTTCGTCTCGACCTTCGCCATCATCTCAGGGTTTGCCATGATCGCGCTGCCGGTCGCGATCATCTCGAGCGCCTTTGCCGAGGAGGTGAGGCGGCGCGATTTCGTCGTCACCTGGGGCATGCTGGCGCGGGTGCCGCTGTTCTCGCACCTCTCCGCCGCGGAGATCGCCGACATCATGCGCCTGCTCAGGGCGCGCACCATCGAGCAGGGCGAGATCCTGGTGCGGCGGGGCGATGTCGCCTCGTCGATGTATTTCATCACCGCCGGCGAGGTCGAGATCGCGTTGCCGAACCAGCATGTGCGCCTTGCCGACGGCACCTTCTTCGGCGAGATCGCGCTGCTGCATAAGACCAAGCGCAGCGGCACGGTGACAGCGACGCGCAAGACGCGGCTGCTCGTGCTCGATGCCCAGGATTTCCACGCCCTGATCGCGCGCATGCCGACGCTCGCGGATCACGTCCACGAAACCGCCAAGGCGCGTCTCGCCGATGCCGGCGATCTCGCGGCGGCAGAGCTGGCGCAGGCGGAGAAGGAAGGCACCGACCGCTGAGCGGTCGACGTCCTCCGAAAGCGGGGCCTCGTCATTGCGAGGAGCCCTTGCGACGAAGCAATCCAGATTTTACCCGCAGAGGGATTTCTGGATTGCTTCGCTGCGCTCGCAATGACGCGTGGTTGGCGGCTTACGCCGCCAGCTCCTTGGTCAGATTCTCGGCGACCTTGTCGAGGAAGCCGGTGGTCGAGAGCCAGCGCTGGTCGGCGCCGACCAGCAGCGCGAGGTCCTTGGTCATGTAGCCCGCCTCGACGGTGTCGACGCAGACCTTCTCCAGCGTGCTCGCGAACTTGGCGAGCTCGGGGTTGTTGTCGAGCTTGGCGCGGTGGGCGAGGCCACGGGTCCAGGCGAAGATCGAGGCGATCGAGTTGGTCGAGGTCTCCTTGCCCTTCTGGTGCTCGCGGTAATGGCGGGTCACCGTGCCGTGGGCCGCTTCGGCCTCGACGGTCTTGCCGTCGGGGGTGAGCAGCACCGAGGTCATCAGGCCGAGCGAGCCGTAGCCCTGCGCGACCGTGTCGGACTGTACGTCGCCGTCGTAGTTCTTGCAGGCCCAGACATAGCCGCCGGACCATTTCAGCGCCGAGGCGACCATGTCGTCGATCAGGCGGTGCTCGTAGGTCAGGCCCTTGGCGTCGAATTCCTTCTTGAACTCGCGGTCGAAGATGTCCTGGAAGATGTCCTTGAAGCGCCCGTCATAGACCTTGAGGATCGTGTTCTTGGTCGACAGGTACACCGGGTAATTACGGAGCAGGCCATAATTGAAGGAGGCGCGGGCGAAGTCGATGATGGAATCGTCGAGATTGTACATCTCCATCGCGACGCCGGCGCCGGGCGCCTTGAACACTTCCTTCTCGATCACGGTGCCGTCCTCGCCGACGAACTTCAGCGAGAGGGTGCCCTTGCCGGGGAACTTGATGTCGGTGGCGCGGTACTGGTCGCCATAGGCGTGGCGGCCGATGATGATCGGCTTGGTCCAACCCGGAACCAGGCGCGGCACGTTCTTGCAGATGATCGGCTCGCGGAAGATGACGCCGCCGAGGATGTTGCGGATGGTGCCGTTCGGCGACTTCCACATCTGCTTGAGATTGAACTCCTTCACCCGGGCTTCATCGGGGGTGATGGTGGCGCACTTGACGCCGACGCCGACCTTCTTGATCGCCTCGGCGGCATCGATCGTGACCTGATCGTTGGTGTGGTCGCGGTATTCCATGCCCAGGTCGAAATAGAGCAGCTCCACATCCAGGAACGGGTTGATCAGCTTGTCCTTGATGTACTGCCAGATGATCCGGGTCATCTCGTCGCCATCGAGCTCGACGACGGGATTGGATACCTTGATTTTTGCCATGATCGGGGAAGCCTCTTGGGAACGGCGCATTCGGCGCGCCACGGGAATATCCGCCGCCTCTTAGCACCCAGACGCGGCGGGCGAAAGCCAAGGGATTATGCACTTTTAGCTCATCCAGCTTCCGCAGGCGGGCAGCGGGGAGCCACCCCGCTGCAGGGCCGGATCTGCGGATTCAGAAGAGAGTTAAAAGTCGAATCCAAGCCGTTATTTCCCTTGAGAATTTTTTCAGGACAGGCAAACGACAGACCGCGAGGGCGGGCCCGGACCGGGGCGCCGCTTGAATCAATTCCTGAATCGGCCTTGCCAAGGCCTCGAAGACGAAGAGTGAAAGCGAAGCGAGATGTCGGGGACTGACAAGAGCAAGGCCGGCCTTTCCCTCGACGGTCCCATCGTGATCCTGGTCGAGCCGCAGCTCGGCGAGAACATCGGCATGGCCGCGCGCGCCATGGGCAATTTCGCCCTCGACCGGTTGCGCATCGTCAATCCCAGGGACGGCTGGCCCAATATCGCGGCGCAGCGGGCCGCGGCCGGCGCCGACCACATCCTGGAAAAGGTCGAATTGTTCGGCACGGTGGCAGAGGCGGTCGCCGACCTCGACCTCTTGTTCGCCACCACCGCACGCCCCCACGACCAGGCCAAACCCGTGGTGGGGCCGGAGGCCGCAGCCAGGGAGATCGCAGGTCACGTCGCGACCGGCGGCCGGGCCGGCATCCTGTTCGGCCGCGAGCGCTGGGGGCTGACCAACGAGGAAGTCGGGCTCTCCAACCGCATCATCACCTTCCCGGTCAATCCGGGCTTTGCCTCGCTCAACCTCGCCCAGGCCGTGCTGCTGGTCGGCTATGAATGGTTCAAGCGTGCAACGTCAGGCGAATTGCCGCACGCCATGCCGGAGCGCTCCGAGCGCGCCTCGCAGCACCAGATGCAGGCGTTCTTCGACAACCTCGTGCGCGAGCTCGACAAGGTCGAGTTCCTGCGCCCGGCCGAGAAGCGCGACACCATGCTGGTGAACCTGCGCAACATCTTCACGCGGATGGAGCCGACCAAGCAGGACATGCACACCCTGCACGGCGTGATCATGGCGATCGCCGAGGGGCGCAAGGGTCCGGCCAAGGGCGGCGTGCTCGACGGCGAGCAAGCAACGCGCCTGCGCGCGCTGCTGGCCGAGCACGGACAGGGCGGCGGCGTCTCCGACAGCGGCTCGACCGTGCGGGGCCTTGCCCGCCTGCTCCGCCGCAACCCGACCGACGCCGAACGCCTGCTCTGGCAGGCGCTGACGCGTGACCGCCGCTTCGCCGGCCAATTCAAGCGGCAGACGCCGGTCGGCCGCCACATCCCGGACTTCGTCTCGTTCCCGCACCGGATCGCAATCGAGCTGGTCAACCCGGGCGAGGGCGAGGCGATCGCGGCGGACCGCGCGGGGCGGCGGAGCTGGCTCGAGGCGCGGGATTATCGGGTGCTCGACATTCGGGCAGTGGATGTGGAGCGCGATCTTGAGGCGGAGCTGGCAAGGCTGCAGGGGATGATGGCGGAATCGGCATAGCGCTGGCGGGACCGTTGTTGCGCACGCCGCAACCGAGGGCTGTGCAGAGGCGTATTTGGTTGCTATGACGGTCCTCCGGAATTGGGTTGGGGACCGTATGTTTGGAATGATCGTCCGCGCACTCATTTGTGCGGCAGCAAGCTTCGGTGTTTTGGCGCTGACGGCCTTGCTCGAAATATCAGGCGCCCGCGCGGAAATGCCCTTGACCGCCAAGTGCAACGCGGTCGGGAATTTCAGCGTTGATGACCGCATCGCGGGCTGCACCGCGATGATCGAGGCGGCGCCGACCATGTCGCAAGGCGTGATCATGGCGCGCTTCCGCCGGGCCATGTTCTACCGCCAGAAGGGTGAGGTCGATCTTGCGCTTGCGGACTACGACCAGATCATCGAACGCAATCCGGACAATCTGAACGCGCGCCTCGCTAGAGCTTCTGCGTTTCTCCAAAAGCGAGAGCCCGAGGCCGCGCTGTCAGACTATGCCAAAGTGATCGAGCTCGATCCGAAGAACACCTATGCATATATAGGACGTGCTCACGTCTTTTCGGCGAGGCGCGACTTCGTCCGCGCCATCGCCGACTATGATCAGGTCCTCCTGATCCATCCGGACAATGTCATAGCGCACGTCGAACGGGGCCTCGCTTACGTCCGCAAGGGGGATCCGGATCGGGCCATGGCCGACTGTGATCGAGCGGTCGAGATAAGCCCGCAAACCGGCGGAGGCCAATTGTGCCGCGGCCGGGTCTACTTCGCCAAGGGCAACAGACAGCGTGCATTGGCCGAACTCGATCAAACAATGCTGATCAAGCCAAGGAACGAGTATTTCCACTATTTCCGAGCCGAATCCTTTTCTCAGCTCGGCGAACTCGACCGCGCTATCGCCGACTATGACCGGATCATCGAGCTGAACCCACGAAGCCGATCTGTCTACGCCTGCCGCGGCGTCGCTTATGCTCGAAAAGGCGACTATGACCGGGCCATTGCCGATTACAACCAGGCGATCCGGCTGGCACATCAGGATCAAGTAAACCCCGGCGACAGACAGCCTCAGATTCAAGGTCAGGACGATGGCTCCATTTCCGCGTTCGTCGCTGGTGAATCAATTGTACTCTCTTCAGGGGATGGTCCAGTGCTCCGCGCGCGGGGAGTGGCCTACTACGCGAAAGGAGATTTTGACCGCGCTATCGCAGACTATGATGAGGCGATCCGCCTCAATCCCAAGGACAAGGACGCAATATCGTCTCGCGGCCATGCGTACAGAACCAAGGGGGACTTCGACCGCGCGATCGCGGACTACGATCAACTCGTGCAACTCGATGCCAAGGATGCGCGCGCCTACTTTCATCGCGCTAGGCTCTATTGGCAGAGTGCTTCATTCACCAAATCGTTGGCCGACCTCGATCAGTCGATCCAGCTCAATCCAAGGGATGCCTATCCGGTCGTATGGCGCGAAATTGTTGCAAAACGCAGTGACCAACCGAGCCGGCTGAACGAGGCTGCAAAGCAGCTGGACACGGCGAAATGGCCCGCGCCGATCGTCAATCTCTTTCTTGGCACCATGACGCCGGAGCAAGTGCTCAGCGCGGCGCACGATGCCGACCCCACGAAGAAGAAGGCGCAGGTATGCGAGGCGAATTTCTATATTGCTGAGCACGCACTGCAGGGCGGCTCCAAGGAAGAGGCGTTGAGGCTGTTGGACTTGGCGGCAGCTGATTGCCCGAAGACCTTTATCGAGAAACAAGCCGCCGACGTCGAGCTTGTCGCGTTGCGAGCGAGCCGCTGACTTTTGTCAGGCACAGCAAAGCGTGCCCGCCGATGTTGATCGGCAATGTTGAGACAGCCTCGTAGGGTGGGCAAAGCGGAGCGTGCCCACCATGCCGATCAACGCAGCTGAGAGCGAATGGTGGCCACGGCGCTTTGCGCCTTTGCCCACCCTACGAGACTGCGAGATCGCGGCGAGATCAGACCGTCTCCAGCTGCTCCGCCGCGCGCTTCTTCTTCGCCTTGGCCTGGCCGAGCAGGGGGCCTGCGGTGAGGGCCGCCGTATCGGCCACGCCCGGGTCGCGCGAGATCATCGCGGCGACGATGGCGCCGTCGATGATGAGGCCGAGCTGGTGCGCCAGCACTGCGGGCTCGGCTGAGCCGAGCTCGCTGGCGAGCTTCTCGATATGGCCGAGCACGATCTTCTTGTGCTTTAGCGCGATGTTGCGGAACTGCTTGGCGTCCTTGTCGTGCTCGCCGACGGCGTTGATAAAGGGGCAGCCGTAGAATCGCTCTTCGGCGAACCAACTCTTCAGCGCGGGGAAGATGCGCGTGAGTTTCGCCTGCGCATCGCCCCCGCCTTGCTCCATGGCGCCGATGAACCATTCGCGCCATTGCTTGCCTTCGCTCTCCAGCACGGCGTTGACGAGGTTGGTCTTGGAGCCGAACAATTTGTAGAGCGTGGTCTTGGCGGTGCCGGCCTCTTCGATGATCGCATCGATGCCCGTGGCGTTGATGCCGTTCTTGCAGAACAGATGCGTCGCCGCGTTGAGAAGGCGACCGCGTGCGGATTCGTCCTCGCCGGCAGCGGCGTGGGGCGAATTCTTCTTCGATGACGTCTTTGCCATGGACTCGAACTTACCCGCAGCCGTGCCGCATCAGCAAGCCGCATCTGTTTGGCGCTGAAAAGATTCGCAAAGCCTGGCAGGTCTGCATCGCGTTTGAGCAAGGACCGGCCGATCAATCCGTAGGCATCGAGGCTTAAGCGGCTCCAAAGCCTCGCGTTTTGTTTTTTGCGATCTCTGGCACGCTCCATGCAAGGAAACAGACCGTTCGGTATCCTGCCGATTTCCACTTCTGCCAGGGAGAAGACTGATGACTGCCGTCGTTCAGAAGACAGTGCTGACGGGGTGCCTCGCGCCCATCGACAAGAACGGGCTCGAGCAACTGATTGCCAACGGCAAGGCAAATCCGAAGGTCATCAAGACCTTGAAGTGCAAGACGGTCGCGGAGGGCAAATTCCGCCACGCCAATTATATCCGCAACCTGCCGCCCTACATCGTCGATGAGCCGCCGGGTCTTCTGGGTGACGACACCGCGCCCAATCCGTCGGAGGCCTCGCTCGCCGCGCTCGGTTCGTGCCTTGCCGTCGGCCTTCATGCCAACGCGGTGCACCGCGGCTGGATCGTCAACAAGCTCGAGCTCGAGCTCGAAGGCGATCTCAACATCACCGCGGTCTGGGGCACCGGCGACACCTCCGACAAGCCGGTCGGCTTCACCGACGTCCGCGTCAAGGTCGACATGGAATGCGAGGGCATCTCGCCGGACGAGATCAACGCGCTGGTCGCCCATGTGAAGAAATGGTCGCCGGTCGCCAACACCTTCACCCGGCCGGTCAATCTCGAGGTCGGCATCTAGCAGACGGCAATCAGGACAGGGTGCGGGGAGACGATCATGGGTTCACTGGCTTTATCGCGGGCCGACGTTCTGGATCAGCCCGCACCGTCCATTGCGGACGAGGTGGCGCGGATCGCGCGGCAAGAGCTTGCGCCGCTCGCCGCCGGCATCGACGACGGTTCGGTCTATCCGGCCGAGGTGCTGCGCAAGTTCGGCGCGGTCGGGGCGTGGGGCAGCCACGTGCCGCACGAAGGCTCCGCCGATCTGCGCTGCGCGATCCAGGCGATGGCGGCGATCGGCGAGATCTGCGGGGCGACGGCGTTCATGGCGTGGTGCCAGAACACACTGGTCTGGTACGCGGCGAATTCCACCAATGTGAAGCTCGCAAAGCGTTTTGGCGACGCGTTCTCGACCGGTCGCGTGCTCGGCGGCACCGGGCTCTCCAATCCCATGAAGAGCTTTTTCGGCATCGAGAAGCTCAAGCTGAAGGGCCGCAAGGTCGAAGGCGGCTACATCGTGCGCGGTGCGTTGCCCTGGGTCTCCAATCTCGGCCCCGACCATTATTTCGGCACGATCTTCGCGCGCGAGGACGAGCAGGGCACCGCAGGCGGCGAGCCCGGCACCGTGATGTTCCTGGCCGATTGCTCCGACCCCGCGATCACGCTGACGCCCTGCAAGCCGTTCCTCGCGATGGACGGCACCGGCACTTATGGCGTGCAGTTCCGCGACGCCTTCGTGCCGGACGAGCTGATCCTCGCCGATCCCGCCGCGCCCTTCGTCAAGAAGATCCGCGCCGGCTTCATCCTGCTCCAGGCCGGCATGGCGCTCGGGGTGATCAAGGATTGCATCAACATCATGGACGAGGTCGACAATCCCCTCGGCCATATCAACCGCCATCTGCCGCAGCAGCCGGTGCACTTTCGCGAGCTCGCCGCCGAGCTCGAGGCCGAGACCATGGCGCTGGCACGCGATCCCTACAACGAGGAGGAGACCTACTGGCGCAAGGTGATCGCGCTGCGGCTTCGCGCGGGCGAGGCCAGCGTCGCGGCGGCGCATGCGGCGATGCTGCATTGTGGCGCGCGCGGGTACCTCAAAAGCCACCGCGCGCAGCGGCGCCTGCGCGAGGCCTATTTCGTCGCGATCGTCACGCCGGCCACCAAGCAGCTGCGCAAGATGCTCGCCGATTTCTGAGTTCCAAGTTCTTGAGTTCACGAGTCCACCCCAGAAGACCACCAACCTCAACGGAGAGGCTGCCATGACTGACGTTCTGATCACTGCCGTCGAACTCGCCGATCTCTTGAAGCTAGAGCCGTGTGTCGTGATCGACACCCGCAATCCCGATGCTTACGCGGCCGGGCACCTGCCGGGCGCCGTGAACGTGCACGAGATCTTTACGTTCCTGGCAACCTCGACGCCGGAAGGCATGGCCGAACTCAAGACCAAATTCGCTGATGCGTTTGGCGCTGCCGGCCTTTCGGGCAAGGAGACCGCGGTGGTCTACGAGCAGTCGATGAATTCCGGCTTCGGCCAGTCCTGCCGCGGCTATTACCTGCTCACCATGCTCGGCTATCCCAAGGTGAAGGTGCTGCATGGCGGCTTCGACGCCTGGTCGGCCGCGGGCTTGCCGGTGACCAAGGAGGTGCCGACCCCGGCTGCGGCTTCGTTCCCGATCGTGCCGGAAGCCGGTGAGATCCTGATCGATGCCAAGACCATGCTCGCCGCTGTCGGCAAGCCCGGCATCGCGATCCTCGACGTCCGCGACGTCGACGAATGGATCGGCGACAGCTCCTCGCCGTACGGCAAGGATTTCTGCCCGCGCAAGGGCCGCATTCCGGGCGCCGTGTGGCTGGAATGGTATCGGATGATGAAGCCGACCGCCGAAGGCCCGCGCTTCAAGTCCAAGGACGAGATTCTGGCCGAATGCGCCACCGTCGGCATCTCGCAGACCACGCCGGTCTATCTCTACTGCTTCAAGGGCGCGCGCGCCTCGAACACGTTCCTGGCGCTGAAGAACGCTGGCGTGAAGGACGTGCGGATGTATTTCGGCTCCTGGAACGAATGGTCGCGCGATCCCTCTCTGCCAATCGAGCAGGGCCTGCCGGTTGCGACGGGCGTCACAACAAAGGCGGCGTGAGCGCGCTTTGATCCAGCCTGACTAGATCGAGCCTTGTTGCCAAGAAGGAAGTGCACTCCCTCCCCCGCTTGCGGGGGAGGGTTGGGGAGAGGGTATCTCCTCAGTGGGGTTCCCGGTGTGGAGAGAGCCCCCACCCGGCGCTTCGCGCCGACCTCCCCCGCAAGCGGGAGAGGTGAAGTGAGCCCGTGGCCCGCATCGAACCTGATCCCGCCATACTCTAGCCGTTCACGCCCGCCCGCGGACGAGGCGCGATCCCCAGCGCCTTGATTCGCGAGGCCAGCGTGGTCGGCTTGATGTCGAGCATCTCGGCGGCGCCGCCGGGACCGAAGACCTTTCCGGCGCAGGCCTCGAGCGCGGCCAGGATATTGGCGCGCTCGTGGTCGCGCATTTCGGATGACGTCATGATCGCAGGCCGCGCGTCGGCCTTCTGACGGGCGGCCCCGGCCAGAGCCAGCGCGCCGGAGGCGTCAGGCAGATCGATGCGCAGGCGGCCGTTCTGCGACAGGATCGCAGCGCGCTCGATCACGTTCTGCAGCTCGCGGACATTGCCGGGCCAGTCGTAGCGGGCGAGCCGCCGTGCGTCACCCTCGGAGAGGCGCAAGTTCGATTTGAGCGCCTTGCCCTCGCGCGTGAGAAAATGCTGGGCGAGCAGGGGGATGTCCTCGCGCCGCTCGCGCAAGGGGACCGTCTCGATCGGAAACACGTTGAGGCGGAAATAGAGGTCCTCGCGAAAGCGACCGCGCTGGACCTCCTGCTTGAGATCGCGATTGGTCGCAGCGATGACGCGAACGTCGACCGCGCGGGTGCGCGCCTCGCCGACGCGTTCGAAATGGCCTTCCTGCAGCACGCGCAGCAGCTTGCCTTGCAGCTCGAGCGGAATCTCGCCGACCTCGTCCAGGAACAGCGTGCCGCCGTCGGCGAGCTCGAAGCGGCCGATGCGGTCGCGCGTTGCGCCGGTGAAGGCGCCGCGGACATGGCCGAAGAACTCGCTCTCGAACAATTCGCGCGGGATGGCGGCGCAGTTGACGCGGATCAGCGGCCGGTCGCTGCGGGTGGAATCCTCGTGGATGGCGCGCGCGATCAGCTCCTTGCCGGTGCCGGATTCGCCGGTGATCATCACCGCCGCGGTGGTCGGCGCCACCAGCTTGACCTGGCGCAGCGTCTTCTGGATCGCCTCGCTTCCCCCGATGATGCCGCGCGGATTGGTCTCGATGCGGATTTCTTCCTGGAGATAGGCGTTCTCCAGCTCGAGCCGCTCGCGCAGGCGGTCGACCTCGGCAAGAGCCGCGTGCAGCTTCTCGTCGGCCTCGCGGCGCTGGCTGACGTCGCGAAACACCACGACGGCGCCGACCACGACGCCGCCGTCGCGGATCGGTGTCGAGGTGTACTCGACCCAGGCGGGCGAGCCGTCCTTGCGCCAAAACACCTCGCCGTCGACCTGGTGCACGGCGCCGTCGCGGAACGCCGCATAGATCGGGCAGTCGTGATTGTGATAGTGGCGGCCGTCGTGATGGGTGTGGTGGACGATCGGGTGGATCTCCTTGCCGACCAGCTCCTCGGCGGTCCAGCCCAGCATGCGCTCGGCCGCGGGATTGACGAAGGTGGTCTTGCCTTCGGCGTTGACGCCATAGATGCCTTCGCCGGCGGCGCGCAGGATCAGCTGGTTCTCGCGCTCGATGTCCTGGAACACGCGCTCGACCCGCTGCCAGGTGGCGATGCCGCCGCGCATATGGTCTTCGGCGGCGGCATCGACATTGCGCCGGCGGCGGGCTTCGAGATCGGTCAGCGTCAGCAGCAGCAGCGTGCGGCCGTCATGCGGCAGCAGGCAGCCGGCATATTCGAGCTTGAGATCTTGCCCGGTCGCGTGGCGGGGATTGAGCGCCGTGGTCCAGTAGGCGCCCTTGTGCAGCACGGCCTGGGTGAAGACGGTGAGGGCGGCAAGCTCGCCGGCGTGGAGCGTGCTGGCTCTGGTCTGCCGCAGCAAAGCGCGGTCGTAGCCGAGCAGGGTGCAGGCGGCGGGATTGGCATCGACGATCTGGTCGCCATAGGGATCGACCAGCAGCATCGCCTCGACCGCGGATTCGAAGGCCGCAACTCGCGGGTCGATGACGGGGGCCACGTCGTCGTGGACGGGCATTGGCGCCGTTGCCATTGCGAAATCTCGTAATTGAACTACGAAATCTCGTTTATCACGAGTTTTCGTAGCGGCCAAGCGCGGGTGAAAACGCTGCGTTATCAAGGCAATGCCCGCTTATTCGTCGGTGGCATGCTCCTTGCGTAATTGCTCTTCGCATTGACGCGCAGGAGGGCCGATGTCCACGTTCGACAATCCGTTTGATCCCGATCGCAACCTTCGAGCCGGCTGTGTTTGCGGCCAGCATCGTTCCGCGGCAGAGCACGAGCAGGCGACGGCGCTGCATTGCGAACCGGTCGCAAGCGAAGAGAAGCGTTACGAGGGCGTGGTCGCCTCCGCCGTGATGCGCGCGATGTTTCCGCAGGACGTGGCGCGGCGCGCCTTCCTGAAGTCGGTCGGCGCCTCGACGGCGCTCGCCGTGCTGTCGCAATTCTTCCCGCTGAAGACGGCGACCGAGGTGTTCGCGCAAGCCGGCGCGCCCGAGAAGAAGGACCTCAAGGTCGGCTTCATCCCGATCACCTGCGCCACCCCGATCATCATGGCGGCGCCGATGGGCTTCTATGCCAAGCACGGCCTCAACGTTGAAGTGGTGAAGACCGCCGGCTGGGCCGTGATCCGCGACAAGACCATCAACAAGGAATACGACGCCGCGCACATGCTGGCGCCGATGCCGATCGCGATCTCGCTCGGCCTTGGCGCCAACGCCATTCCCTTTGCCGTGCCTGCAATCGAGAACATCAACGGGCAAGGCATCGTGCTGGCGACCAAGCACAAGGACAAGCGCGATCCGAAGGACTGGAAGGGGCTGAAATTCGCCATCCCCTTCGACTATTCCATGCACAATTACCTCTTGCGCTATTACCTGGCCGAGCACGGTCTCGATCCCGACACCGACGTGCAGCTGCGCTCGGTGCCGCCGCCGGAGATGGTCGCGAATCTGCGTGCCGACAACATCGACGGCTTCCTCGCGCCCGACAACATCTGCCAGCGCGCGATCTATGACGGCGTCGGCTTCATGCACCTGCTCTCCAAGGAGATCTGGGACGGCCATCCCTGCTGCAGCTTTGCTGCAAGCAAAGAATTCATCACATCAGCGCCGAACAGTTTTGCGGCGCTGACGCGGGCGATCGTCGACGCTACCGCCTATGCGTCGAAGGCGGAGAACCGCAAGCAGATCGCCGAGGCCATCGCGCCTGCCAACTACATCAACGCGCCGGTCACCGTGCTGGAGCAGGTCCTGACCGGCACCTATGCCGACGGCCTCGGCGGGGTGAAGACCGATCCCAAGCGCGTCGATTTCGATCCGTTCCCCTGGCAGTCCTTCGCGGTGTGGATGCTGACGCAGATGAAGCGCTGGGGCCAGATCAAGGGCGACGTCGACTACAAGGCGGTGGCCGAGCAGGTGTATCTGGCGACCGATACCAAGAAGCTGATGACCGAGATGGGCCTCACGCCGCCCGCGAGTGCCTACAAGTCGTTCGCGGTGATGGGCAAGAATTTCGATCCGGCGAAGCCGGAGGACTACATCGCGAGCTTCAAGATCCGGAAGGCGTCGTGATGGGCGCTGCCGCCGCTTTCGTGTCCCGGACGCGATGCAGCACGCAGTGCTGCTTCGCTGAGCCGGGGCCCAGTCAGGCCCCATGGGTCCCGGTTCTGCGGCGCGTCACTTCGTGCTGCGGCGCGCCCGGGACACGAGAGGGGGCAATATGACATCCTCGCTCCGCCTTCGCGCGGGCCTCGTCTCCATCGTGCTGCTCGCCGCCTTTCTCGGCATCTGGCATCTCGCCACGCGCTCCACCGCGCCGGTGACGACGATGAGCCCGGAATACGCCAAGCTGATGGGCCTCACGGCGACGCAGGGCAAATCGGCGATGCCCGGGCCGCTCGATGTCGGCGCCAAACTCTGGGAGCATCTGAAGCGGCCGTTCTACGACAACGGGCCGAACGACAAGGGGCTCGGCATCCAGCTCGCCTATTCGATCGCGCGCGTCGGCACCGGCTATCTGCTGGCCGTGCTGGTCGCGATCCCGCTCGGCTTCCTGATCGGCATGTCGCCGCTGCTGAGCAAGGCGCTCGATCCGTTCATCCAGGTGTTGAAGCCGATCTCGCCATTGGCCTGGATGCCGCTGGCGCTCTACACCATCAAGGATTCCTCGGTCTCCGCCATCTTCGTCATCTTCATCTGCTCGATCTGGCCGATGCTGCTCAACACGGTGTTTGGCGTCGCGACCGTGCGCAAGGAATGGATCAATGTCGCGCGAACGCTCGAGGTCGGCACCGTCAGGCGCGCCTTCACGGTGATCTTGCCCGCAGCGGCCCCGACCATCCTGACCGGCATGCGCATCTCGATCGGCATCGCCTGGCTCGTGATCGTCGCCGCCGAGATGCTCGTTGGCGGCACCGGCATCGGCTACTTCGTCTGGAACGAGTGGAATAATTTGTCGATCACCAACGTCATCATCGCGATCCTCTTGATCGGGATCGTCGGCATGCTGCTCGACCAGATCCTCGCGCGCTTCACGCGCATGGTCACGTTTCCGGAGTAGAGGCGATGACCGACAAGTTCATCTCGATCGAAGGCATTGCCAAGCGCTATCCCGGCGCGGGCGGCGTCACGACCACCATCTTCGAGAACCTCTGGCTCTCGATGGCGCGGGGCGAGTTCGCTTGCGTGATCGGCCATTCCGGCTGCGGCAAGACCACGGTGCTCAACATCCTCGCCGGGCTCGACGCGCCGAGCGAGGGCGCGGTCATCGTCGACGGTCAGGCGATCTCGGGCACCAGCCTCGACCGCGCTGTGATCTTCCAGAGCCATGCGCTGCTGCCCTGGCGCACGGTGCTCGGCAACGTCGCCTATGCCGTCAGCTCGAAATGGCGCAGCTGGGACCGCGCCAAGGTGAGAGCGCATGCGCAGGCATTCATCGATCTCGTCGGCCTGTCCGGCTCTGAGCACAAGCGCCCATCGGAGCTGTCGGGCGGCATGAAGCAGCGCGTCGGCATCGCGCGGGCGCTGTCGATCACGCCGAAGATGATGCTGATGGACGAGCCGTTCTCGGCGCTGGACGCGCTGACGCGCGGCACGCTGCAGGACGAGGTGCGGCGCATTTGCCTGGAGACCGGGCAGACCGCATTCATGATCACCCATGACGTCGACGAGGCGATCTATCTCGCCGACAAGATCTTTCTGATGACCAACGGTCCCGGCGCGGTGCTGGCGGAGGTGGTCGAGAACCCGCTGCCGCGGGACCGCGGCCGCACCGATCTGCACCGCCATCCGCTCTACTACGCGCTGCGCAACCACATCATCGATTTCCTGGTGACGCGGAGCAAGACCTTTGCCGCGGAAGCGCCGAACCACGATCCACGCAACGTGCCGGTGGTGCAGATCGGCAAGCCCGGCCTTTCGATCGCATCGACCGGCGAAGAGCCGCGACAGACCTGGATGCCGGGGACAAATCCCGGATTGAGCGCCTAGCAAGGAGACCCCGACATGAAGCGCGAAGACCTCACCGAGAAGCTGCTCGACATCAAGCGCGAGAAGGGCTGGAGCTGGAAACACATCTGCGAAAAGATCGGCGGCTATTCCGAAGTGCTGATCGTCGGTGCGATTATGGGCCAGATGAAACTGACAAAACCGCAGGCCGCCAATGCCGGCGAGCTGTTCGGCCTGTCGAAGGCGGAAGTTGCGATGCTCAACGAGGTGCCGATGCGCGGCACCGGCACGCCGATGCCGCCGACCGACCCGCTGATCTACCGCTTCTACGAGATGGTGATGGTGAACGGTCCGGCCTGGAAGGCGCTGATCGAGGAGGAGTTCGGCGACGGCATCATGTCGGCGATCGACTTCGACATGGCACTCGAACGTGTCGCCAACCCCAAGGGCGACCGCGTCAAGATCACCATGAGCGGCAAGTTCCTGCCGTACAAATATTACGGCGCCAGCGGCAACGTGCCGGAGTACGGCTTCAAGGAGGAGTGAGAAGCGGTTAACCGGTGGTGAAGCGGTGGCTCGTTGTTTGCGATCCGGGATTTCCCTGTTCGCAACCTCTGGAAGTTACTAACGAGGCGCCACTTCAACCACAGGTAACATCATGAAATTCCGTCCGCGTCTCATCTCGGCATGCATTGGTTTGTTGGTCGTGACCACCCCCGGGATGGCCCAGTCGCAGCGTGTCTTCGAGCAAGGCGGTGCGGCTCTGCGGCAGGAAGGATCGGTGCGTGTGCAGACCTCGATCAACTTCTTTGTCGCCGGTCCGAGCGGGGACAGCGACGAGGCGCAGAAGCTGCGCGAACGCGCGCGCCGCTCGGTCTATGAAATGGCGGCGCGCGAATGTGATCTCCTGCGCGAGGTGCTCGCCCGCGATTGCCGGATGGAGTCGGTCAACACCAACATCAACCGGCAATTCGGACCGCAACAAGCGGAGGGCTTCCATATCAACGGCTCTATGAGCTTTCAGATTACACTGAAATAGTGCCGGAAGGGGCGGGGCTCACTTCCCCGCCTTCACCTCGGCCGCGGCCACCGCCAGCAACTCGCTCATCTTGGCGCGAATCGCCTGTTCGGTGACGTCAACGTTCTTGGCGGCGAAATCGGCCGTCAGCTTGCGCAGGACGTCGGCGTCGCCGGCCTCCTCGAAATCGGCTGCGACCACTTCCTTGGCATAAGCGGTGGCGGCGTCACCGGTGATGCCGAGCTTTTCGGCCGCCCACAGGCCGAGCAGCCGGTTGCGGCGGGCCTCCGCCTTGAACTTCTGCTCCTCGTCGAGGGCGAACTTCTTCTCGAAGCCTTCCTGGCGTTTATCGAACTCGCTCATGCCTGTTCCAAATCTCCAGCTGAATGGCGCGGGAGCCTTCCGTTGCGGCGACCCGGCTGCATGCCTACATAGATAGCACGAATCGGCAAAACAACGGGCCGTTAAGCCGCAGGCAAGACGGTATAAGTTGGCGCCGGACGGCCGGATCGATTGTGCTCGGACAGCCAATCGGATAGGTTGCCTGAGGCTTGGTTCCCGTTCTGTTTCCAACGGGTTATTAGATGGGTTCCTGGCCGTTCACGGCAGCTCCGCTGTGGGTCGTAATCCTAGTCAATCGGAGCACACCAAATTCATGGATTTCAACAAAACACGGTACATCCCCATGAGCCGTCGGCGTCGCATTTATGAAGGCAAGGCAAAGGTTCTTTACGAAGGCCCCGAGCCCGGTACCCTGATCCAGCACTTCAAGGACGACGCCACCGCGTTCAATGCGAAAAAGCATCAGGTGATCGAGGGCAAGGGTGTCCTCAACAACCGGATCTCGGAGTACCTGTTTCAGCACCTCAACGACATCGGGGTGCCGACCCATTTCATCCGCCGCCTCAACATGCGCGAGCAGTTGATTCGCGAGGTCGAGATCGTGCCGCTGGAGGTGGTGGTGCGGAACGTCGCCGCCGGCTCGCTGTCGCAGCGCCTCGGCATCGAGGAGGGCACGCAGCTGCCCCGCTCGATCATCGAGTTCTACTACAAGAACGACCAGCTCAACGACCCCATGGTGTCGGAAGAGCACATCACCGCTTTCGGTTGGGCGACGCCGCAGGAGATCGACGACATCATGGCGCTCGCCATCCGCGTCAACGACTTCCTCACCGGCCTCTTCCTCGGCATCGGCATCCGCCTCGTTGACTTCAAGATGGAGTGCGGGCGCCTGTTCGAGAACGAGATGATGCGCATCATCGTCGCCGACGAGATCTCGCCGGACAGCTGCCGGCTGTGGGACATCAAGTCGAACGAGAAGCTCGACAAGGATCGTTTCCGCAGGGATCTCGGTGGTCTGCTCGAGGCCTACACCGAAGTTGCAAAGCGTCTCGGCATCCTCATGGAAAACGAGCGTCCCCAGGGCACCGGCCCGGTGCTGGTGAAGAGCTGAAGAGGATCATCGACGTGAAGGCACGTGTCACCGTTACCCTGAAGACGGGCATCCTCGATCCGCAAGGCAAGGCCATCGAAGGCGCGCTGAAGTCGCTCGGCGTCGACGGCGTCGCCAGCGTCCGCCAAGGCAAGGTGTTCGACATCGAGCTCGCCGGGGCCGACAAGGCCAAGGCGGAAGCGGCGCTGAAGGAAGCCGCGGACAAGCTGCTGGCGAACACCGTAATCGAGAATTATGCGATCGAGATGAAGGCCTGAGCAGAGTGGCGGATATCGGCAAAGAGCTGATTTTCGAGCTGCTGAAGCAGATCGAGCAAACGCTCGGTCGTGTCGAATACAAGATCGACGAAATCAGATCTGAGCTGAGCGCCAGTCGAGAAGAGCAGCTTCTTATGCTGCACGACTTTCAGGTGGCGCGGAGCACGTGGGCTGGCAGATCAGGTATGTAACTCGTCTGAGCGTGCGGCTCACAGCCACCCGACACGCCGAAAGCGCCAGTACAGCGCGCCGCAGGCCGTCAGCATGACGCCGAGCAGCATGAAATAGCCGTACTCCCATTCCAGCTCCGGCATGTGCTTGAAGTTCATGCCGTAGATGCCGGCGAGCGCGGTCGGGATGGCGATGATGGCCAGCCAGGATGCGAGCTTCTTGGAAACCGCCGTCTCTTGCGCCTGGCCGACCAAAAGGCTCGCCTCGAAGGCGAAGGCCAGCACCTCGCGCATGGAATCGATACGCTCCTGGATGTTGCGGACGTGGTCGGTGACGTCGCGGAACAGCGGCTGCATGGTCTGCCGCACCATCGACAGCTCGTCATGCTCCAGCCGGCGGCAGACCTCCACCAGCGGGCCGATCGCGGTCCTGAGCCGCAACAGGTCGCGGCGCAGCATGTAGAGCCGCTCGATCTGCGCCTTGCTGATCGGCTTGGAGAGCACGTCGTCCTCGATGCTCTCGATCTCGTCGTGGATGCTCTCCAGCACGGGCGAATAATTGTCGACGATGAAATCGAGGATGGCATAGAGGATGTAGTCCTCGCCGCGCGCGAGCGCCCGCGGGCAGCTCTCGCAGCGTTCGCGCACCGGTGTGTAGGAGGTCGAAGCGCCGTGGCGCACCGAGACCAGATAGCCTTCGCCGACGAAGATGTGGGTCTCGCCGAAGGCGATGCGGCCCTCGATCAATTGCGCGGTGCGCGCGACGATGAACAGGGCCTCG
The DNA here is from genome assembly GCF_016031655.1 of Bradyrhizobium glycinis. Classification (GTDB taxonomy): domain Bacteria; phylum Pseudomonadota; class Alphaproteobacteria; order Rhizobiales; family Xanthobacteraceae; genus Bradyrhizobium; species Bradyrhizobium glycinis. The sequence goes on from NZ_JACCHQ010000015.1 coordinate 91,808, forward strand.
CCATATTGCTCGATCTTGGGCCGCTGATGGGCGTGGTTGGCGTCCTCGATGGCGAGGTCGTGCAGGTCGAACTGCTTCTGCACCGCGCCGAGCAGCGCCATGTCGGGCTCGTGCAGTCCGATCCATACGACATGGCCGGGCTTGGCCCGCCAGCTCGAGGCCTCGCTGATGGCGATATTGGCCACTCTGCGGCCGTCGACATAAGCCCCGGCGGCGACGACGCCCTCGGCGGACACCGGTTCGGAGAGGGATGCGGGCAGCGACGGGACGTTCATGGCTTCAATCCCGGGCAAATCGAGCGACCAAAGGCGCGTGGCTATGGCCTGTGTACAAGGGCGCTCCGCCACGCTAGCACTGGTAAAATCCCCGTCAAATGGTTATGTCTGTTCGCGAATTGGCCCCGTTGGCCAGCCTCGATTCCCAGCCGCGTCGGAACCCCTGCCATGAAAGCCGCCATCCTCGTCTTTCCCGGAATCAACCGCGAGCGCGACATGGCGCGCGCGTTGAGGCTGATCTCCGGCAGCGAGCCCGCGATGGTCTGGCACGCCGAGACCTCGCTGCCATCAGGCACCGATCTCGTCGTCGTGCCCGGCGGCTTCTCCTACGGCGATTACCTGCGTTGCGGCGCGATTGCGGCGCGCGCACCGGTGATGGATGCGGTTCGCGACTATGCGGCCAAGGGCGGCCTCGTGCTCGGCGTCTGCAACGGCTTTCAGATCCTCTGCGAGTCCGGCCTCTTGCCGGGCGTGCTGATGCGCAATGCGCGGCTGAAATTCATCTGCCGCGACGTGCATCTGCGCGTCGAGCGCTCCGACACGCCGTTCACGCGCGGCTACAATGCCGGCCAGGTGATCCGTGTGCCGGTCGCTCATGGCGAGGGCAATTACGAGGCTGACGAAGAAACCATCAAGCGGCTCGAAGGCGAGGGGCGGGTGCTCTATCGCTACTGCTCCGCCGACGGCGTGGTCGACGAGGCCGCCAACATCAACGGTGCGGCGCATTCGATCGCCGGCATCGTCAACGACGCGGGCAACGTGCTCGGCATGATGCCGCATCCGGAAAACCACGTCGAAGACATCATGGGCTGCACCGATGGCCGCGGCCTGTTCGCCGGTCTTGCCCAGCATCTGGAAAAAGCCGCGTGATCTCGTTTGTGATAAAGCGTGCTCTCGTCGCGGCGCTGGCGTTCGCCCCATTTTCGGTCGCGACTTACGCATCCGCGCAGGATTATCCCAAGCGTCCGATCACCATGATCGTGCCGTTCGCGGCCGGGGGCACCTCGGACGTGATCGCACGCGCGGTGGCCGAGCAGATGGGGATTGCTCTCGGCCAGACCATCGTGATCGAGAACGTTGCCGGCGCCGGCGGCTCGACCGCGCTGGCGCGGGCCTCCCGCGCCGAGCCCGATGGTTATACGATTGCGATCGGCAATGCCGGCACCAATGCCGCGACCTACACGATCTATCCAAAACTGCCGTTCACCCCTGATTCCTTCGTGCCGATCGCCATGGTGGCGAAGACGTTCGGCATCATCGCCTTGCGCAAGGACTTTCCGGCGAAGGACCTGAAAGAGTTCATCGCCTATGCCAAGGCCAATCCGGGCAAGATCAATCTCGGCCATGCCGGCGTCGGCTCCTCGAACTACCTGATCTGCAAGAGCTTCGTCACATCAGCCGGGATCGATGCGACGCTGGTCGGCTATCGCGGCGCCGCGCCGGCACTGACCGACGCGATCGGCGGCCAGATCGACGGCGTCTGCGATGCGGCCGCCTCGGTTTCGCAAGCGATCAACGACAAGCTGGTGAAGGGCCTCGTGGTCGGCTCGACCGTTCGGCTCGCCACGCTGCCGGATCTGCCGACCTCGGCGGAAGCGGGCCTGCCCGAATTCGAGGCGCAGGGCTGGAACGGCCTGTTCGCGCCCAAGGGCACGCCGCCGGCCGTCATCGCCAAGCTGAACGCAGCCGCGCGCACGGCCGTGGAGACCGAGGCGGTGAAGAAGCGCTTTGCCGACCTCTCGACCGTGGCGCCTGATGCCGACGAGCACGCGCCCGAAGTGCTGCAAAAGCTCGTGACGCGCGACGTCGAGAAGTACCGCAAGATGCTGGCAGACGACGTCAACAAGTAGCGGCGCTCCTTCCGTCCATAATCATTGATTTTTCATAGGCCGCGGCTGCCGCGGCGCACTGATGGCGTCTGACCAAAAATTCCGGTCGATCAGGGTTGTCGGATGCGGCCGTGCACAAAAGTGGTCGCAATCTGTGTGTACATTCAGGGCGGCTGAGGAGGTGAACCACTCGACAACATGGAAACATCCTCATGCACTTCGGCTCTGCCTGGCGTTGGAAGTTCCCTCACGCCGTCGATCATCACGCCGTCAATGACGTTTTCGGACTGACCGAGGATCAGGCGCAAGCCGAGCAGGGCACAACTGGTATCCTGTCGCTGGACGTCCTCGCAAATGATCGCGCGAGCCACGCCGCAAGACTCTATTCGATCGACGACGGTGGCGGCTGGCGGTTCGATTGGGCGCTTTTGGCAAAGGACGTCGGTCCCGACGAGACCTCGCCCTGGGAAACCACCGATACCGGCAATCTGATTCGCATCAATCACGGCCAGATCGAACTCGATCTCGGCCATTCGCTGTCCGCGCTCGGGGCGACCGATTTCAACTCCATGGCGGCCGGGGACGTCATCGACGACGATTTCGTGTACGCGATCCGGTTGGGATACGGCAGGTTGAGTGAGGCTCATGTCCACGTACATATCGACGGCGTCAACGATGCCGCCACGATCAGTGGCACGTCGACCGGAACGGTGACAGAGGACAGCGCTGTGCAGACCGCACATGGCGCGCTGACCGTCACCGACCCCGATCACGGACAGAGTCAGTTCCAGGTGCCTGCTTCCCTGGCAGGCACTTATGGGACCTTCACGTTCGACCCAACGACCGGCGTCTGGGGCTATACGCTCGACAACGGCACGGCCAATGTCCAGGCATTGACCGCCAATGAAGTCAGGCACGACCAACTGACGGTCAGCTCCGCGGACGGCACTGCGCATCAAGTCATCGATGTGACCATCCATGGCGCCGACGAACCGAGGCACCTCGATCTCGTGGTGGGGGCGGAGTTCACGGACATCGTGGCGGACCCGGGCTCCCTTGCCGTTGTGCTTCATGACGAGGCCGGCGGATTCCAGGCTCCGGCCCTCTATCACAACGGGACGAGCTATTATAACGGCACGCTCGAATACACGACCGCGATCGAAATCGCCGACCTCAATGGTGACGGCTTGTCCGAATTGTGACCACCGGCCTTGCCGGCCTCGGCACCAACTCGAGCGCCAGCGTCGGGGTGCTGCTCGGGCGAGGGGGCGGGACCTTTGGCTCGGGATCCGCTTATCATGATGGCACATCATGGGGGCCCAACCACGAATACACGTTCGCGCTCGATATCGCCGACTTCAACGGAGACGGTGTGCTCGACATCGCCACCGCAGGGGTGGGCCTTGAATCGTCCGACGGCAGCCTGGGCGTGCTCCTTGGAAACGGCGACGGCACCTTCCAGGACGGCAAGCCCTATAGCACCGGGACCGTCTACGCCTCGCGGTCGCAGATCACCTACGCGCTGGCGAGTGGCGATTTCAATGGAGACGGCAAGCTCGACATCGTGACCGTCGGCGCGGCAGGGTCGTCGACGGACAACAACGCGACCGAGAGCGTCAGCATGCTGCTCGGGAACGGCGACGGCAGTTTTGGGAAGGCCACGATCTATTCGACGGGAAACATCCTCGTCGAGCACGAAATGACCGAAGCGGTTGCAGTTGGCGACGTCAACGGTGACGGCAGGCTCGATGTCGTCACCGGGGGATTTGACGACAACAACTTCGCGCCGGGCAAGACACCCCACTCCATGAGCGTGCTGCTGGGCAACGGCGATGGCACTTTACAAACGGCTATATCGCTCTCCAGCGGTATTCCGTTGAATTCAATTGCCTATCAGTCGGAGGAAACCACCGACCTGATCCTGGCCGACCTGAATGGCGATGGCAAGCTCGACATCATCGGCGCGACGCACGACGTGAATAGCAGCGTCTTCACCATGCTGGGCAACGGTGACGGAACGTTCCAGTCGGCGTCCAAATGGTCCAACGGTGCTTCACCGAACGGCGATCAAACTACGATTTCGATAGCGGTCGGTGACATCAACGGCGACGGCCGCCTCGATATTGCCGCGCTCGACAATGGCGGTTCTGCCGGTGTGCTCTATGGAAACGGCAACGGCAGCTTTCAAACAGCCCAGATCGTGCAGACGGGGCTTCACGACGTGCTCGCCATCCAGCTGGGCTATCTTGTATCGGCTTGAAGCGCTGGTTGATGAGTCGATGCGCCGCGCTGTTGCAGCAGCTCACGATGCTCGACGTCGAGAAATACTGGAAGATGCTCGCGGACAACGCCCAAGTAATTGCCGCGTCGCTTGCTCGGGGCCCGCGCTACGCCGCCGAGGAAGCTTGCTAAAGCGCCGGAATACGGGCGATGACCTTGATCTCGAAGTCGAAGCCGGCAAGCCAATTCACCCCGACGGCCGTCCAGTTCGGATAGGGGGGACCGCCGATCTCCTCGGTGCGAACGGCCATCACCGTCTCGATCTGGCTCGCCGGATCGGTGTGGAACGTGGTGACGTCGACGACATCGTCCAACGTGCATCCACCAGCGGCGAGCACGGCACGCAAATTGGCGAATGCGCGCCGCACCTGGTCCTCGAACACCGGCTCGGGCGAGCCGTCGTCGCGGCTGCCGACCTGCCCCGACACGAACAGCAGGTCGCCGGAGCGGATCGCCGCGGAGTACCGGTGCACTTGATAGAGCGCGTGGCGGTTTGCGGGGAAGATTGCCTCTCGCTGGGGCATGGCAGGACCTTTCAATCGATGGTCGGGCTGGGCGAACGTGGGGGCTCCGCGGGTGGCGCCTCACGACGATTTCAGATACGTTTCGTATGTGAGATATCACTCACATACGAGGCGTATGTCAAGAGGGGCCAGGCATGGCAAAGGGAAAGCGCGCCGCGGCCATGGCGGAAAATCGGGCCAAGCTCATCCGCGCCGCGCGCACGGCATTTGCCACGCAGGGTTATGCAGACGCGTCAATGGACGAGCTCACGGCCGCCGTCGGTCTGACGCGGGGCGCGCTGTATCACAATTTCGAAGACAAGAAGGGGCTGCTCTGGGCCGTCGTCGAGCAGATCGACGGTGAAATGGCGGAGCGGCTCCGCATCGTCCGGGAGCAAGCGCCCAGCCTGTGGCTGGGGCTGCTGGCGGAGGGAAGCGCCTATATCGAAATGGCGCTCGAACCCGAGATCCAGCGCATCATGCTTCTGGATGGACCGGCCGTCCTCGGCGATCCCTCCAAATGGCCCGGCGAGAACGCCTGTCTCGACATCACCATGCGGACGATCCGCGCGCTGATCGAGGAGGGAATCGTGAAGCCGGTCGACGTCGAAGCGGCGGGACGGTTGCTGAACGGGGCTGCGCTCAGCGCCGCGTTGTGGGTCGCGGCAGCCGACGATCCCAAGAGCGTGCTGAACAAGGCCGTTGACGCGTTTCGAGCGCTGGCGAGTGGATTGCTGCGCGAGGCGCGTGAACCTGCATAGGTTTTGCGCCGACTGACTCTTGGTCACCGTCGTGGCGCAGATCCGAGTTCGCTGATTTTTGCCGCTTGAGGCAACTCAAAGTTGTTTCATCGGTTCGATTGCGATATCAGGAGGCCGGCGCCGTCGTTGTGCTTTCCGGATGTCACATGCCCGTTGCTTTGGTCGTTCTGCTGCTCGATATCACGCTGATCTATCACGCCTCGCGAACCGGGCGGTTGCGGCCCTGGGCCTTCATCATCCTGCTGGTGCCGATGATGGGCGCGATCGCCTATATCGCGGTCGAGCTCATCCCCGAATGGTTTTCGAGCCCCGGTGCGCGGCAGGCGCGCCAGCGTGTCGCCGATCGCCTCGATCCCGAGAAGCGCTATCGCGAGCTGTCGGACCGGCTGGCCGGCACCGACACCATCGCCAACCGCGCGGCGCTGGCGGAAGAGTGCGCGAATATCGGCCGGTTTGCCGAAGCGGAAACGCACTACGATCACATCCTGAAGCTGCCCATGGGCCATGATCCCGCCTATGCGCTGCGCAAGGCGCAGGCGCAATTTGGCGCCAGCCGCCCGGCCAATGCGCTCGCGACGCTCGACGATCTGCAGAAGCAATGGCCGGATTTCGATTCCGCCGACGCGCATCTGCTCTATGCCCGCGCGCTCGCCGAGATCGGACGTCTCGACGAGGCGCTCGAGGAATATCACGCGCTCGCCGGTTATTTCCCGGGCGCCGAGGCGCGGGTGCGCTACGGCATGCTGTTGCAAACGGTCGGCCGCACCGCTGAAGCACGCATCGTCTTCAACGAGCTGCTGATCCAGATGCGCCGCGCGCCGAAATATCTGCGCAAGGCGCAAGCCGAGTGGCTGTCGATGGCGGAGAAGCAGTTGTCGACGTGAGCGGGCGGCGGGACTCGGCTCCCTCTCCCGCTTGCGGGAGAGGCCGGGGAGAGGGTGTCTCCGCGGAGGGATTCCCCACGAGGAGAAAACCCTCACCCGGATCGCATCTTCGATGCGGTCCGACCTCTCCCGCAAGCGGGAGAGGTGAACCGAGCGCTCGGCTCGCATCGATTCAACCAAGTTTCATTGTACCTACCGCAGCTTCAACCTTTCCGCCGGCACTGTCATCGCTGCGACGCCCGCCATCACCAGCAGCAGGCCAAGCGCCAGGTTCGACGGCACGCTCTCGCCGAGCAGCAGCACGGAGAGCCCGACGCCGATCGGGATGCGCAAATAGCCTTGGGCGTTGGTCGTCAGCGTGCCGAGCCGGCCGAGGCAGACGTAGAACAGCATCAGGCCTAACGCGCTCGACACGATGCCCATGACGATGGTGGCCATGATCGCAGTGGGCGTCGGCTGAAGCGTCCAGGGCTGGTCGATGAGCAGCGAGGGCGGCAGCAGCACGAGGCCGCCGAACAGCAGCGAGCCGGCTGCCACCACCATCGGGTCGTATTCGGACAGGCGGAGGCCGAAGATCGTCGCAGGCAAAGGAGATGGTGGCGAGCAGGATTGCCATCTCGGCCACGATCTCGCTGCCGAAGCCGCGCAGCGCATCGAGGCCGACGATGGCGACGGTCCCGGCAAGGCCGAGGATCGCACCGGTGAGCTTCAGCAGCGTCGCCGGCTCGTGCCGCGTGATCAGCGAGGTGATCAGGAAGGCGAAGATCGGGGTGGTTGAGGCCAGCACGACCGTGTTCGAGGCCGGTACATATTGCTGCGACCAGGTGATGATCAGGAACGGGAAGGTCGAGTTGATCAATTGCTGGGTCGCGAACAGCTTCCAGGCTTTCGAGTCGGTTGGGATCCTGGTGCCGCGCATCCACAAGATCGCGAACAGGAAGGCGGCCGCGATCAACGAGCGCGCCGAGATGAAGGTGATGGGTGGGATGGTATCCAGCGCCAGCTTGGCCAGCGGATAGGTCGAGCTCCAGCAGCAGGCGAGCGCGAGCAGCAGTGCATAATCGCGCCAGCTGCGCGCACCTTTGGCGGCCATGGACGGCAACGGCGTTGATGCGGCCGCCGTCGCGCGACCCGCCTCGGATGTGCTCTGCGGCACCTTGTTCTGCTCCCCCGCGCCAAAGCGGTTGCGGGGAAGTCTGGGCGAGGGCGCGCGAAAAGGGAAGGCGTCGAGCTATGCGTTTGGCTGCGGCAGCGCCTTCCGCTTCATCCGCTTGATCGTGCCGGAAAAGGTCAGCAGCAGCCGCTCGCCGGACATCATCTTGCCGCGCAGGAAGATCAGCGAGCCGCCGGCGCGGGTGACCTCGCCGGTGCATTCGATCAGCTCGCCCTCGCGTGCCGCGTCGAGGAATTCACAGGCGAAATTGGTCGTCACCGCCCGGCTGTCCAGGACATGGGTCGCGATTGCAAACAGCGAATAGTCGGCGAAAGCCATGTAGCAGCCTCCATGGACGTTGCCGGAGCCGTTGAGGTGCTTCTTCTCGACGCGAAAGGCGCTGCGGACGCTGCCGTCCGCCTCGATCCGGTGCCAGAACGGGCCGACATGGGACTCAAAACTGTCGCGAATCCAGGTCCGCCAGCCCACAAATTCCCCCTCTGTCGCGACATGGAGGTCGGGGCGGCGCGGCGGGGGCGCTTTGGTCAATTCGTGCAAGGAAATAGGCCTTCAATTGCGGGTCTTTAGACCTTAAATCCGATCCGACCGCGCCGTGCAATTCCCGTTCCCGCGGGCGCCCCGGGCGCAAAACGTGGGACAGCGGGAAAATGCGCCATAAAGGGCTTTTCGAAGCCGTCCGATGTTCCTAAGAACGGCCAAACCGCCGCCGAAAGCCTCGAATCCATGAAGAATGAACCCAAGATCACCCCCGAACTGGTTGCCGCCCACGGGCTCAAGCCCGACGAGTACGAGCGCATCCTGAAGCTGATCGGGCGGGAGCCGACCTTTACCGAGCTCGGCATCTTTTCGGCGATGTGGAACGAGCATTGTTCGTACAAGTCCTCGCGCATCCATCTGCGCGGCCTGCCGACCAAGGCGCCCTGGGTGATCCAGGGCCCCGGCGAGAATGCCGGCGTGATCGACATCGGCGACGGCCAGGCTGTGGTCTTCAAGATGGAGAGCCACAACCATCCGAGCTATATCGAGCCGTATCAGGGCGCGACCACCGGCGTCGGCGGCATTTTGCGCGACGTCTTCACCATGGGCGCGCGCCCGATCGCCTGCCTCAATGCGCTGAGCTTCGGCGCGCCCGAGCACCCGAAGACGCGGCATCTCGTCTCCGGCGTCGTTGCGGGCGTCGGCGGCTACGGCAATTCCTTCGGCGTGCCCACGGTGGGCGGCCAGGTGCGCTTCCACACCCGCTACGACGGCAACATCCTCGTCAATGCCATGGCGGTGGGTCTCGCCGATGCCGACAAGATCTTCTATGCGGCGGCCTCCGGCGTGAATATGCCAATCGTCTATCTCGGCTCCAAGACCGGCCGCGACGGCATCCACGGCGCCTCGATGGCCTCGGCCGAGTTCGACGACAAGTCCGAGGAGAAGCGCCCGACCGTGCAGGTCGGCGATCCCTTCGCCGAGAAGCTGCTGCTCGAAGCCTGCCTTGAGATCATGGAGAAGGGCTGCGTCATCGCGATCCAGGACATGGGCGCGGCGGGCCTGACCTGCTCGGCGGTCGAGATGGGCGCCAAGGGCGACCTCGGCGTCGACCTCGACCTCGACGCGGTACCGACCCGCGAGACCGGCATGAGCGCCTACGAGATGATGCTCTCGGAGAGCCAGGAGCGCATGCTCATGGTGCTCAAGCCCGAGAAGGAGAAGGAAGCCGAGGCGATCTTCAAGAAGTGGGGCCTCGACTTCGCCGTCGTCGGCTACACCACGCCGAGCAAGCGTTTCGTGGTCAAGCATGGCGGCGATGTCATGGCCGATTTGCCGATCAAGGAGCTCGGCGACGAGGCGCCGGTCTATGACCGCCCGCACGTCCCCCCGGCTGCGCTGCCAATCGTGCATGCCCGCGACGTGCCGGCGCCGATGGGGCTCGGTGCTGCGCTGGAGAAGCTGATCGGCACGCCGGACATGTGCTCTAAGCGCTGGGTCTGGGAGCAGTACGATCACGTCATCCTCGGCAACACCATGCAGCGTCCCGGGGGCGACGCCGCCGTGGTGCGCGTGCAGGACGGGCCGAAGGGCCTCGCGCTCACCGTCGACGTCACGCCGCGCTATTGCGAGGCCGATCCGTTTGAGGGTGGCAAGCAGGCGGTCGCCGAAGCCTGGCGCAACATCACCGCGGTCGGCGGCAAGCCGCTCGCGATCACCGACAATCTCAACTTCGGCAATCCTGAAAGGCCCGAGATCATGGGCCAGTTCGTCGGCTGCCTGAAGGGCATCTCGGAAGCCTGCCGCACGCTGGACTTCCCGGTCGTGTCCGGCAACGTCTCGCTCTACAACGAGACCAACGGCCGCGCGATTCTGCCCACGCCCTCGATCGGTGGCGTCGGCCTGCTCGACGATTTCACCAAGTCGGCGTCGCTCGCCTTCAAGGCCGAGGGCGAGGCGATCCTGCTGATCGGCGAGACCCATGGTTGGCTCGGCCAGTCCGTCTATCTGCGCGACATCTGCGGCCGCGAGGAGGGTGCGCCGCCGCCGGTCGATCTCGCCGCCGAGAAGCGCAATGGCGATTGCGTGCGCGGCATGATCCATGCGGGCACCGCAACCGCCGTGCATGACCTTTCCGACGGCGGCCTCCTGATCGCGCTGGCCGAGATGGCGATGGCGGGCAACATCGGCGCCAAGCTGCTGGCGGCGCCGACCGCGCTGGTGCCGCACGCCTATTGGTTCGGCGAGGACCAGGCGCGCTATCTCGTCACCGTGCCGGAAACCGAAGCCGGCCGCGTGCTCGCCAAGATGCGCGGCTGCGAGGTGCCCTGCGTGCGGATCGGCACCACCGGCGGCGATGCGATCGCGATCGCGGGCGAGGCGCCGGTTACGATCGACACGCTGCGGGCCTCGTTTGAGCGCTGGCTGCCGGACTATATGAGCGGCAAGGCGGCGTAAGGCGCTGCCAAACACTCCGTCATTGCGAGGGGCGAAGCGACGAAGCAATCCAGACTACCTCCGCGGAGGGATTCTGGATTGCTTCGCTGCGCTCGCAATGACGAGTGGAGAGAGCCTCACAACACCTTCGACGCGCCCGGGATCTGACGCAACGCTCGCGTCAGCGCCCAGCTCGCCGCGACAGTCAGTACGAACCCGATCGTGGCCTTGACGATCGCCGGCAGGTCGTAGTCGAACAGCCAGTATTGCAGCCACAGTGCGATCGGATAGTGCACCAGGAACATGCCGAACGCGTCGCCCTGCATTGGATCGAGCAGCCTGGCTGAGCCTGATTGCTTGAATCTCTGGAAAATGGCCAGGATCAGAAACATGATGGCCACGCTGAAGACAGTGAAGCAGACGGCATAAAGCGCTTCGTACCAGTCCGGCAAAGGCGACGGGTTGCCCAGTATTTCGCGCTTGATGAAGATCAGCCCCCACAAGAGGCAATACGGAACGATCGCCAGGACCATCCAGTCCCAGCTGACCTTTGCCATGCGGCCGTCGACAGAGAGCAGCCCGCGATCCATTTGCGCAACGCCGATGCCGGCACCGAAAAAGAAATAGGTCGCGTACAGCATCACGCGCCCGTGCTGGACCGAGAACGGCCCGAACTCGAACCAACTGCTGTGTCCATAGTGGACCAGCCCGGGAATGTAGAATGCGGCGGTGACCGCCAGCATGACCGCGAAGAACACGGCGGGCCGACGCCGACCATGCAACGAGAGGCGATTGATCGGATCGAGCAGATTGGGTGACAGCCGGTACAGCAGGCAGGCCACCAGGTCGAAGGCGAACAAGACCCACAGGAACCAGATCGGCCCGCTCGGCCAGGGGCCCTTCGTGACCATATTCCACCAGAATTCCGCAAAGCCGATCTCGGGATGCTGCCGCAGGGAGATCGCGTAGTAGGCGAGCGGAATGACCGTCAGGGCGCAGATCGCGAAGGGTAAGCCAAGCCGGAGCAGGCGATCTGCCAAATAGCCCCGGACTCCCTTCCGGGCGATGCCAGACCAGGCGAACAGCCCCGACAGGAAGAAGAACATCGCCATGAAGAAACTGTCGGTGGCGAGAACGATCATGTCGAAGCCGAAGAAATAGGTCGGATCGGTATGACCGAAATAAGTATAGGGGATCACCGCGTGATGCAGCAGCACCACCAGGGTCAGAAAGGTGCGGGCGCGATCAATCGCCAAGTTGCGCACCTTGCTCTGCGGCGCGGCATGCACCTCTGCGCCGATCGTCGCTGAATGTGACATCGTCATCGCGGCCGCCCCGATCCTGGTCTCGGCTGGACTCTGCCGCCGGGAACTCGATTCAGCAAGGGCAGTTTGTTTGGTAGGTCGCCCCCGATTACCTTTAGGAACCAGTTCCTCGCAGCGATGTTAGCGTTCGCCGAAAAACAGCATAGGCCGTGAGACGCGGCAGTTCGGAGCTGGCGATGACGATCCTGAAATGGGCGCTGATCTTCCTCCTTGTCTCGATCGTGGCCGGCGTGCTCGGCTTCACCGGCATCTCGGCCGCGTCGGCCGACATCGCCCGCTTCCTGTTCTACGTCTTCGTCGTGATCTTCCTGGTGCTGCTGATATTGGGACTGACGATCTTCAGGACGTAGCTCCGCTGGTCCTTCCGGGGCGATGCGAAGCATCGAACTCCGGTGCGCACTCGCGCACCATAGTTCGCGTCTGCGACGCGCCCCGGAATGACAGTTTTCAAAACTACCCCACCTCCTCGATCTTCACCTTGTCCGGATAGAACGCCAGGTGGCCCGAAATCTCGGCCATCGCGGGGAAGGGCGTCTCGTAGGTCCAGATCGCGTTGTCCAGCGTCTTGCCGTCCGCCTTGACGCTGTAATAGTTCGCGTCCCCCTTGTAGGGGCAGTGAGTGACACGCTCGGTGCGCTCCAACAGGGCCATGTTGGCGTCCTCTCGTGGGACATATTGCACCGCCGGATATCTGGCCTCCTTCAAGGTCAGCGCCTTGCTGGTCTCGGCGATCACGATGTCGCCCGCCGTGACGCGGACGCGCCGGGGATTTCGGGTGATGGTGATCGGGTGGTCGGGCCCTGGAAGCTTCATGATTTCACGCCTTTTCGATCAATCTGCCGCGCGCGGCACTTTGTCGTGCCTTTGTCCTGATGGGATCAGGGATATAGTGCCGGAAAGCGTGACGTAGAAGGCCGTTCACGCTAAGTTTGACCTTGCCGGGGAGGGGACCCCCGGCAGCGATTCGATGATGAGACAGGAGCAAGACCCGAATGCCCATGGACGCCCACGATATCGAGGCGATGATCAAGGCAGCGATCCCCGATGCCGAGGTGACCATCCGTGACCTCGCCGGCGACGGCGACCACTATGCCGCGACCGTGATCTCGGAATCCTTCCGCGGCAAGTCGCGCGTCCAGCAGCACCAGATCGTCTACCAGTCCCTGCGCGGCCAGATGGGGGGCGTGCTGCACGCGCTGGCGCTGCAGACCGGCGTACCAGGTACCTGACGAAGCTGCACCTGACCTGACCAGCGCCACAGGGGACGATGATGGCTGCGGACAATCCGCGCGGCGCGATGTTCCGCGTCATCAGGCCGAACCAGCACAGCCGCGTCACCAATGCCGAGCTGTTCTTCGACCTCGTCTTCGTCTTTGCCGTCACCCAGGTCTCGCACACGCTGTTGCACCATTTCACGCCGCTCGGCGCGGTGCATGTCGCGGTGCTGTTTCTCGCGGTGTGGTGGGTGTGGGTCTTCACCGCCTGGGTCACCAACTGGCTCAATCCCGAGCTGACGCCGGTCCGCCTGCTGCTGTTTTCGATGATGCTGGGCGGCCTCGTGCTGTCGACCACGATCCCGACCGCCTTCGAGGGGCGTGGCCTGTGGTTCGCCCTTGCCTACGCGGCCATGCAGGTCGGACGGACCGCGTTCTGGCTGTTCGCGACGCCGGCGCACAGGACCCTGGTCCGGCACAACGCGATCCGCATCCTGGTCTGGCTCTCAGTCTCCGCCATCTTTTGGATCCTCGGCGGCCTCGCCCATGACGAGGCACGGCTGTGGTTCTGGATCGCCGCCCTGACGATCGAATACATCTCGCCCGCGGCCCGCTTCTGGGTCCCGAAGCTCGGCTTCTCCTCTGTCGAAGCCTGGGCCGTCGAAGGCGGCCACATGGCCGAGCGCTGCGCTCTCTTCGTCATCATTGCGCTCGGCGAGGCCGTCGTCGTCAATGGCGCGACCTTCGCCGCGCTGGAATGGACCGCGGCCAACATCCTGGCCTTCGTCTCGGCACTGGTCGGTGCCATCGCGATGTGGTGGGTCTATTTCCACAAGGGCGCGGAAGCCGGGTCCGAGTGGATCTCGAAGTCCACCGAATCCGGGCGCCTGGCCAGGCTCGCCTATACTTATCTGCACCTGCCGATCGTTGCCGGCATCATCCTGACGGCGGTGTCGGACGAATTGGTGTTGAAGCATCCGACCGGCCATTCCGATGTCCGCACGGTTCTGAGCACGATCGGCGGCCCGCTGGTGTTTTTGTTCGGCACTATCCTATTCAAGCACTCGGTCCGCGGCTTCCTCCAGCTTTCGCACGGCGTGGGCATCATCCTGCTATTGGCGCTGTGGTGGTTCGCAGCCGATCTGCCGCCGCTGTGGCTGTCAATGGCGACGAGCGCCATCTTGATCGTGGTGGCGGTGTGGGAGTCGGTATCGCTGGGGTCGACACCCGAGGAAGCCGAGGAGCATTGACGCCCGGCTCTTACCCCGCGACCTCCAGCGCATGCACCGAGAACATCTTCGCCGCATCCGTCCAGCTCTCGCGCACGCGCCAGCCCGCGCCCCGGGCCAGCGCGGCAAAGCGCTCGATGCTGTATTTGTAGCTGTTCTCGGTGTGGATGCTCTCGCCCGGGCGGAACGAGAAGCTGGTGCCGAGCAGGCGCACGGTCTGGCTCTTCTTGCTGATCAGGTGCATCTCGATGCGGTGCCGCTCGCGATTGTAGATCGCGCGATGGGTGAAGGCGGAGAGATCAAAATTGCCGCCGAGCTCGCGGTTGATGCGCACCAGCACATTGAGGTTGAAGCGCGCGGTGACGCCGGCCGCATCGTTATAGGCGTCGAAGAGGATCCGCTCGTCCTTCTCGAGGTCGGCGCCGATGATCATCTGCGCGCCTTTGCCGAGGATTTTGCGCGCGCTTCTCAGGAAGGCCTGCGCTTCCTGCGGCTCGAAATTGCCGATGGTCGAGCCGGGGAAGAAACCGACCTTCGGCATGGAGGCGACCGCTTTCGGCAGCTCGAACGGCGTGGTGAAATCGGCGGCCACCGGATAGATGCCGAGCGTCGGGAAATCCCGCTTCAGGCCGCTCGCCTGTGCCTTCAGGAAGTCGCCGGAAATGTCGACGGGCACATAGGCCGCGAATTTGCAATGATCGAGCAGCAGGCGCACCTTCGTGGTTGCGCCGGCGCCGAACTCGACCAGCGCGGCATGCTCCGGGATGATCTTTGCGATCTCGCTGCCGCGCTCCTTCAGGATCGCCAGCTCGGTGCGCGTCGGATAATATTCCGGCAGCTTCGTGATCGCCTCGAACAGCTCCGATCCGGTCGCGTCATAGAAATATTTCGGCGACAGCTTTTTCGGCTGCCGCGAGAGGTCCTCGATGGCCTCGCGGGCGAAAGCGGTGGTCTGCTCGTCGGGAAGATGGGCCTCGGCCAAAGCGCTGGCGTGCACATTCATGATACTCTCCTGAACGCGCTGTCCGGCGCGCATCTGTCGTCGGAATGTCTAGTCGTAATCGGCCAGCCGCAGTCCGGTGAATTGCCAGCGGTGGTGCGGATAGAAGAAGTTGCGATAGGTGATACGGCTGTGGCCTTGCGGAGTTGCAAGCGAGGAGCCGCGCAGCACCAGCTGGTTGACCATGAACTTGCCGTTGTACTCGCCGAGCGCGCCCTCGACCGCGCGATAGCCGGGGTAGGGCGCGTAGGAGCTGCGGGTCCACTGCCAGACGATGCCGAAGGCGTCGTTGAGCTGGCCGGTCCGCGCTGCGACCTCCCATTCCATCTCGGTCGGCAGGTGTTTGCCGGACCAGCGCGCGAAAGCGTCCGCCTCGTAATAGCTGACGTGGCAGACCGGCGCGTCCGGATCGACCGGCCTGAGGCCGGCCAGCGTCATGACCTGCCATGCGCCGTCGACCTCGCGCCAGTAGCCGGGGGCTTGCCAATCTTCCTGGCTGGCCGCGGCAAAGCCGTCCATCAGCCACAGGGTTGCGGTCCGGTAGCCGCCATCCTGTATGAAGGCGAGCCACTCGGCATTGGTGACCAGATTGCCGGCGACCTTGACCGGACCGACCAGGGCGCGGTGTGCCGGCTTCTCGTTGTCGAAATGAAAGCCGTCGTCGACATGGCCGACGGTGTGAATGCCTTCGTTCAGTGTGATCCAGTCATCGCCGCCGCGCGATGCGGCCGGGAAGCGCCAGTCCGGGTCATACGCCGGATAGATCGGGTTCTGCGCAAAGGCATGCAGGATGTCGGTGAACATCAGCTCCTGATGCTGCTGCTCGTGATTGAGCCCGACCTCGACCAGCGGCGCGATTGCGCGGAGCTTGTCCGCGCCGGCCTCGCGGAAGAATTTGCTAACGGCCGCATCGACGTATTTGCGATAGGCGCCGACCTCGTCAGCGCTGGGACGGGTGATGTCGCCGCGATGATTGCGGGCATGTCGCGGGCCGGCGCTGACATAGTAGGAATTGAACAGGAACGCGAAATCGGGGTGGAAGGGCCGGTAGCCGGGGGCGTGCTCGCCGAGCAGGAATTGCTCCCAGAACCAGGTCGTATGGGCTCGGTGCCATTTGGTCGGGCTGGCATCGGGCATCGACTGGATCTGCTGGTCCTCGGGCGACAGCGGCGCGGCCCGGCGTTCGGTTTCGTTGCGAACGCTGAGAAACGCCGCTTCCAGCCGCTGGGCGAGGTCGTCCTGGTGGGAGGACGGTGACGAAAGCTGGGAGGCGGCCGTGGCTGAGGCTTGTTTCGTCACGTTTTTCTCCAGACAGGACAAGAGAACGTTGTTCGCATGACCCGGTTCCATGGACAGGGTTCGTCCTAGATAGGGGCTCCGTTACGGTATGAAAGTCCTCTGCGGCGATGATATTGATGTCATCAGCCTATGGACCCGCTGGGCTCGGCACGGCCGCCAGGGGCCTGTCGCCGCCATTTTACTTTGGATGCACAACGGTTTGGGCTACATATATGGGTAGGTATCGGGTTAAATCGGCTGAGCCGGCCCGAAGCAATTGGTGAGGGCTCTGCCCCAGAAGGACACGGATATGAGCATCGCGGAATTCATCGACAATGAAGTGAAGTCGAACGACGTGGTTCTGTTCATGAAGGGGACGCCGCAATTTCCGCAGTGCGGTTTCTCCGGTCAGGTGGTCCAGATCCTCGACCATATCGGTGTCGGCTATAAGGGCCTCAACGTTCTCGAATCCGCCGAGCTGCGCAACGGCATCAAGGAATATTCGAACTGGCCGACCATCCCGCAGCTCTACGTGAAGGGCGAGTTCATCGGCGGCTGCGACATCGTCCGTGAGATGTTCCAGGCGGGCGAATTGCAGCAGCTCTTCTCCGAGAAGGGCGTCGTCGTCGCGGCCTGACACGTGACCGGGCTGACGCGCCGGATTGGCGGCGCGGAGCTCGAGGTCATCGTCGCCGATATCACCACGCTCGGCGTTGACGCCATCGTCAACGCCGCGAACACGTCGCTCCTTGGCGGGGGCGGCGTGGATGGCGCGATCCACCGGGCAGCCGGGCCCGAGCTCGTCGCCGAATGCCGCATGCTCCACGGTTGCAAGACGGGCGATGCGAAGATCACCAGGGGCTATCGGCTCAAGGCCGCGCATGTGATCCACACCGTCGGTCCGGTTTGGAATGGCGGCACGCTCGGCGAGGACGATCTGCTCGCCTCCTGCTATCGGCGGTCTATGGAGCTTTGCGGGAAGCACAAGCTGATCTCGGTGGCATTTCCCGCGATTTCGACCGGCATCTATCGCTTTCCTGCCGACCGGGCGGCCGATATCGCCGTGCGCACGACGGTCGAAGGGCTGGCTTTGGCGCCAACCGTCGCTCGCGTCGTGTTCTGCTGCTTCTCCGAGCCGAGCGCCAGGCTCCATGCCGAGGCGCTCGCGCGACACGGCGGCCCTTGTGCCGATTGAGCCGGTCGGTACACTCCAGCGCGCCATGTTCGGGGAGGGGATATGATTTCACGATTTGGACTGCGTGTGCTCGCCTGCGGAGCATTGATGTCGCTTGCCGCGATGTCGCTGGCGCGCGCGGAGGGCACCTACGAGATTCCGGCCGGCGCGCATTTCAACCAGGACAAGCTCGCCAAAATCACCGAGTTCTTCAAGAACGAGGTCGCGACCGGCAAGATCGCCGGTGCAAACGTGCTGATCCAGCAGCATGGCAAGCCGGTCTATCACGAAGTCTTCGGCGTTCAGGACGTAATCAGCAAGGCCCCGATCACGGACAAGACCATCTTCCGCCTGTTCTCGATGACCAAGGCGATCACGGCGGTGGTCGCGATGCAATTGGTCGAGGACGGCAAGATCAAGCTGGACGATCCCGTCTCGAAATACATTCCCTCCTTCGCCAATGTGAAGGTCGGCGTCGAGAAGAAGGCCGAGGACGGTACGAAGTCGCTCGAGCTGGTGCCGCCGAAGCGGGCGATGACCGTGCACGATCTCATGACGCACACCTCGGGCATCACCTACGGCTTCTACGGCGACAGCCTGGTCCGCAAGGCCTATCGCGAGGCGAATATCTATGCCGGCGACTTCGATCTGGCCGAGTTCGCCGAACGCATCGCCAAGCTGCCGTTGCACAACCAGCCTGGCGCGCTCTGGCAATACGGCCACTCGACCGACGTGCTGGCGCGTGTGATGGAGGTCGCCGCCGGCAAGCCGCTGATCGACATCATGCGCGAGAAGCTGCTCGATCCTCTCGGCATGGTCGACACCGGCTTCTTGGTCACGGACCCCGAGAAGCAGAAGCTTCTGGCCCAACCGCTGCCGAACGATTCGGATTTCCGCGTCGGCCGCATCAATGATCCGACGGTCGTCAAGAAAATCCAGTTCGCCAGCGGCGGCATGTTCACGACCATGGCGGATTACAAGCGCTTTTCGCAGATGCTGCTCAATGGCGGCAGTCTCGACGGCAAGACCATCCTCAAGCCCGAGACGTTCAAGTTGATGACGACCGATCAGGTCGGCCCCGACTCCGGCGTCGAGCGCGACTATTTCTATTTCCCCGGCGACGGTTTCGGCTTCGGCCTCGGGCTTGCGGTCCGCACCGATCCCGGCAACGCCAAGCCGCCGCCGCCCGGCAACCTCGGCGAACTCAAGTGGGACGGCGCCTCCGGCTGCTATTTCGTGATCGATCCCAAGCAGGACATGTTCTTCGTGCTGCTGGAGCAGACCCCGAGCGAGCGCCAGCGCGTGCAGCGGACATTGAAGCAGCTGGTTTATGAAGCCATGGAGAAGTGACATGAACGGGCGCCGCGCGCTCTTCGCGGCGCTCGTCCTTTTGTTCGGCATCGTAGGTGCGCGGGCGGGCTCAGAGGGCCGCGCGCACAGCTTCACGCCCGAAGGCCTGGCAAAAGTCTCCGACTACATCAGGAACGAGATCGCGACCGGCAAATTTCCGGGGGCGATATTGCTGCTCCAGCAACACGGCAAGCCGGTCTACTACGAGAATTTCGGCGTCCGCGATGTCGCGACCGAACTTTCGATGAGCGCGGATACGATCTTCCGCCTCTATTCGATGACCAAGCCGATCACCTCAGTCCTGGCGATGATGCTGGTCGAGGAGGGTAAGCTTGCGATCAGCGATCCTGTCTCGAAATACATTCCGGCCTTTGCCGGCATGAAGGTCGGCGTCGAGAAGAAGGCCGAGGACAACAAGGTCTCGCTGGAGCTTGACCCGCTCAAACGCCCGGTGACGATCGAGGATTTGATGCGGCATACCGCGGGGATTCCTTACGGCTATTATGGCGGGGACCTGGTGAACAAGCTCTATGCCGATGCCGGACTATTCGACAAGAATTCGACCAATGCCGAACTCGTCGCGAAGATCACCGCGCTGCCGCTCGCCGAGCAGCCCGGCACGATCTGGGACTACGGCCATTCCACCGACGTGCTCGGGCGCATCATCGAGGTGATCTCAGGGACATCGCTGTTCGAGTTCGCGAAGAAGCGGCTGCTCGACCCACTCGGGATGAAGGACACGGCGTTCTACGTCGCCGATCCCGCCAAATGGCCGCGCATCGCCGAGCCGATGCCGCACGATCGGGCGATCAGCCCGATCACGCAGGTTCGCGATATCAGGAAGCCGCTGCGATGGGAGTCGGGCGGCGGCGGCCTCGTCGGCACGGTCGGCGACTATGCGCGCTTCTCACAAATGCTGCTCAATGGCGGCACGCTTGAAGGTCGACGCTACCTGAAGCCGGAAACCATCGCCTTGATGGCGTCGGATCATATCGGCCCCCAAACCCGCGTCGAGCGCGACAAGCACTACTATCCGGGTGAGACCAGCGGCTACGGCCTCGGCTTCGCCGTACGTACCTCGGTGCCGCCGGGCACGAAATGGCCGCTTGGCGAATATCGCTGGGACGGCGTTGCCGGCACCTTCTTCTTCATCGATCCTGAAGACGACCTGTTCGGAATCTTCATGGTGCAGACCCCATCCCAGCGCGGCCGGATCCAGCTCGAGCTGAAGACGCTGATCTATCAGGCGATGGGGCGGTAGACTCTCGTTTTGACGCGTTTTCTTTACGCGAACCGGTAACCACTTCGCTCGAAAACGCTCTGATTACGCCCCGCGCACGATCTCGCGCACGTATCCGATCGTCTCCTCGATCTGGCTCGCATTGACGTCCAGATGGGTGCAGGCGCGGATGCGGCCGTCCATCATCGCGAGCGTCACGCCGCGCTGACGGAGGGCTGAGACCATCTTGTCGCCGGGAATGCCGGCGCCGTCGGGGTTGAAGAACACGAGATTGGTCTCGGGCTCCTGCACCTCGATGCCTGAGATCTGCGACAATCCGCGGGCGAGCGCACGCGCATTGGCGTGGTCGTCGGCCAGGCGCTCGACGTTGTGGTCGAGCGCGTAGATGCAGGCCGCGGCGCAGATGCCGGCCTGCCGCATCGAGCCGCCGAGCCGCTGCTTCCACTGCCAGACCGCGTCGATGAAGGCGCGCGAGCCTGCAAGCACGCCGCCGATCGGCGCGCCCAGGCCCTTGGAGAAGTCGATCCAGGCCGAGTCCCAGCCCGCGGTCATGTCGCGTGGCGAGATGCCGCTCGCAACCGTGGCGTTGAGCAGGCGCGCGCCGTCCATATGGGTGACGAGGCCGTGCTGCCTGGCGATCGCGACGATCTCGTCGAGCACCGCCTTCTTCCAGATCGTGCCGCCGCCGATATTGGCGGTCTGCTCGACGCTGACGACGGTCTGCGGCGGCTGGTAGCGCGTGCGCGGATGCAGCGCCTTGCGAAGAGTCTCCGGCGTGAACTGGCCATCGGGGCCCTTGAGCTGGGTGACCTGGAAGCCGCCGATCGCTGCATGCGCGCCGCCTTCGCGCGCGATGATGTGCGCGGTCTCATGCGCGAGGATCTCGTCGCCGGGGCGGCAATGCACCAGCGTCGCGGTGACGTTGCACATCGTGCCGGAGGGCATGTAGACCGCAGCCTCCTTGCCGAGCAGATCGGCCACGCGTTCGCACAGCGCGTTCACGGTCGGATCGTCGCCGACCTGCTCGTCCCCGACCTCCGCCCGCGCCATCGCCTCGCGCATCCCTGCCGTCGGCTTGGTCTGCGTGTCCGAGAGCAGATTGATGCGGACAGGTGGCGCCTTGGGATCGAGAGGGGGAGGGGTGTAGAGCATCACAGACCGTGCTTTTTCCACATGGCGCGAACTTCATCGGCAGTGGCTAATTCGCCGCGGGCGATTTCAGCCTCTGCTTCTGCCAGGTCGGCCTCTTCTGTTGGTGTTAGCTGGAAGGGAGGCCGATCATCAATCTCGTTGAGGGGGTCGCAGAGAAGACGCGTCATGATCAGCTCCAAGATGCGATTATAGCACAACTGGATCGCGACTTGGGAATCGCCGGCTCAAACAAAAAGGCCCCGGAAAACCGGGGCCTTTGAGCTTGGATTGTGGAGCTTATCAGCGCGAATAGAATTCGACGACCAGATGCGGCTCCATCTGCACCGGGAACGGCACGTCGGAGAGGCCGGGGATGCGGGTGTACTTCGCGGTCATCTTGCCGTGGTCGACTTCGAGATAGTCCGGGACCTCGCGCTCGGGCAGCTGGCTGGCTTCGAGGACGTGGGCGAGCTGCTTGGAGCTTTCCTTGACCTCGACAACGTCGCCGACCTTGAGCTGATAGCTCGAGATGTTGACCTTGCGGCCGTTCACCTTGACGTGGCCGTGGTTGATGAACTGGCGTGCGGCGAAGATCGTGGAGACGAACTTGGCGCGGTACACGACCGCGTCGAGACGACGCTCCAGCAGGCCGATCAGGTTCTCGCCGGTGTCGCCCTTGAGGCGGCTCGCCTCGACATAGATGCCGTGGAACTGACGCTCGCTGATGTTGGCGTAATAGCCCTTCAGCTTCTGCTTGGCGCGCAGCTGCACGCCGAAGTCGGAGAGCTTGCCCTTGCGGCGCTGGCCATGCTGGCCAGGGCCGTACTCCCTGCGGTTGACGGGGCTCTTCGGGCGGCCCCAGATGTTCTGGCCCATACGGCGATCGATCTTGTACTTCGCCTCACTGCGCTTAGTCATCGCGTCCTCTTCAGGTCATGGTTTGAGGAAACGCGCCCTCCTGTGTGACGGGATGATCCCGCCACCGACAGGTCCGATCCCCAAAGCTTAAGGGAGAGGACCACGGGTCGCGAAACGCTTCGCGGGCCGAAACCGGCCCGCGAGCAGGCGGCTTTTAGGGGAGTTTGGGGTTGGCTGTCAATTCTTTAGCCTGTCATTCCGGGGCGGTGCGGAGCACCGAACCATGGTGCGCTGTTGCGCACCTGAGAATCTCGAGGTTCGGGGTCTGGTCCTTCGGACCATCCCGGAATGACCGTGCTTACGGCCTGACCGCCCGGACCGGCTTTGACCCCGCCGCCCGCAATTCGGCAGCAATTTCAGTGTTCAGGACCTGTTCCAGCCGGGTCAGGACCCGCGCGATCGGGGCGGCGTCGGTGACGCGGTGGTCCCAGCGGATCACGACATGAATGGTCTGGTCCGGCTCGACCAGCCCATAGCTCAGGACAAAGGGGCCCGGCGTGATCGGGTGGAGCTCGCCGCCGCCGTAGGCAGCCACCGAGCTCACCCCGAAGCTGCCGAACCAGTTGCCGCGCTGACGGCCGAAATTCAGACCGACGGCCCAGGACAGGCGCCGCAATGGCAGCGGCAGGCGGGTCGCCCGCATGATCTTGCGGAACATCGGGACGTCCTCGATCGGAGCCGTCTTGCCGCGTCGGATTTCTGCATCGACGGCTGCAAGCGAAAGGGCCTCGGGACCTGCGATCCGCTGCGGCAGAACGCATTCCTCACCATCATCGACCCGCGCGATCGCGACCGTCGCCACGCTCTTCGGCAGCTCATAAAGGGCCGGCCAGGGCCATTTGCTGTAAACGGTCCGAAGGATCGGCTCGTCCTTTGCAACCAGGGCGAAAGCCTTGACGAACGTCGCGGCCCAGCCGGCTGGCGCGGCCGCGTCCGCGCGGGCCTCCAGCAGGGGGCGGATATTGAGCGAACGGGCCAGTGAAACGAAAGGTACGCCCATCGAGGCGTGCATGAGGTCGCAGATCAGACGGCGCCGCAGCGAAATGGTCTTGGGCGTCCCGCGCATAAGCCTCCGGTTCCAAAATCGAAGATGAAAATATGTGCAGCGAGCCGGGGGCCCGCCCGCTCGCTCTAGCATGAACCAACCCGCTTGGGGCCGGTCGGTTCGCCGCATCAGGGCGCCGGTGAGGCCAGCGGCTTGGTCTTGTCGACCACGTAAATCCCAAGCACTTTCATAGCCTTGTCGCCGTGAGCCTTGGCGTCGTGCACGACGCCCGCCGGGATCTGGTAGGAATCGCCGGCTTTCAGGGTTTTCTCCGGCTGCCCCTCGATGAGCAGATTCAGCTCGCCTTCGAGAACGTAGCCGGTCTCGATTCCCGGATGGGTGTGGCGTCCGGCCGAGCCGCCCGCCGGGATTTCCGCGATGGCCGTGATGGTATTGTAGCCATCTGGAAATTCGACCTTCTGGAGCGGGGTGCGCTTGATGCCGGGCTGCTGGGCCAAGGCGGCAACGGCAAGGCTGGTGAACGCAACGGCGAGCAACGTCTTTTTCAGCATGATTTTCCTCCCTGGAGCCGCTGACCCTAGCAGCGTCGCAGGTCCGGGCAAGGCGATGCGTGATCTAGCGCTTGATACCGTCGAACGCGGACATGATGCCGCGCTGGAACAGCGACCAGTCGAAGCCCAGCGCGATCGCGCGGTAGCCGCGGTCGATCAGCGCGTTGGCCTGGTCGGCGCTGCGCGCCACACCGCCGATCGGCACGCCGCTTTTGAGGATGCCGGCCTCGGCGCGCGCGATCAGGTCCAGCAATTGCGGATCGTCCATCTGGCCGCGCTTGTTGATGGAGGTGGCGAGATCGCCGGGACCGATCACCGCGACGTCGATGCCGGGTGTTGCCATGATCTCGTCGATGCGATCGACCGCGTCGACGTGCTCGATCGTGATCATGCAGATCATCTCGTCGTCGGCAGAGGCCATGTAATCAGGCATTGACTGGCCCCAGCGGAACGGCGCGTGGAAGGGACCCCAGAGCCGGTCGCCACGCGGCGGGTAGCGCACGCTGCGCACCGCTTTCTCGGCATCGGCGCGGCTCGTGATCATGGGGAAGTTGATGCCGAATGCACCGATGTCCATCGGCGCTTTCGCCAGCCACGGCTCGTTGGCGGCGATCCGCACCAAGGGCGTGCACGGCGTGCCCGTGGTCGCGGCGATCATCGCGTGTGCTTCGGTCAACCCGATCGGTCCATGCTCAAGATCGACGATGATCCAGTCGAGCGAGCGCGCCATGATCTGCACCATCTGCACGCTCGGGATGGTCGCGATCGCACCGAAGGCGGGGCGCCCCTCGCGCCAGAGCTGGCGGAGACGGTTGAGTGGCGTGGACGGTACCGACATGGGGGCCTGCCGCTAGGTGATGACGGCAAAACCTAGCAGCGCGCCGCCGAGGCGCAAGCTCAGGCGACTGCGCGCCCCCCGAAGAACGGCATCAGCGTGGCCGAAAGGCCATGCACGCGGTTCGATGTAAAAATCATTTCGGCGCCGGACTGCGCGATGCCGCCGATCCGCTGACCGAGCAGGTCGGAGACGCGGCGGGCGATCGCGGGCGCCGGATCGATCCAGTCGACCGGCCAGGGCGCGAGCTTCTTCATCCGATCGAGCAGCAGCGGAAAATGCGTGCAGGCGAGCACCACAGTGTCGGTGCGCGCGCTCGCATCGGAAGCGTCGCCGACGAAGCAAGGAGCAAGCTCGGCGAGGATGGCTTCGTCGCTGATCGGAGCCCCGCTGAGCTCGGCTTCGGCCAGCGAAGCGAGCTCGGGCGAGCCGACCAGCGTCACCTCGCATCCTTGCGCGAAATCGCGGATCAGCGCCTTGGTGTACTCGCGCTTCACCGTGCCCTTGGTGCCGAGCACCGAGACACGGCGGGTCCTGGACTGCGCGCAGGCCGGCTTGATCGCCGGCACCGTGCCGACGAAGGCTACCGAATAGGCGGCACGCAAGTGAGACAGGACCAGGGTGGACGCCGTGTTGCAGGCGATGACGACAAGGTCTGGATGATGGCGGCCGATCAGCTCCCCGATCAGCGGCACGACGCGGGCGATGATCTCGTCCTCGCTGTGGTGGCCATAGGGGAAGAAGGCGTCGTCGGCGACGTAGACGTAATGCGCGTCGGGCCGCGCCGCCACGACCTCGCGGAGCACCGTGAGCCCGCCAAGGCCGGAATCGAACACGAGGATCGTCGGAGAATTGGTCACGTCGCCACCCTAGCCCGGCATGGTTACCATTCGGTTTTTGGGGCGGTTTTGCGGCGGAGGGCTGGGACCGCAGGTCGGAAGGCCGAATTTCCGGCTTGTGCGATGTGCACCATCGGGTCGGCCGCAGCGGCAAGGGGCATACGCTCGTACGTTGACAGCTCACACAAACCGCGGAACAAGACGGCGTTTCGCCGCTAGGCGATCTCGCAGAGAAGGCAACATGCTCACAGTCCACCATCTCGGCAAATCGCAATCCGAACGCATTGTCTGGCTCTGCGAGGAGCTCGAAATTTCTTATGAGATGAAGCGCTACGCGCGCGATGCCACGACCATGCTGGCGCCGGCCGAGTACAAGGCGCTGCATCCAGCCGGCACGGCGCCGGTCATCACCGACGGCGAGCTGGTGCTTGCGGAATCCGGCGCCGTCGTCGACTACATCGTTGCAAAATACGGCAACGGCCGGCTGGTGCTCGGTCCCAATGATCCCGCCTTCGCGCAATTTCTGTATTGGCTTCATTTCGCCAACGGCACCTTGCAGCCCGGCATGGGGCGGATGATGATCCTAAGCCGGCTCGATCTCGCCAGGGACAACCCGACCCTGCTCGCCATGAAGGGACGCCTCGACCGCGCCTACGATCTTCTCGACGCACGGCTTCGCCAGTCCGAATATCTGGCGGGCAGCGCCTTCACCACGGCCGACATTATGACGGTGTTCTCGCTTACGACGATGCGCTATTTCCAGCCCTATGATCTCGCGCGCTGTCAGAACGTGGTCAAATATCTCAGCCGCATCGGCGCCCGTCCGGCATACCGTCGCGCGATGGAGAAGGGCGATCCCGGCATGGCGCTGCTCTTGAGCTGAGCGGGGCGCTCACGCGATCCTGTTCGTGGTGGCCGCGCGCTCCGATGCCAGCTGCTTCTGCAGGCGATCGATGTTCTGCAACAGGCGCTGGCTGGTCAGCACCAGGAAGTAATAGCCGAATTGCGGATCCTGGAAGTAGATCTCGAGCAGCCGGTCATAGGTGATGGTCAGCACGTGACCGTCCTCGATGCACTCGACCGTACCGGTGCGCCGGTTGTCCGGTGTGAGGAAGCCGAGCTCGCCCATCAGCGCTCCGGGCCCAATCTCGACGTTGATTTCCTTGACCAGGAACTTGCCGGTGACGGTGAGGAACATTTCCTGCGCCGGATCGCGCAGCTTGAAGAGGATGTCGCCGCGGCGATATCTGCGTTCGGTCATGAACGGCTTGAGCCATTCGATCGACATGTCGCCTTCGGTCGCATGCCGCGCCTTCTTGACCAGCTTGAGCATCTGCCGCAGGCGCAGCGCATTGATCGGCAGCATCAGCAGATAGAGCAGGAACGTCGCGACGTTGGCGGAGAGCGCGCCGAACAGAGCAAAGAACGCGCAGCCGATCATGTTGGCGACGCGCAGGGGGACCATCGTCCGCATCAAGAGCGTGGCAACGAAGAAGATCGCCCCGACCACGGCGAACAGATTGGCAAGCGTGATGTTGTGGACGACGATCTCCAGGAGCCGGTTGAAGATCGCCTCGTAGGTGACGTTGTCGGGATCGAGGCCCATCTGGACCAGGATTTTAGCGATCCTGAGGTTGTCCGTGGCCGCCTCGAGGATGCGGTCGAGGATCGACGAAACGTCTGCGCTGCCGGACGGCATGGTACTAACCCCACGTAAGGCATTCAGTCCTGGTCGGCACCCGTATAGCCGAAATCAAATGACGACCGCTTGAATGACGCTTCCGGCCATCGTGCCGCAAGAGGCAAATTTTAACCTGATCGGGCGTTTCGGCAATTGCCCGATGGTTGCGCCTCCGGCCCCGCAGGGCCGTGATTCGGGCCAGCCATGCGGGCTTGGGCGTCGCGGACGGGCCGGAGCGACCTTCGTTTACGGCTTGGCGCCGGGTTGCACGACCTGCTGCTCGACGAGGCCAAGGCGCCCCGGCAGCGAGCCGGCGCGGAGCAGCATGGCGATGCTGTTGGCCTCTTCCAGGGAGAAGTTGCCGGAAATCTGGCCGGAGCCGCCGGTGATGGGCTCGCGGATCACGGGAGCGGAGATCACCTTGTCGTCGAGCACGATGGCAAAGGGCTTTCCGACATTCTCTGCCGTGATATGGGCAAAGCGCCGCGTGCCGCGGCCGTTGAAGCGGAACGATGCGATCGGCTCCTTGCTTTCGCCGGTCAATCCCGGGCCGGCATGGCTGATATCGCCGCCCTCGATCGCGTTGTCCTTGGCGACGAGATAAGGGAGCTGGTCCTTGAAGCCGAGCAGGACTTCCGTGCCCGCCGGCGGTCCCGATTGCGCCTGCTCCGCGGACATCGAGAGGTCGATCAGGCGGAAGCCGACCTTGACCTTCCTGGCGAAGATCGCGGTGACTTGCTCGGGCTCCATCACGCCGGGCAGGAAGATGCGGATGCGGTCCATCCCCTCGGGCCGGACGCCGGCGAGCTTGACGCCCGCGTCCTTGAGGCGCTGCTCGATCATGGCGATGGAATCTTCGACGAGATCGCGCAGCCGCGCGGCTGAGGCGGCATCGGTCGGCGCGAGCCTGAGCAGCCCGTCGCCGGCGTCGGTGACGTTGAGCGCGTGTGTGGGCAACCCCTCCGCCGCCGCGGCGAGCTTGCGCGTGAGCTGTTCGCGGCCTTTGGCGTCAGCGATCTTCACGTCGACGCCGCCGTCGCGGATCGCAAGTCCGGAGAACGCGATCCGGCCCTCGCGCACGATCTTGTAGACGTCGTCGCGCAAATCCGTGACGACCGCCTCCCGCAAGGCATCGGTGTCCACCCTGTAGACGATGCGCGATCCGCCCAGCTTCTCCATCTTGTCGGCGATCAAGGCCGCGACCTTGACACGCACCTTGTCGAGCTGGCTATCGGCAAGCGCGACACCGGGCAGGGCGATTGCAGATAACGTCGCGAACGCAGCGATCAGCCGTGTCATCCGGTTCCGCAGGGGCGTCGTCATGATGACCTCGTGTCGGCAGGGCGCTGGCGAGCGCATCCAGTGCCAGTTCTTGGTCCCCGGATCAGGCGCAGAGGTTCAAGCGCCACTGCCCTAGGCGATGGACGAAAGCGAAATCATCCATCATTCTGGTCCGGGTCGGCCGGTCATCGGCCGAGGCCCCTCGCCGAACCAAATCTCAAAAGATACGGGCGGGGACATGCATCTGAGGGAGGACGGAATTTCATGGCGGGCATCCACGCGCTCGATCGGTTGATCGGCAATGACTATCCGGAACTGTTGACGGACGAGGAGGTCCGGGCGTTCGAGCAGGTCCCCTACGCCGACCGCGTCGCAGCGGAGAGCACCTATGACGCCATCAGGCTTGGTGCCGAGCGCAATCCCGACGGGGCGGCGATCCAGTTCCTGCAAAATGCCGATCCCGCTGACGCGCCTTTGGTCGTGACGCACCGCGATTTCATCGCGCGCGTCACGCAGGCCGCCAACATGTTTCACGCGCTCGACGCCGAGAAGGAAGACGTCATCAGCTTCATGTTGCCCTTGGTGCCGGATGCGTTCGTCACGCTGTTCGGCGCCGAAGCCGCCGGCATCGCCAATCCCGTCAATCCGCTGCTCGAGCCGCACCAGATCGCCGAAATCCTGGAAGCCGCGAACACCAAGATCCTGGTGGCGCTCGGGCCGATGCCGGGCACCGACATCTGGCAGAAGGTCGAGCAGATCCGCCCGCAGCTGAAGCATCTCAAAGCCATCGTGCAGGTGTTCGGCGGCGGCGATCCGGCCAATGGCATCTTCGCCTTCAGCGACCTGATCAAGCAACAGCCGTCGGACCGGCTCGTCAGCGGACGCCAGATTCGCGGCAGCGACATCGCCGCTTATTTCCACACCGGCGGCACCACGGGCACGCCGAAGCTGGTTCGGCACACCCATGCCAACCAGGTCTATCAGGCCTGGGCACTCAATCTGCTGCTGAAGGGGAAGCCCGGCGCCAACCTGCTGTTCGGCATGCCGCTGTTTCATGTCGGTGGATCGCTGACACAGGTGCTGACGACGCAGTCGAGCGGGGGCTCGCTGGTCGTGCTGTCGCCGAGCGGCTGGCGCAACCCGAATGCGGTGAAGAACATCTGGCAGCTCGTCGAGCGCTTCAAGCCAGAGGCGCTGTCGAGCGTGCCGACCGTGCTCGCCGCGACGCTCGCGGTGCCGCCGGCGAATGCGGATATATCGAGCCTGAAATATGCCGCCGGCGGCGGCTCGGCGATTCCGGTTGCCGTCGGTTCGGCGATTCAGGAGAAGCTGAAGCTGCCGGTGGTCGAGGTCTACGGCATGACCGAGACCTCGAGCGTGCATACGCTCGCGTATCCGGGCCGGCCGATCCGGCTCGGCTCGGTCGGCCTTCCCATGCCCTATTCGCGGGTGCGCATCGTGCAGCTCGACGCCGACGGCCGCCTGATCCGCGATTGCAAGCCGGACGAGATCGGGGTCGTCATCATGGCCGGGCCCGGCGTGTTCAGCGGCTATCTCAACGACGAGCACAACAAAGGTGCCTTCATCGACGGGGTCTGGGTCAATTCCGGCGATCTCGGCCGGCTCGATGCCGACGGCTATCTGTGGATCACCGGCCGAGCCAAGGATCTCGTGATCCGCGGCGGCCACAACATCGATCCGGCGCCGATCGAGGAGATCATGTTCCGCCATCCCGCCGTCGGCTTCGCCGCGGTGGTCGGCCAGCCCGACGCTTACGCCGGCGAACTACCGGTGGGCTACGTGCAGTTGAAGCCCGGCGCGAAGGTCGAGCCGGGCGAGCTGGAAGCCTGGGTTCGCGAGCGCACGCCCGAGCGCGCCGCCGTTCCGGTGCAGGTCATCCCGATCGATCCGATGCCGGTGACGGGCGTCGGCAAGGTGTTCAAGCCGCAGCTGCGCTGGGACGCGGCCGCGCGCGTGTTCACCAAGGTGCTGGCGCCGCTGGTCGAGCGCGGCATCGATTGCAAGGTGAAGGTCGGTCCGCACGGCAGCCACGGCTCGATCGCGACCGTGACGCTGACGGGCCTGCCGGCAGGGCAGCGCGAAGCGGTGGAGACAGAGGTGCACGCACTGCTCGCCCCGTTCGTGATGCGCCACGAAGTGGTGCACGGATAGGTATGATGGCACGTCGGATCGACCAAGCTCGCGCCGCGCGTGCGGCGCGAGGGTTGACTGCATAGCTATAAGTCGCGATCGAGGAGTTTGTGTGATGGACCTCACATAGAAAAATTTGGCTTTCATCGACGCTCCGAATAGTCTCAGGGAATTGCATCCGGGGGGACGCAATGATTCCGGTTCGGCTGTTTGGTTTATTGATTTTTGCGACCTTGCTGGCCTGCGGATCGGCACACGCCGATCGGCGGGTCGCGCTCGTTATGGGCAATTCCGCCTACAAGAGCGCGCCCAAGCTCACCAATCCCGCGAACGATGCCACGCTGATCGGCGGCATGTTCAAGAAGGCGGGCTTCGATTCCGTCGACGTCAGGCTGGATCTCAGTGCGAGCGAGATGCGGCGCATGTTGCGCGAGTTCGCCGGCAGGTCGCGCGATGCGGACATGGCGGTGATCTACTATGCCGGCCATGGCATCGAGCTCGACGGCAATAACTATCTCATTCCGACTGACGCGACGCTGGAGACGGATGGCGACGTCCTCGACGAAACCATCCCTGTCGAGCGCGCATTATTCGCAGTCGAGCCGGCCAAGCAGCTCCGCCTGATCATCCTCGATGCCTGCCGCGATAACCCCTTTGCGAAGACGATGAAGCGCACGCTGGCCTCGCGAGCGATCGGACGGGGCCTCGCCAAGGTCGAGCCAACCAGCCCGAATACGATGATTGCCTTCGCTGCGAAGGCCGGCTCGACCGCATCCGACGGCGATTCTCGCAACAGTCCGTTTGCTACCGCGCTGGTCGAGCACCTGCCGAAGCCGGGCCTCGATCTGCGCAAGGCGTTCGGCTTCGTGCGCGACGACGTGCTCAAGACGACCGGCTACAAGCAGGAGCCCTATGTCTATGGCTCGCTCGGCGGCGACGACGTGCCGCTCGTGGTGAAGCCGACCGCAACAGGTCCGCAGGCAAACCCGCAGGACGCGGTTCGCAGGGACTACGAGCTCGCGCTCCAGCTTGCGACGCGCGATGCCTGGGAAGCCTTTTTGGCGGCCTATCCGGACGGCTTCTATGCCAACCTCGCCAAGGGACAGTTGAACAAGATCGGCGCCGAAGAGGCGCGCGTGGCTGCCGAGCAAAAGGCCAAGGCGGCCGAGCAGGAAAAGGCAAGGCTTATCGCCGAGCGCGCCCAGAAAGCCGAGCAGGAGAAGGCGGCTGCTGCGGCGAAGGCCGCCGAAGAGGCGCGAATCGCTGCGGAGAAGCAAAAGCAGATCGAACAGGCCAGGGCGGAAGCGGCCGAGCAGCAGCGCAAGGCTGCCGAGGCGGCGGCCGCGAAAGCGCTGGCCGAGAAACAGGCGGCAGAGAAGGCCAAGGCCGAGCTGGCGGCCAAGCAGGCCGCCGAGAAAGCGGAGCAAGGCGCGAAGCCGGCCGCCGATCGGCAGATGCCCGAGGTGGAGAACCAGAAAGTGGCCGCTCTCTCGCCCGGGCCGAAGACGACCTTATCCGCGGCCGAACTCACGAAATCCGTGCAGAGCGAATTGCGCCGAGTCGGCTGTCTGACGTCGGCGGCGGACGGCGAGTGGAGTTCGGCAGCGCAGCGTTCGCTGACGCTGTTCAACAAATATGCCGGCACCCAGTTCGACGTGAAGCTTGCCAGCATCGACGCACTCGACGCGCTGAAGGCCAAGCCGGGACGGGTCTGCCCGCTGGTGTGCAATTTTGGATTCAAGGCCGACGGCGACCAATGCGTGAAGATCACCTGCCGGTCCGGTTATCGTGTCAACGACGATAACGAATGCGAAAAGGTGCAGGAGAAGAAGCCTGTTGCGACGCGCGAGAATTCCAGATCGCGAGACGATGAGCGCAAGGCAAGCGAGTCCGCGCCGTCAAAGCCGCAGGCGACCGGTCAGGTCTTTTGCAACAGTGCAGGGTGCCGACCAGTCCGGCAAGGTTGTCGGCTCGATACGGCGGGCAGCAACAGGACTGCTGGCTTGATGGCCGGCGGCGGCACCAGCATGATCGAGATCTGCCACTGAACTGGTGACGCGCCGCGCTATTCCGCCGGCATCCGCGTCTCGACCAGCCGGGCCCAGAACGACGCGCCGTGACCCAGAATGTTGTCGTTGAAGACGTAGGCTGGGTGGTGGCACTCGTTGCCGTCGCCCATGCCGACTAGCACCATCGCGCCGGGGCGTGCTTCCAGCATGAAGGAGAAGTCCTCGGCACCCATCATCGGAACGAATTTGTCGTTGACGCGATCGGCGCCGACGATGTCGCGCGCGACGTCGGCGGCAAGGCCGGCCTCGCGGGCATGGTTCATCGTCACCGGATACATCCGCGTGTATTTCGTTTCGGCCGAGCCGCCATAGGCGCGGGCGATGCTGTCGGCGACTTCGCCGATGCGGCGTTCGACGAGATCGCGCACTTCGGGGTCGAGCGTGCGAACGGTGCCGGCGAGCTCGGCGACCTCCGGGATGATGTTGAAGGCGGTGCCGGAGTGGAATTGCGTGATCGAGATGACGGCGGACTTCAACGGATCGACGTTGCGCGCCACGATCGATTGCAGCGCGTTGACGATCTGCGAGCCGATCAGCACGCTGTCGACCGACTTATGCGGGCCGGCGCCGGCGTGGCCACCCTTGCCACGGACGGTGATCTGGATGTTGTCGGAGGAGGCGAGCATCGGGCCGGGCGTGGTGGCGAAATGGCCCTCGGGCAGGTTCGGCATGTTGTGCATGCCGTAGACCTCCTGGATGTTCCAGCGCGTCATCAGCCCATCCTCGACCATGGCCTTGCCGCCACCGCCGCCTTCCTCGGCGGGCTGGAAGATCATCACGGCCGTGCCGTCGAAATTGCGCGTCTCGGCGAGATATTTGGCCGCGCCCAGCAGCATCGCGGTGTGGCCGTCATGGCCGCAAGCGTGCATCTTGCCGGGCACCTTTGAGGCATAAGGCACGCCCGACGTCTCCATGATCGGCAGCGCGTCCATGTCGGCGCGCAGGCCAATGGTCTTGCCGGAGGCCGACTTCCGGCCGCGGATCACCCCGACAACGCCGGTGCGGCCGATGCCCGTCACCACCTCGTCGCAGCCGAATTCGCGCAAGCGGTCGGCCACGATACCGGCGGTGCGGTGGACTTCGTAGAGCAGCTCGGGGTTCTCGTGGAAGTCATGGCGCCAGGCGGCCATTTCGTCGGAGAGGGCGGCGACGCGGTTGACGATGGGCATGAGGTGGGTCCGTTTCTTGTGGGGTCTCTTGTCATTCCGGGACGATGCGCAGCATCGGACCCGGAATCCGGAGATTGTAGCGCGAGATTCTCAGGTGCGCGATTGCGCACCCTAGTTCACGCTCCGCATCGCCCCGGAATGACGAGAAAACTCAGCTCTCCCCGAACACGCGCTTGAAGATCGTGTCGACGTGCTTCAGGTGATAGCCGAGGTCGAACTGCTCCTCGATCTCGGCGTCGGTGAGATATGTCTTTACCTCGGCATCCTTCTTCAGCAGCTGAAGGAAGTCGCCTTCGCCGCGCCAGACCGGCATGGCGTTGCGCTGCACGAGCTTGTAGGCGTCCTCGCGGCTGGCGCCCTTCTGGGTCAGCGCCAGCAGCACGCGCTGCGAATGCACGAGGCCGCCGAGGCGGTCGAGGTTCTTCTGCATGTTGGCCGGATAGACCAGCAGCTTGTCGATCAGGCCGGCGAGGCGCACCAGCGCGAAGTCGAGCGTCACGGTGGCGTCCGGGCCCATCATGCGCTCGGCCGAGGAATGCGAGATGTCGCGCTCGTGCCAGAGCACGACGTTCTCCAGCGCGGGGGTCACATAGGCGCGCACCATGCGGGAGAGGCCGGTGAGGTTCTCCGACAGCACCGGATTGCGCTTGTGCGGCATGGCGGAGGAACCCTTCTGCCCCTCCGAGAAGAACTCTTCGGCCTCGAGCACCTCGGTGCGCTGCATGTGGCGGATTTCCACGGCGATGCGCTCGATCGAGGAGGCGATCACGCCGAGGGTCGAGAAATACATGGCGTGGCGGTCGCGCGGGATCACCTGGGTCGAGATCGGCTCGGGGACGAGGCCCATGGCCTTGGCGACGTGCTCTTCGACACGCGGGTCGATCTGCGCGAAGGTGCCGACGGCGCCGGAGATCGCGCAGGTCGCGACTTCCTTGCGTGCCGCGATCAGACGCTCCTTGGCACGGGTGAACTCGGCATAGGCATAAGCGAGCTTGAGGCCGAAGGTCACGGGCTCGGCATGGATGCCATGGCTGCGGCCGATGGTCGGCGTCATCTTGTGCTCGAAGGCGCGCTTCTTCAGCGCAGCCAGCACCTTGTCGAGGTCGGCGAGCAGAAGGTCGGCGGCGCGGGTGAGCTGGACGTTGAGGCAGGTATCGAGCACGTCGGAGGAGGTCATGCCCTGGTGCACGAAGCGCGCCTCGGGGCCGACGATCTCTGCGAGGTGGGTGAGGAAGGCGATGACGTCGTGCTTGGTCTCGCGTTCGATCTCAT
Source organism: Bradyrhizobium glycinis (assembly GCF_016031655.1). Lineage (GTDB taxonomy): Bacteria > Pseudomonadota > Alphaproteobacteria > Rhizobiales > Xanthobacteraceae > Bradyrhizobium > Bradyrhizobium glycinis. Next base: position 127,140 of record NZ_JACCHQ010000015.1, read on the forward strand.
CGATGCGGGCGACGTCGAAGACGGCGTCCTTGGCCTTGGCCCAGACCGTCCGGGCGGCCTCCTTGGGGATGGTCCCGAGCTCGGCGAGCGCGTCCGCCGCATGCGCCTCGATCTCGAACCAGATCTTGAACCGGGTCTGCGGCTCCCAGATCGAGGCCATTTCCGGGCGGGTGTAGCGGGGGATCATTGGGGGGGCTCCAGAAAGGTGGGCGGGCGACCTCAAGGGGGCGGCGCCGGCCAAAATGCTTTTTACGCCGTGATTTAACAGAGCGGGCAGGGCGAAACAAACGATCTGGGCCGGTCGGAGCGGGGGATCGCCGACCTTTCCACCGGGCCGGCAGGGCGGGGTGGCGGCGCCTGGTCGCAGATATTAACTGTCAATCACGGATCATTGAATGACAGATATTGAAATCTGTCAGCGAGACGTGTATATCCGTTCCTGGACGCCCCAATTGGGTGTCCCGTGACAGCCCCGGGGAGCCTGACATCCGACGAAGGGTCGGATTGGAGGGCGGATTGAAGAACGGGGACCGCGGACGAATGGAGACTTGGACAATGACGACCGAAATCCTCAATTTCACCGGCGTGATTGGGCATTGGCTCAATTTGCTGGTGGCGCGCCAGATCGCGGCGCAGGCTGCAAAACTGCCTCATTAAGGCATAGGCTTTCCGAACGACCGGCGAGGGCGCTTCGGAAGCAGCCCTACTGCCGGGGAACTGAGCCCCGAACGGGAACATGGTGCTGGCATGAATGAAGCCGTTGTCTTGACGCCGGAGCGGATCCTCGAAGTCACCGAGGACGTGCTCAGGCGCTACGGACTTGCCAAGGCCACCGTGGTCGACGTTGCTCGCGCGCTCGATGTGAGCCACGGCAGCGTCTACCGCCATTTCCCCAGCAAGGCCTCGCTGCGCGAGGCCGTTGCCAAGCGCTGGCTGGACCGCATCGATGCCCCGCTGCTGGCGATCGCCAAGGAGCAGGGGCCGGCGCCCGACAGGCTCGACCGCTGGCTGCGCACGCTGTTCGCGGCCAAGCGTTCGCGCGTGCTCGACGACCCCGAGATGTTCGAAACCTATCTGACCCTGGCACGCGAGGCCTGCGCGGCGGTCAAATGCCACAAGGACACCATGATCGACCAGATCGCGGCGATCCTGACCGACGGCGTGAAGCAGGGTGAGTTCGCCGTGGGCGACGTCAAGGCGACGGCGCGCGCGATCTTCGATGCGACCGTCCGCTTCCACCATCCGGCCCATGCCGAGGAATGGAAGGACGCCGATCTCCCCGCGCGCCTCGATGCGACGCTGGCGCTGCTGCTGCGTGGGCTGAAGGCAGCCTGAGGCCCAGAACTCGTTCACCCTGAGTGCTGTCAATCAACCTCGCGTTTTTTGGAGAGCGGCGCCGTCGCGGGGCGAGGGCGCGGATGCCGAATGTCTTCGCGTGTGGAACGCAGAATCGGCCGATGGCACGACCGGCGGACTATCCGGATAGGCGTTGACCGCGATTTCGACGGCGTCCTTCGACCGCCTTCGAAGCCGGTAGAATGTCAGCTCCTGATCGAACATCGGGCAGCGAAAGTGGACGATGGCGGTGTCCGGCAGGCGGCAAAGTTCGTCAATGAGCTCGCCTACTGTGATGATCGGGGGATGGTCGACTGCTTTGGGGTGACCCTTACTCATGACCCTTTACTCCTTCTCTGCCGTACTAACCGGAGCCGGATCGGAACCGTTCCAATTTCGTTCGGCAGATTGAGGGACCTCGAGGGATGAGGCCGTGCGGCAGCTTTGCTGCTAGATCCTCGTCAACCCGCAGGTCGCGGCGAGCCGCACCAGCTGCGCATCGGTGCGCGCGCCGGTCTTCGACTTGATCAGGTAGTGATAGTTCTGCACGGTCTTGACGCTGAGATTGAGGTGCGTCGCGATCTCCTCGGTGGTGGCGCCGCCGGCGAACTGGCGTAAAATCTCGATCTCGCGCTCACCCAGTTGGTCCAGCACCGAGCCGGTCGGTGACAGGCTGTCCTCCGCCAGCACGTGCGCGATGTCGTCGCTCATGGCGCGCTCGCCGCGCGCCACGCTGCGGATGGCATTCACGACCGCGGACGGCTCGCTGCTCTTGGTGACGAAGCCGGAGGCGCCGGCGGCAAAGGCTGACTTCACCAGCACGGCCTCGTTGTGCATGGTGAAAACGAGAATGCGCGCTCGCGGGCTGCGGGCGCGGATGTTGCGGATCGCCTCCAGCCCGCTCGCGCCGGGCATCGAAATGTCGAGCACGACGACGTCGGGGTCATGCGCCTTGAACGCCCCGTAGGCGTCGGCGGCGTTGTCGGCTTCCGCCACGACATGCAGATCGCCCTGACTCTCCAGCACGCGGCGATAGCCTTGCCGGACGATCGGATGGTCGTCGACCAGCAGCACGGAGATGCCTGTTGCCGCAATCTCGCTCATTCCCGCCTCACGCAGCGAGCGGGATGGTCGCGGCAACGCTGAGGCCGCCGCGGGCGGGCAGGATCGACAGCGAGCCGCCGGCCGCCGTGACGCGCTCGCGGATACCGGTAAGGCCGAAGCCGGCCGATTGCGCGACACGCTCCGCATCGCCGCCGCCGTCGTCCTCGACGCGGATCAGCAGCGTATCGTCCTCGCCGGCGCGCCGCTCGACGCGGAGCGAGATCTCGCGCGCTGCACTGTGGCGCAGCGCGTTGGTCAGGCATTCCTGTGCGACGCGATAGGCCGTGGTGGCGGCCGGGCCGCTGATGTCGGTGAGGTCGCCCCTGAGATCGAGCTGGATCGCCGGCCGCGCCGTGCTGTGCGAGCGCCAGCTGTCGACGAGATTGACGAGGCTCGCCTCGAGCCCGAGCTCCTCCGGCAGCGGATTGCGCAGCCGGTTCAGCGCGTCGCGCAGCGAGGCCATCAGATGGTGCGTCGCCTGCGAGATCATGCGCGCGTCCTGCGCGATCCCAAGATTCTTGTTATCCTTGTCCTGCTTCGTGCTCGCCGTCTCGATCGTGTTGGCGAAGGCGAGAATGGCAGACAGATTCTGTCCGAACTCGTCGTGCAGCTCGCGGGCGAGTGCGCGGCGCTCGTCGTCGCGGATCTCGATCAGGCGGCGCGTCAGCGCGGCGCGCTGCTCGGTCGCTTCCTCAAGCCGGCCGCCGAGCTCGCCGACGGCGCTGCCGATCATCGCCAGCTCCATGGAGCGGAAGCGCGGCAGCCTGGTGCGATATTGACCGCGCGCCATGCGCTGAAGCGCAGTGACGATCGCGCGCGCCGGCGCCAGCGCATGCGCGATGGCGAGCGAAGCGAGCAGGGCGATCGCCGCCGCCATCAGCAGCGCGACGTCGACGACGTTGAGGATGTAGTCCCAGGCGAGCGCGATTGCGGCGGCCGCATCGGGCGTCGCAACCACGGTGCCGGCGGCTGCGGCGCGGGGACTGACGGGCCGCACCACTTCGGCGTGGCTGCCGAGGAAGGTCGGCACGATGGCGGCGAACCAGCGCGGCGGCGTCTTGCCCAGCCCCTCGCTCTGGCCGCAGAGCGGCTTCTCGAAGGCCGCGGCCGGCTGGAACTCGACGCAGACGCCGGGCGAGATCAGCTTCATCGTCTCCAGCGTGCGCCAGTCCGGAACCGGCAGGAGATGCTCGCGTGCCCTGCTGCTGCGCAACAACAGCTCGCGCCAATACAGCGCCTGAAGCGCCTGCGCGACCCGCTGCGCCGACGCCGCCGTCGCCCGATCGACGCTGCGATAGGCGTCGAAGGTGGCCCATACGGTCGCGGCTCCCAGGCACAGCGCCACGATCAGAAGCAGGCGGGCTACAAGCTGAAGCACGAGGCGCATGCGATCACCCCCGACGTTTGCTAAGGTCAGCCTAACAACGCCGCCGTGCCTTGCCAATCGCAGGGAACGCCGGGATTGCAGCTCGGGCAAATTTCCCAAGCCGGATTGGGCATGGGTCTTTGGACCTGAAACGGCGGCTTTGATCTAATCGGTGAGGACACGTTGCAGGCCGGTGCTTGCAAGGAGCGGTGCAGCATGAGTTCGATGACGATTGGACCAATCGCGAGCCAGGCTGCCGATCCATCCGAGCGCAGCGCGCTGTTGTTCTGGATGATCTTCACCGGCCTCTCGATCTTCGCCGTCGTGCTGCTGTGGCGTTTCGGCCTGATTCATCTGATGCTGACCTCGGACCGCACCTACATCTCGAGCGTCATCGCGGCGCTTTATGTCGTCACCTGCGGCCACTGCTTCCTGCGGACGCGGGCGATCGCGCGAGAAGGGGCGGCGGGGCGGCGTTGCCGCGCGGTGCTGTCGGCAGCCGGGGGCAGCAAGGCGCTCGATGCGAGCGCCGCGGCGCTGCCGCGCGGCCTGGTGCGCGACCATATCGAAAGCTTGGTGACGAAGGCCGCCGCGCAGGACTATCGCCCGGTCGATCAGACGCTGCTGCTGCGGACGCTCGCCGACCGCCTGCGCGGCTCCAACGGATTCGGGGCCTTCGTCTCCGATACGCTGATGAAGCTCGGTCTGCTCGGCACCATCATCGGCTTCATCATCATGCTGGCGCCGATCGCGGGGCTGGACGCCGCCGACAAGGTCGCGATGCGCTCCTCGATGGGCTTGATGAGCGACGGCATGGCGGTCGCGATGTACACGACGCTGGCCGGCCTCGTCGGCTCGATCCTGGTCCGCATCCAGTACTACATCGCTGGATGCCGCAACCCAGCGGGTGTTCTCGGATGCGGTGGTCCTGACCGAGACCTATGTGACGCCGGTGCTGGAGCGCAAAGGCGCTGGAATTAAAGGCGCCGGAACGCCGTCATGATGGATGATTTCGGTCTCTATCCACGCGAGGAGCCATTCGACCCGCTGGGCGTGATGCTGTTCAAGGCGCTCCAGGTGATCGCCTTCCTGTTCTTCCTGGCGCTGCTCGCGGTTTCCCCAGACGCGAAGGACGGCAAGATCGACTCCAAGGCGGAGTTCATGATCACGCTGGACTGGCCGGACAATCACCCCGACGATCTCGACCTGTTCGTGCAGGATCCCGCCGGCAACATCGCCTGGTATCGCCACCGCGAGGCCGGCTTCCTCACGCTCGACCGCGACGACCGCGGCGGGGCCAACGATTTCATCATCGTCAACGGCAAGAAGATCGCCTCGCCCATCCGCGAGGAAATCGTCACCGTGCGTGGCATCCTCGCCGGCGAGTACACCGTCAACGTCTCGCATTTCGTCGCCACCACGGGCGAGCCTGTGACCGCCAACGTGAAGGTGCAGAAGCTCAATCCGACGGCGCAGGTGATCTTCGACAACAAGTTCACGCTCGACCACACCGGCGACGAGAAGACCGCGGTCCGATTCCGGATCGATGCCGAAGGCAAGGTCGTCAATGTCGATCAGCGGCCGAAATCGCTGCTGGAGACGTTTCGCAGCAGCTGGCGCAACGGCGGCGATCTCGATCCCAGGACCGGCGTGAGCAGGAACGCAACGAGGATACGCCGTGACTAGCCCGCAAACGGTCATCCTGACGCTGTCGGTCGCTTATGCCGTCATCGGCGCGCTGCTGCTGGTCGTTCTGGTCTATGCGCGTCTGCACTGGTCGCTGAAAGCGGTCGCCGTGGTCGTGACCAGCAGCTTCTACATCGTCAGCTTCACCGAAATGCGCGGCCTGCTCGGTTGGGCCAGCACGGATCGGCTGCCGGCCACGTTCAAGCTCCTGAAAGCGCGCATCGTCGAGCCGCATTCGCTTCAAGGCGATCCCGGCTCGATCTATCTCTGGGTCGAGGCGCTGGACGAGGACAATCGCCCGAGCGGCATCCCGCGCGCCTTTCGTGTGCCCTACAATGACCGATTGGCCGACAAGACCCACGCCGCCGAGAACGAGATCGCGGCCGGCCATCCGCAAGGAGGACGCGCGGCGGATTTCGGCGGCGGCGACGGCAGCCTGATCGACATGGTCCGGGAATATGTGACCCCGAAGACCATCCTGGAAACCAGCGGCGGCGATTCCTCGACCGGCGAATTCAATGCCCCGCCCGCCGGCGCGGAAGGCGCGGTGTTCACCCCAATTCCACCGCCCCGAATGCCGCCGAAAGACGAGCAATAGGCCCTTCACCATCACCGCAGAGCAGCGCTGGCAAACGGCCCAATGCTGGCGCATCCTGTTGACCTCCCTCAATTTGGCCTCATCGGCTTCCAATAAGAATTTGAGGGTGGAGGGTGCGTGCTTCTCGCTGTCTTCTCGGATATCCATGGTAACAGGCAGGCGTTCGAGGCCTGCCTGAAGATCGCGCGTGCGAAGGGCGCGGAGCGCTTCGTCCTGCTCGGCGACTTCGTCGGCTATGGCGCCGATCCGGAATGGGTGGTGGACACCGCGATGGAGCTGGTCGCACAGGGCGCCGTCGCGGTGCGCGGCAATCATGACCAGGCGATCAATTCCACGGCCGAGACCATGAACGCCGAGGCGCAGATCGCGATCGAATGGACCCGCGGCCGCCTCGACACCGCGCAGCGGCGGTTTCTGGCTGAATTGCCGATGCAGGTGGAGGAGGATGGCCGCCTGTTCGTGCATGCGGAAGCCTCGCATCCCCAGCGCTGGCACTATGTCCGCTCGACCGTGGACGCCGCCAAGAGCCTGATTGCGACACGGGCCCACGTCACCTTTTGCGGCCACATCCACAGGCCGGCGCTCTATTCGATGTCGGTGACGGCAAAGATGACGAGCTTCGTGCCGAAGACCGACGTCCCCGTACAGCTGCTGCGCGGACGGCAATGGCTCGCCGTGCTCGGTTCGGTCGGCCAGCCCCGTGACGGCGATCCGTCGGCGGCCTTCGCGCTGTTCGACACCGATTCGGGCCAGATCACCTATTGCCGCGCGCCCTACGACGTCGCGACCGCGGCAGGCAGGATCCGCGACAACGGGCTGCCGTCCTGGCTGGCCGACCGGCTTTCGCAGGGGCGCTAGAGGCCGATGCCCAAACCCCTGGTTCAATCAGGCGCGGAGATCGACGGTTTTACGATCGGCGAATGCGTTCATGCTGGCGGCATGGCGACGCTGTGGACCGTCACCCATCCCGGCATCGACGTGCCCTTACTGATGAAGATCCCGCGGGTGTCGGAGGGCGAGGACCCCGCCGCGATCGTCTCCTTCGAGATGGAGATGATGATCCTGCCGCGGCTTGCGGGACCGCACGTGCCGGCCTGCTTCGGCACCGGCGATTTCGCCCGCCAAGCCTATGTCGTGATCGAGCGCATTCCGGGTGCCACGCTGTACAAGTGGCTCCCCGACCTGCCGCTGCCTTATGAGGAGGCGCGGCAGCTCGTCGCCAGGATCGCAACGGCGCTAGCCGATCTGCACCGGCAAAACGTGATCCACCATGACATCAAGCCGAGCAGCATCATGTTCCGCGAGAGCGGCGAGGCGGTGCTGATCGACTACGGCTTGTCGCATCACAACCACCTGCCGGACCTCCTGCAGGAGGAATTCCGCCTGCCTTACGGCACCGCGCCTTATATGGCACCCGAGCGGCTGCTCGGGGTGCGCGACGATCCGCGCAGCGATCTGTTTTCGCTCGGCGTGCTGCTCTATTTCTTCACCACGGGCGAGCGGCCGTTCGGCGAGGGCGAGACGCTGCGGGCGATGCGGCGCCGGCTATGGCGCGATCCGCATCCGCCGCGGAAGCTCCGCGCGGATTATCCGCCCTGGCTTCAGGAGGTGGTGTTGCGGTGTCTGGAGATCGAGCCGGTGTGGCGCTATCCGACCGCATCCCAGCTCGCCTTCGACCTCGCTTATCCGGACCAGGTCAAGCTCACCGCGCGCTCGGAGCGGGTGAAACGCGATTCCCTCGGCGTCGCCTGGCGCCGGCGCTTCAACCAGGGCGTCATGGCGCCGCGCGCGAAATCGGATGTTGCAGCCCAGATTGCATCGAGCCCGATCCTTGCCGTTGCGCTCGACACGGCGGAGGGTGCTCCGGAGCTGAACGAAGCGCTGCGCGTGACCACCGAGCGCATCCTAGCCACCTTGCCCTCGGCGCGGCTTGCCTGCGTCAACGTGCTCAAGCTGAACCGGATTGCGATCGATCGGACACTGGACGAGCAGGGCTCCAACAAGCATATCGATCGCCTGGTCGCGCTCAGACATTGGGCAACGCCGCTCAAGCTGGACGAGAGCCGGCTGTCGGCTCATGTGCTGGAGGCGGTCGATCCCGCCGCCGCAATCCTGGAATTTGCCGAGGCCAATCAGGTCGACCACGTCATCATCGGCGCGCGGCAGAGCTCATTCCGGCGCACGCTGCTCGGCAGTGTCTCGGCCAAGGTGGCCTCGGAGGCGAGCTGCACCGTCACAGTGGTGCGGCCGCCGCGGATGGCTGGGGACGGCGGCGGCCCGGAGCCCGGCGAAGGTTAGGCCCGGGACGATTTGCGGGCCGGATCAGGCCGCGTGGACGGCAATAGCGCGCTTGCGGCGGATCGGCCAGGAGAATTGCGGTCCCGGCTCGCCGTGATCCGCGCTGCCGCCGAAATACTGGATGATCTCGCGGCAGGGCTCGCAATTGAACAGGTTACGCGACGCGGACGCCTTGGTCATTTCCTTCAGGCAGTTCGGGCAATGCGGTTTCATGGGCGGTCCGGAAGAGAAGTCTCAGTGTCGGCGCGGCGAGCCGAGCGAACGGTCGAGGTCCGAATTGTCGAGCCCGGCATCGTCGTCCAGCGTGCCATCGGCGCGCTCGAGGCGGCCGAAGAAATAGTCGAGGCTCGGATGCGGGCGCCGTGGAATACGGCACCGGCGCTTCTGCTGACGCTTCACGAGGGCGATCTGCATGGACGTCAGCCCCTGTGGCGGTCGCGACGGATGTTGCGGGCCGGACGTGCCGGGGCCTCGACCGGTCCGGCCGACGGACCGAACACGACAAACGCACTGAAACCGATCCACAACGCCACGCCAGTCCAAACCAGGATCGTCGTCATGATGTGCTCCCGCGAAAACAGGCAGGAATCACTTGCAGTGATTTGCGCGAATCAGGGAAGCCCGGATGAGTACGGATCGAGGTTGCAATTTTAAGCAATTGCGCGCCGCAACCCCGTAACAACCGCGCAGCTGCGGAGCGCCGAGGCAGCCGTCAGATCGCCTCGCCGCGTGCCCCAAGTGCCGCGTTGCGGATCGCGGCGATGTTGGCCTTGTAGGTGTCCTGCGTGCCGCCCTTGAACACCGACGTGCCGGCGACGAAAGCGTTGGCGCCGGCCGCGGCGAGCGCGCCCGCAACATCGGGCCCGACGCCACCGTCGACCTCGATGTCGATCGGACGGCCCGCAACCATCGCGCGGATGTCCCGGGTCTTGCCGATCGCGGAGGGGATGAAGGCCTGGCCGCCGAAGCCGGGATTGACCGACATCACCAGCACGAGGTCGACGAGGTCGAGGACGTATTCGAGCGCGCTGATCGGCGTCGCCGGATTGAGCGAGACGCCGGCCTTCTTGCCGAGCGCGCGAATGGCCTGGAGCGAGCGGTGCAGGTGGGGACCTGCCTCCGCGTGCACGGTGATGTGGTCGCAGCCGGCCTTCGCGAAGGCCTCGAGATAGGGATCGCAGGGCGAGATCATCAGATGCGCGTCGAAGATCTTCTTGGTGTGCGGGCGCATCGCCCTGATGACATCAGGACCGTAGGAGATGTTCGGAACGAAATGCCCGTCCATCACGTCGAGATGGATCCAGTCGGCGCCGGCGGCATCGACGCTGCGCACCTCCTCGCCGAGCTTCGAGAAGTCCGAGGCCAGGATCGAAGGCGCGATGGCGAGGGGGCGAGGGACGAAAGCTTGGGTCATGGCGCGTTTTCCCGGGGCGGACCGACGACGAATGGCCTCGCCTAACATGGGCTCTTGTGCCGGGCAATGCAGGAGGGGCGGGCTTCCTGTGGGCGGAAATTTCTGCCGCCGGCGGCATGAATTGCCGATGTTCCCGCGGCCTGCACGACGGTGCGGATGCGGATTTCGTTGAGCTTTTCGCGGTGGCACGGCGCTTGCTGACTTCAGCCGCAGAACATTGGTCGCGGCATGCCGCATTCCGTTGGAGTTGTGCAATGTTGTTCGCCCTTAGTGCGGTATCGAGCGCACTCGATGCGATCCAGTCGCTGACGAACGCGAAATCGTCGTCGGCGGCGCACAAAACGGGCTCCTCGCAGAGCGCGCCGGTCAATCCGTTCGCGATCGATAGCGGCAGCACGACCGGCGCGACCTCGTCGGTCAATGCAGGTAAATATCCGCAGATATCGGCGGAGACGATGAATGCGCTGTTCGCGGCGCAGAGCCAATCGGACGAAGCCGCGGGGGCGACATCCTCGACGTCGAAGGGCCGGGAGGCTGCGCTGAAGGATCTGTTCTCGCAGATCGACGCGGACGGCGACGGCAAGATCACCAAGTCGGAGTTCGAGGACGCGCTCGGCGCGGGCGGCACCAACCTGGCCCAGGCCGACGACGTGTTCTCGAAGATGGACGCGAATGCGGATGGCAGCATCAATCTCGGCGAGATGACGAAGGCGCTGAGGGGCGGTCACGGCCGTGATCACGCGGAAGGCGCGGGCGATGGCTCGGAGTCCTCGTCGCAATCCAGCCGCGGTTCGACGTCGACCACGACGACCAATGCCGACGGCTCGACCACCACCACCGTCACCTATGCAGACGGCTTCAAGATGTCGACCACGGTGCCGGGCGCCTCCAGCTCGTCGAATGCGAAAGGTGGCGGCAATTCGCCCTATGATTGGTTCGGGCAGATGATGCAGCGCCAGGCGCAGGCCACTGCGGGATCAGCAGCTTCATCGATGTCGATCAGCGTGTGAGCGCATCCCGAAGCTAGCCGGCGGGTTCGTGCGTGATGTCACGACAGGCATAGCGGTCGCGGATCTCGCGATTGAAGAACGTTCCTTTTGCGCGCGAATCCCTGAACGCGGCAGCGACCTCGGGCGGAACATCCTCATAGTCATAGAGGCGCCCGCTGACGAACGTCACCTTCAGCTCGCGTTTCTCGGGCGCATAGCGAAAGAACCGGATCACGGAAGAGGGCATGGTCGCGCACCTTGTCCGCCCGGTAACGCGTTGGGGGCCGTTTCGTTTCTCTCCTAGCCGAACCGGTCCTGCCAAGCCGGCTGCGCGCCCGGAAACGGCAGGGCCGTCGCGCTGTAGACGCCGCGGGCGATCGCGCGTGCGACCACGTTTGCGGCGATCGTGCCGAGCTCGGTGAGGCCAACCAGCGGCTCGATCGGCTTTTCGCAGGTGGCGGCGGCGAACAGAACGTCGCCGTCGGTCGGCGCATGCACCGGATAGATCGCGCGGGCGAAGCCGGTATGCGCGATCATCGCCAGCCGCTTGGCCTGGGGTTTGGTCAGCACCGCGTTGGTCACGACGGCGCCGATGGTGGTGTTCTCGCGCGCGCTCGCGGCAGGGCCGCCCTTGATACGCATGCGGAGCATGTCCTCGGTGAACTTGTCCGGCAGGCCGCGTCCACCGAATTCGCCGTGCACCTCGAACGGCGCCGCCCAGAACCACGGACCATCGCCGACGGTGGCGCTGCCCACGGCGTTGACGGCGACGATCGCCGCGACCTTGATTCCGCTCGGCGTCACCGCCGATGCGGAGCCGAGACCGCCCTTGAACGTCGCGGTGGTGGCGCCGAAGCCGGCGCCGGCACTGCCAAGCGCGAAATCCGCCCTGGTGGCCGCGGTCGCCGCGGCATAGCCGAGGTCGCGATAGGGCGAGAAGCGTCCCCAGGCCTTGTCGCCGCCATTGAGCAGGTCGAATAGGATCGCCCCCGGTACGATCGGGATCAGCGCTTCGCGCACCCGATGGCCGCGGCCCTGCTCGGCGAGCCAGGCCTGCACGCCGCCGCCGGTGTCGAGGCCGAAGGCCGAGCCGCCCGACAGCGCGATGGCGTCGATGCGCTCGACCGTGTTGGCGAGATCGAGCAGTGCATCCTCGCGCGTGCCGGGGCCGCCGCCGCGCACGTCGATCGCGGCGATCGCAGGCGAATCGAAGATGATCGCGGTCGCGCCGGAACCCACTCTCGGATCTTCGGCGTGGCCGACCCGGACGCCGGCGATATCGGTGAGAAGGTTCTTCAAGGCGGCCTCGTCGTCGAGAATTCACGATCTGCGATAGCGCAGCAATGCCGCAGGCTCAACCGGCGAGCGCGGTCCTCAGCATCTTGGCGAGCTCGGACTTGCGGTAGGGCTTGGCCAGCAGCAGCACGCCGGAATCGAGCCGGCCATGATGGACGATCGCGTTCTCGGTGTAGCCAGAGGTGAACAGCGTCTTCAGGTCGGGGCGGCGCTTGTGCGCTTCGTCAGCCAGCTGGCGGCCGTTCATGTTGCCGGGCATGATGATGTCGGTGAACAGCAGGTCGATGGTCTCGTCGCTGTCGATGATATTGAGCGCCTCGGCCCCGTTGGCGGCCTCGAGCGCGGTATAGCCGAGGCTCTTGACCTGCGTCACGACATACTGCCGCACCAAGGCATCGTCCTCGACGATCAGGATCTTCTCGCTACCGCCGGTGATTGGCGCGTTCTGGAGCGATTCGAACTCGGTGTCCTGCACCCCGGTCGAGCGCGGCAGGTAGATCTTCACGCTCGTGCCGTGGCCTTCCTCGCTGTAGATCTTGATGTGCCCGCCCGACTGCTTGACGAAGCCGAACACCATGCTGAGGCCAAGGCCAGTGCCCTTGCCGACCTCCTTGGTCGTGAAGAACGGATCGAACACCCGGTCGATCAGCTCGGCAGGAATTCCGCTGCCGGTATCGCTGACCGCGATCATCACGTAATTGCCGGCAACCACGTCGGGGTTCATGCTGGCATAGCCGTCGTCGAGAAAGATGTTGCGCGTCTCCAGCACCAGGGTGCCGCCCTCGGGCATGGCGTCGCGCGCGTTCAGTGCGAGATTGAGGATCGCGGTGGAGAGCTGGCCCGGGTCGACCAGCGTCGGCCAGGCATCCTCGGTGAGCTGCGGCATGATGGTGATCTGCTCGCCGAGCGTCGGATGCAGCAACTTGGCGGCTTCGAGCACCAGTGCGTTGACGTCGATCTCGCGCGGCTGGAGCGGCTGCTTGCGGGCGAAGGCGAGCAGATGCTTGGTCAGCTGCGCGCCGCGCTCGGCGGCGTCGTCGATCAGCTTGGTGATCGCGGCAAGCTCGGGCCGGTCGGCGACCGCGTCGCTGAGAATGCCGATCGTGCCCGTGATCACGGTCAGCACGTTGTTGAAGTCGTGGGCGACGCCGCCGGTCAATTGGCCGATCGAGTCCATTTTCTGGACCTGCCTGAGCTGGGCTTCGGCGGCCTGCTTGTCGGTGAGGTCGCGGCCGATGAAGAAGTGGCGTTTCACCGGTTCCGACCACGTGCCCATCCAGTTCAGCGTGACCTCGTGACCGTCGTAATGGTAGTAGCGCGCCTCGAAGCTGCGCTTGACCGCGCCGCGACGGGCTGCGCGCATCTCGTTCCGCGTGTTCTCGAGATCGTCGGGATGGATGAACTCGATCGCGTTGTGCCCGACCATGTCCTCGGGGCTGTAGCCGAGAATGTTCCGCACGCTCGGGCTGACCTGGATGAAATTGCCATAGCCGTCGGTGACAAGGATCAGGTCCTGCGATGTCTCGAAGATGCGCTGGCGTTCCTCGGTCTCGCGGCGCAGCTTCTCTCTGGCCTGCTTTTCTTCCGTGATGTCATGGGCGATCTTGGAGACGCCGATGATCTCTCCATCGTCGGTCCGCAGCGGTGAGATGTTCAGGACGACGTCGAGAGGGCGGCCGTCCTTCCGAATTCGGACCGTCTCGTGCTGGGCGATCGACTCGTTGCTGGCGATCCGGTTGAGGATGCTTCTGATTTCGCCCTTGCGATCTGGCGGCACGATGATGTCGATCGGCTTGCCGACGGCCTCGGCGGCGGAGTAGCCGAACAGGTTCTCGGCGGCCTTGTTCCAGCTGGTGATGATGCCGTCGAGCGACTTGGTGATGATCGCGTCATTGGACGATTCGACCACGGCGCCGTAAAGCGCGAGGCGCTTGCCGAAATAGTCGCGTTCCGAGGCCGATTGCTGGCGCAACTTTCCGACGAGGCCCACTGTACGCGCCTGGAGGCGCACATTCTCGATCAGAAGCACCGCGAGCACGAAGGTCGCCGCGGCGAGCCCGTAGAGCCGGCCGGCATAGAATCCGAGATCAAAGCGCGCGACGTTGACGATCGCCGACAGGGCGATGTCGAACAGCCAGGCGCACATGACCACCATGAGCCAGATGTCGATCACCGTATGCGGCCTGCGGAACCAGAGCGAGACCAGCGCGGCAAAGCTCAGCGACCACACGAAGGACACGACGCCGATCATGGTCGGCGTGTAGCGGCCCTCGCTCAACAGGACCGGCAACAGATCGTGCTGCGCGGTGACGATCCAGGCGAAGACCGCCATCGCGGCGACGACGCCGAGCCCGCAGGCATAGATCGCGTTGCTTGCCGCGCCGCGGATCCGGGGCCCCCCGTCCTTTTCCTTCAGCCAGGCATATGCCATCACGCAGAGCGGGAAGCCGGCGTGCCAGATCATGTAGAGCCACACCGTGGTCTGCCGGCCCGCGCCCAGGAGTCCGGTCGGGGCGAACAGCCCTGGGAAGGTGAGGGCGTGAACCAGCGCCGCCGCGGCGGTGAAGAGATAGCCGCCGGCGAGCCACAGCAGCGCGCGGGTCCGCAGAATCGCAAATTGCGACAGCAGCAGCACCGCCGTGACGATGTCGCTCACGGCCAGCGCCGATTGGTAGCTGGCGACGAAGGCTGGCACCGGCAGCAGCGGGGTACCAGCGAATGGCACGGCTACGGCGAACAGGAGCGAAGACACACCGACGATCGTCAATGCTGCAGTGCGATCGGTCGAGGTGGCCGGCAGGGTCGACAGAAATGTGCTTCGGTCGATCGGCGCAGGCACGTCCATTTCGCGCGAGTCGGTGGGCTTGAGCATCTCCGCTAGTCTCATTCGCCGGCAGTCCGTTCATCGTAGCGGGTTCTGGGCGCGGGTGGTCAACGGAACCGGGTTACGACTCAACCGAGGGTTACAGCTTACCTAATTTCGGTGAGAGCACGGAACAGGGATTGGTAAGGGGCGCTTTACTGGGCGGTGTCATAATGCCTTGCCACTGCGGCCGGTTCCAGGCTTGAAACAGGCGATTTTGATTTCGAGATCGGGAGTTTGCCCCATGCCCCGCGTTCTCATCATCGACGACCAGAAGGACGTCCGCGCGATGGTGGCAATCGTGCTTCGGGTCAACCATTTCGAGGTCGTGGAGGCCGAAAGTGGCGCGGCGGGGCTGAAAGCCTTTGCGGAAAGCCCTTTTGACGCGGCGATTGTGGACATCTTCCTCGGCGATACCAGCGGCGTCGACGTCATCACCGCCTTGCGCGAACGCGCGCCGGCGCTGCCAGTGATTGCGGTTTCCGGGATGACGGCACTCGATTTCATGGACCAATCGCCCCACCTCGCCAACGTGGTCGGCCTGCAAAAGCCGTTTCGGCCGAACGATCTGCTGCAGGCCCTGCGGAAGGCCCAGGCCGCGGCCGGCGGCGAGATCTCGGCCGCGGTCTGACCGGGCAAAAGAACGCCCCGGCAAGCCGGGGCGTGGTCGCGATGGCGGGAGCCTTCGGGATATCGCTGATCGGGATCCCCGAAGAGCATCCTGGATCAGGAACCCTTGATCAGGAACCCTTGGCGCCGAGCTCGGCGTAATTGCCCTTGGCGTCCCACTTGTAGACGACATAGTCGATCTGCTTGAGGTCGCCCTTGGCGTCAATTTCGATCGGGCCGAGCACCGTGTCCCACTTGCCGGCCTTGATGGTCTCCATGACCTTCTTGGCGTCGGTGGTGCCGGCCTTCTTGACCGCCTGCGTCCAGACCTGCAGCGCAGCGTAGGTGTAGAGCGTATAGCCTTCCGGATCGATGCCCTTGGCCTTGAACGCCTCGACGATCTTCTTTGCGGTCGGCTTGTTGCGCGGATCGGGACCGAAGGTGAACAGCGTGCCTTCGCCGGCAGGACCGGTGATGGAGGCGTACTCCTTATCGGCGAGCGCGTCGCCCGACATCAGCACCGTCTTCATGCCCTGATCGCGCATCTGGCGCAGGATGAGGCCGGCTTCCTGATGGTAACCGCCGACATAGACGAGCTCGACATTCTCCTTCTTCAGGCGCGAGACGATCGCGTTGAAGTCCTTGTCGCCCTTGTTGTAGGATTCGTACATCTTCTCGGTGATGCCGGCCTTGTTGAGCGCCTTCTTGGTCTCGTCGGCAAGACCCTTGCCGTAGGTGGTCTTGTCGTTGAGGATCGCGATGTTCTTGCCCTTGTAGTTCTTGGCGATGTACTGCGCCGCGATCAGGCCCTGCTGGTCGTCGCGGCCGCAGACCCGCGCCACGTTCCACAGCTTGCGCTCGGTGAAGAGCGGGTTGGTCGAAGCCGGGGTGATTTGCAGGACGTTGCCGTCCGCATAGGCTTCAGAGGCCGGGATCGAAGACGACGAGCAGAAATGGCCGGCGACGAACGGGATCTTGGCGCCGGCGATCTTTTCCGCCACCGAGCGGGCCTGTTTCGGATCGCAGGCGTCGTCCTCGGCGTTGAGCGCGAGCTTCTTGCCGTTGACGCCGCCGGCGGCGTTGATGTCGGCGACGGCCATCTCGGCGCCGTTCTTCATTTGGCGGCCGAAGGCGGACTCGCCGCCGGTCATCGGGCCTGCGACTGCGACGGTGACATCCTGCGCAAATGCCGCGCTCGACAGCGCGAGCGATGCGCCGAATGCCAGACCGATGAGCTTCAGTGATTTCATGAGATACCTCGCGGGTGGTCGCCTGTGGAAGTTGCCGGGCACGCCCCGGTTCAAACCGGCGCCATTCTTGAATGAATTCGAGGAGAAGTCACCGGCAAAATACGGGCATACGTCAAGATATCTAGCCGCATTCTCGCGCAGGGCGGGGCCGGTCAGTGCCGGCCGCCTTCCAGATAAGCGGCGCGGATTTCGGGGCGCTGCAGCAATTCGGCGCCGCTGCCGGCCAGCGTGATCAGGCCGTTGACCATGACATAGCCGCGATGGGCGAGCTTGAGGGCGTGGTTGGCGTTCTGCTCGACGATCAGCACGGTCAGGCCGTCCTGCCGGTTCAGCGTGCGGATGGCGTCGAAAATCTGCCGCGCGATGAGCGGGGCGAGCCCCAGCGAGGGTTCATCGAGCAGGAGCAGGCGGGGGCGGCTCATCAAGGCGCGGCCGATTGCGAGCATCTGCTGCTCGCCGCCGGACAGGGTTCCGCCGCGCTGGGTGAAACGTTCCTTCAGGCGGGGAAACAGGGCGAATACGCGCTCGAGCGTGCTCTCCCGTTCCGCCGGCGTGCTCTCGGTGACGTCGGCCCCCATCTGGAGATTCTCGGCGACGCTCATACGCGGGAAGATGCGGCGGCCTTCGGGCGACTGCGCGATGCGCAAATGGGCGATCTCGTGGGTCGGGACGGCCGTGATGTCCTTGCCCTCGTACAGGATCTGCCCGGCGCGGGCGCGCGGCTTGCCGAAGATCGTCATCATCAGCGTCGACTTGCCGGCGCCGTTCGCGCCGATCAGCGCCACGATCTCGCCGGCATTGATGTCGACGTCGACGCCCTTTAGGGCCTCGATCTTGCCGTAGGCCGCGCGCAGGCCCCGGATCGCGAGCAGGGGGGATGCCGCCGTCACGATCCGCTCTCCATGACGGCCATGGCCTCTTCCTCGTCGGCGCCGAGATAGGCGGCGATCACCTTGGGATCGTCGCGCACCTCGCGCGGCGTGCCTTGTGCGATCTTCACGCCGTGATCCATCACCACGATGTGGTCGGAGATCTCCATCACGACCGACATGTCATGCTCGATCAGGAGGATCGACGTTCCCAGGTCGTCGCGGATCGAAAGCAGGAGCTCGTTCAACGCGGCGCTCTCTCGCGCGTTGAGGCCGGCAGCCGGCTCGTCAAGGCACAGGAGTGCGGGCTCGGTGCACATCGCGCGCGCGATCTCGAGGCGGCGTTGATCGCCATAGGCGAGATTGCCGGCCGCATCGTCGGCGCGGTCGAGCAGGTTGACCCGCTTCAGCCAGTCGGTGGCGAGATCAATCGCGCGTTTTTCGGCGTCGCGATAGGTGGGTGCGCCGACAAGGCCGAGCAAGGTGAAGCCCGAGGCGCGCATCAGCATGTTGTGCTGCGCCACCATCAGGTTTTCGAGCACGGTCATCCCGGGAAACAGGCGGATATTCTGGAACGTGCGCGCGACCTTGGCCTGCTTGGCGATACGGAAGTCGTTGAGCCGCTCGAGCGCGATTTCCCTGCCGTCGGCGTGGGTGAGGCGGATGGCGCCGCCGGTCGGCTTGTAGAAGCCGGTGATGCAGTTGAACACGGTGGTCTTGCCGGCACCGTTCGGTCCGATCAGCGCCGTAATCTTGCGCCGCTCCGCCGCGAACGACAGGTCCTGCACGGCGACGATGCCACCGAAGCGCATGGTGAGCTGATCGACGTTGAGGATACGTTCGCCGCTCATCCGTGGCCTTCCTTGACGAGGTCGGAGGAGATGGCCTGCGCCTTCTTCAGATAAACGGTCGGCGCGCGATGGCCGACCAGGCCGCGTGGCCGCCAGATCATGATCAGCACCATCGCCCAGCCGAACACCAGCATACGATAGGTCTCGAGGCCGCGGAACAGCTCAAACCCGCCGATCATGGTCAGCGCCGCGAGCGCGACGCCGAGCTGCGAGCCCATGCCGCCGAGCACGACGATGGCGAGCACCAGCGCCGATTCCTGGAAGGTGAAGGATTCCGGGCTGATGAAGCCCTGGCGGGTGGCGAAGAAGGCGCCGGCGAAGCCACCAAACATCGCGCCGGTCGCGAACGCGGTGAGCTTGGTCGTCGTGGTGTTGATGCCGAGCGCGCGGCAGGCGACCTCGTCCTCGCGCAAGGCTTCCCAGGCACGCCCGATCGGCAGCCCGCGCAGGCGGATCGTCACCCAATTGGTGAGCAGCGCCAGCGCCAGGATCAGATAGAACAGGAAGACGATGCGGTGGGTCGGCGAAAACTCGATGCCGAGCTTGGCGGCCAGCCCATCGTCGCTGTTGTTGAGCGGAATGCCGAACAGGGTCGGACGCGGAATACCGGATACGCCGTTCGGTCCGCCGGTCAGACTCTGCCAGTTGATCAGGACGAGGCGGATGATCTCGCCGAAGGCGAGCGTCACGATGGCGAGATAGTCGCCGCGCAGGCGCAGCACGGGGAAGCCGAGCAGCACGCCCCAGAATGCGGCGAGGATGCCGGCGAGCGGCAGGCAGATCCAGAACGACCAGCCGAAATTGGTGGCGAGCAGCGCGTAGGAATAGGCGCCGACCGCATAGAATGCGACGTAGCCGAGATCGAGCAGGCCGGCGAGCCCGACCACGACGTTGAGGCCCCAGCCCAGCATCACATAGGTGAGCACGAGAATGGCGAGGTCGAGGATGTAGCGCTGGTTATAGAAGATGACGGGCACCAGCAGCGTGAAGATCAGCAGAGCGGGCGCAAGGTAGCGGCCGACCAGCGACATGCCCTTCTGCAACGCTGGCGGCACCAGCTTCTCGGTGCCGGCCGGGCCGATCCATTGCCTGAGCAGCTCGATCACGATCGAGCCGCCGAATACCGCGGCGACGAGGGAGGCGAGCTCGCCGAATCGCGTCCAGTAGGTGAGCTGGCCCTCGGAACCCGCCTCGGTGCGGATGCCGACCATCAGCGAGAACAGCACCAACGCGATCACTGCGTTGATGAAGGCGGTCTTGAGGAGAGCGGGGATGCCCGATGCAGTTTTGGTCGTCTGGGTCGAGGGAGCTGTCACGCGCGCTCCGTCAGACTTTTTCGACTTCGGGACGGCCGAGCAGGCCGGTCGGCATGAAGATCAGCACGACGATCAGGATCGAGAATGCCGCAACGTCCTTGTACTCGACCGAGAAATAAGCCGACCAGAACGTCTCGATCAGGCCGATCGCAAGCCCGCCGAGCATGGCGCCGGGCAGCGAGCCGATGCCGCCGAGCACGGCGGCGGTGAAGGCCTTGATGCCGGCGACGAAGCCCATGAAGAAATCGACCAGGCCGTAATAGAGCAGGTACATCAGGCCCGCGACGGCGGCAAGCGCCGCGCCGATCACGAAGGTCATGGAGATGGTGCGGTCGACGTTGACGCCGAGCAGAGCCGCCATGGTCTGATCCTGCTCGCACGCGCGCATGTCGCGCCCGAGCCGGGTGCGCGACACGAGCCAGGTGAAGATCGCGAGCAGCACGATGGTGGTGATGACCACCATGATCTGGATGTTGGAGAGCTGGATCACGAAGCCGTCCTGGCTCTCATGCAGGGTGTAGCCGCCGGTGATGAAGGGCGGGATCGGCTTGACGCGGGCGCCTTGCGCCACTTGCGAATAATTCGTCAGCACGAACGACATGCCGATGGCCGACAGCATCGGGGCGAGGCGGAACGAATGGCGCAGCGGCCGGTAGGCGATGCGCTCGATGGTCCAGCCATAGAGCGCCGTGATCGCCATCGACACCAGCAGCACCACGAGCAGGATCACCGGAATAGCCGTGAGGCCGAGCGAGATCAGGATCAGGAAGGTGATGAGGGCGATGAAGCCGCCGATCATGAAGACGTCGCCATGGGCGAAGTTGATCATGCCGACGATGCCGTAGACCATCGTGTAGCCGATCGCGATCAGGCCGTAGATGGAGCCGAGCACGAGGCCGTTGATGAGCTGCTGGGCGAAATAATCCATAAGCTGCCGTACCCAAACTTGACGCGGCTCAAAGGGAGCTCTTGCAGAGAGTTCTTGGGCCCCGGCAGCCCTTGAGCGTTCACCTGGTTTTGTAACAGGAGGGAACTGGCGGCTGCAACTGGCCTGGTCTCCGCCTTAAGGCTTGTACAGAGATCATTTTGCCGCCGGGTTCCTCGCGCTGCGAGGAACCCGGTTCCCGAGGCAACCAAAGCGAATGCCGGTCGTTATGTTGGTTCTGACGTCCAACAAGGGAGTTTCCCGAATGACGAAGCAGCAGAACCAGCAGCCCGGTCAGCAGAGTCAGAATCCCGGCCAGCGCAACCCGCAGCAGCAGGGTGGCGGTCAGAAACCCGGACAGCAGCAGCAGGACCCGCGCCAGGGTGATCGGCCCGGCCAGCAAGGCGGCCAGCGCAGCCAGGACGAATAGTTTGGGAGCCCGTGAGCAGGAGGGCCCCGCCATAAGGCGGGGCCTTTTTTGTGCTTGGTGTGTTCCGGGGCGATGCGAAGCATCGAACCCGGAATCCCGAGATTCCGGGTTCGGCTCTCCGAGCCGCCCCGGAATGCAGAGCTAGGTCCGGCCCAGTTAAGGTAAACAAAGGGTTTAAATTGCCGCCGCAGTCTGTTGCGAGTTAGCTCCGGCAGGCCGTCGCCTTCCATCGGAGGCTCGGTAAACCACGCGGGAAGCGGCATGTTCAGGAATTGGCGGATCGGCTCGGTCAACGGCGCGCTGCTGGCGGCCTATTTCATTCCCGTGTGGAGCCTCGTCGTCTTCAACATCATTGTCGCGCCCGTGCACGGCCTCTACGAGCGGCCGAGCGTCGCGGTGGCGCTGTACCTCAGCGACCATCTGCAGATGGCCGGCATGGACACGGTGCGTGCCGCCTGGCTGCTGGCGCTCGGACGGCTGACCGTGGTGGCGTTCTTCGCGATCTACCTCGTGCTGCTCTGCATTCCCCGCACCCGCAAGGGCGGCGGCAGCGACGAGGCGCTCGGTATTGCGCTGGCGATCGGCAGCCTGATCTCCTTTGCCAGCATGGTGATGGCCTCCAAGGTCGGAGAGCTGGCCGCGCTTCGGCTGCACGCCACCGAACTCCTGCTCCTGCTCGGCGCCGCGGTCGTGCTCGTGATCGAGAAGCCGGTGGCTGCGCCGAAGGCGGCCGAAGCCGCCGCGCCGCCGAATCTTCAGCCTTTAGGTCTTGAGCAGGCCGAGCTCCTGCACAATCGCTGAGGCTTCCTTGACGGCGTGGTTCGCCGCCGGCACGCCGCAATAGATCGCCTGCTGCAGCAGGATCTCCTTTATGTCGTCGGGCGTGAAGCCGCCTTCGGCCAGCGCCGCACGCACGTGCAGGCGGAATTCGTCCCATTGCCCGAGCGCGACCATGGTGCCGATCACCAGCACCCGGCGCGTGCGCTCCTCGAAATGCGGCCGCGTCCAGATCTCGCCCCAGGCGTAGCGGGTGATCAGGTCCTGGAAGTCGGTGTTGAAGGCATTGCGGTTCGCGATCGACTTGTCGACCCAGGCATTGCCCAGCACCTTGCGGCGCACGTCCATGCCGGCATCGCGGCGCTTCTGGTCGTCCATTCTATCCTCCTCTCCCTCATTGCGAGCGCAGCGAAGCAATCCAGAATATGTGTCCGCGGAGACGGACTGGATTGCTTCGTCGCTACGCTCCTCGCAATGACGGCTGTTGCTAACGCTGCGTCAGGAACCCCACCACGGCATCCGTGAACGCATGCGGCTGCTCGACGTTCGAAATGTGCGCGGCGTCGATGATGGTCATGCTGGCGCCGGGAATGCTGGAGCGGATCAATTCGGCCGCCGAGATCGGCGTCGCCGCGTCGTGGCGGCCGGCGATCACCAGCGTCGGGCTCTTGATTTTCGGCAGCAGCGCGCGCTGGTCCAGCGTCGACAGCGCCTCGCAGCAGGCGAGATATCCTTCAACCGGGGACGCCAGCAGCATCGACTTCATCTTCGCGGTGATCGCAGGCTCGCGCTCGCGGAAATCTTGGGTGAGCCAGCCCGCGATCACGGCATCGGCGACGGCAGCAATGCCGCCCTCCTTCACCGCCTTGATGCGGTTGTGCCAGTTTGTCGGATCGGGATAATAGCAGGAGGTGTTGGCGAGGATGAGCTTGCCGAACCTTTCGGGCGCATTGGCGCCGAGCCATTGCCCGACCATGCCGCCCATCGACAGGCCGCACCAATGCACCTTCTCGATGTTGAGATCGTCGAGGATCGCGAGCACGTCGCGGCCGAAGCGCTCCATCGTGTAGGGGCCGGGCGGGACGTTGGACTTGCCGTGGCCGCGGCGGTCGTAGCGGATGACGCGGAACACCTGCGTCAGCGCCTTCATCTGCGGCTCCCACATCTGCAGCGTGCAGCCGAGCGAGTTCGACAGCATCAAGGTCGGCCCGCCGTCGCGGCCTTCGACGGAGACGTTCAGCAGGCATCCGTCGGCATCGATCATGGGCATGGCATGTCCCTCGTCATGCGCTGGCTTGACCCGCGCATCCATTTAGAAAAAGAATCTTTCCCAGATGATGGATTGCCGGGTCAAGCCCGGCAATGACATCAGGAGAGATCCAGAGAATCCAGCAGTCGGTCGATCAGCGCCTGTGACGCGCCTTGATAGGCCATCGGCTCGAACAATGCCGCAATTTTTTCCGGCGACAGGTGCGCGGTGACTTGCGAATCGGCAGACAGCACCTCGCGCAGATGCTTCTTCTCGGCGACGGCGCGCTTGCTCGCGGCCTCGATCAGATGATGTGCATCGCTCTTGCCGATGGCTTCGGCGAGCGCGAAGGTGACGGCCTCGGCCATGATCAAGCCGTGCGTCGCATCGAGATTGCTGCGCATGCGCGCCGCATCGACCTCGAGACCCTCGGCGATGTCGACGACGGCAGCCAGCGCGCCTGATGTGACCAGCATCAATTGCGGCAGCGTCGGCCATTCCGCGTGCCAGGGACCGGCACTGCGTTCGTGGTCCTGCACTTGGGCGGCGAAGATGGTCGCGGCGAGCTGCGGGGCCATGGTCGCGGCGCCCAGCGCGCTTGCGGCGGCAACCGGGTTGCGCTTGTGCGGCATGGTCGAGGAGCCGCCGCGGCCTTCGCCGGCGGCCTCGAACGCTTCGGCGACGTCGGTCTGCATCAGCAGCGAGACGTCGCGCGCGATCTTGCCGCAGCTGCCGGCGAGAATGGCAAAGCAGGATGCGGCCTCGGCGATGCGGTCGCGATGGGTATGCCAGGGCGCCTCGGGCAGCGGCAGATCGAGCTCCTGTGCCAGCCGTTCGGCGACCGCGAGCCCCTTGTCGCCGAGGGCCGCGAGCGTGCCGGCAGCGCCGCCGAATTGCAGCGCGAGGCCCTCGCGGGAGAGCCGCCGCAGGCGGCAGCGGGCGCGGGCCAGGCTCGAGGCGTATTCGGCTGCCTTCAACCCGAACGGCATCGGCAGCGCGTGCTGGAGCCAGGTCCGCGCCACCATCGCGGTGTTGCGATGGCTGCGCGCCAGCGCGGCAAAGCCCTTGATGGCGCGGCTGAGGTCGGCATCCAGCGCCGCGATGCCGGCGCGAAGCATCAGCATGGTGGCGGTGTCGATGACGTCCTGGCTGGTCGCGCCCCAATGCACGTAGCGTGCGGCCTCCGCGTCAGTCTTGCCGACATTGGCGGTCAGCATCTTGACCAGGGGAATCGCGAGATTGCCCGACCGCGTCGCGGCGTCGGCCAGTGCAGCCATGTCGAAGCCATCGGCCTTGCACGCAGCCTCGATCGGTCCGACGGCGGATGCCGGAATCACCGCGCTGGCCGCCTCGGCGCGTGCCAAGGCTGCCTCGAAATCGAGCATGTTCTGCAAGGTAGACCGGTCGTCGCAGACCACGCGCATGGCGGCGCTCGACAGCATCGGTGCGAGCAGGGGGGAGATGGATGTGCTCATGTTGCGCGCGACCTAATCATCATGGCCCGGCCATGCCAATCCCCCACAGCCTGCACACGTCATTTTGCAGTTGCGAATATGCATTGCACGTGACCGGCCGCCGGCCTTTTCTTTGCCGCGTCGCTGCGTTACTTGATCAGCACTATAGTTGCGCGATCCGGGAGGCACCCTCATGGCCATGACGATGAACGGCGAAGTCCAGCTTGCGGCGCCGCGCGAGGCCGTGTGGGCCAAGCTCAACGATCCCGAGGTGCTGAAGGCCTGCATCCCCGGCTGCGAGGAGCTGGAGAAGACCGACGACGGCGGCTTCCGCGCGACGGCGAAAATGAAGGTCGGCCCGGTGTCGGCGCGCTTCAAGGGCAAGATCACGCTGTCCGATCTCGACCCGCCGAACGGCTACAAGATTTCCGGTGAGGGCGAGGGCGGGGTGGCCGGATTCGCCAAGGGCGGCGCGGCGGTCAAGCTCGCCGAGAAGGACGGCGGCACGCTGCTGTCCTACGACGTCGAGGCGCAGATCGGCGGCAAGTTGGCGCAGCTCGGCCAGCGCCTTATCAACGGTGCCGCCAAGAAGCTGGCCGACGAGTTTTTCGCGAACTTCGCCAAGGCCGTACAGAGCTGAAGGTCCAATACCTTTAGAGTAGCGCCTTCGGCATGGCGCCTTGCGCCCGGGGCGATGTTGCCCCGGGGGATAATGGCCCATATGATGGGTTGGAATAATTATAAGAACCGCTTCGACGGGACCCGTCGGGGCGCTGACAGAGAGTGCTTATGGCAAAAATCTCCCTCATCGTGAACGGCAATCCTGTGACGGCGAACATCGATCCCCGCACGCTTCTGGTGCAATTCCTGCGCGAGAATCTGCGGCTGACGGGCACCCATGTCGGCTGCGACACCTCGCAGTGCGGCGCCTGCGTCGTGCATCTCGACGGCAAGGCCGTGAAGTCCTGCACCACGCTTGCGGTGATGGCCGATGGCCACGAGGTCAAGACGATCGAGGGACTGGCTGCGGACGGCGCGCCGCTGCATCCGATGCAGGAAGCCTTCCGCGAGCACCATGGCCTGCAGTGCGGCTTCTGCACGCCCGGCATGATCATGACCGCGATCGACATCGTGCACCGCAGGGGCCACGAGCTCGACGACCACACCATTCGCGAGGAGCTCGAAGGCAATCTCTGCCGCTGCACGGGCTACCAGAACATCGTCGCCTCGATCTCGGCCGGCGCCAAGGCGATGGCCAAATCCGACCTCGCGTAACGCGCACCCCGCGATCAGGACATACAGATGTACGAATTCAAATATCATCGCCCTGGGACCGTTCGCCAGGCGGCCAACCTCTTGGTGAAGAACGAGGACGCCAAGGTGATCGCCGGCGGCCACACGCTGATTCCCGTCATGAAGCAGCGCCTCGCCAGCCCGCCGCATCTGGTCGATCTCTCCCACATCGAGGGGCTCAACGCGATCGAGATGAAGGGCCGCTCGCTGGTGATCGGCGCCACCGCCAAGCATGCCGAGGTCGCGACCTCCGCCATCGTCGGCGAGGCGATCCCGGCGCTCGCGAACCTTGCCGGCGGGATCGGCGATCCCGCCGTGCGTCACAGGGGCACGATCGGCGGCTCGCTCGCTAACAACGATCCGACTGCCGACTATCCGGCCGCGGTGCTCGCGCTCGGCGCCACCATTGTCACCAACAAGCGCCGCCTCAAGGCGGAAGAATTCTTCCAGGGCCTGTTCACGACCGCGCTCGAAGCGGATGAGATCATCACCAAGGTGATGTTCCCGCTGCCGAAGAAGGCTGCCTACATCAAGTTCCGCAACCAGGCCTCGCGCTATGCGCTGGTCGGCGTGTTCGTGGCGCGGCGTCCTTCCGACGTGCGCGTTGCCGTCACCGGTGCGGGCTCCGAAGGCGTGTTCCGCGTCACCGCATTCGAGGAGGCCCTGAAGAAGCGCTTTGCCTCGAAGGCGCTGGAGGGCATCTCGGTGCCGGCGGAAGGCCTCAACAGCGACATTCACGGCAGCGCCGAATACCGCGCGCATCTCATCGGCGTGCTGACGCGGCGCGCCGTCGATGCCGCCAATGCCAAGCAATGAAGGGCTCACGCCTTCGCCCGATACTTGCCCGGTGAGGGCGCAAACGAGACTGGCCTTTCATGACTTCAGCGGCCACACCTTCCGGTGCCAATACTTCAGTTGGATTGCCGGCATCGGTCGATGCGATGGTCGAACTCCTGACCGCACGCGGCTACCTCGCCGAACGCTCCTTGGCGACGGTGACGTATCTGTCCCTGCGCATGGGCCGGCCGCTGTTCCTGGAAGGCGAGGCCGGCGTCGGCAAGACCGAAATCGCCAAGGTGCTCTCGGCGGCGCTGGGGCGGAAGCTGATCCGCCTGCAATGCTATGAAGGCCTCGACGTCTCCTCGGCCGTCTACGAGTGGAACAGCGCCGCGCAGATGATCGCGATCCGGATGGCGGAAGCGGCCGGCGACACCGATCGCGATCAGCTCTCGAGCGACATCTTCGCGGATCGCTACATGATCAAGCGGCCGCTGCTCCAGGCGCTGGAGCCTGATGTTGCCGGCCCACCGGTGCTGCTGATCGACGAGCTCGACCGCGCCGACGAGGCGTTCGAGGCGTACCTGCTCGAAATCCTCAGCGACTTCCAGGTGACCATCCCCGAATTCGGCACCGTGAAGGCGCCGCATCCGCCGATCGTCATCATCACATCCAACCGCACCCGCGAGATCCACGACGCGCTGAAGCGGCGCTGCCTGTATCACTGGGTCGATTATCCCGCCGCCGAGCGCGAGCTTGCGATCGTCAAGACGCGCGTGCCCGGCATCTCCACCAAGCTGTCGCAGCAGGTCGTGCGCTTCGTGCAGGCGCTGCGCAACCAGGACTTCTACAAGTCGCCAGGCGTCGCCGAGACCATCGACTGGGCCACCGCCCTGTCCGAGCTAGATGCCCGCTCGCTGACCCCGCAAGTGGTCGGCGACACGCTGGGTGCGCTGCTCAAGTACCAGGACGACATCACCCGCATGCAGGGCGACACGCTGCAGAAGGTGCTGAAGGACGCGACGAGCGAGAATTGATTCCTGTCATTCCGGGGCGCGCGGCAGCGCGAACCCGGAATCCATCGGGCCGCAGAGTTGGTGGATGAATGGATTCCGGGTTCGCGCCGAAGAGGGCGCGCCCCGGAATGACGACCGAGAGTGTGGACGCATGGCCATCAACCACCTTGCCCCCGAAAAGACCGAGCAA
The DNA here is from genome assembly GCF_016031655.1 of Bradyrhizobium glycinis. GTDB lineage: Bacteria > Pseudomonadota > Alphaproteobacteria > Rhizobiales > Xanthobacteraceae > Bradyrhizobium > Bradyrhizobium glycinis. The sequence goes on from NZ_JACCHQ010000015.1 coordinate 155,095, forward strand.
TTCGCCGACAACATCGTCGGCTTCGCTCGCGCGCTGCGTGCCGCCGGCCTGCCGGTCGGGCCGGGCGCGGTGATCGATGCCATGAGCGCGCTGCAGGTGATCGACATCGGCAGCCGATCCGACGTCTTCACCACGCTGGAGGCGATCTTCGTCAAGCGCCACGAGCATGCGCTGATCTTCAGCCAAGCCTTCAACCTGTTCTTCCGCGCTTCCGAAGAATGGAAGCACATGCTGGATTCGGTGCCGCTGCCGGACGAGGCCAAGAAGAAGCCCCAGGCCGGCGCCCGCCGCGTCCAGGAGGCGATGGCGCAACCCCGAATGACCGAGACGCCGCAGCACCAGGAGCAGGATTTGCGCCTGTCGGTCTCCGATAAGGAGATCCTGCAGAAGAAGGACTTTGCGCAGATGAGCGCGGCGGAGATCGCCGAGGCGCTCCGTGCCATCGAGAAGATGCATCTGCCGCAGGCCGAGCTCTTGACGCGCCGGCGCCGGCCCGATGCGCGCGGCCTGCGCCTCGACCTCCGCCGCACGCTGCGCGCCTCCTTACGCACCGGCGGCGACATCATCGACATCCATCGCCTCGGACGGATCGAGAAGCCGGCGCCGATCGTGGCGCTGCTCGACATCTCGGGCTCGATGAGCGAATACACCCGCCTGTTCCTGCATTTCCTGCATGCGATCACGGATGCCCGCAAGCGCGTCTCGGTGTTCCTGTTCGGCACGCGCCTCACCAATGTCAGCCGCGCGCTGCGCCAGCGCGATCCAGACGAGGCGCTGGCGAGCTGCTCGGCCTCGGTCGAGGACTGGGCCGGCGGCACCCGCATCTCGGCCTCGCTGCACAACTTCAACAAATTGTGGGCGCGCCGGGTGCTGAGCCAGGGCGCCATCGTGCTCCTGATCTCGGACGGGCTGGAACGGGAGGCCGATTCCAGGCTCGCCTTCGAGATGGACCGGCTGCACCGGTCCTGCCGGCGGCTGATCTGGCTGAACCCGCTGCTGCGGTTTGGCGGCTTCGAGGCCAAGGCGCAGGGCATCAAAATGATGCTGCCCCACGTTGACGAATTCCGGCCCGTGCATAATTTGAGTTCGATCCAGGAGCTGATCACGACGCTCTCCCAGCCGCTGCCGCCGCATCACCGCAGCCTGATCCGCTCCGCAGCTTGAGAGGCCAGCCATGCTTGATCGCGACGAGGACATCCTGAAGGCGGCGGAGGACTGGCAGAAGGCCGGCCGTGGCGTCGCGCTCGCGACGGTGGTCGAGACCTGGGGCTCGGCGCCGCGCCCGGCGGGCTCCAGCCTCGTCATCAACGACGAGGGCACCTTCCTGGGCTCCGTGTCCGGCGGCTGCGTCGAGGGCGCCGTGGTCACCGAGGCCATGGATGTGATCCAGAGCGGTAAGCCGAAAATGCTCGAGTTCGGCGTTGCCGACGAGACCGCCTGGAACGTCGGGCTGTCCTGCGGCGGCACCATCCGCGTCTTCGTCGAGAAGGTCGGCTAGCCGTGAAGCTCGATATCCTGCACGAACTCAATGCCGAGCGCGCCGCGCGACGGCCGGTCATTCTGGTGACGGACACCGAGAGCGGCGAGCAGCGGCTGGTGAAGGCGAAGGATTTCGCCAAGGATCCGCTGCGCGCCGAACTGGAGAAGCAGCTTCGCATGGGCAAGAGCGCCAGCGTCGAGGCCGGCGGCAAGAAGCTGTTCCTCAACGTCTACGCGCCGACGGCAAAGCTCGTCATCATCGGCGCGGTCCATATCAGCCAGGCGCTGGCGCCGTTGGCGCGCTCGCTCGGTTATGACGTCACCGTGGTCGATCCGCGCACGGCCTTTGCGAGCCCCGAGCGCTTTCCCGACATTCCGCTGATCGCCGAATGGCCTGATACCGCGCTGCCGCCGCTCAATGTCGATGCCTACACGGCGTTCGTGGCGGTGACTCACGATCCCAAGATCGACGATCCCGCGCTGCTGCACGCCTTCGAGCGCAACTGCTTCTACATCGGCGCGCTCGGCTCGCGTAAGACGCATGCCAAGCGTGCCGACCGGTTGCGGGCGCAGGGCGCCAGGGAGAGCGACATCGCGCGCATCCACGCGCCCATTGGGCTAGCGATCGGCGCGGTCTCGCCATCCGAGATCGCGGTGGCGATCATGGCCGAGATCACGGCCGTGCTTCGGCTGCCTCCCAAGGAAAAAGAAGAAGCGGCATGAAGTTCGGCCCGGCGAGCCCGAGGGATGCGATCGGTGGGGTAACCGTCCACACGCTGCGCCAGGGCGCGCTGGTGCTGAAGAAGGGCACGACGATCGGACCCGCCGAGGTCGAGGCGCTGGAGCGCGCCGGCATCAAGGACATCGTCGTGGTGCGCATGGAGGCGGGCGACGTCTCCGAGGACGTTGCGGCCGCCAGCATCGCGCTCGCCATCGGCGGCGAGGGCATCCATGTCGAGCGCGCCTTCACCGGCCGCGCCAATCTGTTCGCCGCGCGAGCGGGCGTGCTGGTGATCGACCGCGCCGCGGTCGACCGCATCAACAATATCGACGAAACCATCACCTTTGCCACGCTCCCCGCCTACAAGCCGGTGGTCGAGGGCGAGATGGTCGGCACCGTCAAGATCATCCCGTTCGGCATCGAAGCGAGTTTGCGCGATGCCGCGGTGAAGGCGGCGGGCAAGGATGTGTTGAAGGTCGCGCCTTACGTGATCAAGCGCGTCGCCGTGGTCTCGACGCTGCTGCCGGGCCTGTCCTCAAAGGTGATCGACAAGACGTTGCGCGTCACCGCCGAACGGCTGGCGCCGGCCGGCGCCGGCATCATCGCCGAGCGCCGGGTGCCGCACGAGGAGCAGGCGCTGTCGGCCGCTATCAAGGAATTGCTCGGCCTCGGCGCCGAGCTCGTGATCGTGTTCGGCGCGTCTGCGATCGCCGACCGCCGCGACGTGATTCCGGCGGCCGTCGCCGGCATCGGCGGTGAGATCGAGCATTTCGGCATGCCGGTCGACCCCGGCAATCTCCTGCTGATCGCCCGCGCCGGCGATGTGCCAGTGCTGGGCGCGCCCGGCTGCGCGCGCTCGCCGGTCGAGAACGGTTTCGACTGGGTCTTGATGCGGCTTCTCGCCGGCATCAAGGTGACCCGCTCCGAGCTGATGGGCATGGGCGTCGGCGGCCTCTTGATGGAGATCGTGACGCGGCCGCAGCCGCGCGCCAAGCCGGAAACCGAGGGCAACAGCCAGGTCGCGGCCATCGTGCTCGCGGCCGGCCGTTCGACCCGGATGGGCGGGCCGAACAAGCTGCTCGCCGAGCTGGATGGCAAGAAGCTGGTGCGCCTCGCGACCGAGCAGGCGCTGGCCTCCAAAGCATCCGAGGTGATCGTCGTCACCGGCCACCAGGCCGAGCTCGTCGAGCAGGCGCTGCAAGGCCTCAAGGTGAGGTTCGTCCGCAATCCGGAGTTCGCCGGCGGCATCGCCAGTTCTGTGAAGGCCGGCATCGCGGCCGTGCCGGAGACCTGCGACGGCGCATTGGTGTGTCTCGGCGACATGCCGCTGATCGACGCCAGCCTGATCGACCGGCTCATCGACAGTTTCGCGCCCGACCGCGGCAATCTTATCGTCGTGCCCGTCAGCGAGGGCCGCCGCGGCAACCCGGTGCTGTGGTCGCGCCGCTTCTTTGGGGAGTTGATGACGCTCGACGGCGACATCGGCGCGCGACATCTGATCGCCAAGCACACCGAAGCCGTCGCCGAAGTGCCAGTCGACGGCGAGAGCGCCTTCCTCGACATCGACACGCCGCAGGCGCTGGAGGCGGCAAGGCGGGGGTGAAGGTGCGTAGGGCGGATTAGCCGAAGGCGTAATCAGCCGCTGTGTTGCTCCGCGGAAAAAAGGAGGCGGATTACGCTTTGCTAATCCGCCCTACGGGACTACGGCATCCTCCAAGCCTGCCGATTTCAACCACCCGTTCACCATCTGGAAACGAGCGCCGCTTAGAGTTTCCCCGACCTGCCTTGGGGGGAGGGGTTCTTCCATGACTTCGAATGCCGTCGCGCGCCGTTGCGCGATGTTTTTCTTTGCACTGTCCATCTGTGTCGCCGGTGCCCGTTACATCGCCGATGCCCACGCCGCCGGCGCGATCGCGGTCGGCAAGTGCGGTGCCTATGGCCAGGCCTATGATTATGGCCACGAGCACGAGGCCCGCGCCGCCGCGCAGAAGCAGTGCAAAGGCGATTGCACCACCGTGACGATGAAGCGCGCCTGTGCCGCGATGTCGGTCGATATGACAAATCCCTGCGGCGCCTATGGCTATGCCGTCAAGCCGAAGATTTCCGCCTCGCTCAATGCCGCCACGCGCGAGTGCTACAAATACGGCGGCAAGGAATGCGTGATCCGCGCCTGGGCCTGTGACGCAAAGGGCTGATTTTTCTTGCCGTCATTCTGGGGCGATGCGTAGCATCGAGCCCGGAATCCATTGAGCTGCCGAGTAGGTGGACGAATGGATTCCGGGCTCGCGCCGAGTGGCGCGCCCCGGAAGGACAATCTGAGGAACCACATGCAGTTCGATACCAAGATCGCCGTTGTGATCCGCACCGATCTTCAGGCCTGGCAGAAGCTGAACGTCGCGTCCTTTCTCACCAGCGGCATCGCCGCGGCTTTTCCGGACTGCATCGGCGAGGCCTATGAAGACGCCTCAGGCACGAAATATCATGCACTGATCGGCCAGCCGATCCTGATCTATGGCGCCGACGGTCCGGCGTTGTCGCGCGCGCTGGACCGCGCGCTGACGCGTAACGTTACGCCGGCCGTCTATACCGAGGACATGTTCAAGACCACGCACGACGCCGCCAACCGTGAGGCGGTGAGGGCGGTTGCGCGTAGCGACCTCAATCTCGTCGGCATTGCGATGCGCGCCGAGCGGAAGGTGATCGACAAGATCGTCGACGGTCTCAAGTTCCATAGCTGACAGATCGAGAGCACCGCGCGGCGTCATCGGGGTGTCATGATGGACCCGCCCTTGCGCAAACTTTGTGCTGTTTGACTCCCGTCAAGGGTGCGCCGGGCGGCGTCGCTATTCTGCTTCACAAAGCACAGAGGAGCAGACCGATGCCGACCATGAAAGCCGCAATCGTCAAGCAATTCGGCAAGCCGCTGGTGATCGAGGAGGTGCCGGTGCCACAGCCCGGTCCGGGCGAGGTTCTGGTCAAGGTCAAGGCCTGCGGCGTCTGTCACACCGATCTGCATGCCGCCTCCGGCGACTGGCCGGTGAAGCCGGTGCCGCCATTCATCCCCGGGCATGAAGCCGCCGGCATCGTCGCCGCGCTCGGGCCCGGCGTGAAGAATCTGACAGTTGGCGACGCGGTCGGCGTCGCCTGGCTGCACGACGCCTGCATGTCGTGCGAATATTGCGAGACCGGCTGGGAGACGCTGTGCGAGCACCAGCACAACACCGGCTACAGCGTGAACGGCGGCTTTGCCGAATATGTCATCGCCTCGGCTGCCTTCGCCGCCAAGCTGCCGGTGACGATCGATTTCGCGACCATCGCGCCGATCCTCTGCGCCGGTGTTACCACCTACAAGGGATTGAAGGAAACCGAGGCCAAGCCAGGCGAGTGGGTCGTGATCTCCGGAATCGGCGGGCTCGGCCATGTCGCGATCCAGTACGCCAAGGCGATGGGACTGAAGGTTGCGGGCATCGACATCGCCGAAGACAAGCTCGAGCTCGCTCGTGAGACCGGCGCCGATCTCGCCGTGAACGCGCTTGCAGCCAATGCTGTGGACAAGGTGCTGGCGGCGACCGGAGGCGGCGCCCACGGCGTGCTGGTGACCGCGGTCTCGACGCCGGCCTTCGCGCAGGCGCTCAAGATGGTGCGCCGCAAGGGCACCATCAGCCTCGTTGGTCTGCCGCCGGGCGAATTCCCGACGCCGATCTTCGACGTCGTGCTCAAGCGCATCACCGTGCGCGGCTCCATCGTCGGCACCCGCCGCGACCTCGACGAAGCCATCGCATTTGCCGCCGACGGCAAGGTCAAGGCCGAGGTGACGAAAGTGCCGCTCGCAGGGATCAACGACGTCTTCGACCGCATGAAGGCCGGCAAGATCGACGGCCGCATGGTGCTGGATTTTGGCTAGTATCGCGAGCGAAGGCTCAAGTGCTTCCAAGACGGAGGTGCGCTCCCTCTCCCGCTTGCGGGGGAGGGCTGGGGTGGGGGCTCTCTCCGCGTCGGGACTGTCTGAAGTGTGCGGAAGAAATCCCAGCGCGGAGAGAGCCCCCACCCGGCGCTCCGCGCCGACCTCCCCCGCAAGCGGGAGAGGTCAATCGAGTTCGCGGCGAAGGCTTCTGGCAAAGAAGCGTCACTCTCCTGCTGCTCACCCCGGCGGCATGCCGTCGAATTTCACCAGGCCAGGATCGAGAGGATCCCACTCATGGCCGCGCGCGGCGAAGGTCACCGCCTGCGGCCTGTAGCGGGCGGGCTCGTCGAGGCTTGCCGCGCGGATCGTGAAGACGTCAGGCTGCGCCGCGAAAGTCATGTAGACAGCTACGCCGCATTGTATGCAGAAGCCGCGCGTCTTCACCTTGCCACTGTCGGCGACCATGTCCCAGTGCCTGGCATCGCCCGTCAGCGTGACGCCGGCGCGCGCGAAGGTCGCGTACGAGCCATGGCCGCTGCCGCTTTCCCGCTGGCAGTCGCGGCATTGGCAGTGATTGCTGAAGAGGGGCTCCCCTTCGATCGAATAGCGGATCGCGCCGCAGGCGCAGCCGCCGGAATAGGGCTTCTCCATCGCAATATCTCCCACTCAATCTTCGCCGCTGATCTCATCGAGCTTGCGGACGACCTTCTTCCAGCCGCCGCTCATCACCGTGTAGGCCGACTCGTTCCTGGGCAGGACGAAGCCCGCATGGACGAGGCGGATCCGCGTGCCGGCTTCGACCGGAGTGAGGGACCAGGTCACGACGGTGTCGAGCGGGGCGCCATAGCCTATGTTGCGCTCGTCGCCGCCTTTCCAGGCGTAGACGAGGCGGCGATGCGGCACGACCTCCAGAACCCGGCAATGGATCACGCCGTCCCAATTGCCCCCCGGATTGGTCTGGAAGGTGAAGGCCTTGCCTTCGACGGCTTCGAAGCCGGTCGGCTGCATCAGCCAGCGCCCGATCAGCTGCGCGCTGGTCAGCGCCTTCCAGATCGTCTCGGCTGTGTGAGGGAAGACCTCGTCGATGACGATGTCTCTTGTGTCGGCTTTCAACGCGGCAGCACTCACGGGTCGATCTCCTTCAAGAGGTCACGCAGGGTCTGGAAACGCTCGCGCCAGAAGACGCCGTAATGGTCCAACCAGGTGACCAGCGGCTCGAGTCCCTGTGGCGCGGCGCGGTAATAGACATTGCGGCCCTCGGCGCGCTCGGCGACGAGGCCCGCCTGCTTCAACGACTTCAGGTGCTGCGAGACGGCTCCTTGCGTGACGCCGCTGCCGCGCGTCAGCTCGGCGACACTGATCTCCTTGCTCTCGAACACACGCTCGAACACGGCGCGGCGGGTCGGATCGGCAAGGGCGCGCATCACGGTGGTGACGGGGTTTGGAGTGGCTTCAATCATGAGGTCAAATTAGTGGATGCTAATACATTAGTCAAGGCTAATTCGTCTACGCCATTCGGGTTGTCTGGTAGGCTCTTGACTATGACTGACTAGTCAGTCATATATTTTGAATGACGAAGAAGCAGACCAAAGCCGCCTCGCCCTCTACGGCTCCCACCCGCGCAAGCGCCCCCGTGGCTGCAAGCCCCGCTGCGGCGCCTGCCTCGAACCGAGCCTCGCGCGCGGCGGAGCGGCGTGCGGCGATCGTGGAGGCGGCGATGGAGGAGTTCATCGCGCGCGGCTTTGCCGCCACCAGGCTCGACGACATCGCCAAGCGCGCCGGCGTCGCCAAGGGCACCATTTACCTGCACTTCAAGGACAAGGAATCGATGTTCGAGGAGTTGGTGCGCATCGTCATCGTTCCCGTGGTCGCACGGCTGACCACGCTGCCGCCGCCCGCGGGCTCGGTGCGCGACCTCATCGAGACGTTCGCCGGCAACTTCCTGAAGGAAGTGATCGGCACGAGGCGCGGCGATCTGGTGCGTCTGATCGTGGCGGAGGGGCCGCGCTTTCCGTCCGTCGCCGACTTCTACTACCGCGAGGTGGTCTCGCGCGGGATCACTGCCATGCGCGCGCTGATCGAGCTCGGCATCGCCCGCGGCGAGATCCGGCAGAAGGACCTCGCGCGCTATCCGCAGATTCTGGTCGCGCCGGCGATGATCGCCGTGATCTGGCAGAGCCTGTTTGCGCGGCATGCGCCGCTCGACGCGCAGGAGATGCTGCGCGTTCATCTCGATTTGATTTTTGGCGAACGGAGGACGACATGAGGTCGTCGCAAACAATTTCTGTCTTGGCATTGCTCGCTGTGCTCGCAACCGGGCTTGCCGGGTGCAAGGAGAAGCGCGACCCGGGCTTCCAGGGTTGGGTCGAGGCCGACATGATCTTCGTCAGTCCGGACGAAGCCGGGCGCGTCACCAAGCTCAACGTCCGCGAAGGCGACGAGGTCAAGGTCGGCGATCACCTCTATTCCGTCGATGACGATCTCCAGCTTGCCGACCTCAACCAGCAGAAGGCGACGCTCGCGAACGCGCAGCAGACCTATGACCGTGCGGCCTCGTTGAGCAAGACCGGTGCGGGCACGCAGGCCAATCTCGATTCCGCGGTGTCCGCCTTGCGCGTCGCGGAGGCGCGGGTGGCGACCTCGCAGACGCGGATGGCGCGACGCAAGGGCTTTGCGCCGGTCGCCGGCACCATCCAGCAGATCTATTTCCGCGAAGGCGAGATGGTGGCGGCGCAGCGGCCGGTGCTCTCGATCATGCCGCCCGGCAACATGAAGCTGCGTTTCTTCGTGCCGGAGAGCGAGTTGCCGAAGCTCGCGATCGGCGACACGGTGCGCGTCTCCTGTGACAATTGCGCAGCCGACCTCACCGCGAAGATCTATTTCATCGCGACCTCGGCCGAATACACGCCGCCGGTCATCTACAGCCTCGATGAGCGCAACAAGCTGGTCTATTTGATCCAGGCGCGACCCTCGCGGCCCGATGCCTTGCGCGTCGGACAGCCGATCGACGTCCACCTCAATCCCAAAACTCCTGAGTCCAAGACACCGGTGGCGGACAAGCGATGAGCAACGGCAACGGCAACGGCATCGCCATCGACGTCAAAGGCCTGACGAAGTCATTCGGCGGCCGCGAGGTCGTGCACGATCTGTCGATGCAGGTGAAGCGCGGCTCGATCTATGGCTTCCTCGGTCCCAACGGCTCGGGCAAGACCACCACCATCCGCATCCTCTGCGGCCTGCTCACGCCCGATAGCGGCGAGGGCACCTGCCTCGGTTACGACATCCGCCGCGATGCCGAGAAGATCAAGCGCCAGGTCGGCTACATGACGCAACGCTTCAGCCTGTACCAGGACCTCTCCGTGCGCGAGAACCTCGAGTTCGTGGCGCGGCTCTACGGCCTCGCCGACGCGCGCGGTGCCGCGCGCGACATGATCAAGCGGCTCGGGCTCTCGGGGCGCGAGGAGCAGCTCGCCGGCGAGCTCTCCGGCGGCTGGAAGCAGCGGCTGGCGCTGGGGGCCTGCACGCTGCCCAATCCACAATTGTTGCTGCTGGACGAGCCGACCGCCGGCGTCGATCCCAAGGCGCGGCGCGATTTCTGGAACGAGATCCATGCGCTGGCCGCCGAGGGCCTCACGGTACTGGTCTCGACCCATTACATGGACGAGGCCGAGCGCTGCCACGAGATCGCCTACATCGCCTACGGCTATCTGCTGGCGCACGGCACGGTGGAGGACGTGATCGCCAAATCCGCGCTGACGACCTATACGGTCACGGGCGAAGACCTGAACGACCTTGGCGCCGCGCTCACGGGCAAGCCCGGCATCGACATGGTGGCGCCGTTCGGCACCTCGCTGCATGTTTCCGGCCGCGACGTTCCGGCGCTCGAAGCCAGCATCGCGCCCTGGCGCGAGAAAAGCGGACTCAACTGGCAGAAGTCGTCGCCCTCGCTCGAAGACGTGTTCATCGAACTGATGGGACGCTCCAAGGACAATTTCCAATGAGCGCGGTCGAACATCCCGAACCACGGCGCGACATCCGCGAGCGCTTCGGTTTCCTGCGGCGCTCCTACGCGATGCTGGTCAAGGAGTTCATCCAGCTCAGGCGCGACCGCGTCTCGTTCGCGATGATCGTGATGCTGCCGGTGATGCAGCTGATGCTGTTCGGCTATGCCATCAACACCACGCCGCACCATCTGCCGAGCGCGGTGCTGCTCCAGGAGGATTCCGATCTCGCCCGCTCGGTGCTGAAGGCGCTGGAGAACACCAAATATTTCCGATTCCTCTACGAGGTTCACGACGTCGACGATTTCGACAACCTCCTGAAGTCCGGCAAGGTGTTGTTCGGCGTCGAGATCCCGCGCGGCTTCGAGCGGGCGGTGCGGCGCGGCGACAGGCCGGCACTGCTGGTCGCGGCCGATGCCACCGACCCCGTCGCCGCAAGCGCGGCGCTCGGCTCGCTCGGCATGGTCGTCCAGACCGCGCTCGCGCACGATCTCTATATCGGCGAACCCCCGGAGATGCCGTTCGAGATCCGCGCCCATGCCCGCTACAATCCGGCCGCGAATTCCAGCCTCAACATCGTGCCCGGCCTCGTCGGCACCATCCTCACCATGACCATGCTGATCTTCACCGCGCTCTCGGTCACGCGCGAGGTCGAGCGTGGCACCATGGAGAGCCTGTTGTCGATGCCGATCAGGCCGGTCGAGGTGATGTTCGGCAAGATCGTGCCTTACGTGCTGGTCGGCTTCGTCCAGGCCTTCCTGATCATCGGCATCGGCGTCGGCCTGTTCGGCGTGCCCGTGCTGGGCAATCTCGTCCTGCTGGCGCTGCTGTCGACGCTGTTCATCACCACCAATCTGTCGATCGGCTACACGATCTCGACGCTGGTCCAGAACCAGCTCCAGGCCATGCAGATGTCGATGATGTTCTTCCTGCCGAGCATTCTGCTCTCCGGCTTCATGTTCCCGTTCGCAGGCATGCCGGCCTGGGCGCGATATCTCGGCGAATGCCTGCCGCTGACCCATTATTTGCGGATCGTCCGCGCCATCATGCTGAAGGGCGCGACCATGGAGAATTTGCGCTTCGATACGCTGGCGCTGGCGGGCCTGATGCTGCTCGCCATGACCATCGCCGTGACGCGCTTCCGCCGTACGCTGGATTGAGGCAAACTAGCCATTGAGTCATTCCGGGGCGATGCGCCAGCATCGAACCCGGAATCTCGAGATTCCGGGTTCGCGACTTCGCCGCGCCCCGGAATGACAGGGGGTCGAATGGCCAAGTTTGCGAGCAGGAAAGCGCGGCAGCATGCCGTATTGTCGGAGGACTTCGAGCGCGAGCTGACGCGGGAGGTGCTGCGCACCGAGCTGCTGCGGGTGCGGGCGCTGATCGCGACCGGCTGCGCCATGACGCTGTTCCTCACCGCGATCTATTTGATCGACCCCGCCGTGGTGAACCGGGTCTGGCGCGGCACCGAAGGGCTCGCCGAAGTCTACGGCCTGCTCGTCGGCTTCATTTTGTTCGAGGTCTGGGTCCACACGCAGATCAGGAAGAACCTCCGCCTCGATCGCGACGTGCCGGTGGCCAGGCGCTATATCGGCACGCTGATCGAGACGTCGCTGCCAACCGTGATCCTCATCCTGCAGATCCGGACCATGGGCGCAACCCAGGCGCTCGGCTTCGCCGTGCCGCTGATGTATTTCATTTTCGTCATCCTCTCGACGCTGCGGCTCGATTTCTGGCTCTCGACCTTCACCGGCTTCGTCGCTGCTGCCGAGCTGTTCGCGGTCGCGCAGGTCTACGATGCCTCGAGCACCGTCGGCGAGCCCCAGCTCTATTTTCACGCGGTCCGCAGCACCATCATCCTGATCTGCGGCGTGCTCGCCGGCGCCGTCGGCGCGCAATTGCGGCGACAGTTCGCCGCGAGCATCGCGGCCGCCACCGCGCGCGACCGGGTCACCAATCTGTTCGGCCAGCACGTCTCGCCGCAGGTGGTGGAGCGGCTGATGACGGCGGGGACGCGCGCAAGCGGCGACGTCCGCCGCGTCGCGGTGATGTTCGTCGATTTCCGCGGCTTCACGGCCGGTGCGCAGTCGCGCAGTCCGCAGGAGGTGGTCGACCGGCTCGACGGCGCCTTCGCCGTCCTGGTCGACATTCTCGACCGCCAGGGCGGCATCGTGAACAAGTTTCTCGGTGACGGTTTCCTCGCGCTGTTCGGCGCGCCGCTAGAAGCATCCGACGCCGCGCACCGCGCGGTCGCCGCAGGCCGCGAGATGCTGAGGGCCATGGACCGCATCAACGCAGAGAGCAGCTGGCCGCTACGGATCGGCATCGGCATCCATTTCGGCGAGGTCGTCGCCGGCAATATCGGCTCGCCCCGGCGCAAGGAATACACAGTCATCGGCGATACCGTGAACTTCGCCTCGCGACTTGAGGCGCTGAACAAGGATTTCGGCTCGCAGCTCCTGATCTCCGCATCCGTGCGCGAGGCGTTGGGCGCCGACGGCAGCGATGCCGTCCCGCTCGGCGAAGTCGAGGTGCGCGGCTACGAGCAGAAAGTGCCGGTGTTTCAGCTGGGGTAGACTTTACATCCTGGTTGTTCGCTCTTTGCACCTTCTGACTCCCGCTAGCGCGATTGCTCCGATTGCACTCAATTTTGGGGCATGACGAGCGGCATTTTCGGCTTGTAGAGTGCTGCGCGATGCGGCCGGTCGCGGCCGCGACTTGCATGGGGAAGCGAAAATGCAGCGCCGCTACGTCACCGTCGACGTGTTCACCGACCGCGCCTTCGGCGGCAACCAGCTCGCCGTGGTGCTCGATGCCGGCGGGCTGACGACGGCGCAGATGCAGGCGATCGCGACCGAGTTCAATTATTCCGAGACCACTTTCGTGCTGCCGCCGCGCGACAGGGCCAACGACGCCGAGGTGCGCATCTTCACGCCGGTGCAGGAGATCGCCTTTGCGGGCCATCCCAATGTCGGCACCGCCTTCGTGCTGGCCTCGATGGTGAAAGAGCCGAAGCCGCGCCTGCTGTTCGAGGAGAAGGCGGGATTGGTTCCGGTCGACATCGTGAGAGAGCAGGGCCGGGTGATCAGAACCGAGCTCACTGCGCCGCAGCCGCTGCAGCGGCTCTCGCGGCTGTCCGCTGCGGATGCCGCGAGCTGCATCTCGCTCGCTGCCGACGACATCAACGCCGACAATCACGAGCCGCAGATCGTCACCGTCGGAAACGCGTTTCTGGTGCTCGAGCTGCATTCGCGCGAGGCGCTGAAGCGGGCCCGGCCCGATGCTGCGGCCTTTGGCAGGGTCTTGCCGCGCGATGGTGCCCGCTCGGTGTGGTTCTATACGCGCGATGTGCCGGCGACGGAGGCGCCTTGCGAGCGACAGGCGCGCATGTTCATGCATGGTGCCAGCGGTCTCGTCGAGGATCCCGCCACCGGCAGCGCCACGGTTGCCGCCGCCGCGCTGTTCGCCGATCTCGATCCCACGCGTGACGGTGAGCTCAAGCTCACGATCGGCCAGGGCTTCGACATGGGTCGTCCGAGCATCCTCTCGACGCGCGTGCGCAAGCAGGACGGCAGGATCGTGTCCGCTCACGTCGGCGGCGCTTGCGTCGAGATGATGGAAGGGACGTTCCGGCTGGCGGGAGAGGGGTGAGGCTCCATCCATCGTCATGCCCGGGCTTGTCCCGGGCATCCACGTCTTGACCACTGGGAGGAAGAACGTGGATGGCCGGGACAAGCCCGGCCATGACGGAGAAAGCCGCTCAGGCGTGCCGCCCCACCAAATTCTTCACCGCAACGCCCTCGCGCTCCTCGATGATCTCCGCGATCATCTGGCGGTGGCAGTGGGTGTGGTCGCGCTCGTAGCAGAGCAGGCACACTGGGCCGGCCTTCTTCACCAGCGACGAGAGCTCGTCCATCGCCTCCCTCGCTTCGGGCGCCTTCAGGTGCTTTGAGAAGATCTTCTCCAGCACGTCGTATTGACGGCTGCGTGCGGCGAGCCGGCCCTCTTTCGGCGTGCCCAGCGCGGCGAGATGGACATAGCCGATGCCGCGCTCGTCCAAGCCCGCCGCCAATTGCTTCTTGGAAAAGCCCGGCCGGCGCGACGACGTCACCGCGCGCACGTCGACCACGAGCTTGACGCCGGCCTCTTCCAGCTCGTCCAGCACGGCCTTCGGTGGTGTCTGCTCATAGCCGATGGTAAAGAGCTTCTTCGCCTTTGCCATGTGACCTCAACTCACCCGCGCAATCAGTTCCATGGCGCCGTGCGGTGCGCGCACCTTGCCCTCGTGGATGACATAGGCGAACACGTCGCGCGGCTCCTTCTTCGGCTTGGCCTTGTCAACCTTCGGGAGATCGTCGGGTTCACCGCCCGATGCCCAGTCCTGGAAGCGCTTGGCCCAGGCATCGAGCTGCTTCGGCGGATAGCAGGTCTTGATCTCGTCATTGCCCTTCTGCAGCCGCGCGTAGACGAAATCGCCGGCGACGTCCGCGATCGCGGGATATTTGCCGTGCTCGGCGAACACCACCGGCGTCTCGAACTCGCGGATCAGTGCGACGAAGTCGGGCGTGCAGAAGCTGTCATGGCGCACTTCCACGACATGGCGCAGCGCGCGCCCCTCGAGCTTGCGCGGCAGCAGCTCCAGGAACTTGCCGAAATCGGCGCCGTCGAACTTCTTCGTCGGCGCAAATTGCCACAGCACCGGCCCGAGGTGATCTCCGAGTTCCAGCACGCCGGAATCGTAGAACCGCTTGATGGAATCGCCGGCCTCCGCGAGCACGCGGCGGTTGGTCGCGAAGCGCGGTCCCTTCACCGAGAACACGAAGCCGTCGGGCACCTCGCTTGCCCATTTGCGAAAGCTCTCCGGCTTCTGCGAGCCGTAATAGGTGCCGTTGATTTCGATCGAGGTCAGCTTCGAGGCGGCATAGGACAGCTCCTTCGCCTGCGCGAGCTTCTCCGGATAGAACACGCCGCGCCAGGGCTCGAAGGTCCAGCCGCCGATCCCAATGAAGATGTTGCCGGATTTTTTGGACGCAGTTTTTGCTTTGGCCACGGGAGGATCTCGCATCGACGGGGAGGGATCTCATCCTAATCAAACCGGAAGTGATTGGCCAGTTGGCCGGCCCGGTCTAAGCTCGCGGCGGGCCCGCGAAAAAGGAGAACAAGATGCGGATGGTGCTGGTGGGAGTCGCACTCGTCATGATGACATCTGCCGCCATGACAGGTTCTGCCGTGGCAGATGACGACGACGCGAAGGGCGCGCAGAAGCTCGCTCAGCAGGGCCGCGACGATTACTGGCATTGCCTCGCGCGGGAATATTCGCGGGAGTCCAATCAGGGCCTGTCGGAGCAGGATTTCGGCCGCTCGGTTGCCGGAGCCTGTCCATCGGAGCGGCAATATTACCGGGTGACGTTGCTCGATTATCTCACCACGCAATATCCTGATATCGATGCCGGCGCTCATCTCGCCACCGCGAACAGGGGGTGAAGGCGGCGCAGAAGGACATCGTGATGGCCTTCGTCAAGCACCGGCCGCCTCAGAAGTAGCGAGTGGCGAATGGCGAGTAGCGAATAGGGCGGGAAGACAATCTTCCCCATTCGCTACTCGCCATTCGCAATTCGCCCCGGGGACTTCCGGCCGCGCGCCCATCCATGGTATCACTCGCCACATCTGGAGCAGGAACTTTCATGTCGTCTGAGTCGGTGGGTGGCATTCTGGGGGCGATCGTCGCGGCGGTCGTCCTTGCGGTTGCCGTCGTGTTCGGGCCGATCGGCCAGTACGGCAAGCCGCCCAAGCCGGCGAAGGCCGAGCCGGCTGCTGCGGCCGCGCCCGCAGCCCCGGTCGCGCCCGCGCCGCGCGGGCCGGTCATCCGGGAAGTGCCCAACCAATAGGGCATGAAAATCGGTTTCCGCCCCTTGCGGAACGCCTTTGCCGTCCCCATTTTGCTGCTAACGGCGACGTTGAGCGTAAAAGATCTCCGTCGTTGGGACGACCTTGGAATAGCTTAAGGCTTGCGCCGGATGTACGCGCGGCCAGCCGTTCCGGGGTCGTTGGCATTTTAGGCCCCTTTTCGGCCCTTCCCCCAGAACCCCGGGTTGGCAGCGCAGGATGCGGCGGATATACGCTGCCGTCATGAATGAAGCGATCAGACCGGGCATCGACAACCGGGCTCAAGAGGGGCCGGAACTGTCGGTCATCGTCCCGACTTTCAACGAGCGCGACAACGTCACCGTGCTCTACCGGCGGCTCGAGGCGACACTCGCCAACGTCGCCTGGGAAGTCGTGTTTGTTGATGACAATTCGCCCGACGGCACCTGGGATGTCGTGCGCGAGCTGGCGCAGCGCGACAGCCGCGTGCGCTGCGTCCGCCGCATCGGCCGCCGCGGCCTGTCGGGCGCCTGCATCGAGGGCATCCTTGCCTCCAGCGCGCCCTACGTGGCCGTGATCGATGCCGACCTCCAGCACGACGAGACGCAGCTGCCCAAGATGCTGCTCTTGCTCGCGAGCGATCAGGCCGACCTCGTCGTCGGCAGCCGCTACATCGAGGGTTACAAGAGCGAAGGTTTCAACAAGCAGCGCGCCGGCGCCAGCGCGCTCGCCACCGAGGTCGCCAAGAAGATGCTGCGGGTCGAGATTGCCGATCCCATGAGCGGCTTCTTCATGGTCCGCCGCGACCGTTTCGAGCAGCTCGCGCCGAAGCTCTCCGTGCACGGCTTCAAGATCCTGCTCGACATCGTCGCGACCGCGCACGGCAGCTTGCGGGCGGTCGAGATTCCCTACACCTTCGGCGCCCGCCAGCACGGCGAGAGCAAGCTCGATTCCATGGTCGCGCTCGACTTCCTGGGACTCGTCTTCGCCAAGCTGACCAACGATATCGTCTCGCTGCGCTTCATTCTGTTCGCGATGGTCGGCGGCATCGGCCTCGTGGTGCACCTGACCACGCTGTTCATCGCGCTTCAGCTGTTCAAGGCGCCGTTCGCGGAGGCGCAGGCCGCCGGCGCCGTCGTCGCCATGACCAGCAATTTCATCCTCAACAACTTCCTCACCTATCGCGACCAGCGGCTGAAAGGCTTTGCGCTGCTGCGCGGTCTGATCGCCTTCTACATCGTGTGCAGCGTCGGCCTGCTCGCCAATGTCGGCGTCGCCTTCTCGGTCTACGACCAGGAGCCGATCTGGTGGCTGGCCGGCCTAGCGGGCGCGCTGATGGGCGTGGTGTGGAACTACGCGATGTCCGGATTGTTCGTCTGGCGCAAGAGATAGCGCGATATGGGCGGAGCTGACGCGCGGATCGTCCGCAATACCGCGCTGCTGATTCTCGCGCTGGTGGGATTGCGGCTCGTCGCAGCCGCGTTCACGCCGATCACGTTCGACGAAGCCTATTACTGGATGTGGTCGAAGAGCCTCGCCGGGGGCTATTACGACCACCCGCCCATGGTCGCCTATGTGATCCGCGCCGGCACCATGATCGCGGGCGACACCGAACTCGGCGTCCGCCTCGTCTCGATCCTGCTGGCACTGCCGATGAGCTATGCGGTCTATCGCTCAGCCGCGATCCTGTTCGGCGGCGCGCGCGTGGCTGCGACCAGCGCCATCCTGCTCAACGTGACGCTGCTGGCTTCCGTCGGTACGCTGATCGTCACGCCCGATGCGCCGCTGCTGGTCGCCTCCAGCTTCGTGCTGTTCTTCCTCGCCAAGGTGCTGGAGACCGGTCGGGGCGCCTGGTGGCTCGCGGTCGGCGTGGCGGTCGGCGCGGCGCTGCTGTCCAAATACACCGCGATGTTCTTCGGGCCGGCGATCCTGATCTGGCTCGCATTCGTGCCAAAACTCCGGCGCTGGTTTCTCTCGCCCTGGCCCTATCTCGGCGGCCTCGTCGCGCTCGCGCTGTTCTCGCCCGTGATACTCTGGAATGCGGACCATCAATGGGTCTCGTTCGCAAAGCAGCTCGGCCGCGCCAGGATCGAGGACTTCCGCCCCGTCTTCATCGCCGAGCTGGTCCCGACCCAGATCGCGTTCGCCACGCCGCTGGTCTTCATCCTCGGCGCGATGGGCTTGCACGCGCTGACCTGGCAGCGTGCCGGCGCGCTGGCCTCACGCGTGCTGATCGAGGCGATGTTCTGGACCATCGTCGCCTATTTCGTCTGGCATTCGCTGCATGCGCGCGTCGAGGCCAACTGGTTCGCGCCGGTGTATCCGCCGTTCGTGATTGCCGCGGCCGCCGCTGCCAACCTCGCGCAATGGAAGCCGCGCCAGCGGCGCCTCGTCGAATTCTGCCTGCGCTGGGCCGCGCCCGTGGGTATCGTCATGTTTGCAGCCTTGATCGTGCAGGCCAATACCGGCTGGTTGTCCGGATATCGCCGCGATGCCACCGTGCGCAGCGTCGGCGTCGGCTGGCGCGAGCTCGCGGCCGAGATCGAGGCGGCGCTCGTGCGCAGTGGCGCTACCTGTGTGCTGGCCCAGGATTACGGCACCACGAGCTGGCTCGCATTCTATCTGCCGCGCGGCACCTGCGTCGCGCAGCAAAGCCAGCGCATCCGCTGGGTCAACATGGCTGAGCCCGATCCCAAGCTGCTCGCCGGCAAGCTGCTCTATGTCGACGAGCTGCGCGCAGACGGTCATCCCGTCCTCAACGCTCTCTTTGCAAAGGTGACGCAGATCGCGCAATTGCAGCGCAAGCGCGGGCCGCTCGTGGTCGAAACCTACGGCATCGACCTGCTGGAAGGCGCCAAGGGCGAGGTGCTGGACCGCTCGCCGCCACCGGAAGCGCGGTAGCGGCCTCACACTCCGCCGTCGTCCCCGCGAAGGCGGGGACCCATACCCCCAGGGAGAAGTTTGGCGAAGACTGTTCGTGGACGCTACTTCAGTCGGTACGGCCACCTGCGCTCATCGATAGATCACGCGGTATGGGTCCCCGCCTTCGCGGAGACGACGAGCTAGTGTTGGAGACAGCAATGGCTACTTAGCGCATCATCTCGGCCTTGTCGGCATCCTGGCCCGGCCCATCCCGATCGCGCCAGAACCAGACGGTCACGACGCCGGAACGGCCGCGGACCTGGGCGAGCAGGGGGCCGGACAGAACGCCGTCGGGCGCGCCCTGGAAGTCGGCCGCATCCAGCAGCGTGTCGCTCAGCGCGAGCCGCGCATCGTTCTGCGCGGCGATCTCCATCAGCCGGCTTGCGACGTTGACGGTGTCGCCTGTCGCCGTGATGTGCTGATGGCTTTCGCCGAGCCGCGAGGCGACGATGGGGCCGTAATGCGCGCCGATCTTGAAGCCGAGCTGACCTGCGATCGCCGGCGGCAGCGATGCGATCCAGCGTGCCAGGTCGCGGTGCAGATCGACCGCGCATTTCAGCGCGCGCGCCGAATCGTCGGGCATCGCGCGCGGCAGCCCGAACAGGATCATGGCGCCGTCGCCGAGAAAGCCAGCGATCATGCCGCCGCAATCGATCGCGATCCGGTCGATCAGCGCATGGAACGCCTTCAGAATATCCGTGAGCTCGTCCGGATCGATCCGCTCGCTCAAGCCGGTGAAACCGGAGAGATCGACGAACACCACGGCTGCATCCTGCCGCACCGGCTTCGACAGGAAGTTCGGATCTCGTGACAGCCAATCCCGCAGCGCCGGAGCCTGGAATTGCGCAAGCGACCTGCTCCGGGCGGCGAAATATTGCGTGCGGCGGCCTCCGGCCCACAGCTGCACGCCGGCAAAGACCGCAACCGGCGGCACGGCGGCTGCGAGCGTGGTCGCGGCGTTCAGCCAGACACCGTGCGTGAACGCGAACAAATTGAGCCCGGCCCAGGCGATCATC
Organism: Bradyrhizobium glycinis; assembly: GCF_016031655.1. Classification (GTDB taxonomy): domain Bacteria; phylum Pseudomonadota; class Alphaproteobacteria; order Rhizobiales; family Xanthobacteraceae; genus Bradyrhizobium; species Bradyrhizobium glycinis. The sequence continues at coordinate 175,003 of NZ_JACCHQ010000015.1, forward strand.
ACCGCGGCCGCCGCCATGGTGCCAAGCGCGATGCGCCGCCAGGCGAGCAGGCCCACCAGCAGTACCGGGAGCAGGATCGCCGTGAGCGCGTCGGCAATGCGCACCCTCTGGTCACGCAAGATGGCGTCGCCGGCGAGGAGATGCGTGATCGCGGTCGAGACCACCTCGACGCCGGGCATCAGGGAATCGAACGGCGTCGGATAGAAGTCGCCGCCGCCGGCGACGGAGGCGCCAATCACGACGATCCGGTTCTCGATCGCCGCGCGATCGAGCGTGCCGTCGAAGATGCTCTGTGCGCTGACGGTGCGGATGGTGCGGCGCGGGCCGTAATAGGTGATCGGCAATGCCAGATTGCTGTCGGTCGGCACCACGCGATCGCCGAGCTTGAGGTGGTCCGGCGCGACGGTCAGCGGCTCGTCGAGCGCGCGGGCCGCGACGCGCAACGGAAACGACAGCTCGACCTTGTCGCGGGTCCGGAACAGCATCGGCACCGCGAGCGGCGAGCCTGATTGTCCTGTCGCGACGTTGACGATGCCGACCTCGGCGTGATCGGCGAATGCCGGCAATGGCTGCAGGAAGCGCTCGGCCTCGGGCAGTACGGCCAGGGGACCTTCGCTGCTGGGAGCCACGGTTTCGCTGGCGGAGGGGAAGATCGCCGCGGCGGCAAGCACCATGCGGCCCGTGGCCAGCGTGTTGGCCAGCGTCGCATCGCCGATCGCGGCGCTACGGTCGACCAGCAGCAGGTCGATCGCGACGACCTTCGGCTTGAACTGCACGATGGTGTCGACGACGCGGGCGAGATCGGCGCGCGGCAGGGGATAGGTGCCGCCGCGCTTCACGACGGTGTCGTCGATCGCGACGATGGTGACGAAATCCGGCGGACGCCGCACGCCGCGGGCCTGCGTTCGCCAATCCGTCAGCGTGGCTTCGAGGCGGTCCAGAAAGCGCAGGTGGCCGTGGGCGTGCATGGCATAGATGCCCGCGCCCCACAGCGCGGTGAGGACGAGTGCCACCAGGATCTGAACGCGTCGGCTGCGCATGCGGTCTTGCAATCTACTGTTATTCAAATTTCGAGGGTCGAGCCGTCTTGACCAGCCTTATTGCCCGAGCCTGGCCATGAGCGCGTCGACGCGCGGCTGGCCCCAGGTCTTGACGGTCAACGGGCCGGTTGCCTCGACATCGACGCCTTCACCGGGTCCGAGCACGACGCCGCGTCCACCAGCCCTGCGGCTCACGCCGACCCGGCCGTCGGCGACAAACACGGACGTCTTGGCGTCGGCCACGTCGACCGCCCATTTCGTGCCGCGCACCGCAGCAATCGCTTGCGGCGTCAGCACCTTGAAGGGATTGCCGCGCGGCTTCTTGGGCACCTCGATCAGCAGCGCTTTGCTGCTCAACTCCACGGCGTCTATACGTCCGTCGCGGTTGGCGTCCTTAAGTTCAAATCTGGCGCCGTTTTCCGCAACGATGGTAATGCCGTTGTCGCAGCGCCAGGTCTGCGTCCCGGCAGCCGACGGCGCTGCCGTGCAGCCCGCATTCGCCGCAGGCTGCGCAGCCGCAGACTGGATCAACAGAAACGACCCCGCCAGGGCGAAAAACCCTGCGCGCGCGATCCCTCTCATGCCAGCCTCCGTTTGCGTGCTCGGCACAGCTCAGGGCAGGATGATACGGTACCGTATCACACACAGAGGCTGCCGAAAAGTGCCGAGGTGGGAGCTATTTTCTCGCGGCGGCGATGTCCAGAACCGACGCGATCAACTTTCAGTCACGGCGCCGTGCCGCGTGATGTCGCTCAGCGCATCATGCATGCGCCGTTGCCGCCCGGCCGGTCGACGAGGCCTATCGGAAGTGTCCTCCACCAGCCTCGCGCAACGCTGGCGCGTTACGTTCAGGGGCAGTCGAGGACCACGAAAATGACGTTCTTGAATGCGTCATGGATGTGGCCGGCGATGTCCGCAGAGCGTGCTGAACCGGCCGAGAATTATAGTTAACAGACCCCACTAAGTCCGTAGTTCTGCGGACTTTTTTCTCAAAACGGGACAGCGTTAACGCGTTGCCCCAGATCCGCCCGAACTTAATCCGCATTTAACTAAAAGTCGCCTTAATGACGCTCCGACCCTCTGCGAGACGCTGTTCCCGGATCGTGACCAGCGGCACTTCGAAGGGGGACTGAGTGACACCGTCCTGGACGCAAGGCGAATGAGTACGAGTATCGCTGCGCAGAGTAACGCGGCACGGAAGTCCAAGAATTTCTCCAAGACCAATTCGCGGAAACCTTCCCGGAAAATGACCACGACCAGTTGGCTTGGCGTCGCGGCGATCTGCTGCGTCGTGATGGGCGCCGGCTGGACCATCCACAGCAACATCTTCGGCGCGAGCGTCTATCCGACGGTCGGCAGCGCCGGCTACGACGAGCCGGTGATCAAGCGCGCGCCCAGGGTGGCGCTGCGCGAGGCCGGCGAGGCCATCAAGGAAACCTTCGCGCTGCTGCCCGACCGCCTCCAGGTCGCAGCTCCGATCTCGCGCGAGATGTTCAACGAGCGCTTTGCCGCGGCCGCAACGCAAGGCGTGCCGTCGAATGCCGCAAGCGCCACACCCGCAACGCAGGTTGTTGCGGCGGCCAAGGACGCCCCGAAGCAGGGCGTGATCGCGAAGGTCGCGGAAGCGCTGAAGCCGGCAGCCAGGAGCGCCGATAACACCGCGGACAAGACCAAGCGCGCGCCGGCTGCCCAGCTGCAACTCGCCTCGGCTGATCCTGCCGAGATCGTGCCGGCGCCCGAAGCGAAACCGAAATCCTTCGCCGATCGAGCCAAGGCCGCGGTGATGTCGATCACCGCTCCGCGCCAGTCGATGGTGGAAAAGCTCTGGGGCAAGCGCGAAGCGTCCGGCGGGCTGCTCGCCTACGCCTCGGCCGATGCCAGCATCACTGCGTCCATCGCCCCGAAGGAGCAGAACCCGATGTTCGGCGGCGCTCCGCCTTATGAGCGGGACACCGCGGTCTACGACATCACGGCCAAGATGGTGTATCTGCCCGACGGCACCAGGCTGGAGGCGCATTCCGGCCTCGGCGCCAACCGCGACGATCCGGACTCCCGCCGCCTGCGCATGCGCGGCGTGACGCCGCCGCACATCTATACGCTGAAGCCGCGCGAGGCGCTGTTCCACGGCGTGCCGGCGCTGCGCCTCACCCCGATCGGCGGCGAGAGCGCGATCTACGGCCGCGACGGCCTGCTCGCTCACACCTTCATGCTCGGGGCGGGCGGCGATTCCAACGGCTGCGTGTCGTTCAAGGACTATTACGCGTTCCTCGACGCCTACCGCAACAAGGGCATCCGCAAGCTCGCGGTGCTGGCGCGGGTGGAGTGAGGCAAGCTCAGGCCGCAACGGTCTTGCGCAGTGCCATCTCGGTCGCGATCGCTGCTTTCACCGCGGGCCGCGCCTGCATGCGTTCGAGATAGGCCGCGAGCGGCGGCCATTGCGTGATGTCGATCCCTGCGGGACGGAGCAGCAGCAAGGTCCAGGTGAGATGGGCATCTGCCACGGTGAAGGCGTTGCCGACGAGGAATTCGCGGCCTGCCAGGTGCGCTGCCGGCACCGACAAGGTCTGCATGATCCGCGCGCGCGGCTTGGCCAGCGAGCCGTCGTCCTTGTACCAGAAGGTTGGAAACAGGAACGCCTTGTGGATCTCGGCGCCGACGAAGCTCAGCCATTCCTGCAGGCGATAGCGATCGATGTCGCCAGGCCGCGGCGCAAGGCGTGCCTCCGGCTTCGCATCGGCGATGTATTGCAGCACGGCTGCGCTCTCCGTCAGCCGCTCGCCGTTCTCCAGCACCAGGACCGGCACCGCGCCCTTCGGTGACACGTCGCGGAAATCGCTGCCGTCGTCCACGAGCCGCTTGGTCCAGATATGGGCGAGGTGATACCGCGCCTCGATCCCGGCCTCCAGCAGCGCGATGCGGCTCGAGAGCGAGCAGGCCATCGGAAAGAAATAGAGCTGCAGCATCGCAAGGTCTCCCTTAGCTCAGCGCATCGCTCTGCGCGATGATCGCGAAGCGGTCCGACAATTCGGCCAGCGCGACCTCGTGGATCATTCTCGCCGGCAGCGCGCCGCCGCGCCCATCGGGAAGATCGCGCGTGGCGCAGGCGTCGGCCGCGATCGTCGTGCGCAGGCCGAGATCGAGCGCGGCGCGCGCGGTTGAAGACACGCACATATGCGTCATGAAACCCGCGAGCACGATGTTCTTGCGCCCGGTCGCGGTCAGCCGGGCCTGCAGGTCGGTGCCGGCAAAGGCATTCGGCAGCGCCTTCTCGATCACGGGCTCGGTCGCGAGCGGCGTCAGGCGCTGGACGATCGCGCCGCGCGCCGCCTCGCGGTCGAACAGGCCGCCGGCGCGGCCCTTGTGCGCGACGTGGAAGATCGCAGCTCCGCTGTCCCGTGCGCGCGCCAGCAGGCGCGCAGCCGCTGCGATCGCCGCTTGCGCATCGGGCAGGGCGAGCGGGCCGGCGCAATATTCGTTCTGGATGTCGATCAGAACGAGGCAGGTCTCGTTGAGCTTGGGCGGATTGAGATCGGCGCCGGCGAGTTCGAGCAGCGTCTTCGGAGCGGTCATGCTGTCAGGCTTTCGTGAGTGTCGGATGCTTCGACACTAGCGCAGCAGCAGCCTGCCATTGTGCAGGACTATTGCAGCTATTGGCTGCGAATTTGCAGGCAGCGGCGGCGCCTGCTAAGCTCGCCCGATGAACTGGGACGATCTGCGCATCATCGCCGCGGTCAGGGACGAGGGCACCTATGCCGGCGCCAGCGCGCGGCTGCGCATCGACGAGACCACCGTCGGCCGCAGGCTCGCGCGCATCCAGCGCGATCTCGGCGTGCCGCTGTTCGATGCGGTGGACGGCATGCGGCGGCCGACGCGCCAGTGCGAGGCGGTGCTCGCGCATGTCGGTGCGATGGCCGCGCATGCGGCGGCGATCGAGCGCATCAAGGAGAGCCAGGCCGGCCCGATCGGGCGGCTGCGCATCGCCTCGACCAATGCCGTCGCCGAAGAGCTGCTGGCGCCGCATGCGAGCAGCTTCCTGCGCGATCATCCCGGGCTGACGCTGCAATTCCTCACCGCGAGCGGCAACGTCAAGTTCTCGCGCTGGCAGGCCGATCTCGCCATCCGCCTGCGCAAGCCGGAGAAGGGGGACTTCACGATCTCCAAGCTCGGCGACGTCAGGCTGTACTTCTTCGAGCCCGCGGACCGCGGCGGCAGCGAGCCGGTTGCGTGCGTCTACCCGGACGAGCTCGACGCGATTCCGGAAGCGCAGTTCTTGCGTGCGAAGCGGCTGACGAATGTGCGCTGCATCACCGACAATATCCGCATCATCCGTACCATGATCCAGTCGCATCAGGCCATCGGCGTGCTGCCCGAGCACAGCTGCGCTTCCCTGCTCGCCGACCGCAGCCTGCGCGCCACCCTGTTGCCGAAGCGCCGCGACGTCTGGCTGCTCGTGCAGAACCACCTCAAGCGCGATCCGGCGACACGCGTGACGATCGACTGGGTGAGGGCGTGCTTCCAGGACATTTCGCGCAATTGATGTCGCATATCGCCGCGATCATCGCGCCACGCCGCGCAAGCTGCGACGAAAAAACTTCAGCCGCCCCCTTGCAACCCGAACGTGCCTGGTCTATTAGCGCCGTCCTTCGCTAGGCCATGGGTTCGGGCTCGCTGAGATCCCGACTGGCGCGGGCCGGTCTTCCGGTTTCGTGTTCCGCCGAATGAAGGAGAAACGCAGGACGTAGCTCATGGAGAGCGTCGGGTTGAACACCCGAAGGCATCGGTTCGATTCCGGTCTCTTGCACAAAGGATAGCTCAGTTTGGTAGAGCAGATGACTTTTACTCATCCTGTCGCGGGTTCGAATCCCGCTCCAGCGCTCCGTTTCAGCCTGAAAAGCTGATACCTCTGAAGGGGACCGGACGCGCGCTTCAGTCGCCGTCCGGCCGTATTGCCGACAAGGCTTTCGTCCGAACAACGACACTGTGAGACCGGCTTTGCGCCGCGGGTAGATACCGCTTGCGCTGATGCCGGGTGGCTCCACACGGCCGCGCGATACGTCTCGCGCGATCGCGCGCGTGCGCCCGTCGTCATGCAAGCTCAAGCCCCGGCCCGCCGATTTTTCAGGAAGCGTCGTCCGCGTCCTCACGTCCTTTGCAAACGAAACCTGTCGTCCGGCATCCGGCCGGGCGCAAATGAAGGAGGCGTGCCATGACTTTGAACAAGGGCTGGCGCTTGCTGATGCTGAACGTGACGGTGAAGGATGGCGAGCGTGCGTTGCTGACGCGCAACGGGCAGCTCGTGCGCGTGCTCGCGCCCGGCAAGCATCGCCTGTTCGATCCCCTGCACGAGCTGAAGGCCGAGGTGCTCGACGTGGTCCGCAGCGAATTTCCTGCGGAGCGCTACGCGGTGCTGAAGGCCGCGCGGCCTGATCTGGCCGCCGAGCTGTTCGAGGCGGTCGAGACCAAGGCGGACGAGATCGCCATCGTCAGCCTCGACGGCCGGCCCGTGCATCTGATGACGCCCTGGCAGGTGCGCGTCTACTGGAAAGTTGCAACGCGCATCGATGTCGAGCGCATCGATGTGTCCGCTGATCCCAAGGTCAGCGCGCGGCATCTGGCCATGATCGAGCGCAACCGTTCGGCCGTGACGTCGGAGACGGTGGTCGAGAACCACGAGGCGGGCCTGCTCTACGTCGAGGGCCGGCTCGTGGAGCGGCTCGCGCCCGGCCGGCACGCCTTCTGGACCGTCGGCCGCAAGATCGAGGTGAAGCGCCTCGACCTGCGGCCCCAGGCAGTCGAGATCACCGCGCAGGAGATGCTGACCAAGGACCGCATCGCGCTGCGGGTGACGCTGACGGCGTTCCGCCGGATCGTCGATCCCGAGCGCACGGTTGCGACCGTGCCCGACGTGGATGCGTGGCTGTACCGCCTGGTGCAGTTCGCGATCCGCGAGGCGGTAGCTAGCCGGACGCTGGACGAGGTGCTGTCTGCGAAGGTGGCGCTGGATGCGGAGCTGCGCGACTACGTGCGCGCACGCCTCGCAGAGTCCGGCGTGGAGGTCACCGAGCTCGGCGTCAAGGACGTGATCCTGCCCGGCGAGATCCGGGAGCTGGTGAACAAGGTGGTGGAGGCGGAGCGGGTCGCGAAGGCGAACCTGATCCGCCGGCAGGAGGAGACCGCGGCGACGCGTTCGCTCCTGAACACCGCCCGCCTGATGGAGGAGAACCCCCTGCTGCTGCGGCTCAAGGAGCTGGAGTCGCTGGAGCGGCTGGTCGAGAAGGTCGGCCGCATCGACCTCCATGCCGGCGACGGCCAGGGCCTCGATGCCCTGCTAACCCGGCTCGTGCGCCTGAAGGCGCCCGAGAGCACATGAACCGAAGGGCCGCCCATGGGCGGCCCTTCACATCGGCGTTGCTGCCTTTGCGATGAACGCGACCGGCGCGAGATGCGACCAATTTGAGTTCGTCGGGGATTGAGCGCGCTCGCAGGTTGCGTCATCTTGGGGTCGCAACGTCTTGATCAGGGAAGGCACATGAGCGTTCTTCAGGAATCGATCCGCCCCGTAGCGCGATCCAGCGACTGGAAGGCGATCGTCGTCCTGGTCCTCATGATCCCGGTGCTGTGGTCGCCGGTGATCCTGTTTCGCTTCGTCCTGTATCAGCCGTTCAACATTCCGTCCGGTTCGATGACACCGGCGCTGATGGTCGGCGACTACGTCTTCGCCGCGAAATACTCCTACGGGTATGGCCGCTATTCACTCCCTTTCGCGTCGTCCTGGATCTCGGGCCGCATCCTCGCCGCCGATCCCGAATATGGGGATATCGTGGTATTCCGGACGGCGAAGGACAGTTCTGTCGACTACGTCAAGCGCGTCGTCGGCCTGCCCGGAGACCGCATCCAAATGCGGCAGGGCCGGCTCATCCTCAACGACCGCCCGGTGACCCGCGTCGCCCTCGAGGCGACACCTGCCGGCGACGCCTGCGGTGTCGACGACCGTGCGGCGGTCAAGCGCTGGCGCGAGACGCTGCCGAGCGGCGCGTCCTATGTGACCTATGACTGCCTCGACGAAGGCTATCTCGACAACACCAACGTCTTCACGGTGCCGCCGGGCCACATCTTCGTACTCGGCGACAACCGCGACAATTCCACCGACAGCCGCATGCTGTCGACGTTCGGCTTCGTGCCGATGGACAATCTCATCGGCAAGGTGACGCGGATCTTCTGGTCCCTCGACGAAGACGGCGAGCCGCGCTTCGAGCGGATCGGGAAGGTGGAGTGAGGCCTAAAGCGCCATGAATTGAGGCTCGATCGCTGCGAAGACGGGAGGTGCGCTCCCTCTCCCGCTTGCGGGAGAGGGTTGGGGAGAGGGTGTTTCCGCAATGGGACAATCCCCTAGAGGAGAAAACCCTCACCCGCGCCTTCGGCGCGACCTCTCCCGCAAGCGGGAGAGGTTGCACGAGCCCGCGGCATCGATTCGACCTAAAGCCATTCCGCCCTAGGCCGTCATTCCGAGGCGCGCGGAGCGCCGGGCCGGAATGACGGGTGGAGAGAACGGGGCCCAAAACAAAAACCCCGGCATCGCTGCCGGGGTTTCGCATTCGTATCGTGCCTGAACGGCTGGATCAGAAGTCCATGCCGCCCATGCCGCCGCCCGGAGGCATCGCGGGGCCGGCGCCGCCCTTCTTGGGCAGCTCGGCGACCATGGCTTCCGTGGTGATCAGGAGCGCGGCCACGGAGGCAGCGTTCTGGATCGCGGTGCGGACCACCTTGGTCGGGTCGATGATGCCCTTCTTGACGAGGTCGGCATATTCGCCGGTCTGGGAGTCGAAGCCGTAATTGTAGGTCTTGTTCTCCAGGATCTTGCCGACGATCACCGAGCCGTCTTCACCGGCGTTGATCGCGATCTGGCGAGCGGGGGCCGACAGCGCCTTGCGCACGATCTCGACGCCGGTCTTCTGGTCGTCGTTCTTGGTGCGCAGGCCCTTGAGCTGCTCGGAGGCACGGAGCAGGGCGACGCCGCCGCCCGGAACGATGCCTTCTTCCACGGCCGCGCGGGTCGCGTGCATCGCGTCATCAACGCGATCCTTGCGCTCCTTCACCTCGACCTCGGTCGCGCCGCCGACGCGGATCACCGCGACGCCGCCGGCGAGCTTGGCGAGACGCTCCTGGAGCTTCTCACGGTCGTAGTCCGAGGTGGTCTCCTCGATCTGCGCCTTGATCTGGGCCACGCGCGCCTCGATGTCGGCCTTCTTGCCGGCGCCGTTGACGATCGTGGTGTTCTCCTTGTCGATCATCACCTTCTTGGCGCGACCGAGCATGTTGAGCGTGACATTCTCGAGCTTGATGCCGAGATCTTCCGAGATCGCCTGTCCGCCGGTCAGGATCGCGATGTCCTGCAGCATGGCCTTGCGGCGATCGCCGAAGCCCGGAGCCTTGACGGCCGCGACCTTCAGGCCGCCACGCAGGCGGTTCACGACGAGGGTGGCGAGGGCTTCGCCTTCGACGTCCTCGGCGACGATGACCAGCGGCTTGCCGGTCTGCACCACGGCTTCGAGCAGCGGCAGCAGCTCGTTCAGCGAGGAGAGCTTCTTCTCGTTGATGAGGATGTAGGCGTCGTCCATCTCAACGCGCATCTTGTCGGCGTTGGTGACGAAGTAGGGCGAGATGTAGCCGCGGTCGAACTGCATGCCCTCGACCACGTCGAGCTCGGTCTCGAGCGACTTGGCTTCCTCGACGGTGATGACGCCCTCGTTGCCGACCTTCTTCATGGCGTCGGAGAGGAACTTGCCGATCTCGGCATCGCCGTTGGCCGAGATGGTGCCGACCTGGGCGATCTCGTCGTTCGAGGTAACCTTCTTCGAGTTCTTCTCGAGGTCAGCCACGACGGCTTCGACCGCGAGGTCGATGCCGCGCTTCAGGTCCATCGGGTTCATGCCGGCAGCGACCGACTTGGCGCCTTCCTTCACGATCGCGGCCGCGAGCACGGTGGCGGTGGTGGTGCCGTCGCCCGCCGCGTCAGCGGACTTGGAGGCGACTTCGCGCACCATCTGCGCGCCCATGTTTTCGAACTTGTCGTCGAGCTCGATCTCCTTGGCGACGGTGACGCCGTCCTTGGTGATGCGGGGAGCGCCGAACGACTTGTCGAGCACGACGTTGCGGCCCTTCGGGCCGAGCGTAACCTTCACCGCGTTGGCGAGAATGTCGACGCCGCGCAGCATCTTGTCGCGCGCTTCAACCGAGAATTTGACTTCTTTGGCTGCCATCTGGAGTTTTCCTTAGGTGAGTTTGACTGGAGGGAAGGAGAGGGGCTCTTAAGCCGCCTTCTTCTTGGACTCGCTGACTTCGAGAACGCCCATCACGTCGCTCTCCTTCATGATCAGCAGGTCCTGGCCGTCGATCTTGACCTCGGTGCCGGACCACTTGCCGAACAGCACGCGGTCGCCGACCTTGAGGTCGATCGGGATCAGCTTGCCAGCTTCGTCGCGGCCACCGGGGCCAATGGCGACGACTTCGCCCTGGGAGGGCTTTTCCTTGGCAGTGTCGGGAATGATGATGCCGCCAGCGGTCTTCTCTTCTGCGTCGATGCGCTTGACCACGACGCGGTCGTGAAGCGGACGGAATTTCATGCAGTCCTCCTAAACATTTGCACGAGTTGAGGATTTGGAGATTGTTAGCAGTCGTTGCCCGCGAGTGCTAGCACGAGCGACGCTGAAATAGGACAGGAATTTTGCGGGGGCAAGGGTTTGTAGCAGGAAAATTAGCAGCCGAAAGCGTGGACTGCCAGAAACCACTTGCCATCGTTAACCAGCCTTGGAGGCCTCTTCGAGGCCCCTTGGGTGACCGTATTAGCACGGAGTCGTGTCTGCTGCTAAAGCATTGAATTTCAACAGCTTGTTAAACTTTTGGGCTTGAGATGAGTTGTCAGTTTGCGTCACATTTCTCGTCTGTGAGCGCATCGTTTCCGGGTGGCTCCCCGGGGCACGGACAAGCCACTCGCCGCATGCGCTCCTGCAAAGGAGGTTTGGCATGGGACTGCGCGTTGGGGGTGTTTCCGACGATTTCCGGAAGCAGATGCTGGGCTATGGGCTGACGACGGCACAAATTCTCTATCGGATGCCGGATCATCCCTCGCTGCTCCAGACCTATGTCTGGCAGAACTACGACATGTTTCCGAAATTTCCGGCCCTGAAGGACTTCCTGGCGTTTTGGCAGGAGAAGCTCGACGGCCCCCTCCATTCGGTCACGGTGGCGCATTCCAAGCTGATCAAGCCGGCCGAGCTCCGCGCCGTCGACGGCGTGTTCCGCCTGCATTGAGGCGAACACCGGTGTCGTAGCCGCGTAGGGTGGATTAGCCCGCGGCGGCGCGAAGCGCTGTCGCTGGCGTAATCCACCTCGTTTCTCTCCGCGTGCCGAAACAGAATTGGTGGATTACGCCTTCGGCTAATCCACCCTACGAGATCACGCAATCAGACGCCGCCACGGCAATAGCGCCTCCACATCGCGCGATAGGCCTCGTCCACCGCTCGTGCATATGAGATCGGGTTGCCCGCGGCCGTGGCGTTGATGCGCCCAGGCAACTCGCAGCGCAACGTGTCGAGCTCGCCGATCTCGGCCGCACGGCTGGCCGCAATCTCGACATAGGCCTCCTCGCTGTCGGCGACCCAGTCCGGCAGGCCAAGTGCGGTGAGGATGGCGCCGGCAGCGCGGCCGGGCAGGCTGTTGCCGAGCTTCGCCACCACGGGCACGCCCATCTGCAGGGCTTCCCATGTGCTGACGCCGCCGTTCTGCGGGAACGGGTCGAGGGCAATATCGATGCGATTGAACGATGCCAGATGCTCGTCCCGCAAGGTGGCTCCGAGCAGACCGACGCGTTCGGCCGGCAATCGGCAGGCCGCAAATCGCGCCAGCAGCTTATCGCGGACCATTTGATCGTCGAGCGCAACGTCCTTGATCAGCAGTCGCGAGCCCGGCACCCGTTCGAGAATCCTAGACCAGACTGCCGCGGCCTGATCCGAGATCTTGCTGATGCGGTTGAAGACGCCGAAGGTGACGAAGCCGTTCGAGAGAGCCGGCGTCCCGGCCCGTGCAATCCCGGCTGGAAGCGGGGCCAGCGTCACGAAGCACGGCAGGTCGACCACCGTCTCTGCAAACAGATGCCGAACCTCGTGCGGAATCCCGACCGGATCCGAGAACAGATAGTCGATCGTCGGCAACCCGGTGCCGGTGCCGTGGCCCCAACCGTGCGCCTGGACCGGTGCCGGCTTGCGCGCAAATACCCCGAGGCGGTTTCCTTTGGTGTGGCCGGACAGATCTATCAGGATATCGATGCGATCGGCGCGAATTTGGGCGGCGAGGCGATCGTCGCTCCATTGCGAGGCGTCGCGCCAGCGATCGGCGATGGCTTGAAACTCGCGTGTCGTCGCGTCCACTTTCGCCGAGCACGAATAGCACACGATCTCGAACTGGGCCCGATCTTGGTGTTGCAGGACGGGCTTGAAAATGAACGCGGCCGAATGCGCGTTGAAGTCCGACGAGACGTAGCCAAGCACCAGGCGGCGAAGCGGATCGCGGCTGATGTCATGCGGTGCCGCCGCTTCGGAAGCGATTTTCGCGCCGATCCGCTCCCACCATAAGCGTCGCGCCTGCTGATGCCGCTCGACGCTGGCGTCCGGCACGAAATCGAGCGTGAAGATCTTGCTGGAGATCGCGCTCTCGAGGTCGGGCCTGATATCGAGGGCTCTGTCGAAACTGGCGAGGGCGTCGTCGACCCGGCCGAGTCCGGCAAGACAAAGGCCCAGCACCAGGTGAGCCTGATCGGAATCGGGCGCGATCGCGAGCGCCTTTTCGCAATCGGATAGTGCCCGGGCCAACTGCTGGGTCTGGAGCAAGACATTGGCGCGCCAGAGCCATCCGTTCACGTCGTCAGGGGCTAGCGCGACTGCCCGATTGCAATCCGCCATGGCCTCGTCAAATCGCTGCAGCTCCCGCAAGGCAACGGCGCGGTTCGCCAGCGCCGCCGCGTAGTCGGGCTTTATCGCGAGCGCGCGGTTCAGGCTTGCGAGAGCCGCGTCGTAGTTGCGCAGACGGCAGAGCGCAGAGCCGCGGCCGTTGTGGGCTTCGGCAAGGTTTGCGTCGATGGCGAGCGCCCGATCGTAGCTGTCGAGTGCTTCCTGGTAGTGATCGAGGGCCGCGCTCGCGTTCCCGAGGTTGGAGAGGGCGAGGGCGTAGTTGGGCCGCAAGGCGAGGGCGTTGCGATAACTCTCGCGCGCCTCAGCGTGACGTTTCAGCCCGTTCAGCGCGACGCCCAGGCTCATATGGGCTTCGGCCGATCGCGGATCCGCGGCAATCGCCTGGCTCAGCAGGATCTCGGCCTGCTGATAGTTCTTGGCATCGGACTCCAGGACGCCAAGCATATGCAGCGCGATGAACTGATTGGGCGCGATCTGCAGGAGCTGGCGATAAGCAGCCTTGGCTTCGGAGAGGCGCCCCTTCTTGTGCAACTCGAGCGCTTGCCCGAGCAAGGGCAGCACGTCGGCCTTTTGCCGCTTCTGAAGCCGGGCATTCTGAAATGCACGCTGACCGACGTTGCTGCCCATGAATCAATTCCCCCGGATCTCCCGGCGAGACTAGTTCAGCGCGAGAACGAAGACGAGACGACGGCCGCTCGCCACGACAGCTTGGGGCAAGCTACGATCGATGCGGTGATCGCGTGACTGGCCTCAGCCTCTTACCCTCCCCTGGAGGGCAGGGGAATCGCATGTGATCCTAAGGCATTGCGATTTGGAGAGAAATCGATTCTGAAGGTGGCTCCTGGAGTTGGAAGGAGCGACCCATGGATCGATTTTCGGAGTGCTTCGAAGACCTGCCCGACCCACGTGCGGACAATGCGCTGCACGATCTGACGGAGCTCTTGTTCATCGCCCTGATGGCCACGTTGTGCGGAGCGACGAGTTGCACCGACATGGCGCTGTTTGCGCGGCTGAAGGCTTATCTTTGGCAGGACGTGCTGGTGCTTAAGCATGGA
>NZ_JACCHQ010000016.1 GCF_016031655.1 Bradyrhizobium glycinis
GTCATGGCTCGGCAATCCATGCTTAAGCACCAGCACGTCCTGCCAAAGATAAGCCTTCAGCCGCGCAAACAGCGCCATGTCGGTGCAACTCGTCGCTCCGCACAACGTGGCCATCAGGGCGATGAACAAGAGCTCCGTCAGATCGTGCAGCGCATTGTCCGCACGTGGGTCGGGCAGGTCTTCGAAGCACTCCGAAAATCGATCCATGGGTCGCTCCTTCCAACTCCAGGAGCCACCTTCAGAATCGATTTCTCTCCAAATCGCAATGCCTTAGGATCACATGCGATTCCCCTGCCCTGGAGGGGGAGGGTCGATCGCGCGCAGCGCGAGCGGGGTGGGGTGATCTCTCCACTCGAACAGTGCCCGTGGGGAGAGATCACCCCACCCCGTCTCACATGTCGCTGCGCTCCATGTGAGCCGACCCTCCCCCTCCAGGGGAGGGTAAGGCGGAATCCACAGCAGCTCAGTAGTTGCTGGCCGCCGCTCCGTTCGGAATGCCGTCGATCGGACATTCCTCGGTACCCGGCGTCGCGCGGGTCATGGCCTCGACCATGTCGCGCGTGCCTTCGGGATCCCTGATCCAGTTCTTGTAGAAATCATATGGGCAGGCCGCGACGCCGCGCGGGCTGTCGCCGGAATTGATCATGCCGGTGTAGCCGCGGTGAACCAGCTTGTAGAGATGGTTCTGTGACTGGCCGTTGCGGCGCGCATCGCGGATCAGATGCTTCGACAGCTGGGCGTACTGGATGCCGTAATCCTCCTCGCCGCATTCGCCGAGGGTGCGGCCGTCGAAGCCGATGATCGCGGAGTGGCCGAAATAGGAATAGACGCCGTCGAAGCCGGCGGCATTGGCGACGGCGACATAGACGTTGTTGGCCCAGGCCATGGCCTTGGAGATCATGACCTGCTGCTCCTTGGCCGGATACATGTAGCCCTGGCAGCGCACGATCAGCTCCGCGCCCTTCATGGCGCAGTCGCGCCAGATCTCAGGATAGTTGCCGTCATCGCAGATGATCAGGCTGACCTTGAGCCCCTTCGGGCCCTCGGAGACATAGGTGCAATTGCCGGGATACCAGCCCTCGATCGGCACCCACGGCATGATCTTGCGGTACTTCTGCACGATCTCGCCCTTGTCGTTCATCAGGATCAGGGTGTTGTAGGGCGCCTTGTGCGGATGCTCCTCGTGGCGTTCGCCGGTGAGCGAGAACACGCCCCACACTTTTGCCTTGCGGCAGGCTTCCGCGAAGATCGCGGTCTCCTCACCCGGCACCATTGAGGCCGTCTCGTACATCTCGTTGGCATCGTACATGATGCCTTGCGTGGAATATTCCGGGAAGATCACGAGATCCATGCCGGGCAGGCCGACTTTCATGCCGACGATCATGTCGGCGATCTTGCGGGCGTTGTCGAGCACCTCGGCCTTGGTGTGCAGGCGGGGCATCTTGTAATTGACCACGGCGACGCCGACCGTGTCGTTGCTGCTGGAGATGTCACCGTGAAGCATGTCGAGCGCTCCTGTCTCTTATTCGTTTGAGGTCATCGCGGGGGGTTAGTGACTGATCATCCAGGGACGTGCGGTCGGAAAGCCCTTGGCGCCGCTCCTGGTCTTGGTCATCAGCCGCGCCGGCTTTGTCCTGTCCGCCGTGCCCTTGTCCTTCACGGTCTTGCCCGAGGAACAGCAGCCGCAGCCCGGACCGTGCGAGGCCTTGTATTGCGCCAATGTCTGCGGCGCGTGCGTGCTGCGTTCGTTGACGGCGCGGGCCTTGCGCTTCTCCGCCGGCATGCAGAAGAAGTTCGGCGCCGTCAGGATGACGCGGGGCGCCATGGTCGCGCAATGCGGGCAGCTTTGCGGATCATCGCATTCCGCCATCGGGCGCAGGTCCTTGAAGGGACCGCAATCGTCACAGAGATATTCGTAGACCGGCATCGCATCACCTACGCTGTTGCTTGTTCACAACTCGCTACCACCATTCGCGTGGAGACAGCCCCTCACCCCAGCCCTCTCCCCGTAAGAACGGGGAGAGGAGCGCACCGCCTACTTGTCCGGCGAGATCGGCATCTGAATGTCGCCGGTGATGTGCTTGATGGGACCTGCCGCCGACGGCATCACGTCGAAATCGAAGATCTCGGTCGGCAGCCACAGCGTGGCGCAGGCGTTGGGCACGTCAACGACGCCGGAGATGTGGCCCTGGCACGGCGCGGTGCCGAGGATGGAATAGGCCTGGGCGCCGGAATAGCCGAACTTCTTCAGATATTCGATGGCGTTGAGGCAGGCCTGGCGATAGGCGATGTGGACGTCGAGATAATGCTGCTTGCCGGCTTCGTCCACCGAGATGCCTTCGAAGATCAGATAGTCCTTGTAGTTCGGCGTGATCGGCGACGGCTTGAAGATCGGGTTCTTGATGCCGTACTTGGCAACGCCGTCCTTGATCACCTCGACTTTCAAGTGCAGCCAGCCGGCCATCTCGATGGCGCCGCAGAAGGTGATCTCGCCGTCGCCCTGGCTGAAGTGCAGGTCGCCCATGGAGAGACCGCCGCCGGGGACATAGACCGGGAAATAGATCTTCGAGCCGCGCGAGAGATCCTTGATGTCGCAATTGCCGCCATGCTCGCGCGGCGGCACGGTGCGCGCGCCCTCGGCGCCGATCTTGGCCTTGACGTCGCCCTTGGCGCGGCCGCCGTGCGCGGTCGGCGCGAACGGCGGATTGGCCAGACCAGGCACGCGGGTCGGGTTGGTCGAGATCAGCTCGGCCTCGCGCTTGTTCCAGGTGTCCAGCATCTTGGGATCGGGCAGACAGCCGATCAGGCCGGGATGGATCAGGCCGGCGAAGCTGACGCCGGGCACGTGGCGGGACGAGGTGTAGAGACCCTTGATGTCCCAGATCGACTTCTGCGCCAGTGGGAAATGATCGGTGAGGAAGCCACCGCCGTTCTGCTTGGAGAAGAAGCCGTTGAAGCCCCACAGGCTCTCCTTGAGCGGGCCGACGTCGAGCAGGTCGACGACGAGGAGATCGCCCGGCTCGGCGCCCTTGACTCCGATCGGACCGGACAGGAAGTGCACGATCGACAGATCGATGTCGCGCACGTCGTCGGCGGAATCGTTGTTCTTGATGAAGCCGCCGGTCCAGTCATAGGTCTCGATGATGAAATCGTCGCCGGGATTGACCCAGGCCACGATCGGGATATCGGGGTGCCAGCGGTTATGCACCATGTCGTTTTCATAGGCCGATTTGGTGAGATCGACCTTGATCAGTGTCTCTGGCATCGAGATGCTCCCCTTTTACACGGTTGGTTAGACGGACAGATATTTCGAGACCTGCGCGGCATCGACGGCGTCGCGCGGATCATCGCGCACGATCTCGCCGTTCTCGATCACCAGCACGCGGTCGGCGATGTCGAGCGCGAAGCTCAGGACCTGCTCGGAGACGACGATCGAGAGCCCCTTCTCGTCGCGGATGCGCTTCAACGTGCGCGCCATCTCCTTGATGATCGAGGGCTGGATGCCTTCGGTCGGCTCGTCCAGCAGCAGCACCTTCGGCTTGGTGGCGAGCGCGCGGGCGATCGCGAGCTGCTGCTGCTGGCCGCCGGAGAGATTGCCGCCGCGGCGGCCTTTCATCTCCAGCAGCACCGGGAACAGCTCGTAGATGTCGTCAGGCACCTCCGACCCGCCAGAGACGACGAGCCCGGTCTCGATGTTCTCCTTCACCGTCATGGTGGAGAAGATCATGCGGCCCTGCGGCACATAGGCGAGGCCCTTGGCGACGCGCTCAAAGCTCTTGAGGTTTCCGAGCTCGGCGCCATCCATGTTCACCGAGCCGCTTTTAGCCGGCAGGATGCCCATCAGCGACTTCATCAGGGTGGTCTTGCCCATGCCGTTGCGGCCCATGATCGCGACGATCTCGTTGGCCGCGACCTTGACGTTGAGCCCGTGCAACACCTCGCTCTGGCCGTAGGCGACGTGAAGATCGGAAATAGCCAGCATCGATTACTCCCAGGCTCGGTGTGTCTCTTTCCTTCTCCCCTTGTGGGAGAAGGTGGCGCGGGCGAAGCCCGCGACGGATGAGGGGTCTGCATCGGTGGATGCGACAGGCAGTTGGATGCGCGGAGAGATACCCCTCACCCGGATCGCATCTTGCGATGCGATCCGACCTCTCCCACAAGGGGCGAGGTGCACCGTCACTGCCGCAACAGATGCGCTCGACATCGCCACGGTCAGTGCCCCAAGTACACTTCAATGACCTTGGGATCGTTCTTCACCTTCTCCATCGTTCCTTCCGAGAGGATCTGGCCCTGGTGCAGCACGGTGACCTTGTGCGCGATGTCCTCGACGAACTTCATGTCGTGCTCGATCACCAGCACCGAACGGTTCTTGATGATGCGGTTGAGCAGCTCGGCGGTCTTGGCGCGCTCCGATACGCTCATGCCGGCGACGGGCTCATCTAACATCAACAGGTCGGGGTCCTGGATCAGCAGCATGCCGATCTCGAGCCATTGCTTCTGGCCGTGACTGAGCTCGTCGGCATAGGTGTTGAGCTTGTCCTTGAGGAAGATCATCTCCGCGACCTCCTCGACCCGGTCCTCCACCAGTTGATCGCGCTGAAAGGTCAGCGAGCCGAATACGGTGCGGCCGCGCGGGAACGAGATCTCGAGATTCTCGAACACGGTGAGATCCTCGAACACCGACGGCGTCTGGAACTTGCGCCCGACGCCGGTCTGCACGATCTCGTTCTCCTTCATCTTCGTGAGCTCCTTGCCACGAAACTGAATCGAGCCCGAGGTCGCCTTGGTCTTGCCGCAGATCAGGTCGAGCACCGTGGTCTTGCCGGCGCCGTTGGGGCCGATGATGACGCGGATCTCGTTCTCCTCGACATAGAAGGAGAGGTCGTTGACCGCCTTGAACCCGTCGAACGAGACGGTGAGGCCGGAGACCGCGAGCAGGAATTCCTTGGGCTGATGACCGATGAGCATGATTTCATCTCCTCACTGTCAGCGCGGCATCGGCATCGTGATGTCCGATGAGCATGATTGACCCCTCACTCTGCCGGCGCGCCGTCGGCGACGGAATTGTCAGCCCACCCCGCCTTCGCCCTGCGCGAGGCGAACAGCCGATCGATGCGCGGCTGCACGTAATCGGCCCAGAGCCCGGACAGACCGTTGGGGAAAGCAAGCACGACGGCGATGAACAGCGCGCCGAGACCGAACAGCCAGAGTTGCGGGAAGGATTCCGACAGGCTGGTCTTGGCGAAATTCACCAGGATGGCGCCCCAGATCGCGCCGAAGATCGACATCCGTCCGCCAACCGCGGTGTAGATCACCATCTCGATCGACGGCACGATGCCGACGAAGGACGGCGACATGAAGCCGACATTGAGCGCGAACATGGCGCCGCCGATCGCGGCGAAGATCGCGGCCATGCAGAAGGCGAAGATCTTGAAATTGGCGACGCTGTAGCCGGAGAAGCGGACGCGGTCTTCCTGCTCGCGCATCGCGACCAGGATGCGGCCGAGCTTGGTCAGGCGGATGAACTGCGCGATGCCGATGCAGGCGAACAGCAGCACCACCTCGACGAAGTACAGGATGATCTTGGCATGGTCGGGCCGGATGTCCCAACCCTTCAGCGTGCGCAGGTCGGTCATGCCGTTGATGCCGCCGGTATAGCCCTGCTGGCCGACAATCAGGATGGTGAGGATGGCGGCGACGGCCTGGGTGATGATCGCGAAATAGGTGCCGCCGACGCGGCGCTTGAACATCGCGGTGCCGATGATCAGGGCGAACAGGCCGGGGACCAGGATGATGGCGAGGATGGTGAAGGTGAGGCTGTGAAACGGCTGCCAGAAGAACGGCAGCGCCGTGATCTGATTCCAGTCCATGAAGTCAGGAATGCCGGGCGTCGATTGGATCTTGGTGTTCTCGACGCTGGAGGCCTCGAGCTTGAGGAACATCGCCATGCAATAGCCGCCGAGGCCGAAGAACACGCCCTGCCCCAGGCTCAGGATGCCGCCATAGCCCCAGCACAGCACGAGGCCGATCGCGACAAAGGCGTAAGTCAGATATTTCGCGACCAGGTTGAGGCGGAACACATCCAGCGTCAGCGGCAGGATCACGAACAGTACGGCCGCGAGCGCAATGAAGCCCATCAGTTCGGAGCGGTTGAAGAAGCGTGAGTTGATGATCATGACTTGCCTGCTTCTCGTTATTTGCGGACCTTGAGGGCGAACAGACCCTGCGGCCGCAGCATCAGGATGCCGACGACGGCGAGCAGCGTGAGCACCTTGGCCATCGAGCCCGACATGAAGAACTCGAGCGTCGATTGCGTCTGTGAGATCGAGAACGCGGAAGCGATGGTGCCGAGCAGGCTGGCGGCGCCGCCGAACACGACAACGAGGAAGGTATCGACGATGTAGAGCTGGCCCGACGTCGGCCCGGTCGAGCCGATCATGGTGAAGGCGCTGCCGGCGACACCGGCGATGCCGCAGCCGAGGCCGAAGGTGTAGCGGTCGACCTTCTCGGTGTTGATGCCGACCGCGCCGGCCATGATGCGGTTCTGCACGACCGCGCGCACCTGGCGGCCCCAACGCGACATGTAGAGAACATAGGCGACGGCAATGGTGATCAGCACGGTGAGGCACATCACGAAGACGCCGTTGATCGGCACCTCGATGCTGTCGGTGACGCGCAGCGAGCCCAGCATCCATTGCGGCAGCTCGACGCCGACCTCGCGCGCACCGAACACCGAGCGATAGGCCTGCTGCAGCATCAGGCTGAGGCCCCAGGTCGCGAGCAGCGTATCGAGCGGACGCTTGTAGAGGTGCCGTATCAGCACCCATTCCACCAGCATCCCCAGCGCGCCGGATGCGAGGAAGGCCAATATCATGGCAAGGAAGAAGTAGCCGCTGAACAGGCTCGGCAAATAGGCCTGGAAGAGATTGGAAGTCATCCAAGTGACGTAGGCCCCGAGGATCATGAACTCGCCATGGGCCATGTTGATGACGCCCATCTGGCCGAAGATGATGGCAAGGCCAAGTGCCATCAGGACATAGACCGAGAACAGGATCAGTCCGGCGAACCCCTGCATGACGAAGATCGAGCCAAGGTCGCCAATCGAATAGTCGCCGAACATCCATGTCCTCCGTCGGGAAAGGGTCCCGCGTCGCGAGCAGGTTCGCGACGCGGGGGCTTGAGGCATGGACTTGCGATCCACGCCAGGGAGCGGTTTTGCCTTGAGGGAAAGTGCGACGGGCGCCGCGACTTACTGGTAGCGCTTCTTACTGGTAGCCCTTCGGGAACGGATCCGGCTCGACGAGATCGGCGGTCTCGTAGATCAGCTCGAACTGGCCATCGAGCTTGGCGCGTCCGACGCGGGTCTTCGACCAGAGGTGATGGTTCTCGTGGATGCGCACATAGCCTTCCGGCGCACCCTTGAACTCGACGCCGGGCGAAGCCGCCGCGATCTTGTCGACGTCGAAGGAGCCGGCTTTCTCGACCGTCAGCTTCCACAGCCAGGGGCCGAGATAGGCAGCCTGGGTGACGTCTCCGATCACGGTCTTCTCGCCCCACATCTTCTTGAACGCGGAGACGAAGGCCTTGTTGTTCGCATTGTCGAGCGACTGGAAGTACTTCATGCAGGCATAGGCGCCAGCGATGTTCTCACCGCCGATGCCGTCGATCTCGTCCTCGGTCACCGAGATCGTGAGCAGTGGCTGCTTGGCGAGATCGACGCCGGCCGCCTTGAGCTGCTTGTAGAAGGCGACGTTGGAGCCGCCGACGACGTCGGTGAAGATCACGTCCGGCTTGGTCAGCTTGATCTTGTTGATGACCGAGTTGAACTGCGTCGAGCCGAGCGCATAATATTCCTCGCCGACGACCTTGCCCTTGAGCACGTTCTCGACGTGCTTGCGCGCGATCTTGTTGGAGGTGCGCGGCCAGATGTAATCCGAGCCGATGAAGAAGAACGACTTGGCGCCCTTCTCCTTGGCGATCCAGTTCAGGCCGGCAAGAATCTGCTGGGTCGCTTCCTGGCCGGTGTAGATGACGTTCTTGGACTGCTCGAGGCCTTCGTAGAAGGTGGGGTAGTAGAGCATGCCGTTATACTGCTCGACGACCGGAAGCACTGCCTTGCGCGAGGCCGAGGTCCAGCAGCCCATGATGGCCGCGACCTTGTCGTTGACGAGCAGCTTCTTCGCCTTTTCGGCGAAGGTCGGCCAGTCCGACGCGCCGTCCTCCTGGATGAACTTGATCTTGCGGCCGAGCACGCCGCCGGCCGCGTTGATCTGCTCGATCGCGAGCTTTTCGGCCTGGATCGAGCCGGTCTCGGAGATCGCCATGGTGCCGGTCGCCGAATGCAGGATGCCGACCGTGACCTCGGTGTCCGTGACGGCCAAACCCGTGGTGTTGACCGCCGAGGTCGCCGGCGCCTGCGCAAAGGATGCCCGCGGCAGCATGGTGATGGCCGGCACCGCGGCCATTCCCATCAACAATTTGCGCCGCAGCGGCGACAACAGGCCCTTGTTTGCTTCGTCTGACATGAGCACCCCACTTTTGTTCGAGAACACGCGATTGGTGGCTGTGAGGATGGCTCGAATTTATGCAGGCCGCGCATACGCAAGATCGCGTATACTGCACCGCAAAATGCCGACGTAGGCTTCTGGTACGGAATTTGCGAGGGGTCCGGGTCCGTATCGGGAGTGGGGTTAGTGGCAGGGCGGCAGCGAATAGACCGCGTCAGGCGCCAATACAATCAATGGGTCGCCAACCAGACGCTGGAAGATTACGCCCTGCGCTTCACCGCCAAGAGCGCGCGGCGCTGGTCCGCCGCCCGCGTCGCCAACACGGCACTGGGCGCGATCTCGTTCCTGGCGATGGAGGCGATCGGCGGGACCATCACGCTGAACTATGGCGTCACCAACGCGACTGCCGCCATCGTCGTGGTCTCCATCATCATCTTCGGCTGCGGGGTGCCCATTGCGTATTATGCCGCCAAATGCGGCATCGACATCGACCTGCTGACGCGGGGTGCCGGCTTCGGTTACATCGGCTCAACCGTCACCTCGCTGATCTACGCCTCCTTCACCTTCATCTTCTTCGCGATCGAGGCCGTGATCCTCGCCTCCGCGCTCGAGATGTGCTTCGGGATTCCGCGGCCCGTCGGCTATCTGATCAGCGCCGTCGTCATCATCCCACTGGTGGCCTACGGCATCACACTGATCAGCCGCTTCCAATTGTGGACGCAGCCGCTGTGGGTGATCCTTCACATCATTCCGTTCGCCGCGATCGCCTGGCACAACCCGCACTCCTTTGCGGAGTGGCACAAGTTCTCCGGCGAGCACGGCAATCTCAACGGGCATTTCGATCTGCTGTTGTTCGGCGTTGCGGCCTCGGTCGTGTTCTCGCTGGTGGCGCAGATCGGCGAGCAGGTCGACTTCCTGCGCTTCCTGCCGCGCGACCGCCGGGCTTCCAGGACCTCCTGGTGGGTGGCGCTGATGAGCGCGGGCCCAGGCTGGATCGTGCTGGGCGCGCTGAAGCTGCTGGCCGGCTCGTTCCTCGCCTTCTTCGCGCTCAGCCATGGCGTGCCGCCCGAGGAGGCCGCCGAGCCGGCGCACATGTATCTCGAAGCATTCCGCTACGTGCTGTCGCAGCCTGACCTCGCCCTGGCCCTGACCGGCACCTTCGTGATCCTGTCGCAGGTTAAGATCAACGTCACCAACGCCTATGCCGGCTCGATCGCCTGGTCGAACTTCTTCTCGCGCTTGACCCACAGCCATCCCGGGCGCGTGGTCTGGCTGGTATTCAACGTCATCGTGGCCCTGCTGCTGATGGAGATCGGCGTCTACAAGGCCCTGGAGCAGACGCTGGCGCTCTATTCCAACGTCGCGATCGCCTGGGTCGGCGCGCTGGTCGCCGACCTCGTCATCAACAAGCCGCTCGGATTGCGGCCGCAGCAGATCGAGTTCAAGCGCGCCCATCTCTACGACGTCAATCCGGTCGGCGTGGGAGCGATGACCATCGCGACCATCGTCTCGATCAGCGCCTTCTACGGCCTGTTCGGGCCGACCGCGAAGGCGCTGTCGGCCTTCATCGCGCTCGCGGCGGCCTTCCTGACCGCGCCGTTGATCGCCTGGGCCACGGACGGCAAGTACTACATCGCGCGCAAGCCGAAGCGGAGCTGGCAGAACATCGAGGCGATCCAGTGCTGCATCTGCGAGCACTCGTTCGAGCCGGAGGACATGGCCTCCTGCCCCGCTTATGCGGGCCCGATCTGCTCGCTGTGCTGTTCGCTGGATGCGCGCTGCCACGATCTCTGCAAGCCCCACGCGAGATTCCAGGCGCAGGTGTCGGAGACCCTGGGCCGGCTGATGCCGCAGCCGATCTACGCCCGGATCAACTCGCAGGTCGGCCACTATATCGGCGTGTTCGTGGTCTCCGCCGGCCTGATCGCCCTGGTGCTGGGACTGATCTATCTGCAGACGTCGGCGAGCGTTCACGGCGACAACGAGCTCGTGTCCGACGTGCTGTGGAAGGTGTTCTTCTCGCTGAGCATCATCATCGGCGTGGTGGCGTGGCTGTTCGTGCTGGCGCAGCAGAGCCGCCGCGCCGCCGAGGCCGAGACGCGGCGGCAGACCGCGCTGCTGATCCAGGAGATCGATGCGCACAAGCGCACCGACGCCGAGCTCCAGCGTGCCAAGGAAGTCGCCGAATCCGCCAACCTCGCCAAGAGCCGCTACGTGGTCGGGCTGAGCCACGAGCTGCGCTCGCCGCTCAATGCGATCAGCGGCTATGCGCAGCTGCTCGAGCAGGATACGAGCCTCGGCGCCAAGCCGCGCGACCAGGTCCGCGTCGTCCGCCGCAGCGCCGACCATCTCTCCGGCTTGATCGACGGCATCCTCGACATCTCCAAGATCGAGGCGGGGCGGCTGTATCTGTCGCGCGACGAGGTGCGCTTGAGCGAATTCCTCGACCAGCTCGTCGGCATGTTCCGTCTCCAGGCCGCCGCCAAGGGCATCGATTTCGTGTTCAGGCGGCCGCCAACGCTGCCGCGCGTGGTCTATGCCGACGAGAAGCGGCTGCGTCAGGTGCTGATCAACCTGCTCTCGAACGCCATCAAGTTCACCCAGTCCGGCAGCGTGCAGTTCGTGGTGCACTACCGCAGCCCGGTCGCCGAGTTCGAGGTGATCGACACCGGCCCGGGCATCCAGGGCGGCGATCTCGAACGCATCTTCGCGCCGTTCGAACGGGGTGCGCTCGGCGCCTCGCAGCCGCAGACCGGCACCGGCCTCGGACTCACCATCAGCCGCCTGCTCGCCGGCGTGATGGGCGGCGACATCAAGGTCACGAGCACGGTCGGCACGGGCTCGACGTTCAAGGTCAAGATCCTGCTCTCGGAGGTCACCAATCCCCAGCGCATCGCGCCGGTGGAGGCGCCGGTCTCCGGTTATCACGGCCCGCGCAAGACCATCCTCGTCACTGACGATGATCCCGTGCATCGCGACCTCCTGCGCGAGGTGCTGACGCCGCTCGGCTTCATCCTGCTCAGCGCGCCCGACGGCGCCGGCTGCCTTGCGCTGGCGCAGCATTGCCGGCCCGATCTGTTCCTGCTCGACATCTCGATGCCCGCCATGGATGGCTGGGCCGTCGCAGAGGCCTTGCGCGCCAGCGGCCATCATCAGGCGCGCATCCTGATGGTATCGGCAAGCGCGCTCGAGGCTCATGGCGCGCCGCTGGCGCAGCCCTTCCACGACGGCTACCTGATGAAGCCGATCGACATCCCGCGGTTGCTGGAGACGATTCGCCAGCTTCTCAAGATCGAATGGCAATACGGCTCGGACGAGGTCGCAGCGCCTTTCTGGCATCCGGAGACGGGATCGAAGCCGCCGCTACGGCACATCGAGGCGCTGATCGGGCTCGGCCAGATCGGCTACGTCAAGGGCATTCAGCTGAAGCTGGACGAGATCCGCAGCGAGCACCCCGAGCATGCCGACTTCGTCGCGCAGATGCGGTCGCTGGTCGATCGCTTCGATCTCGACCTGTACATGGCCACATTGAAGACGTTGCATGCTTATGAGCATTGAACCGAAGAAGCGCGACGTCGCGCTCGTCGTCGACGATTCCCCGGAGACGCTCCGGCTGCTCACTGATGCGCTCGACGGCGCCGGCATGACGGTGATGGTAGCGCTCGACGGCGCCGCGGCGATGCGCATCATCGACCAGATCACGCCCGACATCATCCTGCTCGATGCCGTGATGCCCGGCATCGACGGTTTCGAGACCTGCCGCCGGCTCAAGCGCGATGCGGGTCTCGCCAACGTCCCGGTCATCTTCATGACGGGTCTCGCCGAGACCGAGCACATCGTGCGTGGATTGGAAGCCGGCGGTGTCGACTACGTGACCAAGCCGATCGTGATCGAGGAGATGCTGGCGCGCATCCGCGTCCATCTCGGCAATGCCCGGCTGACCCAGAGCGCGCGCGCCGCGCTCGATGTCTCCGGCCGTTTCCTGTTCGCAGTCAATCGCCAGGGCAGCGTGCTGTGGGCGACGCCGCAGGCGCAGAAGCTGCTATCCGACCATCACGGCGCGCAGGCCGACGACTTCGTGCTGCCGCCGGCGCTGCTGCAATGGCTCGAGCAGGCGAAGGCCAAGAGCGGCTCGAAATCCCAGGCAGCGTCGCTGCCCGACAATCCTCAGCTCCGCGTCTACTACATGGGCGAGACCGCACCGAACGAATTCCTGCTGCGGCTGTCCAAGGAAGCCGGCACCGCACTGCCGCCCGAATTCACCAGCGAGCTCGGCCTCACGACACGCGAAGGCGAGGTGCTGGCCTGGCTCAGCAAGGGCAAGACCAACCGCGACATCGCGCAAATTCTGGGCCTCAGCCCGCGCACGGTCGACAAGCATCTGGAGCAGATCTACGCCAAGCTCGGCGTCGAGAACCGGACCGCGGCGGCGGCGATCGCCGCGAATGCGACGAGACGGAATTCGTAGCGGCGGTGTAGATGAGTTGAAGCGCTGCCAACCGAGCAAACGGTGTCGTCCCGGACAAGCGCGCCTCAAGCGCGCGCCGATCCGGGACCCATAACCCCAGGGAGTAGTTTGGCGAAGACTCGGAGTGACCAGCTCGCTTCATAACCACTCCCTGTGGTTATGGGTCCCGGGCTCGCTTCGCGCCCCGGGACGACAGTGGAGGGCGAGGCGAGCGCGTCGCCTCCCCTGCTACATCACCCGTAGACAAACGCCTTGTCGTCGAGGTCCGTCTTCGGGATCTCGTCCTTCTCGGTCCAGTAGTCCTGGCTGTGCTGCCATTCCGGCTTGTCGCCGCGCTTGGGCAACAGGTCCATGTTGCGCATCATGTAGCCGGGGTTGAAGTTCTCCGGATCGATCCAGGGCAGGATCGGCATGTTGTGGTCTTCAGGCCGCAGCTTGACTTCGACCTTCCTTGCACCCTTCGCCTTCATGTGGCCGAGCAACCGGCAGACGAAATCGGCGACGAGGTCGACCCGCAGCGTCCAGCTGGCGCGGAAGTAGCCGAACACCCAGACCATGTTCGGCACGCCCGTGAACATCATGCCGCGATAGGTGACGGTGTCGCCGAAGGCGAGCGGCTTACCGTCGATCTCGAAGGCGATGTCGCCGAGCGCGGCAAGATTGAAGCCGGTCGCGGTGACGATGACGTCGGCCTCGAGCAGCTTGCCGGACTTGAGCTGGATGCCGTTCTCGACGAAGCATTCGATCTCGTCGGTGACGACGGAGGCCTTGCCGCTGGCAATGCCCTTGAACAGGTCGGCATCCGGCACGAAGGCGATGCGCTGCCGCCACGGCCGGTATTTTGGCGTGAAGTGGGTCTCGACGTCGTAGTCGGGACCGAGCACGGCCCTGATCTGGCCGATCAGCTCTTTCTTCACCTGCTCGGGCTTGGACACGCAGAGCTTGGTGAAGGCGTCCTGCTCGAACAGGATCTTGCGCCGGACGATCTCGTGGATCCAGGCTTCGTCGACTTGCAGCCGGCGCAGCTCTTCCGCGATCTCGATCGCGTTGCGGCCGAGGCGGAAGTAAGTCGGCGAGCGCTGCAGCATGGTGACATGGGCGCACTTGTCGGTGATGTTGGGCACCAGCGTTGCCGCGGTCGCGCCCGAGCCGATCACCACGACCTTCTTGTTCGTGAGGTCGAGATCGTCGGGCCAGGTCTGCGGATGGACGATGCGGCCCTTGAAGCGGTCCATGCCCTTCCATTCCGGTGTGTAACCTTCGGAATGACGGTAATAGCCCTGGCACATCCAGAGGAAGTTCGCGGTGAAGGTCCTGGGCTCGCCGGTGTCGGTCGTCACCGCCTCGATGGTCCAGAGATTCTGCTCGCTCGACCAGCTCGCGGAATTGATCTTGTGCTTGTAACGAATGTGCCGCGCGATATCGTTCTCGTCGATCACCTCCTTCATATAGGAGAGGATCTCCTCGGCGGTCGCAATGGGCGGGCCGACCCAAGGCTTGAAGCTGTAGCCAAAGGTATGGAGATCGCTGTCGGAGCGAATGCCGGGATAGCGATGTGTGCTCCAGGTGCCGCCGAAAGTTTCCTGCGTCTCCAGGATGACGTAGCTCGTGCCCGGAAGCTGCTTCTGGATGTGATAGGCGCTACCGATGCCGGAGATGCCGGCGCCGACGATCAGCACGTCGAAATGTTCAGAACCCTGTTTGGCCGTGGCGTGACTGCGAACAGCGACATTCATTGTTGCTTCTATGCCTTGCTTGTCTTTGTGGCCGTCCTTGATGGACAGCGCGTTTCCTCCGCGACGGGCATGATCACCCGCCGCGCCTCCGCTTCAAAATGACATAGATCAAGTCGCGGTCAAATCACAGAGCCGCACCCCAGCTCCGCGCGGTCTGCAAGATCCAGTCGCGATAGAGCGTCAGCGGCGTCAGGCCGGTCAAGCCCCCGCAACCGTCGGCGTTGTTCGGTCCTGTCGACCAGCTGATGAGGCCGACGAGCACGGGACCGTTCGGCCTGTCCTCGAACACGGGACCGCCGGAATCGCCGGTGCAGGCGCCAATTCCGTCGCGAACACCGTTGGTTACCGGATCGACCAGGCGAATCTGGAGCGTGCCGGGCTGTCCGGTTGCAACGAGGCCGGCAACGCGCGTCGTGCCGCCGCTCTTGCCGTCACCGCGAACCGTGACGCCGATGCCGGCGATGACGAAGCGGCTGCCGACCTGAATCGGAATGGTCGGCGCGCCGACCATCACCGTGGATTTTCCTTTCAATGGAATTTCCAATTGCAGCAGCGCCACGTCGGCGGTGGCGCGATGCGCCTGCATCGCCTGCATGTTGAAATTCGGATGGATCGCGACGGTGCGCACGTTCAGCAATTGCGGCTGGCCGTCGGCGCCGCGATCGACGACCTTGTAGTCCGCGCCGGGCTGCACGCAATGGGCGACCGTCAACACCAGCTTCGGGGCGATCAGGCTGCCGGTGCAGAAATTGCCGCGCGAGCCGACAATGGTGACGACGGCGCGGGCGACGCCGTCGGCCTGCGGCGTGCCGCCGCCGACGATGGCGAAGGCTGGCGTCGCAAGCAGCAGCGCGGCTGCGATGAAAGCGGCAGGCATCTTCATGGGAACAGGCATCGGATGAAGGCGGGCGATTGCTTCGGACTGGTTCTTGGCGATAGCGCATGCTAGCCCTGTTGGAAAGCAATTGACGAGGGCAGGACCTTGGCGATCGAGGCGGTGATCTTTGATTTCGGCGGCGTGCTGACGAGCTCGCCCTTCGAGGCGTTCACGCGGTTCGAGACCGAACGCGGCCTGCCCGCCGATATCATCCGGCGCACCAACGCCGCCAATCATCTGGAAAACGCCTGGGCCAAATTCGAGCGGGCCGAGGTCGATATCGAGACGTTCGACGAATTGTTCGCTGCCGAATCGCTCGCGCTCGGCGCGGAGGTGCGCGGTCGTGACGTGCTGCCGCTGCTGCAGGGCGATCTGCGCCCGGAGATGGTCGAGGCCCTGAAGCGCATCAAGGCGAAATTCAAGACCGGCTGCATCACCAACAATCTGCCGGCCAACGCGATCGGCAGCATGACGGGGCGCTCCCTCTATATCGCCGAAGTCATGGTGCTGTTCGATCACGTCATCGAATCCGCCAAGATCGGCCTGCGCAAGCCGGATCCACGCATCTACCAGATGATGGTCGAGACGCTGAAGGTCGATCCGAACAATTGCGTTTATCTGGACGATCTCGGCGTCAACCTGAAGCCGGCGCGTCAGATGGGCATGACGACGATCAAGGTCACGAGCGGGGCGCAGGCGATCGCGGAGCTGGAGAAGGCGACGGGGCTGAAGCTGCGGTAGCGTGTCATTCTCCGTCATTGCGAGCGCAGCGAAGCAATCCAGACTGCATCCGCGGAGGAATTCTGGATTGCTTCGCTGCGCTCGCAATGACGGCCGTGGCGAGATATCGCCCGGCCAAGGCTACTTCACCGCAGCAGAGCTCCGCTCCGGAAACGCCGCCGCCAGCGATGCGCGATCCGGCTTCAGCACGCCGCGCTCGGTGATGAGACCGGTGACGAGCCGCGCCGGTGTCACGTCGAAGGCGTAGTTCGCGACCGGCGAGCTCTCGGGCACGATGCGCACTGTCTCCAGCCGGCCGTCCGAGGTGCGGCCGGTCATGTCGGTGACCTCCACGCCGCTGCGCTGCTCGATCGGGATGTCGCGGATGCCGTCATGAACGGCGAAATCGATCGTCGGCGACGGCAGCGCGACGTAGAACGGCACGCCGTTGTCATGCGCGGCCAGCGCCTTGAGGTAAGTGCCGATCTTGTTGCAGACATCGCCATTGGCGGCGACGCGGTCGGTGCCGACGATGGCAAGATCGACCATGCCATGCTGCATCAGGTGCCCGCCGGTATTGTCCGGGATCACCGTGTGCGGCACGCCGTGATGGCCGAGCTCCCAGGCGGTGAGCGAGGCGCCCTGGTTGCGCGGACGCGTCTCGTCGACCCAGACATGGACCTTGATGCCGCGCTCGTGCGCAAGATAGATCGGCGCCGTCGCCGTGCCCCAATCGACGGTGGCGAGCCAGCCGGCGTTGCAATGGGTCAGCACGTTGACCACGTCGCCCGGCTTTTTCGCCGCGGTCGCCTCGATCAGCTTCAGGCCGTTGTCGGCAATGCCGCGGTTGATCTCGACGTCCTGCTCGGCGATCTCGTCGGCGCGCGCATAGGCCGCTTCCGCTCGTTCCACCGGATCGATCGGCGCGAGCGAAGCGCGCATCTCGTCCAGCGCCCATTTCAGATTGATCGCGGTCGGCCGCGCCACGACGAGGGTGTCATAAGCGCGTTGCAGCCCGGCGTCGGAGGCGTCCTCGCGCATCGCGAGCGCCATGCCGTAGGCGGCGGTGGCGCCGATCAGCGGCGCGCCGCGCACAAGCATGTCGCGGATGGCAACGGCCGCATCTTCACACGAGGTCAGCTGCGCAATGACGAATTCGTGCGGCAGCCGGCGCTGATCGATCGCCCCGACCGACCAGCCGTCGCGCTCGCGCCAGATGCTGCGGAAATGCTTGCCGTCGACCTTCATGGCATTCTGCCTTTTCGTTCTAGTCTCACGCCCGCAGGATGCGCCCGGCCACCGCGTCGAGCTTCTTCAGGAGCTCGGGATCGCGCGCCTCGGGCGCCGTGATCAGCGCGCTGTCGAGCGCACGGTCCGAACCGATCGGGCACGGCTCGTGCTCACGCGGAAAATCCTTGGCCAGCCGCGCCACCAGCGCCTTCGCCTTGTCGGCGTTCGAATTCAGCACGCGGATGATGTCCTGCACCGTGACCGCATCGTGGTCGGGATGCCAGCAGTCGAAATCCGTCACCATCGCGACGGTGGCGTAGCAGATCTCCGCCTCACGCGCGAGTTTCGCTTCGGGCATGTTGGTCATGCCGATCACGGAATAGCCCAGCGTCTTGTAGGTCATGCTTTCCGCGTAAGTGGAGAATTGCGGTCCTTCCATGCAGACATAGGTGCCGCCGCGCGCGATCGCGATGCCTTCCGCTTCCGCGGCGGCCGCCAGATGGATGCGCAGCCGCGGCGAGACCGGGTGCGCCATCGACACATGCGCGACGCAGCCCCGGCCGAAGAACGAGCTCTCGCGCTTGTGGGTGCGGTCGACGAATTGGTCGACGAGAACGAAGGTGCTCGGCGGCAGTTCCTCCTTGAAGGAGCCGCAGGCCGAGAGCGAGATCAGGTCGGTGACGCCGGCGCGCTTCAGCACGTCGATATTGGCGCGATAATTGATGTCGGAGGGGGACAGCCGATGCCCCTTGTCATGCCGCGGCAGGAACACGACCGGCAGGCCAGCGATGGAGCCGCGCCGCAAGGGCGCGGACGGCTCGCCCCAGGGGCTCTCGATCACCTCTTCGCGCGCACCCTCGAGGCCGGGCAGGTCATAGATGCCCGAGCCGCCGATGATGCCCAATACCGCCTGCGCCATGCCTGCTCCACCCTGTCCGCCAATGTGACATGGTTAAGCTATGCCAGTTTTGCGGCGGATTTGGAACGGGGTGGGGAGATGCGCCCCCTGGTTAAGCCGCGGTCGCCGGCTGCAGCTGGGTCGCCACCATGCGCTCCAGCGTCTCGACGGACTGGAAATTCTCCGGCGTGATCTCGGACTGCGGGATGGTGAAGTCGAATTCGGCCTCAACGCCGAGCATGAGATTCACCATGTCCATCGAGGTCAGGCCGATATCGACGAGCTTGGCCGAGGGCGTAACGTCTGCGGGAAGCGAATTCTGTTCGAGGATGCCCTTCACCAGCTTGATGATGCGATTGCGCAAATCGGTATCGAAGGCCTGCATCGGCAAATTCCCATCTGTCTATCGGGTCGGACCGGACTGCCGGCTACGATGGGTGCGGGCTGCCGGTCCTGCAATGGGCGGCACCAATACTTCGCGTTTCTTAGTAAACGATGACTCGGATTGTCGAAAAATCCAGGCTTCTTCCAGAGTCCTAACGCGATGGGAGAAAATCCGGTGATGCGAACAACCGAGCCTTAACTGTTCGTTCGGAATCGGGTTTTGTTTACCCTCTATTTCATCGACGAATTTGAATTAAATCCGTAGCCTCGTCTCACAAGCAAAGATCGCCGGAGGATCGCTTCAGCGGCATCGCGAATGATGCCGGCGATCTCGAACGGCAAACGGAGGCGGACGAGTATGAACGTGCGTGAAGCAGTCCTCACTGGCGACGAAATGCAGACGAGCTTTCTCGAGCAGGGTCCCTCCCTGATCGAGCGCGCCGCCCGGACCGCCGCAGCGGCCGCGGCCGACGCAGACGGGGTCGATCGCGACGCCCGCTTCCCGCACAAGGCCTTCGACGTCGCGCGTGATCAGAAGCTGCTCGGCGTGATGGTTCCGGTCGAGTTCGGCGGCTTCGGCGCCTCGATCCACGACGTCACCGACATCTGCTACACACTCGGACGCGCCTGCGCATCCACGGCGATGATCTACGCGATGCACCAGACCAAGGTCGCCTGCGTCATCAGGCACGGCCATGGCATCCCCTGGATGGAGACCATGATGCGCCGGGTCGCCCGCGACCAGTGGCTGCTCGCCTCCTCCACCACCGAAGGCCAGAACGGCGGCAACATCCGCGCCAGCGCCGCTGCGGTCGACCATGCCGGCGATACCGTCTCGCTGGTGCGCGACGCCACCGTGATCTCCTACGGTGCCGAAGCCGATGGCCTCGTCACCATCGCCCGCCGCGCCACCGACGCCGCCGCCTCCGACCAGGTGCTGCTGGCGCTCGCCAAGGACGATTATTCGCTGAAGCGGACGCTGGGCTGGGAAACGCTCGGCATGCGCGGCACCTGCTCGACCGGGTTCGAGCTGAAGGTCGACTGCCCCGCCGACCGCGTCTTCCCGGAATCCTATGACAAGATCCACGCCCAGACCATGACGCCGTTCGCGCATCTGTGCTGGTCGTCGGCCTGGGCCGGCATCGCCGCTGCGGCGGTGACGCGCGCACAGGGCTTCATCCGAAAGGCGGCCCGCGCGTCCGGCGGACAGATGCCCCCGGCCGCGGCGCACTTCACCGCCGCCAAGATGTCGCTGGCCAAGCTGCGGGCGCTGATCGCCGCCAATATCGACGCTTTCGCCCGCGTCGAGCATGACGAGCGTGCGCTGACCTCGCTCGACTTCCAGTCCTCGATCACGCTTTTGAAGGTGCAGGCCTCCGAGCTCGCGGTCGAGACCGTGATGCACGCGATGCGCACCGCGGGCCTTGCCGGTTACCGCAACGACGGCGAGTTCACCATGGGCCGCCACCTCCGCGACGTGCTGTCGTCGCCGATCATGATCAACAACGACCGGATCCTGGCCAATGCCGCGACATCGACATTGATGAGCGGGGTGCCGACGAGCCTTCGCGACTGACGTGCCTCCGCGACCGCTTCAACAAGAACAATTTTGAGATAGCAGGACATCGAACCATGAATATTGCCGTCCTTCCCAATTCGCCCGCCACCGCGCCGCAGACGATCGATCCGCTCGATCATCTCGCTGACAAGCTGTTCCACCGCATGGGCGCCGATGGTGTCTATGCCCGCACCGCACTCTATGAGGGCATCGTCGAGAAGCTCGCCGCGCTGATCACCGGTCATCGCGAGGCTGGCACCGAGGTGATGCGCTTCCCGCCGGTGATGAGCCGCTCGCAGCTGGAGAAGTCCGGCTATCTCAAGAGCTTTCCGAACCTGCTTGGCTGCGTCTGCGGTCTGCACGGCACCGAACGCGAGATCAACGCGGCGGTGAGCCGCTTCGATGCCGGCGGCGACTGGACCTCTTCGCTGTCGCCGGCCGATCTCGTGCTGTCGCCGGCCGCCTGCTATCCGGTCTATCCGATCGCGGCGAGCCGCGGCCAATTGCCGAAGGGCGGCCTGCGCTTCGACGTTGCCGCGGATTGCTTCCGCCGCGAGCCCTCGAAGCATCTCGACCGGCTGCAATCGTTCCGGATGCGCGAATATGTCTGCATCGGCAGCCCCGACGACGTCGCCGATTTCCGCGAGCGCTGGATGGTGCGCGCGCAGAAGATCGCGACCGACCTCGGCCTCACCTTCCGCGTCGACTATGCCAGCGATCCGTTCTTCGGCCGCGTTGGCCAGATGAAGGCGGTGAGCCAGAAGCAGCAGCAGCTCAAGTTCGAGCTCCTCATCCCGCTGCGCTCGGAAGAGCAGCCGACGGCGTGCATGAGCTTCAACTATCATCGCGAGCATTTCGGCACGACCTGGGGAATCCAGGATGCCAACGGCGAGCCGGCGCATACCGGCTGCGTGGCCTTCGGCATGGACCGTCTGGCGGTAGCCATGTTCCACACCCACGGCACCGATCTGTCCGCCTGGCCAGCCAGGGTGCGGGACGTCCTGAGCCTGCAGCCGCCTGTCGCGGCCGAGGCCCATGGCGAAGGCTGGCGCTGACACAACTCACGAGGCCGGCCATTTCCACGGGCAAGACGAGCGTGATCCATACCAAGGTCCGATGCCGCGAGATCACCGAGTCCGACGTCGACAAGATCGCGGACTTGCTGACGCGCGGCTTCGTCGGCCGTTCACGCGACTACTGGATCCAGGGCCTGCGCCGCCAGGCCTTCCGGACCGTGCCGGAGGGCTATCCGCGCTTCGGCTACATGCTTGACGACGACGGCACGCCGGTCGGCGTGCTGCTCTTGATCTACACCGCACGCAAGGAGGGCGAAGAGACCGCCATCCGGTGCAATCTGTCGAGCTGGTATGTCGACCCGCCCTACCGCAACTACGCTCCGCTGCTGACCAAGATCGCCCAGCGGCACAAGCACGTCACCTATTTCAACATCAGCCCGGCGCCGTGGACCTGGCCGATCATCGAGACGCAGGGTTTTCAGGCCTATTGCCGCGGCATATTCTTCTCGGTCCCGGCGCTGGCGCGCGTGCCGCGCTGGAGCGAGATCGAGGTCATTCCGCCGCACGCCAAGGAGATCAAGGGGCTTTCCGAGGCGGAGACCGAGCTGCTGACGCGACATGCGCGCTACAATTGCCTCAGCCTCGTCTGCCGCACGCCGCAGGGAACGTTCCCCTTCATCCTGCAACCGGTGCGCATCCGCCGTGGATTCATCGCACCGCCCGCCATGAAGCTGATCTATTGCCGGAGTGCCGCAGACTATGCCGAATGCGCCGGCCGCATCGGACGGCTGCTGCTGCGGCTCGGCAAGATCGCGGTGGCGGTCGATGCCAATGGTCCGATTCCCGGCCTCTTCGGCATCTACACCGAGCGGCGCGGCCGGAAATATTTCAGGGGCCCGCACCAGCCACAGCTCGGCGATCTCACCGATACGGAGCTCGTGCTGTACGGGCCGTAGTTGGAGCCACAGCCAACAATCCAGCACCGTCATCTTCGTCATCGCCGGTCACCCTCCGTAAACTAACGCGCTTAAGGGAATTTTCCGGCCTCTTCGCTAGCCTCGGCGGCTGAATTAGGTTGCATTCAGTCTATCGCCTGCCGAGGCCTTGCCGACCCATGACGTCGACCCGCGACAGCGAGCTTGGTACAGGCCGTGAGCAGAGCCCAGGCGCCCTGGTCGCGCTGAGCCAGCTTGCGCTCGACCACATGGAGCAGGGCGTCTGCGTCTACGATGCCGACAACCGGATCGTGCTGGCGAACCAGCGCTACCTCACGCTGTTCGACATGTCGGCCGACATCGTGCGGGTCGGCACCAGCTACCGGGAGGTGCTCGCGCACAGTGCAAGCCGCGGCAACTTTCCGCAAGACCAGCTCGACGCGTTGTATTCGACGCGAATGGCACAGATCGCCGCGGGCAAGCCGTTCCGCACCGAGCAATTGCTGGCGAGCGGCCTCGTCATGTCGCTCGAGCTGAAGCCGCTCCCCGGCGGCGGCTGGATGACGATCTGCGACGACGTCACCCGCCTCGCCCGGCTCGAAGCGGAAGTGCGCGTTCAGACCGAGCGCAGCCAGCACGCGCTCGCCAACATGTCGCACGGTTTGATCATGTACAACGTCGACAGCCGTGTCGTCGTCTGCAACGAACGGTTCCTGAAGCTTTATAACCTCGATCCTGACATCGTGAAGCCTGGCATCGCGCATTCCACGGTGATCGAGCACTGGATGTCGCGCGGCAACCTGCCGGGCATGTCGGGTGACGAATTCTACCAGAGCCGGCTGGAGGATGTGCGCAGCAGGAAGCCGAAGACGCTGCTGGTGATGCGCTACGACGGACGGATGGTGCAGGCGGTCTCCCGCTTCCTGCCCGACGGCGGCTGGGTGACGGTGCACGAGGACGTCACGGAGCGGCTGCAATACGAGGAAACGCTGCGGCAGCAGAATTTCATGCTCGATGCGGCGCTGGAAAACATGGCGCACGGGCTCGCCTTCTATGACGGCGACATGCGGCTTCGG
This sequence comes from Bradyrhizobium glycinis, assembly GCF_016031655.1. GTDB lineage: Bacteria > Pseudomonadota > Alphaproteobacteria > Rhizobiales > Xanthobacteraceae > Bradyrhizobium > Bradyrhizobium glycinis. The sequence continues at coordinate 23,406 of NZ_JACCHQ010000016.1, forward strand.
ATCTGCAACACCACCTACCGCAAGATCTACCTGTTGTCGCCGGAGGAGGCCCGGCCCGGCACCCATCTGGCCGAGCTGATCGAGCGATCGATGGCGAACGGCGCGTTCAACTCGGAGTACAGCCCGCAGCAGATCCTCGAAGCCGCCCGCGCCCGGATCGCGAGCCGTGACTCCTCGCCGATGCGCCGGCGCATGTCGAACGACACCGTGATCTCGGTGCGCTATTGCGCGCTGGCCGAGGGCGGCTTCGTCGCCACCTATGAGGACATCACCGAGCGCGAGCGTGCGATCGAGGAGCTGAGCGAGCAGTACCGCCGGTTCGATGCGGCCCTGAACAACATGAGTCAGGGCCTGTGCATGCTCGACGCGAGCCTGCGCGTGATCGTCTGCAACCGCCGCTACATCGAGATGTATGGATTGTCGCCGGAGATCGTGAAGCCAGGCGTCTCGATGCGGGAGATCATGGAGCACAGCTGCGCGCTCGGCATCCATCCGAACATGACCGGCGCCAAGCTCTATGCCGACTACGTCGAGAGGCTGCGCGAGGGCGAGCACACGCTGCACCGCCATTTGAACGACGGCCGCATCATCAAGCTCAATCACAAGCGCATGGAGCACGGCGGCTGGGTCGTGACCTATGAGGACGTTACCGAGCGCCACAAGGCCCAGGCACGCGTCGCGCACATGGCGCGGCACGATTCGCTGACCGACCTGCCCAACCGCACGCTGTTCCGCGAGAAGATGGGCGAGGGATTGAACCAGGTCGCGATCGCCGGCGGCGCCATGGCGGTGCTCTGTTTCGACCTCGACAATTTCAAGACCGTCAACGACCGCCTCGGCCACGCTGCCGGCGACCGCCTGCTGCGCTGGGTCGCGGCGCGCCTCAAGGAGAATGTCGGCGAGCACGATACCGTCGCGCGGCTTGGCGGCGACGAGTTCGCCGTTCTCCAGCGCGGGCCGCAGCCACAATCGGCCGAGGAGCTCGCCCGCCGCCTGGTCGACATCATCGGTCATCCGCCGCCGCTGGAAAGCCAGTCGATCCATGTCGGCGTCTCGGTCGGCATCGCGATCGCGCCCGACCACGGGCTCGATGCCGATGAGCTGATGAAATGCGCCGACCTCGCGCTGTACAAGGCCAAGGCCAAGGGGCGCGGCGCCTATCAGCTGTTCGAGCCCGAGATGGAGGAACAGGCGCGCAGCCGGCACGCGCTGGAGCAGGACCTAGTCGGCGCGCTGGAAGGGCGTGAATTCCACCTCGTGTTTCAGCCGCAGATGCGGCTCGATTCCTCCGAGCTCACCGGCTTCGAGGCATTGCTGCGCTGGAAGCATCCCTCGCGCGGCTTCGTCTCTCCGGCCGAGTTCATCCCGATTGCGGAGGAGAACGGGCTGATCGTTCCGATCGGCGAATGGGTGCTGCGCACGGCCTGCGCGGCCGCCGCGTCCTGGCCCGGCGTCACCGTCGCGGTGAACCTGTCTCCGGTGCAGTTCCGCTCCCGCGCCCTGGTGGCGATGGTCACGAGCGCGCTCGCGGAAGCCGGCCTACCGCCGCAGCGGCTCGAGCTCGAGGTCACCGAGACGGCGCTGCTCGACGACAGCAAGGCGACCATCGACATCCTGCACCAGCTCCGCGGGCTCGGGGTGCGCGTCAGCCTCGACGATTTCGGCGTGGGCTATTCCTCGCTGAGCTACCTGCGCAAGTTTCCGTTCGACCGCATCAAGATCGACCGCTCCTTCGTCGGAACGCTCGGCGAAAGCCCGGAGAGCGTTGCCATCGTCAGAACGATCGCGAGCCTCGGCTCCGTGCTCGGCGTCGAGACCACGGCGGAGGGCGTGGAAACCGAGGAGCAGCTCGACTTCGTCCGCGAATGCGGCTGCACCGCGGTCCAAGGCTATTATTTCGGCAAGCCGTGTCTCGCCTCGGACGTCGGCCGCACCATCGAGACGCTGAACATGGTCCGGCGCGTGGCCTGATCGCTTCGGCCGCTCAAATTCCGCCTCTCGGCACGCGACCAAACGACGAATTGTCGCATATGTCGGCTCTGTCCGCGTTAGCTGACCGACGGCCGCACAGCGATGTGCGCAATACGCTTTTCTTCTCCGTCAAATTCAGGAACAATCGCCTCACAAGAACGAGAGACGGCGCCCCCAGAGAGGCGCCGCGAGGGAGGCTTTGGATGTCGGGATACGGGCTGAAGACGATTGCATTTGCCGCGGTGCACGCCGTCATGGGCGCATTGCTCTCCACGGCCGTCAATGCGCAAGACTATCCGACGAAGCCGATCACGTTGATCGTGCCTTGGCCGGCCGGCGGCTCGACCGATATCTCGATGCGCGCGATCGCCGACAGCGCCTCGAAGGTGCTGGGCCAACCGATCGTGATCGACAACAAGGCCGGCGGCGGCGGCACGGTCGGGCCGGCGACGATGGCGGCGGCGGCGAAACCGGACGGCTATACCATCTCGCAGATCCCGATCACCGTGTTCCGCCTGCCGCTGATGCAGGAGGTATCGTGGGATCCGGCAAAGGATTTCACCTATATCGTCCATCTCACCGGTTACACTTTCGGCGTGACGACCAGCGCGGAATCGCAGTTCAAGAGCTGGAAGGACGTGGTGGAGTTCGCAAAGGCGAATCCGGGCAAGGTGACCTATGCTACGCCCGGCGCCGGCACCTCGCTGCATATCGGCATGGAGCAGATCGCCGCGATGTCCGGCATCAAGCTGACGCAGGTCCCGTTCAAGGGCGGTGCGGAGACCAACGCCGCCGTGCTGGGGCAGCACACCATGCTGCAGGCTGATTCCACGGGATGGCGGCCGCTGGTCGACGCCGGCAAGCTGCGGCTCCTGATGGTGTGGACCGGCGCACGGTCGCCGAACTATCCCGACGTGCCGACGCTGAAGGAGCTCGGCTATCCCATGGTCTATGATTCCCCGTTCGGCATTGCAGGGCCGAAAGGGATGGATCCCAAGATCGTCGCCAAGCTGCACGATTCCTTCAAGAAGGCGATCGAGGATCCCGCGGTGATCGCCACGCTCGCCAAATACGACATGGTGCCGAACTACAAGAGCACCGAGGATTACAAGAAATTCGTCATCGAGGTCACGGAGTCCGAGCGCAAGGTGATCGAAACGCTCGGGCTTGCGAAGAAATAGAGCCAAACCACCTGCGTGTCCCGGACGCGGTGCAGCGCTCCTTCAGCGATGCACCGCAGAGCCGGGACCCATCTTTTCGTCCACACTCATGGGCCCCGGCTCTGCAGCGCATCAGTACCTGCTGCGCTGCGTCCGGGGCACGAGAATCGCGATGAACAACGACACCAACGTCAAGCTCCGCCTCGGCAACTCCGAACTCTGGGGCGGGCTGATCGGACTCGCGCTCGGCGGCTTCGTGATCTGGTCGGGCTGGAGGCTCAAGCTCGGCACCATCAACGATCCCGGCTCCGGCTACGTGCTGTTCTACACGGGCATCCTGATGTGCGTGTTCGCAGGCGCGATCATCGTCTCGGCGATCACCGAGGGCGGGCCGACGCTGGCCTCGCGCTGGGAGAACGTGCGCTGGAGCAAGCCGCTTGTCCTCATCGCCTGCCTCACCGCGTTCGCCTTCGCGCTGGAGCCGCTGGGCTTCCTGCTGTCATCGATCCCCCTGATGCTGCTGCTGTTGCGGCTGATCGATCCGGTGCGCTGGACGCTGGCGGTCCCGATCGCGGTGCTGGTGCCCTCGGGCATGTGGTGGGTGCTCAAGCGGCTGCTGTTGATCCAGTTGCCGTCAGGTCTGTTCGGGATCGGCTGACCGCATGGATACGCTCGTCAACGTGGCACATGGATTCGGCATCGCGCTGCTGCCGGTCAACCTGCTCTACTGCTTCATCGGCGTCTTCATCGGCACGCTGGTCGGCGTGCTGCCCGGCATCGGCCCGATCTCGGCGATGTCGCTGCTGTTGCCGGTGACGCTGTCGGGCACGCCGGAATCAGGCATCATCATGATGGCCGGCATCTATTACGGCTCGATGTATGGCGGCTCGACCACCTCGATCCTGGTCAACATCCCCGGCGAGGCCGCCTCGGTCGTGACCTGCATCGACGGCCACCAGATGGCGAAGCAGGGCCGCGCGGGCCCCGCGCTCGGCATTGCCGCGTTCGGCTCCTTCGCTGCCGGCACCTTTGCGCTGGTTGCCTTGATGCTGGTGGCGCCGAGGCTTGCCAGCCTCGCCATTGCCTTCGGCCCGGCCGAGTATTTCAGCCTGATGGTGCTCGGCCTCGTCGTGCTCACCTTCCTCACCCAGGGATCGATGCCGAAGGCATTGCTGATGGCGTGCATCGGCGTCGTGCTCGGGCTGATCGGGCTCGACAGCATCACCGCGCAGCCGCGGCTGACCTTCGGCCGCATGGAGCTGATCGACGGCATCGGCCTCGTGCCCGTGGTGATGGGCCTGTTCGGCGTCGCCGAGGTGCTGCTCAACACCGAGCAGACGATCAAGCGCGACGTCATCAACACCAGGATCACCCATCTCCTGCCCAGCAAGGAGGACTGGAAGGCGAGCGCAGGTCCGGTCGGCCGCGGCACCATCCTCGGCTTTTTCCTCGGCATCCTGCCGGGCGGCGGCGCGGTGGTCTCGTCATTCGCGTCCTACGCGCTGGAGAAGCGGCTGTCGAAGACGCCCGAGCGGTTCGGCCATGGCGCAATCGAGGGCGTCGCCGGCCCGGAATCGGCGAACAACGCCGCGGCGGGCGGCGCCTTCATTCCGCTGATGACGCTCGGCATCCCCCCGAACGTAGTGATGGCGCTGCTGCTCGGGGCCTTCGTTATTCACGGCCTGCAGCCGGGCCCGCTGCTGATCACGCAGAACCCCGGCCTGTTCTGGGGCATCGTCGCCAGCATGTATATCGGCAACGTCATGCTGCTGATCCTGAACCTGCCGATGATCGGCATGTGGGTGCAGCTGCTCAAGCTGCCCTACAACATCCTGTTCCCCTTGATCATCCTGTTCACGATCCTCGGCGTCTACTGCTCGAGCAACAACGTGTTCGACGTCTATGTGATGATCGCGTTCGGGATCATCGGCTATTTCATGCGCAAGCTCGGCTACGAGCCGGCACCGCTGGTGCTGGCCTTCGTGCTCGGTCCGATGATGGAGAACAATTTGCGCAAGTCGCTGATCCTGTCGCAGGGCGATCTCTGGACCTTCGTGCAGCGGCCGATCTCGGGGGCGTGTCTCGCGCTTGCCCTGGTGCTGCTGATCGCGCCGCTACTGCCGTCGCTGCGCAAGAAGCGCGAGCTGGTGGCGCTGGACGAGGGGGCGTGAGAATTTGTAGCCGCGGGCGCGATCTCTTCCTTCTCCCCTTGTGGGAGAAGGTGGCGCGAAGCGCCGGATGAGAGGTTCTATCCGCGAATCTTATCGCGACAGTTTTGCACGCAGATAGAACCCCTCACCCGTCTCGCCGCTACGCGGCGAGCCACCCTCTCCCGCAAGTGGAGGGGGAAACAAGAACGCCGGGCGATTAGAACGATTAACTCCTACCCCGCCGCAGGCAGCACGCTGCCCGGCGGCACGCCCCACGGGCGCTCCGCCGAAGCCAGCCCGATCAGGCGGCCCTGGATGTAGTCGCAGCCCCAGTCGCGCAGCATGTTCGCCGCTTCCTCATCCTGCACCCATTCGGCGACGGTCTTGATGTCGAGGCGGCGGGCGAGATCGATCAGGGTCTGCACGAAGGCGCGGTCGTCGGCGGAATGGGTGATGTTCTGCACGAAGGCGCCGTCGATCTTGACGATGTCCACGCCGAGCTTGCGCAGATTGCGGAACGAGGTGTAGCCGGCGCCGAAATCGTCGATGGCGATGCGGCTGCCGAAATGCTTGAGGCGGCTGACGAAGGCGCGGACGTCGTCGATGTCCTGGATCGCGACCGTCTCGGTGATCTCGACGATCAGACGCTCGGCGACGCCGGGATGGGCCAGCATCAGCGATTCGATCCCCGCCCACCAGTCCGGATCCATGGTCGTATCCGGCGAGATGTTGAGGCTGAGGCAGACATCGGGCGCCGCCGCAAGCTCGGCGACCACGAGCTCGAGCACGCGATGATCGACCAGGCGGATCAGGCCGAGCCGCTCGGCGACCGGCACGATGTCGGGCGCGAGCAGCACCTGGCCGTCGCCCTGGTCCATCCGGACCAGGCATTCATGGAATGCGCGCTCGCGCGAGACAGCCGAGACGACGGGTTCATAGGCGAGCCTGATGCGGCGTTCGTTGAGCGCGGTAACGATCTCGTCGGTGACGCGGATGTTGACGCGGCGCTGTGCGTCGCGCGCGGCATCCGGGCGCCAGGCCGCGAACGAGCCGGAGCGGCGGCGCTTGGCGGCGTCCAGCGTCTCGTGGGCGCGATTGACGGCCTCGTCGGTGTTGCGCGCATAGCGCGGCAGGCTGACCGCGCCGATCGATGCGGTGACCGAGACCGGACCGGATTTGGTCGGCACCACCTCGTCGCGGATGCCGGCCAGGAAGCGCTCGGCGGCCACATTCATGTCGTCGACGGTGCAGTTCTTCAGGATCAGGCCGAACTTGTTGCCAGAGAAGCGCCCGAGCACGTCGCCGCCGCGCAGGCGCGCGCGAATGCGCTTGGCGATGTCGAGGATCACGGCGTCGGCGACGTCGAAGCCGAAGGCATCGTTGACGCGGGCGAGATGATCGATACCGACCAGCATGAAGGCGGCGGTCGAGCGGAAGCGGGTCGTCTCCTCGATCGCCTCGGCCAGCGCCGCGATCAGATGTGAGCGGTTGAGCTCGCCGGTCAGCGGATCGAGCCGAGCCAGCCTGCTCAATTCCTCATCGCGGGCGTGGCGCTCATTGTTGATGCGGACGGAGCCGATCGCTCGTGTGGGACGGCCGTCGGGACCTGCGAACCAGCGGCCAGTCTCCTCGATCCAGATCACGGGGTCGGAGGCGCTCATGCGCACGCCGTACTCGACCCGGTAGGGCGTGCCGTCGGCGCCGTGCACCGGGGACGTCAGCGCCAGCGCTGCCGTCCGCAGCGTTTGCGCGGGCTCGATCAGCTTGGCGAATTCGGCGCCGGTCGCGAGCCGCTCGGCGGGAACGCCGGGGAAGACGGCGCTGACCTGCTCACCCCAGACGATGGCATCGCTGGCGATGTCCCAGGCGAACACGGCCTGGCCGAGCGCGGCCAGGATGTCGGAGGCTTGCGGCAGTCCAGCGGTCAAAGTCGCCTCGTTTCGGGACAGTGGAGAAGTCCTGAGCCGGCACAGGATAGAGCCAGATTCGCCCCCGACCCTAGGCAAAGTTGATAAACAATTTGGAAACCACGTTTCCCCGGCGCGGGGAACCAAGCCGGCCCGGCCGGCATAGGCCTTGCGAGTACAGGACTCGCACCGGCGCCCGCGTCCCGAAACGCGACAGTCTCGCCGGATCAACGGTGATTGCGATGTTGAGTACTGATCGATCGGACGCGGCGGACAACGGCACAGGCACGGCCCTGGTGCCGCTGATGCCGACGTTGCAGTGGGTCCGCAAGGCGCCGCTGCCGCGCCCCGATCCGAGCTTCGTCACACAATTGATCGCCAATGCCGAGCAGCTGCCGCAAACGACCCGGCTACGCCGCGCCTCATCCGAGGATGCGCTGATGGCCTATGGCAGCAAGCGCCCGCTGCAAAGCGTCAGCGCGCGGACACGGCAGGTGGCTTGAGGCTAATTCGAAGTGAGATGGCGCTTCTTACCTCTCCCCGCTTGCGGGGAGAGGTCGGATCGCCTCGGCGATGCGTAGCATCGTCCGGTGCGATCCGGGTGAGGGGGTACAGGTCTCACGGCTATCTCATCCCCGGAGAGAGCCCCTCACCCCAACCCTCTCCCCGTAAGAACGGGGCGAGGGAGCACACTGGCGCCGCGGTGAGATGCGCGCAAATTCAGGAAAATCAGCGCGGCGGCGCGTCGGAAGACGGCGTGCCGTTCCCCGGCTGCAACTGCGGCGAGGGAATTTCCGGCGAAGGCGCGCCCTGCACGGGCTTGGGCGCAGGGTGGTCCATCAGCACGGATTCCGCGACGGACTGCGCGGAAGGGGCGGGCGGCGCCGCCGGTGCCGGCTGCGGCGCAATCACCGGCTCGAACTTGCGCTCAGACTCCACATCCTCCGCCGGCGCTTCGGCCCTGCGCTTGGCCTTGCGCGGCGCCGGCACCGTCGTTTCGGCGACATAGGTGACGCGGCGGCGCGTGCGCTGGGCAATGCCGCCGAGGAAGTCGGCCATCGCGAGCAGCACCAGCAGGAAATAGGTGGAATTGCCGAATTTGGGCCACATCACGAATTCGGCGGCGGCCGCGCCGAAGATGATCAGCGACAGCAAATGGTCCATCAGGAATTTCGAGCCCGGCCGCGCGCCCTTGACCACTTCGAGCAGCAGCAGCATGACGCCGAGCGCGAGCAGGAGATCCGCGAGCGTGACCGGCCAGGCTTCGCCCGTGATCATCGGCACCTTGAACAGCACGTCCGAGAAGGACACGCTGGGCATCAGGAAGGCGATGATGTTGTACACCGCGAGCGGAATCAGGAGCAGCGGGAAACCGACCATCGGCTTGATGCTTTCTCGATCAAGATATCCGGACAGAACAATGCAGCGGCGAAGCATCCGCTCCGCCGCCGTCACCGTCTATCTCATGGGTTGGCCGAATCGGGCGGGTCCGATCTCCCGCCCGAGAAAGATCCTGGCTTCAGGACTCTTTCTTCTTCAGGACCTGGCGGCCCTTGTACATGCCGGTCTTGAGGTCGAGATGGTGCGGACGACGGAGCTCGCCGGAGTCCTTGTCTTCCACATAGGTCGGCTTCTTGAGGGCGTCCGCCGAGCGGCGCATGCCACGGCGCGACGGCGAGGTTTTTCTTCTCGGAACGGCCATTTCAATATCCTCTAGGGATTGGTGTCATCAGGGCATCGTCCGCGAAGGGACGGCTCAGCACCCGCAATACGAGGCGAGCTGAATGCCGATCAAGGCCGCGCTTATAGAGGAAGGCTGGCCGTAAAGCTAGGCTCTTGGGCCGGAAAATGCGCCCGGAACGGGCCAAAAATCAGCGATTTTCGCGCCAACAGGTCGCAAGCGAGCTCGCCTGCCCCCGCGCCATATAGGTGGCCGCCAGCCGCCGGACGCCCGGTCCCGGGGTCCGGGCGCTGCGCTTGACCGGATTCGGCAGGATCGAGGCTAGAAGCGCCGCCTCGCGGGGCGAGAGGCTTTCGGCCGATTTGCCGAAGGCATAGGCGCTGGCCGCCTCGACCCCGAACTGCCCCTGCGGGCCGAGCTCGGCGATGTTGAGGTAGATCTCGAGAATCCGCTGCTTGGGCAGGACGAGATCGATCCAAAGCGCCAGCGGGAATTCGAGCGCCTTGCGGACGAAGTCGCGCCCCTGCCACAGGAACAGGTTCTTCGCCACCTGCTGGGTGATGGTGGAGGCGCCCCGGAAGGCGGTGCCGTCCTCCCTGGCGTCGTCGATCGCCTCGCGCAGCGCGCCCCAATCGATGCCGTGATGCTTGCAGAAATGGGCATCCTCGGCCGCGACCACCGCGCGCGGCAGAGAGGGCGACATATCGGCGAGGTCGATCCATTCCCGCTGCATCGGCGCGCCGCGCAAGCTGCGCCAGGCCATCAGCGTCGAAACAGGGTGGCCGGTGCGGTAGAACGGCGCGATCACATAGGGCGCGAGGACCACAACCGCGAGCACCACCAGCAGGATTTTGACGATGCGCAAATCGACCTTTCCGGCGCAAACTTAAGAGCGGCCACGGGCTGGAGCGTTAAGTCTGTGATAATTCGGGCCTTTTCCAGCACTTTTTAGGCCTTCCAAACGATTGACTGGCGCGGGCGCATAAAGGATTGTCCCGCCGAATTTTAGTTCTGGAGCCCCTCTTGATGACCGGCACGTCCCCGTCCGATTTCACCAAACGTCTGGACAAGACCGCTGATGACACCGAAGCCCTGCTCGGGCGCCTGCTGTCGGACGACATCCTGCACGACGAAATCGCCCGGCCCAAGCGACTGATGGACGCAATGCGGTATTCGAGCCTGAACGGCGGCAAGCGCCTGCGGCCGTTCCTGGTGGTCGAGAGCGCCGCCGTGTTCGGCGTGCCGCGCGAGGCGGCCCTGCTCGTCGGCGCCGCGCTCGAATGCATCCATTGCTATTCGCTGATCCATGACGACCTGCCGGCCATGGACAATTCAGACCTGCGCCGCGGCCGCCCGACCCTGCACAAGCAGACCGACGACGCCACCGCGATCCTCGCCGGCGACGGTCTTCTGACCCTCGCCTTCGACATCATCACCCGCGACGAGATCCATCGCGACGCCAATGTGCGGCTGCTCTTGACGCGCGCGCTGGCGCGCTGCGCCGGCATCGGCGGCATGGTCGGCGGCCAGATCCTCGATCTCGCCGGCGAAGGCCGCTTTGGCGGCAACGAGCCGATCGATGTCGCCCGTATCCAGCAGATGAAGACGGGCGCGCTCCTGCGCTACGGCTGCATCGCCGGCGCGATCCTCGGCCAGGCCTCGAAGGCGGAATATCAGGCGCTCGACGATTACGGCCGCGCGCTCGGCGAAGCCTTCCAGATCGCCGACGATCTGCTCGACGTCGAGGGCGATGCGGCCGCGCTGGGCAAGCCGGCCGGCGCCGATGCCGCGCTGGGCAAGACCACCTTCGTCACCCAGCTCGGGATCGAAGGCGCCAAGCAGCGCGTGCGCGACCTGCTCGCGCGCGCCGACAGCGCCGTCTCGATCTTCGGTGACCGCGCCGCCGTGCTACAGGCCGCCGCGCGTTTCGTGGCCGAGCGGAAGAACTGACTTAATCGTATCGCGCTTTAGCGTTCAGGGGATGCGGCTCCCCTTCAGTTGCAGACCTCGACATTGGCGTCGACGTGGGGGCCGCCGCCCCCGCGATAGACGAGGCGGCAACCGGGCCTGACCGGCCGGCAGAGCAGAGCGTTGCAAAAGATCTGACCGCTGCCGCTCGAAGCACGGTTCGCGCCAGCCGCAGCCGCACCGTAGCCGCCCGCTGCAGCACCGGCCTGCGGCCGCTGCCGTGCAGGGCGGTCCTCGCCGTCGTCGCGCCGCGAGATCGCGGGCTTTGACGCGGGCTTGCCGGCGCGCTTCTTCTCGCATTCATTGTCGTCGTTCAGCACATAGCCGTCGCCGCAAACGATCCTGGTGCACTTGTCGCCTTCGGCCTTGAAACCGTGCTCGCAGACCAGCGGGCAGACCCGCGACGGCCTGGCCTTGACCGCATCGAGTGCATCGGTGCTCGCCACCTTCACGTCGAGCTTGGTGCCGGCATAGCGGTTGAACTGCGACAGCGAACGCTGCGAGGACGTATTCCAATTGCCGTCGGCCGGCCCGGAGAAACAGCCGACGCGGCCGAGCTCGCTCTGCACCGAGCGGTTGAGATCGGCCGGCGCGGTCGCCGGGGTCAGCGAGGCGACGTTGGTGCCGGCGGCGCTCGCGGCCGGCGCAGCGCTTGGCGCCGTAGCGGCGAGATTGACGCGCTGTTGCTCGGCGGCGGCCGCCTGTTGCTGTGCCTGCTCCTTGGCCTTCTGCGCGGCAAGCTGCGCCTGTTCGGCAGCCTTCGCATCGGCCGCGGCCCTGGCTTGCGCATCCTTCTGCGCGCCGAGCGCAGCAAGGCGGTCGCGCTCGGCCTCGGCCTGCTTCGCCTTCGCGATCGCCGTCGCATGCGCCTGTTCGGCGCCGATCTTCTCGAGCTGGAGCTTGGCGAGGCTCGCATAGAACCCGTCCGGATGCTGGGCGAGGAAGGCTTCCCACGCCGGCCGGTTGCCGACCTGGAGCGCGAGCTCATAGTCGCGGCGGATATCCGCCTGGGGATTGGCCACGGGCGCCGCCGGCGCCAGCTTGACCGGCACCAGCGGCACGTCCTCGCCGCCGAGCGAGCCGTAGACGAACGGCTCCTGCTTGTTGCCGGTCGACTTCAGCACGTCGTCGCGCACGAAGCCGAAGGCACGGCGGACATCGAGGCCTGGCGTCGTCAGATGCTTCGACAGCGCGATGGTGAACGGGCTGTTGGCACCGTCGCCATCCTGCGCGGTGAAGCCGGCCTTGGCCGAATAGGCGATCAGCGTGTTGGGACTGGACGGCTCGACCTGGGCGAGGCCGCGGCCGATGCCGCGCGAGGCAATCGTGCGCTTCATCCGCTTGCTGAACGGATTGTCGCGGCAGGCATCGAGGATCACCAGACGCAGCTGCTTGGCCGGCTCGACCGCGACCAGGACACGGTCGAGCGAGAGCGCCTCGTCATAGACGTCGGTGTCGCGCTCGAGCTTGGCGTCCACCGGAATCAGATAGTTCGAGCCCTCGACCTCGATGCCGTGGCCGGCATAGTAGACCACGGCGATTTCGGCGTCGCGGGTCGCGTCGGCGAAGTCGCGCAGCACGCGCCTTGTGTCCAGCGCCGACAGATCGTGCCGGGAATCGACGACGTCGAAACCGGCCTCCTTCAGCGTCTTGGCCATCACCGACCCGTCATTGACGGGATTGGCGAGCGAGGGCGCGTGTTGATAGGCCGAATTGGCCAGCACCAGCGCCACGCGCTTTCCGGCCAAAGCCGGCCCGGCGCCGAACATCAGGCCGAGGGCGACGACAAGCGGACAAAGTCTCAGCAAGCTGCGCATGACACGACTTCCGATAGTTCCGGGCCGTGCGGCCCTTTGGGACCGCTTTAGCAACATCCACCGCCGGCGCTTGTGATGGAGGTCACGAAGGCGACCCCGACGACAGGCCGGACGCCCTCTTTTGTTTGTCGCGCCAACGCTGTCGCGGTTCGCCAACGAACGGCGGTGCGGACCGGGTTCCGTCAGACGACCCCGATGTGCTCCCGATATTGCGGCAGATCGTCCGCAATCTCATGCCAGGGCGCCTTCGAGCCGACGAAAATATGGGCGCTCGGCCGGATCGAGGGGGCATCGACCAGGGTTCCCATGGCAACGTGGACCCACTCTCCTTCGCGGACCCGGGAATAGAGCAGCGAGCCGCAGCGGCCACAATGCGCGTCATGGGTAGTGTCGTCGCCGACAATCATCCGGAGATCGCCGCCCCTGACAATGCGAAGCCTGTCCTGCCGGATGCCGGCGAAGGGCTTGAAGGCGGCGCCGGTGGTGCGCCGGCAGTTCGAGCAGTGGCAGTTCATCGCGTAGGCGAATGCATCGGCCACCTCGAAGCGCACGGCGCGGCAAAAGCATTCGCCGACAAGAATGCGAGCGTTCGAATTTTCTGATTCTGTCATCGTGACGCCTCTCGCAAATCGCCGACACACCCATAGCGCATTTCTGCATGTACGACTAAGTTGGCCCGAAGCCATCATGCAAGGGAACGATCCATGAGCCAGGACCGGTCGAGCGTCGAAGCCGTCGTGCAATCCTATTTTGACGGACTTTATGAGGGCGACGCCGACAAGCTCGGCGCCATCTTCCATCCCTCCGCCGATCTGCGCTGGGTCGAGAAGGGCGAGCTCCAGGTTCTGACCGTGCCGGACTGGCTCGACCGCGTGCGCAAGCGCGCCTCGGCCAAGGCCGAAGGCAAGCCGCGCGAGGACTTCATCGTCACCATCGACCGTTCGGACGACAAGACCGCCTTCATCAAGGTGCGCTGCCAGCTGCCGCCGCGCTATTTCACCGATTATCTGGTGGCGATGAAGCTCGCCGACGGCTGGCAGATCGTGTCGAAGTCGTACCGATATGATTTGAGGGAGTGACGGGCGCCGTTCCGCTGCCCGAATTCGGACGCACTCGCTATCCAATTCTCTGTCATCGCGAGCGCAGCTCTCGCCGCGTCATTGCGAGGAGCCCTTGCGACGAAGCAATCCAGAATCCCTCCGCGGAGACGGGCTGGATTGCTTCGTCGCTTCGCTCCTCGCAATGACAGTACGGAAAACGCGCTCTATCTCCCATCCCCACTCGCCTGGAAATTCCCATGCTGCTTGATCGCCGCTCCCTGCTCGCCTCGCTCTGCTGGATGGCCGCCTCTCCCGCTCTGGCCGCGGACGCGCCGCCGGAGTTCGAATCCTACGAGCGCGAGAGTGGCGGCCGGATCGGGGTCTACGCCGAAAATCTCGCGACTGGCGCAAAGCTCGCCTGGCGCGCCGACGAACGGTTCGTGATGTGCTCGACGTTCAAGGCTTCGCTCGCAGCTAACGTGCTGGCGCGGGTCGATCGCGGCGAGGAGCAGCTCGCGGCCATGATCTCCTATGGCCAGGCGGATCTGCTGGAATACGCACCGGTGGCGAGGCAAAATCTCGCGGCCGGCAAGATGTCGGTCGGCGAGATGTGCAAGGCCATCGTCGAGCTCAGCGACAACACCTGCGCCAATCTGCTGCTGGCGCGGATCGGCGGCCCTGCCGCGCTGACCGCATTCTGGCGGTCGCTCGGCGATACCACTTCGCGCCTCGACCACAACGAGCCCGAGCTCAACCGCTCGCAGCCCGGCGACCCCCGGGACACCACGACGCCGGCGGCGATGGCGGGAAATTTGCGCCGGCTGGTCACGGGCGAGGCGCTGTCGCCTGCTTCGCGGGCCCTGCTCACCGACTGGATGGTGAACTGCAAGACCGGCGCAAACCGCCTGCGTGGCGGACTCCCGGCGGGCTGGAAGATCGGCGACAAGACCGGCAACAACGGCAAGGACGCCTCGGGCGACATCGCGGTCGCCTGGCCGAAGCCGGACACGCCGATCCTGATCGCGGCCTATACCCAAGGCGGCACGCCGAGTGCGGCGCAGACCGCGGCGGCGTTCGCGCGGATTGGCCGGATGGTCGCCGAACGGCTGGCGTGAGCCGCGCATTGACGTAGCCGTCGCTTCCGGGTCAAGACAGACCCATCATGGAAGCGACGTTTCAGACCTTTCTCATCCTGCTGGCCGTGCTGGCAGGCGTGGCACTGGTCGCACGACGCTTCAGCGTCGCCCCTGCCATCCTGCTGATGCTGGCAGGCGTCGGCCTCGCTTTCGTGCCGGGCATGCCGACGGTGGAGCTGCCGCCGGAGCTGGTGCTGCTGGTGGTGCTGCCACCGCTGATCTACTCGGCCAGCGTCGCCATGAGCTGGCGCGAATTCAGGAAGAACCTGCGCCCGATCGTGCTGCTCGCGGTCGGCGCCGTGATCTTCACCACGGCGATGGTGGCGGCTGCCACGCACTACATGATCGGCCTGCCCTGGACCGTCGGCTTCCTGCTCGGGGCCATCGTCGCGCCCCCCGACGTGGTGGCGCCGCTCGCGATCGCCCGCCGCCTGAACATGCCGCGCCGCATCCTGGTCGTCCTCGAGGGCGAAGGTCTCGCCAACGACGCCACCGCGCTGATCCTCTACCGCTTCGCCCTCGCCGCGATCCTCGTCGGCCATTTCTCATTGCCGCTCGCGGCCGGTGAATTCCTCCTCATCGTCGCCGGCGAGATCGCCTTCGGCATCGGCGTCGGCTGGCTCTCCTTGCGCTTCCGCAAATGGTCCGGAGATCCGCAGGTCGAGCTGACGCTGTCGCTGATCACGCCCTATGTCTCATACTGGCTGCCCGAGCATGTCGGCGGCTCCGGCGTGATCGCCACGGTGGCCTGCGGGCTCTATGTCAGCTGGAACGGCCCATTGCTGATCTCCTCGGCGACGCGCCTGCAAGGCATCTTCTTCTGGGATCTCGTGATCTACCTGATCGAGGGCATGCTGTTCCTGCTCACCGGCTTTCAGATGCGCGCGCTCTACGAGAAATCGAAGACTTTTCCGCTCGACGACATTCTCATCGCGACCGCATTCGTCCTGGTGATCGTCGTCATCGCGCGTTTTGCCTGGCTCTATCCCGCGACCTATCTGCCGCGAATGTTCTCCAGGTCGCTGCGCGAGCGCGATCCGTCGCCGCCATGGCAATGGCCGTTCGTGCTCGCCTTCACCGGCGTACGCGGCGCGGTGTCGCTGGCCGCCGCGCTGGCGCTGCCGTTCGCGCTGCCGAACGGCGAGGCCTTTCCGTATCGCGACCTGATCCTGTTCGTCGCGTTCGGTGTCATCTTCGTGACGCTCATCGGCGTCGGCTTGACGCTGCCGCCGGTCGTGCGTTGGCTTGGCGTCGCCGAAGCCGGTCGTCACGAGCATGCCGCCGAGCACGAAGCGGAGATCGTCGCGCGGCGTCAGGCGCTGGAGGCCGCGCTGAAATCGCTCGACGCGCTCACTGCGGAAAAAGCGGTTTCCGACGAGGTGATGCGGCTGCTGCGCGCCCGCCACGATATCCGCCTCAACCAGCTCCCGGACTCGCTCGATCCCGACCGTCACGACATCTCCGCCGCCGGCACCGCTCTGACCCGCGATCTGATCGCCGCCGAGCGCAAATTCATCCACAACCTCCTGCGCGACGGCCAGATCACCGACGAGACGCGGCGGCGGATCGAGCGCGATCTGGACCTGGAGGAGGCGAGCCTGGCGAACCGGGAATATCGGGCCGGGCCGCTGTAACCTTTTGTCATTACGAGCGCAGCGAAGCACTGCCTCTGCGGAAGGACTCTGGATTGCTTCGCTGCGCTCGCAATGACGGGGGCGCGGAAGCACCTGAGCCAACTAGCGTCGCTCGCAAAACTCCCTCATTGCAGCAGCGACTGCTTGCGCGACGGTCTCCTGCCGCTCCGGCGAGTTCATCTCCATTTCCTCGTCGCGATTGATGATCGAGCCGGCCTCGAGCAACACGGCGGCGCTGCGCGTGCGCGACAGCACGACGAGCCCGTCATAGCGGTAGACGCCGACATCCTTGTCGAGCAGCTGGCGCTGGTAGCGGCCCATCAGCGGCAGGGTGTACTGGCTGGCATAGTGTAGGCCCTGCTCCTTCAGCTGCTTGCCGATCATGCGGGCCAGCATCAGGCTGGTGGCAAAGTGCGGATTCTGCCGCGACACGAACAGCGAGTGGCCCGAAAAGCGATCACTGAAATAGCTCTTTGCGCCGTCGAATTCCCAGGTCTCCAGCAGCTTGTCCGGCACCGAATCATGATGGACCGACAGGAACAGATCGGCACGGCTTTCGTTCGCAGCACCGACGCGCTTGAACAGGCTCGGCCGTGCCTTGCCATCGGTGACGAGCAGGCGGGTTGCGGCAAAGCCGTCGGACTTGAGCCTGGCCGTGATGAGCCGTGCGAGGCGAAAGTTGAAGCCGAACTCCGGATCGTTGCGCGCGCTCAACGCACCGTAGGAGTCGGGGGTGTGGCCGACATCCACGACGATCCGGAGTTTTCGCGGCTCGCATTTCTCCGGCAGGGAGAGTCTCGGTTTCGGCTTTGCAGCCTTCCGCGGCCCGGCCGCTTGGCTTTGGTCAGCGGACGAAAACAGAAACGGGATCAGTAAAACGACAATGGCGACGAAGGCGCGCCACAATTTGCTCACACCGGCCTCTCCCCCTTCACCGTCACGCGCGTGCCCGAGCGTGTGTGCGGCCAGTAGTCCCACATCGCGCGGTGCTGGGTGCAGCGGTTGTCCCAGAACGCGATGGCGTTCTCGGTCCAGCGGAAGCGGCACTGGAACAGCGGGTTTTCGGCGTGCTGGTAGAGATAGGCGAGCATCGCGTCGCTCTCGTCGCGCGGGATGCCGTTGATGTGGCGGGTGAAGCCGCGGTTGACGTAGAGCGCCTTCTTGCCGGTGACCGGATGCGTGCGCACGACGGGATGCTCGGCATGGGGATAAGACGGACGGTCGGCGACGGCGTAATTCGCATAGAGCCCGCGATAGATCGGTTCGCCGTCGTGCAGCGCCGTCAAGCCGTCGAGATAGGCCTTCATGCGCTCCGACAGCGCCTCATAGGCCGCGTACATGTTGGCGAACAGCGTGTCGCCGCCGCGCGGCGGACATTGCTTGATGTAAAGGATCGAGCCCATTGGCGGCTCGAGATCGCAGGACACGTCGGAATGCCAGCCCTCGCCATTGGCGCGCGGTGAGTTCTTATCCGCATAGATCTTCATCAAGGCCGGGTCTTCGTCCTCGTGGGGAGCTGCGGGATGGACATGCAGCTCGCCGAACTTGCGGCCGAAGGCTAGGTGCTGCTGCGGCGTGATGTGCTGGTCGCGGAAGAAGATCACAAGGTTTTCGGCGAGCGCACGGTGGATCTCGTCCATCTGCCGATTGGAGCGGGCATCGCCATCGACGAGCTTGCCGATATCGACGCCCGAGATCTCCGCGCCGATGATGGGTGTGAGCTTTTCGACGGCGATGGTCTCATACGGCGCACCGTCTTCAGCGGTGTGGCGATAGCGCGGGCCCTGCTTGCCGGCGAGTGAGCTCATGGCGTGTCTCCCGATCGTTGTTGATTGGGAGCTATCGTAGCGCGCGAAGGCGGATACGCAATCTGCACCGCAAACACAGTCGTCGTCCCGGGGCGCGCGTACCCGTCGTAACCGCACAGTCCTGTCGTTATGGGTCCCGGATCGGCGCGCGCTTAAGGCGCGCTTGTCCGGGACGACGGAGATGGGTGAGGCGTCAGCGGAGCAAAACTACTCCGCCGCTGATACCGGCACCTTGGTGCCCTGGCCATAGCGCTGGTCGATGTAGTCGATCACCAGCGCCTTGAAGTCGGCGGAGATGGTCGGGCCGCGCAGCGTGCGGAACTTCTTGCCGTCGACGAAGACGGGCGCGGCCGGCGCTTCGCCGGTGCCGGGCAGCGAGATGCCGATATTGGCGTGCTTGGATTCGCCGGGGCCGTTGACGATGCAGCCCATCACCGCGACGTTGAGCTCTTCCACGCCGGGATATTTGGTCTTCCAGGTCGGCATCTCGTCGCGGATGAAATCCTGGATCGAGCGGGCCAGCTCCTGGAACGTGGTCGAGGTGGTGCGGCCGCAGCCCGGGCAGGCCGCAACCAGCGGCACGAAGGTGCGGAAGCCCATGGTCTGCAACAGCTCCTGGCCGACCTGCACCTCGCGGGTGCGGTCGCCGCCGGGCTCGGGCGTCAGCGAGATGCGGATGGTGTCGCCGATGCCCTGCTGCAAGAGGATGCCGAGCGCGGCCGAGGACGCCACGATGCCCTTCGAGCCCATGCCGGCCTCGGTGAGACCGAGGTGGATGGCGTAGTCTGAACGCGCCGCAAGATCCTGGTAGACCGCGATCAGGTCCTGCACCGCCGAGACCTTTGCGGAGAGGATGATGCGATCCTTGGGCATGCCGAGCTCTTCGGCGCGCGCGGCCGAGAGCAGCGCCGACTGCACCATGGCCTCGCGCGTCACCGCGCGCACGTCGCGCGGGTTGGGCGAGGCTGCATTCTCGTCCATCAGCTTGGTCAAGAGCTCCTGGTCGAGCGAGCCCCAATTGGCGCCGATGCGCACCGGCTTGTTGTTCTTGTTGGCGATCTCGATGATGTCGGCGAACTGGGTGTCGCGCTTGTCCTTGAAGCCGACATTGCCGGGATTGATGCGGTATTTGGCCAGCGCCTCGGCGCAGGCCGGATAGGCCGCGAGCAGCTTGTGGCCGATATAGTGGAAGTCACCGATCAGCGGCGTGGTGATGCCGCGCTTGGCGAGGCCGTCGCGGATGTACGGAACGGCGGCCGCGGCCTCCTCGCGGTCCACGGTAATGCGGACCATTTCGGAGCCGGCGCGCGCGAGCGCTGCGACCTGGGCGATGGTGCTTTCGACATCGGCGGTGTCGGTGTTGGTCATCGACTGCACGACGATGGGCGCACCGCCGCCGACGGCAACGTTGCCGACCTTGACCTGGGTGGTGCGGTGCCGGGGCGCCGGGCCCGCGATGTCTGAATCGAGAGGGTTTTCGAGCTTGTTCATGGCGGTCCAAATATCAGGTTTTGGTGACGTTCAGCAATGCATCGCGCGGCGCCGCAACCGTGTGGCTGGGACGGTTAACCAGAAAAAGCCCAGCAATTACAAGGACCGCTGCGGCCCCGAATGTCAGGCTGAGGGTGTCGTGCATGATGAAATAGCTACCCACCACGCCAAACAAAGGGGTGATGAAGGTAAAAGCCGACAATTTGCTGGCCGAATAGGCCTTCACCAGCGCGAACCAAAGCGTGAACGTGGTTCCCACCACCCAGATCGCCTGAAACGCCATCAGCCCGAGCGAGAGCGGGGCCGGCATGTGCGTGATGGATTCGCCGAACAGCCAGGCCGCCAGCCCCAGGATCGGGACCGAGGTCGCGACCTGATATCCCAGCGCCTTCTCGGGCGCGGCGAAGCGCAGCCGCGTGCCCTTGGCAACCAGCGTGGTCGCGGCCCACAGCGCGGCACCCCCGACGATCAGGAGATCGCCGAGCAGAACCTGCGAATCGACATTGGGCTGGGGCACGCCGATCGCAAGCGCCACGCCGGCAAAGCTGATGGAAAGGCCCAGCCATTGCGAGCCGCCGAGACGCTCGCCGAGCACCTGATAGGAGCCGAGCGCAACAAAGAACGGCGCCGTGTAAAGGAATACCACCGCACGGGAAGCGGAGGTGAGACGCAGCCCCTGGAAGATCAGCACAAATTCGATGCCGAACATCAGCCCGGCGATCAGGCCCGGCTTCCAGGTGCCGTCTCGTTCGAAGAATTTGACACCGCGAAAGGTGCCAATGAGGAACAGCACCGGCAGCGCGCCCATCGAGCGGATGGTGGCCTGGAGCATGGGCGGAATGTCCGGCAGCACCAGCTTCACCGCGATCTGGTTGAAGCCCCAGGTCAGGCACAGCATGAGCATCAGGGCGATGGCGCCGGCACTGAGGGGACGACCGGCGGACGGTATGGCTTCGGTTGCGGACATTTCTTCCCAAAAATCCGGCTTTGCGCCGTTGTTGCTTCAAGACATTTTCTGACAATGCGTGCAGACGCCCGTGATCTCCACCACAGACAGCTTTGGCGCGAAGCCTGAGCTGCGCGCGGCGGCGTTGAGGTCCTTGGCGAAGGATGCCGAGGGGATCTCGCCGACCAGGCCGCAGCGATCGCAGATCAGGAACGCCACCGCCGAGGTCGAATCGTGGTCGTGGGCGGCGCAGGCGAGATAAGCGTTGCGACTCTCGATGCGGTGCACGAGGCCGTTGGCCATCAGGAAATCGAGCGCACGATAGACCGTGATCGGCGCCGGCCGCGCCATGGACTTGGCGAGCTCGTCGATGATCTCGTAGGCGCCGAGCGGGCGGTGATTGGAGAGCAAAGCACCCAGCACCTGGCGGCGGATCGGCGTGAATTTCTGCGCGCGCTGCTCGCAGACCACTTCAGCATGCGCGAGCGCGTCCGCGGTGCAGCGGCCGTGATCATGGTCGGGCGCGGGGAATGCCGGCTTTGCGAGGCTCATGTCCCCGTCTTCTAGCATTTCGCCGGGGGAACCCAAAGCACGACGAGCCGCCCGGCTGCCAGCCATGCTCCTCCCGCGGGACAGCACCGCGCCACCGGTCCGTGAAATAATCGTAAGCTTGCTTATTATATGCGAAGCTTATTGGAGATGAAGCTCATGACGCGCGGGTCGGTCGACCAGAATTTCCTGTTCACGCTCGGTGAGCTCTACCGCCTCCTGCGCGTCTACGCCGACAAGGAGGCGTCCCGCTTCGGCATCACCCGCGCGCAATGGGCGGTGCTGGCCAAGGTGGAGCGCAGCGAGGGCATGAAGCAGTCCGAGCTCGCCGAGCTCCTGGAGATGCAGCCGATCACACTGACGCGGCTGATCGACAGGCTCTGCGACAACGACTGGATCGAGCGCCGCAACGACGCTTCTGATCGCCGGGTCAAGCGCCTGTACCTCAAGAAGGCCGGGCGGCAGCTGCTCGGCCGTATGAGCGGCCTGAAGTCGGAGCTCACGGCGAACGCACTCGACGGCATCAATCCGGCGGATGCGCACCGCCTCCTCACCCAACTCGAGACCATCAAGGAAAACGTGCGAACCGCGATCCAGACATCAGGCGCGGAGCAAGCACGCAAGGAGCAGCGCTATGGCTGATCAGGTCATCAAGTTCCAGCCCGAGCAGAAGAGCGACAGCGGCAAGCCGACCAAGAAGGCCGGCACCGATCCGCGCCGCCGCCTGCTGGCGGGCCTGCGCCGCTATCGCCGTTTCCTGCTCCTGGTCGTGCTGCCGGTGATCGTCGCCGTCGGCGGCGTCACCTTCTATCTGCATGGGGGTCGCTATGTCGGCACCGACGATGCCTATGTCGGCGCACAGAAGGTGCTGGTGACGCCCGACATCTCCGGCAAGATCCTGAAAGTCGTCGTGAAGGAAGGTCAGGTCGTCAAGCAGGGCGACGAGCTGTTCGAGATCGACCCGGTTCCATTCCGCCTCGCAGTGGATGAAGCCAAGGCGCAGCTCGCCCAGGCGCGCACGACCTACGACAACCTCGTTGCCAACATCAAGATCTACGGTGACATGCTCAACCTTGCGCAGCAGGGCGTCGAGCTGAAGCAGCGCGACGTCGAGCGCAAGCAGGCGCTGGTGAAGAACAATTTCGGCTCTCAGCTCGATCTCGACAACGCCGCCAACGCGCTGGTGACGGCCGGCGCACAGACGCAGTTCGTCAAGCAACAGCTGTCCAACGCCAAGACGCAACTGCTCGGCAACCCCGATCTGCCGCTCGAGCAGTTTCCTCCCTATGTGCAGGCCAAGGCCAAGCTCGACGACGCCCAGCGCAATCTCGACCATACCGTGCTGCGCGCCCCGATGGGTGGCGTGGCGACGCAGGTCGAGCAGATTCAGCTCGGCCGTTACGTCGCCGCCGGCACGCCGGTGTTCTCCATCATCGACGTTGCCCATCCCTGGGTCGACGCCAATCCGAAGGAGAGCGATCTCACCTATGTCACCGAAGGCCAGGCGGTCACGCTCGAGGTCGACGCGTTCCCGAACCATGTGTTCAAGGGCAAGATTGGCTCGCTCTCGCCCGGCACCGGCGCGCAATTCGCAATCCTGCCGCCGCAAAATGCCACCGGCAATTTCGTCAAGGTGGTGCAGCGCGTACCGATCCGCATCTATTTCGACGAGACCGACAAATATGTGCGGAAGCTGAAAGCCGGCATGAGCGTCTACGCCACGATCGACACCGGCCATCAGCGCTCGCTTGCCGGCCTGCTCGGCCTGTCGGCGACCGCGGGACAGGATAAAGACTAGGCCAAAGACCAAGAAAAAGAACAAGGACCGACCCGATGTCCGGCCCCAATGCCAGCCTGATGGTCCCCGGCCTGCGCCGGAACATGGTGACGATCTGCGCCATGACGGCGACCATCATGCAGGCGCTGGACACCACCATCGCCAACGTCGCGCTGCCCTACATGCAGGGCACGCTGTCGGCCTCGCAGGACCAGATCAACTGGGTGCTGACCTCCTACATCGTCGCCGCCGCGATCATGACGGCGCCGGTGGGCTGGATCGCCAACCGCTTCGGCCGCAAGCGCATCTTCATCATCTGCTCGGCCGGGTTCACCATGGCGTCGGTGCTTTGCGGCCTCGCGCAGGACATCAACCAGATGGTGCTGTTCCGCCTGCTGCAGGGTGTGTTCGGCGCTGCCCTGGTGCCGCTGTCGCAATCGGTCATGCTCGACTATTACACACTCCAGGAGCGCGCCAAGGCGATGTCGATCTGGGGCATGGGCGTGATGATGGGCCCGATCATGGGACCCTCACTCGGGGCCTGGCTCACCGAGACCTATTCCTGGCACTGGGTCTTCTTCGTCAATCTGCCGTTCGGCGCCATCACTGTGCTCGGGCTGATCGTCTTCATGGACGAGACCGAGAAGAACCTCAGCCTCAAATTCGACTGGTTCGGTTTCGCCGCGCTCGCGGTTGCGATCGGCGCGCTGCAGCTCGCACTCGACCGCGGCGAGCAATTGGGCTGGCTGGAATCGAACGAGATCCTCACGGAGTTCATCGTCTCGGCCGTCGCGTTCTACTTCTTCCTCGCGCATTCCTTCACGACCTCGACCCCGTTCATCCGCTTCGCCCTGTTCCGGGACCGCAACTTCGTCACCGGCTGCCTGTTCATGATCGTGATGGGGCTCGTCCTGTTCTCGACCATGGCGCTGGCCTCGCCCTACATGCAGAACGTGATCGGATATCCCATCATCACCGCCGGCCTGCTGCTGGCGAGCCGAGGGCTCGGCACCTTCTTCGCCATGATGCTGGTCGGCCGCATAATGCGCTATTTCGAGGCGCGCACGCTGATCATCTCAGGCCTGACGCTGACGGCGGGCTCGCTGTTCCAGATGACCGGCTGGACCGATCTCACCCAGGTGCCGGAGATCGTCACGGTCAGCGTCATCCAGGGTTTTGGCTTTGGCCTCGTCTTCGTGCCGCTCTCGACCGTGGCATTCCTGACGCTGTCGAACGAGCTGCGCACCGACGGCACCGCGATGCTGACCCTGATGCGCAACGTCGCAAGCTCGGTCGGTATTTCCATCGTCATCGCCGAGCTGACGCAGGGCACGCGGCGGACCTATGCGATCCTCTCCGAGCACGTCAGCCCGTTCAACCACGCGCTGCAGATGCCTGATGTCCGCGGCCTGATCAATCTGTCCACCGACGCCGGCCGCGCCATGGCCGACCGGATGGTCAGCGTGCAGGCGCAGATCATCGCCTTCGCGCACGACTACCAGCTGGTGATGCTTTTCGTCCTCTGCACCATCCCGCTCGCTCTCTTGATCGGCTCGACCAAGGCCACACTGCGCAAGCAGGCGGCGGGGCCGGAGCATGCGGTGATGGAGTAGCAACCGCCTGGCGGTCTCGTGTCCCGGGCGCGGTGCAGCGCGTAGCGATGCGCCGCAGAACCGGGACCCATTCTCCTGTCGGATCTGGGCCCCGGCTCAGCAGCGCATCACTTGCGTGCTGCGCTGCGTCCGGGGCACGAGAGATCATCCCAACAGCTCCTCACAGCCCAAATCGTCCACGGCCGCAAACACCCGCTCCAGATTGTTCCACCAGATCAGCGGCGGGATGTTGATGCTCCACTGCCAGACCGGCCGCGTGATCTGCCAGAGCACCGCCCAGCGGTAGTCGCGATCGAGCGCGCCGCGCGTGTAGCCGGTGATGCCGCTGTCGATCAGCGTGTCGTGGTAGAGATTGAGCAGCAGCCGTTCAAGCGCCTGCCGGCGTTCCGGATACCAATGCATGGCCATCATGTAGGCGAGGTCGTGGGTCGGAACGTTGATGCTCCAGAGATCGAAATCGAAGATGCGCACCGTGTCATCGACGCCCGTGCGCGGCAGCAGGAAATTCCAGACATGAGCGTCGCCATGCGCGATGCTGAGGTGGCGGCGTGAATGGTAACGCTGGGATAGCCGCTCCGACTGATCGATGAGCCGACGGTAGATAGTTCGCCGCTCTTCGTTGAGGCGGTCACCGAGAAGATCGGCAAAGCGATCGTAATGCCCCGCGAACGTCTCCATCCGCTCTGCGCTGTCCTCCACGCTCGTCCAGGTGCCGACGGTGTCGCCGAGGCTCGGATGGTCCCACCAGGCTGCATGCCAGCGGGCCAGCGTGGTGACGATGGCGAACGTCTGCGCGCGCGACGGCGGCACCGGCCAGGTTGTCGCGACCTCGTGGCTGTCGGTGAGATCCTCCAGCAGCAGATGCCAGGCGAGGCTGTCCTCGTCGAAATGCCCGTCAAAGCAGCGCGGCACGAGTCCCGGCGGCATCTGCGGCACCAGTTGCGTGTAATAATCCACCTCGCGCCGTCCGCCATTGGCGAGGCGCGCGCCGAAAGCGGAATTGGGAGTCTTGAGGATCAGCGACTGCGGGGCACCGGCGGATTCGCCGACGTAGCGCAGTCCAAGCCTGACGATATGCGACACCACGGTGTCGCGCTGATGCAGCACCTTCACCTCGCGGACGGCGCCTGCATCCAGCGCGCCGCCCCGGCGTAGCGCGGCCGTCATTCGGGCGGGCTCAACGACCGCCGGCAATTGTGGAGATGTCATGAACCGCGATGCCCCTGTCCCGCGTCATACTGCACGATCACATGCCCGGGCACCAGCGGCTGCGGCCGGCTCAGGCTGCGGCGGTCGAGTCGCGCACGGTCCGCACGACGATGGCGCGCAGCTGCTCGAGATTGGCCGCCATCCCGGTGATCGCCTGCCGCACATCCGCGGCGCGCTCGTTGACCGAGGCGGCATCGCGGCTGACGTCGCCGATCTTGGCCGAGACCTCCTTCGCCGCCGAGGCCGATTCGGAAATCGACCGCGTGATCTCCCGCGTCGCGGCATCCTGCTCTTCCATCGCCGCAGCGACCGAAGTCGCCACGCCGTCGATCTCGACGATGTGGCTTCCCATGGCCTCGACGGCGTCGACCGCAGCCTGCGTCGAGGCCTGGATCTCGGCAATCAGCCGCCCGATCTCCTCGGTGGATTTGGCGGTCTGGTCGGACAGGGATTTCACTTCGGCGGCAACCACCGCAAAGCCGCGGCCGGCCTCGCCGGCGCGCGCCGCCTCGATCGTCGCGTTGAGCGCGAGGAGGTTGGTCTGGCCTGCGATGCCGCCGATGAGGTCGGAGACCTCCGCGATCTTCTTCACCGATCCGGCCAGCGCCTGAATGGTCGAACGCGCCTGCTCGCGGCCGGCAACCGCCGATTTGGTGACGGTGCTGGTCCGCGCGACCTGGCTCGCGATCTCGCGGATCGAGGCGCTCAGTTCTTCGGCCGCAGCGGAGACGGCCTGCGAACTGCCGAGCGCCTGCGTCGAAGCCGCCGCGACCGCCTGCGACTGCGCAGAGAGCGACTTTGCGATCTCGGAGAGGCCGGAAGCGGCTTGCTCCACGCCCTGCGTCGCCGCAGTCGCGGTATCGACCGAGCGGCCGGTCTCGCGTTCGACCGTTTCGGCCATCTGGTGCAGGGCGGAGCGCTTCGCAAGCGCCGCCGCCTGCTCCTGCCGCAACTGCTCCTCGCGCAGACGGGAATTCTCGACCGCCGCCTGCTTGAATACCAGAAGCGCGCCCGCCATCGAGCCGACCTCGTCCTGGCGCTGGGCGAACGGAATGTCTGCGGCGAGAT
The DNA here is from genome assembly GCF_016031655.1 of Bradyrhizobium glycinis. Lineage (GTDB taxonomy): Bacteria > Pseudomonadota > Alphaproteobacteria > Rhizobiales > Xanthobacteraceae > Bradyrhizobium > Bradyrhizobium glycinis. The sequence continues at coordinate 50,331 of NZ_JACCHQ010000016.1, forward strand.
CGCCGGTTGCGAGCTTCTGCATCGTGTCGGTCATGCGCACGATCGGGCGCACCACGCCGAGGGCAACACCCAACAGGCCGGCGGCAACGAAGGCGAGGACGGCGATGGAGACGCCGAGCAGGATATAGAGCATCGCGCTGTCGCGGTCCGCGGCCAGCTTCTCCATGGCGGCATTCTGCTTGTTGGCACTCTCGACGATGCTGTCGATGACGGCGCGGTGCGCGGTATAGGCCTCCTTGAGCTGCGCATAGGCGCGCTCGGAAGCCGCCACGTCCTTGGCCTTGAGGGCGGGCAGAAGCTGATCCGACGCCTTCCAGAATTTCTGCACCTCCGCATCGGACTTCGACACCAGCGCGGTCTTGAGGTCGGCCGAAAGGCTGGAGGAGACCCAGAACGCCTTGCGCTCGTCGTAGTCCTTGCGCAGCTGGACCAGACGTTCGCCGTGGGCCGTCAGCTGATCCGGCTCGCGCATGGCCAGCGTCGCCTCGAGATAGGCTTCGATGACGTATTCGGGCGGCGGCAGGATGTCGGCGATGAGGTCGTTGCCGAGCTTGATGTCGGCATAGAGCGGGCCGCCGACCTTGAGCTCTTTTAGGGCGTACAGGCTGGTCGAAACAACGGCGGCAAAACCAATGGCGAGAACGATGCCGAACGCGACGATCGCAGAGGACAAGGACAGACGAAATTTCATGAAACAATCCAGGTCGGCGTCGAAACTGAGGCCACCCTAAACGACTACGGTAAATACGGGATTTATTCCCGCCGGAATTGTATTTCGCGAAGCCCGCATAAATACGGGAATTGGGCGTCAATGCATCGGTATTGAGTCAGCGAGGCTGACGCACAAACGCGCAAATGAACGCGTCTGATGGGGGCAATGCAGCGCCGGCTCGGATGCCCCGAATGAGCCTGCCGAGGAGCAGGCCTCCTCGGCACGCCTTGCCTTCACACGTCGAAGAACACCGTCTCGTTGTCGCCCTGCAGGTACAGGTCGAGCCGGTAGACCGGCTTGCTGGCCTCGCGGACCGCAGTGAGCGTGGCCCGGCGGTCAGCCGGCACCAGCGCCAGCACGGGATCGGCGGCGTTGCCGGCTTCGTCGTTGAAATAGATGCGGGTGTAGAGATGTCGCAGCATGCCGCGGGCAAACACCGCAACCAGGATGTGCGGCGCCTGCGGCTTGCCGGCGGGATCGGGCACCGCGCCCGGCTTGATGGTCTCGAAAGAATAATTGCCGTCCTTGTCGGTGCCGCAGCGGGCAAAGCCGCGGAAGCTCGCATTCGGCAGCGCGCGCTTGTCCTGGGGATCGGCGAAGCGGCCCTGCACATCCGCCTGCCAGATCTCCAGCATGGCGTCCGGCACGGCAACGCCGTCGCCGTCGAACACCCTGCCCTCGATGCGGATGCGGTCGCCTGAGACGTCCGGGGTCAGCGTCGAATTGGTGAACGCGTCGTTCCAGGCGTACTCGCCGGTCGGCGTCAGGCCGTATTTGAAGAACGGACCGACGGTCTGCGATGGGGTGATCCCGTCGGGCTTTACAGAATCCTGCACGTTAATGGTTCTCCATGGGTGTGGCGTCCTTGCCGCGCAGCACGATGTCAAAGCGGTAGCACAGCGCCCATTCCGGCTGGGTATTCTCTAGATCGAAAGAGGAGACCATCCGCGCCCGCGCCTTCTCGTCCGGCACCGAGTTGAAGATCGGATCGAACGGGAACAAAGGATCGTTCGGGAAATACATCTGCGTCACGAGACGCGTGACGAAGGAATAGCCGAACACCGAGAGATGGATGTGCGCAGGCCGCCAGGCATTGTGGTGATTGCCCCAGGGATAGGCGCCGGGCTTGATGGTGACGAAGCGATAATAGCCGGACGCATCGCTCACGGTGCGGCCCGCGCCGGTGAAATTCGGATCCAGCGGCGCCGGATGCTGATCGCGGACGTGGACATAACGGCCGCAGGAATTGGCCTGCCAGATTTCGACGAGCGAGTTCGGCACGCCGCGGCCGTCCTCGTCGCGCACATGGCCATGCACGATGATCCGCTCGCCGAGCGGCTCGCCCGCGTGCTGACGGGTGAGATCATTGTCGCCCTCGCGCACGGTCTCGTGGCCGTAGACCGGCCCGGTCAGCTCCGACAGCGTATGGGGCATCGGGATCAAGGGCTTGTTCGGCGCGCGCTTGATCGAGCTCTTGTAGTCGGGCGACAGCGGCAGCGGATGCGCCGTATTGCTGCCAATCGGATAGATGAATGTCATTGGCGAACTCCTCCCCGGCCATTTTCGGTCCGGCCGGTCAACGCTTGCGCCAATCATTATAGGATATAACTAATTTGGGAAAGCCGGTTTAGCGGCGTTCCCGCGCATGGCAGCCGGCCGCTCCTACCTGATCGGCGCACGCGGAAGCACGGCCTCTCCGGCCTCGAGCCGGTAGGTATGGTCGAGCGAATACCAGGGCACCGAGGCGTCCTTCACCGTCGGATGCGGGCTACCGTGGCGCACGAATTTGCCGATCAGCGCCTGTGTCACACCGAACTGCACGTCGCTGTCGATATGGGGGTCGCTCGGATCATACACCTGCGAGATCAGCACCTTGAATCCTGGCTTGAAGATCAGGGCGTGCAGATGCGCGGGACGATAGGGGTGGCGGCCCTGCGCCTCGAGCAGGCGGCCGACGACACCATCGGTCGGAATCGGATAGCCGACCATCATCACCGAGCGGAAGGCGAAGCACCCGTCGGAATCGGTCGTGAACTTGCCGCGCAGGTTCATGTCGGCCTGCCCGGGGTCCTGGTTCTCGTAGAGGCCGACCGGCGAGGCGTGCCAGACATCGACCTCGGCACCGGCGACGGGCTGGCCGTCCTTGCCAACGACGCGGCCGCTGACGAACAGCGTGGCCCCCGGTGTCTCCGAGCGCACGATCGATCCGCCATTCTCGACCCGGGGCGAGTTCAACCGCCAGAACGGCCCGAGCAATGATTGATCGGTCTCCGTATTGCCCTGATCGCCGTTGTTAAGCAGGCACACCAGCGAGGAGACGCCGAGCGACCCCGCCATCAGCACCACTTCGTTATGCGTATCGGTGGTCAGCTTGCCGAGCTCGGCCACGATCGCCGTGGCGTCACGGAACTCCTTCTCGGTGAGCCTGACATCGCGGACGAAGGCATGCAAATGCTTGACGAGGGAGACCATGATCTCGCGCAGCCGCGGATCGGATGTCCGCTCCATCACCGCCAGGGCTGCGGCCGTGACGTCCTTCTCGCGCTCGATGATCATGCTGCCATTCTCTCCCTGTCATTCCGGGGCGCGAGAGAAACGAGCGAACCCGGGCTCTTCGCCTCTCCCCGCTTGCGGGGAGAGGCCGGAATTTGCGACAGCAAATTCCGGGTGAGGGGGACTCTCCGCGAGTCCAACTGTCACCGTCCTTGCGGAGACTCCCCCTCACCCCAACCCTCTCCCCGCGAAGAGCGGGGAGAGGGAGAGGAAAGACCGTCAATTCAGCTTTTCGATCGCAACGGCGACGCCCTGGCCGACGCCGACGCACATGGTCGCGAGCGCGAGCTTGCCGCCGCGCTTCTCCATGCCGTGCACGGCGGTGAGGGCAAGGCGCGCGCCGCTCATGCCGAGCGGATGGCCGAGCGCGATGGCGCCACCATGCGGATTGACGAAATCGGCATCGTCCTTGACGCCGAGCTGGCGCAGGCAGGCGATGCCCTGCGAGGCAAAAGCTTCATTCAGCTCGATCAGGTCGAAATCGCTGATCTTCTTGCCGAGACGTTCCATCAGCTTGCGCGTCGCCGGCACCGGGCCGATGCCCATGATCCGCGGCGGCACGCCGGCCGAGGCGAGCCCGAGGATGCGCGCCCGCGGCGTCAGGCCGTGCTTCCTCACGGCCGCTTCCGAGGCCAGGATCATGGCGGCGGCGCCGTCATTGACGCCGGAGGCGTTGCCGGCCGTCACGGTGCCGGGATTGCGCACGATCGGCTTCAGCTTGGCGAGACCTTCCAGCGTGGTCTCGGGGCGCGGATGCTCGTCCTTGTCGATCGTAACAGGGCCGGCCTTGCCGCCGGGAATGGTGATGGGCGTGATTTCTTCCGCGAAATAGCCCGCCGCAATCGCGGCGCCTGCCCGCTGCTGCGAGCGGATGGCGAAGGCATCCTGATCGGCGCGCGAGACCTGGAACTCCTCGGCAACGTTCTCGCCGGTCTCTGGCATCGCATCGACGCCGTACTGCGCCTTCAGCAGCGGATTGATGAAGCGCCAGCCGATGGTGGTGTCGAAGATCTCGGCCGAGCGCGAAAAGGCCTCCTGCGCCTTGCCCATCACGAAGGGCGCGCGGGTCATCGATTCGACGCCGCCGGCAATGGCAAGCTCGATCTCGCCGGAACGGATGGCGCGGCCCGCCGCGCCGACCGCATCGAGGCCGGAGGCACAGAGCCGGTTCAGGGTCTGGCCGGGAACCGAATCCGGCAGGCCCGCCAGCAGCAGCGCCATGCGCGCGACGTTGCGATTGTCCTCGCCGGCCTGGTTGGCGCAGCCGAAGAACACTTCATCCACCTGCGCCCAATCGAGATTGGGGTGCTTGGCCATCAGCGCCTTGATCGGCGCGGCAGCCAGGTCGTCGGCACGCACCTTGGCGAGCGAGCCGCCGAAACGGCCGATCGGGGTCCGCACGGCATCGCAGATAAAGACGTCACGCATCGTTGTTCTCCCTGAATGCCGCGGTTCGGCCAAATTCTTCAATGTCGGCGGAGTTTTAGGAGGGCGCCCGCGGCAGGTCAATTGACGGTTTCGCGGGTGGCGTATTCAGAACTCTCCGTCATTCCGGGGCGCGCGGAGCGCGAGCTATGGTGCGCAATTGCGCACCTGAGAATCCATAACCACGAGCCGGGGTTATGGATTCCGGGCCTGCGCCTGCCGGCGCATCCCGGAATGACGACCGAGAATGTGGCAGCACCTCGCGCCCCCACGGACAACGTGGAAAACCTTCGCTTCCCAGGCAAAGCAAATAGGAGCAGGTGCCGAAATTTTGTAGGTTGCGCCGCCCATGACGATGCAACAGCCGATACAAGTTCCGCCCCCCGACGAAGCGCCCGCGCCGCAGGCCGAGGCTGCCGCGCGCGTCACGCCGATGATGGAGCAGTATCTGGAGATCAAGGCAGCGCATCAGGGCTTGCTGCTGTTCTACCGAATGGGCGACTTTTACGAGCTGTTCTTCGAGGACGCCGAGATCGCATCGAGGACGCTCGGCATTGTCCTGACCAAGCGCGGCAAGCACCAGGGCGCGGATATCCCGATGTGCGGCGTGCCGGTCGAGCGCGCCGAGGATTATCTGCATCGTCTCATCAGCGCCGGGCATCGGGTCGCGGTCTGCGAGCAGACCGAGGATCCCGCGGCGGCGAAAGCGCGCGGCAACAAGAGCGTGGTGCGCCGCGGCGTGGTGCGGCTGGTGACGCCGGGCACGCTGACCGAGGACACGCTGCTCGATGCGCGTGCCAACAATTACCTGCTGGCAATCGCGCGCGCCCGCTCGTCGGCCGGCGGCGACCGCTTCGGTCTTGCCTGGATCGACATCTCGACGGCCGAATTCATGGTCACCGAGGTCTCGGGCGGCGAGCTCGCCGCGACGCTGGCGCGCATCAACCCGAACGAGGCGATCGTCACCGACGCGCTCTTTGGCGACAACGAGCTCGGCCAGATCCTGCGCGAGCTGCCGGCCGTGACGCCGCTGACCCGCGACGTGTTCGATGGTGCCACCGCCGAGAAGCGCCTCTGCGACTACTTTGCCGTCGCGACCACGGACGGGCTCGCGCAGCTGACGCGCCTGGAAGCCACCGCCGCGGCCGCCGCCGTCACCTATGTCGACCGCACCCAGGTCGGCAAGCATCCGCCGCTGTCGCCGCCCGCGCGCGAGGCCTCGGGCGCGACCATGGCGATCGACCCGGCCACGCGCGCCAATCTCGAGCTGACGCGCACCCTCGCCGGCGAACGCCGCGGCTCGCTGCTCGACGCGATCGACTGCACCGTGACCTCGGCAGGCTCCCGCCTGCTGGCGCAACGTCTGGCGGCGCCGCTGACCGACGCGCCGGCGATCGCCCGGCGGCTGGACGCAGTCAGCGCCTTCGTGGCCGATTCCGCCGCGCGCGAGGACATCCGCAGCATCCTGCGCGGCGCGCCCGACATGTCGCGCGCTCTGGCTCGGCTCTCGGTCGGCCGCGGCGGCCCGCGCGACCTCGCCGGCATCCGCGACGGCATCATCGCCGCCGACCAGGTGCTGACGCGGCTCGCCGAAATGGATCAACCGCCACAGGAAATCGCGGCGGTGATGGCGGCGCTGCAGCGGCCGTCGCGCGAGCTTGCTGCCGAGTTCGCCAGCGCGCTCGACGAGCAGCTGCCGCTGATCAAGCGCGATGGCGGCTTCGTGCGCCAGGGCTACGAGCCGGCGCTGGACGAGGCGCGAAACCTGCGTGACGCCTCGCGCCTCGTCGTCGCCTCGATGCAGGCGCGCTACGCCGACGCGACCTCCGTCAAGGGCCTCAAGATCCGGCACAACAACGTGCTGGGCTATTTCGTCGAGGTCACCGCACAGCACGGCGACAAGCTGATGTCGCCGCCGCTGAACGCGACCTTTATCCATCGCCAGACGCTGGCGGGACAGGTGCGCTTCACCACCTCCGAGTTAGGGGAGATCGAGGCCAAGATCGCCAATGCCGGTGACCGCGCGCTCGGCCTCGAGCTCGAGATCTTCGAGCGGCTCTGCGGCAAGGCGCTCGCGATCAGCGACGATCTGCGCGCCGCAGCGCAAGGCTTTGCACTGCTCGACATCGCGACGTCGCTGGCCAAGCTCGCCGTGGACGAGAACTATGTGCGGCCCGAGGTCGACGGCTCGCTCAGCTTTGCCATCGAGGCCGGCCGCCATCCCGTGGTCGAGCAGGCGCTCAAGCGCAACGGCGAGCCGTTCATCGCCAACGCCTGCGACCTGTCCCCCGCGCCGGCGCAGAAGTCAGGCCAGCTCTGGCTGCTCACCGGTCCCAACATGGCCGGCAAGTCGACCTTCCTGCGCCAGAACGCGCTGATCGCCTTGATGGCGCAGATCGGCAGCTTCGTGCCGGCCACGCGTGCGCGGATCGGCATCGTCGACCGCCTGTTCTCGCGCGTCGGCGCCGCCGACGATCTCGCCCGCGGCCGCTCCACCTTCATGGTCGAGATGGTCGAAACCGCGGCGATCCTGAACCAGGCCGGCGAGCGTTCGCTCGTCATTCTCGACGAGATCGGCCGCGGCACCGCGACCTTCGACGGCCTCTCCATTGCCTGGGCCGCGATCGAGCATCTGCATGAGAGCAACCGCTGCCGCACCTTGTTCGCGACGCATTATCACGAACTGACTGCGCTCGCGGCAAAACTGCCGCGCATGTTCAACGCCACGGTGCGGGTGAAGGAATGGCAGGGCAACGTCGTGTTCCTGCACGAGGTGCTGCCGGGCTCGGCCGACCGCTCCTACGGCATCCAGGTGGCGAAACTCGCGGGCCTGCCGCCGGCGGTGATCACGCGCGCCAAATCGGTGCTGTCCAAGCTGGAAGCGCAGGACCGCGGCCAGACCGCGCGGGCGCTGGTGGACGATCTGCCGCTGTTCGCAGTGCCCTCACGCGCCGCCACTGAAGCCGCGCCGCCGAGCGAAGCCGAGCTGCTCATGGAGGCGGTGAAGGCGCTACACCCCGACGAGATGTCGCCGCGCGAGGCACTGGACGCGCTGTATGCGTTGAAGGCCAAACTGCCGAAGCAATAAGAGATGCCGTAGGGTGGGCAAAGCGTAGCGTGCCCACCATGCAACAGCGAATTCGCAGAAGCGTGGTGGGCACGGCTCGCAAACTGCGAGCCTTTGCCCACCCTACGATTCTGTCGCCGCATATCGCTCGCTCATGCGCGCTACGATATTTTCTGCACCGAAAGCGAAACGCCTGGCTTACGCCCTCGCCGCGATCGCCGCGGCTTCCGCGGCGGCGCGCTGCATGCTGGTCGACATCTCGTTGGTCACCGTGCTCTGCTCCTCGATCGCGGCGGCGGTCGAGGTCACGTACTCGCTGACATTGTTGATTGCCTGCTTGATCGAGCTGAGCGCACTGACGACGTCGCCGGAGATGCTGTTGAGGCTGGCGATCTCCTGACCGATCTTGTCGGTCGCCTGCTTGGCCTGGTTGGCGAGGCTCTTGACCTCGGAAGCGACCACCGCGAAGCCACGGCCGGCCTCGCCCGCGCGCGCCGATTCGATCGTGGCGTTGAGCGCGAGCAGGTTGATCTGCCCGGTGATGTTGTTGATCATCTCGACGATGCCGCTCATCGCCTGCGCGGCCTCGGTGAGCCGCTGGGCCTGCGCGTCGGCGGCGCCGACCTGCTCGACCGCGCCCATCGCGGTCTCGCGCGACTTGGTCATGGCTTCGGAGATCTCCCGCACCGAGGCGTTGAGCTCCTCCGAGCCGGCGGCGACCGATTCCATCATGCCGCGGACACGCTCGTTGCCCATGCGGACCAGGACCTGCTTGGTGACGTCGGTGGCGTATTTGACGACCTTGAACGGCTTGCCGTTGAGGTCGAGGATCGGATTGTAGGAGGCCTGGATGTAGACCTCCTTGCCGCCCTTGCCGATGCGCTTGTATTCGGCCGCCTGGTACTGGCCGCGATTGAGCGCGGCCCAGAACTCGCGATAGCGGGCACCGTCGCGCTCGGAGGGCTCGACGAACATGCTGTGATGTCTGCCCTTGATCTCGGCCAGCGAATAGCCGAGCGCGCCGAGGAAGTTGGCGTTGGCGGTGATGATCGTGCCGTCCATGTTGAACTCGATCACGGCCTGGGCCTTGTCGATCGCCTCGATCTGGCCGGCGAGATCGGCATTCTTCAGCTTCTCCGCGGTGACGTCGGTCGCGAACTTGACGACGCCGTACGGCTTGCCCTTTTCGTCGAGCAACGGATTGTAGGAGGCGAGGATCCAGACCTCGCGGCCGCCCTTGCCGATCCGCTTGAACTCGCCCGCCTGGTATTCGCCGCGGTTGAGCGCAGCCCAGAATTCGCGATAGGCCGAGCCGTTGCGATCGGCGTCCGCCACGAACAGGCTGTGATGCTTGCCCTTGATCTCGTCGAGCGAGTAGCCGAGCGCCTTGCAGAAATTCTCGTTGGCCGTGACGACGGTGCCGTCGAGTTTGAACTCGATGACGGCCTGGGCGCGGCTGATGGCAGCGATCTTGGAGGCGTCCGTCATGCTGCGGATCTTCTTCTCGGTGATGTCGGTCGCAATCTTGGCGACCATCACCGTCTTGCCGTTGCCGTCGAGCACCGGATTGTAGGATGCTTCGATCCAGACCTCGTGGCCGTCTTTCGCGATCCGCTTGAACTCGCGCGCCTGATACTCGCCACGGTTCAATGCAGCCCAGAACGCCTTGTACTCGGCGCTGTCGCGCTGATCGGCCGGCACGAACATCGAGTGATGCTTGCCCTGGATCTCCTCGAGCCGGTAGCCGAGTGCGTCGAGAAAATTCTTGTTGGCTGTGATGATCGTCCCATCGAGATTGAATTCGATCATCGCCTGCGAACGGCCGAGGGCATCGAGCCGCGCTTGTGCATCACCATGGGACTTGCGACCGAACATCAGGAAATCTCCATCTCGAAATTGAGCCGAAGGGGGATATGCCCGTCGGTATCGCGGAACTGATCGTGCAGCAGTGCTGACATATTCCAATCGGCGCCCCCCGGATCCGATGAGTTGGATGCAGGTCCATCACGATTTGTACGGACAGCAGCGGAAGCGAGCGGGCAGCCTGATTCTCTACGGCAAAAGCTCGAACAAAGTTCTAATTTTACGGTCGGGAATTCGACGGGGTGAATCACCTGTCCGCGCGAACAGGCGCTGGAACTCACGCCGGAACAGCACGGCAGGACTTGAAATGATGGCGCTCGTTCAACGGTTTGAGAAGATGCCTCGTTTCTTCGCGTGACTCGAGCGGCCACATCGGCTTCTCGCGACGTCGTGTCGCCCATATCCGTAGTCTCACGGCATCGGCCGCGCGTGGCGCAAGGCGCGTCGTCCAATTCCCCACAGCGTCAGATTCCAGGCCACGCAGGTTGCGAGCGCGATGCACAGACCGACGGCGGAGCCGAACCACACGACTGCCACGTGCAGGACGGCGATGGCCATGCCAAAGCCGAGCAGGCCCCAGGCGGAGTTGGCGAGCACGGCGGCGGTCGGCGGTCCACCGATGCGCGGATGCAGGATCACCATGATGCTGGAGAACACCACGGGAAAGAGTGCGATGATGCCGCTGATGCGCGGGCCGACCCAGCTCGATGTCGAAACCACGATGGCGACGAGGGTCGCAACCAGCGCAGCGCGCATCGGCACATCGTACCAGCGGCGCGTCGCCAGCGGCATCTTCACATGGCGATAACGCGCGAGCAGTGGAATGCAGATGCCGAACGCGATCAGATTGGCGGCGAGCCCCGCCGCGAGCGACCAGTCGAACTGGCGGATGATCGAGGCCATCCCGATCCATATCGCGAAAGCGCTCCCGCAACTCACCAGGAGGGTGTGCCGCTGCGACAGCACGACGTAAGTGAGGCACATCAAGATCGTCGCCGCATTGACCGGCAGACTCGCCAGCGCGCCCTGCGCGATGAACGCGGCGTCATGATCGATCGCAAGAAAGACGTAGGACGGCCCGGCCGAGACCGGCAGGGTCGCGATCAGCGCGCCGATCACCGGTCCGGAGCGTTCGGTGATGATCGATGCCGTCACCACGAACGCCGCCGCGATCGCCATGCGCAGGAGCAGGAAGAGGAGGAAGTGGAGGTCGAGGGACATTTTTGGCTTCTTACCCTCCCCTGGAGGGGGAGGGTCGGCTCATCTTGAGCGCAGCGAAATATGAGACGGGGTGGGGTGATAGTCTCTCGACGGATACGGTGCCCGAGTGGAGAGATCACCCCACCCCGCTCGCGCTGCGCGCGATCGACCCTCCCCCTCCAGGGGAGGGTAAGAGTCACATCCGCTGCATCGACACCGAAACCTTCGGGCCGTTCTTGATGGTCTGGTAGACCACACAATACCGCTCGGTGAGCTTGAGCAGCAGGTCGAGCTTGTCCTGCGGGGCGTCGGTGTCGACCTCGAAGCGCAGACGGATCTCGGCGAAACCGACGGGAGTCTCCTTGTCGATGCCGAGCGTGCCGCGGAAATCGAGATCACCCTCGGCGTAAACGTTGCCGGTCTTCAAGGGCACCTCGATCGCGGTCGCGACCGATTTCAGGGTGACGCCGGCACAGGCGACCAGGGCTTCGAGCAGCATGTCGCCGGAGCAGAGCTCGAGGCCGGAGCCGCCGGTGGCGGGGTGGAGACCAGCCGTTGCGATGGCGCGGCCGGTTTCGACCTTGCAGGCGATACCGTCGCTGTCGGTGGAGCCCTTGGCCTTCAGCGTGATCAGCGCAGCCTTGGGATCGGTCTTGTAGCGCTCCTTGATCGGGGCCTGCATCTGGCGCAGCTCTGCAGCGTCCATCTTGTTCTCTCCCGGGGATATCGACGAGCGGTATAGAGGGCGATTGGTTTGGTGTCAGCCCATGATTGGTAGAGGCAGTCATGAGCAGCCGGGATCCAAGAGAAAAATCTGAGCACATTCATGACGTTACCCCGGGCACCGATACGGGGGTCGGGGCCGATTCATCTGCGTGGCGAAACTCGCCGGTCGTGCCGTTGCGAATGTCTCGTGACAGCGCCTGTCACCTCTTATATCCGGTGAGACATGGACAGCGTCGCGACTGAGCAGAAGCCACAGGTGGACGAGCGCTTCGATACCGCACGGATCACCGCCGCGGTCGATGCGCTCGCCGAGAAGCACGAGGGGCGCGAGGACGCGTTCCGCACGGCGATGGCGCTATTGCTCAAGGCGGAGCTGATCGCGGCGCGCGCCGCCGCCCAGGCGATCCTTCTGAAGGACCGCCACGGCCGCCGCTGCGCCGAGCGGCTGTGCCACGTGCAGGACGAGATCATCCGCATCCTGTATTCGGCCGCGACGCGCCATCTCTACCGCTCGCCGATCCCGAGCGGCGCCGAGCGCATGGCGGTGGTGGCGACCGGCGGCTACGGCCGCGGCCTGATGGCCCCGGAATCGGACATCGATCTGCTGTTCATCCTGCCCTACAAGCAGACCGCCTGGGGCGAGCAGGTCGCCGAAGCGATCCTCTATTGCCTCTGGGACATGGGGCTGAAGGTCGGTCACGCCACGCGATCGGTCGACGAATCGATCCGGCAGGCGCGCGGCGACATGACGATCCGCACTGCGATCCTGGAGACGCGGTTCCTCACCGGCGACAAGCCGCTCTATGAGGAGCTGGTCGAGCGCTTCGACAAGGAAGTGGTGCAGGGCACCGCGTCCGAATTCGTCACCGCAAAGCTCGCCGAGCGCGAGGAGCGCCACCGCCGCGGCGGCCAGTCGCGCTACCTGGTCGAGCCCAACGTCAAGGACGGCAAGGGGGCCTTGCGCGACCTGCACACGCTGTTCTGGATCGCCAAATACGTCTACCGCGTGCGCGATACCCACGAGTTGGTCGGGCGCGGCGTGTTCGACGCACAGGAATATCGCACCTTCCGCCGCTGCGCCGATTTCCTCTGGTCGGTGCGCTGCAATCTGCATTTCTACTGCAACCGCGCCGAGGAGCGCCTGTCCTTCGACCTCCAGCGCGAGATCGCGATACGTCTCGGCTACACCTCGCATCCGGGCATGCAGGACGTCGAGCGCTTCATGAAGCATTACTTCCTGGTCGCCAAGGAAGTCGGCAACCTCACCGCCATCCTCTGCGCCAAGCTCGAGGACCAGCAGGCCAAGCCCGCCCCGGTGCTGAGCCGGATGATGGCGCGGCTGCGACCCAGCGCGGTGAAGCGGCGCGTCCCCGACAGCGACGACTTCATCGTAGACAACAACCGTATCAACGTCGCCGCGCCCGACGTGTTCAAGCACGACCCGGTCAATCTGATCCGCATCTTCCGCCTCGCGCAGAAGAACAACCTCGCCTTCCACCCGGATGCGATGCGCGACGTGACGCGCTCGCTCGGCCTGATCAACGCGGGCTTGCGCGAGAATCCCGAGGCCAACCGGCTGTTCATGGAGATCCTGACCTCCGACAATGCCGAGATCGTGCTGCGGCGGATGAACGAGACCGGCGTGCTCGGCCACTTCATCCGCGCCTTCGGCAAGATCGTCTCGATGATGCAGTTCAACATGTATCATCACTACACCGTCGACGAGCACCTGATCCGCTGCATCGGCTTCCTGCAGGACATCGAGCGCGGCGGCATCGAGGAGTTCGCGCTGGCGAGCGACCTGTTCCGCAAGATCCGGTCCGAGCACCGCGCGGTGATCTATATCGCAACGCTGCTGCACGACGTCGCCAAGGGCCGGCCCGAGGACCACTCCATCGCCGGCGCCAAGGTGGCGCGGCGGCTCTGCCCGCGGCTCGGCTTCAGCCCAGCCGACACCGAGCTCGTGGCCTGGCTGATCGAAGAGCACCTGACGATGTCCACGGTCGCGCAGTCGCGCGACCTCTCCGACCGCAAGACCATCGAGAATTTCGCTGCCGTGGTGCAGTCTGTCGAGCAGATGAAGCTGCTGACCATCCTGACCACCGCCGACATCCGCGGCGTCGGGCCGGGCGTGTGGAACGGCTGGAAGGCGCAGCTCTTGCGCTCGCTGTACTACGAGACCGAGCCGGTGCTGACGGGCGGCTTCTCGGAAGTCGACCGCGGCAAGCGCCTTGCCGCTGCGCACGCCGAATTCCGCATGGCCTTCGCCGAATGGCCGAAGGACGAGCTCGATGCCTATATCGGCCGGCACTATCCGGCCTATTGGCTCAAGGTCGAGCTGCCGCGCAAGATCCGGCACGCGCGTTTCGTCCGCTCCAGCGAGCAGGCCGGCCACAAGCTCGCCATCAATGTCGGTTTCGACGAGGTGCGCGGCGTCACCGAACTGACGATCTTCGCCGCCGACCATCCCTGGCTGCTGTCGATCATTGCCGGCGCCTGCGCCTCGGCCGGCGCCAACATCGTCGACGCCCAGATCTACACCACGACCGACGGCCGCGCGCTCGACACCATCTCGATCTCGCGCGAATACGACCGCGACGAGGACGAGGGACGGCGCGCCACGCGCATCGGCGAGATGATCGAGGACGTGCTGGAGGGCAAGCTGCGCCTGCCGGAAGTGGTGGCGCGGCGCACCGTGCGCAGCAAGGCAAGACCCTTCGTGATCGAGCCGGAGGTGACCATCAACAACCAATGGTCCGATCGCTACACCGTGATCGAGGTCTCCGGGCTCGACCGGCCCGGCCTGCTCTACGAGCTGACCACCGCGATCTCCAAGCTCAATCTCAACATCGCCTCGGCCCATGTCGCGACCTTCGGCGAGCGCGCGCGCGACGTGTTCTACGTCACCGACCTCCTGGGCGCGCAGATCAATGCGCCGACGCGCCAGGCCGCGATCAAGAGCGCGCTGACCCATGTGATGGCCGGCGACAAGGCGGTGCAGCCGGCGGCGTAGGCAGACAGAAGGTCCCGCGCAAAGCATCTCCTCTCGTCATTCCGGGATGGCCGAAGGCCAGGCCCGGAATCTATAACCACAGCCGGTGGATATGGATTCCGGGCTCGCGCTACGCGCGCCCCGGAATGACGATGGGGAGAGACCTAGACCTCCACGCCCTCGTGCCGCAGCAGCCAACGCTTGCGCGCGAGGCCGCCGCCGTATTTCACCAGCGAGCCGTCCGCACCGATCAGGCGGTGACACGGCAGCACCACGCTGATCGGGTTGGAGCCGTTGGCGTGGCCAACGGCGCGAATCGCCCTGGGCATGCCGATGGTCGCGGCGAGCGCGCCGTAGCTCAGCGTGGTGCCAGCTGGGATTTGCGAAAGCGCGATCCAGACCTTCTGCTGGAACGGCGTGCCGGCGGTGCGCCAGGCGATGCCGGAGAGCTGATCGAGCTCGCCTTCGAAATAGCCCGACAGCGCGGTGCGCATCTCTGCCGGCGCCGGCCGATCGCTGAGATCGACTGTCCCATAATGCAGGCGCAACAGCTCGCGCATCCGCTGCTCGTAATCATGCCAATCGAGCGCCCGCAGCTTGCCCTCGGCATCGGTGACCAGCAGCGCGATCCCGATCGGCGTCGCCAGGCGATCGAGGCCGAAGCGTTCAGGCATCTTGGTTGATCGAGCGGGCATACGGCACCAGGGGAGCGGAACACATCGATCGCACTTGCCATGGCGCGCATGCTAACGTCCACCCGAAAGCTGACGCTTTTGGGGGAGCTCACCTTGCAAGCGCTGCCGGCGGCAATCGCACTAATTGCGATGTTTCTCGCCTGAGACGCTACGGCACAGCGCCGCGATCCTTGCGCTGCGGCGAACCTTCCTCCACAATCTTCGGCAGCGATGGCGACCGTTGCAATCAACGGAGAAAGACCATCGGCCTAAAATTCCGTCAGGAGGAACGAACCAAAATGAACAATCGCAGAGCCTTCTTAGCTGCCACGGCGGCGTTCGCCGTCACAGTCTCGACCAGCCAGGCCCTCGCCCAGAAGAAATACGACACCGGCGCAAGCGACACTGAGATCAAGATCGGCCAGACCGTGCCGTTCTCCGGCGCCTATTCGGTCTATGCCAATATCGGCAAGACCCAGGCCGCTTACTTCAAGATGATCAACGATCAGGGCGGCATCAACGGCCGCAAGATCAATTTGATCCAGTATGACGATGCCTATTCGCCGCCGAAGACCGTGGAGCAGGTGCGCAAGCTGGTCGAAGGCGACGAAGTGCTCTTCACCTTCCAGCTGATCGGCACAGCCGCGAACGCCGCCGTGCAGAAGTACCTCAATGGCAAGAAGATCCCTCAGCTGCTGGCCTCGACCGGCGCCGCGCGCTTCAACGATCCGCAGAACTATCCCTGGACCATGGCCTACAATCCGAACTACGTGTCCGAGGGACGGATCTACGCAAAATACATTCTCGCCAATCATCCCAACGCCAAGATCGGCGTGCTCTACCAGAACGACGACATGGGCCGTGACTATCTCGCCGGCCTCAAGAGCGGCCTCGGCGACAAGGCCAGCATGATCGTCGGCGAGGTCTCCTACGAGGTGACCGACCCGACCGTCGATTCGCAGGTGGTCAAGCTGAAGTCGATGGGCGTCGATCTGTTCTACGACGCCTCGACGCCGAAATTCGCAGCGCAGGCGATCAAGAAGCTCGCCGACCTTGGCTGGACGCCCGTGCACATCCTCGACATCAATGCGAGCCCGGTGTCGGCGACGCTGAAGCCGGCCGGCCTCGACATCTCCAAGGGCATCATCTCGACGAACTACGGCAAGGATCCCGGCGATCCCCAGTGGAAGGACGATCCGGGCGTGAAGGCCTTCTTCGCCTTCATGGACAAATATTTCCCGGAAGGCGACAAGCTCAACACCGTCAACACCTATGCCTATTCGGTGGCGGAGCTGCTGGTGCAGGTCTTGAAGCAATGCGGCGACGATTTGACGCGCGAGAACGTCATGAAGCAGGCCGCCAATATCAAGGGCTTCGTACCGAGCCTGGCGCTGCCCGGCATCAAGATCAACACCGGGCCGAACGACTACCGCGTCAACAAGCAGATGCAGATGATGAAGTTCAACGGCGAACGCTGGGAGCTGTTCGGACCGATCATCGAGGACACCGGCCCGTCGGGCTAGGACGCTTCTGCCTCTGCGACGTCATGCCCGGGCTTGTCCCGGGCATCCACGTTCTTGGCCGAAGGGAATTCGTGGATGGCCGGGTCAAGCCCGGCCATGACGATGGCGAGAGATTCGCCACATGACATTCAGGTGGGTATCTCCCCAAAGTTCTTCCCGACCGGCAGCACGGCGTGCCGGATCAGCCGCGAATCCTCCACCGCGGCTTGGCGGTGCTTCACAGCCTCACGATAGACGGGGTCGCGGATCATCTCGACGAAGGCGGCGACGCTCGGATATTCGGCGATGAAGCAATGGTCCCAGCGTTCCTCCTGCGGTCCGATCAGCATCAGCTCGAATTTGCCCTGCCAGACGATGCGGCCGCCGAGACGTTCGAACACCGGGCCGCTTTCGCGGCCATAGGCCGCATAGGCTTCCGCGCCGCTGGCCTTGCGGCCGTCAGGATAGGCCGCCTCTTTGCGCAGGCGCACCAGGTTGAGCATGTGAATCGGGCCCGGGCGATCGTTCTCCCGGAATTGCGCGAAGATCTCCTTGGTCGGATCGATATGGCCCATGGCGCTCCCTCTTCTTATTGGTGCCGGCGATCCTAGCCTCGCCGCCCCGGAAGCGGAACTGCGGACGGCGAATGCCGCATCTCCTAATCGTGCGTTAACGCCGGGGTAACCCGGCCTTAAACAGCGACCGCTAGCGTCTCGGCGGGGCGGGCTGACCGGGCATTTGGCGTATGGCGTGGGGAAAGAAAAAGGGTGCGCGGAAGGAGCCGCTGTTCGGCTTGCCCGCGGCGCTCGCCGATCTGCGCCTCACCCCGGCAGACCGCGTTCCCGGCGGCGACGACAAGCCGAAGAAATCTGCCAAACAATCCGCCAAGCGCAAGAGCGAGGACGCAGGCGACGAGCCGCCGCGCGAGCGCAAAGCGCCAGCCAGCCGCAGCGGCGCCAAGCGGCGGTCGAAGTCGCGCTTCGGTGCCGGCCTCGGCCGCCTGGTCTATTGGGGCGCGGTGCTGAGCCTGTGGGGCGTCATCGCCGTGATCGGCGTCGTGATCTATGTCGGTGCGCATTTGCCGCCGATCCAGTCGCTGGAGATCCCCAAGCGCCCGCCGACGATCCAGATCGTCGGCATCGACGGCAGCATTCTGGCACAGCGCGGCGAGATGGCCGGCGCCAATGTCGCGCTGAAGGATTTGCCGCCGTATTTGCCGAAGGCGTTCATCGCCATCGAGGACCGCCGCTTCTATTCGCATTTCGGCATAGACCCGGTCGGCATCCTGCGCGCCCTCGTCACCAACGTGCTCCATCGCGGCGTGTCGCAGGGCGGCTCGACCTTGACGCAGCAGCTCGCGAAAAACCTGTTCCTGACCCAGGAGCGCACCGTGCAGCGCAAGCTGCAGGAGGTGGAGCTCGCGATCTGGCTCGAGCGCAAGCATTCCAAGGACGAGATCCTGGAGCTTTATCTCAACCGGGTCTATTTCGGCTCCGGCGCCTACGGCGTCGAGGCGGCGGCGCAGAAATATTTCGGCAAGTCGGCCAAGACCGTGACGGTGGCGGAAGCCGCCATGCTGGCCGGCCTCGTCAAGTCGCCCTCCCGCCTTGCCCCGAACCGCAACCCCGAAGGCGCCGAAGCGCGGGCGCAGATCGTGCTCGCGGCGATGGCGGACGCAAAATTCATCACCGACGCACAGGCAAAGGCCTCGATCGGCCATCCCTCCTACAACGTGAAGCCGGCCGGCGCCGGCACGGTGAACTACGTCGCCGACTGGATCGGCGAGGTGCTGGACGATCTGGTCGGGCAGATCGATGAGAGCATCAAGGTCGAGACCACGATTGATCCGAAGCTGCAGAGCGTGGCGGAGGCCGCCATCATCGACGAGCTGGCGGCCAAGAGCGTGAAGTTCAACGTCAGCCAGGGCGCGCTGGTCGCCATGACGCCCGACGGCGCGGTGCGCGCCATGGTGGGCGGGCGGAACTATTCCGAGAGCCAATACAATCGCGCGGTCACGGCCAAGCGCCAGCCAGGCTCCTCGTTCAAGCCGTTCGTGTACCTGACCGCGCTCGAACAGGGCCTGACGCCGGACACGATGCGCCAGGACGCGCCGATCGAGGTGAAGGGCTGGAGACCTGAGAACTACACCCATGAATATTTCGGCGCGGTGACGCTGACGCAGGCGCTGGCGATGTCGCTCAACACGGTCGCCATCCGTCTCGGCCTCGAGGTCGGGCCGAAGAACGTGGTGCGCACCGCGCACCGGCTCGGCATCTCCTCCAAGCTCGAGCCCAATGCCTCGATCGCGCTCGGCACGTCGGAAGTCTCGGTCGTCGAGCTGGTCGGCGCCTATGCGCCGTTCGCCAATGGCGGGCTCGCAGTGGCGCCGCATGTGGTTACGAGGATCAGGACGCTCGGCGGCAAGCTGCTCTACATGCGCCAGCCCGAAGAGCGCAACCAGGTCATCGACCCCCGCTATGTCGGCATGATGAATGCGATGATGCGGGAGACGCTGATATCGGGCACCGCCAAGAAGGCGGAGATCCCCGGCTGGCCAGCCGCGGGCAAGACCGGCACCAGCCAGGATTACCGCGACGCCTGGTTCATCGGCTACACTGCCAGCCTCGTCACCGGCGTCTGGCTCGGCAATGACGACAACTCTCCGACCAAGAAGGCGACCGGCGGCGGCCTGCCGGTCGAAGTCTGGTCGCGCTTCATGAAGACGGCGCACGAGGGCGTGCCGGTGGCAGCCTTGCCGAGCTCCCCTGGCGGCTGGGGCCTGTCGAGCCTCACGCAGGCGGCCTCGCAGGTGTCGCCGCCGACGCCCACGCCACCGCCACAAGCGAATGCGGGCGGCTATCGCCCGCCGCCTCCGACGCGCGCCAATGTGCGCCCCGAGGCGGCCGCTGGGCTCGACGGCTGGCTGATGGACCGGTTGTTTGGCGGGAATCGGTAGCCACGGGCTGAGGCCAGTCGGGGCCTCAAAACAAAAGTGCGAAAACAACCCCATGCACAGTAGCCGACGATAACAAAATCAACAGCTTGTCGCGGGGGCACAGACGGTGGAGGCCCGAACTCGGGTGTCACTCCCTCCCGAAGGGAGCAGTCGGCAAGCTCTCGCCTCACACTTGGTGCCATCCTCGCGAACGCGGGGATCCATAACCACAGAAAGTCGCTTCGGCACACAACTCGTAACCCCGAGTCTTCGCCAAGACCTCTCCCTGTGGTTATGGGTCCCAGATCTGCGCTCCGCTTCGCTGCGCTTGTTCGGGACGACGGGGAGTATGAATTGATACCGCCGTCCTAATCCTCGACGCCGTACCTGTGCAGATCGTTGCCGCAGGTGTCGAGCCACTTCTTGGCGCGCTCCATCGACGGGCAGATCTTGCCGCAGACGCGCCAGAAGCGCGGCGAGTGGTTCATCTCGACGAGATGGGCGACCTCGTGCGCGGCGAGGTAGTCGAGCACGAAGGGCGGAGCGAGGATCAGCCGCCAGGAGAACGACAGTGAGCCGGCCGAGGTGCAGGAGCCCCAGCGGCTGGACTGATCGCGGATCGAGAGCCGCTTGACCCTGACGCCGAGCTCGGCCGCGTAGACCTCCGCCGAGCGCTGCAGGTCGCGGCGCGCCTCGCGCTTGAGGAAATCGCTGACGCGCCGATCGACATGCTCGAGCCCGCCGGCGACGCAGAGAATGCGCTCACCGCTGTCGCGCATCTCGGCCCACACCGTGCCGCGCTGACCGGCGCGATGAACGATGCGATGGGGCGTGCCGCGCAGTGGTATCACCGTGCCCGGCTGGAAGGGTGCGGCCTTCGGCAAACGGCCGAGGCGCGCGGCGATCCACGCACCGTGACGCTGTGCGAAGTCCTTGGCCTCGGCAAGCGTGCCGCGCGGCGGCATGGTGAGGATGGCTTCGCGGTCGCTCGGATGAATTCTGAGCGTGTAGCGCCGCGCGCGGCGGTGCCGGCGCAGCCGAATCGCAAAGAATTGCGATCCGTGAGTGATGACGAGGGTCTTCGGTTCGTGGGGCCGACGATAGAGGAGTGCGCGAGTGGCCATGTCTGTCAGTCCGGGGAGCAGGAGTGCGCCCGGATTCTGCCATAACCGCCGCCAGGGAAAGCGCTCGGCGCAAAAACAAATCATTTGCCCAATATACAGGGGTCAGGCGTCCGGGAGACCCTACAGACTGGGGTTGGAACCATCAATTTTCGCCCCCGCTGGACGCATGCGACACCCCCAAGGGGTGAGGGTGGACTCACTCCTATAAAGCTACCTAAATACCGCGAATCTGGCGGGAACTTGCCCCCGCTGGAGGCTCTGGCAGGGGTCGAAATTTCGACGGGAAAGCCGAAATTCGCGGTTATTCAGCCGCGCGGGCCTGCAACGACGCAGGATTCGCAGCTGAAACCATGAAATCGTGAATCCGCGGCACGATCTCCGACTTGAAACGCGATCCGTTGAACACGCCGTAATGTCCGACGCCCTTCTGGACGTAATGAACGCGGCGATGATCGGGAATCGCGCTGCACAATGTATGCGTCGCTTCGGTCTGACCGAGACCGGAGATGTCGTCGTTCTCGCCTTCGACCGTCATCAACGCGACGCGCTTGACCTTGGAGGGATCGACGCGAGTTCCGCGATGGGTCATCTCCCCCTTCGGCAGCGCGTGCTTCACGAACACGGTGTCGACGGTCTGCAGGTAATACTCGGCCGGCAGATCCATCACCGCGAGATATTCGTCGTAGAAATCGCGATGCTTGTCGACGAGGTCGCCGTCGCCCTTCACCAGATTGGCAAACAGCTGCTTGTGCGCATCCATGTGCCGGTCGAGATTCATGCTGATGAAGCCGTTGAGCTGCAAGAATCCCGGATAGACGTCGCGCATCATGCCCGGATGCGGGAACGGCACCTTGGTGATGACGTGGTTGCGGAACCAGTCGATGCCGCGCTCCTGGGCGAGGTTGTTCACCGCGGTCGGATTGCGGCGGGTGTCGATCGGGCCGCCCATCAGCGTCATCGAGGTCGGCACGAACGGATCGCGCCGCGCTTCCATGATCGAGACGGCCGCGACGACGGGCACGGAGGGCTGGCACACCGCCATCACGTGGGTGTTGCCGCCGAGCACATGCAGCATCTCGATGACATAGTCGATGTAATCGTCGAGATCGAAGCGGCCTTCGCTCAAGGGCACCATGCGGGCATCGGCCCAGTCGGTGATGTAGACCTCATGTGCCGGCAGGAAGGCTTCCACCGTGCCGCGCAGCAGCGTCGCATAATGGCCGGACATCGGCGCCACGATCAGCACGCGCGGCTGCGGGCTGCGCAACGGACGGGCGAACTTGCGATCGAAGTAGAGCAGCTTGCAGAACGGCTTTTCCCAGACCGAGCGGATCTCGACGGGGACGCGGATGCCGTTGACCTCGGTGTCGTTGAGGCCCCATTCCGGCTTGCCGTAACGGCGCGTGGTGCGCTCGAACAATTCGCAAGCCGCGGCGACCGACTTGCCGACCTCGGTGCGCGACCAGGGATTGAGGGGATTCTGAAACAGCAGCTTGGTCGCGTCGGTGACCGCACGCGCCGGATTGAGAGAGGCGTGCGCCATCTCGTACATCCAGTACATCGGCGTCGTCAGGACCGGGCTGCCTTCTGCCGCCAGGGGCGGCGCGCCGCCAAACTCACCAATAGGCATATTATAATCCTCTTCGCATCGCAGCATACTGCCGAATGCGCAATATTGCGTCAATGCATGGTTCCGTACATCTACGTGCTCGAAACGGCCAAATCAGCATGAATCCACGGGAAAGTGACGTTATTCACCGACGGACAGCAGCGAGCCGTGCCGCTTTGCGCTGCGCAAAAGGGCAAGGAATGCCCCAAAAGATGCAACCAAAAGGACGGCATTGATGAACAACGCCTCCAGCATCAGATCGGTCCTAAAGGTCTGCTCGATCAGGAGCGCGCGCATTCCCTCGAAGGCATAGGTCGGCGGCAATGCCCAGGCGACGTATTGCAGCCAGACCGGCAACACGCTGACGGGATAGTAGACGCAGGCGAGCGGCAGGATCGCGAACATCAAGGTCCAGACGATGCTCTCGGCGCCGAGGCCGTTACGCACCACGAGGCCCGAGACGAAGATGCCGACCGACCAGCTCGTGAAGATCAGATTGCAGAAGAACGCGATCAGCGGCAGGCCGAGGGCATAGACGTTGAAGTGAAACAGGAATAGCGCGAGCAGGGTCATCGGAATGATCCCGATCGCAAGCCGGATCAGGCTCATGACCATCAGCGCCAGCAGAAACTCGATCGGCCTCAAGGGGCTCATCATGAGATTGCCGAGGTTGCGCGCCCACATCTCCTCCAGGAACGAGATGGAGAAGCCGAGCTGGCCGCGGAACAGGATGTCCCAGAGGATGACGGCGCCGATCAGCGTGCCGCCGGCGCGCGCGAAGAAATTGGCATTCTCGGCGATGTAGAGCTGCAGAAAGCCCCAGGTGATGACCTGCAGCGCCGGCCAATAGAGCAGCTCGAGCAGCCGCGGCCAGGACGACAGCAGGAGATACCAATAGCGCAGGATCATCGCGCCGATGCGATGGAGCGAGATACCGCGGTGGAGGGAGAGGTCGGTCATGGCGCGGCCCTTTGCCCGATCAAAGTCCCGTCATTCCGGGGCGCGCGGAGCGCGAGCTATGATGCGCAATTGCGCATCTGAGAATCCATAACCACAGGCGGTGATTGTGAGGCGAGACTGTTAACTCCGAGTCTCCGTCAAATTCAGTCCTGTGGTTATGGATCCCGGGCTCGCGACGATGTCGCGCCCCGGGATGACGGGCTCCCTCCGGGCTACGATTGCAGCTCACCGCACCGCCTCCTTCGCCCCGTTTGCCCGGCCGCGGGCGACGTCCAGAAACACCTCCTCCAGCGTGGTGCGGTTGTAGCGGGCCATGATCGCCTCGGGCGTATCGTCGTCCTCGATGCGGCCACGCTTCATGATGATAACGCGGTCGCAGAGCCGCTCGACCTCGAGCATGTTGTGCGAGGCGAGGAGAATGGTGGCGTTGTTGTCCCGGCGATACCGCTCCAGATGCGCCCGCACCCAATCGGCGGTATCAGGATCGAGCGAAGCGGTCGGCTCATCCAAAAGCAGCAGCTCGGGCTGATTGATCAGCGCCTTCGCCAGCGCAACGCGGGTCTTCTGCCCGGCGGAGAGCTTGCCGTTGGGGCGGTCGATGAAATCGGTGAGGTCGAGGTCAGCGGCGAGCCTGGCAATGCGGTCAGCGAGGTTCTTCACCGCATAGAGCTTGCCGAACACGGTGAGGTTCTGCCGCACGGTGAGCCGCATCGGCATGTCGACATAGGGGCTTTCGAAATTCATCCGCCCCAGCACGGACGCGCTCTCCTCCGGCATCTCGTGACCGAGCACCTGCACGCGGCCGGAGGTCGGCAGTACCAGACCCATGATCATCGCGATGGTCGTGGTCTTGCCGGCGCCGTTGCCGCCGAGCAGCCCCGTGATGCTGCCGCGCGGCAGCGAAAAGGAGATGTCGTCGACGGCGCGGGTCTGCTTGTAGACCTTGACGAGGTGATCGACGGCAATTGCCGCGGACAAACCTCGATCCGCGACAGTCGGCCGACTTGAAGCCTTGCCATTCTCGGTCATGCTGGCCGTTCTTCTGCTATTGCATCGGCGAGCGCAAGGCTCGATGTAAGGGCTCCTCACCGGGCGGTTCCGTTCGCCCAGCGTTCGTGACCTTGGAAGGCGCCGCCCCATTGGCCGATATGACCGAAATTGCCGATTCCGACTTCCGCCACGCGCAGAGGCATATCCGGCTGGACACGATCCTGCGGCTGCGCTGGCTGGCGGTGCTGGGGCAGCTTGCCGCGATCTTCATCGTGGCCCAGGGGCTGGAGTTCAACGTCGAGATCATTCCCTGCGTCAGCATCATCGCCCTCTCGGCGGCGCTCAACCTTGCACTCCAGACCGCGGCCAATCCGATGCAGCGGCTGGAGCCGATGCAGGCGGCCGGGCTGCTCGCGCTGAACATCGTCGAGCTGGCCGGCCTGTTGTTCTTCACCGGCGGACTGCAGAACCCGTTCTCGTTCCTGTTCCTCGCGCCGGTGCTGATCTCGGCCACGGCGCTGCCGGCCCGTTTCACCTTCGGCCTCGGCCTGCTCGCGGTGGCCTGCGCGTCGGTCCTGTTCTTCTTCCATTTTCCGTTGCCGTGGGATTCAGACGATCCCCTGGTGCTGCCGCCGATCTATCTCGTTGGCGTCTGGCTCTCGATCGCGCTCGCGATCGGCGTCACCAGCCTCTACTCCTTCCAGGTCACCGAGGAAGCACGCAAGCTCGCGGACGCGCTGGCCGCGACCGAGCTGGTGCTGACGCGCGAGCAGCATCTGACCCAGCTCGACGGCCTTGCCGCCGCGGCCGCGCACGAGCTCGGCACGCCGCTCGCCACGATCTTCCTGATCTCGCGCGAGCTGGAAAAGACGGTGAAGGACCCAAGTATCGCCGCCGACCTGAAGACCTTGCGCGAGCAGACCCAGCGCTGCCGCGACATCCTCAGCAAGATCACCCAGCTCTCCCCCACCGGCGCGCCGTTCGACCACATGAAGCTGTCGGAGCTGATCGAGGAGGTGGTGGCGCCGCACCGCGATTTCGGCGTCGAGATCAAGGTACGGATCGCCGTCGCCGCGGCGACCGAGCCGGTCGGCTCACGCAATCCCGCGATCCTCTACGGCATCGGCAACATCGTCGAGAACGCGGTCGATTTCGCCCGCACCACCGTCGAGGTGAACGCCTGGTGGAACAAGGACCAGATCGAGCTCGTGATCTCCGACGACGGACCGGGCATTCCACCCGATATCCTCAACCGGATCGGCGAGCCCTATCTGTCGCGGCGACGCCCCCAGGATGATGGCGGCGGCGAACGGCGCGGCCTCGGCCTTGGCGTCTTCATCGCGCGCACCTTGCTGGAGCGCACCGGCGCCAAGGTCTCGTTTACCAACCGGATCTTTCCGGACCACGGTGCGGTGGTTCAGATCACATGGCCGAGACAGCGTTTTGAGGCTATCGAGACGCTCGAAGAAACAATAGGATAGCCGCGACCTTGCGTCGCACAACGGGCCGGGTCGACCATTTGCCGCCTTGGCACCGCGCCATCGCGACGCCATATGTCAATGCGCTGGAGAGAGGACACAACCTTGAACGCCATTGCCGAACTGAACGAACAGACCGACCGCTCGCTGCTCATCGTTGAAGACGACAAGCCGTTTCTGGAGCGTTTGTCGCGGGCCATGGAGAGCCGCGGCTTTTCGGTGACATCATGCGACACGGTTTCGGACGGACTTGCGCAGATCGGCAAATCGGCGCCAGCGTTCGCGGTGGTGGATTTGCGGCTCGGCGACGGCAACGGCCTCGACGTGGTCTCGGCGTTGAAGAAGAAGCGGCCGGATGCGCGTGCGATCGTGCTGACCGGCTACGGCAACATCGCCACTGCGGTGACTGCAGTGAAGATGGGCGCGATCGACTATCTCTCCAAGCCCGCGGATGCCGACGACGTCGTCGCCGCGCTGCTCTCGACCAACACGGACAAGTCCGAGCTGCCGGCCAACCCGATGTCGGCCGACCGCGTCCGCTGGGAGCACATCCAGCGCATCTACGAGATGTGCAACCGCAACGTCTCGGAAACGGCGCGCCGGCTCAACATGCACCGGCGCACGCTACAGCGGATCCTGGCCAAGCGCGCGCCGAGGTAACGGTCTCGTAGGGTGGGTTAGCATGCGGATGCGCGAAGCGCAGTCCGCTTGCGTAACCCACCATGCATCAGCATTTGCAGAACGAAGTTGGTGGGTTACGCCTTCGGCTAACCCACCCTACGGACTCATTCCCAGAAATCCGCGTGGCCCTGCGGATCGACCAGGCGGTTGATCCGCAAGGCCGCCGCCATCGCGAACCGCACCGTCATCTGCTTGCGCGTGGCGGCGGCGAGCTTGTGTTCGGGCGCCTCGCAATATAGGTGCGCGCCGTAGGCGTCGGCGACGATCAGGCCGGTGTCATCGGGGAAGATCTCGCACGGCAGATCCTGCGTGAAGGCGAAGAACAGCCGGTCGCAATGGGCGCGGTATTCGTGCCATTTCTGATCGGCGCGCAGATCCTCGACCGACGACTTGATCTCGACGATCCAGATCTCGCCGCGCTCGTTCAGCGCGACGAGATCGGCACGCCGGCCCGACGGCAGCGGCAATTCGCTGATGCAGGAGAAGCCGAGCGAGCGCAACAGACGCGCGGTGCCGCGCGCGATGGCGAGCGCTGTTTCCGACTGGCGCCGATCCGGCGGCGGCACGAGGGTGATGCGGGCGGTGTTTTCCATGGCGGGGAGGATAGCCGATTCCATCCCACCCGTCATTCCGGGGCGCGCGCAGCGCGAGCTACGGTGCGCAATTGCGCACCTGAGAATCCATAACCACAGGGAGTGCTTGTGGAGCAATGCTGGTAACTCCGAATCTTCGTAAAACTACTGCCTGTGGGTATGGGTCCCGGGCTCGCGCGTTGCGCGCCCCGGGACGACTGCGAGGCCCGCGGAACTGCCTTCGCCCTTAACACTTATCACGCAGCCGCCGCACCCGGGCGGAACCATCCAGGCCGCTCGCGCATGATCGACGATCTCTGGTACAAGAACGGCGTGATCTATTGCCTGTCCGTCGGCTCCTATATGGACGCCGACGGCGACGGTATCGGCGATTTCAAGGGCCTGCTCCGGCGGCTGGATTATCTGCACGGGCTCGGCATCACCACAATCTGGCTGATGCCGTTCCAGACCTCGCCGGGCCGCGACGACGGCTACGACATCGCCGACTATTACAGCGTCGATCCTCGCTACGGCACGCTCGGCGATTTCGTCGAGTTCACCCATGGCTGCAAGCAGCGCGGCATCCGCGTCATCATCGACCTCGTCGTCAACCACACCTCGGACCAGCACCAATGGTTCAAGGAAGCGCGGCGCGACAAGAGCTCACCCTATCGCGACTGGTACGTCTGGTCGGACAAGAAGCCGGCCAATGCCAACAAGGGCATGGTGTTTCCGGGCGTGCAGAAATCAACCTGGACGCGCGACAAGGAATCGGGCGCCTATTACTTCCATCGCTTCTACGATTTCCAGCCGGATCTCAACACCTCGAACCCGCATGTGCAGGCCGAGATCCTGAAGATCATGGGCTTCTGGATCCAGCTCGGCGTCTCCGGCTTCCGCATGGACGCCGTTCCCTTCATCATCGCCACCAAAGGCGCGAAGGTGAAGAAGCCGGTCGAGCAATACGACATGCTGCGCGCCTTCCGCGAGTTCCTGCAATGGCGCCAGGGCGACGCCATCATCCTCGCCGAAGCCAATGTGCTGCCGAAGACGGACATGGAATATTTCGGTCGCGACGCCGACCGCATGCACATGATGTTCAACTTCCACGTCAACCAGCACTTGTTCTATGCGCTGGCCTCGGCGGATGGCCGTCCGCTGGCGAAGGCGCTGAAAGCAACAAAACCGCGGCCGGCGACGGCGCAATGGGGCCTGTTCCTGCGCAATCACGACGAACTCGATCTGGGCCGCCTGACCCAGTCACAGCGCGATACGGTGTTCAAGGCATTCGGCCCCGACAAGGACATGCAGCTCTACGACCGCGGCATCCGCCGGCGGCTCGCGCCGATGCTGGGCGGCGATCGCAGGCGGCTCGAGCTCGCTTACAGCCTGATGTGCACGTTGCCAGGGACGCCCGTGATCCGCTACGGCGACGAGATCGCGATGGGCGACGATCTCTCGCTGCCCGAGCGCGATTGCGCGCGCACGCCGATGCAATGGTCGACCGAGCCGCATGGCGGCTTCACCAAGAGCGACAAGCCGGCATGCCCGGTCATCGACAAGGGCCCGTACGGCTTTCCGCACGTCAATGTCGCGAAACAGCGGCGCGATCCGAACTCCATGCTGAACTGGACCGAGCGCATCGTCCGCATGCGCAAGGAGGTGCCTGAGGTCGGCTGGGGCGATTTTACCGTCATTGCCGTGCGCGATCCCGCCGTGTTCATCATGCGCTACGACTGGCGCAACAATTCGGTGCTGTTCGTGCACAATCTCGACGAGAAGCCACGCGAGATCGCGTTCTCCGTGGGGCTGTCAGGCGAGACCGGCGCGCATCTGATCAATCTGCTCGCGGAGGACCACAGCCACGCCGACAAGCGCGGCCAGCATCGCATCGTGCTGGAGCCATATGGCTACCGCTGGTACCGTGTCGGCGGGCTGGATTATCTGTTGAAGCGGAGCGATATCGACGGGGACGCCGTGGGCGGGAAGAAGCATCCGGGGTAGCCAAAAATGTCGGGTCTGCCCCGCCGTTTCAACGATCGTCATTGCGAGGAGCTCTTGCGACGAAGCAATCCAGTCTGCTTCCGCGGAGACAGACTGGATTGCTTCGCTGCGCTCGCAATGACGAGGAGATAGCGGTGGCTACCTTCTCCGCCATTCTCCCGGCGAAAGCGACTCCTACGACGGCGCCACCACCACGCCCTCGTTGCCGCGCAGGTCCAGCACGCCTTCGATCTCCTCACCTTCGCGGTCCAGGAACGTCGACAGCAAGATGCTGCTGCCGAAACGGATCGCGCTGGTGGTCACCGCGACCGGATCGGGGCCGAGATTGAGCGCCACGATCACGGCCTTGCCGCCGGCCTCGCGGCGGTAGATCAGGAGATCGCCCTGCGCGGCGATCGGATGATAATCGCCGGTGACCAGCGGGGGACAGCGCTTCCGCAATCCGATCAGGCGCTTGTAGAGAGCGAGGATCGAGCGCGGATCGGCTTCGAGATTGGCGACATTCTCGCGGATGTGGTCTTCCGGCAGCGGCAGCCACGGCCTAACCCCGGAGAAGCCGGCGAAGTTCGAGGAATCCCATTGCATCGGCGTGCGGCAGCCGTCGCGGCCGACGCCGATGCCGGGCACGTTCTTCTCGAAGGGATCGCGCACGTCCTCCGGCGCGATCGCGAGCTGGTGCATGCCGATCTCGTCGCCGTAGTAAAGCGTCGGCGTGCCGCGCAGCGTCAGCAGCAGCATCGCCGCGACGCGGGCCTGCTCGGGCCCGACGCGGCTCGCGACGCGGGGGCGATCGTGATTGCCGAGCACCCAGTTGGGCCAGGCACCGCGCGGCAGCCCCTTTTCGTAATCCTCGATGATCTTCTCGATCGAGCGGGCGCTCCAGAAGGTCGAGAGCAGCGCGAAGTTGAACGGCATCTGCGCGCCGGTGAGGTCGTTGCCGTAATAGGCCATGAGCCGGTGCAGCGGCAGATAGATCTCGCCGATCAGGACGCGCGCGCCATAGGAATCGGTGACACGCCGCATCTCGGCGATGACGTCGTGCACCTCCGGCTGGTCGGTGGAATATTGCGTGAGGATTCTCTCGTTCGGCGGGCGGCCCTCGACGTAATGCGGGTTGGGCGGGTTGTCGCGGAATTCGGCGTCCTTGATCAGGTGCCAGATCACGTCGACGCGAAAGCCGTCGACGCCCTTGTCCAGCCAGAACCGCGTCACGTCGTAGATCGCGGCGCGAACGTCGGGATTGCGCCAGTTGAGATCCGGCTGCTGGGCGAGGAAGGCGTGGTAGTAATATTGCCCCGTGGTCTCGTCGAAAGTCCACGCGCTGCCGCCGAATTCGGACAGCCAATTGTTCGGCACGCCACCGCCTGGCGCAGGATCGCGCCAGATGTACCAATCGCGCTTGGGATTGTCGCGCGAGGACCGGCTTTCGACGAACCAGGGGTGCTGGTTGGAGGTGTGGTTCGGCACAAGGTCGAGGATCAGCTTCAGGCCGTTGTCGTGGGCGGCCGCGAGCAATGCATCGAAATCCGCCATCGTGCCGAACAGCGGCTCGATGCCGACATAGTCGGAGATGTCGTAACCGAAATCCGCCATCGGCGAGGGAAAGATCGGCGACAGCCAGATCGCATCGACGCCGAGCGACTTGACGTAAGGCAGTCGCCGCAGGATGCCGGCGAGATCGCCGACGCCGTCGCCGTTCGAATCCTGAAACGAGCGCGGATAGATCTGATAGAAGATGCCGTCGCGCCACCAATTCTCGTTGTCGTGAGCCATGCCGAAGACCACCCAAAATCTGCCGCCTTGCGCGGGAGAACGCGACAGCAACGCCCCGGTTCAAATTGGCAGGCCAATTGGGACGGCCGTGTGACGGTTGTTCCCCGGCGCGGGCACGAATCTTTTGCTTGGCGGTCCGGCAAAAATCGGCATTGTGAGGCCATGACCGAGCAAAACGACACCCAAGAATCCCGGCAAGCCAAGGCGGGCGCGATCATCGTTCCCGTGACGCTGTTCGAGCAGAACTGCACCATCATCTGGGACGAGCCTTCCAAGAAGGCCGTGGTAATCGATCCCGGCGGCGACGTGCCGAAGATTCTGGATGCGATCAAGCAAACCGGCGTCACCGTGGAGAAGATCTGGCTGACCCACGGCCATATCGATCACGTCGGCGGCGCGGCCGAGCTGCGCGATGCGCTCAACGTCCCGATCGAGGGGCCGCATGTCGCAGACAAGTTCCTGCTCGACAACGTCGTGGCAAGCGGCGCGCGCTTCGGCATGACCGGGGGACGCGATTTCACGCCCGACCGCTGGCTCGACGAGGGCGACAGCGTGTCGATCGGCGGCTTGCAGTTCGACATCCTGCATTGCCCGGGTCATTCGCCCGGCAGCGTGGTGTTCTTCAACAAGGAGCTGCGGTTTGCCCATGTCGGCGACGTCCTGTTCGCCGGCTCGGTCGGACGCACCGATTTGCCCGGCGGCAGTCACGCCACGCTGATCAACTCGATTCTGACGAAATTGCTGCCGCTCGGCGACGATGTCGGCTTCATCTGCGGCCACGGCGCCGGCTCGAGCATCGGCCAGGAGCGGATGACCAATCCGTTCATCACCGGCGAGATGTAGGCTTTTTGCTTGCGCATGATCTCATCGGAAAACCGCTTCACACTCTGCGCTAGCGCGGCCCTTCGGGTCCGGATCATGCGCTATTCGGCAGCCTCGGTGAGCACGGGCTCGCCGAGGTTTCGTTCACCCCATTCGCGGATTGCCGCGACGACGGGCACGAAACTCTTTCCTTTTCGCGTCAGGCGGTACTCGACCTTGGGCGGCACCTCGCCAAAATCCTTGCGGTCGATCAGGCCGCTCATCGTCAGGGCCTTCAATTCGCGGCTGAGCACGCGCGGGGTGATCTCGGCGCTGCCTGACGCGCCGCGCAGCAGGCCGCTGCGGATCTCGCCGTAGCGGCGCGGGCCGTCCTTGAGATCCCAGACGATGCGCAGCTTGTACTTGCCGCTGATCATCTTCTGGAACGCCGCGACCGGACAGGTGCGCGCGGGGGACGCCTTCGCCATGTCGTTTCCTCCATGCGGAAGATTCTTGTTTTGACGCGTTTTCTTTACGCGAACCGATATCCACTTCGTTCGAAAACGCTATGCGATGAGGATAGGAGCAACGGCGAAAAAGTCCATACTATCAAATTTGTCCATACTTGCGGGATCGTATCTAGCACGCAGATGATGACGCACAAGACGAAGCAAGGAGCGTCACATGAAGCACTTCATGATCAGATACCAGTTCAGGAACGGCACGACGGAGGAATGGCACCGGGAGATCGGCCGCTTCATCAAGGCGATCGACGCCGATGCGGAGCTGAAGGGGAGGATCGACTATCGTTGCCTGAAGCATCGCGACGACGGCAGCTATCTCCACTTCGCCAGCGTCGCCGACGATGCTGCGCAAAAAACGCTGCAATCGCGCGACTTCTTCAAGCACTATCAGGAGATGACGCGGAAGGTCGCGGCCGGCGAGGTGACGGTGACGCCGGTCGAGGTGATCGATCAGACGGGGTAGCTTTTTCGCGGAGCTGAATCGACGGCGCCGCCACAACTCCGCTGTCATCCCGGACAAGCGCAAGCGCAGATCCGGGATCCATAACCACAGGGAGATGTGGTTACGGGGACTCGGAGTTACCTCTTCGTGCCCAACTTTGTCCTGTGGCTATCGGTCCCGGATCGGCGCGCGCTTGGGGCGCGCTTGTCCGGGACGACGGCGGGGCTACTTCATCAATCCCGCGGCCGTGAGCGCGCGCGTGATGATCTGGCCCAGGTCGAAGCTGCGCGCCTTCTCGCGCTGCGGCTCGGCCGGCTCTGCGGCGACCGCGGCGCGGATCGAGCGGGCGAGATGCGGTGCGGGCGAGAGCGCCGGTTTTGCGGCAGGCTTCGTGGCGGACTTCACGGCAGGCTTGGCGTCCGCCTTCGTCGTCGCGGCGTCCGGAATCCAGCCGGTGAGGCCGAAGAACTTCGCGATGTGGTAGGATGAGGAGATGCCGGCCTCGATCAGGAAGGCGCCTTCGATGCCATAGCGCTGATCGTTGTCGGCGAGCCCGAGCGGGGTGCCGTGCGCCATGTCGGTGATGGCATAGGACTCGACCAGCGTCTCGCCGTCCTTGTCCCACCAGGCCTGGCGCGGATAGCCGTCGACATTAGTCTCGGCCATCGGCACCTCGGGCAGGCCATGCAGGTCGAGCCACTGCTTGACGATCTCGTTGGCATTGCCGGGATTGACGGTGCGGTCGGCGCTGCCGTGCCACACCGAGACCCTCGGCCACGGCCCGCGATGATCGGAGGCACTGCGCACGAGATCGCCGAGCTCGCGCGCAGGACGCGCCGGCGAATGAAACATGCCGTCGAGCGCCTCGCGCAAGTTCGAGGCGATGCCGTAAGGCAGCCCGGCAATAATCGCACCGGCCGCGAAGATCTCCGGATAGGTCGCGAGCATCACCGAGGTCATGCCCCCGCCGGCCGATAGGCCGGTGATGAAGATGCGCCTGGGATCGATGCGATGGCTCTTCACCATGTGCGCAATCATGGCGCGGATCGACCGCGGCTCGCCAGAGTCCCGCGCGGTGTCCTCCGGATTGAACCAGTTGAAGCAGGTGTTGGCATTGTTGCTGCGCTGCTGCTCGGGCATCAACAAGGCAAAGCCGTAATGCTGCGCGAGCGTCGACCAGCCCGCGCCGAGATCGTAAGCGGCCGCGGTCTGCCCGCAGCCATGCAGCACGACGACGAGCGCGCGCGGCCGCTGCAATTGCGCCGGCACGAACGCGAACATGCGCAAGGCGCCGGGATTGTCGCCGAAGCCGGTGACCTCCTGCAGCGGGCTGAATCCATCTGCACCGCGGCCGGGCTCGGCGAAGCGCAGTCCGTCCAGCCGGGGCAGACGTCTCAACAGATCGATATTTCTGGCTAACGACACGGCAAATTCCTGGTGGGCGACGTTTAACGTCCAGCCCAACCAGATAGTTGCTGCGATGCAAAATAAAAAGACCGTGCGCTGTCAATCTCGGTGAAATTCGCGGGAAATCCGCAGGAATCCGCACGTATTAACCGCAAGGTCTCGATCTCGTGCCGATGCGCGGCGCATCCGCGCCGGAAATGCGGCGCCGATCATGGCGAATGTCACAAACTGTACGAGCGAGGCGAGGAATTCTGCGCGTGCTGATTGTGAAGCGTTCGATGCCCGGGCGTCGACGCGAATGAACGAACCGGCCCAGTCGCGCTGCCGTGTCGTTATCGTGACGAAGCGCGAAGCGGGCGAGGAATACGCAACGTCTCGCGCGCCGCCGCGCATGCCTGCATTCCACCGCGCGGGACATCGCGTGATTGCGTTCGTGCCGTCAGGCACGTAGCCTGACGCGACCAACAAACAGAAAATTCAGCCGGAGAGACCGCCATGGCGCGCCTGAAGTTCGGAGCCTTTCTTGCCCCGCATCATCCGATCGGGGAGCATCCGATGCTGCAGTTCCGGCGCGATCTCGACCTGGTCGAGCAGCTGGATGCGCTCGGCTATGACGAGTTCTGGTGCGGCGAGCATCATTCCTCGGGCTGGGAGATGATCGCCTCGCCCGAGATGTTCCTGGCTGCGGCCGGCGAGCGCACCAAGCGGATCAAGCTCGGCACCGGCGTGGTGTCGTTGCCCTATCACCATCCCTTCAACGTCGCCCAGCGCATGGTGCAGCTCGACCATATGACCGGCGGCCGCGCCATCTTCGGCTCCGGTCCCGGCGCGCTCGCCTCCGACGCGCACACGCTGGGCATCGATCCGATGACGCAGCGCGACCGCCAGGACGAGGCGATCGGCATCATCCGCCGCCTCTTCAACGGCGAGCGCGTCACCGCCAAGAGCGACTGGTTCACGATGAACGACGCCGCGCTGCAGATCCTGCCCTTGCAGGAGGAGATGCCATTCGTGGTGGCTTCGCAGATCTCGCCCTCCGGCATGACGCTGGCCGGCAAATACGGCATCGGCATCATCTCGCTGGGCTCGATGACGACGCACGGCCTGATGTCGCTGCAGCAGCAATGGCAGTTCGCCGAGGATGCCGCCAAAAAGCACGGAACCACGGTGCGTCGCGCCGACTGGCGCGTGCTCTTGACCTGGCACATCGCCGAAACGCGTGAACAAGCCCGCCGCGAGGCCGGCGCCGGCCTGATGCGCTGGCACAACGAGTATAATGTCGGCACGCTGCAGCGGCCGGGCCTCACCGCGTTCTCGTCGCCCGACGAGGCCGTCGACAAGACCGCCTTCGTCGAGGGGGCGGCCTCCACCATCGGCACGCCCGACGATCTCGTCAAGACCATCAAGAACGTGATGCAAGTCTCCGGCGGCGTCGGCGCCATCATCGGCTTCGTGCACGACTGGGCCAATCCGGAAAACACCCGCCGGAGCTGGGACATGGTGGCGCGCTACGTCGTGCCGGAGATCAACGGCTACATCGACGGGCTGCGCAGGTCGCAAAAATTCGTGATCGAGAACCGCGCGATCTTCGAGCGTGCGGGCCAGGCCGTGATGGCCAAAATCATGGAGAACGAGAAGGCCGCCGAGGCGCTGAAGGTCACCGGCCCCGGCCGCGTCGCCATCCCCGCCGTCAACGCGCCGGATCTGCAGAAGGAAGCGGCGAAGCGGTAGGCCGCAAGGCTGGAGCTCGTATCTTCTCGACGGCGCCTGAGCGAGCGCCTCATCCTTCGAGACGGCGCTTACGCGCCTCCTCAGGATGAGGCTAATCGGCGTCAATGCCCGTTAAAACTGCTGCGGCGCATTCCGCCCTCATCCTGAGGGCCTGCCGAAGGCGGGCGTCTCGAAGGATGGCGGCGGGGATGCCGCTCTCGAGCGCCATTGCCTTCGCCGGGATGACGATGGTGGAGTGACGACATTGTGCACGAGACGATCGGCGCGTTGGCCTGCTCGAATGTGCTATGCTTGCGGGGTCAGCCAACCGGAGCAATCGTCATGTCGATGCAGAATGTGGCCGCCTCTGCGCTTCCGTTCACTCCGCCCAGGCGCAATGAGCTGACCCACATTCCCGGTGACGAGGGCTGGCCGATCATCGGCAAGACCTTTCAGGTGCTCGCCGATCCCAAGGGCCATATCGAAGCGAACGGCGCCAAATACGGCCTGGTCTACCGTACGCACTTCTTCGGCGAGACCAATATCGTGCTGCTCGGGCCCGAGGCCAACGAGCTCGTGCTGTTCGACCAGCAGAAACTGTTCTCCTCGACCCATGGCTGGGACAAGGTGCTGGGGCTGTTGTTTCCGCGCGGATTGATGCTGCTTGATTTCGAGGAGCATCGCCTGCATCGTAAGGCGCTCTCGGTCGCGTTCAAGTCCGGGCCGATGAAGTCCTATCTCGGCGATCTCGACCGCGGCATTTCCGCGCGCGTCGCGCAGTGGAAGGCAAAGCCGGGCGAGATGCAGCTTTATCCGGCGATGAAGCAGCTCACGCTCGATCTCGCCGCGGCCTCGTTCCTCGGCGCCGATATCGGGCCCGAGGTCGACGAGATCAACCGCGCCTTCATCGACATGGTGGCCGCCGCCGTCACCCCGATCCGCCGCCCCCTGCCCGGCACCCAGATGGCGCGAGGGGTGAAGGGACGCAAGCGCATCATCGCCTATTTCCGCGAGCAGATTCCGCTACGACGCGGCAATCACGGCGGCGACGATCTGTTCTCGCAGCTCTGCCGTGCCACCCATGAGAACGGCGCGCTGCTGTCGGATCAGGACATCATCGACCATATGAGCTTCCTGATGATGGCCGCACACGACACGCTGACCTCGTCGCTGACCTCCTTCATCGGCGAGCTCGCCGCCAATCCGGACTGGCAGGATCGCTTGCGCGCCGAGGTGCTCGCGCTCGGCCTTGCCTCCGGCGCGCCGACCAGCTTCGACGATCTGGAAAAGATGCCGCTGACCGAGATGGCGTTCAAGGAAGCGCTGCGGCTCAAGCCGCCGGTACCGTCGATGCCGCGCCGCGCGATGCGCGATTTCAGCTTCAAGGGCTTTGCGATCCCCGCCGGCACGGCGGTCGGCATCAACCCGCTCTACACGCATCACATGAAGGAGATCTGGCCGGAGCCGGACCGCTTCGATCCCCTGCGCTTCACCGAGGACGCGCAGCGTGGCCGCCACCGCTTCGCCTTCGTGCCGTTCGGCGGCGGCGCGCATATGTGCCTCGGCCTGCACTTCGCCTACATGCAGGCGAAATGTTTCGCGCGGCATTTCCTGGAGAATATCGAGGTGTCGCTCGCGCCGGGCTACAAGCCGGACTGGCAGATGTGGCCGATCCCGAAGCCGCGGGACGGGCTGCGGGTGCGGGTGAAGGCGGTCTAGCGCTCATCTCGTGTCCCGGACGCGCGCAGCGCGAGCCGGGACCCAGAAAGCCATAAGTCAGCTGCGGATGGATGGGCCCCGGCTCTGCGGAGCGGCACTTCGCGCCGCACCGCGTCCGGGGCATGAGACCATCCGCTACGCCCCCTGGTCGAACGCCTTGCGCAAGGCCACATAGCCCTGCTGCTGTTGGCTCCAGTTGCGGCCGCCGGTCATGGCGCCGTCAACGACGAGGTCGTGGCCGTTGACGAAGCTGGATTCGTCGCTGGCCAGGAACACTGCGGCATGGGCGATGTCGTCGGGCAGGCCGGCGCGCGGGATCGGCTGCGCCTTCTTGTAGACCTCGCGCATCACGGCCGGCGTCTTCTCGGCGGCATCGGTCGACAGCCCCAGCGCCTTGCCGAAGATGCCGGTCGCGATCGCGCCGGGCGAGATCGAATTGACCCGAACGTTGGATTCGCCGAGCTCCATCGCCACGCATTTGGTGAGATGGATCACCGCCGCCTTCGCCGCGCTATAGACCATCGACGACGAGAAGCCGGCGAGGCGGCCGGCAATGCTGCCATTGTTGATGATGCTGCCCCCGCCCTGCTTCTTCATGTGCGGCGCGGCGTGCTTCATGCCGAGCATGACGCTGCGCACCAGCGTCGCCATGGCCGCATCGAACCGCTCGACCTCGAGGCCCTCGATGCCGCCGGTCTGTGCCGGCCCGCCCGCATTGTTGAACAGGCAATCGATTCTGCCGAACTTGTCGACCGCGAGCGCTATCAGCGCCTGCATCTGCGCTTCGACCGTGACGTCGGTTTGACGGAAGACGCAACTTTCCCCGAGCTGCTTCGCCAGCGTCTCGCCTTCCGGTACGCGCCGGCCTGCGATCACAATTTTGGCACCTTCGGCAACGAAGACTTCCGCAGTGCGCAATCCGATGCCGCTCGTCGCCCCCGTGATCACCGCAACCTTGCCGTCCAGCCTGCCCATGGAATGTTCCTGTTTTCGAGTGATTTGATGCCAGATGGCGAATGCCGGCCGCCGCCGTCGCCGCCGCGGTCACTATTCCTGCCCCCTTGCGACAAGGCAAGCTATGCTTCGACGGGCGGCATGCGTAACATCCTCACCGGCCGCTCGATCGTCGAACGCCTATCGCAACCAGGCAGCGCATGAGGAAGCTGATCGAGGAGTTCCGCAAGGGCTGGCAGGGTGCGGCGCCGCCCTCGCTCGGTTTGAGCATCGGCTTTGCTGTGGTCTGCCTGTTGTGTGCAACCCTGGTCCGCTGGGGGCTCGCTCAGGTTCGCCCCGACATCTATTTCACGCCGTACTTCCCGGCCGTGTTCTTTGCTGCCGCCCTGGGCGGATTCCGGATCGGCATCGTGACGGCGCTCGTCGGTGGCGTGCTCGGCATCGTCCTGAATTTCGGCGATGCGTTTGCCGATCGCCCGCGGTTTGTCCTGCTGGCGCTTTACTGGGCCGTGTGCGCGATGACCATCTGGGGTGTCGAGCACTATCGCGCCATGCTGGCGGAGCAGCGGCGAATCTCCAGACGCCTGATCGAGGAAGAGGACTATCGCAAGCTGCTGGTGGAGGAGCTTCAGCATCGGCTGAAGAACAAGCTGTCGACGGTGCATGCCGTGGTGCACCAGGTGTTGCACGACCAGCCGCAGGTCTGGGCTCGGGTCGATCCGCGGCTGCGCTCGCTGGCCGCAACCGATGATCTGATTTCGCGGATCGACAAGGCCGGCTGCGACATCCGCGACCTCCTGATCTCCGAGCTCGGGCCTTACGGCCATGTCCGCTTCACGCTCAACGGCGCGCGGCTGTTCCTGCCGCCCAAGCTCGCGGTCACGCTGTCATTGATGTTTCACGAGCTTGCCACCAATGCAGGCAAGTACGGCGCATTCTCCGCGCCGCGCGGTCTGTTGCAGGTGTCATGGACCATCACCGATGACCGCCTGACGATCACCTGGGACGAAACCGAAGGACCGAGCGTGGACAAGGTGTCAGAGCCTGGTTTCGGCACCAAGCTCTTGAAATCGGCGCTGTCGGCGTTCGACGGCAAGACCGAGATCTCGTATCTGAAAACCGGGCTGCATTGCATCATGCAGTGTCGAATTCCACCAAGCGACGAGCGGTAAGGCTCAAGTGTCGCAACGTGGAAGGCGCGCTTCCTCCCCGCTTGCGGGGTTGGGGAGAGGGTATCTCCGCAATCGAGAGGCCCCAAGAGGAGAAACCCTCACCCGTGCCTTCGGCACGACCTCTCCCGCAAGCGGGAGAGGTGCACCGACCCTGCGGCCAATTGAGTCAGTCCAATCAAATCCGGCGCTAGACTCGATCCAAGCAAAAGCGGTCTGCGCACCTCGCCCGCTGTTTTACTGAGCGCGTTGACGCTCCGTTAATGACGATCGCCAGCACGCGTCGGATCGTCGCAAGTTTTCTCCAAAACACCCCCGTATTTCTCCCGACCCCTTAACCAAACTTAAGAGGGAACCACGGAAGATCGCGCCCATTGCAAAGGCGCGCTGAAACAACAAGATTCATGGCTTCTATGAACGACAATCAATATTCCGGCGCGACTGAAGCCGAGCTCGGTTTTCTCAAGGAAATCGTTAGAATGCTGCCGGCCGGCCTCACCGTGCAGGACGCGCATGGCGAGCTGCTGCTGGTCAACGATGCCGCCGCCGCGCAGCTCGGCCTGGATGGCAGCCGTCCTTCACCCGATCTGACGCCACGGCGCGAAGCCTGCCGCCAGGCCTTGAGCGACGGGCAGCCGGTCGTGACCGAGGAAGCGCTTCACGTCGGCGCTGCGCGAAAGGTGCTGCTCACGACCCACCGCCCCGTTCGTCTCGACGGACGCGAGCTCCTGATCTCGGCATCCTCCGACATCACCGAGCAGAAGAATTTCGAGGACCAGCTGTTCCGCTCGGCCTATTTCGACGAGCTGACCGGGCTGCCCTCGCGTCGCGTGATCGAGCATCGCGCCAATGCCCTGCTCGCGCGCGACCGCGGCGGCGAACGCTTTGCGCTGGCCTTTCTCGACGTCGACAATTTCAAGCACATCAACGATTATTACGGCCACGCCGTGGGCGACGCGCTGCTGGTCGAGCTATCGAAGCGGCTCGGGCGCGACTTGCGCGATTCCGACATGCTCTCGCGCATCTCGGGCGACGAATTCCTGCTGCTGCTGTCACCGATCCAGAGCCAGGAGGAAGTTGCCGAATTCATGCAATCGACGCTGGAGCGGCTGACCGCGCCGTTCTTCATCGACCATTCGGAAGTGTTCGCCTCGACCTCGGTCGGCATCAGCCTCTATCCCGACCACGGACGCAGCTTCGAGACGCTGCGGCAGAACGCGGACATCGCCATGTACCGCATCAAGAACAACGGCAAGGGACTTGCTGCCTTCTTCGATGCCAGCATGGAACGCGAGGCACAGGCGCGGATGAAAGTCGAGCAGTCGTTGCGGCTCGCGATCCTGGAAAAGCGCTTCTGCTGCGCCTTCCAGTCTAAGGTCGACATCCGCACCCAGGCCGTGAAGGGCATCGAGGCCTTGGTGCGCCTGCGCGACGACGAAGGCGTGATCCAGGCGCCCGGCTCGTTCATCAATCTTGCCGGCGAGCTCGGCCTGATCGACGAGCTGACTCATCTCGTGCTCGCCGAGATCGTCAAGTCGATCGACTTGATCAACGACACGTTCGGCCCGGAAGCGACCATCAGCATCAACGTCGCCGCCAAGCAGGCCGGCAATCCCGAATTCATGCGCAGCTTTGCGCAGGCGCTGGAGGAGACCGGCTTTCCGCAGCGGTTCATGCTCGAGGTGACGGAAGATGCTTTTGTCGCAAAGAATCATTTTCAGGCCGAAATCCTGCCCATGTTCCGCAAGCTCGGCGTCGGCATCTCCATCGACGATTTCGGCACCGGCTATTCCTCGCTCTCGGCGCTGGCCGACATCACCGCCGACGAGATCAAGATCGACCGCTCCTTCATCACCGACATCCATAAGCGCCCGCGCAGCCAGGGCATCCTGCGCGCGATCGAATCCTTAAGCGAAGCGCTCGGCATGACGGTGATCGCCGAAGGCCTCGAATCCTACGAGGAGCTGGCCTATCTGCAGGCCGCCACAAAGATCCGCTACGCCCAGGGCTATTATTTCTCCCGGCCGATCTTCCTGGAGGAGCTGAAGCTCGCAACGCCCGCCTCGAGCGAGGCTCGGGTCAGCGTGGCAACCCGCCCGGCGCAACAGAACCGCCAGGGCTATTCGCGGGCGAGCGGGTACCGGCGATAGGGGCGGCGCGACACATACCGCTGTCGTCCCGGGGCGCGAAGCGAACCCGGGACCCATACCCAAAGGGAGCAATTTAGCGAAGACTCGGAGTGGGAGCGTCGCGCAGCAACTGCGCCCTGTGGTTATGGGTCCCGGGCTCGCGCTTTGCGCGCCCCGGGACGACAGCGATTGCTGAGCTGGGTTCAGCGCCCATTCCTCCTTTGGCCCCATTTCCCCCTTTGAAATCGCTGCACTTTTGCTAATACACAGGGAGACCTCCCCGAGGTATCTCATGCTTGGCGCCGCCTCCTCAATCAGCGATCCCGCCTATCTCCGTGCGCGCGCGATGGAGACGCTGTTCGAGCGGCTGGAGAAGCTCTGCGAGGGCGCGATTGCGATCGATCGCGGCGGGCGCGTCGTCTACGTCAACGAGAAATATCTTGCCGCGCTCGGTCTCGACCATGCCAGCGAGGCGATCGGTCGGTCGATCGAGGAGGTCATCCCGAACAGCCTGATGCGGAAGGTGGCTGAAACAGGCGAGCCGATCCTGCTCGACATCATGGAGCTCGGCGGCGAGCAGCTCGTCGTCACCCGCATGCCGATCGAGGACGAGAACGGGGCGGTGATCGGCGCGATCGGCTTCGTGCTCTATGATCATCTCGAAAGCCTGAAGCCCCTGCTCGCCCGCGTCGCCCAGCTCGAGAGCGATCTGCGGCTGGCGCGGCGGCAGTTGTCCAACGCCCGCGCGGCGCGCTTCACCTTCGCCGATTTCGTCGGCACGACGCCTGCCATCGCGCGCGCCAAGGAGCTCGCAAGCCGCGCCGCGCGCCAGAGCGTCACGGTGCTGCTCACCGGCGAGACCGGGACGGGAAAGGAGATGCTGGCGCAGGCGATCCACAACGCCTCCTCGCGCGCCGAGAAGCCGTTCGTCAGCGTCAATGTCGCCGCCATCCCCGAGACGCTGATCGAGTCGGAGTTCTTCGGCACCGCGCCGGGCGCCTATACCGGCGCCGACCGACGAGGACGCGAGGGCAAGTTCCGCATTGCCGACGGCGGCACGCTGTTCCTCGACGAGATCGGCGAGATGCCGCTGCAATTGCAGGCCAAGCTGCTGCGCGTGCTGCAGGAGCGCGAGATCGAGCCGCTCGGCTCGGACAAGATCACCAGGGTCGACGTCCGCGTCATCGCGGCGACCAATGTGGATCTGCGCAAGCGCGTCAGCGACGGCGCATTTCGCGCCGATCTCTACTACCGTCTCAACGTACTCTCGGTCGACCTGCCGCCGCTGCGTCACTGCCTCGACGATCTCCCCGACATCTGCGCCCGGCTGCTCGACGACATCAGCGCATCGGGCGATTACGTCAAGGCGAAGATCACGCCGAGCGCGCTCGCCGCGCTCGCCCGTTACGATTGGCCGGGCAATGTCCGCGAGCTCCGCAACATCCTCGAGCGCGCGCTGATCCTCAGCGATTCCGGGCGGCTTACGGCTGAGGATGTCGCCCGCATCCTCCCTGTCGGCACCGAGGTCAGGCTCGCACCGGCCGAGCGCCCGGCCGGATTGGTGGTCCCCTATGCCGAAGCCGAGGCCGAGTTCGAGAAGCAGACGCTCGAACAGGCGCTCGCCGCCAGCAACGGCCAGATCACCGAGGCGGCCAGAATGCTGCGGATCTCGCGCGCGACCTTCTACAAGAAGCTCGCCAAGTTCGGCCTCGCCTCGGGATCGGCACCCGTCTGAGTTTCGAGACACCGGACTGTCCGGAGTCTCGGATTCCGGACACCGCACCCGGCTGCTCTCCCGGGGTGAATTGCAGGCAATTGCCGCAGATTTCAGCGGTTTTGCGCGAAGCTGCGGGATCTGGCGCGGACCTTGCTATCCGCTTTGCCGTCTTTCATTCGCGAGGAGCAGCCTGTTCCGGGGCAGCGCTTCGCGATAAGATCAAGCACAACAAGGCCTACGGTCCAGGGAGCGGGAGGAACGCCGTGAGCCATCACCCAGCTCTGCCTTACTTGCGCAACTCCGAGAAGGGCAAGGTCGTCTCGGCGAATGAAGCCGTCATGCTGATCCGCGACGGCGACACGGTGGCAACCGGCGGCTTCGTCGGCATCGGCTTTGCCGAGGAGATCGCGATCGCACTGGAGGAGCTGTATCTCTCTCACGAGGGCGATGCGCCCTATACGCAGGGCAAGCCGCGCAATCTGACGCTGGTCTATGCGGCCGGGCAGGGCGACGGCAAGCAGCGCGGCCTCAATCATTTCGGACATGAAGGCCTGGTGCGGCGCGTGATCGGCGGGCATTGGGGTCTTGCGCCGAAACTGCAGCAGCTCGCGATCGCGAACCAGATCGAGGCCTATAACCTGCCGCAGGGCGTCATCACGCACCTGTTCCGCGACATCGCGGCGCACCGGCCCGGCCACATCACCCGCGTCGGCATGGGCACCTTCGTCGATCCCCGGCACGGCGGCGGCAAGCTGAACGCACGCACCACCGAGGATATGGTGGAGCTGATCACGCTGCGCGGCGAGGAGTGCCTGCTTTACAAGACCTTCCCGATTCAAGTCGGGATCATCCGCGCCACCACCGGCGATCCCGACGGCAA
The DNA here is from genome assembly GCF_016031655.1 of Bradyrhizobium glycinis. Lineage (GTDB taxonomy): Bacteria > Pseudomonadota > Alphaproteobacteria > Rhizobiales > Xanthobacteraceae > Bradyrhizobium > Bradyrhizobium glycinis. Next base: position 94,623 of record NZ_JACCHQ010000016.1, read on the forward strand.
TCTCACCATGGAGAAGGAGGCCCTGACGCTGGAGGCGCTCGCCATCGCCATGGCGGCGCATAATTCCGGCGGCATCGTCATCGCCCAGGTCGAGCGCGTCGCCGAGGCCGGCAGCCTCAATCCGCGCCAGGTGAAGATTCCCGGCATCCTCGTCGACTGCGTCGTGGTGTCGAGGCCCGAGAACCACTGGCAGACTTTCGGCACGCAATACAATCCGGCGTTCTCGAGCGAGATCCGCGTCCGCGCCGCCTCGCTGCCGGTGATGCCGATCAGCGAACGCAAGATCATCGCCCGGCGTGCCGCGCTGGAACTGAAGGCCAACAGCGTCGTCAATCTCGGCATCGGCATGCCGGAGGGCATCGCCTCGGTCGCCAACGAAGAACGTATCATCGACCTCATCACGCTGACGGCGGAGCCCGGCGTGATCGGCGGCATCCCCGCGAGCGGCATCGATTTCGGGGCGGCGATCAACACGCAGGCGGTGATCGACCAGCCCTATCAGTTCGACTTCTACGACGGCGGCGGCTTGGACGCCGCCTTCCTCGGACTTGCCCAGGTCGACCGCGCCGGCAACCTCAATGTCAGCAAGTTCGGGCCGAAGCTCGCCGGGGCCGGCGGCTTCATCAACATCAGCCAGAACGCCAAGGAAGTCGTCTTCGTCGGCACGTTCGGCGCCGGCAAGCAGCGCATTGCGGTGAAGGACGGCAAACTCGTGATTCTCGACGAGGCCAAATCGCGCAAGTTCGTAGATCACGTCGAGCACGTCACCTTCAGCGGCCCGTTCGCCGCCGCGCGCAAGCAGCGCACCCTTTACGTCACCGAGCGCTGCGTGTTCGAGCTCCGCCCGGGCGGGCTCGAGCTCATCGAGGTCGCGCCCGGCATCGACATCGAACGCGACATCCTGCGCCTGATGGACTTCAAGCCGCTGATCCCGCGCGATCCGCCGCTGATGGATGCGCGCATCTTCGGCGACGGGCTCATGGAGCTGCGCGAGCGCCTGCTCACCATTCCTCTCGACCAGCGCTTCACGCTGGACGAGCAGCAGAACCTGTTCTTCGTCAATCTCGAGCGCTATCCGCTGCGCAGCAAAGCGGAGATCGACACCATCGCTGCCATCGTCGAGGCCCGCCTGGCGCCGCTCGGACGCCGGGTCTACGCCATCGTCAATTATGACAATTTTTCCATCCTGCCGGAGCTGATGGACGATTATTCGGCCATGGTGCGCAGCCTCGTCGACCGCTTCTATTCCGGCGTGTCGCGCTACACCACGTCGGGCTTCCTGCGCATCAAGCTCGGCGAAGCCCTCGAGAAGCGCGGCGTCGCGCCGCACATCTTCGAAAGCGCGGAGGAGGCACAGTCGGACTGGCGCCAGGTCGAGTCCGGCGCGGCGGGCACAGCGAGCCAGGCTCAAAAATGATGCATGCTCACGCGCAAGCGCACTCCGCCGGAAGGTTTAATTGCAATGTTCGTAACGTTGTGCAAATCGCTGTTGGCAGAAACTTTAGATCAGGAGGGACCATCGTGCGTCGATCACTCATCATAACAACAACCATCCTCGCGCTCGCCGCGGGCACCTCCGCGCTCGCCGACGATCTCAAGATCGCGCTGATCCACGGCAAGACCGGTCCGCTCGAAGCCTACGCCAAGCAGACCGAGACCGGCCTGAAGATGGGATTCGAGTACGCCACCAAGGGCAGCATGACGCTCGACGGCCGCAAGATCGTCATCATCACCAAGGACGACCAGGGCAAGCCGGACCTGGCCAAGGCCGCGCTTTCGGAGGCCTATCAGGACGACAAGGCCGACATCGCGATCGGCACGACCTCCTCGGCCGCGGCGCTCGCCATTCTTCCGGTCGCCGAGGAGAACAAGAAGATCCTGATCGTCGAGCCCGCGGTCGCGGACCAGATTACCGGCGAGAAATGGAATCGCTACATCTTCCGCACCGCGCGCAACTCCTCGCAGGATGCGATCTCGAACGCGGTGGCGATCGGCAAGCAGGGCGTCACCGTGGCGACGCTGGCGCAGGACTACGCCTTCGGCCGCGACGGCGTCGCCGCCTTCAAGGAGGCGCTGACCAAGACCGGCGCGACGCTCGCGGCGGAAGAATATGCCCCGACCTCGACCACCGACTTCACCGCGGTCGGCCAGCGCCTGTTCGATGCGCTGAAGGACAAGCCCGGCCGCAAGGTGATCTGGGTGATCTGGGCCGGCGCGGGCAATCCGCTGGCTAAGCTCCAGGACATGGACCCGAAGCGCTACGGCATCGAGCTGTCGACCGGCGGCAACATCCTGCCGGCGCTCGCCGCCTATAAGGGCCTGCCCGGCATGGAAGGCGCGACCTATTACTTCTACGAGATCCCGAAGAACCCGGTGAACGACTGGCTGGTTGCCGAGCACCAGAAGCGCTTCAACGCGCCGCCGGACTTCTTCACCGCGGGCGGTTTTGCCGCCGCGATGTCCGTCGTCGCCGCCGTCACCAAGGCGAAGTCGACCGACACCGAGAAGCTGATCACGGCGATGGAGGGCCTGGAGTTCGATACGCCGAAGGGCAAGATGGTGTTCCGCAAGGAGGACCATCAGGCGCTGCAGAGCATGTATCACTTCAAGGTCAAGGTCGATCCGAACGTCGCCTGGGCCGTGCTCGAGCCGGTGCGCGAGCTGAAGATCGAGGACATGGACGTTCCGATCAAGAACAAGCGGTGAGTCTTGCCTCACCTCTCCCGCTTGCGGGAGAGGTCGGCGCGAAGCGCCGGGTGAGGGCTTTCTCCTCTTGGGGGCTCTCGCCAGCGGAGACAGCCCTCTCCCCGACCCTCCCCCGCAAGCGGGGGAGGGAGCCTACCGCGATCGCGGAAACATCTTCATTTTGTCACTTGCCAGACTTCCATGCCGCTCACCCTCGAAACCCGCGACCTCACCATTCGCTTCGGCGGCCATGTCGCGGTCAATAATGTCTCCTGTACGTTTCGCCCGGGCGAGCTCACCGCCATCGTCGGGCCGAACGGCGCCGGCAAGACCACCTATTTCAACCTGATCTCGGGCCAGCTCCGGGCATCTGGCGGCAGCATCCTGTTCGACGGCGCCGACATCACCGAGCATTCCGCACCGATGCGGACCCGCGCGGGTCTCGGACGCGCGTTCCAGCTCACCAATCTGTTTCCGAATCTCACCGTGGAAGAGAATGTCCGCCTGGCGGTGCAGGCGGCGAACGGCACGCATTACGACATGCTGCGGCCCTGGATGGTGCGCCGCGACCTGATCGCGCGCGCCGACGCCATTCTCGACCAGGTCGCGCTCGGCAATCGCCGCGGCGTCGCTGCGACCGCGCTGTCGCATGGCGACCAGCGCAAGCTCGAGGTCGCGCTGATGATCGCGCTGGAGCCGAAACTTTTCATGTTCGACGAGCCGACCGCCGGCATGAGCATCGACGAGGTGCCGATCGTCCTGAACCTGATCGCGCAGCTGAAACAGGACAGGAGCAAGATCATCCTCTTGGTCGAGCACAAGATGGACGTGGTGCGCTCGCTCGCCGACCGCATCATCGTGCTGCATAACGGGCAGCTGGTCGCGGACGGCGCACCTGCCGAGGTGATCGCCTCGCCGATCGTGCAGGAAGCCTATCTCGGCGTCGCGCCCAAAAACGCTGCAGGGAGCGCAGCATGAGCGATCTGCTCAAGCTCTCCGGCGTGCACACCCATATCGGGCGCTATCACATCCTCCAGGGCATCGATCTCGCCGTTCCGGAAGGACAAGTCACGATGCTGCTCGGCCGCAACGGCGCCGGCAAGACCACGACGCTGCGCACCATCATGGGGCTGTGGCAGGCCTCGAAAGGCGAGATCACCCTGGCAGGTCAGCGCATCGAGGGCCTTGCGACGCCCGACATCGCAAGGCGCGGCGTCGGCTACGTGCCGGAGAGCATGGCGGTGTTCTCCGATCTCACGGTGAAGGAGAACCTGGTGCTGGCGGCGCGCGACGCGCCGCTCGACGACAAGCAGTTGGACTGGATCTTCGGTTTCTTCCCGGCGCTGCGCCGCTTCTGGCTGTCGCGCGCCGGGAGCCTCTCGGGCGGGCAGAAGCAGATGTTGTCGATCGCCCGCGCCATCGTCGAGCCGCGCAAGCTGCTCCTGATCGACGAGCCGACCAAGGGCCTCGCGCCCGCCATCGTGATGGCGCTGATCGAGTGCCTGAAGGAGATCAAGCGCAAGGGCGCTACGATCCTCCTGGTCGAACAGAATTTCTTTGCCGCCCGCGAGCTCGGCGACAACGTGCTGGTGATGGACAACGGCACCATCGTCCATCGCGGCGAGATGGCGGCGCTCGCCGCCGACGTGCCGCTGCAGGAGCGGCTGCTCGGCCTGAGCCTGGAGGCGCATCAGTGACAGACCTTGCTGCAACCGATCCGCTGCCGAAGCCGAAGCGCGATCTCGCGCCGATCCTGCTGCCGCTCGCGCTCGCGCTGCTGATGATCCCGCTGATCGGATCGACCTCGTCCTGGCTGACCCTGACCGTCGCGAGCCTCGCCATGGGCATGATGATCTTCATCATGGCCTCAGGCCTAACGCTGGTGTTCGGTCTGATGGACGTGCTCAATTTCGGCCACGGCGCCTTCATCGCGGTCGGTGCCTATGTCGCGACCCTGGTGCTGGCGCCGTTCGCGGCGTCCATCCAGGTCGACTCGCTTCTAACGAACCTCGCCGTGCTGGCCCCGGCCGCGCTGCTCTCGATGGCGGTGTCCGGCGCGCTCGGCCTCGTCGTCGAGCGCGTGCTGATCCTCCCCGTCTACGGCCAGCACCTGAAGCAGATCCTGATGACGACCGGCGGCCTGATCGTCGCCGAGCAGACGCTCTATGCGCTGTGGGGACCGCAGATCATCCCGATGCCGCTGCCGGCCTCGCTGCGCGGCTCCTTCATCATCGGCGACGTCGCGATCGCCAAGTACCGCGTGCTGGCGATGCTGATCGGGCTTTCTGTCTTCATCGCGATCCAGCTCGTGCTCAACCGCACCAAGCTCGGCCTCCTGATCCGCGCCGGCGTCGAGAACCGCGAGATGGTGGAGGCGCTCGGCTATCGCATCCGCCGTCTGTTCCTCGGCGTGTTCATGACGGGATCGGCGCTGGCCGGCCTCGGCGGCGTGATGTGGGCGCTCTATCGCGAGCAGGTGCACGCCTCCATGAGCGACGACCTCACCGTGCTGATCTTCATCGTCGTCATCATCGGCGGGCTCGGGTCGATCGGCGGCTGCTTCATCGGCGCGATCCTGGTGGCGATGGTGGCCAATTACGGCGGCTTCCTGGTGCCGAAGCTCGCCCTCGTCTCCAACATCCTGCTGATGGTCGCCATTCTGATGTGGCGGCCGCGCGGCCTCTATGCGGTGACCAGCCGATGATGATCCTCTCAGGCGACCCGCCACGCAGCCGCGTCCTCACGCTCCTTCTCGTCGTCATCATCCTAGCGCTGGCAGCGACGCCGTTCCTGTTTCCGGGCGCCAAGGCGCTGAATGTCGCGGCCAAGATCTGCGTGTTCGCCGCGCTGGTCGCCTCTTACGATCTCCTGCTCGGCTATACCGGCTCGGTGTCGTTCGCCCACACCATGTTCTACGGCATCGGCAGCTACGCGATCGCGATCGCGCTGTACGGCATGGGTCCGAACTGGGCCGCGGTCGCCACCGGCATCGTCGCTGGCCTGCCGCTCGCGGCGCTGCTCGCGCTGGCCATCGGGCTGTTCTCGCTGCGCGTCGCCGCGATCTTCTTCGCCATGATCACGCTCGCGGTCGCCTCGGCCTTCCAGGTGCTGGCCTCGCAGCTGTCCTGGCTCACCGGCGGCGAGGACGGGCGCAGCTTCCAACTGCCCGAGCTGCTGCGCCCCGGCACGGTGCTGATCTCCAAGAACCTGTTCGGCTTCGAGATCAACGGCCGCATCCTGACTTTCTACCTGGTGTTCGCGATCTCGGGCCTGATGATCCTGGCTCTGCTCCGCGTGGTGAACTCGCCGTTCGGGCGCGTGCTGCAGGCGATTCGCGAGAACCGCTTTCGCGCCGAGGCGCTCGGCTTCCGCACCGTGTTCCACCTGACCTACGCCAACTGCCTCGCCGCCCTCGTCGCGGCCAGCGCCGGCATCCTGAATGCGCTGTGGCTGCGCTATGCAGGTCCCGACACATCGCTAAGTTTCTCCATCATGCTGGACATCCTGCTGATGGTGGTGATCGGCGGCATGGGCACGATCTACGGCGCGATCATCGGCGCCACCATCTTCATCCTCGCCCAGAACTATCTGCAGTCGCTGATGGGCGTCGCCTCCAAGGCGGCGGACGAAGCCGGGCTGCCGCTGCTGCCGGGGCTGTTGCATCCCGACCGCTGGCTGCTGTGGCTCGGGCTGCTGTTCATCGCCAGCGTCTATTTCTTCCCGACCGGCGTGGTCGGGCGGCTGCGCCATGGCGGCGGCAAGAAGTCCGCAAGCGCTTCGCATTAACCGATGATTCACGATGCGGCGCCGCGATTGCAGCGCGCGACACAACCAGCGCGTGCGATGCGCGCGGCGCAACCGATGGATGCGATCACACGCGCCGGATTAATGCTCAGGTAACTGGTTTTCCTAAGGTTTGCGCCATTTGTGCGGTGTATTCCTGTTCTTCCAGGGAGGGGGAATGCGCCAGGTCTTTGCCAGGGTAGCAGCCGGAATGTCTCAAGCCGCCAGAAACGGCTGGGAGGCCTTGGCGCGCCGTGGTCCCGTCCTGTGGCTGACGTTGTGCGGCGTGTTTCTGGTCGCGGGCATCTTCATCGCCACGGCCATCGCCATCGGCGAGTTTCGCGAGCGGACCCTCGCCAACCGCGAACGCGAGCTTGAGAACACGGTGAAGCTGATCGCGCGGCATTTCGATCAGCAGTTCAAGGATTCCGACATCGTCGCCGCCGACCTGATCGGGCAGATGAACTTGCCGGAGATCACCTCGCCTGCGATGTTCCGCGAGCGCATGTCCGGGCCTGCGGCAAACCAGATGCTGCGCAGCAAGATCAGCTCCGTGTCGTATCTCGGCGACATCGCGATCTACGATGCCGAGGGCGATCTGATCAACTGGTCGCGAGCCCAGCCGCTGCCCAAGCTCAACATCTCCTCGCGCGCCTATTTCCAGTCGTTCAAATTCAACCCGGCGGCCGAGCCGGTCATACTGGAATCGGTCCGCAGCCTCATCATCGGCAAATGGACCACGGTCGTCGCACGCCGGCTGCGCGGGGCGGACGGCATATTCCTCGGCACCATGGTGCGGCGGATCGACCCGGACAGCTATCAGCAATATTTCGCATCGGTCGCGCTCGCCGACGGCTCGGCCATTTCGCTGCTCGATCGCGAGGGCAAGTTGCTGGCGCGCTATCCGCACGCCGAGGAGCTGATCGGGCGGAACTTCAAGGATGCGCCGCTGATGCAGAAAGCGCTGGCCGAAGGCGGTCAGCAGACGCTCCGCGGCAGGAGCCCCGTCACCGGAGAGGAGCGGCTCGGCTCGGCTGCGTCGCTGACGCATTTCCCGCTGGTCATCATCGCCACCAACACCACGGCAGCGGCACTTGCGGACTGGCGGCAGCAGACCGCATTCATGGTGATCACGGCGACGCTCTCGGCCGCAATCATCGCGGTGATCCTCTATCTGATCATTCGCCAGATCAACCAGCAGAACCGCGAGGCCCAGCAGCGGATCGAGGCGGAGCGGCTGCGGCTCGACACCGCGCTCAACAACATGTCGCAGGGACTGGTCCTGTACGACGCGGGCGGCACCATCGTCACCTGCAACCGCCGCTACGCCGACATGTTCGGCCTGTCGCACGACGTCATCAAGCCCGGCTGTCACATCCGTGAGGCCATGTATCATCGCAAGGAGCGCGGCGCGTTCGACGGCGACGTCGAGGCGTTTTGCGCCGAGGTCATGCGGGTCGCCGCCGAAGGCACGGTCTCGACGCTGACCCATCAACTGGCCAACGGCCGCGCTTTCCAGGTCATCAACACGCCGCTCGCACAGGGCGGATGGGTCGCCACCATCGAAGAGATCACCGAGCGCCGCAAGCTCGAACAGGAGCGCGACCGCAACTACACCTTCCTGAGCGAGATCATCGACCACATCCCCTCGCAGATCACCGTGAAGGACGCCCGGACGCGGCAATATCTCTTGCTCAACGTCGTCGCCGAACAGCTGTTCGGTCACTCCCGCCAGAACGTCGTCGGCAAGACCGCTTTCGACATCTTCCCCGAGGGGGCCGCTGCCCACATCACCGAGGACGACAGCAGGGCGCTGGCATCGGCCAAGGGATTGTTCAAGGACGAGCACTCCTGGCAGATGCCCGGCATGGGCCTGCGCTACATTACCTCGACCCGGATCGGCCTTCGCGATGAAGCCGGCGAGCCGCGCTACCTCATTCATGTCATCGACGACGTCACCGAGCGTCGGCGCGCCGACGAGAAGATCGCGCATATGGCGCATTACGATGCGCTGACCGACCTGCCGAACCGGACCTTGTTCTGCGAGCAGATCGAACGCGAGCTGGCGAAGGTCGCCGACGGCTGCCAATTCGCGCTGCTCTACATCGACGTCGACGAGTTCAAGGGCATCAACGATTCGCTCGGCCACCATGTCGGCGACGAGCTGTTGAAGGCGATCGCGGGCCGCCTCCGCGGCTGCCTCAAGCAGGGCGACCTGATCGCGCGGCTCGGCGGCGACGAGTTCGCGGTGATCCAGACCGGGATTCAGTCCCCCGCGGACGTGCTGTCCTTCGTGACGAGGATCTACCAGGCGATCCGTCAGCCCTATCATTGTCTCGGCCACCAGCTCTCGACCGATGCCAGCATCGGCATTGCGCTGGCGCCGCAGGACGGCGCCGATCTCGACCAGCTGATCAAGAACGCCGACCTCGCGATGTACGGCGCCAAGGCCGAGGGCCGCCGCACCCACCGTTTCTTCGAGCCGGCGATGGATGCCAGCGCCAAGGCGCGCCTCAGCATGGAGCAGGATTTGCGCCAGGCCCTGGTGAACGGCGGCTTCGAGATTCACTATCAGCCGCTGGTCGACCTGCGCACCAACGAAGTGTCCGGCTGCGAGGCGCTGCTGCGCTGGCGCCATCCCGAGCGCGGCATGGTGTCGCCGGCCGAGTTCATTCCGGTCGCCGAGGACACCGGCCTGATCAACGAGCTCGGCGACTGGGTGCTGCGCATGGCCTGCAACGAGGCCGCGACCTGGCCGGCGCATGTGCGCGTCGCCGTCAACGTCTCGCCCGTGCAGCTCAAATGCGACACGCTGGCACTGCGGATTGCGAGCGCGCTCGCCGCCTCCGGGCTGGACCCGCGCCGGCTCGAGCTCGAGATCACCGAGGCCGTGCTGATCCGCGACGACGAGGCGGCGCTCTCGATCCTGCACCAACTGCGCTCGATCGGCGTACGCATCGCGCTCGACGATTTCGGCACCGGCTATTCCTCGCTGAGCTACCTGAAGCGCTTCCCGTTCGACAAGATCAAGATCGACCGCTGTTTCGTCGTCGACATCGCCGAGGCGAGCGGCTCGCCCGTCATCGTGCAGGCGGTGGTCAACATCGCGGCCGCCAGCAGCATGACCACGGTCGCCGAGGGCGTCGAGACCGAGGCGCAGCGTGACATGCTGCGCGCGCTCGGCTGCACGCAGATGCAGGGCTATCTGTTCAGCGCGCCGAAGCCGGCCAGCGAGGTACGCAAGCTGTTCGGTGCCGGCGATGGCTTGCCCGTGGCTGCGGTGGCGTGATGACGAAATCGCGCAAGAGCGTCGATGTCGCCGATTCCTACGCGGTACGGCTGATGCAGCACCTCGTGGTGCCGACCTTCGTGATCGACCCGAAGCGCCGCGTCGTGATCTGGAACAGGGCCTGCGAGCGGCTGACCGGCGTCGCCGCCTCGGAGGTGATCGGCACCAGCAAGCACTGGCAGGCGTTCTACGAGACGAGGCGCCCTTGCCTTGCCGACCTCGTCGCCCTCGACCGGCCCGAGCAGCTGCCGGAGTACTATTCGGAATATGCCGCACGCGGCCACAACGGGCTCGGCTTCTCCGCGGAGAATTGGTGCGTGATGCCCAAGCTCGGCAGCCAGCTCTATCTCGCGATCGACGCCGGCCCGATCCACGACGAGGCCGGCAACCTGATCGCGGTGGTGGAGACGCTGCGCGACCTCACCGACCAGAAGCGCGCCGAGATGGCGCTGAAGGAGCTCGCCACCAAGGACGGGCTCACCGGCCTGTCGAACCGTCGCGCCTTCGACCAGATGCTGCTCGGCGAATGGGCTCGCGCCCAGCGCACGCAGAAGCCGCTGGCTCTGCTGTTCGTCGACGTCGACCATTTCAAGCTGTTCAACGACCAGCACGGCCACCAGAGCGGGGACGAGTGCCTGCGCGCGGTCGCGGCCGTCGTCAGCCGGCACGCGGTGCGCCCGCTCGACCTCGCCAGCCGCTATGGCGGCGAGGAGTTTGCGCTGATCCTGCCGGACATGGATTGCGACAGCGCCTGCATGGTGGCCGAGGAGATCCGCTGTGCCGTGATGGCCTTGGCGATCGCCCATGGCGCTGCAGGCGCCGGCGATCACGTCACCCTCAGCGTCGGCGTCGCCAGCCAAATTCCAGGTGGTGCCGATGGCGGTCCAGACCGGCTGCTCGGCGCGGCCGACGAGGCGCTCTATGTGGCCAAACGCCTCGGCCGCAACCGCGTCATCTGCGCCGAGCGGGTGCTTGCCGAACTCGCCGCCTGCGGCGGCAAGGCGGTTCCGGCCCGCAAATCGGCCTGAGCGCGCCCCGCCGAGAAGCGGTTGCCCGCCCCGCGCCAATCGGCTAATGAACGTTCCACTAGCACCCGTAGCTCAGCTGGATAGAGCGTTGCCCTCCGAAGGCAAAGGTCACACGTTCGAATCGTGTCGGGTGCGCCAATTGCCAGCCGTTTTCACGCCGGCACTCACGTCAGCATCGCGACAATCGCCTGGATCTGGTCGGACGCGGTCGTCACCAGTCCGTCATACGACGTCTGGCCGTGTGCGGCGGCCTTCAGGATGCATTCGGCGACGGCCGCTTTCAGCCCGAACACGGACTGATCCGCCGGCACGCTCGCCATCACGGTCTCAAGGGCCTGACGCATCGTGCGGATGAGCTCGGAGCTGTATTGCATGTGGCCTGTCCTCCGCAGGCTCATATGGAAGCGCATGATCCGGCTTGCCACTCACAAGCGCGAGATTGATCTTTGAACCCGTCGAGGCTGATCGCCTCGATTCGACGCCGGATGGCCGCACTGAGCACGCCGGTAAAGGCGACTCAAGCCGCGCACAACGACTACTGACATCACCTCGCGCTTCTAGTCACCCGATTGTATCATCTTTCCATGAGCGAATCCGACCCGACGACCGGCGAGCCCTCGCCTGTCCGCAAGATCATCCACATCGACATGGATGCATTCTATGCGTCGGTGGAGCAGCGCGACAATCCGGAGCTGCGCGGCAAGCCGGTCGCGGTCGGCGGCTCCGCGGAACGCGGCGTCGTTGCGGCTGCGAGCTACGAGGCGCGCAGGTTCGGCGTTCGCTCGGCCATGCCGTCGGTGACGGCGAAGCGGCAATGTCCCGACCTGATCTTCGTCAGGCCGCGCTTCGAGGTCTACAAGGCGATCTCCAGGCAAATCCGCGACATCTTTGCCGAGCACACGCCCGTCATCGAGCCGCTGTCGCTGGACGAAGCCTATCTCGACGTCACGGAGAATCTGCAAGGTATCCCGCTGGCGCGGGACATCGCGCTGAACATCCGCGCGAAGATCAAGGCCGAGACCGGCCTCACCGCGTCGGCCGGCATCTCCTACAACAAGTTCCTGGCCAAGCTCGCGTCCGATCATCGCAAGCCCAACGGCCAATTCGTGATCTCGCCGGAGATGGGGCCGGCCTTCGTCGAGACGCTGCCGGTCGGCAAATTCCACGGCATCGGTCCGGCGACGGCGGCGAAGATGAACGCGCTCGGCCTGTTCACCGGCCGCGACATCCGCAACCAGTCGCTGGAGTTCATGAATGCGAATTTCGGCAAGTCGGGCGCGTATTATTACTGGATATCGCGCGGCGTCGACGAACGCCCCGTGCGCGCCAACCGGATCCGCAAATCCGTCGGCGCGGAGAACACGTTCTCGACCGACATCGACGCGTTCGACGCGCTTGCCGTCGAGCTCAGGCCGCTCGTCGACAAGGTCTGGCGGCATTGCGAGGCGACCGGCAATCGCGGCCGCACCGTCACCTTGAAGATCAAGTTTGCCGACTTCGAGATCATCACGCGCAGCAGATCCGTCGCGGCGGCCGTTGCCGGACGCGACGATCTGGAGCGGCTGGCCTGCGGCCTGCTCGAAGCCGAGATGCCGCTGCCCAAGCGCGTCAGGCTGCTGGGTGTCTCGCTGTCGTCGCTCCACGCCGCCGGCGAGTCGGAGCCGCAGCTGACGCTGGGCATCTGAACGCGGCTGGAGCCCCTTTAGAGATCGCAGCATCTTCATCCGCGACGCGGCGTGGAAACGCCGACCCTGGGGCTCAACATCGCGTTCAACTTGGTTGCCTCATCGCTCGACGGTCGCTTGCGACTTGAGCGCGAACCCGGTCCCGGAAACTCGATCGCCATCGAGTTTCCCACAGAATAGACATTGCTCTGCCGACCTTCGAGCCAGTGCCTGACGTGAGCCTGACAGAGCAGCCTCGATTGCGATTCGACGCACGGTCTCGAGCAAGATGTACTCATCGCTTTTCGTACGAGCGCGATCGACGCAAACTTTTTTTTGCGCATGCAGCCTGCTGGCGCCATTCAAATGACACGTACTGACGGATAGTCGTCGGCGTCTCGCGATGTTGCTCACGCGCAGCGCAGGAAATCGAAGAGATCAGTTGTGATTGGATTCATCGTCTCGCTTTCGAACTGCGCCTGAAGCTTTCGTTGTTCGCCGATCGAGGAGCTGATCGTTGACTCAACTCAACATGCGTTTGTCCGAGGACGAACAGTCCCGGAACGTACGAAACGGTGCGCTGGCTGCGATCGTCACTCAGGTCGTGCGTGTAGCGACACAGACCGGATCTGTCATCCTGCTCTCGCGCCTACTGACACCAGTCGATTTTGGTACCTATGCGATGGCTTCGCCGGTGCTCGCCTTTGCCGTGCTATTCCAGGATCTCGGTCTTGGACACGCGACCGTGCAAAAGGCCGAGTTGACGCACAACGAACTGAGTGCGCTGTTCTGGGTGAACCTGTCGGTCGGGGCGCTGCTCGCGGTCACCCAGGTTGCGCTATCGCCACTTGTCGCCCGGTTCTACAGCGTGCCGAATCTCGCCCCACTGACATCCGCCATGAGCGTCACGTTGCTGCTCAGCGGCGCCGACGTCCAGCATCTGTCGTTACTGACGCGCCAGATGAAATTCTGGACGCTGGCGAGTCTGGAATCCGCGGCCGCACTGACTGGATTATTGACCTCGGCCGTGGTCGCGTATGTCTATCACAGTTATTGGGCCATCCTCGCAGGTAGCTTGACATCAGGCCTGGTGCTTGCGGGCGGCGCGTGGCTGAGTTCGGGATGGTTGCCGTCGAGGCCCGGCTCGATCAGGGCTGCGCGCGACATGCTGAACTTCGGGCTCGGTGTGACTGGCTATAATCTTGCCGAATTCCTGTCCCGCAACACCGACGGGGTGCTGATCGGCAAGGTCTGGGGGGCTGCCGCGCTTGGCGCCTATAACCGCGCCTACCGGCTGCTGCTGTTTCCGCTTCAGCAAGTCAGCAATCCGATGGTGCGAATCATGCTGCCGACGCTGTCGGGCCTGCTGAAGGAGCCGGAGCGCTATCGGGCTTCGTTCCGGCGCGCGGTGCTGCCGGCGCTCCTCCTCGTGTTGCCCGGCGTCGCCTTCATGATCGCGTCCGCCGACACGCTCGTCGAAACTCTGCTCGGCGGCCAATGGAGCGAGGCCGCGCCGATCTTCGTCGCCCTCAGCATCGCCGCTCTGCTGCAGACCAGCAACAGCCCCGCCAACTGGCTTTTCCTGAGCCAGGGCCGCACCAACGAATACATGCGCTGGGGCCTTTTCAATGTCTCGACGTCGATTCTCGCCTTCATATGCGGGCTGCCGTTCGGACCAGTCGGCGTCGCCAGCGCATATTCAATCAGCGAGTGCGTGCGCACACCCATCCTGTGGTGGCTGATTGGGCGACGCGGCCCGGTGCGTCATCGAGATCTCATGGAAGCGGTCGGGCCTCATCTCGCCGGAGCACTCGCCTCCGTCGTGACGGTGTGTCTGCTACATCGCTGGCTGCTCGCGCGCTCGATCGGAGGGATCCCCGAATTGGCAGCCTGCCTCTGCCTTTCATATGCGGTCTCGCTCGTGATCGTCGCGCTGTTTCCGGCCTGCCGCAGAGAAATGTGGCGCTACGCACGCAGCAGTGGCGGATAGCACGACCGAAACGACGCTCGCTGGGAGACAATGGAGCGACCATATGCCAGAGCTGTGCGCCACGGGAGCGATCCGCGCTTCGCCGACCGTGGCGCACGTGTCTCGAACGTTCGGTCCGCGACCGCTCAATGCTTCATATGCTCGAACACCACGATCACGCCGGTCGGTTCGGGCTCATGCGCCATCAGGCGCGTCAGGTCGGAATCGCCCCAATCGGCGAGGCTGACGACCTCGCCGCTCTGACGGTCGCTGCCAAGCGATCCCGTGGGCTCGAGAACCTTGAGGCCCATCTCGTCCACGAAGAACGTGTGCTCGCCGAACATGCTGTTGAGCTGCGGCATCGCCGGATGTTCGTCGGGCAGCACCTGAGCGCCGAGCTGGTTGACGGTCTGCTTCACCTGTTCAGATGTGAGCTTCATTAGCTGCTCCGTTGTTGTATCCGGTTTCATCGAGCCAGGCGGGAGCGAGCATTCCCTGCGCCCTTGTGCGCCTGGCTCAGAGTCCCGAACAGGTGCTGCGGACAAATGTTCCTGCGAAATGCATTTCGTGATCGGAAGTTTCATCGGCCGCGTTCGCGGCACAAGATCGCCACAGGATGCACATGATCGGTCGATCGACGCGCTATTCGCTGCTGTTCTCGCCGACCGACAGCGCGCAGATGCGTGACAGATAGGTGTACGGCAAACCGGTCTCCTCGGCCCAGGCGTTGAACTGCGCCTGCACCTTGGCGAGATCGCCCTTCGACTTGACCTCCTCGGCGATATCGAGACCGGCAGCGCGCAGGCAGGCCACGACACCCTTCGACGTCACAAAGCCGTCCCAGCCGACGAAGCGGAGCAGCATCTGGCCGGTGTTGCCGCCCAGCCGGCTGCCGCGCTTGTTGAGGAGATCGAGCAGGCCAATCTCGTCAGAGGACGGCCACTTGGCCAGAAACTTGCCGAAGCTGCCGTGCTCCTTCGCGATCTCCTGGACAAACACGGCATTGTCGCGCACCGACATGATCTTGGCACCGTTGCGCACAATGCGCGCGTCGCGCAGCAGCCCCTCCCAATAGTCTTCGGGCTGGAAGGTGAGCTTGGCGGGCTGGAAATGCAGGAAGGCCTGTTCAAAGCCGTCCCATTTGGAATCGATCACGCTCCAGGCAAAGCCGGCGCAGAACACCCGCTTGGTCATTTCGGCGAGGATTCGGTCGTTGCCGAGCTTGGCCAGCCGCTTGAGGTCCGGCTTGGCCGGCATCAATTTGTCCAGCGCCTTGGGCCCGCCCTTGCGCTCCTCGGCGCGGGCGCGAATGGTCTTGAACGGGGTCATGTGAACACAGGTGTTGAGGGCAGGCTACGACACCAGAATTCGGCGATCCGGTCCAGCCCGCATTGCCGCCCCTTGCGCTCTACGACGGGGCGCAGCATGCTGTCGCTCATAGGATTGATGCAAAGGGGCGGCCGAGCTGGTCTGCTTCTTGCTTTATGACGTTTTTGGAATTCCCTGACATTTTGATCTCTGGCCGTCGGATTTTCCATGCGCTGCCTGGTCGTAGCCGACCTGCACTATTCGCTGCCCCAGCTCGACTGGCTGGTCAGCGCGGCGCCGTCATTCGACCTCGTGATCTTCGCCGGCGACGCGCTCGACATCGGCTCGATGGTGGATTTCCGCGCCCAGATCGTGGTGGTGAAGAAGTACCTCGCGCTGCTGGCCGCGACGACCCGCGTGATCCTCTGCTCCGGCAATCACGACCTCGACGAGCGCAACGCCGAAGGCGAGAAGATTTCGCGCTGGATCGCGGAGGTGCGCGAGCTCGGCATCGCCTGCGACGGCGACAGCCTGACGGTCGGCGATACCTTGTTCACGGTGTGCCCGTGGTGGGACGGACCTCAGGTCAAGCAACGCCTCGTCGAGCAGTTGCGCGATGCCGCGGCCGGCAGGCCGCCGCGCTGGATCTGGGCACATCACGCGCCGCCGGCGGATTCACCGACGAGCTGGGGCGGCAAGCGATTCTTCGGCGACGTCGAGCTGGTGCAGTGGATCATGCAATACCAGCCGTCGATGGTGATCTCGGGCCATGTGCATCAATCGCCCTTCATAAGCAACGGATCGTGGTTCGACCGGCTTGGCCAGACCTGGGTCTTCAACACGGGCCTGCAACCCGGCCGTCCCCCGACCTACATCGTGCTCGATCTCGATGCCGACAAGGCGTTCTGGCTGGCGGCCGGCGAGGCGCAGTGGATCGACCTGAATGCGCCGCTGCGGCGGCCCGCCGCCCCCATCGAGACGCCGCCCGACTGGCTCACATTCTTGGATCGGATTGCCGATCCGAGCCTGGCGAAACCTCAAGCGGCGGCAGGTTGATCATGCTCTGGAGTACCTCGCCGACCATCGCCAGATGCGTGCCGTGGTCGGCATATTGCCGTTTGAGATCGGCGAGATAGGTGTTGGCGACGTTGAGCCGCTGCGCCAGCATTTTTGCGATCAGCAGCGCCACGCCTGGCTCCTTCTCGAGGAACGAGGCGGCATCCTCGAATTCGTAGACGATCGCGTCGGAGCAGGCCCGTACGGTTGCGGTGTGCGGCTGGCCCAGCAGCACGGACATCTCACCCAGCACCGCGCCGGGTTCGGTGACGGTGGCGACCACCATCTCACCCTTGAGCACCTCGAGCCTGCCTTGCATCAGCACGAAGAGATGGCCGGAGGTGCCCCCCTCGGCGACGATGATGGTGCCGGCGGCAAGCTGCCGTTCCGTTCCGCCGGTGCAATAATCGAGGACTGCGCGCATGGTGCGAAAGCTCCCGTCGCGGGACGATACCCAACGCCGGAAGACTAGAGCACGATCCATGCCAGGCGGCAATCAGCGGGGAGCCGGCTGGCGCGCGAGGCGTGTCACACCTGGGAGAGCGAGGGCACTTCGCCGGGCATAATGGCCTGCAGGCCGCCAAAGCGGCGCTCGCGGCCATGGAAGGCGGCGAGCGCCTCGGCAAGATCGCCGGCATCGAATTCGGGCCACATCCGCTCGGTGAAGTGCAGCTCGGCATAGGCGCCTTCCCAAAGCAGGAAGTCCGACAGCCGCTTTTCGCCGGAGGTGCGGATGATGAGGTCGACGTCGCGAAGGCCAGCCTCGCCTGTGACGAGCTGCGAGAAGGCTTCGCGGGTGAGACTGGTCAGCGCGGCCGCCTTGGCCGCGGCGTTGAGGATGGCGTCGCGCGCGGAATAATCGACGGCGATGCGCACATGCAGCGCGCGGCCATCGGCGGTGGCCGCCTCGGCGCGCGCGATCGCGGCGGCGATGCCGTCGGGCAGGCGGTCGCGGCGGCCGATGACGGAGAGGCGCACGCCGTTCTTGACGAGGCTCTGCACCTCGTTCGCGAGGTAGAAGCGCAGCAAGGTCATCAGCGCCGCGACCTCGGCCTTCGGCCGCCGCCAATTGTCGGTGGAGAAGGCGTAAAGCGTCAGCGTGCCGATGCCCTGCTTGGGCGCGGCCTCGACGATGCGGCGGATGGTCTCGACGCCGGCCTCGTGGCCGCGCACGCGCGACAGGCCGCGCCGCGTCGCCCATCGGCCGTTGCCGTCCATGATGATGCCGACATGAAGCTTCTCGTTACGGGACGTGATTTCACTTTGCATTGCAAAGTCTCCGGTCAAAGAAGGGAGGATCAGGTCGAGGCGATACCGAGGCGGCCGAGCGGCGGCGCCTCGCGGCCGGCGGCCTTCGCCGCGTCGCGCACCAGCCGCTCGAGCACGGCGAGATAGTCGAGGAAGCGGCGGCGGCCGGCCTTGGTGAGGCGGCAGGTCGTGTGCGGGCGATTGCCCTCGTAGCCCTTGGTCACCTCGACGAGGCCGGCCTCCTGGAGCACGGCAAGGTGCCGGCTGAGATTGCCGTCGGTGAGGCCGCAGAGCTGCTTGAGATCGCCGAAGGCCAGCCCCTTGGGATGCGCCATCAGCGAGGTCAGAAGCCCGAGCCTCGCCTTCTCGTGGATCACGCGGTCGAGCCCTTCATAGGAGAAGGGCGCGCTGTCAATCTTCGACATCGTTGTCTCCGGACGCAAAATGCAGAATGGCCGCCATCACCGATTGCCCGATCACGAAGGGCAGCCCCATGGTCCATGGCGACAGCGTGTGGGTTCGGCTCGCGAGCACCACGACCGCGAAGCCGGACACGAAATACCAGGCGCCGGCAAACGCGACGGTGCGCGGTAGCGAGCGGACCGAGGCGAAGATGCCGAGCGACACCAGGATCTGCCACAGGCCCGGCAGCAGCCACAGCGTCTCGCTCGCGAACTTCCACATCACCACCGCGAGCAGAACGCCGGCAACGCCGGCCGGGAGGAACTGCTCGACCGCCTGGTGAATCATCGCGTCGGCGAGACCGGAATGATGGCGTCGCGACCGCGCGCGCATCTCGATGCCGATGATCAGCCCAGAGAGCGCGGCGGCGATGAACCAGCCGATGAAGAAACCGAGCGGCTCGCCGGTGGCATCATCCAGCAACCAGAATTGCAGAACGGCGGTGATGAGCGCAACGGCGCCGGTCGCAGCCATCGTCGCCGGGCCGTAACCGCGGAACGCCGTGCCCGCCGCGATCTGGCTGCGGATCGCAACGATGTCGGCCAGCGCCTTGTCGAGATCGCGCATCGGCACCGCCAAAATCTCATTCCACCCGGGCATTCGCGGGACAGCCTTGTCCCCGTCACTTTGTGTTGCAAAGTATATGGCGTCGCAAAGCAAATGCAAGCCCGAATTGCTTCGGGCAGCCGGACGATTGCAGCAGACAACTGGCGGTTGCGCCTCGCCTGTCCTCGCGGATAGAATGGATCCAGGCGTGTTTCCGGGGGCTGGTATGTGGTTGAGGTCGTTGGTCGTTGCGTTCGTGTTGCAGGCGAGTGCGGTCGTGGCGAATGCGGCGGGGCCGTTCGGCACCGTCAATGTCGGCAACTGGATCGGCGGCGCCTTCAGCAATGACGAGACGGGCGCGTTCTCCCATTGCGCGGCGACGACGCCTTACGCGAATGGGGTCATTCTCGTCGTGGGCTACAATGCCGCCGGCATCTGGACGCTGGCCTTTGCAAGTCCCAGCTATCGCTTCAAGCAGGGCGAGAACGCCGCGATCGACGTCATCTTCGACGGGCAGGAGCAGGCGAGGCTGTTCGCCACGGCACACCAGTCGAACATGCTCACATCCGTCATGCCCGCCAACGTCGTGCGAACGTTTCAGAAGGCGAGCCTGATGGTCGCGACGAGCGGCCGCACCGTCCTGAATTTTGACCTAACCTCGACCGGACCGGTGATCGCAGCCCTGGCCAATTGCGTCACCAGGGTGAAAGCCGACGGGCTCGCCAAGGCGGGCGATTTCACCAAGGGTGCGGCCAAGCCGGCAGTGGCCGGCGACAAGCAGGGAGCGCCTCCCGCCAAGCCGGCTCGGAGCGGGACCTTCACGGGGACTGGTTTCGTAGTGAGTCCCAACGGACATATCGTTACCAACAGTCACGTGATCGATAGCTGCACCGGAGACATCAAGGGCAATCTCGCCGGAGAGGCCGCCATGGTTCTGCGCGTCGTCTCCAGCGACGCGACCAACGATCTTGCGCTGCTGCAAGCGCCGGCGACGGCGTCATTCAAGGACTTCGCCAGGATTCGGGACCGCTCGATGCACTCCGGCGATTCCGTGGTGGCCATCGGCTTCCCGCTGCACGGCTATCTTTCCTCCGACCTGACCGTGACCACGGGCATCGTCAGCTCGCTCAGCGGCTTCCGCAATCACACGGGACGCCTGCAGATCAGCGCGGCGATTCAGGCGGGCAACAGTGGAGGCCCCCTGTTCGACATGTCCGGTCAGGTGGCAGGCGTCGTCGTTGCCAAGCTCAACGCGCTCAGGATGATCAAAGAGACCGGGCAGCTGACCGAGAACATCAACTTCGCCATCAAGACCGGCGCGCTGCGCGACTTCCTCGACAATTCCGTGGTGCCCTATCGGACTGGGGAACCAAAGGGCGAGCTGAAGGCCGCCGACATCGCCGCGAACGCTCGCGCCTACACGATGTTGATCTCGTGTCTCGGGACGGAGCAGGCGGACGCGAAGCGGTAGGAAGTGATGCGACCAACTCCCTCGTCCCGAGGCGCTCACACTGCAACGCAGTGGTGAGCCTCGAAGGATGAATCGGCCCGGATGCAGCCGGACCGCACCCTTCGAGGCCTGCGCTTCGCTCCGGCACCTCAGGGTGACGGCGACAGAGTAGAGCTCGCGGCGCGGCCCGCTTCCCTCACCCGTGACAGCACGCCGCCTTCGCCGGCTGCGGTTCGTACTGGTCGCGCAGGCGGACCCAGTCCATCGGATAGGGCAGGCCTTCCTCGTGACGGCCGAGCGGGGTGAGATCGAGATATTGATAAGCGGCGTTCATCATGTCGAGGCCGCGGGCGAAGCAGGAATAAGTGTGGAAGATCGCGCCGGCCTCGTCGCGGTAGAACACGCTGATGCCGGGCAGCTCGGGGCCGTAGAGCGGCGTGGTCCCGAAATTGTACATCGGCTTGCCGGTCGCGACCTCCTCCGGCGAGAACGTCACGCCGTAATCGCGGTTGAAATCGTTGCGGCCCGAGGAAACCCAGTCGAAGGTCCAGCCCATCCGCTTCTTGAAGGCCTCGAGCTTTGCGCTCGGCGCCAGCGAGACCGCAACCATGGTGGTGTCGCGCGCGGCCAGGTGCGGCACCATGCGCTCGAACCCGTCGGCCCAGAACGAGCAGCTCTTGCAGGCCGCGTCCCAATCGAGTGCGAACATCACGTGCTGCACGATGAGCTGCGGCCGGCCCTTGAACAGATCGCCCAAGGACACAATACCGTTCGGCCCTTCGAATTCGTACGCCTTGTCGACCTTGACCCAGGGGAGCCGGCGGCGCTCGTCGGCGAGCCGTTCGCGGGCCTGGGTCAACTCCTTCTCATGGGCCAGAAGGGCCTTGCGCGCGACGATCCATTGCTCGCGCGAGACGATCTGATGCTGCTGCATGGCGTACTCCTTGGGGTCAGGTGACGAAGGCATCGAGCTTGTCGAAGAACGAGCTCCAGCCGCGCTGGTGGTTGTCGCGTGCGGTCTCGTCGAAGAACTGGGCGTGGTGGAAGATCATCAAAGTGCCGGCGCCATCAGGCTTCAGCGAGATCGTCACCAGCGATTCACGCTCCGGCGTCGAGTGCCAGGCCCAGGTGAAGACGAGAAGCTGGTTCGGCACCACCTCGCGATAGCGGCCGCCGGCCTCGAAATACTCGCCGTCGTCGCGGGTGAAGCTGATGCGAAACCGGCCGCCGAGGCGAACGTCGAGCTCGGCTTGAAGCGTCGCCGGCTTCATGTTCGGCGGCCCGAACCATTGCGCTAGCTGCGCGGCTTGCGTCCAGGCGGCGTAGACCTTTTGCGGCGGCGCGCGGAGCCGGCGCGTGAGCGTGAGGCTTGGTCGTTCTGCCGGGCGTTCGGCGTTGGCGGCGGCGTTGGCCATGTCTCTTCCTCCACGAAGGCGGCAAGGCGATCGAGATTGTGGGACCAGAACTGCGCATAGCGATTGAGCCAGTTCATCGCCTGCTCCATCGGCTGCGCGGTCAACCGGCAGGCAACCGTGCGCCCGGTCTTCTCGCGCACGATCAGGCCGGCATCCGTGAGCACGTCGAGATGCTTCATGATCGCCGGCAGCGATACCGCAAACGGTGCCGCCAGCTCGCTCACCGACAGGCCGTCCTGCTCGCCGAGGCGCGCCAGCAAGGCGCGCCGCGTCGGGTCTGACAGTGCCGCAAAAGTCCGGTCCAGCGTCTCGTCCTGATACTTAACCATATGGTTTAGTATAGGCGCGCGCGCGACACCGTCAAGCCGGAAGGCGCAGGCGCGGATCCGCACGAGTGCGTGATCGGGTTGCCGGCTCTGGGCTACACCAACCAAGCAGCGCAAAGAAAAAAGCCCTGCCGAACGGCAGGGCTCTCTCCCTCGTCATCACGAGATTTCTACTCGACCTTCAGGCCGGCGAACTCGACGACCTTCTTCCACTTCTCGGTCTCGGCCTTGATCTCCTCGCCGAACGCCTCGGGCGTCTGCACCCGTGGCTCGCCGCCGAGCTCGACCAGGCGCTTGGCCATGTCGGGCTCCTTCAGCACCGCGTTGACCTCGGCGTTGAGCTTGGCGATGATTTCCTTGGGCGTGTTCTTCGGCGCGCCCATGCCGAACAGCGCGCTCGCCTCATAGCCCTTGACGGTGTCGGCGATCGGCTGCACGTCGGGCAGCTGCGGCGATCGTTCCGTGGTGGTGACGCCGATGGCGCGCAAGCTGCCGGAGCGAATGTGTTGGATGATCGAGGGCATGTTGTCGAAGATCACCTGCACCTGACCGGCGAGCATGTCGGTGATCGCGGGCGCGGCGCCGCGATAGGGCACGTGCTGCATCTTGCAGCCGGTCATTGCCATGAACATCTCGCCGGACAGATGCACCGAGGTGCCGTTGCCAGACGAGGCCATGTTCACCTTGCCGGGATTGGCCTTCACGTACTCGATGAACTCGGCGACGTTCTTGGCGGGCACGTCCTTGTTGACGGTCATCACGTTCGGCACGCGCTGGAACGAGGCGACCGGCGCGATGTCGCGCACGAAGTTGAACTTCAGATTGGGATAGAGCGAAGCGTTGATGTAGTTGGCCGGATTGACGAGCTGCAGCGTGTAGCCGTCGGGCTCGGCATTGATGACCGATTCGGTCGCGATGTTGTTCCCGGCACCCGGCTTGTTCTCGATCACGAATTGCTGGCCGAGCTTTTCCGACAGCCGCTGGCCGATCAGCCGTGCCAGGATGTCGGTGGCGCCGCCCGGCGGATAGCCCACCACCCATTTCACCGGACGGGCCGGATAATCGGCGGCAAGGGCCTTCGACAGCGGGGTGGCTGCAAGCGGACTGGCGGCGAGCAGGCCAAGCGCGGTACGGCGAGTGATCATCTCAAGGGTTCTCCCAGTGTTGTTCTTGAAAGTCGGATGGCTTGAAGGCCGCGTCGTTGCGGTTGTAACAAAGCTTGCCGCGTGCGGAAAGTGCGCGGGGCACATCACGACGAAAGGATGAGAACATGCCGG
Source organism: Bradyrhizobium glycinis (assembly GCF_016031655.1). Classification (GTDB taxonomy): domain Bacteria; phylum Pseudomonadota; class Alphaproteobacteria; order Rhizobiales; family Xanthobacteraceae; genus Bradyrhizobium; species Bradyrhizobium glycinis. The sequence continues at coordinate 118,129 of NZ_JACCHQ010000016.1, forward strand.
TCAAGGTTCATGCCCTGGATCATCTCGTGATCAATGTCAGCGACGTCGCGGCAAGTGCTGCGTGGTACGGCAAGATTCTCGGCATGGATGTCAAGGTGTTCGATCCCGGCGGCGGCAAAGCGCCGCGGACTTTCCTTGAATTCGGTAACCAGAGGATCAACGTCCGACAGCGCGACGCCGACAAGGTGGAGTGGTTCACCGCGAACCATCCGACGGCGGGCAGCGAAGACCTGTGCTTTCTCACCTCGGCTACGCCAGACGAGGTGGTGGCGCATTTGCGAGCACATGGCGTCGCGATCGAGGAAGGCCCGGGCCCGAGGCAAGGTGCCCGCGGCACGCTGCGCTCGGTCTATTGCCGGGATCCCGATGGCAGCCTGATCGAGATATCGTCGTACGAGGATTGAGGCGATCTGGCTCTGGCGCCAGCCCACCGTCATTGCGAGCGGAGCGAAGCAATCCAGACTGTGTCCGCGGAACCAGTCTGGATTGCTTCGTCGCAAGGGCTCCTCGCAATGACGGAAGGGAGAGCGCGAGCTTCCGGATACTGCCCGATTTGCGTCCCGCGTCATCCAATGGCAGGAAGACGCAATAATCAAAAGGCAGCCGCCAGCAGGATGCAGGCTGCTCGGGAGGTCGCCATGCCACTTCAACAGACCACAGCTGGAATCGTCGGCCCGTTCGACGGGCTCGACGTGCCCTGGCTCTTGAGGATGCGCGCCGAGGTCCGGCGTGATCATCCGTTCCTGATCTGGGCGCCTTTCGACGCGCCGGCGCGGCGCTGGAGCTACGGCGAATTTCACGAGCGCGTCGGCGCACTCGCGGCCGGGCTCGCCAGGCGCGGCATCAAGCCCGGCGAATATGTGCTCATCCATCTCGACAATTGCATCGAGGCAATGCTGGCCTGGTTCGCCTGCGTCGAGCTCGGGGCCGTCGCGGTCACCACCAATACGCGTTCGGCGCCGGCCGAGGTCGCGTATTTCGCCGATCATTGCGGCGCGGTCGCCGCGATCACGCAGCCGGCCTATGCGGAAGCCGTCGCGCAGAACTGCCGCAACATAAGCTGGCTGGCGGTGACCTCGCACGATGCGGGCGCGGCGCCCGCGCGGGGCGTCTCGCGCGGCGACAGCTTCGAATCCCTGTTCGCCGACAGTGCCGATCGCCCCAAGCGCGCGACCGATCCGCTCGCGCCGTGCAGCGTGCAATATACCTCGGGCACGACGTCGCGGCCGAAGGCGGTGCTGTGGACCCACGCCAACGCGCTGTGGGGCGCCAAGATCAACGCCGCGCACGAGGACCTTCACGCCGGCGACGTGCACCAGGCGTACCTGCCGCTGTTCCACACCAATGCCCTCGCCTACTCCATGCTGGCGACGCTGTGGGTCGGGGCGACTTGCGTGATCCAGCCGCGCTTCTCCGCGAGCAGATTCTGGGGCGTCGCGCGCGAGCATGGCGCGACCTGGACCTCGACCATCCCGTTCTGCATGAAGGCGCTGCTCGAGCAGGAGATCCCGAAGGACCACAAGTTCCGCCTGTGGGGCACCGCCATCAACGAGCCGCCGGCCTTTGCCGCCTTCGGCGTCAAGATGATCGGCTGGTGGGGCATGACCGAGACCATCACCCACGGCATCGTCGGCGAGGTCGATCAGCCCAACATCCCGATGTCGATCGGCCGCGCCGCGCCCGAATACCAGATCCGCATCACCGACGACGAGGGACGGCCGACGGAGGTCGGCGACACCGGCAATCTCGCGATCAAGGGCATCCCCGGCCTGTCGCTGTTCGCCGAGTACCTGCACAACGAGAAGGCGACGCGCGAGAGCTTCGACGAGCACGGCTTCTTCCTCACCGGCGACCGCGTCGAGCGGCTTCAGAACGGCTTCATCAAGTTCGGCGACCGCGCCAAGGACATGCTGAAGGTGGGCGGCGAGAACGTTGCGGCCTCCGAGATCGAGCAGGTGATCGCGCTCGTGCCGGGCGTGCGCGAGGCCGCGGTGGTGGCGAAGAAGCATCCGATGCTGGACGAGGTGCCGGTGGTCTTCATCATCCCGCAGGGCGGCGTCGCGGGCGCTGCGCCCGACCTGCATGATCGCGTGATGGAAGCCTGCCGCAAGGGCCTCGCCGACTTCAAGCTGCCGCGCGAGATCAGGCTCGTCGACGACATGCCGCGCTCGACGCTGGAGAAGGTAGCGAAGGCGGAATTGCGGAAAATGGTGGGGTAGCCACAGTCGTTCCGGGGCGGTGCAAAGCACCGAACCCGGAACCTCGAGATTCCGGGTTCGCGCTTCGCGCGCCCCGGAATGACGGCGAGATTGCTAGAACGACCCCAGCGCCACCGGGCGGAACGCCTGCAGCAGCTGCTGGTCGAGCTTGCCGCCCATGCCTTCCATCATCGTGAAGGCGCGGGAGTGGGTGAAGGGCATGCGGTAGGCGCGCTTCTCGACGAGCGCGGCGTAGATGTCGACGATCGTCGTCAGGCGCACGATGTCGCTGATCTGGTTCGACGACAAGCCGTTCGGATAGCCGGAGCCGTCGAGGAATTCGTGGTGATGCAGCACCACGTCCAGCATCTCCGGCGGGAAGCCGCCTTGGGCGGCGAGCGCCTCGTAGCCGCGGCGCGGATGCTGGCGGACCTCCGCCATCTCCTCGTCGGTGAGCCTGCCGGGCTTGTCGAGCAGCCAGGCCGGAACGAAGGCCTTGCCGACATCGTGCAGCAGCGCGGCGCGAGTCAGACGGCGCTGGTCGTCCTCGCGCATGCCGAGATGCTGGGCGAAGGCGACGGCGAAGCCGGTGACGAACAGGCAATGGCGGTAGCTGCCGACATGATGACAGCCGACCGTGGTGAGCCATTCGCGCAGCGAGGAATGCTTGATCGCCTTCAGGATCTTGCTCTCGGCGGCGATGACGTCGTCGAAGGTCAGGGGCACGCCGAGCGGCAGCTTCTCGAACATCTTGGTCAGCACCGCATGCGCCGCCTCGACGCCGCGGTTGAGCGTCTTGCCGCGATCGGTCGCGTCATAGGCCGCGGTGTCCGGGAAGGCGGCGCGAATGCGCTGCAGGATGGCCTCGGCCTGGAGCGGCCGTGAGATGGTATCGGTAGCACCGAGCGCCCAGGCCTGCATGGTGCCGTGATGCAGGGCGTCCGCGAGCACGAACAGCCGCGGCATCGAACGATAGGCATCGCCGCGCAGCTTGTTGCGGACCCGCTGCACGCTCTCGGGCGAGCGCAGGTTGATGTCGACCACGAGCCCGGAGAGATCGCGCGACGGCTGGGCGGGGATCTCCTCCGTCTTCACCGTGGAGACGTCGCCGACTGCCTTCAAGATGCTGGCGAGCTCGCTGCTCCCGTCGCTCCGATCGGAGGCGAGCAGAAGCCGGCGTTTGGCGACGGGTTTGGCTGAGGCGTTCATGGCTTCCCCACAAGTACCGGGAACTCGGGCGTATTGGCCCGTCAGCCTAAGCCGGTTCAGGTTCTCTGGCCCTTAAGAGGCGTACTCAATGGAGCCTTGGGGAATTGCACGCAATTTTAGAGATGCGGCTTCGGGGAGGGGAACTTCAAAATCGGCGAAAACAACCCCATGCACAGTAGAATGGGCATTGATCAATAAGGGGAATTTTGGACGCTTCCCCTCCGTTGTCGTCGCCCGGCTTGACCGGGCGACCCATTACCACGAGACGGCGCGGCCAGGGCTGAGAAGCCGCGGCGTACTGGATGCCCCGGTCAAGCCGGGGCATGACAAGTGGGGTGTGGGAGATGGCTTCCCAAACAAATCCGCCGGAGGTTGCTCTCCGGCGGATCGGCTCATTTGGCAATCGCGGCTCGGCTTACGCCTTCATGCTCGCCTTCACGGCCTCCGCCGTGATCGGCAGGGCGCGGACGCGGGCGCCGCAGGCATTGAAGATGGCGTTGCCGATGGCCGGCGCGACCACGGTGACCGCCGGCTCGCCGACGCCGGTGGCCTTCTCGCCATTGGCGATCACGGCGATCGCGACCTCGGGCGTCTGGCTCATGCGCAAGGGCGTGTAGCTGTCGAAGTTGGTCTGCTCGATGCCACCGTCCTTCAGCGTCGCCTTCTCGTACATCGCCAGCGACAGGCCCCACAGCGCCGCACCCTCGACCTGGGCGCGGATATTGTCGGGATGCACCTGCGTGCCGACGTCGGTAGCGACCGTCAGCTTCTTCACGGTCACCTCCCCCGATGGCGCGACGGCGACGTGAGCCACACACGCCGTCCAGCTCGCGGTCGCGCGCTCCTGCGACGACACGCAGGCGACGCCCATGCCCTCGCCTTTCGGCAATTGCTTAGTGCCGTAGCCCGACAGTCCCATCGCGGCGAGCAGCGTGTTGCGCAAGCGCTGCGCGCCGCCATCGTTCTTGCCGGCGCCGTCGAGCAGCGAGATGCGGAACTGCGCGGGATCCTTGCCCGTCGCCGCCGCGATCTCGTCGATCATGCTTTCGACCGCCCAGAAGGTCCAGCCCGGCGCCACCGAGCGAAGCTGGCCGGAGGGCGTAGCGTTGTGCGCGAGCTCGTTCTTGATCGCGCGCACATAATGGTTGGGCACGGTGTAGAAGAAGTCCGCCCCGTTCACCGTGAAGGAATCGAGCGGGCCCTTCTTGTCGACCGAGGGCGTCAGGAAATCGGGGATTCCCCAGCGCGCGGTCGGCCAGGCCGAGACCACGTCGTGGCTGATCGCAATGAGCTTGCCATCGCCGTCCACGCCGGCCTTGACCTTCTGATAGGTGAGCGGACGCGAGAAATCCATCGTCATGTCGTTCTCGCGCGAATAGATCACTTTCACCGGCTTGCCGACGGCCTTGGCCGCCTGCACCGCCGGAATCATCATGTCGGCATCGAGACGCCGGCCGAAGCCGCCGCCCAGCCACATCTGGTGCATGACCACGAACTTCGGATCGATCCCGGCCGCGCCTGCCGCGATCGCGCCGGAGCGCGTCGCGAACTGGTTGCCGGAATAGATGTGCAGGATGTCGCCCTTGAACTCCGCGGTGGCGTTCATCGGCTCCAGCGGCGCGTGGATGTTGATGCTGGTGGTGTATTCCGCCTCCACCACCTTGGCCGCCGAGCCGAAGGCCGCATTGGGATCGCCGTCCTTGACGAAGAACTGGCCGGAATCCTCCAGGCCCTGGAGCCGCTTGGCCTCGTCGAGCAGCGATTGACTCGACAGCTTCGCGTTCGGACCCGAATCATAGGCGATCTTCAGCGCCTGTGCCGCCTTCTTGGCGTTGGCATAGGTGCTGGCGACGGCGACGACCCAGCCCGACGTCGTTGCGGTCTTGTCATCGAGCGTGACGGCCTTGATGAAGCCCGGCACCTTTTTTGCCGCGCTGTCATCGACCGATTTCACCGTGGCGCCGAAGCGCACCGGCGGTGTGACGATCGCGCCATAGACCATGCCCGGCAACATCACGTCGATGCCGTACTTGGCCGTGCCGTTGGTCTTGGAGGGGATGTCGAGCTGCGGCACCGAGACGCCGATCATCGTGTATTGATCGGGCGTTTTCAGCGTGATCGCCTTGAGCTCGTCAGGCGTGAAGGTTTTCGTCGCCTTGCCACTTTTCACGACATCGGCGAACGACATCAGCTTCTTCGACTTCGGATGCACGATCATGGAATCGCGCACCACCAGCTCCGATGCCGGCACGCCCATGGCGGCGGCGGCACCTTCGGTCAATGCGATCCGCCCGGCCGCACCGGCCCGGCTCATCGCCTCGAAGTTCATCATGGTCGACCAGCTGCCGCCGGTGATCTGCGCGCCGAGCACGGGATCGTTGAACTTGGGATCGTTGGAGGCGAGCTGCACGCGCATGTCGCTCCATTTCGCGCCCAGTTCCTCGCAGACGATCTGCGCCATGGTGGAGGCGATGTGCTGGCCCATGTCGGCCTTGCCGCAAGTCACGGTGACGAGCCCGTCCGGCGAGATCGCGTACCAGACGCTCGGCTCGAAATTGGCGGGTGCGGCGGCTGCCGATCCGATGCCGGGCACGCCTGCATAGCCGAGCACGAGGCCGGTCGCGGCGGTGCCGACGAGGAAGGAGCGGCGGCTGAGATCCGTCGTCTCAGGTGTCACGTTCTTCACATGCTCGTTCATGTGGGCCTCCGCTCGCTGGAGGTGGCCGAGGCGGTACGCATCTCGGATGCGGCGCGCATGATCGCCTTCTGGATCCGCGAATAGGTCATGCAACGGCAGAGATTGCCGTCCATATGTGCGACCACTTCTTCCTTGGTCGGATTGGGATTCTTGGCGAGCAGCGACGCCGCCTGCATGATCTGCCCGGACTGGCAATAGCCGCATTGCGGCACCTGCTCGGCGATCCAGGCCTTCTGCAAGGGATGATCGCCCTTGGCGGAAAGGCCTTCGATCGTGGTGATCTTCTTGCCGGCGACTTCGCCGACCATGGTCTGGCACGAGCGCACGGCTTCGCCGTTGACGTGCACGGTGCAGGCACCGCACAGCCCGGCACCGCAACCGAACTTGGTGCCGGTCATCTGCAATTGCTCGCGGATCGCCCAGAGGAGCGGCGTGTCGTTCGCCGCATCCACGGACAGACTCCGCCCGTTGATGGTGAGTGTTGGCATAGGCGTCTTCCCCTGCCGGTGCATGAAGCCGCTTACGGCGGCAACTTGAATGGCGGACGCCCACCGGGCTGGCGTCAGCCTTGCCGGCGAGAATGATCGCGTTCCGGCGCGGAGGCAAATGCAATTTGGAACGAGTCGAAAAAACGATCGCCACACTCGCTCGTTGTGCGCCGCGCCAAGGGCGGCGCCGCAGCCACTGGACGCAACAGCGCGTGCGTCCGGCATGCGTGCCATTGCATTCAGGCAGTTTCTTCGAGGTAACTTGGCGAGCTAAGGTGCAGGCGCACGGAAACCCTCAACCCTCCCCTCGGGGGGTCGATCGCGCGCAGCGCGAGCGGGGTGGGGTGATCTCTGCGCACGGACATTGTTGGACGATGATGGACCGTCACCCCACCCCGTCTCACATTGCGCTTCGCTTCATGTGAGCCGACCCACGGGCGAGCTACGCTCGTCCCGACCCCTCCAGGGGAGGGTGAAGCACCGAGTTAGCGGCAAGAAGAAAGAAAGGGTGGGAACAATGCCGAAGATCGACCGGGACGGCGTCAACATCTACTACGAAGTTCATGGCAACGGGCCGCCGCTGCTGCTCACGCACGGCTATTCCTCGACGTCGGCGATGTGGCATGGACAGGTCGACGCGCTGGCGAAGGACCACAGGCTGATCCTGTGGGACATGCGCGGCCATGGCCAGTCCGATTACCCCGACGATCCCAAGGCCTATAGCGAAGACCTCACGGTCGGCGACATGGCGGCGATCCTCGATGCGGTCGGCGCGGAGCGCGCCATCATCGGCGGGCTTTCGCTCGGCGGCTACATGTCGCTCGCGTTCTATCGCGCACATCCGGAGCGGGCCCGCGCGCTGCTGATCATCGACACCGGCCCCGGTTTCAAGAAGGACGATGCGCGCGAAGCCTGGAACGCGCGGGCGCTTGCCACCGCCGACCGGCTCGACCGCGAAGGCCTCGATGTCTTGAAATCGGCGACGCGCGAGCGCGCCACCGCGAGCCATCGCAACGCCAGAGGGCTGGCGCTCGCCGCGCGCGGCATGCTGACCCAGCGCGATGCGCGCGTGATGGAGCTGTTGCCCGAGATCAAGGTGCCCAGCCTGATCGTGGTCGGCGCCGACGACACGCCGTTCCTCGCGGCGTCCGACTACATGGCGGCAAAGATCCCCGGCGCACAAAAGGTCGTGATCCCCGCGGCCGGACACGCCGTCAACATCGATCAGCCCCAGGCTTTTGTTGACGCGGTCGCGCCTTTCCTGAAGAACTTGCCGGTATAGGCTGATCGAGCAGGGACACAGGCGATGAAGATAGTGCTGGCTGCGGGCACGATGTTGCTGTCGCTATCCGCGCAGGCCGAGCCGATCGGCGCCGTGCCGCCGCGCCAGCCCTTCGTCGCGACCTTGTCGAACAACATTCCGCTCGCCTTCGGCATGGATGCCGAACAGACCGCGCGCGCGCTCGGGCAGCCGCTGCAATATGTGCGGGGCCGTCCCGGCCACGAGATCTATCTCGCTTTGCGCAACATCGGCGGCAGCGGCCTGATCCCCTATCGCCACCGCCTGTTCCTGCAATTCCGTCACGGACGGCTGGCCGGATGGAAGGAGGATTACGGCGAGAACTGGATGTGGGAATGAGGGCAGTTCTTCGTGACGCAAAGTGATCGGATCTACGCCGTCAAGCGCTGATATTGCCAAGATCGTCATGGCCGGGCTTGTCCCGGCCATCCACGATCTTTCGGGCGGCACCAAGAACGTGGATGCCCGGGACAAGCCCGGGCATGACGAGTTTGTGGAGCGAGCAGAATTCCCAATCAAATAGCAACCAAGAAGGACAACCCGCGTGGGACAAGACATCAAGCTGACGGCCTCGGACAATTTCCAGCTCGGCGCCTATCGCGCTGACCCCACCGGCACGCCGAAGGGCGCGGTGGTGGTGATCCAGGAGATCTTTGGGGTCAATCACCACATCCGCTCGGTCTGCGACCGCCTGGCCGGGGAAGGCTATGTCGCGATCGCGCCGTCGATCTTCGACCGGACGACGCCGAACTTCCAGTCGGGCTATTCGCCCGACGAGATCGCGGAAGCGCGCAAGTTCGTGGCCAATCCGGACTGGGCCGCGATGCTGCGCGACACGCAAGCTGCGATCGGTGCGGTGAAGAGCATCGGGCCCGTGGGCATCATCGGCTTTTGCTTAGGCGGCAGCATCGCTTTCGTCGCGGCGACGCGATTGACCGGCCTGAAGGCGGCGATCGGCTATTACGGCGGCGCCGTGGTGCGCTTCGCCGACGAGACGCCGAAGGTGCCGACCCAGCTGCATTTCGGCGAGAAGGATGCCGGCATTCCGCTCGCCGACGTCGAGACCATCAAGGCCAAGCGGCCCGAGGTCGAAATCCATATTTATCCGGGTGCCCAGCACGGCTTCCATTGCGACGAGCGCGCCAGCTACGACAAGGCCAGCGCCGAGATCGCCTGGCCGCGCAGCATGGCGTTCTTCGCGAAGCATTTGGCCTGACGGCATAGGCGTCATTCCGGGGCGACGCGGCAGCGTCGAGCCCGGAATCCATCGGGCAGCTGTCCGTGAAGCGAAATGGATTCCGGGTTCGCGCTACGCGCGCCCCGGAATGACAAGTGACGAGAGCAGGAATCGGGTGGCTGCATTCCACCGCCCGGCGATAGAGCAGGCCGGTCACGCCAACTCACGCCGGGAGATCGCCATGCAGCAGGCCATCACGCACCTCATCATCCGCAATCCGTTCGGAACCATGGATGTTCCCTCCCCCAACGATTCCGAGGTGAAGGATTATGCCGCATCGGCGTCGCTGTCCGGCGATGCTGCCGATGTCAACGCGCCGGCATGGGCATCCATCGCGGCGCCCTCCGATCCGCTCGAAGGCGAGTGGCAGAGCCGCTGGAATGGCGGCGCCGATCCCACCATCGCCGGCGATACGCCGGACAAGTGGAAGCAGGGCCGCGCGGAGATCCGCGCCTCGGGCGGCCGGATCTATCTGCGCTTCGACTGGGACAATGGCCGCCGGCATGGATTGATCGACGCGGCGCGCGACGGCTTAGATCGCCTGGTCGGAAAATACATCAACCTGACCACACCGGCGATCACCCGGCCCTGGGTCGGGCGCGTGGTCGATGCGAACAGGATCGACGGATGTTTTCCGAACGGGCGGCTGGATTTTCGAAGGTGATCCGCCGTCATTCCGGGGCGCGCGTAGCGCGAGCCCCGAATCCATCGTGCGTCAGCGTTGGTGGATGAATGGATTCTCAGGTGCGCAATTGCGCACCATAGCTCGCGACTTCGTCGCGCCCCGGAATGACAGAAGGAGAGAGCCTCAGAACCAGCGCTCGCCGACGAACACGGTGTCGCCGGGCGCGAGCGGCGTGCCGAGCGGCACCACGGCGCGCATGGCGCCGCCGTTCTCGCTGTGCGTGACGGTGACGAGGTCGCGCTTGGCGCGCGGGGAGAAGCCGCCGGCGATGGCGACCGCGCTCTCGACCGTCATGTTCGGCACGTAAGGATATTGGCCGGGCGCGAGGACCTCGCCGAGGATGAAGAACGGACGATAGGTCTCGATCTCGACCGCCACCGAAGGCTCGCGGATGTAGCCGTTGCGCAGGCGTGCGGCGATCTCGCCGGCCAGTCCCGCCGTGGTGCGGCCGCGGGCCGGCACCGCGCCGATCAGCGGCATGGTGATGGAGCCGCCGGCGTCGATCGCATAGCTGTTGGTGAGACCTTCCTGGCCGTAGACCACGACGCGAAGCTTGTCGCCGGCGTCGAGATGGTAGGAGGCGCCGTTGCGCACCGGCACCGCCATCGGCGCGGCGTAGCCGACCGGCATCGGCGCGGGCGAAGCAGCGAAGGAATTGCTGAGCGCCGCGATGGCACCGCCGCCATTGTTGGCCACGACGACCGGCTGCGGCGCATTATAGGGCTGGCCATAGGCCATGGAATCGAGATCGGGACGAGGCTGCACCATCGCGACGGGGGTTGCGGTCTGCATGCAGCCGCCCAGGGCGAGCGCGGCGGACGCTGCCAAGGACGCCAAGTTCGACCATCGAAACGCGCGTGCAACCGGCACCGGACCCATCCCTCGAAACGAGACAGCTCCTGTGATGCACCCGTTATGGTTAATAAAGCGTTGAGTGTCTTACCCTCCCCTGGAGGGGTCCGGGACGAGCGTAGCTCGCCCGTGGTCGATCGCGCGCAGCGCGAGCGGGGTGGGGTGACGGCCCCTCCGCGGCGAACAGTGCCCGAGTGGAGAGATCACCCCACCCCGTCACGCAATCTCGCTTCGCTCGATCGCGTGCCGTCCCTCCCCCTCCAGGGGAGGGTAAGCGAGACCTCGTCTGCGGCGAACTTACGCGCTCACGCCGACCTCAATCCCGGGAATAGCCGATCAAGGGCTTGCGCGGGCGGAACAGGATCATCAGGAGGATGCCCAGAATGCCGAGGACGGCGAAGACCGGCTGCTCCAGCACCAGGCGGATCACCGAGGTCCAGAGCCAGGGCGCCTTGGCTTCGACCCAGGTGCGGAAGGCCGATTGGCTGGCCTGATTGATGTCGTTCCAGAACTGGCCGAAGCGGGTGAATTTGAGGGTCTGGTCGGCCACCCAGCGGGCGCCGTCATAGACCATGAAGATGAACCCGCCGGCGAGCAGCAACAGCCCAATCAGTCGGAAAAAGCCGCGGATCATGCCTCACCTACGATGGCCGTCCGAGCGGACGACCTTGCGGAACGATGCCAGCCAATAGCCGGGCGACGGCAGAAATTCAACCTCTTCAGGGCGTTACGGCACAAATCCAGGCTGCCAAAGGCGCGTTTCCGCCCCCGAAAGCGTTGACGGTGCGAAAGACCGTCTCTATAAGGGCGCCAACTGGCGGTGGGCGCAATCCCGCCGCCGCTGTTCTTTGAGCAGTTGCAGGCACCCTGGGCTTCAGGACTCGTTCGAGCCTGAAAGCACCGTGGAGCCTCAGAGACAGCCGCAAGGCGGTCGCTCATGCTCCGGGAACGGCCCAGTAACCGAACACCCTAAATCCGAGCGTCGATTACGCGGTCAAGCAAGCCGGCGCTACCCGACCAAGACGCGACCGGTACCCGCAAAGGACATTGAGACCATGGCCAATACCACTTCCGCCAAGAAAGCGACGCGCAAGATCGCCCGCCGCACCGCCATCAACAAGTCGCGCCGCACCCAGATGCGTGGCGCCGTGCGCAACGTCGAGGAAGCCATCAAGAGCGGCGATCGCGCCGCTGCCGTGAAGGCGCTCGCGACTGCCGAGCCCGCCCTGATGCGCGCCGCCCAGCGCAACATCATTCACAAGAACAACGCCAGCCGCAAAGTCTCGCGCCTCACCGCGCAGATCGCCAAGCTCGCGAAGTAATCTTAGCGACATCGTCAGATCGGTCGATCCGGTCAGCGCATCAAAAGCCCGGCTTCGCGTCGGGCTTTTTTGTTGGCTGTCATATTCACGCAAGCAATCGCGCGAGGCTCACGCGTCGCTTGGACGATTTGTATCGTCTGCATTAGTCTTCGTTCCGTAGTTCTACCTGCCGATGTTTTGCAACGGAGGACACTCTTCACCGCGTTGCAAAAAACCCCTGTGAGGCGGGCGCGAATTGAATCGGTGGCGGACGAGAGTTCTGCACACCGTAGATTCACAGGAATGCGTGTGGCGGTGGAGTTACCCTGTGAAACGAGACTCAAAAAACGATGTCTCGATAATCACTTATCGACATAGCGACCGCAAGCATTTGGAAAATTCGGCCCGCGCGTCGAACGCGTGACAAATTTGTAAAAAAAATCGGCGGTGGCGAAGAATTGTCACATGAGGCCCGGCATTTTCGATTCTGTGCGCGAATCCAAAAACTTGCTCCGAGCCTGTGCACAACCCACGTGCGACGTTAACTGACGTCAAGTTTTTTTGCTGGCTCAAGTGTGAATCAATTCGTTGCGAGTCTTTCCGCTTAGTGTATTCCTTAGGTCGTCAGCGGCGCCCACGATCTTGAGACCAGCGCGGTATCGGAAACGGGGCGAGCGTGCAAATCGGCGGCGATGTGCACGTAGGCGACGCTTCAACAAGTGATTGTCGGACGGACCTACAGCAATGTGGGAACGGTAGCTCTTTGTCTGAATGTCTCCAAGCGGGATCTTATCCATCCCGTCGCGCCAAGGCGTACAAGAGAGATGTGGCGAAGCTATCCCGACGCGCATGAGGGCGAAGTCGAGCGGACACTAGTAAGAGGGCGGGCATCCGGGACGTCAGTTGTCACGGTTGTTATTTGGACACGCAGGACCTTGTCGTGGGCGATCACGGCAGGACGGGGAGGTATCATGTCTTACGGACTCAACGCGGTATTGCAGCACGTTTCCTTTTCCAACGATGCCGTTTCAGCTCCGTCCGATCTCCAGCCTCCCGCGCGTTATAGAGCGCCGAGTACGCGCTGACCTCGCGACCCATCCATCTCTGACATCGCTGATCTGACCCGCGGCGTTCGCGCCGAACGGTCGAGCCATGCCCGACGATGGACTCGCTCGAGGTCGCGCCACTTCAGGGACAGTGGCAGGAACCCTGCATGGCGCTCACAAACGCAACTATATCTCTCAAGAGAAGTTTTCTGACGATGACAATGGAACAGGATCGCTGGTCACGCGTGAAGGGTCGGCTGCGCTCGAGCGTTGGCGAGGACGTTTACACGAGCTGGTTTGCACGCATGGATCTGGAAGGCGTGCAGGACGAGAGCGTGCGGCTCTCGGTGCCGACGCGGTTCCTGAAGAGCTGGATCCAGGCCCATTATGCCGAGCGCGTGCTGTCGTGCTGGCAGGCCGAGATGCCGGAAGTGCATCGCATCGACCTCACGGTGCGGTCCGCCGTGCGCCCCTCGGCGCAGCCGAAGGAAGCGCCCGCGCCAGTCGAGGCGCGCCGCGCGCCCACGCCGGAATTGCGCTCGACCGCGACCGCGCCGGTCTCGGCCAGCCACGACGCGCTCGGCGGCTCGCCGCTCGATCCGCGCCTGACCTTCGCGAGCTTCGTCGTCGGCCGCTCGAACACGCTGGCTCATGCGGCCGCGCGCCAGGTCGCCGAAGGGCGTCGCGGCGATCCCGTGATGTTCAACCCGCTCTACATCCATGCCGGCGTCGGCCTCGGCAAGACGCATCTGCTCCAGGCGGTGACCTGGGCCGGCAATTCCGGCAACGAGCGCAAGGTGCTGTATCTCACGGCCGAAAAATTCATGTACGGCTTCGTCGCCGCGCTCAAGACGCAGACGGCGCTGGCCTTCAAGGAAGCGCTGCGCGGCATCGACGTGCTGGTCATCGACGACCTCCAGTTCCTGCAGGGCAAGTCGACCCAGGCCGAGTTCTGCCACACGCTGAACGCGCTGATCGACGCCGGCCGCCAGGTCGTGATCGCGGCGGACCGTCCGCCGTCGGACCTCGAAAGCCTCGACGATCGCGTGCGCTCGCGGCTCGCCGGCGGGCTCGTGGTCGAGATGGGATCGCTCGGCGAGGAGCTGCGCCACGGCATCCTGAAGTCGCGCGTCGCGGCGGCCCGCGCCCATCACGCCACCTTCGAGGTGCCCGAGGAGGTGCTGCATTATCTGGCGCGCACCATCACCCATAACGGCCGCGATCTCGAAGGCGCGATCAACCGCCTGCTCGCGCATTCCAAGCTCAACAACCGGCCGGTGACGCTGGAGATGGCCGAGCACGAGGTCCGCGACCTGGTGCGGCCGCAGGAGCCCAAGCGGATCAAGATCGAGGACATCCAGCGCGTGGTGGCGCGGCAGTATAATGTCAGCCGCTCCGACCTCTTGTCCTCGCGCCGCACGGCCAACGTGGTGCGCCCGCGCCAGGTGGCGATGTATCTCGCCAAGACGCTGACGCTGCGCTCGCTGCCCGAGATCGGCCGCCGCTTCGGCGGGCGCGACCACACCACGGTGCTGCACGCGGTGCGCAAGATCGAGGCGCTGGTCTCCAAGGACACCGCACTGTCGGAGGAAGTGGAATCGCTGAAGCGCCAGCTTCAGGAATAAAGGCCTAGGGCTTCCTTTCACCTCTCCCCGCTTGCGGGGAGAGGTCGAATTCGATCGCAGATCGAATTCGGGTGAGGGGGTACAGGTCCAACGGCAGGCTCACCCGCGGAGAGAGGCCCCTCACCCCAACCCTCTCAGGGCGAGCGAAGCTCGTCCCGGCCCCGTAAGAACGGGGCGAGGGAGCGCACCTGTGCCGGGGGGCGGCGGTCTTCGTTTTGGGCGGTAAATCGTGGGGAACTGGCTCCAATCCCTTGAATCCGGGGGCCATCCGCGCCACCTTGCGCGACCCAGGCGGCTTTGGTCATATCGGCAGGAATGATCCGGCCTTGCGGGGTCTTCGGTGCCGTGGCGCGCGTCCCGCCGCCCGGCCTTCTCAACGCTGTGTTTTCCTAAGGGATCGGGCGAGTAGTGCAATGAAGGTTACGGTCGAACGCGCGCAATTGCTGAAGTCGCTGGGCCATGTCCACCGCGTGGTCGAGCGCCGCAACACGATCCCGATCCTCGGCAACGTGCTGGTGCGCGCCGAGAACGCGAAATTGTCGCTGAAGGCGACCGACCTCGACCTCGAAGTGACCGAGACGCTGCCGGCGGAAACCGCGACTGCCGGCTCCACCACCGTGCCGGCGCACATGTTCTACGACATCGTGCGCAAGCTGCCGGACGGCTCGCAGATCGTGCTGGAGGCCGACGGCGACCGTGCCGTGCTCGCCATCCGCGCCGGCCGCTCGCGCTTCACGCTGCAGACGCTCCCCGAGAATGATTTCCCCGATCTGGCGGCCGGCGACATGTCGCATTCGTTCTCGCTCGCCGCCAAGGACGTCAAGCGGCTGATCGACCGCACCCAGTTCGCGATCTCGACCGAGGAGACGCGCTATTACCTCAACGGCATCTATCTGCATGCCGCCGGCACGCCCAAGGCCGCCACCTTGCGCGGTGTCGCCACCGACGGCCACCGCCTCGCCCAGCTCGACCTGGTGCAGCCCAAGGGCGCCGAAGGCATGCCCGGCGTGATCGTGCCGCGCAAGACGGTCGGCGAGGTGCAGCGCCTGATCGAGGACACCGAGGCTGAGATGACGATCGAGCTGTCGCAGGCCAAGATCCGCTTCACTATCGGCAACGTCGTGCTGACCTCGAAGCTGATCGACGGCACCTTCCCCGATTACGGCCGCGTCATTCCGCAGAACAACGACAAGGAGCTCGTCGTCGACAAGAAGGATTTCGAGAACGCGGTCGACCGCGTCTCCACCATCTCCAGCGAACGCGGCCGCGCGGTCAAACTGTCGCTGTCGGCGGGCAAGCTGGTGCTCTCGGTGACCAACCCGGATTCCGGCAGCGCGACCGAGGAGCTCGAGGTCGAATACGCCTCCGATGCGCTCGATATCGGCTTCAACTCCCGCTATCTGCTCGACATCGCCGCCCAGATCGAAGGCGACGTCGCAACGCTCCGCCTCGCCGACCCCGGCTCGCCGACGCTGGTGCAGGACCGCGACGACAAGAGCGCGCTCTACGTGCTGATGCCGATGCGGGTGTGAGGGGCGTGGTCCCTCGCCAGCGCACCCCGCTTCTTGTGCCAAACGCGATGCCCGTTGCTGCGCCCTCTCCCCTTGCGGGAGAGGGCAGCTCCGCTAGCAGCCACAACCTCACTCGGGTGAGGGGTCCTCTCGCCGCACCTTCACTGTGGAGACAACCCCTCACCCGCCGCCGCTACGCGTCGGCACCCTCTCCCGCAAGGGGAGAGGGTGAAAGCACCGCGCGTCAACGACATTCGGAATGAACGCCGATGCCGCAAGATCCGCACCATCGGCCAACGGCCAGGCATCTTCGCCAGTTCGCCAAGAAAATGCGACACGAGCCGACCGATGCTGAAGCTGCGATGTGGCGCTTGCTGAGGGATCGCCGTCTGTCCGCGTTCAAGTTCCGCCGGCAGGTCCCATTCAAGAATTTCATTCTCGATTTCGTCTGCTTCGAGAAGCGTCTGGTGATCGAGATCGACGGAAGCCAGCACGCGTAATCGCGGCGTGACGCAGTTCGCGAAGCCGCGCTATCCGCAGAGGGGTTTTCGATCGCGCGCTACTGGAACAATGACGTGCTGCAGCAGCCCACCTCTGTGTTGGAGGATATCCTTGCAAAGCTTGCAGGGCGGTAAGATACCCCTCACCCGTCGCCTCACTTCGTGAGGCGCCACCCTCTCCCACAGGGGGAGAGGGGAAGAACCGCGTCCATGACAAAGAACTGATGACCCCCTCGCGCATTCATCGCCTGACGCTGACGCATTTTCGCAATTACCGGGCGGCTGGGCTCGAGACGGCGGCTGATCTGGTGGTGCTGGTCGGGCCGAATGGGGCGGGTAAGACCAATTGCATCGAGGCGATCTCGTTTCTGTCGCCGGGCCGCGGCCTGCGTCGGGCGACGCTGGAGGATGTCGCCGACAACCAGGGCGACGGCTCCTGGGCGGTGTCGGCGCAGGTCGAGGGCGCGCTGGGGCTGGCCACGCTCGGCACCGGCATCGATGCGCCGCGCGCGGACGCCGCCGTCACCCGGCGCTGCCGCATCGACCGCGAGCCGGTGGGCTCGGCGGCAGCGTTCGGCGATCACATCCGGATGGTGTGGCTGACGCCGGCCATGGACGGGCTGTTCATGGGCGCGGCCTCGGAGCGCCGGCGCTTCTTCGATCGTCTCGTGCTCGCCATCGACAGCGAGCATTCCAGCCGGATCAACGCGCTCGAGCGCTCCTTGCGCTCCCGCAACCGCCTCTTGGAGACGCGCAATTACGACGACCATTGGTGCGACGCGATCGAGCGCGAGACGGCCGAGCTCGCAGTCGCGGTGGCGGCCACGCGCGGCCAGACCGCGGCAAGGCTCACCGGCATGCTCAACGCGCGCGCGCAAGGATCCGCATTTCCGTCCGCTCAAATCGCGCTCGACGGCTGGATGGAGAATGCGCTGCTCGAGGAGACCGCAACCTCGGTCGAGGACCGCTATCGCCAGATCCTGCGCGACAACCGCCCGCGCGATGCGATCGCCGGCCGCACCACCGACGGCCCGCATCTCACCGACCTTGCGGTCGTCTACGCGCCGAAGAGCATGCCGGCGCGCGATGCCTCGACGGGCGAGCAGAAGGCGCTGCTGATCGGCCTCGTGCTGGCGCATGCGAGCCTGGTCGCCGAGATGACGGGCATCGTGCCGCTGTTGCTGCTCGACGAGGTGGTTGCGCATCTCGATCCGAACCGCCGGGCGGCGCTGTTCGACGAGCTGAAGACGCTCGGCGCGCAGGTGTGGCTGACCGGCGCCGATCCTGCCGCCTTCGCCGAGATCGGCGCGGGGGGCGAAGTGTTTGACGTCGAGAGCGGACGAGTCTCGGCCCGCAGCTAGGCCGCCGCATTGAACCCGCTTGTTTGCGGCCACGACTAGCTGCTTGTGGCCGCAAGAGGCGGCCATCGCGCGGGATTTCACAACTGGCGCGATATCCTTGGAGCATGAGCATGGCGAGTGTGGGGCGCAGGGCACAAGCTCCGGCACGATGGCAGTTGTTTGCGTGCGGCTTCGCCCTGCTTGCGATGTGCATGCTCGCGGCCAGCGCCGGTGCCTCGCTGCCGCATCTGTTTCCGACGACGCTCACGCTGGATTCCGATGCCAAGCTGCCCGCACCGACCCGCTACACTTACAGAGGGATCCACACCACGCTGATGCAGGGCGTCGACGCGCCGCTCCGCGTCAGGCTGGAGACCACCGTGCCCGCGGGGCTCAGCGACGTGCTCGCCTTCTACCGGACCGAGCTTCGCAAGCTCGGCTGGCAAGAGCAGCATGATGGCGCCGTGATCAACGCCGATCACGTCCGGCTCGCCTTCGTCTCGCCGCTGGGGCCGGCCGCGCTGAGGCTCGACCGCAAGGATTCCGGCACCTCGGTTCATCTGGTGCAGAAGAACACGGACACGGCGACCAGAGCGAACGTGCTGCCCGAGCCCGGCCAGGCGAAGCTGGTGTTCAGCAATATCGGCGACAAGGAAGCGGTCCTCACCATCAACGAGCGGACCATCCCGCGCCCGGCCGGCGCGAATGCCGTCGCGCTGGACCTCGCGCCGGGCGAATATTCGTACAGGCTGGGCGTCCCGGGCCAACCCGCCACCACGAACATCCTCACCGTCGCCGCCGGCGACACTTGGGAGCTCACGGTCGGGCGCGACGGTGACGCCTGGCCGCCGCTCCAGCTGTACTGAGCCTGTTGAACCTCTCCGGTTCCCGGCGCGACTTCTCGTCTGAAGCCGCGCCGACGGCGCCGCAGCCCGCCAATGCGCAAGGGCATGACGATCCGCGCGACATCCAGGAGTTTTTTGACGATGCCGATGATCCGGCGCGGGGCGCAAGTCCCGGCAAGATGGCTGCTGCTTGCCTGCGGCATTCTCGCAATAGTGATCCCCTCGCGTCCCGCCGGCGCGGCAGACGATGGCATCGTCGACGTCCATACGCTGCCGCGGCTCGACGGCGCGGTGGAGGACACTTCGCGTCCCGACACCTATCGCGTGATCTACACCGTGCCGACCCCGCTTGCCGCCACGTCGGACGCCACCAGGAAGCTGCTGAGCGCCGACGGCTGGGTGCCCTATGTGTATCCGCTGGATGAGAAAAGCACAGCGTTGACTTTCAAGAAGGGACGGCAGGGGCTGCGCGTTTCCTTCACACAGGCGCGCGGGCGACCCGATCAGTCCGCGGTGTTCTACACGCCGAACCGGATCTACGCGAACGTGCCCTTTCCGGGAGACGCGATCGATCTCGTGTTCGACGAAACCCGGCCCTATCTCAGCTGCATTGCGCCCGGCGTGCTCGATGCGACCGCAGCATTCTTTACGAAGGACATGGCGGCGATGGGATGGCGCAAGCTTAACCCCGATACGGCATCGCGCTGGCCGAACGCCGATCTTGCCGCGGCCGTTCCGAACGGCGTTCGCATCTTCTACGACCACCCCGATCGCGACGCGACGCACGTCTACCAGAAGCCGGTGATGCTGACCCTGACGCGCCGCGACGATGGCCGCACCAATGTCGAGATCCGGGTGGCGCCGTTCGCACTTCCGGAGGTGCTCGAGGCCGACAGCGAGATGGCCGGCCTGCCGCGGCCAAAGCCGACCAAATCTGCGCGGAGCCTCGGCAGCGCCGACTCCAACAAGCGCGAGATCTCGGCGGCCGCAATGGCCGAGCTCCCCGCCGTGCTCGCCTTCTACCAGCGCGAGCTCGCCGCGCGCGGCTGGCAGGAGGATGGCCGCGCGCCGCTCCTGCCCGGCGACGAGATCGCGATCAAGATCTCCAACACTGATGAAACCGGTGTGCTGCGGCTCGGCCGCAAATATGATTTCACCATGGTCAGCCTGGCCACGCAGGTGAAGGAATCCGCACTCGCCGCCCGCGCCAAGGCGAAGAAGGAAGCCGACGCGAGATTCCTGAGCGATGCCTTGGGTACGGCTCAGCAGCTCATTGCTGCCGATGATATCAGGCGCAAGACGCAGGCCGCCTCTCTGTCGGACGCCCCGCTCAATGCGCTCGCTGACAGCAAGACGCCGGTGCCGCTGCCCGAAAACGCCGAAGGCGTGACATTCGAAGGTGGCGACGGCCGGCTGGAATTCTCGTCGGCATCGAGCGTGAAGGCGCTCAGCAGCTTCTATCGGACCGCGCTGAAGAGCTCGGGCTGGAAGGAGCAGCGCTCCGTCATCAACCAGCCGAACATGGCGGTGATGGCGTTCTCGAAAGGCGGCAAGTCGATCTCGATGACCGTGATGCAGATGGGCCCGAAGGTGAATGTCCGCGCCGACGGATCGGGCCTGGTGACGGAAGCGGCCAAGCCTGCGGCCGGCGCGGAGGTCGAGGTTCAGGCCAAATCCGCCGAGCCGCTCAAGCCCGATCCTGAGTCGCCGCTGCCAGTGCCGACGCAGCGTTCGTCGAAATCGCTCGCCACCACGAAGATGCCCGGGGGCGAAGCGCCGCTCCGCCGCGAGCTGGAGGCCAGCATCCCCGCTTCGCTCGAGGAGGTCCTCGCCTTCTACCGGGCCGAGCTTGCAAAGCTGGGCTGGCAGGAGAGGGCCGACGGCGCGGCCGTGTCCGCGGAACGCGCGCAGATCGACTTCACCTCGCCGCAAGGTCCCGCCGTGCTCAAGCTCGGCCGCGCCAAGGGCGAGACCACGGTCAGCCTGGCGCAGAAGAATGCCGATGCCGCGGCCAAGGCCGAGATCATGCCGAAGGCGGGACAAGCGCGGCTCATGCTCGGAAACATGGCAGCGAACGAGGTCGCGCTGACGATCAACAAGCAGACGGTGAAGATTGCAGCCGGCGCCGGCGGCCCGCAATCACCGAAAGGCCCGATGCTCGATCTGCCGCCCGGCAAATACGAGTACGCGTTGCGCCTGCCCGGCCGCCCTGCGCGTAGCGAGTCCCTGACCGTTGCCGCCGGCGAGGCCTGGGGTCTCCTGGTGGGCCCGCGCGGCGACGTGCTGCCGCTGCAGATGTACTGATCTCATGTCCGCGGGTGTATCGGCCTGGTTGAACCCGTCCAGTTCGCGGGGCGACTAGTCGTCGAGAAGGCGGCGGCCCTGTCGCAGCCGCTGCATCGCGCGAAGGCCGCGGTATTCCTGGAGAGTAGACATGACGACGGCATGGCGCGGGACGAAGGTCCCGTCACGGTGGTGGCTGTTGATGTGCGGCCTTACTCTTCTTGCAGGCTGCTCGCCGGAGCCACTTACCGCAGCAGATCCCCGCGCCGACATGCCCGTGCCGACGCGAGCCAGTCACGCAAGCTTCGGCACCACGCACGCCTCCGGCATCGATGTCCCGTTCCGGCTCGAACTCAAAGCCCATGTACCCGCAGAGCTCAGCGACGTACTGGCCTTCTACCGCGCGGAACTCGGAAAGCGCGGCTGGCAGGAGAAGCCTGATGGCGCGATGGTCGAGGCCGATCACGCGCTGCTCGTCTTCGCCTCCCCGAAGGGGCCGGGCATGCTGACACTCGACCGCGCCAATGGCGAGACCACAGTCGACCTCGTGCAACGAAATACCGCGGTCGCGGCCAAGGCCAACTTCCTGCCGAGAGCAGGACACGCGCGGCTGATCTTCGGTTATCTTGTACCTGATGTCGCCTCGCTCGCGATCAACGACCAGACCATCGAGATCGCGGGCGGCGTCAACCATCCACAAATGCTGGATCTGCCGCCCGGCACGTACTCCTACGCGCTGCTCGTGTCGGGCCGTCGGATGCGCACCGACACCATTACTGTGGCTGCCGGCGAAACGTGGAGCCTCAGGTTGGATGACGACGACAGGAAGCCGGATCAGATCTACTGACCAGCGGCCGTTTCCGAGCGCCGCGGTGCCTCGGAACAGGCATCCACATCACCGCAAAAACCACGCCTTAGAAGGCCCCAAGCAGCCCCTCGAATCACGCTTTTTGCAGCGCCCAAAAACGCCCTGCAAGAGCCTTGAAAGCCGGCCAAAAAACCCTATCTTCTCAAGAGGTTGTCGGAGGATACTTTGCGCTAGGCGCAAGCGGTCTTTCATGGCACAAATAGCCCCGCAAATCAGCGCCTTTGCGCCGCTGATTCGGGCGACATCTCGAAGGCCTCTCATGACAGAACCTGCTCGGCAGCACGCTGCCGAAAACGAGCCCTCCAACGCGAGCGATTACGGCGCGGAATCGATCCGCGTGCTCAAGGGACTCGATGCCGTCCGCAAGCGCCCCGGCATGTATATCGGCGACACCGACGACGGCTCGGGCCTGCACCACATGGTCTACGAGGTCGTCGACAACGCCATCGACGAGGCGCTCGCCGGCCATGCCACGCGCGTCGACGTCATCCTCAATCCCGACAATTCCGTCACTGTGCGCGACGACGGCCGCGGCATTCCCGTCGACATCCACAAGGGCGAGGGCATCTCGGCGGCCGAGGTCATCATGACCCAGCTGCACGCGGGCGGAAAGTTCGACCAGAACTCCTACAAGGTCTCCGGCGGCCTGCACGGCGTCGGCGTCTCCGTGGTCAACGCGCTGTCGAGCAAGCTGATGCTTCGCATCTGGCGCGACAACAAGGAGCATTATATCGAGTTCGCGCATGGCGATGCCGTCGCACCGCTGAAGGTCGTCGGCGATGCCCCGGGCAAGCGCGGCACCGAAGTGACGTTCCTGGCCTCGACCGAGACCTTCAAGAATGTCGAATACGACTTCGCCACGCTCGAGCACCGGCTGCGCGAGCTCGCCTTCCTCAATTCAGGCGTCAACATCGTGCTCTCCGACATGCGCCACGCGGTCGAGAAGCGCGAGGAGATGCACTATTCCGGCGGCGTCGAGGAATTCGTCAAATATCTCGACCGCAACAAGAAGGCCCTGGTGCCGGCGCCGATCATGGTACGTTCGGAAGCCAATGGCATCGGCGTCGAGGCGGCGCTGTGGTGGAACGACAGCTACCACGAGAACGTGCTGTGCTTCACCAACAACATCCCGCAGCGTGACGGCGGCACCCACCTCGCCGGCTTCCGCGGCGCGTTGACGCGCCAGGTCAACGGCTATGCCGAGGCGAATGCCAAGAAGGAAAAGATCGCGCTGACTGGCGACGATTGCCGCGAAGGTCTCACCGCCGTTCTCTCGGTGAAGGTTCCCGATCCGAAATTTTCGTCGCAGACCAAGGACAAGCTGGTGTCCTCGGAAGTGCGCCCGGCGGTGGAGAACGTCCTCAACGAGGCGCTCCAAGCCTGGTTCGAGGAGCACCCGAGCGAAGCCAAGATGATCGTCGGCAAGGTGATCCAGGCCGCGGCGGCCCGTGAAGCTGCGCGAAAGGCGCGCGAGCTGACACGCAAGAGCCCGCTCTCGGTCTCCTCGCTGCCGGGCAAGCTCGCGGACTGCCAGGAAAAGGATCCGGCCAAGTCCGAGCTCTTCATCGTCGAGGGCGACTCGGCAGGTGGCAGCGCCAAGCAGGGCCGCAACCGCGAATTCCAGGCCGTCTTGCCGCTCCGTGGCAAGATCCTGAACGTCGAGCGCGTGCGTCCCGACAAGATGCTGTCGTCAGAGCAGATCGGCACGCTGATCACCGCGCTCGGCACCGGCATCAGCGACGAGTTCTCGGTCGAGAAGCTGCGCTATCACAAGATCATCGTGATGACGGACGCCGACGTCGACGGCGCCCACATCCGCACGCTGCTGCTGACGTTCTTCTATCGGCAGATGCGCGACATCATCGACGGCGGCTATCTCTATATCGCCCAGCCGCCGCTCTATAAGGTCTCACGCGGAAAGTCCGAGCAGTACCTGAAAGACGAGCGGGCGCTGGAAGACTATCTCATCGACGCTGGCCTCGATGATTGCGTGTACATGCCCGGCACCGGCGGCGACCGCTCCGGACGCGATCTGCGCGCGCTCGTCGACGATGCCCGCGTGGTCCGCAGCATCCTGCGCAACCTGCACAGCCGCTATAACCGCAAGGTGGTCGAACAGGCCGCCATCACCGGCGTGCTGAACAAGGAGATCTACGGCGATCCCGAGAAGGCGGCGGCCGCTGCGCAATATATCGCGAGCCGGCTGGACAACCAGGCCGAGGAGGTCGAGCGCGGCTGGGTCGGACAATTCGTCGAGGGCCAGGGCTTCCTGTTCGAGCGCACCGTGCGCGGCGTCAAGGAAGCCGCTGTCATCGACGACGCGCTGCTCGGCTCGGCCGAGGCCCGCAAGCTCGACGAGTACACGACCAGGCTCCAGGACGTTTACGCCCGCTCCGGCAAGCTGCGGCGCAAGGATTCAGAGCACGTGGTCCACGGCCCGGTCGACCTGTTCGAGGCCGTGACCGACGCGGGCCGCAAGGGCATCACCCTGCAGCGCTACAAAGGCCTCGGCGAGATGAACCCGGAGCAGCTCTGGGAGACGACGCTGGACACCGAGGCGCGCTCGCTGCTGCAAGTGAAGGTCAAGGAGGTCGACGAGGCCGACGACATCTTCACCAAGCTGATGGGCGACGTGGTCGAGCCGCGCCGCGATTTCATCCAGGAACACTCGCTGAGCGCGACGATCGATATTTGAGGCCGGCGTCGCATTGGGGCCGATCGGCCAGCCAAGCACTCGCTGCACTTCTCCCGCTTGCGAGGTCGTCACGCTCGCAGATCGTGACGGGTGAGGGCTTTTTCCTTGGGGGATTGTCCCATTGCGGAGATAGCCCTCTCCCCCGCCCTCCCCCGCAAGCGGGGGAGGGAGCGCACCACCATCTTGGCGACACCGCCCTGAACCTCTCCGCTCTTGATCACGACGAAACGGCATGAACCCGTTGGCCCACTCCGACCGGGAAGCCTCGCGTCATGACCGCTACTGCAACGCCTCCCTCCGCTGCGCCCTCACGCCGCCTCGGCATCATCGGCAGCATTGTCGGCGTGCTGGCGCTGATGGCGGCGGTGTTGCCGCATTGGGTCGTGCCGATCGTGTTTCCGCCGCCGCCGGCGGACAAGGTGATCGTCGACACCGGACATCGCATCAAGGACCGCATCGTCGCGAAGGTAAAGGGCGTGGAGTATCAGGCTCCGAGGCCAGAGAAGTCGGCTGGACGAAGCTGGAGTGAAACCGCATCGGTTACGGCAATCTCGCTCGGCCTGCTCGCCATCCTGTTCTCGGTGCTCTCCCTGATCTTCCGGGAGGAACGGCTCCTTGCCGCTGTTGCCGCCACACTCGGCACCGGCGCCATCGCCATCGAAATCTCCTTCTTCATGATGGGGGTTCTGATCCTGATCGCGATCCTCTACGTGATCGGGAATATCATCGGGCTGTTCTAAGGTCGGTTTCCTGCCACAAGCACCGGACGGACGGGTGAGAGCCCGCCCACTACAATTGCTCCCGCGCTCAAATCTCTGTAGTTTCCGCCCGAAACAGGCCCTCCCACTCAACAGGACAGCGAGAACCCCGTGGCGCCCATCCAATACATCGTCGAGGGCGGTCACCGGCTCTCGGGCTCGATCGAGCCGTCCGGCAACAAGAATTCGGCGTTGCCGATCATCGCCGCCGCGCTGCTGACCGAACATCCGGTCGTGCTGGAGAACGTTCCGCGGATCCGTGACACCGAGACACTGGTCGAGCTGGTCCGCTCGGTCGGCGCGTCGGCCGAATGGTCCGCGCGCAACACGCTTCACATCCACGCCAAGAGCATCCGCGCCGCCGACCTCGACCCCGAGCTGTGCGTGCGCATTCGCGCTTCGATCCTGCTCGCCGGGCCCCTGCTCGCCCGCTGCGGCGAGGTGATGCTGCCGCCGCCCGGCGGCGACGTCATCGGCCGCCGCCGGCTGGACACGCATGTGCTCGCGCTGGAGCAGCTCGGCGCCAAGGTCATCGCAACCGACCGGCTCGAATTCCGCGCGCCAAAGCTCGCGGGCGCGGACGTGTTCCTGGACGAGCCGAGCGTCACCGCCACCGAGAACGCGCTGGTCGCGGCGGTCGCCGCCGACGGCGTCACCTATTTGCGCAACGCGGCCTCCGAGCCGCATGTGCAGGACCTCGCCAATTTCCTGGTCGCGCTCGGCGCCAGGATCGAAGGCATCGGCACCAACACCATGATCATCCATGGTCAAGCCGCGCTCGGCGGGACGACGTACCGGATCCAGCCCGACCATATCGAGGTCGGCTCGCTGATCGGGCTGGCTGCGGTGACGCGCTCTCCCTTGCGCATCGCCCGCGCGGGCGTCGAGCATCTGCGCTCGATCCGCATGGGCTTCGAGCGGCTTGGCATCGTCTGCCGGATCGAGGGCGACGACCTCATCGTGCCCTCCAACCAGACATTGAAGATCCAGGACGATTTCGGCGGCCATGTGCCGAAGCTGGAGGACCAGCCCTGGCCGGCCTTCCCCGCCGACCTGATGTCGATCGCAATCGTCACCGCGACGCAATGTGAGGGCGTGATCCTGATGTTCGAGAAGATGTTCGAATCCAGGATGTTCTTCGTCGACAAGCTGATCGCGATGGGCGCGCGCATCGTGCTGTGCGATCCGCACCGCGCCATCATCGCCGGCCCCAGCCGCCTGCACGGCGCGACGATGACCTCGCCCGACATCCGCGCCGGCATGGCGATGCTGCTCGCGGCCGTCTGCGCCGAGGGCACATCGACCATCAACAACGCCGACCAGATCGAGCGCGGCTACGAGCGCATCGAGGAGCGGCTGAACGCGCTGGGGGCCAGGATCAAGCGCGTGCCGGAGAGGAAGGGCTGAGGCACTTCTTCCAAGCCTCTCGATCGAACATCGATCTCGTGCCCCGGACGCAGTATCGTAGGGTGGGCAAAACGAAGCGTGCCCACCGCTTCTGTCGCGGTGTTGGACGGATGGTGGGCACGGCGCAAATGCGCCTTTGCCCACCCTAGGATTCTGGGTCCCGGCTCGCGCTTCGCGCGTCCGGGACACTTGGCCATGTTTTCGTCGCCCGGCTGTGCTAATGAGCCGCCATGCTCGACACCGTCCAACATCATGCGCAGCCGCAAGCCGGCGTGCCGCAGAACCGCCTTGCCGAAGAATTCGTCGAGACACTGCGGCTCGCCGTGCCGATGATGCTGACCCAGCTCGGGCAGATCGCGATGATCACGACCGATCTCGCGATGATCGGGCGGCTCGGCGAGGAGGCGGTGGCCGCGGCGGCGCTGGCCCATACTGTCTATTTCGTCAGCTTCACGTTCGGGCTCGGATTGACGTCCGCAGTGTCGCCGCTGGCGGCGCAGGCGTTCGGCGCCGGCGACGTCAGGCGCATTCGCCGCTCGTTGCGCGTCGGGCTGTGGGCCGCCCTGCTGATCTCGCTGCCGATGATGGCCTCGCCGCTCTATGGCGAGCAGATCCTGCTCGCGCTCGGTCAAATGCCGCGAGCGGCCGCGCTGGCGCAGCACTATCTGAATGGCCTTGCCTGGGGCATCGCGCCGGCGCTCGGATTCATCGCGCTGCGCGGCATGATGAGCGCGGTGAACCGGCCGCAGGCCCCGCTGTGGATCACGCTGGCGGCGATCCCGGTCAATGCCGCGCTGGTCTATGCCCTGATCCACGGCCTGTTCGGCCTGCCCGAGCTCGGCCTGTTCGGCGCAGGGCTTGCGACCACGCTGGTCAATCTCGGCACCTTCCTCGCCGCGCTCGCGATTGCCGGGCTGCGCAAGCCGTTCGCGGACTATCATCCGCTCGCCCGCCTCTGGCGGATCGACTGGCCCTTGATGCGCCAGCTGGTCGCGATCGGCGCGCCGATTTCGTTCTCGCTGCTGCTGGAATACGGCCTGTTCTCCTCGGCCGCACTGCTGATGGGCTTGATCTCGACCACCGCGATTGCCGCGCATCAGATCGCGCTCCAGGTCACCGCCGTGCTGTTCATGGTGCCGCTCGGCATTGGCATGGCGGCGACGGTGCGGGTCGGTCATGCCTTCGGCCGTAATGATCCGGCGGCGGTGAAGCGCGCAGGGCTCGTTGCAGCCGTGCTCGGACTCGCGCTGGTCTCCGCGCTGACGATCGCTATCGTGATCGGCCGCTACGAGCTCGGTCGGCTGTTCTTCGGCGCGGGCAGCGAAAGCACCGCGACCGTCGAGCTGACCGGAACGCTGCTGCTGGTCGGGGCCAGCTTCTTCATCGCCGACGGCCTGCAGACTATCATGGGCGGCGCGCTGCGCGGCATCAACGACACCCGAATGACGCTGCTGTTCGCCGCGATCGGCTATTGGGGCGTCGCCTTTCCCATCGGCTGGATGCTGGCGTTCCACACAGGACTAGGCGCGGTCGGCGTCTGGATCGGATTCTCGATCGGCACATTCGTCTATGCCGGGCTCCTGATCTTGCGCTTCCGGATGCTGACGCGCAAAATGGCGGGATGAGAGCAAATGTCCACGAAGTCGCGCCTGAGATCGATCCGCGTGCAGTGCTCGCGGGCGCGCAGTTCGCCGATGCGTTTCGCGTGGAGATCGGCACCGCGGCGGTGAATGCCCGCGAGGCCTGCACCAGGATGGTGCTGCACGGGCCGCGCTGGATCGACGCGCTGCTGCACCTGCGCAACATTCTGGTGAGGCCGTTCGGGCTGAAGACATCGGGCGAAGGCGCGCCGGCGCCGGGCGGCATGATCGGCCTGTTTCCGGTGCTGAGCGAGACGCCGGAGCAGCTGGTCGCAGGCTTCGACGATTCGCACCTCGACTTCCGGATCGTGGTCGACGTTTCAGGCGATGCCGCGAGCCGCCATGTGACCTCGACCACGCTGGTGCGCACGCACAACCTGCTCGGCCGGACCTATCTCGCACTGATCATGCCCTTCCACAAGCTCGTCGTCCGCAACATGATGGGACGGATCGTGGAGCCGGCCCGATGACGCTGTTCGTCGACCTCTTCTACTCCTACCGGAGCCCTTACAGCTATCTGGCGCTGCCCAAGACACTGAAGCTGGTCGAACAGTATGACCTCGCAGTGAACCTTCGTCCGGTCTATCCGCTGGCAATCCGCGAGCCGGGCTTCTTCAAGAAAGCCAATCCGCAATTCATTCGTTATGTGGTGCTCGACAGCACGCGCGTAGCGGAGCACGAGGGCATTCCGTTCCGCTTTCCCCGGCCCAATCCGATCGTGCAGGATCTGACCACGCTCGAGGTCGCGGCGGAGCAGCCTTACATCCATCGCCTCACTCGCCTCGGCGCCATGGCGCAGCTCGAAGGGCGATCGCTTGCATTCACCTACGCGATCGCGCGCGTGTTGTGGGACGGCTCGGTCTCGGGGTGGAACGAAGGCGATCATCTGGCACAGGCCGCCGAACGAGCCGGCTTCGACCTTGCCGCGATGGATGAAGCGATCACCGCTGAGCCGGATCGCTACGAGCAGGTGATTGCAGCGAACGAGAAAGATCACGCCGCGTCAGGCCATTGGGGCGTGCCGACCTTCGTGTTTGAAAACGAGCCGTTCTTCGGCCAGGACCGCATCGATCTCCTGGTCTGGCGCATGCAGGGCAAAGGGCTGACGAAGCGATAGCTCACTCCGCCACCCGCACCGACTTGTCGCTTGCTGCCTCCGACCATTCGCCGACGACGCGATCGAGATCGCCGAGATTCTGGTGCATCTGCTCCAGGGAGAAGCCGAGCGCGAAGAAGCGCTCGGCGGTGTCGCCGGGCTGGCCGCGGATCAGGCCATCCTGACGGACGGACGCCACCGCCTCAGCATAGTGATGGAGCGCGACATGGACAGGATGGATCGGCGGCGCGCCGGCGCCCTCGCGCAAGGCGCTAGCGGCCGAGCGCAGAAAGCGCGCGATCACGGTGGACACTTCCGTCAGCGGAGCAGCCAGCCGCAGCTGCACCTCGACCGGCAACGGCAACACCGTGGCACGGCCGATCATCACGACGTCATGCCGCAGCCGCAGGATCGTTCGCAGCAACGGGCCGGTATCCGGACCGCTCGACAGGCGCGCCGCGCGCTCGCGCTCGGCTTCGGAGCCGATCGCATTCAGGTTGACCATCGCGGTGCCGATGCCGTCCTGGATCCGGTGCAGCGCGTCGTTGTCGCGGCCGCGCGTGAGGCCTGCCAGCAGCTCGGCGAGGGCATCGGCGATCAGCTCGAGAAGAACCGCCGCGCTGGCGCGGATCTGCCGCACCGCGCGCGAGGGCAGCACCAGGAAGGAGACCAGCAATCCCGTGACGGCACCGACACCGACCTCGCTGACCCGATCGATCGCCGAGGTCATGGGATCGGCATGATGCAGGGTCGGAACCAGGAGCACGATCACGGCAGTGACCGTGGCGGCGCTGAGGCTCGGATTGATCGCGGCGATGAAGGCGAGCGGGCCGACGGAGAGGACCAGCAGGCCGAGCAGGCCCGCCTCGCTGGAATAGGGAATCAGGATGGCAATGGCGCCGCCATAGACGGCTCCGCCGATGGTGCCGAGCATGTAATCGCGCGTCGCCTTCAGCGAGCGGCCGACGCTCATCTGGGTCACGATCAGCGAGGTCAGCACCGCCCAGAGCGGCAACAACAGGTGCAGCGCGGTTGCGATCGCGTAAGCCGCGGTCGCGGCGACCGTGACCCGGATCGCCAGCCCCAATTGCGTCCGCCGCGCTCGAACCTGCTCAAACAGCTGCCTTGCGCGCGTCATACGGAATATCCCGATCCACTGGCGCCGAGCAAAAGCATGGCTGATCCCCGCCGGCGCAAGGCCGCTTGAAAGGCCAAATCAGCCCGCCTAACTTGCGCGCCAAAACGAGGAAACACGATGGCTCACGAAACCGCAACGCTCGCCGCCTATGTCTTCTATCTGAAATACCAGGATATTCCGGCGGAAGTGCTGGAGCGCGCCAAGGTGCTGACGCTGGACTTCCTCGGCAGCGCGATCAGGGCGCGGCGCGAGGCGGAATCGACCCCGTCGATGCTGAAGATGCTGGAGGCGCTGGCCCTCGACACCAGGGGCGAATCCACCGTGTTCGGCGATAGCAAAACCTGGACGCCAGCCGTCGCGGCACTGCTCAACGGCGCGCTTGGCCACTCCCTCGATTTCGACGACACCCATGCCGATTCCTCGCTGCATCCGAGCGCACCGGTGGTGCCGGCCGCCTTCGCCGTCGGCGAGATGGTCGGCGCCTCCGGGCGCGACGTGCTGACGGCGATCGTTGCCGGTTACGAGGTGTGCTGCCGGCTCGGCAATGCGCTCGACCCGACCTCGCATTATGCGCGTGGCTTCCACCCGACGGCGACGGCCGGCACCTATGGCGCGACTGCGGCGGCGGGCAAGCTGTTCGGCCTGACCGAGAAGCAGCTGATTGCAGCATTCGGCGTCTCCGGCAGCCAGGCCGCGGGCTCGCTGCAATTCCTGGTCAACGGCGCCTGGAACAAGCGCTACCAGGTCGGCGCCGCCGCGATGAACGGGGTGATCGCCGCGACGCTGGCGCGCAACGATTTCGTCGGTGCGACCGAGTCGGTCGAGGGCAAGCACGGCCTGCTCGCCGGCTACACCGACGATGCGCATCCGGACAAGGCGGTGGCCGAGCTCGGCAAGACCTATGAGACGATGAAGATCGGCGTGAAGCCGTATCCAAGCTGCCGCTACACCCATGCCGCGATCGACGCGCTGATCGCGATGCGGCGCGAGCACAATCTGACGCCGGACCAGGTCAAGCGGGTCGAGATCGGCCTGCACCGCAACGGCATCACGCTGACCGGCGACGCCGCGACCAAGCGGCATCCGCGCTCGATCGTCGGCGGCCAGTTTTCGATGTTCTTCACCGGCGCGCTCGCACTCGACCAAGGTTCATTCGGCTGGGACGATTACAACCGGCTCGGCGACGCCGCCATCGACGCGCTCGCCGACAAGTTCGACGTGGTGCAGGACGATCGCCTCGAGATCGGCCGCAGCCATCCGTTCGGTGCCCGCGTCAGCATCACCACGGACGACGGCGTGCATGAGCGGCTCTATGCCGATCCGTCCGGCGAGCCGAATTCCTTCCCGGACACGAAGGCGATGCAGCAGAAGTTTTTGACGCTGGCCCGTCCCGTGCTGAATGCGCGCGCGGAAAAGTTCGCGGATGCGATCATGACGCTGGAGCGGTTCGACCGCGTGGCGCAGGCGACGGAATTGGGGCGCTAACAGCTCTCGCATGAGAATGCTGCGCCCTCTCCCCTTGTGGGAGAGGTTCGCTTCGCGAAGCGAAGCGGGGTGAGGGGTTCTCTCCGCGAGTCCAACTCTCATTTGAATGCACCGATAGAGACCCCTCATCCGGCGCTTCGCGCCACCTTCTCCCACAAGGAGAGAAGGGAAGAGGAGCTCGCGTTTCATTCCCGTCCCGCCATCTTCCCCTTCTCGCGCGTTGCGGCCACTACATCCCGCACCAGATCGAACACGCCGTCGGCTTGCGGCGGCGCGTTCGGCGAGCGGCCGAGGCGCACGATCACCAGTTGCTCCGACGGGATCACGATGGTGTACTGCCCGATCGTGCCCTTGGCGAAGAAGGCATCGCGCGGCCAGCCGTGCTCCACGCGAAAGTTTGCGCCAAAGCTATCGCCCTGGTTGGTCCAGAAGCCGGCGCCGATGCCGACCCACGCATTCGGCGTGGCTGTCGCCGAATAGTTCACCCACCCTTCCGGCAAGATGCGCTTGCCGCCGGCGACGCCGTCATTGAGGTAGAGCTGGCCGAAGCGCGCCCAGCCGCGGGCGGAGGCGAGCATCTCGCTCGACCCCTCGATCGTGCCGACACCGTCGAGCTGGAGCAGCACATGGCGCATGCCGAGCGGAGCGAACAATTCGCGGCGGGCAAGGCGTAGCGCGTCTAGCGGTGTGCCGCCGGCCGCATCGCGGATCAGATGCGAGAGAATGAGGGTGTTGCCGTCGTGATAATTCCACGCGGTGCCGGGCGCGGTCTGAAGCGGAATGCTCTCGGCATAGGCGGCCATATCCTTTTCCGCGAACTTCATCCGGTTGACCGGCTCGAAGGCGGAGAGAAGCGAAGCCTGCAGCGAGCTGCCGAGCGCAAGGCCCGCGGTGTGACGCAGCAGCTGGTCGACGGTGATGGCATGGCGCGGGTCGTCGGGATCCTTCCAGGCGGCGACCGGTGCGCGACCGTCGAGCTTCAGCTTGCCCTGGCGCACCAGCACGCCGATCAGGGCCGAGATCACCGACTTCGTCATGGAGAAGCCGAGCAGTGGCGTCTCGGGGCCGATGCCGTCGGCGTAGCGTTCGGCGACGACGCGGCCGGCCTTCATCACGACGATGGCGCGGGTGCGGCGGTAAGGCGGCTGCGCGGGCTCGGCGAAGGCCCGGTCGAGCGCGGCGGCGAGCGCGGGGCTCTGCGGCGGCACGATTGCGGGTCCGGCGATCTCGGGCAGCAACGCGGGTCGTTTCTCGTCAGGCGGCAGCTCGACGGCGACGATGCCATCGCCGTGCTCGAGCGTGCAGCCGAGGCCCTCGCGATACACGGCGTGGCTGCGGCCGATGCCGAACAGCGTCACCGTGACATCCTTGCGGACGCGGTCGACCCTGTAGTCCATCGCCCAGCTGATCAGGCTCGCTCCAGGCATGGCATCGGTGGTCTGGGCGAAGTTGCGGCTGGGATCGAGGCCGGAAACGAACGTCTCGGCGCACAGGATGTCGGCGACGAAGCCGGTCGCGACCTTCGGGATGTCGCGGGCCCGGGCCGCGCCGAGCGCGAGGCCGGCTGCGGCGATGGCGGTAGCGAGAAGGACGATTTTGCGGCGGCGAGTCACTTGCTTTCTCCTGATGGGGCCCTTGTCGGGAGGAAGCGGGAGAAGCTGCAGGCGCGCTCGCCGGATTTGAAAGATGGTCTAGCCGAATTCGGACAGCGCTGGTCGATTTCGAAATAATGCTGTAATTACAGCAGCTTGAAATCTAGGCCGCGTTCACCTTGAGCCGCCGATATTCCGTCGGCGTGACGCCGGTGACCGCCTTGAAGGCGCGGTTGAAGGGGCCGAGTGACTGGAAGCCGGCGTCCATGGCGATGGTGATGACGGGGACCTCGGCCTGGCTGGGATCGGCGAGCGCGGCCTTGGCTTCCTCGATGCGGTGGTTGTTCAGGAACACATTGAAGTTGCGATAGCCGAGCCGCTGGTTGATCAGCCGGCGCAGGCGGTATTCGGGGATCTTCAGCCGGGTTGCCAGGACGCCGATGGTGATGTTCTCGTGGCGATAGATCCGCTCGTCCGCCATCAGGCGCATCAGGGCGTCGATGAGCTTCTGGTCGGAGTCCTCGGCCACAGGCTGGACCGGCGCGATCGCCGGTGCGGGCTCTGGCGCAATCGGAAACAGATCGGCGCCATCGACGCGCAACATTGCGTAGGCGATCGCGGCAACGATGCAGGCGAGCACACCTGTGTTGATCGTGTCGACGACATCGCCCGCGCTGAAGGCAACGAGGATCTGCAGAAGCGCATTCAACCCGCCATAGAGTGCGGCGGCGCAGACGATGAAGACGCGCAGGCGGCGGCGACGCTCGACCAGATCGGCGGACCACGATCCAATCGTCTGCGCCACTGCGAGCGCGATGAAGCCGAGCACGATCAGGTTCACTGCCGTCACGGAAAACCGCGCGTTGCCGCCGGGCGCGATCCAGAGACATCCGACCAGGCTGAAGGCGGTCACCGCGGCCCAGATCAAACCATGCCACCAGCGCAACCGAAATTCGTCGTCGAACAGAGCGCGCGTGAACAGCCAGAACACGACGATGTTGCCGGTCGACAGCGCAATCAGCGGCGCGTGCCAGGCCGGAACGAGCGACGACACGCCGATGGAATAGCTCGCGGCGTGCGCCGCCGAGCCGAGCGCGAAGGCCGCGCCGAGGCGGGCCGCGAGCACATTGCGGAACTCGGAGACGAGCGAGGCCGCGAGCACCAGCAGCAGCGCGACGCTGGCGGCGCGGAAGGCGAGCTCGGTTGCGGCAAGGGTCATCGGATGGCCGAACGGTCGCGGTTGAAGGCGTCCGAACATCGTTGGTTGCCGCCATTTTTTCAAGGACCATCCGCGCCACAGGTGTCATCGCCCGGCCTTGACCGGGCGATCCAGTACTCCGAGACGGTTGTGATTGAATCGATGGGCCGCGGAGTACTGGATGCCCCGCTTATGCGGGGCACGACAGCGGAATTTGTCGCGCCGCCTTCGTCGCGACGGCGATGGGAAATCCTGCTACGATCGTACTCAACAAAGCTAAAAGGAGTCCCCCATGAGCTGGCAGCCCTCGAACGATCCCGTGCTCGGCGATCCCATGTCCTGCGATGCGCTCGATCTCGTCATCGTGCCGCGCACGCGCGATCTCGGTGACGGGTTCGCGGTGCGGCGGGCGTTGCCGCACGGCAAGCGGCAGATGGTCGGGCCTTTCATCTTCTTCGACCATTTCGGCCCGGTACAGTTCGTCTCCGGCAAGGGCA
Organism: Bradyrhizobium glycinis; assembly: GCF_016031655.1. Taxonomy (GTDB): domain Bacteria; phylum Pseudomonadota; class Alphaproteobacteria; order Rhizobiales; family Xanthobacteraceae; genus Bradyrhizobium; species Bradyrhizobium glycinis. The sequence continues at coordinate 153,621 of NZ_JACCHQ010000016.1, forward strand.
TGGACGTGCGGCCGCATCCGCATATCGGGCTCGCCACCGTCACCTATCTGTTCGACGGCGCCATCATGCATCGCGACAGCGAGGGCAATGTCCAGGAGATCGCGCCCGGCGCGATGAACCTGATGACGGCCGGACGGGGCATTGCCCATTCCGAGCGCACGCCGGACGCGCAGCGCGCCTCGGGCCAGAAGATGCTCGGCCTGCAAAGCTGGATCGCGCTGCCGGCGGGCTCCGAAGAGATCGCGCCGTCGTTTCAGCATTATGCGGCGGGCGACCTGCCGATGATCTCCGAGCGCGACTTCACCGCGCGGGTGATCGCGGGCTCCACCTTCGGCATCACCTCGCCCGTCTCGATGGTCTCGCCCTGGTTCTACACCGAGGTCACGGCGGCCGCGGGCGCGACTGTGCCGCTCGACCCCGATCATGAGGAGCGGGCGATCTACCTGGTCGACGGCGAGGTCGAGATCGCTAACGAGCACTACGAGGGGCCGCGCCTGCTGATCTTCCGGCCCGGCGACCGCATCACCGTGAAGGCGCTTCAAGCCACGCGGATGATGTTTCTCGGGGGCGATGCGCTGGAAGGCCCGCGCCACATCTGGTGGAATTTCGTCTCGTCCAGCAAGGAGCGGATCGAGCAGGCCAAGCAGGACTGGAAAACCGGGCGCTTCGCGCCAGTTCCGCAGGAGCACGAGTTCATTCCGCTGCCGGAATAGGCTAATCCGGTGTCCGGCCGCGCAACCGAATGCGGCTGGATTCCTTGTGCGAAGGCTTTGCCGATGACCACCATGCTCTCCAGCGACCTGCCGCTCCCCAAGATCGGACGCGGCAAGGTGCGCGATATCTATGCCGTCGACGACGACCGCCTGCTGCTCGTCACCACCGACCGCATCAGCGCCTTCGACGTCGTGATGGGCGAGACCATCCCGATGAAGGGCGCGGTGCTGACGCAGATCAGCGCGTGGTGGTTCAATGAGCTGGAAGGCGTGGTGCCGCACCACATGATCAGCGCGGATAGCGACGAGATCGTTGCGGCCGTACCGGCACTGAAGGCTCATCGCGACCAGATCCTCGGCCGCGCCATGCTGTGCAAACGCACCACTGTGTTTCCGATCGAATGCGTGATCCGCGGCTATCTCTCAGGCTCCGCCTGGAAGGAATATGCCGCGAGTGGCACGCTCGCGGGCGAGAAGCTGAAGCCAGGCCTTGTCGAGAGCGAGAAGCTGGAGCCTGCGATCTTCAGCCCGGCGACCAAGGCCGAGAGCGGCCATGACGAGAACATCACCATCGCGAAGATGCGCGCGGTGGTCGGCGACGACGTCGCCTACACGCTGGAAAGCATGACGCGCGCGATCTACACGCTCGGCGAGGAGCTCGCCCGCGAGCAGGGCATCATCATCGCCGACACCAAGTTCGAGTTCGGTCGCGACAAGGACGGCCGCATCATCCTGATCGACGAGGTGATGACGCCGGATTCGTCGCGCTTCTGGGCAGTGGACGCCTACAAGCCGGGCCAGCCGCAGGCGAGCTTCGACAAGCAGCCCCTGCGCGACTATCTCGACGCCGAGCGCCGCGCCGGCCGCTGGAACGGCGACGCCCCGCCGCCGCCGCTGCCGGCCAGCGTGGTGGACGCGACCAGCAAGCGGTATCTCGAGGCGTATCGGCGCGTGACGGGGAATGAGCTGAAGATTTAGGGTTCGCTACCCCTGCGCGCTCCGTCGTTGCGAGCGTAGCGAAGCAATCCAGAGTCGTTCCGCGGAGGGATTCTGGATTGCTTCGCTGCGCTCGCAATGACGGGGAGAGGCCGGTGGGCCTCTCCGACATCTCCACCTGGCTCACATCGCCAGACAACGGCGGCTCTCACACCCCCGCCATCATCACGTATTTGATCTCGACATATTCTTCCATGCCGTGACGCGAACCTTCGCGGCCGAGGCCACTTTCCTTGACGCCGCCGAAGGGCGCGACCTCGGTGGTGATGAGGCCGGTGTTGACGCCGACCATGCCTGATTCCAGCGCTTCGGCGACGCGCCAGACGCGGCCGATATCGCGGGAATAGAAATACGAGGCAAGGCCGAACGGCGAGGCGTTGCACATCGCGATGACGTCGGCCTCGTCCTTGAAGCGGATCACGGGCGCGAGCGGTCCGAAGGTCTCCTCCTGCGACACCAGCGAGTCCGGCTTGACGTCGGCCAGCACCGTCGGCTCGAAGAAGGAGCGGCCGAGCTCGCTGCGCTTGCCGCCGGTAACCACCTTGGCGCCGCGCTTCACCGCGTCGGCGATGTGCCGCTCGACCTTGTCGACCGCCTTCATGTTGATCAGCGGACCCTGCGTGACGCCACTCTCGGTGCCGTCGCCGAGCTTCATCGCCGCGACCTTCTTCGATAGCTTCTGCACGAACTCGTCGTAGATCTTGTCCTGGGCGTAGATGCGGTTGGCGCAGACGCAGGTCTGGCCCATGTTGCGGTATTTCGAGACGATCGCGCCTTCGACCGCCGCATCGATGTCGGCATCGTCGAACACGATGAAGGGCGCGTTGCCGCCGAGCTCGAGGCCGAGCCGCTTCACGCCGACCGAGGCCTGCTGATAGAGGATCTTGCCAACCGCGGTGGAGCCGGTGAAGCCGACGAAGCGCACCGCCGGATGCTCGCACAGCACCTTGCCGATCGGCGGCGCGTCACCCGTGATGATGTTGAGCACGCCCTTGGGAATGCCGGCCCTCTCGGCGAGCACGGCCAGCGCCAGCGCCGACAACGGCGTCTCGTTGGCGGGCTTGAGCACCACGGTGCAGCCGGCCGCCAGCGCCGGGGACACTTTGCGCGTGATCATCGAGTTCGGGAAATTCCACGGCGTGATCGCACCGCAGACGCCGATCGGCTGCTTGATCGCGAGCAGGCGCGCATCGGCGCGCTGGGTCGGGATGGTCTCGCCATAGACGCGGCGGGCTTCTTCGGCAAAAAACTCGATATAGGCGGCGCCGATATCGACCTCCCCGAGCGCCTCGGTGAGCGGCTTGCCTTGCTCGGAGGTGAGGATCAGCGCGAGATCCTCGCGGTTCGCGGTGATCAGCTCGAACCATTTGCGCAGGATGTTGGAGCGCTGCTTGGCCGTGTGCTTGGCCCAGCCCGGGAACGCGCGCTCGGCGGCTTCGACCGCCCGGGTGGTGTCATGTGCACCAAGCTGCGGCACCTTGGCGAGCTCGACGCCGGTGGCGGGATTGTTGACGGCGAAGACCGGCGTGCCGACCCAGGCGCCGTCGATGTAGCAGGCCTCCTTCAAGAGCGACGGGTCCTTCAACCGGTCGCGCAGGGTGGCGGTGGCTTGCGGGGCGCGTGCGGCGGCGGTCGGTGTCATGGCGTACTCCCTGGGGCGATCGGATCGGCCCGGAATATAGGAGCAAGCGATGTCCAATGCACCGCCCCACAACGCACATCTGCTGGGAGTAAGCCGGGAGCCTCAGGTTACTCACCTCTCCCGACGGGGAGAGGTTGGCCTCGCGATCAAGGAACGGTCAGGCCGCGCCGCTCATATAGGTCTCGCGGCGGCCGATCATGCGCTCGGCCGCGGCCTTGGCGTCCGCCTTGGTGGACGTCGCGCAGGTCCGGTATTCGAGATCGGGAACGTGGGAGGTGTCGCGACGGCCGAACCACGATTTCGAGCCGACTGGCAGCAGCGCCAGCGCCTGCGCCAGATTGTCGACGGCGCCGAAGGAATAGAGAGCGCCGGTACCGGCGACGCGAACCTCGTAAATGCCGGGCGAAATCGGCGCCTCCAGGTTCTCGCCCCGTCCGGGACGGGGATAGCGCTTCCATTCGCTCCAGGTCGAAATCATCTGAGGTCCCCCTCGCGGCCGGCAGCAGCCGCCCATTGGCGTCACGTCTGAACGTCATCGGCCGATTTGGCCGCGTGCTGAAACGCCGCAACGCACAAAATGTTTCAAGTGAATCAAACACGCAAAACATACCGTCGAGGCTTGTCCACGGTCACGGTGGGCTGCGTTCGTCCACCGCAGATTGTGACGGAGTGTTGCAGTTCAGCCGCCCTGTCGTCCTGCGCCGGCCGCAGACCGTCAAGTCACGACATCGCGACCATGGCGGGCATCCGAACGCGCTTGCCGCGCAGGACATGCCGGAGGACAATCGAGCACTTCCAATAATAATCAAACCCGAGGAAACGCCATGCAAAGCCAAGCCCAGATCGATGAGATTCTGCGTCAGAAGTGCGAGACCAAGGAGATTCCGGGCGTCGTCGCCATCGCGGCCAGCGGCCGCGACGTGCTGTATCAGGGCGCGTTCGGCAAGCGCGACCTGTCCAGGCCCGATGCGATGAGTGTTGACAGCGTGTTCTGGATCGCGTCGATGACGAAGGCAGTGACAACAGCGGGCGCGATGCAGCTGGTCGAGCAGGGCAAGCTGTCGCTGGATGCGCCGATCAGCGATGTCTTGCCCGATCTCGCCAATCCGCAAGTGCTCGAAGGCTTTGATGCCAAGGGCGAGGCGAAGCTGCGGCCGGCCAAGGGGCCGATCACGCTGCGCCAGCTCATGACCCACACCGCCGGCTTCTGCTACAACATGTGGAACGGCGATCTCGCGGTCTATCTGGACAAAAACGGCATCCCCGCCATCACCACCTGCCAGAACGCGGCATTGAAGACGCCGATCATGTCCGACCCCGGCACGCGTTGGGAATACGGCACCAATATCGATTTCGTCGGCAAAGCCGTGGAGGCCGCCAGCGGCAAGCGGCTCGACGCGTACCTGCGCGACAATCTGTTCGCGCCGCTCGGCATGCGCGACACCGCTTTCAAGATCACCGACGACATGCGCAAGCGCCTGGTCGGCATGCATGCCCGGGGCGAGGACGGCCAGCTGGCAGCGATCCCGTTCGAGCTGGAGCAGGAGCCGGAATTCCACATGGGCGGCGGCGGCCTCTATTCGACCGCGGGCGACTACATCAAGTTCACCCAGATGATCCTGAACAAGGGCCACGGCAACGGCAACCAGGTGCTGAAAGCCGAGACGGTCGCGACGATGGGACAGAACCACATCGGCGATCTCGCCATGGGCAAGATGACGACGGCGGCGCCGATGTACACCAACGACGTCGATCTCTACCCGGAGCAGGTGAAGAAGTGGGGCCTCAGCTTCATGATCAACACGCAAAAGACCGCCGAGGGCCGCAGCGCCGGCAGCCTCGCCTGGGCGGGCCTCGCGAACACCTATTACTGGATCGACCCGGCGCGCGACGTCACCGGCGTGATCCTGATGCAGCTGCTGCCGTTCGCGGATGCAAAATGCCTGGAGGCGTTCGCTGGCTTCGAGCGCGGCGTTTATGCCGGGCTCGATGCTGCCGGAAGCGGGCAGAAGGCGGCGTGAGGGGGCGCATGGCTCTCACATCCTCAGCCGTATCGCGGTAAGCGACGGCCGAGACACGAACTCCCATCCTCCCCTGGAGGGGAGGATCGGTTCGCATGCAGCGAAGCGGCATGCGAACCGAGGTGGGGTGAAGCCGCGGCAAAGGTCTGGATCGCGAAGCGATGCGGTTTCAGAGAACGCAGAGGCCCCATAAGCACTGAATGTGCCGAGAGACCGTCACCCCACCCCGCTCGCGCTGCGCGCGATCGACCCTCCCCCTCCAGGGGAGGGTAAGAGCTAAGCGGTCAACCCGCGCTGCTCGGCGAGCTCCTTCAGCGACACCAGCGGGCGGGCGCCGATGTGCTGGATGACTTCGGCGGCGGCGAGCGCGCCGAGCTCGCCGCACTGCTTGTAGCCGAAGTTGCGCGCGAGGCCGTAGAGGAAGCCGGCGGCGAAGAGGTCGCCGGCGCCGGTGGTGTCGACCACCTTCTCGACCGGGAAGGCCGGCGCTGCGACGGCGTCTTCCGACGACACCACCATGCAGCCCTTCTCGCTACGGGTGACGACGCCAAGATTGACGTCGTTGCGCAGCTGCTTCAGCGCGGTGTCGAAGTCCGAGGTCATGTAGAGCGAGTGCAGCTCGGATTCGTTGGCGAACACGATGTCGACGGTGCCGCTCCGCATCAATGAGAGAAACTCGTCGCGATAGCGATCGACGCAGAAGGAATCCGATAGCGTCAGCGCCACCTTGCGCTTGGCGTCATGGGCGATCTTGGCCGCCTTGACGAAGGCCTCCTTGGCGTTCTTGGGGTCCCAGAGATAGCCTTCGAGATAGACGATGCCAGCGCCCGCAATCTCGGCCGGGTCGATGTCTGCCGGCGACAGGTCCTGCGCCGCGCCGAGATAGGTGTTCATGGTGCGCTCGCCATCGCCGGTGACCAGGATGTAGGAGCAGCCGGTGGCGGGGCCGTCCTTGGCGGCGGGCGTGTTGAAGACAACGCCGGCGGCGCGGATGTCATGGGCGTAGAGCTTGCCGATCTGGTCATCCTTGACCTTGCCGACATAGGCGGCGCGCGCCCCCAGGCTGCCGATGCCGACGATGGTGTTGGCCGCCGAGCCGCCCGAGACCTCGGTCGCCGGACCCATGTCCTTGTAGATGGCGGCGGCGCGCGCCTCGTCGATCAGCGACATGCTGCCCTTGGTCATGCCATGCTTGGCCAGAAAAGCCTCGTCGGTCCGAACCAGCACGTCGAACAGCGCGTTGCCGATGCCGAGAACGTCATATTTCACGTCAGCCATTCACTTTGATCCTGTTTGCCGGATTGCGATCTAACCGGAAATCCGCTTCCTGTCGGCCTGAAATCCAAGCTCGCGGCCTATCACGACCGGGCCTCGGCGGGCAAGCAACGGTATTTTCGAGAGTAATGATCCGCTCCTTCCTGACCGTCTCGACGGGAACGCTGGCGTCGCGCCTCCTGGGTTTTGCCCGCGATTCCCTGATTGCGGCGCTGCTCGGCACCGGCGCCGTGGCGGACGCGTTTCTGGCGGCGTTCCAGCTCGTCAACGTGGTGCGGCGGCTGCTCAGCGAGGGCGCGCTGAACGCGGCGCTGATCCCGGCCTGGCTGGGTGTGCGGGACCGCGACGGGGGTGCGGAAGCCGCCGCGTTCGCCGGACGCGTGCTCGGCACGGTCAGCGCGGCCCTGATCGCGATCTCGCTCCTGATCGCATTGTTGATGCCGCTGATCATGACGGTGATCGCGCCGGGATTCCTCGGCAGCGGCACGCTCGATCTTGCGGTTCAGAACGCGCGGCTGATGCTGCCTTACCTCGCCTTCGCCGGTCCCGTCACCGTGCTGATGGGGCTGCTCAACGCGCAGGGACGCTTCGCGCTGACGGCCTTCTCGCCGCTATTGTTCAACATTGCGCTGATCGCCGCGATCGCGGTGCTGCTCGTCTGGCGGGCAGAGGCCGGCTTCGCGGCGTGGATCCTGGCGGCAACAATCGGCCTCGCCGGCCTGCTGCAATTGCTGATGCTGCTGTCGCAGCGAAGTGCGCGCCTTGCGACACCGCTGCGCGCCAGTTTCGACAAGGAGATGCGCGGCTTCTTCGCCAAGGCGATCCCCGGCATGATCGCAAGCTCGGGGCCGCAATGGCTCATGGTGGCCGGCACGATCATCGCGTCCGCGACGCCGTCCGCGGTGTCCTGGCTCTATTTCGCCAACCGCCTGATCGAGCTGCCGCTCGGCATCGCCGGCGTCGCCATGGGCACGGTGCTGGTGCCGGAGCTGACGCGCGCCGTCGCTAGCTCCGATCGCGACGCGGTGGCGCATGCTGAATCCCGCGCGCTGGAGCTTGCGACCGGGCTGGCGCTGCCGGCCACATTCGGCCTGATCGTGTTGGCCGAGCCGATCGTGCGCCTATTGTTCGAGCATGGCGCGTTCGGCGCGGAGGACAGCACTGCCACTGCGCGCGCGCTGATGTGGCTGGCGCTGGGGCTGCCGGCGCATGTGCTGATCAAGGCGCTGTCGCCGGCGTTCTATGCCCGCAGCGACACGATGACGCCACTCAAGGCCACCGCCAAAGGTGTTGTGGTCGCGGTCGCCCTCGCGGTTCTGCTCGGACATTTTTTCGGCGCGAGCGGGATCGCGGCGAGCATCGCGGCCGGCGCCTGGAGCAGTGCGCTCTCGCTGCTCCGAAAGGGCGCGGGCGAATTCGGCTTCTCGATCGACGCCAGCGCCCGCACGCGATTGCCGCGGATCGTGCTGGCCGCGATCGCCATGGGCGCCTTGCTCTGGCTGACCACGGGACTGGTGCCGGCCGAGACCCATGACTTCAAGATCCATGGCTTGATCAAATTCGTCGTGCTGGCTTTGCAGATCGCGGCCGGGATCGCCGTCTACGGCCTGCTGCTGCAGATCCTCGGCGCCGCCTCCTGGCGCGAGGCGGTTAACGCGTTGAAACGGCCCGGCTGAACCGCCGGCCCAGCGAAAGACCCTTGACGGGGCAGCGCCGCTGTTGGAAACGACGGCCGAATACCTTTGGGAAGGCTGACCATGCCATTCGTTGAACGGGTCTTTTCGGGCGTCCAGCCGACGGGCAATCTGCACCTCGGCAATTACCTCGGCGCCATCGTCAACTTCGTAAAGATGCAGGAAACCCACAATTGCATCTATTGCGTCGTCGACATGCATGCGATCACGCAGGGGGTGGACGTCTGGGGCGGGCCGGTCGAGCTCGCGCGCAACACCCGCGAGGTGACCGCCGCGTTCATCGCGGCCGGCATCGACCCGAAGAAGCACATCGTGTTCAACCAGAGCCAGGTCTCCGGTCATGCCGAGCTCGCCTGGATCTTCAACTGTGTCGCACGCATGGGCTGGCTCGGCCGCATGACCCAGTTCAAGGAGAAGGCCGGCAAGGACCGCGAGAACGCCTCGGTCGGCCTGTTCGATTATCCCGTGCTGATGGCCGCCGACATTCTGCTCTATCGTGCCACCCACGTTCCCGTGGGCGAGGACCAGAAGCAGCATCTCGAACTCTCGCGCGACATCGCGCAGAAGTTCAACAACGACTTCGGCGACTCGATCCGCGCGCAGGGCACCACTGACGGGCTGTTCTTCCCGCTGCCGGAACCCTTGATCACCGGCCCCGCGACGCGCGTGATGAGCCTGCGCGACGGCACTAAGAAGATGTCGAAGTCGGACGCCTCCGACAATTCGCGCATCAATCTCACCGACGATGCCGACACCATCGCGCAGAAGATCCGCAAGGCGAAGACCGATCCTGAGCCGCTGCCGACCGAAGAGAAGGGCCTGGAAGCGCGGCCCGAGGCCGACAATCTCGTCGGCATCTTCGCGGCGCTCTCCGGCCGTTCCAAGGCGGACGTGCTGCGCGATTTTGGCGGCGGCCAGTTCTCCAGCTTCAAGAACGCGCTGGCGGAGCTGTGCGTGACAAAACTCGCGCCGATCGCCGGCGAGATGAAGCGCCTCGTCGCCGACCCCGGCCATATCGACGCGATCCTGAACGAGGGATCCGACCGGGCGCGCGCGATCGCCGACGAGACGATGAAGCTCTCCAAGGACATCGTCGGCTTCATCCGCCGGCGCTAAGGCGCGCTTCGCAAGACCGGCTGGCGCGACAGCGCCGGCCGCTTCGCCTCTCCCAAACATCGCGGGAGTGTGGCAGCATGCTTCCCGTGCACAATCCGGGACATGCATGACCAGCAAGCGACTTTGCTACGAGCCGGGTCACAAGCCCAAATGCCTCGTCATCGTCGACGACAGCGCCGAATGGGATCGCGCCGTCTATTATGCCAGCCGCTGGGCGATCCGCGCCGGCGGCGGCGTGGTGATGCTGCGCATCATCGAGCCGGAACAGCAGAGCCAGGAATGGCTCGGCGTCGCCGACATCATGCGCGCCGAGGCGCAGGAAGCTGCCGAAGCCGCGCTCGACCGCGCCGCGGGCAGAGCCAACGGCATCGCCGCCATCACGCCGGAGCGGGTGATCCGCGAAGGCGAAGCGTTGGAGCAGCTGCTCGCCGTGATCGACGAGGACGCTGACATCGCCATGCTGGTGCTCGCCGCCAATCCCGGCGCGGAAGGGCCCGGGCCTTTGGTCTCGCTCCTCGCACACGCGCTCGGCACGTTCCCGGTCCCGGTGACGATCATCTCGGGCGCGCTGAGCGACCAGAGCGTGGATTCGCTGTCATAGCGGCGGTGCCTCTTACCCTCCCCTGGAGGGGGAGGGGTCGATCGCGCGCAGCGCGAGCGGGGTGGGGTGATCTCTCCACACGGGCACTGTCGCGTGAGGAGAGACCGTCACCCCACCCCGTCTCACGCCTCGCTTCGCTCGACATGAGCCGACCCTCCCCCTCCAGGGGAGGGTAAGAGCGGCCCTAACTCCCTGATATAATTGCGGAACGCCGTTCCGACCCCTTGATCGTGCGTTCCCCGTCGCCATCTGCTAGGGAGAGAGCACGCGCCGGCCTTGAACCGGCGACGTCTGGAGAAAACCATGTTCATTCAAACCGAAGCCACCCCCAATCCCGCCACGCTGAAGTTCATTCCCGGCCGCATCGTGGTCGACGGCAGCCCGGTGGAGTTTTCGAGCCGCGAGCAGGCCACGCGTTCGCCGCTCGCCGAAAAGCTGTTCGAGGTGCCCGGCGTCACCGGCGTGTTCTATGGATCGGACTTCATCACCGTGACCAAAGCGAGCGGTGAATGGCAGCAGCTCAAGCCGGCAATCCTCGGCGCCATCATGGAGCACTACATGTCGGGCGCGCCGCTGCTTGCCGACGGCACGGCCGCGGGCGAGGCCGATCTCGATGACGAAGACGAGTTCTTCGACGAGGCCGACGCCGAGACCGTCGACATGATCAAGGACCTGATCGAGACCCGGGTGCGGCCGGCGGTCGCCAATGACGGCGGCGACATCACCTTCCGCGGCTTCAAGGACGGTATCGTCTATCTCAACATGAAGGGCGCCTGCTCCGGCTGCCCGTCATCGACGGCGACGCTCCAGCACGGCATCCAGAACCTGCTCAAGCACTTCGTGCCCGACGTGGTCGAAGTCCGGCCGATGTAAGCCGGTTACGCCGCCTTCTGCTTGGCGGTGATCAGCTTGCGGTTGATCAAGACTTCCGCGATCTGGATCGCGTTGAGCGCGGCGCCCTTGCGTAAGTTGTCGGACACGCACCAGAGCACGAGGCCGTTCTCCACCGTCGCGTCCTCGCGGATGCGACTGATGTAAGTCGCGTCCTCGCCGGCCGCCTCATAAGGTGTCGCGTAGCCGCCGGGCTCCTGCTTGTCGATGACGAGGCAGCCCGGCGCCTTGCGCAGGATCTCGCGGGCTTCGTCCGCGCTGATCGGATTCTCGAACTCGATGTTGACGGCCTCGGAATGGCCGACGAACACAGGCACGCGCACGCAGGTGGCGGAGAGCTTGATCTTGGGATCCAGGATCTTCTTGGTCTCCGCCATCATCTTCCACTCTTCCTTGGTGTAGCCGTCCTCCATGAAGACGTCGATGTGGGGGATGACGTTGAAGGCGATGCGCTTGGGGAATTTCTTCGCGACCAGCTCGTCATTGGTGTAGACGGCCTTGGTCTGCGAGAACAATTCGTCCATCGCGTCCTTGCCGGCGCCCGACACCGATTGATAGGTCGAGACCACGACGCGCTTGATCGTCGCCTTGTCGTGCAAGGGCTTGAGCGCGACCACGAGCTGCGCGGTCGAGCAGTTCGGGTTGGCGATGATGTTCTTCTTCTTGAAGCCTTCGGTCGCGGCCGCATTCACCTCGGGTACGATCAGCGGCACATCCGGATCCATGCGCCAGGCCGAGGAATTGTCGATCACCACAGCGCCGGCGGCGCCGATCTTGGGCGACCATTCCTTCGACACCGAGCCGCCCGCCGACATCAGGCAGATGTCGACGTCGGAGAAGTCGTAATGCTCGAGCGCTTTCACCTTCAGGGTACGGTCGCCGTAGGAGACCTCGACGCCGACGCTGCGGCGTGAGGCCAAGGCCACGACCTCGTCCGCGGGGAATTTGCGCTCATCCAGGATGTTGAGCATTTCCCGACCGACATTGCCGGTCGCGCCGACGACTGCGACTTTGTAACCCATCGTTCACTCTCCGATGAAAAAGCCCGTTCCCGAAGCTGACGCTTAAACAGGAAGAGCAGCGCTTCTATGCGAGAACCGGCCTCAAGACAACGTTAAGACCATGCCTGAAGGCCGTGGATGCAGTCGCCTGAGGCCGGCACGGCCGTTAGCCCTACCCAGATCCAGCTGACGCTCTTGGCCGTCGCCGACGAGATCGTCGGCACGCTGGCGCATCTGGTCGCCTATGTGGGGGCGCTTGCCCTGTTTGCCATCCTCGCCCTCGCAGACCTCGGACAGCTGCCTGACCTGCGGGGCGATGGTCCTGCGGACAGACCGGGCTGGAGCATCGCCAACCGCTCGCATCCGGCCTTCGCCGTCAGTCGGATCGATTCATCAGAGAAACCAGCCTCTTACATCATCTTTCGGCATCCCGAAGGCGGCCGCAGGGACGTGCTGCGCTGGACCGACATGGCGGACAAGCCGGTGGCCGAGCTCGAGATCTACCGCCAAGGCGCCGAATTCGACGTGACACGGCTGGCGGCCGCGAGTCTGGCCGCTCGGATGGGTTTGGATACAGATGCCCCGTTCGAGCAGGCTGGCCTGATCGACACCAAATTCGGCCCCGTTGCCCTGTTCCGGCCGGTCGGCGCGGCGGAGGGGACGCAGGCCTGCCTCGGCTATCTCAAGCGCTACGAGGAGCCGGGCTTGCAGATCTCCGGCTTCTCCTGCCAGGGCGACAGCTTGCCCGCCCGCCGCGCGGCGATCGCCTGCACGTTGAACCGGCTGACGCTGCTGGCCTCGGGCAACGAGCCGAGGCTGGCGGACTTGTTCGCCCATGCCGAGCTCAGGCGCCGTGGCTGCGACCTAAAGGGTTCGCCGGACTGGCTGCTGGGCGCTGCGAACGCGCAATTGCGCGGAGCGCTTTGACCTGCATCAAGGATTCTGCATCAAGCTCAAGTGGCTGGTTTGCATGCAACTTTTGCCGGCGCGCTCGATTATTCCGAGCTGGTGTGACCCAATTGACCTAGTTGCGTCCGCCCCGGCCGGGCTAGTATGGGGTGAAATCGACTGGCGGCCTGCCGCCTGAAGGGGACGTGATGAGCTTGAAATTTTCTGCCGCGAACAAACTGGCGACATTGCTTGCGGCGGGCGCCGCAATTGCCATCGCGTTCGCGACCCCGGCTTCCGCCGAAACCAGGACCAAGCAGCGCTACGACGAGCGCGGCCGGCCCTATTACGGCCCGAGCGGCCCCAACGCGGTCTACCAGCAGGGCCGCACCCGCATCTATGTGAGCAAGCGCTCGTGGCTGGACGGCGGCACCGAGGTCAATCCGGGCGACCGCAAGTTCACCGACTACGCCTTCCCGCCGGCCGTGGGCTATCCGTCCTTCGCCCGCGAGAACCTCAACCGGCCGATCGACCGCCAGCCGCTCTCGCCGCCGCTGGATGTCGGCGGCTATCCGCAGAACTTCCCGCTGTACTGAGGCGGGCAGCGATCTGAATCAAAATGGCCAGGCTTACGCTCGGCCATTTTTGTTTTCGGGGCGGTGCCGTGGGGCCCTCCCGCTTCTCCATCGTCATTGCGAGCGCAGCGAAGCAATCCAGAATCCCTCCGCGGAGAAATTCTGGATTGCTTCGTCGCCAGCGCAAAATTGCTTCGCAATTTTGTCGCGGGCTCCTCGCAATGACGGCTGAGGCTACGTGTTAGCGCCAAACGCGGGGTCATAGCGCCGGCAAAATTCGTCGATGGCCTCGGAGCGGAAATCACCGAGACGCTCGAAGATCAGCGCATCCGGCCAATCCCACCAGGCAATGCGGCGCAGGCTTGCGGAAACGGTCTCGTCGAAGCGCTTGCGGATCGGACGGGCGGGAACGCCACCGACGATGGTATAAGGCTCGACATCGCGGCTGACGACGGCGCCGGCGGCGATCACTGCGCCGTCGCCGACGCTCACGCCCGGCAGCAGGATGGCGGCGTGGCCGATCCAGACGTCGTTGCCGACGATCACCCGGTCGCTGCGCCTACCTGCGAAGAAGTCGCGGTCGCGCGTCGCGCTCGCCTCGTAATATTCGGGGACATAGGTGAAGCGGTGCTGGGAGGGACGTCCCATCGGGTGGTTCGGCGCACCGATCCGCACCGAGTTGGCGATCGCCGTGAACTTGCCGATCGCGGCATCGGCGACGTCGCAATTTTCGCCAAGATAGGAATAGTCGCCGAGCGAGGCATATTCGATGCGTGTGCCCGCGAGCACCTCGCAGCGGCGCCCGATCTGCGCCTCGCGCAGGCGCACCGTCTCGTGGATGATGGTTTCCGCAATCTTGGGGCGGGGTGAGGCATCCATGAGGCGGCTCCGAGAACAGTTGCGTAGGGTGGGTTAGCGCAGCGTAACCCACCACTCTGGTTTCCGCGGAGAACAGAAGAGGTGGGTTAGCATACAGTCTGCGCTTCGCGCAGCCCGCATGGCTAACCCACCCTACGATTCTGTGCTTGCCGCCTTACGCGTGCAGCTTCTGCAATTCCTTCAGGATCGCTTCGCCCATCTGCGTGGTCGAGGCCGACGTGGTGCCTTCCGACTTGATATCGGCGGTGCGAAGGCCGCTGGCCAGCACGGCGGCGATCGCCTGGTCGACCTTGTCGGCGAGATCGCCCATATCGAAGGAATAGCGCAGCGCCATGCCGAAGGACGAGATCATCGCGATGGGATTGGCGAGGCCCTTGCCGGCGATATCGGGGGCCGAGCCGTGCACGGGCTCGTACAGCGCCTTGCGCTTCTTCGTCTTGACGTCGACCTCGCCGAGCGAGGCCGAGGGCAGCATGCCGAGCGAGCCGGTGAGCATCGCCGCGATGTCGGAGAGCATGTCGCCGAACAGATTGTCCGTGACGATGACGTCGAACTGCTTGGGCCATTTCACCAGCATCATGCCGCCGGAATCGGCGAGCTGATGCTCGAGCGTGACGTCGGGATACTCGCGCTTGTGGACCTGAGTCATGACCTCGTTCCAGAGCACGCCCGACTTCATGACGTTGCGCTTCTCCATCGACGTCACCTTGTTCTTGCGCTTCCTGGCAAGCTCGAAGGCGACGCGGCCGATGCGCTCGATCTCATAGGTGTCGTAGACCTGGGTATCGATGGCGCGCTTCTGGCCGTTACCAAGATCGGTGATGGTCTTGGGTTCGCCGAAATAGACGCCGCCGGTGAGCTCGCGCACGATGACGATGTCGAGGCCCTCGACCGCCTCGCGCTTCAGGCTCGAGGCATCCGCCAGCGCCGGGTAGCACACGGCGGGACGGAGGTTGGCGAACAGCGCGAGATCCTTGCGCAGGCGCAAGAGGCCGGCTTCCGGGCGCACCTCGTAAGGCACGGCATCCCACTTCGGGCCGCCGACCGCGCCGAAGATCACGGCGTCGGCGTCCTTGGCCTTGGCCATGTCGCCTTCGGAGATCGACACCTTGTGCGCGTCATAGGCGGAGCCGCCGACGAGGCCGGTGTCGGTCTCGAACCTGGCGATCCCGGCCGAATTGAGCCAGTCGATCAGCCGCTTCACCTCGCCCATCACCTCGGGGCCGATACCGTCGCCGGGGAGCAGCAGCAGTTTGTGGGTCGCCATGGTCGTCACCTCAGATTTTTTCGTCATTGCCGGGCTTGACCCGGCAATCCAGCTTTTTTGAAGGATGGATGCCCTAGCCCGGGCATGACGAGCGGGATGAATTTCGGCCGGAGTGCTAGAGCGGCGTTGCGCGCTTGGCAAGACACCATTGCCGGGGTGCGGCTGTGCAAGGCGGGCGGGGCCTGCCACACTGGACAGGCCGGAGTATCCCTTTGCACGCACCTGACCGCGCCCCGTCCTACGCGCATCCCGCACGGCTGATCCTAACCCTGTCGCTCGCCGCCACCGTCGGTCTCGGCATCGGCCGCTTCGCCTATGCGCTGGTGCTGCCGGACATGCGGGAGGACCTCGGCTGGTCCTACTCAGCGGCCGGTTTCATGAACACGATCAACGCCGTCGGCTATCTCGTCGGCGCGCTGGTGGCGTCCCGCCTGATCCAGCGCGTCGGCTGGGCCGCCGCAATCCGCGGTGGAACCGTCGCCTGCGTCGTCGCGCTCGCCACCTGCGCGCTGACGGGGAATTTCGTCGCGCTGAGCCTGGCGCGCCTGGTGCTGGGCCTGGGCGCGGCGGCCGGCTTCGTCGCCGGCGGCGCGCTTGCCGCCACCATCGCCCAGTCGCGGCCCGAACGCGCCAATTTCCTGCTGAGCCTGTTCTATGCCGGACCCGGCATCGGCATCCTGTCCTCGGGGCTGATCGCCCCGTTCACGCTCCAATATTTTGGGCCAGGTTCGTGGTGGATCGTGTGGTGGGCGCTGACGCTGCTGTCGGTCGCGATGACGATCCCGCTGTTTCTGATCCGCATCGAGAGCAGTGTCCGCTTTTCGGAAGCCGGTCACGGCGCGTTCGCGATCCTCCCCGTGCTGATCTATCTCGCCGCCTACTTCCTTTTCGGCGCCGGCTACATCGCCTACATGACCTTCATGATCGCATATGTGCGCGACGGCGGCGGCGGGGCCGCGGCGCAGGCTGCGTTCTGGGGCCTGATTGGTCTATCCGCGTTCGTGACGCCCTGGGCCTGGCGCAGCGTGCTGGCGCTCGATCGCGGCGGACTTGCCACCGCCATCATCCTCGGCACCAACGCAGCTGGCGCAGCCTTGCCGATGCTCGGGCATTCGCCGGCCTGGCTCGCGGTCTCCGCGATCGTGTTCGGCGTCGCCTTCTTCGCCGTGGTCGGCTCGACAACCGCCTTCGTCCGCTTCAACTATCCGCCGCCTGCGTGGCCGACCGCGATCGCGGCGATGACGATCTCGTTCGGCATCGGCCAGACGCTCGGGCCGATCGTGGTCGGCGCGATCACGGATGCGTTGGGGAGCTTGAGCTACGCGCTGAATGTGTCGGCGGCGCTGCTGGCGCTCGGGGCTCTGGCGGCGTTGTGCCAGCGGAAGGTGGGGCCGACCAAGCAATCGGTGCCGTAGGGTGGATTAGCGAAGCGTAATCCACCAACTTCGCTCGGCAACTGCGGAAGTATGGTGGATTACGCCCACCGACTGCGCTTCGCGCAGCCGCTCGGCTAATCCACCCTACGACAGCGGAGCTAGCTTCCACTGAACGAATTATACCCCTGGTCTTCCCAATAGCCGCCCTTGTAGTCGTTGGTGACTTCCATCGAGACCACGTATTTCGGGTTCTTGAAGCCGAGCTTGGTCGGTACGCGGATCTTCATCGGGAAGCCGTAGGCGCGCGGCAGGATCTCATTGGCGTATTTGAATGTCATCTGGGTCTGCGGATGCAGCGCGCTGCGCATGTCCAAGGGCGAGTTGTAGCCGTCCTTGTCGGCGCACTGGAACCAGACATATTTCGCCCGCGTGTCGGCACCGATCAGTTTCAAGAAATCGCGCATGGGCGTGCCGGTCCAGCTGCCGATCGCGCTCCAGCCCTCGACGCAGATGTGACGCGTGATCTGCGTGACCTGGGGCAACTTGTAGAGCTCCTCCAACGTCCAGGACTTCTTGTTGTCGACGAGGCCGCGCACCTCGAGCTTCCAGTCCGCGGCCGAGATGTCAGGCGCATCGTCGAGATCGTAATAGGCGTTGAACGGGAACGGCTTGGTGATCGCGCTTTCGGGGAAGGTCGGCGCCAGCGCGTCGGGATTGAAAATGAAGGCCTGCACCGCGTCGTTGAATTTCGAGACGCTCTTCAGCATCTCCTCGGCCGAGGAGGAATCGACGACGTCGCAGCCGGTGAGCAGCGTCAGCGCGCCCAAGCTGGCGCCGCCCGCGATGAAGCGGCGGCGGGTGACGTCAGGCATGGTCTTGATGGAGTCCTTGATCAGCAATCGTTTGTCGACGCCGGGGATCAGGAAGGGACGCTTGGCCATGATAATTCTCCTAATCAGCGGCCAATGATCATCGCGCGCAGGCTCTTCGGCACCAGCAGCGCAAGCAGGACGTGAATGACGAGGAAGGCGCAGATCGCGGCCATGCAGAAGAAGTGGACATAGCGCGCGGCCGGATAATCGCCGAACAGCATCACGAGATAATAGAGCTGCACGGGCTTCCACATCGCAAGGCCCGACAGCACGATCAGCACGCCGACCACGATGATGCCGGCATAGAGCAGCCGCTGCACGTAATTGTAGACGGTGAGATCGTCATGGCCGAGCTTGAAGGTCAGCGCAGCCCTGACGTCATGGAGCACGCCGGATGCCGTGATCGGCAGCAGCTTCTTGCGGAAGCGGCCGGTGGCAAAGCCCGTGACGAGATACGCGAGGCCGTTGATCATCAGCAGCCACATCGCCGCAAAATGCCAGAGCAGGCCGCCGCCGAGCCAGCCGCCGAGCGTGTATTCACGCGGAAAGCGGAAGTCGAACAGCGGCGAGGCGTTGTAGATCTGCCAGCCCGACAGGATCATCAGGATCATGGCGAAGGCGTTGACCCAATGCATGACCCGCACCCAGGCCGGCTGGATCACTTTGGACTTGGTAGCCCTGACCTGCTCGTCGGTGACTGTGAGGCTCGCCATGGCGGGTTCCATTCTGGGGTCGTGTGACAGCGATTATACGCCGGTGTTTCGGCTTTCGTTACATCCCGTCCGCCATCGGATCGATGCCGTACGGCTATTGTGGTCACAAAAAAGCGAGCCGGGTATCCCCGGCTCGCGGTCCAAAGGCCATCCTGTTCGGGGATGAAACAGGATCGTGCGGTGTTACGTCGCCGGCATCAGCACGGTGTCGACCACATGGATCACGCCGTTCGACTGGTTGACGTTGGAGATCGTCACCATGGAGGTGCCGCCCTTGGCGTCGACGATCCAAACCTTGCCGTCCATTTTCTTGACTGTCAGCTCCTCGCCTTCTGCGGTCGTCAGCTTCTTGCCGTCGGTGAGGTCGGAGGCCGCGAGCTTGCCGGGCACGACATGGTAGGTGAGGATCTTGGCCAGCGTCGCCTTGTTCTCCGGCTTGACCAGATTGTCGACGGTGCCGGCCGGCAGCTTGCCGAAGGCGGCGTTTGTGGGCGCGAACACTGTGAACGGGCCCTTGCCTTCGAGCGTCGGCACCAGACCGGCCGCCTTCACCGCCGCCACCAGCGTGGTGTGGTCCTTGGAGTTGACCGCGTTCTGGACGATGTTCTTGGACGGGTACATCGCGGCGCCGCCGACCATCACGGTCTTTTCCTCGGCACTGACGGGCGCGACGACGGTCGCGGTGAGGGCCAGGGCGCTGAAGGCGGCGGCAGCGAGATAGGCAATGCGCTTCGACATGAGAGAATCTCCCGATTGAATTGAGACCGGCGATGGCCGGCGTTGAGTTGGGGCAACAACGGCGCCTGCGACAATTGAGGGTGATGCAGCAGTGCCGTCGTTGGACCGAACTACGGGAGGGTTTGGCGCGCGGTTTCGAGGAAAAATTCTTTGTGATGGGTGAAACTATCGGCGGGGATGTTCGTGGGGTCCATCCGCTGTCATTGCGAGGAGCCCTTGCGACGAAGCAATCCAGATTTTGTCCGCGGACGCATTCCTGGATTGCTTCGCTTCGCTCGCAATGACGAGCCACAGTTATGGGCCAATCAATCCCTGTTATTCGGGGTCTGAATGAACCCGCGATTATGCGTCGGGCTGATCAGCACTTCGTTGATGCAGACTCTGGCCGGCATGCTCGCGATGAAGGCGATGGTACGGCCGAGGTCTTCCGGCTGCAGCATCTTCGCCTGCTCGGCTTCGCTCGGCACCACCGGGCGCAGCTTCAGGATCGGCGTCGCCACCTCGCCCGGCATCAGGCAGCAGGCGCGCAGGCCGTTGACGCATTCGTCCATGTTGAAGGAATGGGTCAGCGCCAGCACCGCGTGCTTGGTGGTGGTGTAGGCCGGGCCCGGCATCTTCGAGACGTGACGGCCGGCCCAGGACGAGACGTTGATGATGGAACCGTCCTGCTGCTGGCGCATCGTCGGCAGTACGGCGCGCATGCAATAAAGCACGCCGTTGAGATTGACCTGGACCAGTCTGTCCCAGCCCTCCAACTCCATGTCCTTCCAGCTGCGCTTGGGGACATTGATGCCGGCATTGTTGACGAGCAGGTCGATGCGGCCGTGCTTGGCGACGATCTGATCGGCCGCCTTCTGGGCTGCGGCCGCGTGGGAGACGTCGAGCGCAATGGCCTCGGCCGCGCCTCCTGCTTTCGTGATCTTCGCGACCACGGCATCCAGCGCATCCCTGCGCCGGCCCGAGACCACCACCGTCCAGCCGTCGGCAGCCAACGCCTCAGCGCCGGCCTCCCCAATCCCACTGCCACCGCCCGTGACCCAGGCCACGCGTTTTCCGTTTCTTGACATGCAAACTGTCTCCGTTGCTTCATCGGGGCGGTTTTTGCTAATCCAGCCCTCGGTTTTGACCGGCCTCAAGCCGGCGAGGAATGTTGCATGAACCAAGCTGCCGACGCCAACCTGTTTTCCCGCCTGTTCGACGGCCTGGACGATCCGACACGGCTCGCCATCGAGACGCATGACGGCGCCCCTATCAGCTATGGCGATCTGATCGCGCGCGCCGGCCAGATGGCGAACGTGCTGGTCGCGCGCGGCGTCAAGCCCGGCGACCGCGTCGCGGTGCAGGTGGAAAAGTCGGTCGCCAACATCGTGCTCTATCTCGGCACGGTGCGCGCCGGCGCGGTCTTTCTGCCGCTGAACACGGCCTATACGCTCAACGAGCTCGACTACTTCATCGGCGATGCCGAGCCATCGCTCGTGGTCTGCGATCCCTCCAAGGCGGAGGGGCTCGCGCCGATCGCAGGCAAGGTGAAGGCCAAGGTCGAGACGCTCGGGGCTGACGGCAAGGGTTCCTTGACGGAGGCCTCAGACAAAGCGAGCCGCGAGTTCACGACAGTGCCGCGCGAAAATGACGATCTCGCCGCGATCCTCTATACCTCGGGCACGACAGGGCGCTCCAAGGGCGCGATGCTGACGCATGACAATCTGGCGTCCAACTCGCTCTCGCTCGTCGACTATTGGCGCTTCACCGACAAGGACGTCCTGATCCACGCGCTGCCGATCTACCACACCCACGGCCTGTTCGTGGCGACCAACGTGACGCTGTTCGCGCGTGCCTCGATGATCTTTCTGCCGAAGCTCGATCCGGACCTGATCATCAAGCAGATGGCACGCGCGACGGTGCTGATGGGCGTGCCGACCTTCTACACCCGCCTGCTGCAGAACCCAGCGCTGTCGCATGAGACGACGAAGCACATGCGGCTGTTCATCTCGGGCTCGGCGCCACTCTTGGCCGAGACCCATCGCGAATGGTCGGCGCGCACGGGCCATGCCGTGCTCGAGCGCTACGGCATGACCGAAACCAACATGAACACCTCGAACCCCTACGATGGCGAGCGCGTGCCCGGCGCCGTCGGCTTCCCGCTGCCGGGTGTCTCTGTGCGCGTCACCGATCCCGAGACGGGGAAAGAGCTGCCGCGCGAGGAAATCGGCATGATCGAGGTGAAGGGGCCGAACGTCTTCAAGGGCTATTGGCGCATGCCGGAGAAGACTAAGGCCGAATTCCGGCCCGACGGCTTTTTTATCACCGGCGATCTCGGCAAGATCGATGCGAAGGGTTACGTGCACATCCTCGGTCGCGGCAAGGATCTCGTCATCTCCGGCGGCTTCAACGTGTACCCGAAGGAAATCGAGAGCGAGATCGATGCCATGCCCGGCGTGGTGGAGTCCGCCGTGATCGGCGTGCCGCATGCCGATTTCGGCGAGGGCGTCACCGCCGTGCTGGTGCGCCAGCCCGGCGCGAGCATCGATGAAGCAGCCGTGCTGAAGGGCCTCGAAGGGCGCCTCGCGAAGTTCAAGATGCCGAAGCGCGTCTTCGTGGTCGACGAGCTGCCGCGCAACACCATGGGCAAGGTGCAGAAGAACATCTTGCGCGAGACGTACAAGGACATTTACGCGAAGAAATGAGGGGGCTCCGCCCTTTCGGCGTCATTGCGAGGAACTCTTGCGACGAAGCAATCCAAGCTGCCTCTGCGGAACGATTCTGGATTGCTTCGCTGCGCTCGCAATGACGGAGGTCGTAGCGGCTACAGCCCGCCCACAAGGCTCAGCACAAACCGGCTGCCGACGATCAACAGATAACACCCGAACGCCACTTCCAGCCTGCGCTTGGACATTGCATGCGCGGCTCGCACGCCCAGCGGCGCGGTGACGAGGCTCATCGGCATCACCAGCACGGCGCCGATCAGCGAGACGTAACCGAGGGTGAACGGGATTTGCAGCGCGGCGACGCTCGGATAGTTGGCGGCAGCAGGCCAGCCGGCGTAGATGTAGCCGAGCGCGCCGGGAATCGAGATCAGCACCGCGAGAGCCGACGAGGTCGCGACCGCCTGATGAATGGGACGGCTGTAGAAGGTCATCAGCAGGTTCGAGAACAGGCCGCCGCCGATGCCCATCAGGGTCGAGAGGATGCCGACGCAGAAGCCGTAGACGCGCATCAACAGTCCCTTCGGCAGATCATCGCCGAGCTTCCAGGTCTCGCGCGCGAAGATCAGCCGGATTGCGGCTGACCAGGCCACGGCGACGAAGACGATCTTGAACAGCCGCTCCGACGCGAACCGCGCGACCACGCTGCCGGCGATGACGCCGATCAGGATCGGCAGCCACCAGACGCGCAGGATCGCCATGTCGACTGCGCCGCGCTTGTAGTGCGCCCGGAACGAGCGGATCGAGGTTGGAATGATCCCGGCGAGCGAGGTGCCGACGCAGAGCGGCATCCGCACCTCCAGCGGGACGCCGGCGATGCGGAAGCATTCGTAGAACACCGGCACGGGTATAGCGCCGCCGCCGATGCCGAATACGCCGGCCAGAAAGCGCGCCGGTGGCGATCAGCAGCAGCGCGAGCTCGATGATCTCCCTGATATCAAGACCTGCAATCACCCCAGACCTGCGCGGCGCCCGGTCTGCCCGCCCGAGACGCACGTTCGGAGCCGGCCGCATCGGCAGCTGTAGGCGATCCGATTTAGGCGGTCGACACGTCGCGCGGCCCGGCTGGGGTGGAATGCAGGCTGCGCATATCGGTCCGCAGCGCGAGACCGGTGCGCGCGTCGAGAACCGCAATCGGACAACATCCGGGCCGGTTCGCGCGCAGCATCATTCCCTGGCCGAGTTGCGACCACGGGGGCTCGGGGGCGGCTTAGAGGCGTTCCAATAGTGATTTCAATGCGCCGCGACGCCTGCGCTGAAGGAATGAATTTCTATTCTCATTTTCGTTGGCGAACCGATATGCTGGTATACCAAGACCCGGATTGGCCTTGGTTCATCAAGGCCATAGAGCTGAACCACAGTTCGGTTTATGGCGATTTGGTGATTGCGCAGGCCAAATCGACTCCGTAAATAGAGCCAACCTTTCGCGATCCCCGCGCGCCCCATGCTGGGCCGCAACAAACATCAAAAGCCGCCCATGACCGCACGGATCGAACGACCGCTTTCGCCGCACATCCAAACCTATCGCTGGACGCTGACGATGGCGCTGTCCATCGTCCATCGCGCCACCGGTATCGCCCTCTATGTCGGAACCCTGCTGCTGGTCTGGTGGCTGGTTGCCGCGGCATCCGGCCCGGCCGCCTATGCCCATGTCCAGGCCTTCTCGAGCAGCATCATCGGCCGGCTCATCGTGTTCGGCTACACCTGGGCCCTAATGCACCATATGCTTAGCGGCATCCGGCATTTCGTCTGGGATCTCGGCTACGGCTTCAAGGCCAATGAGCGCGAAGCGCTGACCTGGGGCGCCCTGATCGGCGGCATCGCGCTGACGGTGCTGATCTGGATCATCGCCTATGCGAACGGAGGCGGCCGATGAGCTTCGACGAATCCCACGGCTCTCCGAGGCGTCCCTCGATGCGCACGCCGCTCGGTCGCGTCCGCAATCTCGGCGCCGCGCATTCCGGCACATCCGATTTCTGGCGTCAGCGCATCACCGGCGTTGCCATGACGCTGCTGATGATCCCGGCGCTCGTGATCATCATGATGCTGCTCGGCCGCAACCAAGTCTACGCGGCGCAGACCCTGAGCTCCATTCCCGTTGCGGTGATCCTGCTCCTCTTCATCTTCGCCAGCGCCTGGCACATGAAGATCGGCATGCAGGTGGTGATCGAGGACTACGTCCATAACGAGAAGCTGAAGCTCACCGCGATCATGCTCAACAATTTCTTCTCGGTCGCCGTGGCGCTCGCCTCGACCTACGCGATCCTGAAGCTTTCTTCCGGAGTGTAACCCATGGCCGCTGAGACGAATGGCAAGGGCATCGGCGCTCCCGCCACCAACGGAAAAGCCTATCCGATCGAAGACCACACCTATGACGTCGTCGTGGTCGGCGCCGGCGGCGCAGGCCTGCGCGCGGTGGTCGGCTGCAGCGAAGCCGGCCTTCGCACCGCCTGCATCACCAAGGTGTTTCCGACCCGTTCGCACACCGTCGCGGCGCAGGGCGGCATCTCCGCTTCGCTCGGCAACATGCACAAGGACGACTGGCGCTGGCACATGTACGACACCGTGAAGGGGTCGGACTGGCTCGGGGACCAGGACGCGATCGAATACATGGTGCGCAACGCGCCCGACGCGGTTTACGAGCTCGAGCATTGGGGCGTGCCGTTCTCGCGCACCGAGGACGGCAAGATCTACCAGCGTCCGTTCGGTGGCATGACCACCGAGTTCGGCAAGGCCCAGGCGCAGCGCACCTGCGCCGCCGCCGACCGCACCGGCCATGCCATGCTGCACACGATGTACGGCCAGTCGCTGCGCCACGCGGCCGAGTTCTTCATCGAGTTCTTCGCCATCGACCTGATCATGGACGACCAGGGCACCTGCCGCGGCGTCATTGCGCTCAAGCTCGACGACGGCACGCTGCATCGCTTCCGCGCCCAGACCACGATCCTGGCGACCGGCGGCTACGGCCGCGCCTATGCCTCGTGCACGTCGGCACACACCTGCACCGGCGACGGCGGCGGCATGGTGCTGCGCGCCGGCCTGCCGATGCAGGACATGGAGTTCGTGCAGTTTCACCCGACCGGCATCTACGGCTCGGGCTGCCTCGTCACCGAGGGTGCGCGCGGCGAAGGCGGCTATCTCGTCAATTCCGAGGGCGAGCGCTTCATGGAGCGTTATGCGCCGTCGGCCAAGGACCTCGCCTCGCGCGACGTCGTCTCGCGCGCGATGACCATCGAGATCCGCGAGGGTCGCGGCGTCGGCAAGAAGAAGGACCACATCTTCCTGCATCTCGACCATCTCGATCCTGCCGTGCTCGCCGAGCGCCTGCCCGGCATCTCGGAATCGGCAAAGATCTTCGCCAATGTCGACGTGACGCGCGAGCCGATCCCGATCGTGCCGACCGTGCATTACAACATGGGCGGCATCCCCACGAACTATCACGGCGAGGTGCTGACCAAGAAGGACGGCGACGACAACGCGGTGATCCCGGGCCTAATGGCGATCGGCGAAGCCGCCTGCGTGTCCGTGCACGGCGCCAACCGCCTCGGCTCCAACTCGCTGATCGACCTCGTCGTGTTCGGCCGCGCCGCAGCGCTCCGCCTCGCAGAAAAGCTCACGCCCAATGCCAAGCAGCCCGAACTGCCGGCGAACTCGGCCGAGATGGCGCTCGGCCGCCTCGACCATTACCGCTATGCCTCAGGCGGCACGCCGACCGCGAAGCTGCGCGAAGGCATGCAGCACGTGATGCAGAACAATTGCGCGGTGTTCCGCACCGGCGAGGTGCTGAGCGAAGGCCAGAACCTGATCGCGAAGGTCCACAGCGGCATCACCGACATCGCCGTCTCCGACCGCTCGCTGGTGTGGAATTCGGACCTCGTCGAGACGCTCGAGTTCGACAACCTGATCTCGCAGGCGGTGGTGACGATGAACTCGGCCGCCAACCGCACCGAGAGCCGCGGCGCCCATGCCCGCGAGGATTTCTCCGAACGCGACGACCAGAACTGGATGAAGCACACGCTGGCCTGGCTGGACGATGCCGGCAAGGTCAGGATCGAGTATCGCCCGGTTCACAACTACACCATGACCAACGACGTGCAGTACATCCCGCCGAAGGCGCGTGTGTATTGATCATTGTCGTGCGCGGGCTCGACCCGCGCATCCATCCTTCAAAAAGGATGGATTGCCGGGTCAAGCCCGGCAATGACGACGAAACCTGAGGCAGGACTTATGGTTGAATTCGCACTTCCGAAGAACTCCAAGATCACCGGCGGCAAGACCTGGCCGAAGCCCGCGGGCGCGACAGAGGTTCGCGAGTTCAAGGTCTATCGCTGGAATCCGGACGACGGCAAGAATCCGAGCGTCGACACCTATTACGTCGACACCAATGATTGCGGTCCTATGGTGCTGGACGGCCTGATCTGGATCAAGAACCACATCGACCCCTCGCTAACCTTCCGCCGTTCCTGCCGCGAAGGCGTCTGCGGCTCCTGCGCCATGAACATCGACGGCCAGAACACGCTGGCCTGCACCAAGTCGATGCACGACGTGAAGGACGGCGCGGTGAAGATCAACCCGCTGCCGCACCAGCCGGTGGTGAAGGACCTCGTCCCTGACCTTACCAATTTCTACGCGCAATACGCCTCGGTCGAGCCCTGGCTGAAGACGACCTCGCCGACGCCGCAGAAGGAGTGGCGCCAGAGCCACGAGGACCGCGAGAAGCTCGACGGCCTCTACGAGTGCATCCTCTGCGCCTGCTGCTCGACCTCCTGCCCAAGCTATTGGTGGAACAGCGAGCGCTATCTCGGCCCCGCCGCGCTGCTCCAGGCCAACCGCTGGGTCTCGGATTCCCGGGATGAGGCGACCGGCGAGCGGCTCGACAATCTCGAGGACCCGTTCCGGCTCTATCGCTGCCACACCATCATGAACTGCGCCAAGGCCTGCCCGAAGGGCCTCAACCCGGCCGAAGCCATCGCCGAACTCAAGCTCAAGATGGTCGAGCGCCAGATCTGAGGCGAAGTCACCCTTCCGCCCCGGCCAAACCGGGCGGGATGTCCTGCATTTGCCGTCAATTCGAGCAGAATCTCCTCTGACCCGCTCGGCGCGCAACTTTTCGGCTCGCAACCAGCGGTTCCAGCACAAGTTGCTTCCTTCCTCACGCGGGATTCAGTTAAGCTCCCGTCAGGGACGGAGCGACTGTGCAGAGGGCGCAACGCAACTCGCTGAGGCTGTTGCAGTGGATGATGGCGGCATCCCTGGCGCTCCCGATTGGGCTGTTCGCCGTCGCCGCCGCGATCTCCTACACATCGACCAACGATACCGCCGACCGCGAGATCGAGCGCACGGTCGACGTCGCGCATGAGCACGCGCTCAAGGTATTCGAGACCATCGACCGCAGCCTCGCCGAGCTCAACGAGGTCGTGCGCGGCCTGCCCGACGGCATCATCCGCGAGCGGGAGCCGACGCTGCATCGCCGGCTGAAGCGGCTGAGCGATTCGCTGCCGCAGCTCAAATCGGCCTGGATCTTCGATGCGAACGGAAAGGCGCTGGTCAACAGCCTCGTCTCTCCGCCGCCCGACCTGAGCTTTGCCGATCGCGACTACTTCTATGCCCATGTCGACCAGAGCATCGGCACGTTCATCGGCACGGCCCTGACGCCGCGGCCGCCCTATCAGGGCGCCCGCTTCTTTGGGGTCAGCCGCCGCCGCGAGTCCGACGACGGTCGCTTCATCGGCGTGATCCAGGCCTCCGTGCTGCCGGAATATTTCGAAAGCTTCTATGCCAGGATCGGCACCGATCCCGGCAGCTTCTTCGCGATGGGACGCACCGACGGCGCAATGCTCGCGCATTTCCCCCGGCTCGACCACGAGCTTCGGCTCGATCCGACCGGACCGGTGGGACAGAAGATCGCGACCCGGCCCGAGCACGGCCTCATCACGGTCGCCTGGCCTTCGGACGGGATCGAGCGGCGCATCGCCTACCGGCGCGTCGCCGAATATCCGATCTATGTCAGCGCCGGGCTGGAGACTTCTGCGATCCGCGCACGCTGGCTCGCCACCATCGGCCAGCATCTGGTGTTCGGCATTCCCGCCACCGCGCTGCTGTTCCTGTTGCTGGCGCTCGCGCTGCGGCGCACCCAGCACCTTCAGGCCGAAGCTGCAAGGCGGCGCGAGGCCGAGGAGGCGCTCAAGCACAGCCAGCGCCTGGAAGCGCTCGGCCAGCTCACCGGCGGCGTGGCGCACGACTTCAACAACCTCCTGACGGTGATCCGCGCTTCGGTCGATCTCTTGAACCGTCCGCAGCTGACGGAGGAGCGGCGACAGCGCTACATCACCGCCATTGCCGATTCGGTGGCGCGTGCGGCCAAGCTGACCTCGCAGCTGCTCGCCTTTGCGAGGCGCCAGACCCTCAAGCCGGAGGTGTTCGACGTCGGCGCGCGGCTGCAGTCGCTGCACGACATGCTCGCCACGCTGCTGGGCCCCGCGATCGAGATCGTCATGCAGCTGCCGGCGGAGCCGTGCCTCGTCAATGCCGATGCCAGCCAGTTCGAGACGGCGTTGATCAACATGGCGACCAATGCGCGCGATGCCATGCGGGGCCAAGGACGAGTCGTTTTCAGGGTCGAGGCCACGACGACCGTTCCGGATGCGCTGGTGCAGCTTTCGGCCAGCCCGGGCATGGCAGACCACGGCTTCGTCCGCGTAACCGTCAGCGATACCGGCGTCGGCATTCCCGCCGCCCGGCTCGGTCGCATCTTCGAGCCGTTCTTCACCACCAAGCCGGTCGGCCACGGCACCGGCCTCGGGCTGTCCCAGGTGTTCGGCTTCGCCCGACAGTCCGGCGGCGAAGTGACCGTGGCGAGCGAGGTGGGGCACGGCAGCACCTTCTCGCTCTATCTGCCGCGCGTGCCGCCCGACCTGCTTCCCCAGCGCCAAGCCCCCAACACGGCGCCGGCGGTGGCCGGCAGCGGCATGTCGGTGCTGATTGTCGAGGACAATATCGAGCTGGCCAATTTCGCCGCCGATGGCCTTACCCAGCTCGGCTACAGCATCACTCTGGTCGACAACGCAACCGACGCGCTCGCCGAGCTCGTCGTCGACGCCGACCGCTTCGACGTTGTGTTCTCGGACGTGGTAATGCCCGGGATGACCGGGCTCGATCTGGCGCAGGCGATCCGCGAGCGCGGCATCAGCGTGCCGGTCGTGCTGACCACCGGCTATAGCCAGGTGCTGTCGCAGGAGGGTGCCGGCGGCTGCGATCTGGTCCAAAAGCCCTATTCGATCGAGGAATTGTCGCGCATTCTGCATCGGGCGGCGCGGATCCGACGCGTGAGGGACGGGGCCGCCGAATAGGGCCGGCGGAACCTCGCAGGAACCGGCCGAGTTCCCTTCGCGTTGTCCGCCCATGTACAAGCCGGCTGCGACGCGCGAACAGGGCAAGAAGCCGCCCATCATCGATATCCAAGGCGAGAACGGCGATGAAGTGACACCGCCGCCGCCCGAGCTGGTCGAACCCGACCCCGAACTGTCACCCGAGGAAGCCGAGCAGGTCCGCAAGGATTATCTGCTGACGCGATTCTGGATCAGCGCCCGCGGCTTCTGGGGCCGCAACGGCGACCGCCTCGCCTGGCCGTTCTCGATCGGTCTCGGCCTGCTGATCGTGCTGACCGTCGGCTTCCAATACGGCATCAATGTCTGGAATCGCGCAATCTTCGACGCGATCGAGCAGCGCGACGCGACGAGCGTCCTCCATCTCACCGCGATGTTCTTCCCGCTCGCGATCGGCAGCATCGTGCTCGGCGTCGCCCAGGTGTTCGCGCGCATGGGCATCCAGCGGCACTGGCGGGCCTGGCTGACCGCGAGCGTGCTGACGCGGTGGCTCAAGAACGGTCGCTATTACCAGCTCAATCTCGTGGGCGGCGACCACAAGAATCCGGAATACCGAATCGCGGAGGATCTGCGCATTGCGACTGACGCGCCGGTCGATTTCCTCGCCGGCGTGACGTCCGCACTGCTGTCGGCCGTGACCTTCATCGTCGTGCTCTGGACCATCGGCGGCGCTCTCACCGTGACGTTCGGCGGCTCGTCGGTGACCATTCCCGGCTTCCTCGTGATCGCCGCGATGCTCTACGCCGCGATCGCTTCGGGCTCGATCATGACGATCGGCCGGCGCTTCGTACAGGTCTCCGAGGACAAGAACCAGGCCGAGGCCGAGTTCCGCTACACGCTGACACGCGTGCGCGAGAACGGCGAGAGCATCGCCCTGCTCGGCGGCGAGCAGGAGGAGCGCGACGGCATCGATCGCAATTTTACCCGCGTGCTGCGGCAATGGGCGCGACTCGCCGGCCAGCACATGCGCACCACGCTGGTGTCGCAAGGATCGAGCCTTGTCGCACCGGTCGTGCCGCTCCTGCTTTGCGCGCCAAAATTCCTCGACGGCAGCATGACGCTGGGGCAGCTGATGCAGGCGGCCTCCGCCTTCACCATCGTGCAGAGCGCGTTCGGCTGGTTGGTCGACAATTATCCGCGGCTGGCCGACTGGAACGCCTGTGCGCGCCGGATCGCCTCGCTGATGATGTCGCTCGACGGCCTCGAACGCGCCGAGCAGGGCGACGGCATCGGCCGCATCAAGCTCGGCGAGACGCACAACGAGGCGATACTGGAGCTGCGCGACCTCTCCGTCACGCTCGATGATGGCACCGCAGTGGTCGGCGAGACAGCGGTGGTGATCGAACCGGGCGAGCGGCTGCTGGTCGCCGGCGAATCCGGCACCGGCAAGAGCACGCTGGTGCGCGCCATTGCCGGGCTATGGCCATGGGGCGAGGGTAGCGTCAATTTCCATCCCGACCGGCGGCTGTTTATGCTGCCGCAGCGTCCCTACGTGCCCACCGGATCGCTGCGCCGCGCCGTCACCTATCCCGGGGCCGCAGAGGATTGGACCATCGAGGAGATCGGGGAAGTCCTGCACAAGGTCGGCCTCGACCATCTCAAGGAGAAGATCGAGGAGGAGGGCCCGTGGGACCAGACGCTGTCGGGCGGCGAGAAGCAGCGCCTCGCCTTCGCGCGGCTGCTGCTGCACAGCCCCGATATCATCGTCCTCGATGAAGCGACCTCGGCGCTCGACGAGAAGAGCCAGGACAAGATGATGAAGATCATCACCGAGGAGCTGCCGAAGGCGACCATCGTCAGCGTCGCGCATCGCGCCGAGCTGGAGGCTTTCCACAGCCGCAAGATCGTGCTGGAGCGGCGCAAGGGCGGCGCCAAGCTCGTCAGCGATGTCGACCTGATTCCGCGCAAGGGCAGGCGCAAGCTGCTCGGGCGGTTCTTGAGGCAGCGCAAGGCGCCGAAGAAGGCGGCGTGAGGCTCTCTCCGTCGTCCCGGACAAGCGCGCCCCAAGCGCGCGCAGATCCGGGACGACACCTGTGATCGAGCGTTGGAGTCCCGAATAAAACCGGCTATGCATGCGCCGCTGCAACGAGGATCTGCTGCTTGACGTCCGACAATGCTCCTTCGTCCGCGCCGTTCGGCGCGTTCGCGCCCAATGCGGCGCAGGCCGCGATCATCCGCCTCGCGCAAGCGTCGGGACTGAAGCGCGGCGCATTCCGGCCGTGGATGTCGCGGCTGGTCAACCTGCTGCGCAGCGGCCCTGTCGACGTGCAATATCAGGGCGCCTCGTTCCGCCTCCATCACCAGGGCAGTGCGACCGAGCGCGGCGCGCTGTTCAATCCCGACTATAATCTCGACGAGCTCGACTTCCTGCGCCAGCACACGCCTGCGGGCGGCACGTTCGTCGATGTCGGTGCCAATGTGGGCACCTTTGCACTGGTGATGGCGCGGCAGGTCGGGCCATCCGGAAAAGTGGTGGCGATCGAGCCGCATCCGCTGACGTTTGGGCGGCTCTCTTTCAACCACGCCGCGTCGAAGGCGCCGCAGGTACGCCTGGTGCAGGCCGCCGCGGGCGACAGCGACGGCGAGCTGATGATCGAGAGCGGCGGCGGCAACCTCGGCGCCACCCACGTGGTCACCGGCACGGCCAGTGCCGAGGCCATCAAGGTGCCGTCGCGGCGCCTGGTGCGCATTCTGCAGGAGGCCGGCGTCGGCCAGGTCGATTCGCTCAAGATCGACGTCGAAGGCTTTGAGGACCGCGTGCTGATCGGCTTCTTCCGCGACGCGCCACAATCGCAATGGCCGCGTGCTGTCGTGATCGAGCATCTGTCACAAAACGAATGGCAGCAGGATTGTATTGCCGACATGGTCGGGCGCGGCTTTACGATCGCACGCAAGACACGAAGCAATACGTTTCTGTCCCGCTGACACGGATGAACAAGGGAGGTTGCGATGATCGATCATCTGGGTTTCTCCGTCTCCGACTATGAGCGCGCCAAGGCGTTCTATACGAAGGCACTGGCGCCGCTCGGCTACAGCCTGATCATGGAAGTCACGGCCGAGCAGACCGGTCACGCTGCCGCCGCAGGCTTCGGTGCCGAGGGCAAGCCCGACTTCTGGATCGGCGGCGAAGGCGCGATGAACAAGCCGGTGCATGTCGCCATCCGCGCCAAGGATCGCGCCACAGTCGATGCGTTCTACAAGACGGCGATGGCGGCCGGCGGCCGCGACAACGGCCCGCCCGGCATCCGCCCGCATTATCATGCGAACTATTACGGCGCCTTCGTGCTCGACCCTGATGGCCACAATATCGAAGCGGTCTGCCACGCACCCGAATAAGGCGCGTTTCACGCCACGCGTAAAGGGAACATCGGCACGGCATCATCGTTATCGTCTTCTGGATAATCGATCACGAAGGTGCCGATGCCGATCGAGCCGCCTGAGATTCCGCCGGCAACCCCGGGGACTCCGACCGAACCGCCTCCTGGAATCCCGCCAGGCAATCCGCAACCCGATATCACGCCGCCAATGCACGAGCCCGGCGAGACACCGCGGCCGGATGAACTGCCCGGCCATATGCCCGAAGAGATTCCACGACGCGGACCGAACGGGCCGCTCACGCCCAATCCGGCGACGGATGCAATTCCGCCGCGGGATCACACGTGAACGGGCGAAGCAATGTAAGGCGATTGCCACCAGCGTCTGAATGCGCAATGAACGTTGCCATAGTGAGATGATTTGCGTGCAGAAATAAATCGGGCCGCGGTTGCATCGCCCGCCACAATGCGGCCTAACGCGTAGCCGTTCATCACGACACTTCGACAAAGAACCTTCCGGGGAAGTTCACCATCATGACCAACCTTCGTTTCGTGCTGCTTGCGACGACGGCTCTGACCGCGATGCAATTGGCCAACACCGCATCGCATGCACAAGACGCCGCGCCGTTCGTCGTCGCGCAGGCCCAGCCGCAGGACACGGGCCCTGACGGAAAACCGAAGCAGCCGCCGAAGGGACCACCGGCAGCCGCGCCGCCTGCAGCTCCCGCGCGCCCCGCCGCGCCGCCGCCCGCGGCTGCACCGCCCCATCCGCCTGCAGCT